>ONPD01000002.1 GCA_900319625.1 uncultured Treponema sp. | reverse complement strand
AAATACATCTGAACTACAGACAATTTGAAATTTACATCAAATTTTCTTTGCATTTTTCCTCCAAAAGTGTCCAACTTTTGGGGTTCAGTTCAATTTCGCAGTTCCCTATCGGTCAGTACGCGCCAAGCCGCGTACCGCTTCGCGCTGCTCATTTCTCCGGCCGGCTGCATTCTGCAAACGTTTATTTCACATTCCCAGTTAAAAATTTTCAACTTTTTTCCCAGAACATTGCCGGAATTTGCACTTTTTTGTCTATTTTAACAGTGGAGAGAAAATTTTAAACATAAGAGGTATTTATATGGCAGAAACAAAAAATTTAGCAAGTCCAGAATCAATAGACATTGAGGAGAAAGCGAAGCGAGATTACAAAGATACGCTCTTCCGCTACATTTTCAAGGGCGAAAACGACAGAAGCAAGCGCTGGCTTTTATCTCTTTACAATGCATTGAACGATTCAAACTACACTGATATCAACGATTTAAAAATCACGACGATTCAAAACGCGCTCTTCTTGACAATGAAAGATGACCTGTCGTTCTTAATCGATGATGAGCTGAATCTTTTCGAACATCAGAGTACGGTTAACCCTAATATGCCGCTTCGAGGCCTTATGTATTTTGCAAGGCTTTACCAGTCGCATATCACAGAACATAAACAATCAATTTATGGGAGTACTCAGATAAGAATCCCTGCACCAAGATTTGTAGTCTTTTATAATGGCGAAAAGGTCCAGGAAGATGCCATAAAATATCGTCTCTCTGATGCATTTGAAAAGCCGACAACAGAAGGAGAATTCGAATGGACAGCAACAGTTCTAAACGTGAACGCAGATCACAATCCTGCACTTCAAAAAAAATGTAAAGCGTTATATGATTATAGCAGTTTCGTTGCTAATGTCCGTAAGAGAATGAAAGACAGGCAGGATAGAGACGAAGCTGTAAAGGCCGCTGTAGAAGATGCAATTAATGGCAAGCTTCTGGACGGATTATTCGAAGAGCAGAAGTGGGATATTATAGGTATGATGTTAGCCGAATTTGACAGGGAATTATACGAAAAAACAGTCCGCGAAGAAGGCAGAAATGATGGACTTATTGAAGGTGCTCAGCAAAAAGCCATCGAAGCCGCAACAAATCTTCTAAAATTAAATAAACTCTCAATCGATGAGATTGCACAGGCTCAGGGACTTTCTGTTGAAAAAGTCCAGGAACTCAAATCGCAGCTGGAAGCAAAGAAATAACATATTTCAGTTAAAAAATAACGCGGTTCATTCAAAAACCGCGTTTTTTTTCTTTTCTAATACACCTTCACATTCACCTTACCGTCGCGCACCTTAGGAGCCTTCTCCTTCTTTTCGCGAGCAGCGCGGGCGCGTGGAGTATGTGTCGGACCAAAATCAAAGCGATAGCGGGCATAAATGCTTGCTTCCCAATCGTAAGAAGAAGTTGAACTTGTATATGCAGAGTCCTTTATAAAATTGCTGTCCGAATAATTTGATTTATAATTATCGCCCTTAATTTCTGTAAGAAGATTAAAGTTGAACAGAAGGCCCGCGCTCAGTCCGCCCACAATCTTTACGTCAGCCGCACCCCCAAACTGCCATTTTTGAAATGAGCCCTTCATAATATCAAGATAAAACATGTCCACCTGATAATCAGTCAGATAGTGATGATCTTTTGCATTAATCTTTACAAAAGGCGAAACATTTACATCCGCAGTCAAAGTCAGCCGGTCAAAAAGATAAAATGAAGCCGCAAGTCCGCAATAAACGTCATATACCTCGCGGGTATAATCGATTACATCCCCCGAAGCAGAAATCTCCTTCACATTATTTGTATAATCCTTTTTCATATTTGCAAGGCTAAAACTGCTGTCAACAAGAGCATTCTTTTTAGCAGCCCGTCCCTTTGAACCGCTCGCATTATATTTTGTAATAGAATATCCAAATCCTGCATAAGGCTGCAAATTGAAGAAAGAAAGAAGAGGAATATCAAACATAAGTCTTGTGTTCAGCTTAAAGTTAGACTCAAGTTTGTTGTCAGCCGTGTACTGACGGGTCATAATCCCCGGAAAACTTGTATTTTCCCAGGAAGAGCCTTCAACGCTGCCGCTGTTCTTTGGAATTCCCCACATACAGCTTGCCTGAAGATTTATAAAACGCCATCCACCATCAACAGCAAAACCGATATTTGAATTAAGGCTGTTATCCCATTCAAGCTCAGATAATTTATTTCCAGAGCTTTCTGTATAAACTGTTTCTTTTATCTTACCGTTTTCAAGCGAATAAAGAGGCGCAAGAGAAACATGGAATTGTTTTTCAGTCGTATGCGCAAACAATCCTGAACAAACGAGCAATAATACTCCAGACACAATAGTTTTTTTCATTAATTTCCTCCGCAAAGTTTTTTTTCAAAAACCTTCTATATTATTAATCGGTAATATAAAACCTGATTGTTACAATCTTTTTATTTGTAGGCGACATAGTAGGGCTAAGAGCTACCTCAGCCAAATACCATTTGCCAGCCGGATATTTATTTTCATCAGAAATATCAACAAAGAAATGCGGAAAATTAACATCAGGGGTTACAGAACTTTGAGAATAATTTTCAGTAAGTCCGTAATTCTGAATAACAGAAAGAGAAATCGAATCAGCAATAAATTTTCTTGTAGACAGACTGTTATTAATCAGAGGATTATAGATATAAAACCACAAGCATTTGTATCCGTCACTATCATTCCTGCTGACAGTAAATTTATAATCCGCATCATAAGTAATTTTTGTTGTTTCTCCCCCGCTAATCACAACTCCTTCATTTTCTGATGAACCTCCAAAAATCATAACATCTTCATTTGGAGTTATCGTAATTGCAGAAGAATTTGTTCCGTCATAATAGGCAAAAAGATTAAGACTCTTATAACCGTCATAAAGGGACGTCATATCCTGGCCACCCACAAAATCCTTCTGCCATTTCTGCCATATTGCAGAAGTTAAATTTCTTAAAGTTGCCTTTTTGTTACCATTCGAATCATAAACATAATCAACAGGATTCATAACTGCATAAGGAACTTGAGAAACCTGATTGGAAAATTCAAACAAAGGAATTGAACTTATAATTGTCTGTAAATCAGAATCATAAAAATCACCGTTATTGCTCTGATATTTTATTTTATAACGGTTAATTGAAGTTGAATTCAAAGCCCAACTGTAAAAAGTTAGACCAGTTCCGCTATCAACAAAGCTTCTTCCGCAGGCATTTGTAAGATCCGCATAGGCATATTTTGATGAGCCTTCACTGTTTTTTGCGCAAAGGCGGGCAAGATAACGTTTTCCAAAATAAAAATTTAAGACGATGAAAGTATTATTTACCAGAAGGGCTCCCGCAGGACAAAAACTTGAATAATCCTCATTATTGGAATCTCCGTAATTTTGAGGTGTATAAACACTGTTCTGACAGCCGGAAGTCATCAGATTTTGCCAAGCCTGACCTTTCTCCTCCAGAGAATATGAATTTCCATAATCTAAAATTTTTGCGACATCAGTTCTGTAATTTAAATCGCCAGGATAGATACTGTAATTAAGATTTGTAATATCCAGAATCTCAAGCTGGAAATATTCTTCATTATTCGAATTATCATCCCAGCAGAATTCAACAGAATAATAATCATCAGCATCATTTGATGGATTTGAATAAGCTGCTGTAAATTTATCAGGAGCATGTAGGGTTGGATTTAATACGATGTCAGGAACACAAATATCGGCAGAAGTTTCACGATTTGCAAAAACCGTTATTGTATCTGACCAGACATATTTTTTCATTCCTTCAAAAATTATTTTTAAATTGTACGTACCGGGATTTATATGATTGACTCCATAATTATCAGAAGCAGGAAGTGAAGTTGCAATTGGAGAAGACAGAGTTATCTTTGTAGTTGGATTTATAACTCCGCTTGTAGTGGTGTATTGCTGTTTGATTTCCGCATCGGTTTTTACATCATAAAGTCCGACAGTAATATTATAACCATAGTCCGCTGGATTATACCAGGGGAAGTAAATTTTTAATGAAACTGTTCCAAAGCCCGAAATTCCATAAGGTGTAAGATAAAATACCACTTGTGTGGTATATCGCAAATCAGCTGAGGCAAGTCCCACATAATAAAGCTTAGATTTTATATTTGCGATGGCAGTTTCTGTTGTAACCCCATCAATCTGGATTTCTTCTTTTGTTGCGCCAAGATAAAGCTCATAGCTTGTTGAGGCTAACTGACTGATACTTATTGTTCCTGTTGAACTGTCTGTACTAGGATTAAAATCTGCTTTTGAAACAGGAACATTTTGACCTGTAATTTTGTTTTTTCCCCAAAGATAAAAATAAAGGCTTGAATAAGAAACTGATTGAGGAAGAATACTTCTTGCACTCGAAGAAAAATCAATTGTATTGTCCTGACTCTTTACGATAATTGTGACACCATTTGAAGATGCTTTGTATGCATCAAGGTCAGAATCAGACACGATATTTGAACATGACAGAAATGAGAAAATTAAAAATGTAAAAAATGCCAGAACGGCAGGATATATTTTTTTCAATTCTATTAAGACAAATTACAGCACGGGGCTAAAAGCCCCGCACTGCACAATAATAATTACAAAGACAATATACTATTATTCATCAATTACTTTCATTGTAAGAACGTAAGTGAATGGAGTCATAGGATTCTTGTCTGTGTATCCCTTAAGTTTTACAAGGTAAGAAACACCAGGCGCATACTGAGTACGGGCAGGAAGTTCAAAGTATGTAAAGTTCTTGTATGCACTTTCTGTAAGAGTACCATAGTTTGTATTTGCATCCTTGTAGTAAATTTTACCAGCTGTCCATGTTGTTTCAGCAGAATATGAGTTTCTACCATCACGTTTGTAGTATCCGCTAGTCATCTCAGCAGGTTCTTTTGTTACAAGAACATAGCGGTCCTGATCTTCGGTTGTTGTAGCAGAGCCAACATTTTCTGTAATTGTGTCTCCTGCAGGTTTTATAACCTCAATAGCAACCTTACTGTATTTGAAGTTTCGGACACCAATAAATACTTTTGAAACACCAGATGTCTTATTTACATTGACAGAGAATGAATTAGCATCATCAATTGCAGAACTCTTAGCTGGTGTTGTTCCGGCAGCCTCTGCATCAGCAATTGCGGCATCGCCAACCTTTACAAATACATCGCCTTCAAGAATCTGGTAATCAGAAGGATTGTAAATAGAAACCTTTGCGCTTCCATAAACAGCAAAGAGGTCAAGGTTTTCAAATCCTACATACTTGTAATCAGGATCACTACCAGCAGTAGGAGCAGGATCTTTATAGTAAGCCTTGTACGTTTTATATGGAGATGTATCTTCTGAAGAAACTGCAAGTCCGATTAAATGCTGGTCTGCAGGTGCATCTGTAGCAGATGCATTAATACGCCACAAAGTTGTTCCTGTAGTGCTGTTAATTTTCCATCCTGTGAATTCACTTTCAGCCTTGTACAATGCAAATGCAGGAGTTGCATCAGCTGTTGATGCTTCTTGATTTGCTACACGTATAGGGTTTAGAATTTCGTTTCCGGCAGCAATCTGAGAGTAGTAACGTACATCAGCATTTTTGTCAGCATTCAATGTTGTTATCTGTTTCTGAGTTGCTTGAGTTGCAGAATCAACTTCAGTAACTTTGCCCCATGGAGAATCTGAACCTGTGTATGTTGCCTTATAGTAGCGGCCTTCATCTAAGTTGTAAGTTACACGGAAGCGGTTGATTGTATCACCAGGGAACCGTTGAATTTCTGAAACAACCAGGCCTTCAGCATAAGGACGAGAATAAGTAGCACTTGAAATAGCAGTACCATCAAGCGTAAGATCCATATAAACAGGCTCAGAGTCACCGGCATCATTGTAAGCACTGATTCGAGCAAGGTAACGGCTTCCAAGACGAAGTCTGAATTCAAGATCTCCGCTATTTGCATTCAAGCTGCCGCTTACAAAGCGATGGTCAGCATATACATCATTTTTGAGAGTCTCGAATTTACGGCTGTTATCAACACAAGTTGCCCATGTAGTATCATAATTAGCAGAATCAACTGTATCTGCTGCAATAAGCTCCATAAGGTCAATCTTGAAGTACTGTTCGTTGTTTGCTTTATCCTCCCAGAGGAACATAACATCATACTGATCTGTATAAGTATTTTCTGCTTCTGCAAAGCGGGCTGTGAATTTTTCAGGTTTTGTTGGAAGAAGACCAATTACATTTGGAACTACAATATCAGCTGTTGTATCCTGATTTGGAAGAACAACAATTGTATCTGACCATACATAAACCTTATTCGGACTTGCAGCAGAATTTACAAACTTAACCTTAAAGTTATAAGTTCCTGGTGTTACACCAGTAGGAGCAAAGTTTGGAGTACCTGGAGTAGCGTTGTTCATTGCTGTAATTTCTTCAGCAGTGAGAGCTTTTTCACTACCTACAGATGTATCATCAGTAAGCTTATACATACCGAATTTTATGTTTCCTGCTGTTGTATATGGCGCACCAATATCCCAGTTTGTATGTACAGTAAGCTTGACATTACCTTTTCCTTCACTTGAAAAATAAGGATTAAGATAGAAGCTTGCCTTTTCATTGTAGCGCATATCAGCGGTTGCAGTAGCAAACAATGCAGCAGCAGCCTTTAAGGCAGTCTGATCTGTTGCAGCTGTATCAGAGAGACTTACAGGAGTAACTGTTGCTACAAGATACAAGGTGTACTGGCTTGTAGGAAGGTCAAGTTCAACAGAACCTTCGCGGCCATTGCTTCCTGCAGTAGCATAGAATGTTACCTTTCTAGGTTTTTCAATGTCTGTATTTGAACCTAGCTTATCTTTACCCCAAAGGTAGAAATGAAGATTTTCTCCATCCAAAGCAGCTGGAAGAATTGTACGAGCTGATGCATCAGGGAATGTAATGTTTGATTCACTTCCTGTTGCATAAATCGTCAATGTTCTTTCTGTTTTTGCCTTTATTGTATCACCCTGAATTGTTGCATCATCCACAAGGTTAGAACATCCTGTGAGAGACAAAACAAAAAGGCTTAACGCAGCTGCAAAAACTTTTGTCAGTTTTTTCATTTTTAACCTCCATGAAAAAATTGTTTTAGTTGTTTTTTTGTGCATTTTTCTAGTTCTGATGATAAGAAATTAATAACTTTTCCTATTAACCTCCTGTCATTCAGAATTTCTAAACTCGTAATGCTTATAGATTACGAGACCGGCTGTATCGGTATAGGTCTTTCTATCTGCTGTACCAACAACTGTAAGAGTAAGCTTATAGGTTTTACCTGCTACCAGACCGGAATCTGGAATATATGTAATAAACTCTCTGGAAACTTTATCCCTTTCTTCAAACATCACCACATCAATTTCTGTTGGTGTGCCTCCGTCAGGAACATTTTCCTCGGGGTCTGTTACAACCCATCTGTACGAATTACATTTCAGCGGCGCACAAAGATTCAGCGTATCATCGCTTGCAATGTAATATTCTGTAAACAACATGTCTTCTGCCACAAAATCCGGATCACCAGGAACTGGAGCAGAACCATCATCTACAGCATGTGTGACTGTAAAGTTTGAATTGTAGTCATCAAGCATCGTTTGAACACTGTTCGAGCATCCAATCACCAGAAGCAGGAGCAGGGGAATTACTACAAAACGAAGCTTATTCACGTTTTGCCCTCCTTAACCTCCTGGAAGATTGATGTTGAATCCTACATCCGCACTAAACGAGAACTGTAGAATCGTGTCATATTCTCCGCGAACTGACACTGAAATAAATTTCCATCCGAGTCCAACTTTTCCGGCAATATAGAATGATGGAAAAACCTTACTTGTTATCCTTGAATCTCCGAACTGGCGGTCCCAAAGCTGACAGAGTGAGGTTCCCAAAAGAACTTCTCCGAAAACTTCGAGGTCGTTGCTCAGAGGCTTCATGGCAAATCCAACAGGGGCATAAACTTTCATGCCCATAAGAAGAGGTGTATCAATTTCGCCGCCACGCAATTTATATGAGTATGGGAACTGGCTTGTTGGGAAACCGATAAAAGGCTCCACCTCTGCTCCCACGTAGAATGGCTTGAGCCATTTGTAGTTTTTGTAACCGATTCCGGCAGAGACTGCGATCATGTAAGGCGTTGGAAGAACAGCAAAGCTTGTATCAATTACAATCTGGTGTCCGCTCTTAAAATAAGGCCTCCTGTTTCCTCGGCGATTTTCAAGGTCGCGAGGATCAAGGCTCTTTCCCTTCATGCTGGTTGAGTCGTCTGCTACGTACAGTTTGAATGCAGGAGGCTTTTCACCCGGCAAAAGGAAAACTTCTTCCAAATCCAAAATGAAGATACATCCGTCTGCATAGCCCTGAAGCAGCTTCTTTCCGTTATTATCAAAGGCGTAACAGGTCAGCTGGGCCTGGCTGTAGCGTGGAACCCAGCCCAGCCATTTTCCGGTCTCAAGACTGTAATAATAGAAGCAATTGTCTTCGCAGTTTAAAATGACAGTATCGCCGTCCGGCGAAAGGCTGATTGAGCGGATTGGCTTTTTGGCTTTTATGATTCGCTGGACGTTTCCGTAAAAGTCCGTGACGATTATCTTCTTTTTCTTAATCGGGTAGATTATGCCCTTGGAATCCTTTGTGAAAATCGGCGTGATTTTCATATCACTCGGATAAGTCATTGAATACAGGACTTTACCCGAGCTTACGTCCAGAATATAAATCTGATCGTCTTCGCAGCCCACAGCAAGATATTTGTTGTCCGGGCTGAAGCTCAGGCTTGTGGCATTGTGATTCAGAACCTGACTCTTTCGTTCAATAAGCGTTTCGGTCATATAGTTCTGCATATAAATGTAGATTGAATTTCCTGTGTCGGCGGTGGCCAGGTAGTTACCGTTCCAGTTGTAGGCCATAGCGGTCGGGAAATTGTCGGCGCTCACCTGGGCAACGTTTACGGGCCTTTCGTCCGGCAGGATTCGGATTTCCAGCGTATTTGATTCAGAAAGAGTTGCCAGCTGGTCGCCCTTACCTTCCGTCACCTGAGTATATTCCATAAACTGCAAATCGCCGTTTTCTGTCTGAATTGACTGCAGAAGTGAATATTCGTTTCCGTCGCGAACCAGGATGTTGTTTTCCTCAGTGTAGGCAAAGGTGCTGCCATCCTTGTTCCAGGTTGCCCCGTGAACCGGGAACGGCGTCTTTACCATAGGAATTACCATTTCCTGTGCTGAAAGGCTGGTTAAAAAGAGAAAAATTGTAATGACAAGAACTTTAATTCTTAAAATTCTGCTCATAAATCTAATGTGGACGCACTCCGACACTACTTTTATCGGCAGAAAATAAGACTTTCTTTAAGAAAAGTTTAGACAGCCTATATACGGCTTACTGCAAAAAAATTATAACAAAATGATTTGCGATATTCCCAATTGTGGATTAAAATATACCTATGTCGGAATATACATCTAAGAATGGTTTGCTTTTCACAAATGACATGAATACTCTGGTCGGAATTGATACTTCTTCCGGGGAATTCAACGGACTGGTTCCTTATGGTCCAAAGGAAATTGTTGACGAGGCCTTTGCGGGCACCACTGTCACTTCAATTACCCTTCCGGATTCAATTAAAGAGCTGCCTGACTGTCTTTTTGAGAATCTGACTTCGCTTGATTCGGTTAAGCTGCCCTCTTCTTTACAGGTTCTGCCTCCTTATCTCTTTTCGGGATGTTCAAAGCTCACAAAGGTTTCTATGCCGAGTGTTGTTACAGAATTTCCTGAAGGACTTTTTTATGGCTGTTCTTCCCTGCCCGAAATTCCTTTCAGAGCGGGAATCCAGGATATTCCTGAAAACTGCTGTGCAGGCTGTACTTCCATAAAATCGCTTGTAGTTCCGAATACGGTTGCAAAAATCCATTCCAAAGCTTTTGCGGGCTGCAAGAGTCTTGAAACTGTGGTTTTTCCGGCACACCTTTACGAGCTGAGTGATGATGCCTTTGAAGGCTGTGATTCAATTCGTAATATCCGCGTAGATGACGGCAACAATCTTTTTTACGTAAATGAAGAAGACGGCTGTCTTTACGAAAAATCAATCGAAGGAGCTGACAAGCTTCGGCTGAAGGTTACTCCGGCAGAAAAAAATGTAATCGAATTTTACGAGGATAGTCTTAAAGACGATTCCGAAGTAATGATTGCTGATTCGGATGACCTGGAAGAAGATGATATTTTCAGTCCTGAGATTTCTGCAAATGACGAAGAACTGACTGCAATGGGTGCAGAAGCGGTTGCAGAGGAAACTCCAACTGCCCCTGAACCAGCCCCGGCTCCGGCTGAGGAAAATATTAATATAAAAAACAACGACGTGGAAAATACGGAGGAAAATAAAATGTCTGATAGCAATGTAGATGATATGCTTGCCGATATCATGGGTGAAGAAAAAGAGCGTATCGATAGTGTAACTGGAGTTGGAATTGAAGCAGATGTTGCTGAAGAATCTTCTGCGTCAAATAACGGTGCAGTTTCAAATGAGGAACTTGCAAATCTCTTTTCTTCAAGTGAACCTGATGAGCCTGCTGGAAAAGATGACCTTCATATCAATATGAGCGACAGGCTTGCTGTTGACTCTAAAACAAAAATCCTTCTTGAATCAGTTGGATTCAGTAAGATCGAACTTTGTGAGCCGGCAGGAGAACCTCCTGCAGACAGCGATCTCTTCGTAATTGCAGAAAAAATCATCACTTCTGATATTGGAGAGCACACATTCAGCGACAAGCTGATGACCTGTGTAAAGAAGATTGCCCGCATTCACGACTTCAAGCGAATCATTCTTCTTTATGCTTTGCCGTCTGATAACGAAGAGTTCAAGCAGTTCTACTTCCACTTCATCAACAAGCGAAACGTAATTTTCGCCTGTGAAGCTTCAAGTCCTGCTACCCTTTCTGACTACGGTAAGATGATTTGTGAGCAGTCGCGAATCAGTCTGGATAGCAACGAGCTTGCAGAACAGAGAAAGCGCATTTCAATCAAGAATGATATGCTCATCAAGCTTGTAATTCAGGATAAGTATGAGTAGGCTCCCTGCGGGCGGGGCTATTTATAAATATTAAAGAAACTTTAGTATTTATAAATTTCTTTCTTGAATATATAGAAAATTAAAGCTATTATTAAGTCGGCGTATATGCCGGCTTATTTTTTTATATAGTTTTTATAAAAACGAGGTAATGTTATGAAAAGTGACAACGCAAAAAAAGGGGTTGCTCGTGCACCTCACCGTTCTTTGTTTTACGCTTCTGGTTACACCGATGAAGAATTGAACCAGCCATTAGTTGGAATTATCTGTGCTAAAAATGAACTTATTCCGGGACATATTGAACTTGACCGCATTTCCGAGGCTGTAAAGGCCGGCGTACGAATGGCAGGAGGAACTCCGGTTGAATTCCCTGCAATCGGCGTTTGTGACGGAATCGCTATGGGGCACGAAGGAATGAAATATTCCCTTGTTACCCGCGAACTTATTGCCGACAGCGTTGAATGTGTAGCCAAGGCTCATCAGTTTGACGCCCTTGTTATGATTCCAAACTGCGATAAAATCGTTCCTGGTATGCTTATGGCCGCTGCCCGCCTTGACCTGCCTACAGTATTTGTTTCCGGAGGTCCTATGATGCCTGGACACCTTGCCGGTAACGACGCCTCTAACCCTTACTCGGGCAAAAATCTTTCTTTGACAGATATGTTTGAGGCTGTAGGTGGTCTTGCAGTCGGAAAAATCACAGAAGAACAGCTTAAGGAAATGGAACACCGTGCCTGCCCTGGCTGCGGAGCCTGCTCCGGTATGTTCACTGCAAACTCTATGAACTGTCTTACAGAAGTTCTTGGTCTTGGTCTCCCGGGAAACGGAACAATCCCTGCCGTAACAGGTGAGCGTATTGCCCTTGCAAAACACGCAGGTATGGCAGTTATGAACCTTTACAACAAGGGAATTACAGCCCGCAAGATGATGACAGCAGAAAACTTCCGCAACGCTCTTGCTGCAGACATGGCTTTAGGATGTTCTTCAAACACAATGCTCCACGTTCCTGCAATTATGCACGAAGCAGGTCTTGAGCTTGACCTTCACGAAGTAAACGAAATTTCTAACCGCACTCCAAACCTCTGCCACCTGGCTCCTGCCGGCCACACCTTTATGTGCGAGCTTGATGATGCAGGCGGTGTTCAGGCTGTTCTTGCTGAGCTTGCAAAGAAAAACCTTATCAACACTTCCCTCATCACAGCAACAGGAAAAACAATTGCAGAAAATATTAAGGGCGTTCGAAACCGCAATCCTGAAATCCTCCGCCCTATTGAAAATCCATTCAGCGACAACGGCGGTATTGCAATCCTCTTTGGAAACCTTGCACCAAACGGAACTGTTGTAAAACGCTCTGCCTGTGCAAAAGAGCTTATGCTGCACACAGGTCCTGCCCGCGTTTTTGATGATGAAAGCGAGGCTATGGAAGCTGTTCAGAAGGCTCAGATTAAGCCGGGTGACGTTGTAGTTATCCGCTACGAGGGTCCAAAAGGCGGCCCTGGTATGCGCGAAATGCTGGCTGTAACAGCAGCCCTTGCAGGACAGGGCCTGGACAAGCAGGTAGCGCTGATTACAGATGGTAGATTCTCGGGCGCAACAAGAGGCGCTTCGCTTGGTCACTGTTCGCCGGAAGCTGCGGTAGGGGGTCCAATCGCCCTTGTTCAGGAAGGAGATAAAATCACTCTGGACATCAATAACTACAAGATTCACCTGGACGTAAGCGACGAAGAACTTGAACGCCGCCGCGCCGCATGGAAGGCCCCGGAACCAAAAGTTAAGACTGGTTACCTGGCTAGATATGCTAAATTAGTTAGTTCAGCAGATAAAGGTGCCATTCTCGAATAGGAGTGTGGACTGTACCGTAAACCTGCCAGTGCAGGTTGATTAAAATGAAGGCTGCCTCACGGGGCAGCCTTCATTTTTTTTGCTAATTTGTATTTCTTACGATACGGACGCCGCAGTTACCAAAGCGATCTTTCGGCTGATTAGTAACACTACGATCAGATATTTGTGCCTTATCTGCGCCATAAGTATATCCGCCACCGCGAACTACGCGCCTGTAATCATTATCGGGTGAAGCATAACCTGTCATACCAACAGAAGATGTTATACCTCCGCCATACCAGTCCCAGACATATTCAAATACGTTTCCACTCATATCATAAAGACCAAGCGAGTTAGCAGCCTTCTGTTTTACTAAGTTAGGTGCAGAAGCGTTGGCTTTTGTCCAAGCAACCTCCTCCAAGTTATTACTTCCGGCATATATTGTCTGACTTGCAGAATCCAGATTTCCTCCGCGGGCAAGGTATTCCCACTCAGCTTCTACAGGCATACGCCAGCCGTTTGCACTTGTATCAAAGGTAATGTTATTCCAGCTGTCTGTATCATCATGAGGACCGCAGTATTTACCGGCATTTTCTCCGCTGCCGCTAACAATTCCAGCCCAGTTTCGTGGATCTGTTTCGCCGCCCAAACTGTAAGCCGGAGTAAGGCCTTCTGCAATACTTCTCAGGTTACAGTAAACAATTGCATCATACCAGCTTACATAGCAGGCCGGATAATTGTCCCCGGTGTAAGCAGCAGCAGGAGAATAATGAGCATAATAACAGTATTCAAGATATTCCTTCTGAGTTAATTCGCTCTCTCCCGCATACATAGCAGGAATTGTTAAATTTCTTCCGGTTACGAAAACCCCTGAATCAGCAACTGCACCGTTCACAGAAGCCCCGGAAACAGAAACCATGCCTTCCAGAGTATTTTTGCAGAGTAAAGAAACAGTTTCGTCATAAGCAATGCCGTTCAAGGTCGCTGTAACATAAAGTGTGTAATTATCCGGCAAAGCCTGAGCAGCAGTTACAGTAAGAGTATTTGTGTTTGTATTTTCCTCTGATTTTGCAACCGTAACAGATCCGCACTTCAAAACAAGGCTCCAGGTAATATCATCACTAACAGAAGAAGTAACATCAGCGCCGTTGTAAATAACAGTAGGGGTAACCTTAATGGTAGAAGCAAAGCCGGATGGCAATACAGAAGGGCTCGTTGCAAAATTAACAGAATAATCCAGCGCACTTCCAAAGCTTCCGCCGGACACAAGGAAGGCAGCCTCACTACCCGTTGAATCATAACCGATTCCGTATGAACAGTCACTTACGAATATGCTGCCAGGAGCGACGGTGTTTCCTTTAGTCTTATAATCAAAAGTAAATGTAACCGCACTTGTAATGGCCGATAAAATACTTACTCCAATTGAACTGCCATTACAATCACCTTCAATAACAAGGTAAGGTGAAGTTCTTCCGCTTCCTGTTGTCGAAAGAACAATATTTCTTACAAGCTCCGAACCGTCATCAAGATAGACAAAGTTATTCTTTATAGTATTTGCACCCGTAAGTCTAAGGGATTTATCCAGCTGACTATTATGAATTGCAGAAAGCTTTGAATAGTCTGCGGCCGCGTCAGAAGAAACCTGTTTTATAGAATTATCTTTAATAACAACTCCACCACCAAGTCTTGTGAACATATCTCCGTTCATTACATAGCCATAATCATAAGACACTGCTGTACCTGAAACAACATAAGAAGCGGTTGTTGTATTATCTTTTATTACTGTATCAGTAATTATAAGTCCAGACTGGAAAGTTTTATATGTTATATCAAAAGCAGAAGCACCATCTGAACATTTGTTTCCTGAAATTTCAGAGTTTTTTACAAGCACCTCATATTCAGTATTAAGACAAATTGCCGCACCTGAATACGTACTTTCATTTTCTGTAAAAATACAATACTCAATTAAAACCTGCTTACCACCACAATCAGTAGAAGAAATATAGAGTCCGGCTCCACCAGTATCTGTTGAATATCCGTCCTTAAAAGTCAGATTTAAGAAGGACATATTGCCCTTTGTGTAGCCAAGCTTAAGGATTCTACAGTTAGAACCTGCATTTATAACGCGTCTTTCCTGATAGCCCGCAATTGTAATATCCACAATCTGAGGGTCAAGAGCAGCAAATTGATAGTCATCAAAATCAATTTCCTCAGTAATGCTGATATCACTAAGCAGCAGAACATAGCCCTTTGTCTTTGTTGCATCAGCCGGGAATGCCGCTTTCAAAGTTCGGAGTGCCTTATCAATTGTCTTTAATGGATTTTCCTTGTCACCGGCAGCATCATCATCGCCAGTAGCAGAAACATAGTAAACAAGGGAGGTCTGTAAATCTATATCATCAAAAAGAAATATATTTGGATCTGCTGGATCAGTTGGATTGGTTGGCTCAGTTGTGTCACTTATTTCATCAGTGCTGCCAGGCTCATCAGCTGTACTGTTATCATCGCCTTTTTTTTCATCAGCCTGTCCAGAAGTTTCCCTTCCGCCTGCAAAGCTCATAGAATCCGAAAAAAAATCCTTCACAGGATTATTCATTACATCACAGGAAGCAAATAAAAAAGCTGCAAGTGCTAAAAGGAGGAAATATGGAATTCTTTTTATCTTTCTCATAATCATATCCTCCTGTTAATCCTTATAATCATATATTATCGACATAGTAGCAGGACAATCTTTATTCCAATCCATACCTTTTGTTACAGAACCCCATGCAGACTCTGAACCCCTGTACTTTATTGTTGTAAGTCCGCTACATTTTTCAAAGGCACTCATCTCAATTCTTGTTACAGTAGCTGGTATAACTATAGAATTCAAAGCGGAACAATTTTCAAAAGCACTTCCTTCAATATCTTCAAGATTATCAGGAAGTATAACAGATACAAGATTTGTGCAGCCTTTAAATGATGTAGAAGGAAGGCCAACTTTAGAAGACACCTCCGCTGCCGCAATATTAAGCCCGCTCATATCCAGTGTAACCTCAAGTCCCGAAGGCAAAGCTTTAAGATTTGTAGCAATAGCGTCAAAAGCTTCTCTTGAAATTGAACCCGAAATCACCACAGTTCCGCTCTTCGACATTCCGGCAATTACATCTGCAGCATCAGAAGCCGTTGCAGGACGTGTCAGAGTACCGTCTTTCAGAATCTTCCAGTTATATGTTTTGTCAGAAACAACCTGATCAAGCACGCCAAACTTAGAAACTTCATTACTAAGAGTAACGCTGCCAGAAGCCGTCAGTATCGTCTGGGCAATCTTATATTCATAAGGCTTAATAACTGCAATAATACCATCCGTACACTCAGAAGGCGGCGTAAGTGAAGAAGTAATAACAAAGTTCGGAAGATTGCCGCTGCCATCAGAATTCTCGTTATCAAGATAAATTATATTTCCGTTCGCAGAATCAAATGGAACATAAGCCGAGCCACCAATTTTAATAGTTCCTGCCTTGGAATAAATTGCACCGCCATTATTATTATTATTTTCAAAGGCAGTATTTGAAGAAATTTTACCGCCGGTAAAACTAAAGATACCAAGATTATTGGCAATTCCGCCTCCAATAGTAGAAGTATTTGATGAAATTTCACCACCTTCCATATTAAAGGTTGAACCGTTTCCTATATAAACACCGCCACCCTGCTGGTCTGCCATATTATTATAAACACCACCTGTAAAAGCTTTATCTGGAGTTGAGCTGTCTTTATAGCCCATGTAGATTTTTCCGCCATTGCAGTAAATACCACCACCAAAGGCTGTTGCTTTGTTAGAATAAGTAGAACCGGCTGGCATCGTCTTCTGTCCGACTACAGCATCATCATACATATAAAGTTCTGAATTACTTTCCATACAGACGCCGCCACCGTTTACAGTGCTTACCGTACTTCCAGATGAGTTTCCGTCAATAACAGCGCCCTTCCCCAGCTTTACCACAGCGCCAGTCTGCAGATAAAGTCCGTGACAGTTTCCCTTTGTGATTTTTATGTTTGTCATCGTTACGGTCTTTGTTGTTGAAACCGTTACAACAGGACTTTCAGTTGAATTATTTCCGTCAATTACGGCCTCAGAGCCCGGCACGTTTGTAATCAAAAGAGAAGCTATATTTGAACAGTCAATTGTTACATTATCTTTTACAGTGCCTTTTACATAAATCGTATATTTTTTTGAAGAATCGCCGCCAGCATTGATTTTTTCAATGACCTTGGAAATACCAGGAAGAGGACTGTAAGCGCTTCCTTCATTAGTATCACTGGCGCCTTTGGCCTCAGCAGCGTCAATAATCGTTGAGTTTTCTGCCGTAACATAAAAAACGTTTCTTGCCGCTGTATTAAGCAGGGAAGATGAAAGATTAAAAACTCCCCCTTCAATCACGCCGCCGCTGCTGCCGGCAACCCATTTTTCAGTAGCAATTCCGCCCGGAAAAACATTGATTGCCTGCTCTGTAGAAAACAGGATAATGCCATGCGCATCTAAAAAATTAATTGTTGCGTAATAAATCCCGGCTTTAATGGAAGTAATGGAGATTTTGGAAGTTGAAACTTCTCCACCAGCAGAGACCGCACTATCCCATCGAGCCTGAACAGCAGCATCATCAAAGAGAACCTGCACCGCAAAAACAGAAGAATCTACCGTAATGCTCAAATCTATCTTTCCGTCACCTTCAGCAGGCTTCAGCAAGAGGTTTTTCGAGGAAGCGGACGCCTGCTCATCAGCATTAACCTCATAAGAATCCGACATAATCATAGCCTTATCTGCCTTGCGCCTGATTCCGGCCGTCACCTGCCATTTATAGCCGTTTTTCAGCCCGATTGTATAGGTCAAATCAGCTTTTACGATTCCCTCTACTGTCTGGGATGAAGCGGCCCCCTTTGTTTCGGCACTTACAAAGTATTCATACAAAGAAGTACCTGAAGATACGTCAAGATTAGGAATAGCAGAGCGGGCCTCACTTTCCGCCTGCGAATCTGGCGAAGGATCAACATTCTGCAGCTGAGTGGCCCCGTTTTTATATGAGGAATTAATAGTTCCAGAAATATATATGATTTTTGAAGAATTATCAGTTACCGGGGAGTTTATAGAAGCATCACTTATGATATTTGAACAGGAAAAAAGAAAAATGAGGGACAACAAAAGTCCGAAAAGAGAAAATAACCTGTTAAAAAGTGTCCGAATCAAATTTCACCTCATAAAAGCATAAATCCCACCGAATCACTTTTTAAAAGTTTTTACTATATTATTATAACAGTATTTTGTAATTATATCTATAAAAATATGATAAAAAAAAGAGGGGGAAGTCTCCCCCTCGCTCCAAAGCGCTGCTTTTACGCTACCCCCTCAGCGGGGGCACCCCGCAACGCCCCGTTTTAAGCCACTACAGCCTTAACGTAAACGTCTTTAGCACCAGCGTCAGCAGCAACAATAAGACCATTAGCCTTTCCGCCCTTTACTTCAAGCGAAACAGCACCTGTGTTCTTCTTGTTTTCTACAGTGATGTGATATGTTACCCCACGGAATTTACGTGTAAACTCTGCGTTCTTAACGTGTTCTGGCAGGCGTGGTTCAATTTCCAGACCAGCGTGCTGAGGGCGAAGTCCACAGATGTACTGTGAAAGTGCAACAAAGTTCCATGCGGCTGTACCTGTAAGCCAAGAGTTCTTAGCCTCACCTTCGCGGCGGGCTTCCTGTCCTGCAACCATCTGGCTGTAAACATAAGGCTCTGTGCGGTGGATGTCAGACCATTTTTCTTCAACCCATGCTGGACCAATCTTTGTGTAGTGTTCCCATGCATCCTGAGGACGGCCATTTACAACTTCACCAATTACAACCCAAGGATTGTTGTGGCAGAAGATACCGCCGTTCTCTTTGTATCCAGGTGGATAAGAAGAAACTTCACCAAGCTCAACGTGGTATTCCTGGTAAGCAGGCCAGAGGATACAGATTCCGTATTTAGAATCAAGATATTTCTTTACGCTGTCCAGAGATTTTTCCGGATAGCCTTTATCTTTACCGATTTTTGCCATTGTACCAAAGCCCTGGCTTTCGATGAAGATTTTTCCGTTTTCGCATTCCTTAGAACCGATTTTGTGTCCTGCATCATCATAAGCGCGAACGTACCATTCTCCGTCCCAGCCTGCAGTACAGATAGCATCTTCCATCTTCTTGCAAAGCTCTTCTGCACGTTTTGCTTCAGCTTCATCACCCATAAGACGGCACATCTGAACGTAGTCAGGTGTTACAAATACGAACATCTGGGCAATCATAACTGATTCAGCGTTCTTTCCTTCCTTGTTTGTACAAGTCTGGAATGAATCGTTAGGGTTTGTAGAGAAACAGTTAAGGTTGAGACAGTCGTTCCAGTCAGCGCGGCCGATAAGTGGCAAGCCGTGTGGTCCCATGTGGTTAGGGATGTAGTTGTATGAACGGCGAAGGTGCTCGAACATTGTAGCCTTGTTTGTTTCTGAGTTATCAAATGGAACATCAACTTTAAGGAAGTCAACATCTCCTGTTTCGCGGATGTAGTTACCAACACCAAGAACAAGCCAGAGTGGGTCATCGTTGAAGTTAGAACCGATATCAGCGTTTCCGCGTTTTGTAAGAGGCTGGAACTGGTGGTAAGCAGAACCGTCTTCAAACTGAGTTGCGGCAACGTCGTAAAGGCGTTCGCGGATACGGCTAGCTGGAAGCTGGTGAGCGGCACCAAGCATATCCTGAGAAGTATCGCGGAAACCAAGTCCACGACCAATTCCTGATTCAAAGTAAGAAGCAGAACGTGCAAAGTTGTAAGTTACAACACACTGGTACTGGTTCCATACTGCCATACGGTCAAGTTTTTCATCGCCAGTTTTGATAGAGAAGTGGCTCAATGTTTCATCCCAGAATGCTTTAAGAGCGGCAAGTTCTTTTTCTACCTTCTCTTTTGAATCAAACTTCTTCTGGAGCTCGTATGCTTTTTCCTTATTGATTACACCTGAAGCTGTGTTTGTGCGGAGAAGTCCTGCATCCAAAGCCTTCTTTTTGTCTGCTTCAGAAAGGAATTTCTTGTCGTTGTCCATCTCGATGTAGCCGAGAACGAAAATCAAAGTCTTTTCTTCACCAGCTTTCAAAGTCATATTTACGCGATGAGAAGCAATTGGAGACCATCCGTCTGCAACTGAGTTTCCTGATTTTCCTTCAACAACTGTTTTTGGTGCAGAAATAGGATTGTAAAGTCCGAGGAAGGTTTCGCGGTCTGTATCGAACCCGTCGATTTTCTGGTTGCACCAGTAGAAAGTAAAGTGATTGCGGCGCTCGCGGTATTCAGTTTTGTGGTAGATTGCACTGCCTTCAATTTCAACTTCACCTGTAGAGAAGTTTCTCTGGAAGTTCTGGCAGTCGTCGCTTGCGTTGTAGAGACACCATTCAACAAAAGAAACAAGGCTTACAGTTTTGTCTGATTTTCCTTCGTTCTTGAGGGTAAGCATTTCTACTTCGGCGTTTTCTGTATTTGGAACAAAGTAAACTGCTTCAGCCTTCAAATCATTCTTTTTAGAAATGAATTTTGAATAGCCGAAGCCGTGACGGCACTCGTAAGAATCAAGCGGAGTCTGAGTTGGCTGCCAGCCAGGATTCCAGATTGTATCACCATCTTTAATGAAGAAGTAGTGACCGTTGTTATCAAGCGGCATATCGTTGTAGCGGTAACGGGTAAGACGACGAAGACGTGCGTCTGTATAGAATGAATAACCGCCAGTTGTATTAGAAATCAAGCTGAAGAATTTCTGGCTTCCCAAATAGTTAATCCATGGGTATGGAGTTTTTGGGGTTGTGATTACATACTCTTTGTTACTGTCATCAAAGTTTCCGAATTTCATACTAATTTTCTCCTAATTTGGGGCTCGCTAGTCTCGCCCCCTGAGCATTTTTCAAAGTAAATCCTAAATCAACCCGCTGTCGCAGCTTGATTTTTAACGGATTCACTATTATAAGCTTTATTCCTTTACACCACCACTCGTTACACCACCGATGATGTAGCGTGAAAGGAAGAGATATACAATCAGCAATGGGATGATTGCAACACAAATCATGATGTAAACCTGGGCAAGGTCAAACTTCATGAAGTCAGCTGAACGGAGCTGGGCAATCAAAATTGGGATTGTCTTTTTTGTCTTTGAGCTCAAAATCAAGGCAGGCATAAAGTAGTTGTTCCATGAGCTTACAAAAGCAAAGATTGCCTGAACTGCAAGAGCCGGCTTAATCATTGGAAGTACGATCACATTGAAAGTAAGGAACTCGTTACATCCGTCAACGCGGCTGGCTTCAACGATTGAGTAAGGCAAAACTGATTCCATGTACTGCAAGATATAGAAGAAAACAACCGGAGCTGCGATTGCAGGAAGAATCAAAGGCCAGAGGGTGTTAGTCATATGGATTCCGGCAACAAGCTTTACAAAACCAAGTGCTGTAACCTGAGTCGGGATCATCATAATTGCCATAATGAACTTGAATACCATATTCTTTCCCTTAAAGTTGTACATATGAATACCGTAAGCTGTCATTGCACTGAAGTAAACAGAAAGCAAGGCATTGAATACAGAAACAAGTACACTGTTCCAAAGACCAGAAAGAATAGGAATGTTGTCGTTTGCAAGAAGGTTACCAAGGTTCTTAAAGAAATATGGACCTGGCAGAAGACTGAAACCTTTTACAAGCTGCGAATGAAGTCTTGTTGAGTTCAAAATCAAAAGTACAAAGGGAGCAAGAGACAGGAAAGTAAGAACTCCCAAAACAAAATAACAAACGAATCGTCTTGTTGCTAAAGTTGCTCTAGTCATATTACTTACCTCTCTTATAAGACTGCATATTGAACTTGTAAACGATACCGCTCAAGGCAGCTGTAATTACAAACAATACAACAGAAACTGCACCACCAAGACCGTAGTTCTTGCTGAAGAGGTGCTTGTTCAAATACATAATCAAAGTCATAGAAGTTCGGTTAGGGTTACCCTCACCATTTGTCAAAATCTGTGGAACATCGAACATCTGAATACCACCAATAAGTGAAGTGATTACAACGTAAATCAAAATCGGTGCCAGCTGAGGCAATGTTACCTTGAAGAAAACCTGAACCGGGTTTGCACCGTCAATTCGGGCAGCTTCGAAGATAGAGTTATCGATTCCCATAATACCGCTCATAAGAAGAAGAGTTGTGTTACCGTACCACATAAGGCAGTTCATAAAGGCAACAAGACCTCTTACAGTTCCTGTTTTTACCAGGAAGCGGATAGGGTTATTTATCATATTCATATTAAGGAGAATGCTGTTAACCGGACCGCCGTCTGCAAAGATTACAAAGAAGAGCATTGCAAAAGCAGAAGCCATGATCAGGTTAGGCATGTAGATTACTGTTTTAAAAAACTGGGTAGCCTTAAGATTGAGTTCAGTATCTGTGAACCAGATTGAAAGCAAGAGTGAAAAAATAATCTGAGGCAAAAAACCCAAAATCCACATAATCATTGTGTTGAGTGCATAACGAGGCACATCGCTTTCAAAGAAAATTTCGTGGAAATTCTGAAGACCATTAAAAGTAGGTCCTACCTGCATAAGTCCAACACGATAGTTTTCAAAAAAACTGTTTCCGATTGTTGTGATGAGAGGAATCAGCTGAAAAATTACAAAAACAACAAAGAATGGTGCAATGAAGAAGTAACCCCAGTTGTTGTAGTTGATTTTTCTTGTTTTTTTACCTTTCTCATTAGCCATAAGGATAGCTCCTTGAATTAATAAAACTGTTGTAAAAATCTGAACAAAAAAAATGCCGCCCAAAAAGCAAATTTTGATTCTGTATTACTTTTCAGGCAGCACAGAGGTGAAATTAGAGGCAGCCTTTGTCCAGCCGACTGCCTCTTATATTAATGAACTTTACTTTTGGAGGTTAGGATAAAGTTCAATCAATGCCTTGTAGAAGTTGTCCCAAGCTTTTGCTTCATCAACGTCACCGTTGTAGTAGTCCTGCATAGCACCCTGAATCTTCTCAGCAAATCCCTGATCGTACATTGTCATAGTAGTCTTAGAGATAGATTTAGCTGAATCAAGGAACATCTTGATGTGGTTCTGACCACCAAGGAATGGGTTCTGGTAATCAGAGTTAGCTACGTCGAGCATAGCACCTTCGTTGTTTACGAAGTCAGATGCTTCTTTTGCAATCTTTGTCATTGTGATTTTGTCACAAGTCATTGTGTACATAATGTCGCGGATGATATCTACGTTATCTGTACCTGCGGCAGCACAAATCCAGGTTCCACCCCAAGAGAAGCCCTGAGGACCTTTACAGAATGCCCAGTCACCGTATGAACCGTTTCCGAGCTTCTTTGGTGCTGAAGGGTCATCCAATGTTGCTGGAGCGAGACAGAAGTCGATGAACCATGCTGGTCCGAAGTATCCGAATACTTTACCGTTCTTTGCTGCACCCTTGAATGATTCATTTGACCAGAGGTTAGCCTTGTTGTTGTAACCCTTGTCTGTGTAAGTCTTAGTCTGAGCAATCCAGCGTTTAATCTGTGGATCGATTACGATTTTGTTTCCTTTTACACAAGCTGTTCCAACGTTGTCGCTGAATACACGGTAAGCATCATCGTAACCAGAAAGCATAAAGTATCCTTTTGCCTTTGCTTTTGCAGCAACTGAGTCGAATTTGTCCCAGTTGCTGAGAGCTGCCTGAACCTGTGCAGGATCATCTGTACCAAGAACATCTTTAGCGATTGAACGGCGATAGATGAATCCACCAGGACAAGCCTGCCATGTTACACCCTTAAGTTTTCCTTTAGAGTCAGTCATTACATCTTTTGTATATTTGTACTGCTGAGCGAGGTCTGCATCTTTAAGACCGATGTCTTTTTTAACATCGAGTACATATGGTGTGTCTACATATTTAAGAGCATAGTCTGCTTCTACGAGGAACAAGTCAATCTTTTCATCAGCAGAAACATTTTCCTGGTTCAAAAGAAGCTCGTCCAATTTGTTCTGATATGCAGAACCCTGGTTTGGAGTGATGATCCAGTTAACTTTTACGTCAGCAGGAAGTTTTCCAGCCTTCTCAAAGTAATCTCTAAAACGAGACTGGAACTCTTCATTCCATACACAAATGTTAAGAACTTTACCCTGTGTCTTTGCTTTTTTAGCAGCGAACACTGGCAAAGCCATTCCAACCATAGCTACAGCTGCAACTACAGAAACCAACTTTTTCATGATTTTCTCCTAAAATAATTTTTTTCACAAGTTTCCGAAAACGTTGTCGCTACGAAAACGTTGTAGTTTAATATTACATCATAATTTCAGACTGTCAAGAAAATTTTATCAGAATTTTTTATAAATTTTTGTTTTAGAAAGAATTTACAGTCTGCAGACAGTCTGCCCTTCCCTCAGCTGACCTTTTACGCGGACAACCTGAAAATCAAGGGCAGAATTGTCTATACGCTGAATAAGAAGACTTGCCAGCTGCCTTCCGATTTCCTTAGCATTCTGAGAATAAGTTGTAAGAACCGGTGACAGAACCGAAGAAAGGAAGATTCCGTCATAGCCTACAGTGCTGATGTCGCGCCCAGGCAGGAGATTTTCTTCGTGAAGGACTTTCATGCCGCCCAGGTAGGCAAAATCATCGGGATATAAAATGCAGGTAGGACGATTTTTAAGGGCAAGCAGCTTACGTGTTGCGTGCTCGCTGGATTTCGGCTCATGATAAACGCCTTTAATTACATATTCCTTCGGAACGGGAAGTTTATGCTCCCTCATTACGTCATAGAAGGTATCCAGACGCACGTTGGTAACGTCACTTGTATCACCGTAAACATAAGCTATTTTCTTGTGTCCCATAGAAATAAGGTACTCGACAATCTGGCGGATTCCGTTTTCGTTATCACTTAAAACTGAAGAACAGTCTTTTTCGGAGGTATAGTCCAGAAGACAGCAGGGAATATCAGAATGAATAAGCTCCTGAATGTCAGGGCGGTGAAAATCGTTTGTAGAGGCAACAACAACACCGTCAAAGCCACGATATTTAGCCTGACTCAAATATGAAGATTTTGAGCGGTTTACGTTATTCAAAAAGCTGATGTTGTAGCCCAGCGAATTTGCTGTAATGTTCAGTGAATCAAAAATTGAAGCGAAGTACTGGTGCTGAAGTCCGCTTCCGGTTGCATCCTCGAATATCACACCAATGTCGTAAGAACGGTTTGTGCGGAGTTTTCTTGCGGCGGCATTTGCCTGATAGCCCATTCTCTTAGCAGTTTCTTCCACAAGCTGAATTGTTGCAGCCCCAATTTCCGAACTGCCCTTAAGAGCCTTGCTTACAGTAGAAAAACTAACGCCACATTCTTTTGCAATATCTTTGATTGTTACTTCCGACATATAAACATTTTTAACATTGAAAGTTAGTTTTGTAAAGATTTTTATGACAACGTTTTCGTATTTTTATGGGAGAAAGGATAATTTAGAAGGAATAACGCAGAAAGGCTTCTATATTATAATAGTAGCCGGAAGCCCTTGCTTTTGAACCATCAGATGGAATGGAATATTTCGTTTCTGTACTCTTACGACAATAATCATTTCCATCTGTATTATTTATAAGGACAAATTTGAAGCCGGCACCGGCAGAAAGTCCCTTCCAGATATTTACATCAAACTCAGCAGCGGCATCAAAAGATTTAAAAAATCCCTGCATTTTATCAAGATAATAGGCTGCCCCGCTTGAATTATCTTTCAGGACATGATGATCAACAGAATTTACCTGCGTAAAAACAGCAAGTCCAAAATCTACAGCAAGAGTAAAACGGGTGAAAAAATTATATTTTACCTTCAGACCGATTTTATAATTAAAAGTTTCCCTGTCATAAGTTATTACATCATTATCAGTGCCAAAGCTTCCTGTTTTTGCAAGCGGATCATTATAGGCCACATCATATCCTAAATGTGTAGACCCCGAATCGCCATACCAGTAATTTCCACCCAGAGCCGTAAAAGAAATCCTGTCATAAGATATTCCTGCATAGGGAATTAAATGAAGAAAATCCCAGGTTTTTATATTAAGTCCAAACCTTAAATCCAGGTTTCCAAGATATGTGATTTTATTATCACTTTCTGAATAGTCTGTCTTCATTCCATAATTAGATTTGTTAAGCCAGTCTGAATCACACATCATACCGCTGGATTTAGGAATACCCCACATACAGTTTGCTTCCAGAAGAAGCATTTCCCAGCCCATACTTGCATTAATACCTAAAAGATTAAGCCATTTTATATCCCAGGTTAATTCACTTTCTGTATGCCCGTTAGCATAAATTACATATTCATTCATCTGCCCGTTCTGGATTGCATACTTAGGTGCCACCGAAAACTGAAAAAGCTCAAAGGAGAAAGCCTTTACGCCCCCCGCAATCAGAAGAAAAAGAGAAATTAAAAGTGATTTAAAAACTTTTTTATTCGGCAATCGAATCAACCCCGTAAATCTTTGCAAACTGTTTTCTTACCGCTTCCATATCACGAGGATAAGGCGCCGTAAAGCTTACTTTTTCACCGCTTTTTGGATGATTAAATTCTATTTTATATGCGTGAAGGGCAAGACGGCTCAGCAAAGGACGCTCTTCATCCTCGTCACCCCGCCAGTTCTTTTTAATTTCACTCAGGCGCAGGGGCTTCTGGTTACCACTGTAAAGAGGGTCGCATACAATACAAAAGCCGTTTTCAGCCAGGTGAACGCGGATCTGGTGGGTGCGGCCTGTCAAAGGCTTAGCTTCAATCCAGGAAAACTGACCGCAGCTTCCAATCAGATGCAAATCAGTTACGCTGGGCTTTCCTCCACGCTTTACAACAACAGTTCTGTGGCGGGCATCTCCGTCCGGCTTAAGGGGCAGAGTTACGTGAAGGTCATTCCACATAGGATGACCGTAAACCAGGGCGTGATAAGTTTTGTGAACCTCGCGGTTTTCAAACTGCATGGAAAGGGTACGCTGGGCTTCAGGATTTCTGGCATAAATAATAAGGCCAGAAGTGTCCTTATCAATTCTGTGAACGGCATACAATTTGCCGAATTCTTTTTCTGCAATAAGATCAAGGCGCGGCGCATCGGGATCGTAGCGGTCTGCTGCAATAAGAATACCGCTTCGCTTATTCAAAACAACAATATCGTCGTCGCTATAAATTACGCTGTAATCAAAATTCTTCATATATATATTATAGCGAAAATCTGGGCAGATGGAAACGGGCAAAGTTAAGGGGCAGTTGGCGCGAGCATGGAGGGCCGCGAAGCGGGTGCCGCAAACGTCGTAAATATCGTTCCAACTTCCGAATGCAACTAACGTTTGCGCAACTTCCGCTAGCGGAAGTTACAGGGTGCAAATAACGTTTGCAGTACCAACCGTAGGGGCGCCCGGAAGGCGAGTAGGTGTTGGAACTCGCCCCAAAATTCATTATAATTAATGAACTTTACTATTAATAAAAGAGGCAATAAATGTCTAAGTATCCGTTTGAAAACATCGAACCCAAGTGGCAGAAATACTGGGAATTGAACAAAACATTCCGCGCTAAGGAAGATTCTAAGATTCCACCGGAAAAACGAAAGTATATTCTGGATATGTTCCCGTATCCTAGTGCGGCAGGACTTCATGTAGGTCATCCTGAAGGCTACACAGCAACTGATATTTACTGCCGTTACCTTAGAATGAAGGGCTTTAATGTGCTTCACCCGATGGGATTTGACTCTTTTGGTCTGCCGGCAGAAAACTATGCCATTAAGACTGGTACCCACCCTAGCACAACTACTCACTCTAACATCGAAAAATTTACTCAGCAGATTAAGTCGCTTGGTTTCAGCTATGACTGGGACCGCGTTGTTTCTACCTGTGAGGCTGACTACTATCACTGGACTCAGTGGATTTTCCTTAAGCTTTATGAAAAGGGACTGGCTTACGAGGCTCAGACTCCAATCAACTGGTGTCCAAGCTGTCTGACAGGTCTTGCCAACGAGGAAGTTAAGGAAGGTCGCTGTGAACGCTGTGGTGCAATCGTAACTCACAAGACTATCCGCCAGTGGATTTTGAAAATTACTGAATATGCTGAGCGCCTGCTGGAAGACCTTGACGGTCTTGACTGGCCTGAAAGCGTAAAAATCATGCAGCGCAACTGGATTGGAAAATCTGAAGGTGCTGAAGTTACCTTTAACGTTGCTGACAAGGACGGAAAGGAAAACGGCGAAAAACTTACTGTTTATACAACCCGCTGTGATACTTTGTTCGGAGCAACCTACATGGTTGTTTCTCCGGAGCATCCTCTTATTGAAAAGCTTACAACCGCTGACCAGAAAAAGGCTGTCGAAGAATACCGCGAACAGGCAGCTAAAAAATCTGACCTTGAACGTACTGACCTTGCAAAGGACAAAACCGGTGTATTCAGCGGAAGCTATGCCGTGAACCCTGTAAACGGAAAGCTCATTCCTATCTGGGTTGCTGACTACGTTCTGATTTCTTACGGAACCGGCGCTATTATGGCCGTTCCTGCACATGATACCCGCGACTGGGATTTTGCTAAGAAATTCAATCTTCCAATCATCGAAGTTCTTAAGAGCGAGGTTGATGTTCAGAAACAGGCCTGGACAGAAGACGGAATCCACGTTAATTCAGAATTCCTTAACGGACTCAACAAGGCTGATGCCATCGCAAAAATGCTTGAATGGCTGGCAGAAAAAGGCGTTGGTAAAAAGGCTGTAAACTATAAGCTGCGCGACTGGATTTTCAGCCGTCAGCGCTACTGGGGTGAGCCAATTCCTCTGGTACACTGTCCTGACTGCGGTACAGTTCCTGTTCCTGAAGACCAGCTTCCTCTTACTCTTCCAAACGTAAAATCTTACCAGCCTACTGGTACTGGTGAATCGCCACTTGCAGGCATTGAAGAATGGGTAAACTGCAAGTGTCCTAAATGTGGTGGCGCTGCCCGCCGTGAAACAAACACAATGCCTCAGTGGGCAGGAAGCTGCTGGTACTATCTGCGCTATCTTGATCCACAGAATGAAAAGGCATTCTGTTCTAAAGAAGCAGAAAACTACTGGATGCCTGTTGATTTGTATGTAGGTGGTGCTGAACACGCCGTTCTTCACCTCTTGTATTCACGCTTCTGGCACAAGGTTCTTTACGACTGCGGTCTTGTTTCTACAAAAGAGCCTTTCCAGCGCCTTGTAAACCAGGGTATGATTACTTCTTTTGCTTTCCAGCGCAAGAACAAGACTCTTGTTCCAACTGATGAAGTTGACCAGAAGGCAGACGGCACATATTTTGAAAAAGCAACAGGCGAACCTCTTGAGCAGATTGTTGCCAAGATGAGTAAGTCTTTGAAAAACGTTGTAAACCCTGATGATGAAATTAAGGCTTACGGCGCTGACTCTGTCCGCATGTACGAAATGTTCATGGGCCCTCTTACAATGAGTAAGCCATGGAGCACCCAGGGAATTGTTGGTATTCACCGCTTCCTTGAAAAGGTGTGGGCTATCAGCGAAAAGCCTTTGAACGACATTGATATTACAGGAAAGATTGAAGACAAAGCCCTTGTTTCACTGCGCAAGACTTTTGCACAGACTGTAAAGAAGGTTTCTAACGATACAGATACTTTGAACTTCAACACCGCTATCAGCCAGATGATGATTTTCATCAACGAAGCAGGCAAGTTCGAAAGCCTTCCACGCGCAATGTGGAGCGACTTTGTAAAACTGATTGCTCCTTATGCCCCTCACCTTGGTGAAGAGCTCTGGGAAAAGCTTGGCAACAAGAACACAATCGCTTACGAAAGCTGGCCGACCTTTAACGAAGACTTCTGCAAGGACGACACAAAGCAGATTGTTGTTATGATTAACGGCAAGAAGCGCGACACCTTCGAGGCAGCCCCTGGCACCAGCCAGGACGACCTCAAAGCCGCAGCCCTTGCCCTTGAAGGCGTAAAGAAGTTTACCGATGGACACGAGATTGTTAAGACAGTTATCGTGCCTGATAAGCTGGTGAACTTAGTTATTAAGTAAGGCTTCGTAAGCCTTTTGATATGCCCCGCCCTGCGCATCTGCTGCAAGGCGGGCATTTTTTTTCATATCGTTTACAAGGGCTTTTAGCTGAGCCTCGCCGGCCCCTTTCAGGCCCATCATAATTATCTGAGGAACAAAGCCTACCATAGAAGAGAGGTAGGCATTTCCTTCAAACTGATTACTGAATTCCTTGCCCTTAATCATTTTTGTGTTGATTTTATTTGTAAGGTAAACAATTACTAAGTTTTCTTCGGGCTCAACAAAAACTACACAGCCTGTAAAGCCGTGGTGACCGAAGGCTCTGCTTGAAGAAAGGGTACCGAACTGTTTTGGTGTCTGAAACTCTGCCTGCCGCCACCAGCCAAGAGCGTAATCGCAGTAATTTTCCAGCTGAGGGCTTGTAAATAAATCTATTGTATTGCGGCTGAAAAACCTCTGCTCTCCAAGACCGCCGGTAAGCATAAGACTTGCAAGAAGGGCTAAATCACTGGCATTTGCAAAAAGGCCTGCATGTCCGGAAAGTCCTGCCATAGTGTACCAGGCATTTCCGTCGTGAACTTCTCCCTGCAGGGTTTCTGTTCTGATTCCAGTAAACTTAAGGGAACCGGAACAGGAATTACCGTTCGTCTCGGTTGCGGCGCAGTCATTCTTTGTAAAACCGTTTTTGAGGGGATTAAAAGTTATACGCTTTAGTCCTAGCGGCTGCCAGAAGTTCTCGCGTAAAAAGTCATCAAATTTTTGTCCGGTGATTTTTTCTGCCACATAGCATAAAAGCATGTAATCTATGTCGCTGTAACGAAGCTTTGTTCCAGGCTCATAAGAAAGAGGCGAACGAAAAATCTGTTCCAGAGTTTTCTGTCTTGTTTCTTCCGAATTATCATTTCCCGAAAAAAGCACATTTGAACCGGGCTCCGCATTAAAGCGGTCTTGCTGAAGATTTATGCTGTCATTGTAATAGGGATAGCCTGAAGGAAAGCCGCCCGTATGAGCCAGAAGGTGACGCACGGTGATATTTCTCTTCCATTCTTTTATCTGTTCAAGCGAAAATACATCGTGAACCTTTTTATTTTCGTAATCTATTAAAATTGTATCGTCTGCAAAGCGGCTTCCAAAAATATCAACAAGCTTTGTATCAAGGGGGAGCCTGCCCTCTTCTACTAAGAGCTGGATAGCGTAGTTACAAGCCATCATTTTTGTAACAGAGGCCAAATCATACATGGTGTCTTTTGTAACAGAAGGCGCCTTTACAGCAACACCGTCTTTACCATAAGCCTGAATATTTCCCCACTGATTCTGATAAACAAACTTTCCGTCTTTAATAACCGCCAGCTGGGCACTTGTAAAGCCTTTTTTTATGTCAGAAGTGATAATTTTATCTATTAATTTTACTGCAGAAGGTGAAATTCCTGAATCCGCAAGTTTTCCTTCCTGAATCACAGGGTAAGGAATGCATACACGAACCTTAGCCCCTTCCTCAGGACTTTCAAAATCTGAAAGCTGAATTGTGTTTCTTCCATTTTTTGTAACAGAAGAAAGGTCAGCTTCGTAGGCATCTCCTGCCTTAAGCTTCATAGGAAGCAGCGAGTTATTTATAAAAAGCTTAAAAGAACAGTCTTCTTCCGCCGTTAAATAAAGCTTCCCCTGCCCCTTATAACTCTGGAAGGTCAGGATATTGTTTGCAGAATAATTTGCAACAGAAATCCAGTCCGGGAAGGTCACGTCTGTCTGCCATCTTTTTTCAACTTCTTTTTCCGGGTACAAAAGATAAGGCTTTCGGGCTTTTTTAAACTCTTCCAGCTCCTTTTCCCAGCTTTCTTTTATCTCTTCCGTGGTTTTGCCCTTCATAAGCTGAGTGCGGACAAAATCAGAACCGGTCAGTAAATCAATCCAGTAATAACCTTTGCTGTTTGGCTTTCCAAAAAAGGCAGGCGCATTTAATTTTTTTGCTGCCCTGTAAGCCTGACTCAAATAAGATAAATCACTGCCTTTTTCAAAAATCTTTGAAAGTGGAAGGGAACGCAAATCCTTTCCATAGCAGATTTCTTCTAAGAACGGTGGATTTTTTGCTCCGTCAATTGAATGAGGAATAAAAATATAGTCCATTTTTTCATCATCTTTAAAATAAGGACTTCCGAATATTTCAAAAGGCCATTCAGTTCCGCGACCAACAGAAACAATAGTATTTTCAAAATAGCAGGTAGAAGCGTAAAGATAAACCGCCCTCATTGTCCTGATATTAGGCGACGGCCGTCTTATAAGACAGTATTTAGTCTGGTGACTATAATTTTTGCAGGGAATTACAGTCAAATCACAGGGCTTCCAGTCTTTATCAAGCAGCTTAGAACCGTTCAGCATGCGGGCAAGTTCCCCAAGCGTCATTCCGTGAACCGTAGGCATAGAAAGAAGTCCTACGTTTGACTCAAAAGACTTCTGCAGAATTCCGCCGTCTACATAAAAGCCGTTAGGATTGGGACGGTCAAGAATGATCACATTTTTCCCATAAGCCGCGCAGGCCTTCATAAGGTGATAAAGCGAAATATAATAGGTATAGTAGCGCAGTCCCACATCCTGAATATCAACTACAAGAGTGTCAAAACGGGCCATGTCAGTGGCAGGGGGCATTTTATCTCCACCGCCATAATAAAGGGAAAGAATAGGAACTCCTGTTTTTTCATCAACAGAGCTGTCTATACTGGCGCCGGCATCTGCAGTTCCTCTGAAACCATGCTCCGGGCAGAAAACCGCAGTTACATCCACACCGCTTTCAATAAGAAAATCAAGAATATGAGGGCCGTAGGCAATATCATTACCCTCTGCATCCTTTCCAAAAGGAAGATCAGCCGCTTCTTCACTGCTTCCGTAAAGCTCACTTCCTCCGTAAAGTTCCCGTCCGTCCTGCAAAATTATTTTATCACCCATTATTCCTGAATGATTTGAAAAGAGGGCTACCTTCTTTCCCGTCAGTAAGGGCAGATATTTTTCACTCTGTTCGTCACCAAGAATAACGCGGGGAGAGTTTTCTATATATGATTTGTCGATTTTTTTGATTTTGATATTGGCACAGCTGCAGAAAGCCGCCGCATAAATCCAGATTGCTGCAAGTATAAAGTGACATTTTTTCATAGAAAAATTATACCACAGGATTTAGCAAAATGGTACAATCATTGCATTGGAGGAAATTTTCTTATGAAAAAATCTAAGTTTATGACAGCCCTTCTGGCGGCTGCCTTTTTTACGATTTCTGCTTTTGCGGCAAATCCCGACAAAGACATCGTAATTTTGTACACAAATGATGTTCACTGCGGAATTGATGACGACATCGGCTACGCAGGACTTTCCCTCTACAAAGAGGAAATGAAAGAAACCACCCCTTACGTTACCCTTGTAGATGCAGGTGACGCAATTCAGGGCGGAACAATCGGCATGCTTTCAAAGGGCGGTTACATCATCACCCTGATGAATCAGCTGAATTATGATATTGCAATTCCGGGAAACCACGAGTTTGACTACGGCATGGACCGCTTTTTAGAACTTTCTAAAAAACTGAACTGCGGCTATCTTTCCTGCAACTTTACAAGAAAAAATGGAAAATTCCTTTTCCCTGCCTATAAAATCATAAGTTACGGAAATACAAAGGTTGCTTATATTGGCGTTACAACTCCGGAATCTCTTACCTCTTCAAACCCTGCAAACTTTCTGGACAAAAAAGGAAAGCAGCTTTATGATTTTGGCGGAGACAAGCTTTTTGAACTTACACAGAAGGCAGTTGATGACGCAAGAAAAAATGGTGCTGATTATGTAATTGTCGTTGCCCACCTTGGAGAAAAATGCAATCTTGCAGAGTTCAGTGCCATGAACCTTATTGCAAACACTAACGGCATTGACGCTTTAATTGACGGCCATTCTCATGAAGTTACTCCAAAGCTGCTGGCAAAAAACAAGGATGGAAAAGAAATTCCTATTACTCAGAGCGGAACAAAGCTGAAATATATCGGAAAGGTTGTTCTTTCAAAAGACGGAAATATCTACACAGACCTAGTTGCAGAAGTTCCACAAAAAAACGGTGCAACAAAAGATGAAAAGATTGAAGCTTCTATCAATCAGATTAAAAGTGACCTTGCGGCAACCCTCGAAAAGAAATACGGCGAAAGTTCTTTTGATATGAACGCCCTTGATGAAAACAACAAATGGTATGTGCGGAGTTCTGAAAGAAATATTGCAAACTTCCTTACAGATGCCTTCAGAACTGTTATGAAAACCGACATTGCAATTATCAACGGAGGCGGAATCCGGGCAAACCTCAAGGCAGGAGATATTACCTTCAACGATATTCTTACCGTGCAGCCTTTCAACAATAAGCTTTACGCCTACCAGATTTCAGGACAGACAATTCTTGATGAGCTGGAATTTGGAGTAAGAAAGCTTCCTGAAATGTTCGGCGGTATCATGCATACAGCAGGCCTTACCTACAAGGTAAATACAGGTATTCCAAGCTCAGTTGTTGTAAATGAAAAAGGATTTTTCACAGGCGAAGTAAATGGCGAATACCGCGTACACGACGTTCTTGTAAACGGACAGCCTCTTGACCTAAACAAAACTTACACTGTCGCCTCTATCAGCTTCTTTGTTATGAACCACGGAGACGGCCACCTCTTTAAGGATGCAAAAATCATCGGTTCAAAGAGTCCTATGACAGACTACGAAGCCGTATGTGAATATCTGAATATTCTGAAAGGAAAAGTTCCTGAAGACTATCAGAAGCCGGAAGGTCAGGGACGTTTAATTATTGAGTAATTAAGACAGGCTCTGTGACCGGGAGCCGGTTTTAAGTAGCCTCTGTAATCGAGTTTATCAGGTGAAACTCGTTCTTAAATCCCGTAGCCGCAAGAGCCTTTTCAGCCTCGTTTGAAAGGGACAAAAAGTACAGTTTATGGCCGTATTCTTCAGCATCATTGAAGGCGGCCATCAGAAAGCCTACCCCACTCGGGTCCAGTTCAACAAGCTGGGACATATCAAGAACGATATTTTTAAAAATTACCGCTTCATATAAAGTATTCTGAAATTCACCCATAGTATAGGCATTTAATGCGCCTTCAAGCTCATAAAGGTGATAGTTTGCACCGTCTTTTTCTGTAATCGCCAATGAATCCATTATAAATGCCTCCCCTATTACAATCCGATATCGCTGAGAAGTGAATCAAGCTCATCCAGTTCAGAAGTATCAAAGCCCTCCGGCGGAGCATCGTGCTGCACGACAACCTTAGGCTGCTCTGCTTCCGCAGCAGGAGCTTCCTCTGTCTGAACACCGATTTCTTCATCCGAAACATCCTTTGGAAGCTCAGCAGTTTCCTTAGCCTCTGCAGCCTGTTCTTTCTCAAGCTTATCAAGCTTTTTCTGCTTTTCTGCCAGCTGAGCTTCAGAAATTTCGTGTGAATTATCAACCTGGAAGAAAGAATCTGAAGAATCCTCCATCTGGGCAGGCTGAGTCTCAGAAGAAGCGTCTGCTGCCGCCTGGGAAGGAACATTCTCCTCGCCCGCTTCTTCGGCGCTGTCAGTCTGACTTCCAGCCGTACTTTCAGCCCCAGCCGCTTCCAGTTCCGCTTTTTCAGCCGCCAGCTTTTCTTCAGCCGCAATCGCAGCCTTTTCTGCCTCGTCTGCAAACTGAGCTGAAGTCTCGTATTTCAAAATCAAAATACTTACATCGTCTTCCATTTCCTTTGACATAAACTTTGTAAGCGCATCAAAGGTAAACTGAGCCATTCGCTGAGCAGGATAAGTTGAGTTATCAATAAGAACGCGCTGAACACGTTCACGTCCAAACTGCTCACCGCGAAGTGAGTGTGACTGCAAAAGTCCGTCAGTACAAACAAGAATGATATCACCGCGGTTAAGCTTTGTAGATTTAACCGAAATATATGGAGAAATATCCTTTACGAATCCAAGAATATGACCGGAACCCTGAATTTCGATTACGTTGTTGTAAACCTGGGTATAAGAGAAGAGAGCCGGAATACCACAGTTGATGTAGTACATTGTGTCTGTCTCAAAATCAACAATCATAAAGAGACCGGCAAAAATTGTACCCTTACGCAGGCTGTTTCGAACGAACTCATTGAGCTTTACAACCAGCTGCTTAAAGTTGTGGGTTTCTGCCAGGTAAGAACGGATGATGGACTTAAGAATTACCATATTCATGGAAGCCGCAATACCCTTACCGCTCAGGTCACCTACAACAAAGAGGTAACGCTTATCATTCAGTCGGATTACGTCAATGAACTCACCACCAATGTTGTGGGCAGGAACCATCAGATAACCAAGGTCCAGCTTAGGATTCTTTACCGTATCAATATTTTCCTGAATGGAAGTAATGATCTGAGAAGACATACGGATTTCGCGGTTTACGACAGTCATAATGTCCTTGTTGGCAATGTTTCTCATATAGTAGCCGAATACGAAGAAGTATGAATAAAGCTTTGTAAAGATTGCTGTATCCCGCTCAGTAAAGTGGTCACCACCGACTTTCTTTCCAAGACAAATCAAACCGAAAATGTTATGACCTTCGTTCAGGATGATAAAGGCATCAGATTTTGTAAGAGCCATCAAATCATAAAGCTCTTTTTTCATATCAGAAAGGAAGTGATTTTCCTCAATTTCCTCATAAGAAACTACAGTTTTGTTGATGTTCAGCAGGTTTTCCAGAACCGGAGTCTGAGAAAGAGGAATTGAATTACGGATATTGGCAGTTGTATAGGCAATTTCAAGGGAGTTTACAGTGCTCAAAATATAAACCGTAAGCGAAGTTGTTTCTACATTCTGTTTTACAACACTGAACATTTTATCAGTGATAATATCCATTTCCGTTTCTGAGTAGTCGATGGAAGCAAGCTCTCGCTCAAGTGATTCCTCGTAGTCAGAAGTATAAATATGTCCGATTGTCGAAAGCATGCTGTTAAGCTTATAGGAAAGCAGGAATGCCGCAAGAGTTACGAAAACAAAAGGAATAAAGAAGCCGGCTTCGGCATAAGAAGCCTTTGGGCGGATAAAGATAAAGAGAATACCAACCAGAGCTGCAGGAAGTATATAGGTAAGCAGCAATTTAATTGAACTGATTACAATACCACGTCCGGAAGGAACATTCTTTTTTCCTACGGCACTGACAATAATTACATAAAGCAGAAGCAGAGGATATGCAAAAAGCAGAGTAATTTTAAGATAGCGGGTAGAAAGAAACTGAATTGCCAGATAACCAAGCCACATAAGAACGATACCCTGTCCCAGTACAGAACAGCGGTACTTATGCAGCTGATTCTGAGAATCCTCCTCCGCAACCATCAGTCCAAGATATCCGAAAACAGGAAGAATAACTTTCGCAACTATAAACTCAAGCTGATACCAGGTAATCGGGAAATAATCACTTGCAGGACGAGGGAAGATATAGTGAGAAACGACACGTACACCATCTTCGAGTCGAACTACAATATCAAAAATTCTGAAGAAGTTTATATAGATAATAAAAATATAAACTGCATAACGGATAATTCTTCCAAATACAGGTTCTTTTCTTCGTGAAAGGGTAAGCAGGCTGCAGCTGAGCATTACTACACTGATATTATCAAGTGTAAATACAAGCTTCATAATCTGGGCAGTGAACTTTGCAAGCCAGTAATCCTTTAATATAAGAATAGCAGAAAACAAAACGGCTTCTACTGAACAAAGCAGAAGTGAAACTGAAATTCCTGAAGTATCGTATGATTCGTCACGAATGCGTTTATCAACAAGATTAGCAATATAAAAAAGCTGAACACACAAGAAAATATTTAGCAGAATATAAACCATACTAATAACCTACCTTTGCAATCATCATTGTAACGTCATCGTGAAGTTTTTTGTCGCCGTTGTACTTCATAATCAAATCTACAATATCATCAACCATCTTCTGTGGCTCTTTTGCGGCGCCTGCCTGAAGAGTCTTCTTGAAAATATCTGTATCACCAAGCTCAACACCGCTGTCATCCATAACTTCAGAAACACCATCAGTTGCCATAAGGATTACGTCACCGCGGAAAAGTCTTTTTTCAGCCACGCTGACGTCACCCATATCAAGGATTCCGACAAGAGAAGCATTGGAAGTAAGAGGTTTGATTCGGTAGCCATTTGGAGAAGGTGAAAGAATAATCGGGTCAGACATAGACGCATTGATATAGCGGATTGTCATACGCTCGGTATCAACAATTCCCAGGAACAATACGGTATATTTATCCTGAAGGTGCATTCCCTTAATAGCCTTATCAACCGAATGAATTACGCCGACAAGGTCATTTTTATCACCGATAATCTGAACAGTGTTCATTACAAGACCCATAATAAGGGCGGCAGGAAGTCCCTTACCAGACACGTCTCCCAGCATTAAAAGAGTGCGGTTCTGGTCAATAGGAAGAATTGAATAATAGTCACCTGAAACGTTTACAAGAGGGCGGTAGTAGGCCGCAATCTTGAGCTTTGGAATGTTCGGTATGCGCTGAGGAAGGAAGGACTGCTGGGTAATGGCAAGCTGCTCCCATTCCTTTGTTGTATCTGCAATTTCAGAAAGAGTTCCGATTGTTCCTGTACGCGAAATAAAGCGTTTATACTCTTCAAAAAGACGAGTATAAACATCAAGATCGAAAAGACGGGTATAGCGGCAGAAAACAAATACGTGAATTTTCTTGTAGCAAAGGAAAAAACCTCTTGCTTTCGAATATTTAGAAGTAATATCCGTATGATGGTCAAAGAAATAAAAGCCGTCATCCCAGGTTACCGGGAAGTAAAGGTCGATTCTTTTGTGAATTTCTTCTGAAGTTGCAATGCGGCTGGGACTATTATATAGAACATAATTTTTTTCACGGTCAACAACGATTACAGAACAGTCACCTTTTTTTTCAAGGATTTCCGAACAGTTGGCAACAAAGTCATCGCGGGAATAGCAGAAACGAAGACGGTCAATAAATTCGTTCAAAATCTTAGTTTCGCCGGCTTCGATAGTATGCTTATGAGCGTGATTCAGGAAGATTTTGAGCATCTTATTAGAAAAGAAGAGCACGCTAAGAAAGATAATTGAAGTAATCAGAAAAACATAAACGTTTGCCCTTGTCATAAGATTCAGCGGAGTAAGCAGAACTGACAGCAAAATGAATATGATTACGGAAAATAAGAACATGCCTGATAAAATAATTTTCTTTCTTGTTCGATACATACGAAAGCCCCTGAAGACTATTTTTGATTATATTATTCTATCATAATATCGGCAGTTTTGAATAAAAAAAATATATTATATTTTCTTTCCTATGAATAAAAAAAAAAGCAGCCCGAAGGCTGCCTTTTCTTTATGACAAATCTGCCAGTTTCATCAGCGAAGGTTCTTTTGGTGGATTTTCGATTGCAAGGAACTGGGCAAGAAGATCCTTCTGCTTGGCTGAAAGGCGGGTTGGAATCTGAACCATGATTTTAACGTAAAGATCACCTTTGCGGCCGGCACTTCCTGCTGGAACGCCCTCGCCTTTTATGCGCAGAAGCTTTCCGTTTGCAGTTCCGTCAGGCACTTTGATTGTGATTTTTTTGCCGTCAAGACCGGTGATTGTAATTTCACAGCCAAGGGCAGCCTGAACCATTGTTACAGGAACAGCACAGTAGAGATCCTGTCCGTCGCGTTCAAAGAGTGGATGCTGCTCAACGTGAAGTACAACTACAAGGTCTCCTGCAGGTCCTCCGTTTTCGCCGACATCACCCATTCCGCGGATTACGATACGCTTTCCGTTATCAACACCGGCTGGGATTTTAAGAGACATTTCCTTGCTCTTTTCCTGAATACCAGTTCCCCGGCAGCTTGGACAAGGCTTATCGATTGTAGTTCCCTTTCCGCGGCAGGTAGGACAAGTCTGCTGAATTGTAAAGAAGCCGTTGCCCTGGCGAACCTGCCCCATACCACCACAGGTAGGACAAGTTTTTCTGCTTGAACCGGCAGCGCCGCCAGATCCGTGACAGGCTTCACAGGCTTCGTTATGCTTAAAGTGAATAGTTGCGGAAGTTCCGTAAACAGCGTCTTTAAAGTGAATGTTCAGATCGTAGCGGAGGCTTGAACCAGCTGCCGGTCCCTGAGAACGGCTTGAACGACCGCCTCCGAATCCGCCACCAAAAATACTGTCAAAAATATCTCCGAAGCCGCCGCCTGCTCCACCGAACAAGTCGCTGAAGTCGTGGAAGGCGTGAGAGTAACCGCCGGCTCCTCCCTGGCCCATTCCGTCAAGACCGGCAAAACCATACTGATCATAGATTGGACGTTTTTTCTCATCAGAAAGGACTTCGTAAGCTTCTGTAGCCTCGCGGAATTTTTCTTCCGCAGCCTTATCGCCCGGGTTTCTGTCCGGATGATATTTTACGGCAAGCTTGCGGTATGCCTTTTTGATAGTTTCCTGGTCGGCTGATTTTTCAACGCCTAATACTTCATAATAATCACGTTTTGCCATCTTTTTAACCTATCACTTATTTTTCGTCTTTGACTTCGTATTCTACGTCGTCTGCCGAGCCTTTATTGAAGTTGCTTGATGTTGAAGAAGCTCCGGCGTCAGATGCGCCTGCATTAGCACCAGCTGCTCCGGCATCTGGGCCTGGCTGAGCTCCGGCTGCACCTGCGGCCCCCTGCTGCTTGTAGAGTTCTTCGGCAATCTTGTAAGAAGCCTGTTTCAAAGCTTCAGTCTTAGCCTTAATGTCTTCTACATTGTCGCTCTGCAAAGCCTGTTTAAGAGCTGCGATTGCGTCATCAATCTTCTGTTTTTCAGCTCCATCAACCTTGTCTCCAAGGTCTTTTACAGATTTTTCTGTAGCGTAAATCAGGCTGTCAGCTTCGTTTTTAGCATCAACGCTTTCACGGCGAGCTTTGTCGGCTGCAGCATTTGCTTCTGCATCTTTTACCATCTTGTTGATTTCGTCTTCGCTCAAACCAGAAGAAGAAGTAATCTGGATGTGCTGCTCTTTACCAGTTCCCAAATCTTTTGCAGATACGTGAACAATACCGTTAGCATCGATATCGAAGGTAACTTCAATCTGTGGAACACCACGTGGAGCTGCCGGGATACCTACCAGGTCAAAGCGTCCGAGTGTACGGTTCTGGTCAGCCATTTCACGTTCACCCTGGAGTACGTGAATAGATACTGCAGTCTGTCCGTCAGCAGCAGTAGAGAATACCTGGCTCTTCTTTGTAGGAATTGTAGTGTTACGTGGAATAAGTTTTGTCATTACTCCACCCATTGTTTCAATACCAAGAGAAAGAGGAGTTACATCAAGAAGAAGAACGTCTTTTACGTCTCCTCCAAGTACACCACCCTGGATTGCTGCACCAATTGCAACTGCTTCATCAGGGTTTACAGCACGGCTTCCTTCCTTACCGAAGATTGCCTTTACAACTTCCTGTACTTTTGGCATACGTGAAGAACCACCAACGAGGAGAACTTCATCAATCTTGTCAGCTGAAATACCGGCATCTGCCAGAGCCTTGCGGCAAGGTTCCTTAGTTCTTTCGAACAAGTCGTCTGTCATCTGTTCAAACTGAGCACGGCTCAAAGACTTCTGCAAGTGTTTTGGACCTGTTGCATCAGCTGTGATGAATGGAAGGTTGATATCTGTAGTTGTCTGGTTAGACAAACTGATTTTAGCATTTTCAGCAGCTTCACGAAGACGCTGCATAGCCATAGGATCCTTAGAAAGGTCAATTCCTGTATCTTTCTTGAATTCGTCAACAAGCCAGTTGATGATTGCACGGTCCCAGTCATCACCACCAAGGTGTGTATCACCATTAGTAGATTTTACTTCAAATACACCGTCACCAAGTTCAAGAATAGAAATATCAAATGTACCACCACCAAGATCGTAAACAGCGATTGTCTTTTCTTTATCTGCATCCTGTTTAAAACCGAAAGCAAGAGAAGCAGCTGTAGGTTCGTTGATGATACGTTTTACATCAAGACCTGCAATTTTACCTGCATCCTTTGTAGCCTGACGCTGAGCATCGTTGAAGTAAGCAGGAACTGTAATAACAGCTTCTGTAACTTCTGTTCCAAGATAATCCTCAGCAGTTTTCTTCATCTTCTGCAAAATGAAAGCAGAAATTTCCTGTGGAGAATACTTTTTCTTAGCTCCGTTCTCGTCAACTTCAACACGGCAGTCAGCACCGTTATCAACAACTGTATATGGAAGTTTTGTAGCTTCACCTTGAAGTTCAGAAAAGCGGTGACCAATCAAACGTTTTACAGAATAAACTGTGTTTTTAGGGTTAGTTACCATCTGGTTTTTAGCAGGAAGACCAACAATGCGGTCACCTTTAGAAGTAAAACCAACAATAGATGGTGTTGTACGTCCACCTTCCGAATTCTGAATTACAACCGGCTCACCGTTTTCCATAACGGCAACACAAGAGTTAGTTGTTCCCAAGTCAATACCAATAATTTTTCCCATAATCGTGCTATCCTCCCGGATAGCGCGATTAAACCGGATGTCAAGGCTTTAAGCGTAGCGTGCCTTGACATCCAGGTATTTTGCTACCCGGCTTTTTTTATAATTTCCTCTATTTATTTTCGTTATGCCTTTGGTACTTTAACCATTACCTTGGCATGACGGATAATTTTTTCCTTTAATTTATATCCCTTCAGATAAACCTGCATCAAAGTTTCCTTTTTTGCCTTTTCATCTTCAGTTCTACCAATGGCTTCGTGTTCATCAGGATTGAACTCGTCACCTTCTTTACCAAAGCTTACAAGTCCATATTTATCTTCAAGCATCTTTACAAGACTTTTATTAATCATCTTGATGCCATCAGTTACAGATTTTACGTCCTTTGCAGTCGCAGCCGCATCAAGAGTGCGGTCAAAATTATCAAGACTGTCCAGCAGGTCGCCAAGAAGATTAGCATTTGCGTAATCAAAAGTCTCCTGCTTTTCTTTCATCATGCGCTTGCGGTAGTTATCAAAGTCAGCGGCGCGGCGCAAAAGCTGGTCTTTAAGGTCAGCATTCTCTTTTTCAAGCTGCTCGATTTTTTCTTCCGGAGTAAGCTCTTTTTTCTCCTCAGCCTTTTCTTCAGCTGTTTCAGCCTTAGCTTCGCCTTCAGCTGCTTCTGTTTTTTCAGCCTCAGCAGTCTGATTTTCAGATTCTTTTTTCTGTTCAGTTTCTTCGTTCTGATTTTCTTCAGCCATTAGTTTATCCTGTTTCTGATTTCTTTTAATTCAATAATAAAATTACTGATTTCCACGTTAAAACGTCAATAAAAAAAGAAAAAATTTATTAAAAAGAAAATATTTTCTTCTGTTTAAACTATTCCTCTTTTCTGCTAATATATGTTGCAACTTATTTTTTAGGGGAACATTTATGAGCCGTTCAAAGATAGTTGTATTGGATTTTGGAAGTCAGTATGCCCACCTTATTGCAAAGCGCTTCCGAATGCTTGGATATTATTCAGAAATTGCATTACCGTCTGCGGACCTGGACGTTTTTGAAAACGCAAAGGGCGTAATTATGAGCGGCGGTCCTTCTTCGGTTTATGAAGAAAACGTTCCCGAATTTAATGACGAGATTTTGACACTTGACCTGCCGGTTTTAGGCCTTTGTTACGGTCACCAGCTTATGGCAAAAAGCTATGGCGGAAATGTCGGAAAAGGAGAAGTTGGAGAATTCGGTTTTGCCCAGCTTAATCTGAATTCTGCTGTAAAATCTCCGCTTTTTGAAGGAATTGAAGCAAGCCAGCAGGTATGGATGAGCCACCAGGATACAGTTTTGCAGCCTGGAGACGGCTTTGAAGTTGTGGGAAGCACAAAAGACTGCCCTTACGCAGCCCTTCAGAATCTTTCTAAAAAACGCTTCAGCCTTCAGTGCCACTGCGAAGTAAAAGATACTCCCTGCGGAAACCAGATTTTTGAGAACTTTGCAAAATTCTGCGGCATGGAAAAAAACTGGGATCAGGATATTGTTCTTCAGGTAATTCTTGAAAACATCAAAAAAGAAGCAGACGGCCGCAATGTTCTTCTCTTCCTTAGCGGCGGCGTTGATTCAACAATTACCTTTGCGCTTTTGAACAAGGCTCTTGGACAGGACAGAGTTCTTGGTCTTCATATTGATAACGGCTTTATGCGCAAAAACGAAAGCCACAATGTTGCAGAAGCTTACCGCAAATTCGGTTTTACAAACTTCATTGTAGAAGACGCTTCGGAAAGCTTTTTGAAGGCAATTGCGGGCCTTACAGATCCGCAGAAAAAACGAATGGCTGTTGGAGAAAACTTTATCACAGTTCGAAATGAAGTAACTGCCCGCCAGAATCTTGATGACAGCTGGCTGCTTGCCCAGGGAACCTTGTATCCTGATATCATTGAGTCGGGCGGAACTAAAAACTCCCACACAATTAAAACTCACCATAACCGCGTTGCAGGCATTCAGGAACTGATTGCAAAAGGCCTGATTATTGAACCAATCCGTGATTTGTATAAGGATGAAGTCCGCAATATCGGAAAAAAACTGGGACTTTCTGACCAGCTTGTTATGCGCCATCCTTTCCCGGGACCTGGACTTTCTATTAACGTTTTGTGTAACGACGGAAAATCATGGTCTGCAAAAGATGACCAGGAACTTGCAGCAGCCCAGAAGGAACTTGAAGAAGTAAAACTTGATATGTTCTGTCCAAAATGCACAGCAGGTCTTAAACGTTCAGTTCTGCCGGTTCGCTCGGTTGGTGTTCAGGGTGACTTCCGCACTTACCGCTTCCCTGCCCTGCTTACCTTTGCTGATGAAGGAGACGGCTTCTACCATCTGCCGGACAAACGCGAAAAGGTTGAAGCCTGTTCTTCTTCTATTACAAACAGTGCAAAATACATCAACCGCACCTGTATTAAGCTTTTCCAGCGCCCGGGAATTACAGACAGTGACTTAAAACTTCAGGAAGGCTACTGCGACCGCCGCCGCTTAGACCAGCTTCGCGAAGTTGATAACATCGTTCTTACAGAACTTCACAATTCAGGCTGGTACAACAAGATTTTCCAGCACTTAACAATCGACCTGCCATACGCAAGTTCTGCTGACCACGCAACCTTTGTTCTGCGTCCTGTAATCAGTGAAGACGTAATGACAGCCCGCTTTGCCCTTTTGCCAAAAGAAGTAATGAGCACAATTGTTCATAAAATCGCAGAGCTTCCTTTTGTAGACGCCCTATATTTTGACGCAACTAACAAGCCGCCTGCTACCTTTGGGTGGGAGTAAAAAAAATAGCCACAGATTGGACGCAGATTTTCACAGATTTGCAATGGTCGTAATGTAACTTTTAATTTAGGAATATACGTAACCATTGCTTAACTTGCGCTAAAGCGCAAGTTGTATAATCATCCGTGTGTATCTGTGTTCATCTGTGGCTAATTATTTCAGACGGCAGATTAGTATCCGTCCGACATCTCTCGGTTCAGGTCCTTCTTGCAAAGCTCATCATAAACAAGACTGCGCTTGCGGAGTTCTTCCTTAAGCTCTTTTGGGAAAGGCATATTTCGCCAGAAAATACCGCGAACGTCTTTATCAAGGCGCTGAACGCCGGTAGATTCCTTTGTCATCCAGAGAATATAATCTTCTATAAAGAACTCTTTCAAATCACCTTTGAGCTTCATCTGCTCTACGTGCTGATAATACTGGCCGGTAAGACCTTCCTCCATCCAGTAGTAGGAAGCCTTTTCCTTTGCAACCTGCCAGCGCAAATCAGCAACAGCAGTCAAGACGGCTATTTTCAAATCACGAGGATACATAGGAACGACAATTCGTCCGCGGCTTGTTACGCGGTTGTAGCGGTCAAAAGGTTCCCAGCAGAAACCTCGGTCGCCGTAAGTAGGAACAAGAAGAACATAAGGAACAATGCGGTTGGGAACATTTTTATGAAGACGAACAAAAGCGCCCGGATCAAGAGATTCAATCCAGCGAAGAGTTTCGATTACGTTTTCGCGCATTCCGGTTCCGTTCTCTGTACAATGGAAGAATTCGCGCGTAAAAATAGGGAACTGATTACCGCGTCGGCCTACAGTCATTTTTGCCATCTGGCGGTAAGTTTCAAATTCAAGCTTAACGGCTTCGGTATCGTTTGTTTCTTCCTGATCTCCGCCGGCTGCCAGAACCTTACTGCTTACACTATCGAAAGTTGCTTTTGCTTCCTTATATTCGGTAAAAGCCTTAACAAATTCCTTATCATTGCGGGAAAGACGACGAAGCAAATCTGCAATAACAGGGAAAAGCTTTCTCTGCTCTTCATTAAGTTCTGCCGTATGAGGTTCCATCCCATATAATGCGGCATGAGTACAAAGCTGTTTGATATCCCGGGTCAATTCACCTTCAATTGTTTTTCGCTCGTTTTCTTTTATATTAAGGATATTTTCTGCACTCTGAAGACGGCCGGAATTTTTTGACTTAAGCTGCATAAGTCTTGCTTTTTCTTCCTTGCTTGCTGCCTCAGGATTATCAGGCTTTGGACGTTTTGCTTCATCGGTAGCAGAATTTCCCATTCTTCCCGAAGCAATTTCCTTAAACCATTCATCAACGTAAAGAACCGGTTCATTGTATTTATTTTCCATAATCATTTTGGAAAAGAATTCTTTTGCTTCCGGCTTAAAAAGAGTTGGGAGAATGATTCCGAAGCGAACCAGCATTCGTTTTGGAAGCGGAGTTGACATATTAGACATCTTTCCAACCATACCGCGGAGAAGCTCCCAGTAGGCAGTTACAATCTGCTGACGGAAAACAGAGCGGTCTTTTGGATCTGCGGTTGTAAGATACTTTGTAAGAATCTGATGTACACGCTGAGCTGACTGATTTTCTCCTGTAAGACAAACCTTATAATATTTCGGGTCATTATAAACATCTGAAGGAGTGTCATTGACAATCTGTTCAATCGGTTCAAAACAAGTTTTACTGAGATCTACATCATGAATAGTTCTGGGCCCCATAGCTGTCGAAGACTTTTGCTTTTGAGGTGCAGCTCCGAAAGGATTTACAGAATCCAGAGAATCATCTTCAAGCTCTTCAACTTCGTCGAGAGGCTCATCTAAAGACTCAATATCGGCATCTGAATCCTGCTGTGGCATTTTATTCAAAAGCGCAGAAATTTCAGGGTCTAATTCGTCACTCATTAATTTTCTCCAAAAGTATAATGTAAAATTATAATCGATAATTTTTTACTAATCAACTTTTCTGATTTTATGATTGATTAAATTTTTAAAATATTATATTGTATAACCACTGACGGGGAATTAGCTCAGTTGGCTAGAGCGTCGGCTTTGCAAGCCGAATGTCAGGGGTTCAAATCCCCTATTCTCCAACTTAAAATTGAAAGAAGCACTTACAAGTAATTGTGAGTGCTTTATTTTTTTAACTTCCACTTACAAATATCCACGGGAGAATAGGGGATTTGAAGCGGAATGAGCGCGCCGACAGGCGAAACGCTGCCATTTGTAAGTCTCACCTAACATTTCTGCTTTATTTTCCATCCCTGCAATTGTAACAACGCGTAATTTTCATTATATTGTAAGCGATTTTAATTTACAAAAATGCGTTAGGGATAGTAGCGGCGGAACGTTCCGGAATGAGCGTAGCGAATGAAGGAATGGAGCGATAGCGGAACCGCGGATAGCCCGACAGCGAGCGAAGCGAGCTGAAACGCCCAAAGAGGTAATATATGGCAGACACAATGCATGCTTTGGAAAAAAATCCAAACTGGAAAGGTCGTCGTGGTCCTGTTGTCCTGGTTATTATGGACGGCGTTGGATATGGTAAATATGAAGAAGGTGATGCTGTAAAGGCTTCTAAGATGAAGTACCTGGACTGGTTCACAAAAAACTGCCCTCACACAAAGCTCAAGGCTCACGGAACTGCTGTTGGTCTTCCAACAGATGATGATATGGGTAACTCTGAGGTTGGACACAATGCTATGGGTTGTGGCCGCGTTTTTGCTCAGGGTGCTAAACTTGTTGGTGAATCAATTAAATCTGGCAGCATGTTCGAAGGTGCTACCTGGAAAAAGCTTGTAAAGAATGTTCAGGATAAAAACTCTACTTTCCACCTGATTGGTCTTGTTTCTGACGGTAATGTTCACTCTCATATTGACCACCTTAAGGCTATGATTACTCAGGCTCACAAGGAAGGTGTAAAAACTTTGCGCGTTCACGCTCTTCTGGACGGTCGCGATGTTCCTCCTACTTCTGCCCTTGAATATTTTGAACCACTCGAGAAATTCCTTGCTGAGTTCAGCGATGTTGACTATCAGATTGCTTCTGGTGGTGGACGTATGTACATCACTATGGACCGCTATGGTGCAGACTGGTCTATGGTAGAGCGCGGATGGCACGCTCACGTTCTTGCTGATGGTCGTCAGTTTGCAAGCGCTACAGAAGCTATCAATACTTACCGCAGTGAAAATGCAGGCCTTCTCGATCAGGATATGCACGAGTTTGTAATCGCTAAAGACGGAAAGCCTGTAGGACCTATCGTTGACGGCGACAGCGTAATCTTCTTCAACTTCCGCGGTGACCGCTCTCTTGAAATTACTGCTGCTTTCGAAGAGGATAACTTCCCTCACTTTGACCGCGTACGCCGCCCTGCTGTTGAATATGCAGGTATGATGGAATACGACGGAGACAACCATAAGCCTGCTCAGTATCTTGTAAACCCACCAAGCATTGACCGCACAATGGGTGAATATCTTACAAAGACTGGCGTTCATCTTATGGCAATTTCAGAGACTCAGAAATACGGTCACGTTACATACTTCTTCAATGGTAACCGCCCTGGCGAGTTCGACAAGAATCTTGAAACATATATCGAAGTTCCATCTGATGTTGTTCCATTCGAGCAGCGCCCATGGATGAAGTGTGCTGAAATTACTGACAAGGTAATCGAAGCTATCGAAAGCGGAAAATATGACCACATCCGTCTCAACTACCCTAACGGTGATATGGTTGGACACACTGGTGTATTCAACGCTGTTGTATGTTCTATGGAAGGTATGGATCTTCAGCTTGGTCGTCTTAAGGCAGCAATTGAAAAGGCAGGCGGTATCCTCTGTCTTACAGCTGACCACGGAAACTCAGACGATATGTACGAGCACAAGAAGGACGGTTCAGTTGCTATGGGCGCTGACGGCGAACCAAAGCCAAAGACATCTCACTCATTGAACCCTGTTCCTGGTATTATCTATGACCCAGAGTACAAGGGCGAGTATGATAATACTAAGTTGAACGAAGGTCTTGGAATTTCAAGCTGGCCTGCAACACTTATGATGTTGATGGGATTTGTGCCACCAACAGATTATGATCCTTCGATGATTAACTTAAAATAAATTTATTGTCATTTTTTATGAATCCGCCCATCTCCCCGGGGCGGATTTTTTTATGTTTTTTAGATTAATTTCTTGTAATAATTGATTTTCTGACGTCAAAAGGTCTGACAAAATATATAAAGCTGTGATAAACTGAAAATGATGTGCAGAAAATTTAACCTTAAAACAATTTTTAAGATTGAATATATACTCATTTTGATTGCGGTTTTTAACTTTTCCGCGACTCAGTTTTTCAGAAAAAAAGCCTTACAAAATTTTACTTTTATGGACAACTCTTTTACTGCGGTACGCCTGCAGTATATTGATTTTTTGAAAGGCTTTACCATTGATGAAGAAATAATTACTTTCTTTGAAAAAAGCTGCCGGGTTTATGCTTATTTTGATGAATATGTTCAGAACTCAATAATTGTAATTTCTACTATTCTACGTGAATACCATATATCAGATTCAAACCGGGAAAATCTGAGAAATCTTTTAACCGCGACTACAACAGAACTTCAAATTGAAATCCATAAAAAACAGAAAATATTGCTGCAAGGCTTAGATATAATCATAAATTTCACCTTCTTTTTTATTGTGCTTGCAGCTTTTGTTTTTATTAAAAAAAATATCCGCAAGAGCAAGAGACCTGAAATACAGGCTGATGATACAGTTTTCGACAAAGAATTTTCTATAAAAACTTTTCTTATGACATCAATAGCCATAATTATTGCTGCCGATCTTAATTGTTCAGGTTCACTTCTTATCAGAAAACTTACCTATCCTCTTTACTTAGATTCCATTCTTACAATCGGAATAACAGCTGCCTTTGGACTTATTCCCGGTATCATTTGTGCGGTAATGAGCCATTCAATTCTTTATCTTCTTGATTGTGCAAATCTGCCCTTTATTTTATGCCACATTCTTACAGCATTCTTTGCATGGAGAACTTTCAGACGAAAAGCCGGAAAAAATTATCAATTGAACAGACAGCTGCCTCTCGAAATATTTTTGTGGGCCGGCTTATGGAGTGGTATTTCTAACGCAATTACAGGAAATATTATCTCTATGTCTATGTTTCCTGCAGAAACGACTCTCAAAAACCTTGATAACATAACTTATGCAATCTTTACTTCAACAGAAAATCTGAATCTCGCAATCTGGATATCAGGCTTATTATCAAACCTTACAGATAAAATGATAAGCGCTCTTTTGAGCATAATTTTCTATAAATTAATCTGTTTCTTCAGGAAAAAACAATGCAGCTGATAGTCTTATTTTTTTCAGTTTTGATAACTGAATTTATTGCAGAGATGGGCGATAAAACCCAGCTTATGCTGGTGGGTTTAACTTCGCAATACAAAATACGAGATATTACAATTGGAACACTGGTCGCTATTCTGTTTTTAAATGCACTTGCAGTTCTTGCCGGAGGCTTTTTGAATCAGGTGCTGGCAAAATGGCTCTGGGTCGTAAAGCTTGTGGCGGCGGCGGCCTTTATTTACTTTGCAATCACTTCACTTTTGAAAACTGATGATGAGGAAGAAGAGGCCGGCGAATCAAAAATCTCCTTTGCTCCGCTGGCAGTTTTTTCTACTTTCTTTATGGCTGAACTGGGCGACAAAACCCAGTTGACTGCTGTAACCTTTGGCGCAACCTACGGACTTGCAAAAGCCCTTATCGTATGGGCAGCCTGCGTAGTGGGTTTTTTTGCCGCTGATATTCTGGGAATGCTGGCCGGTATTTTATTGAAGAAAAAAGCTCCGGAACGCGCCATGAAGATTTTTTCCTTCGTGCTTTTTATGGTATTCGGCGTTATGACGGCAATTGAAGCTTTGAAACTCAGCGGCATGCTGGGGTAGCGCATTGGGAAATGCCAGGGTAATTGCAAAAAAAGTCTAAAAACATCATAATTTTCCAAACATTTCAATTATTCAGGAAGTTTGGAAATCATGTACAAACCAGAACTTTTAAATTCACTTAAATCCTACAGCGGTAAACAGTTCCTGACCGACTTTATTGCCGGAATCATCGTAGGAATCGTAGCACTGCCGCTTTCAATCGCCTTTGCAATCGCCAGTGGCTGCAGCCCGGAAACAGGGCTTTATACGGCCATCATCGCAGGATTCTGTATTGCGGCATTCGGCGGAACCCGCGTTCAGATTGGAGGACCAACAGGTGCCTTCACAGTAATCATCTACGCAATCGTAAATAATCCCCAGCTTGGTTTTTCAGGACTTGCAACCGCAACCGTTCTTGCCGGCATCATGCTGATTCTGCTGGGTGCCTTCAAAATGGGCGGTCTTGTAAAATTCATTCCATACACCATCGTAGTTGGATTTACAGCCGGAATCGCCGTTACAATCGCCAGCGGCCAGATCGGTGACTTCTTTGGAATGAGCCCACACTTCCCGCTTACAGTTTTCGGCTCAGAATACACAAAAATGCCTGGAACCTTCGCCGGAAAAATCAGCGTTTACGCTTCTTCAATCAGTACAATCAATCCGTATTCAATGATTATGGCAATCGTAAGCCTTACAGCCCTCTTTTTGTGGCCAAAGGTAACAAAAAAGATTCCGGGCTCCCTTATCGTAATCATTCTTGCAACAGTAATTCACGTAATTTTGAACAAAAGCTTCGGCTTCGAAACAGTTTTGATTGGTGACCGCTATAAAATTCCTTCAGGTCTGCCAACCCCTACCCTTCCGTCACTCAGCCTTTCAACAATTCAGACTGTATTCCCGACAGCAGTTTCTATCGCAGTTCTTGCCGCAATCGAATCTCTTTTGTCTGCAGTTGTTGCCGACGGTATGATTGGTACAAAGCACGACTCTAACAACGAGCTTATCGGACAGGGAATAGCAAACGTTCTCAGCCCTCTTTTCGGAGGCCTTCCTGCAACCGGCGCAATTGCCCGGACAGCAACAAACATCAATAACGGCGGACGCACACCAGTAGCAGGCATGATTCACGCAGTCGTTCTTCTTCTGATTATGGTTTGCTTTGGAAAATACGTTGAATACATTCCGATGGCAGCCCTTGCCGCAGTTTTGATTCAGGTAGCCTGGAATATGGCAGGAATCCCTGCAATCCGCGCCCTGATTAAAGGACAGAAATCAGATATTACGGTTTTGACAGTAACTTTCTTAATCACAGTTTTCGTAGACCTTACTTATGCAATCGGAGTAGGACTCATCTTCGCAGCCTTCTTCTTCATCAAAAAGATGATCGACCTTTCAGAGGTTCAGAGCGGAAACCGCACCGTTGTAACAGGAATCCTTGGTGACGGCTCTACAGAGCAGATTGAACTTCCAAAAGGCGTTCTCGTTTACGAGGTTGACGGCTCCCTCTTCTTCGGAACTGTCCGCAAGTTTGAATACGCAACAGAACGCGCCGGTTCAGACTGCAAGGTTTTAATTCTCCGCATGAGAAACACAATTTACATCGATGCCGGCGGCCTCCGCGCCCTTGAGCAGCTCAAGTCAGCCTGCGACCGCAAAGGAATCACAATCGTACTTTCGGGCATCCACACCCAGCCTTACATGCTCTGCGAAAAAACCGGCATGGCAGACAAAATCGGCCGCCAGAACATTTTCGACAACATCAATGCAGCCCTTGCAAGAGCAAAAGAGATTGTAGGATAGCAGTTTAATTGCAAATGTCAGTTTTGCTTGTCAAAACTGATGTTCGGGCTATGAAATCAGCAATTATAAGGTTTATTTTTAGCCCGAACAAAGTCTTTAAACTCCAGGGTATATTCTCCGTCCCCGCCGTACATAATAAGTGGCGGGGCAATTTTCAAGTCCGGCTTGTAGTTGGGCCGGGATTCAATCAGAACCATTTCGGGAGCCTGGTCTATTTTCGGATAAACCAGCTGCATTCGGCGGGGAGTAAGGCGGTATTTTTCAAGGGAAGAAAAGATTTCTGAAAGCCTGTAGGGCCTGTGAATCATATAAAAAGCTCCGCCGGATTTTAAAAGCCAGCGGGTGGCAGCAATCACATCATCTAAAGAACACAAAACTTCATGACGGGCAATTGTTTTTTCATCGGTGGAGTTTTCTTTTGCAGCGGAAGGCTTCATGTAAGGAGGATTGGAAATCACAAGGTCAGCTCTTTGTGCCGGAAAGCTTTCCCTTACAGTCTTTATATCCCCTTCCACAATTTCAATCTGCCTTTCAAGCGAATTAAGACGCACGCTTTCCCGGGCCATTTCAGCTGCCTTAGCCTGAACTTCAAGCCCCGTAAAATGACAGTCCGCAGCCCCGTGGGCACTTTTAAGATCCTTTGCCCGGTCACATAAAAGAAGCTCTAAAATTCCGTTTCCACAACCAAGATCAAAAACCTGGTCGCCTTTTTTCATGCGGACAAAGGCCGCAAGAAGCAGGGCATCAATTCCGAAGCAAAAAGCTTTGTCATCCTGAATAATTTTATAACCAGAAGAAAGTGTATCAATTCGCTGCATCAGGCAATTCTATCACAATCAGGTTCTTCTCGAAATATCTGAGTGACTTTTATAGAATTTATCCTTATCATCATACATAGCTTCATCAGCAAGATGCATTGCCATGCGGAGCTTGCCTGCATCCTCTGTCCAGTGAGTACCAATTGCAAAGCAGACATCACAGCCATAAGAAGATTTTTTCCGGATTTCCTCAACTTTCTTTTCAAAATCAGCTTTTTCCGCACCCGGAACAATTACAACAAATTCATCACCGCCGGCACGATATATCTCATCATCAGCAAAAACTTCCTTAAGAAGATTAGCAGCATTCTTCAAAAGCTTATCGCCCTCTTCGTGACCGTAATTATCATTACAGGTTTTAAGGCCGTTCAAATCAGCAAAAATAATTCCAAAAGGAGTGCGAACCTGCATTTTATTGGAAATGTGCCAGTCAACCCGGGCATTCATTGCATTTCGGTTTTTAATTCCTGTCAGAATATCAATATTGCTCATATATTCCAGCTTTTCCAGCATCAGATTGTTGGAAATCTCTGCAGAAAGGAAGAAGGCCGTAAGAGTTATGAATTCCTTAATTTCAACGAATTTTTTAACATCAAAATTAGTAGCAAAAAGCACACCGATAATCTTTTTTCCCTGCATTAATGGAACAAGAACAACACTTTTTACTTCAGCCCCCCTGAGACTTTTTGCCCAGACAGGATTTACTTTTTCCAGTTCCTCAAGATCATGCTCATCTTTTACAAAAATAGAATCACGATCTTTAAGCATTCTTACCCAGGAATAAACAACATCCTTACTAAGAAACTTCATAAAGTCGTCAATAGTAGCTTCATCATTGCGGTATTTAGAACACAAAGGAGCTATCTTATCTGCTTCTTCATCAATCATAAAAATAACGGAGCAGAAGGAATCAGTTTTCTCCTGAATATCGGCAATAACCTTGTTCATTGCTTCAATAAAATTATCAGCGCCACGAAGATTTATACAAGTCTGTACGACAAAGTTTGCAGATTCCATAGAAAGGTCAGACATAAGCTGGGCATCAGGATTTTTTGTAAAGTAAAATGTAAAAACCATGTAGCTCAACCTGTCAGTGTCAACAGAAGAATCAAGCGGAATGTAGGTGCCGTCTACCCAGGTATCCATGGATTTTGTATCAACATAGGCATGCAGATGCTGCTTCAAAACAGCACAGCGATAACAGAAGGCTTCATAATTGGGTTCTTTTGGAATAATATCAGAGTAAATTGCATTATCATAAAAATTCGGTTGAAGAGCTTTATATCCAGAATTACCGGCAACAAAGCGGATATCGCCATACTTACCTTCTTCTTTTTTTTCTACCGAAATAACAACCGCAGCCTGAGAAAAAGAATCTACTAATGCTTGAAAATCCATAACAATATTTTAAATCCACTTTCAATTTTTTTCAAACAATCTTTTAACAAATATTTATAAGTATTTTTTCTAATTGATTAGCTTTTTCTTGAATTCACTCTTATAATACTTTATAAGATATCTAAAAGAGAGTAACAATATGGAAAACAAAGAAGAAATTAGTAAAACAGAATTGAATGAAGAAGATCTGGATTCTATTGTTGGAGGAGAAGGAACTTGTACCCCGCCACGCAGTAAATATCAAGGTGACCAAAAAATGACAACTGGTGATGAAAATTTTGTAAAGTTTCAAAGAGATCTCTATTGGCGCTGGTACAAGTAAACTTCAAATATCAGATAAAAAATCTGCATAGCGTAATTTGTTCTATTCTGTTAAAATGACTCCATGACTTTTGACAACAATACAGTTTACGTTTTAGACAGCTACGGACTCATTTTCCGCTGCTACTTTGCTTTTATAAACAGACCTCTCACAAATCCGCGGGGTGAAAATATCAGTGCCCTCTTCGGATTTTTCAGAAACTTCCATTATATACTCGAACATTACAAGCCGGGCCACATCATCGCGGCAATGGATTCCAAAACAAAAACCTTCCGCCACGAATTTTACCCCGAATACAAGGCAACCCGCAACAAAACACCGGAAGACCTTCACGCCCAGATTCCATGGATCTGTGACATTCTTTCAGCCCTGGGCATTCCGATTTTGCAGTGCGACGGCTACGAAGCAGACGACGTAATTGCCACTGTTGCAAAAAAATGTGCCCAAAATGGACAGACCTGCCGCATCCTTTCGGGCGATAAGGATTTGATGCAGCTTGTAAATGATTCGACCCAGATTTTAAAGCCCGAAAACGGCGGCGGCTGGAAGGTGACCGGCGAAGAAGGCGTTCTTGCAGAATGGGGCGTAAAGCCAGCCCAGCTGCTGGACCTGCTTTCACTTTACGGCGACACTGCCGACAATATCCCGGGCGTTCAGGGCGTTGGTGTAAAAACAGCCGGAAAACTTTTAAACGACTACCAGAATCTTGACGGAATCTACGAGCACATAGACGAAATTAAGGGCGCAATGCAGAAAAAGCTGATTGACGGCAAGGAAAATGCATATTTTTCTCAGAAACTCGTCCGCCTTTGTGACACAGTTCCTTGCGAAGAAATCGACACGGCTATCTCCGACCCGCTGACGCTGGATTTTGCAAAAGCAGCGGCCCTGCTTGAAAGTTACGGTGCCCTTCAGCCGGCAAAACAGTACGCTGAGCTGGCGGTAAAAAATGGGCAGAAAGTTGAGGTCGGGGAAAGCCTTCCCCTCGCTCCAGCCGACGCTAACGCGTCGTCTTCCGCTACCCCTTCGCCTAGGGGCGATGCCCCTAAAACCCCAACATTTCAAGTAGAAGAAATCATCCCTATCCGTAAAAACGACACTTCAAGCTATAAGGCAATCACAAAACTTTCCGTCCTGGAAGCATACATCACCTCCTTCTTCGCATCCGGCACAAATCGCATCGCCTACGACTGCGAAACCACCAGCCTGGACACACTTACAACCACCCTGGTCGGCTTCAGCCTCTGTTACCAGCCGGGACTTGCCGTTTACGTCCCAATCCAGCTTGCCTCCGACGACCTTTTCAGCCAGACCGATTACATCGAACTGAAAGACGCCCTTAATCAGCTGCTGCGCATCTTCAAAAATCCGGACACCACTGTAATCATGCATAACGCAAAGTTCGACCTCAAAGTGCTCTACTCTAATATAGAAAAAACTCTTCCAAAAGCAGAGGCCCCGTCCGCTACAGAAGCCTTCGATGCCATCAGCCTTTTGGGCCTCAACTGCCGGCTTTTTGACACAATGCTTACAGCCTGGCTTTCCAATCCGGACCGCATGGGCAAAAACGCTTACGGACTTGAATATCTTTGCGAAACAAAGCTGGGACTTGCCGGCATTGAATACGACGAAATCGTTTCAAAAGGACAGACTTTTGCCGACGTCCCTCTCGAAACAGCATACAAATATGCCGCAGAAGATGCCGACTTTACCCTTCAGCTTGCAGATTATCTTTTAAAAGAATTCCCGATTGACGACGCCCACCCTCAGAACAAAAAGCTTTTCGAGCTTGAACACCAGGTTCTGCCTGTTCTTGCCAGCATGGAAATCAACGGAATCCACCTGGATTCTGCCGCCCTGGATTCCTACAATGAAGAGCTTACTAAAAAAATCGCTGACTCACAGGCTCAGATTTTCCAGACAGTCGGCCACGACTTCAACGTTGCAAGCCCAAAACAGCTGCAGACCGTTCTGTTTGACGAGCTGGGCCTTCCAAAAGGAAAGAAAACCGCAACCGGCTATTCAACCGACACATCAGTTTTGGAAGAACTTGCATCCGTCAATCCGGTTCCAAAAATGATTCTTGAGTTCCGCGAAATGGCAAAGCTGCAGTCAACTTACGTAGAAACCCTGCCAAAGCTTACCGACAGCCGGGGCCGCATCCATACAAGCTTTGTCCAGACAGGAACCGCAACCGGCCGTCTTTCCTGCCGCGACCCTAACCTGCAGAACATCCCGGTAAGAAACGAAGCAGGCCGCCGCATCCGCCAGGCCTTTACAGCCCCGGAAGGCAAAGTTTTAATTTCCGCCGATTATTCTCAGATTGAACTTGTCGTCCTCGCCCACCTGAGCGGCGACCCGAATATGAGCAAGGCCTTCATCGACGGTACCGACGTTCACAAGGCAACCGCCGCCCTGATTTTCGGAGTCAGCCCTGATGCCGTAACGCCTGAAATGCGCCGCACCGCAAAAACCATCAACTTCGGCGTAATTTACGGAATGAGCGCCTTCAGTCTTGCAAAAGACCTTGGAATCAGCCGCACCCAGGCCCAGAACTTCATAGAAATGTACTTCCGCACCTACTCCGGAGTCTCAAGCTTTATGACCGGGGTGATTTCAAAAGCAGAAAGTTCAGGCTATGTAGAAACAATGTTTGGCCGCCGCCGCCCGATTATGAACATAAACAGCCGTAACAAGCTGGAAAAATCCGGCGCCGAACGCGTTGCAAAAAACACCCCGATTCAGGGAACAGCCGCCGACATCGTAAAAACCGCCATGCTTGCCGTCAGCCAGGCCCTTGCTCAGGAAAAGAGCCCTGCCAAACTCCTTCTTCAGGTTCACGACGAGCTGATTTTTGAATGTCCTGATAATCAGGCCGACATCGATAAAACCCTGGCCCTTATCCGCGACAAAATGGAAAATGCCGTAAAGTTTTCCGTGCCTCTCCGCGTCAGCATTGAATACGGCAAAAACTGGGGAGAGTTTCACTAAAATGGTCTTCCCCTCGCTTCGCTCGGGTCGCTATGTCCGCCCTTCGCTGACGCTCATAGCCGCAGGCGGCTACTTCGGGGCTCCCAGCGCTAAGACATTAGAATCCTTCTCCATCATCTGCATCACCGGCCACATGGCCGCAGGAAAAAACTACATCTGCTCTCAGCTTGAAAAAGAAGGCTGGCTTTCTACCGACCTGGATCAGACAGCCCACAAGGCCATCGAGCTTTGCCGGGAAGAAATACTTACCGCCTTTAAGGGCGAAGCCGAAAAGCTGGGAATAGAAATAGAAAATCCCGACTCTTCCATCAACCGCAGAAATTTGGGAAGGCTGCTTTTTAAAAATCCAGCCCTACTTGCCCGCCAGGAATCAATCATCTATCCAAAAATTATAGAGCTTACAAAAGAATTTATTGCACAGAATAAAGGAAAGAAAATCATCATAAATGCGACAGTTTTATATAAAACGCCCCAGCTTTTAGAGCTTTGCCAGGCTGTAGTTTTTGTAACCGCACCTTTCCTAACCCGCCTGCGCCGGGCCCGCCGCCGTGACCACCTGCCCCTGCGTCAGATACTCCGCCGTTTCCTGGCACAAAAGGACCTGCTTGTACGTTACAAAGAAGCAGCTGCGCCTAAAATCCCGCTAATAATTGTAAAAAACAACTGATTTTTCTAAAGAAGTTTTCCCAATTACCGATAAGTTTAATAAGGTGGCCGGAAAATTCCGGTAGAAGAGGAAAACTTATGGAAAACAAAAAGACATTATGGATAATTGCCGCTGTCGGCGCATTTTTGTTAGTTGTTCTTGGAGCAGCAGTAATCGTTTATTCTCCTTCAGAGCGAAACGTACAGACAATCGCCAAAACAAGTCCATCAGAAAGAGCTTACGACGGATGGGCACCAAATAACGGAATGAATCCGGCTTCTGTTGAAGGCCAGCTTCAGTTCCCAAATCCTCCGGTTTCTGGAGAACCTCTTAAGGCAAACGAAGTTTACGTTGTTGCTGACAAGGCTAACGTTTACGAAGTTCCATCTGACAAGGGAACTACAATCGATTTGAACTCCCTTAAAACTTTAAAAGAAACTTCGGCTGAAACTGCCGGTCAGAATATTAATGTAACAGTTACGATTGGTGACAAGGCAGCTCTTCCGCCTGCTCCTCGTGAACGCGCTCCACGTGATTTTGAAAAAGCCGCAGATACAAAGGCATCTGTTGCTGCAAAACCAGCAAAAAGTGCGCCAGTTGCAAAAAAGACTGACAGTAAGCCAAAAGCTTCACCGACTTCTGCAAAAGCTGCTCCTGCAGCCCCATCAAAATTCTGGGTTCAGGTTGCCGCTTACAGTAACAAAAAAGGTGCTGAAACTGCCCGCCAGGCACTCGGCACAAATCAGATTCAGGCTGACATCTTTACTTACAAGGATAACAAGGATAACCTTTTCTACCGCGTACGCGTAGGTCCTTACACAACAAAGAGTGAAGCTGAATACTGGCGCCAGAAAATCACCAAAATCAGTGATTTTGCAAATGCCAAGAGTTACGTAACAAGCACACAGTAGCTAGCTTAAAATCGAAGAACCGTTAAAAACCGAGCTGCGACAGCGGGTCGGTTTAGGTTCATCAAGAAAACTGCTCAGCGGCGAGACTATGCGAGCCGCTTTTTAAATTTTTTAAGATTTTTTTTAAATTCTTTGCCGGAAATGACACTTTTTTGCCCATATTAAGGTATGAGAAAATTGTGTTTATTTATATTTTTGTTTTCATCATTCGGCAGTCTTTTTGCAGAAGACTTCTCGGCCGCTATCCAGGAAAAGCTTCTGCTTCCCTTTCTTGAAGTCCGTTCAAGCCAGAACCTTATGGAGGCTGAAAAATGGAACTGGGGCAGCGTCCTTTACACTTCCAGATTCTGGAAGCATTTTCCCTGCCAGATAAAAGTTGGGAACCTGACGGGCACAGGCGGCCTTTCAAAACTGAAAGAACCTTCTCTATCCACTAGCATCACCCCCTTTTCAAAGGCAAGAACTGACGTTTCAGAAATTACTGCAGCCCTTCCGGGACTTTCGTCATCAAAAAAAGCTGTCAGTATTTTTGGAGAATTCTGCTATGCAAATAAAAAGAAGATATTTTCATCATCAAAATTAAACTTCTTCTATAATAATGAAGATATTTTCCCGGTTTTTTCCGGCTCACAGACAATCACCCTTTTTAAAAAGATAAATTTTGCCTTTGCAGCAACAGGAGGTTATTTCACCTACCCTGAAAATACCTTTAATTCCTGGTTCACAACTTCTGATTTTTATTATCACCAGGGAAAGCTTTTTTGCTTTAATCCGCAGCTTTCAGTAAAACTTCCTCATTTTGAAAGCCTTTTTTCCGCCCCCACCTATCAGACTCCCTTCGGAAAACTTCAAAGCGCATACAAAACGGAAAATAAAATCTCTTTCGGGCATTCAATGATAAATCTTTCTCTTTTCTATAACGAACATAAAAATCTTCTTACAACAAGGGAAAATACCCTTAAGGATATGATTCAGACAAAAATCGGATTTCAGACAACCCTTCCAGCCGGAAGAAGGCGGCCTGTATTTCTGCGGTCAGGATTTACGGCTATGAATACCTTTTATCTTTCAGAAGAAAATTTTGATTCGCACAAGATGAAGGTGTCGCTGGGCTCCCGGCTTTTTTCCATGCTTTATTCATTTTCCTTCATTATAAACAGCAATTTTACGATTGATACCAGCAGCAAAAAAGCTTCTTCCGATTTTGAAAGCGCTTCCCTGCAGCTGGCAAACAGCTGGTATTTCAGAAAAATAACTCCGGAGTTTACAATGAACTTTTCTGTAAAGCCTGATAAGGATTATTCGGGCTGCACGACCAGTGAAAAATTCGGGCTGAATCTTGCCTTTATGAAAAATCCAAAAATCACGGCGTCGACCGCACTGAACTTTACGCAAAAGGACGGGACTTCTACAAAGCAGGGTTTTACCTGCTCAGTCTGCGCCCACTGGAAGACAAAATTTCTTGCCCTTACCGGTAAAATTGCCTTTAAAATGGAAAACTAAGCGGGGCGTTGCGGGGAATAGATTGCATACTTTGCTAAACTCTTGAAAATCATAGCAATTTTCTGTAATATAGAGCGATAGTATTTTCAAACTAGGAAATTTTTTTTTAAAGAGGTAAATAGTATGGCTTGGGATATTTCAAAAGTAAGAAATATCGGTATCAGTGCCCACATTGACTCAGGAAAGACTACAACTTCAGAACGTATCTTGTTCTACTGTAACAAGATTCATGCAATTCACGAAGTTCGTGGTAAAGATGGTGTTGGTGCTGTAATGGACAACATGGAATTGGAACGTGAACGTGGTATCACAATCCAGTCAGCAGCTACACAGGTTCAGTGGAAGGACTACACAATCAACCTTATCGACACTCCGGGTCACGTAGACTTCACAGTAGAAGTAGAGCGCTCACTCCGCGTTCTTGACGGTGCTATCATGATTTTGTGTGCCGTTGCCGGTGTTCAGTCTCAGTCAATTACAGTAGACCGTCAGCTTAAACGTTATCATGTACCTCGTGTTGCATTCGTAAACAAGTGTGACCGTCAGGGTGCTAACCCAATTCGCGTATGCAATCAGGTTCGCGAAAAACTCGGTCTTAACGCTCACATGATGGAACTTCCAATCGGTCTTGAAGACAAACTTGAAGGTGTTGTTGACCTGGTAGCTATGAAAGCCATCTACTTCGATGGTCCTAACGGTGAAGACCTCCGCATCGCAGAAATTCCTGCTAACCTGACAGCAGATGCTGAAAAATATCGTGAAGAGCTTTTGGACGCTGCTTCTATGTTCGATGATTCTTTGATGGAAGAAATCATGGAAAACGGATATGATGGCGTTGCAGAAGATAAAATCATCGCTGCTATCCGTAAGGGAACTCTTGCAGAACAGTTTGTAGGTGTATTCTGTGGTTCTGCTCACGTAAACAAGGGTATTCAGCCTTTGCTCGACGCAGTTATCCGCTACTTGCCAGCTCCAAACGAAGTTCGCAACGTTGCTCTTGACCTTGACAACAACGAAGCTGAAGTTGAACTTGAATCAGTTGATAACAAACCTTGTGTTGCACTTGGTTTCAAACTTGATGATGGTCAGTATGGTCAGCTTACTTATACTCGTGTTTACCAGGGTAAAATTAAGAAGGGTGAGGAACTCTACAATACTCGTACAAAGAAGAAGTTCAAGGTTGGACGTCTTGTACGTATGAACTCTGCACAGATGGAAGATATCAGCGAAGGTTGCGCAGGTGATATCGTTGCTCTCTTCGGTGTAGACTGTGCTTCTGGTGATACATTCGTAAGTGGTGGAGTTAACTACTCTATGGCTTCTATGTTCGTTCCAGAACCTGTAATTTCTTTGTCTATCAAACCAAAGGACAAACAGGCTGAAATGCAGATGTCTAAAGCTCTTAACCGCTTTACAAAAGAAGACCCTACATTCCGTGTATACACAGACCCTGAATCTAACGAAACAATCATTAAGGGTATGGGTGAGCTTCACCTTGAAGTATACGTTGAGCGTATGAAGCGTGAATACAACTGTGAAGTAGAAACAGGTGCTCCACAGGTTGCTTACCGCGAGTCTATCACTACAACTGGTGACTTCAACTACACACATAAGAAACAGTCTGGTGGTTCTGGTCAGTACGGTCGTGTTGCCGGATTCATGGAACCAATTTCTGACAAAGACTACGAATTCGTAGACGCAATTAAGGGTGGTGCAATTCCTAACGAATTCATCCCTTCTTGTGATAAAGGTTTCCAGAAGGCTATGAAGGAAGGTTCTTTGATTGGAGCTCCTATCGTAGGTGTTAAGATGACAATCAATGATGGTCAGTCACACCCAGTAGACTCTAACGATAACGCATTCCAGATTGCCGCTATTGGTGCTTTCCGTGAAGGTTACATGAAGGCAAAACCAGTTATTCTTGAACCAATTATGAAGGTACAGATGTCTGCACCTACAGAATTCCAGGGTAACTTGTTCGGTCTTATCAACCAGCGCCGTGGTGTAATCGTTGATTCAACAGATGAAAACGGTACATCTACTGTAAACGCAGAAGTTCCACTTTCAGAAATGTTCGGATTCTCTACTATCCTCCGTTCTTCAACTCAGGGTAAGGGTGAATTCACAATGGAATTCGAAAAATACGGTAAAGTTCCTAACGCTGTTGCTGATGAACTCATCGCTAAGCACAAAGCTGCAAAGGAAGCTGGTAAAAAATAACATTCGCTATTTTTTACCACGAGCCTTCGCAGAGCGAAGGTTCGCTGGTAAGAAATAAGTCTAACTAAAATCTAATTTAGCTTAGTAAAACCGTCCGAGAAATCGGGCGGTTTTTGTTTTTAAATTTGCTTTAACCCAGTTTAGCGTTTAGAATAATATTAAACTGTTTTTATATGCAGTTCTAACGATGTACACCTACGGAGGAATCATTATGGAAAAGAAAGATTTAATCGAGCACAGCCCAATTCGTTTTTTTGATGCTGCAACAAAGGCAGGATTAAAAGCTGGAGAGATGGGATTAATTTCAGCAAAAAAAGGTCTTGGCAAAACTTCTATTCTGGTACAGTTTGGAATTGATTCACTTTTAAATGACAAAGGTCTTGTTCATGTTTCTTTTGATCAGCAGTCATCAAATGTAGTTTCATGGTATTCCAGTATTCTTGCAGAAATTGCAAAGAAGAAGAACTTCAGCACAATGACAGAAATTACAGAAGAAATTGTAAAGAAGCGCATTGTTTTGAACTTCAATCAGGAAACTTTCACTCTTCCAAAGGTTGTCGCAACCGTAAAATCACTTAAGGAAGGCGGAACAAGCATTGATGCTGTAATCGTAGACGGCCTTGATTTTAATAAGGTTTCAGCAGCAGATTTGAAAGCTTTTGCAGATTTCATTAAGGCTCAGAAGATGACAGCCTGGTTCACAGCTGATTCAGAATCAACTGAGCTTAAAGGAACTCTGGATGCAGACAAGATTGATTCATTTGCAACAGTGGCTCACCTTGCAACAGAAGGCAAAGACCTTGCCCTGACTGTTCTGAAAAACGGAGAAGGCAGCGTAAAGGTAGATGCTAAAACGATGTTAATGAGTAAATAACTAATTTTTCCATGGGAAGAATATCTGTTTAAGTTTATGAGGGCCGAGGGTTTCGCGGTCGTCGTAAATCAGTTCTTCCCATGGGATTTTTTTTCGCTGAGCTGTATTTTCAAGTTCAGGATGCTGCTCCAGATAATCATATTTATAAAGTCTTAAGCGAAGGGCATTTACCTGGGCAAGAACCAGTCCTGATAAAGATGGAACAAATCCTACACAGAAAACAGACAATATAATCAGAATAAAGCTGTAAATTCCCATCAAAATTGAAAAGCCCGTATTATCAAAGAAAATCAGGAAACATTTTTTCAGGCTCTTTTTGAAATCATTTTTCATCAGTGAACGGATTGCAATAAACCACTGAAGTGAAAGAATCAAAACAATATCTATCCAGAAAAGGAAGGCCGCAAGCAGAAAGCCCAGAATTGAATTAATCTGCTGAAGGTAAAAGCGCATTGCGGTAAGAGAAACTAAGCCCAGAAGTCCGCATAAAAGACCAAAGAAGGCTCCGTCCTTAAAATTAGCAGAAAGGGCCTTAAAAAAATCAGCAATATGAACGCCCTTAAAGTTTGCAATATCTGCGGCTACCTGACCAAAGGCTGCAGAATATACTCCTAAAATTATGCATAAAAGGAGCAGCAGCGGAACCCAGATTAAAGGAAACTGATAAAATACAGCAATCAATCCGCAGAGCAAAAGTGAGGTCAAAAGAGTAACAATATTTACGATAACAAGATTTAAAAGGTTATCCCAACCGTCAAAAAACGTTTTTTTAATAAAAAATCCAAACATAAATTAAATTTACCAATAATAATCATCTTCAACAATAGAAAAATCCAAAAAACGTGATAAAATAAAGTATGACATCAGATGTAAAAAACAGCATAAACCTGCTTTCACATATTCATTCGCAGAGTTCAGATTTTCTTCAGAAAAAGTTGACTGAAAAGGGATTTGAAAATTTTGCTTCGTCACACGGAAACATACTTTTCCAGCTCAGCCGTACAGAAAACCTTAAAATGAACGAGCTTTCAAAAATCATAAACCGCGACAAATCTACGACAACGGTTCTTGTCCGAAAGCTTGAAAAAGAAGGACTGATAAAAACATCCCCTTCTGAGGAAGACAAGCGCATAAGAATTGTTTCTCTTACAGAAAAAGGAAAGCATTACAACAGCATTACAAAAGAAATATCATGCCAGCTTATAGAAAAATTCTACAGAGGCTTTTCGGACGAGGAAAAGGACAGCTTTACAAATCTCCTCCTGAGAATTGCAGAAAACTTCAAGCAGGAAGAATAAAATATCATAGCTGTTGAAATTTTTATATAAAACTAATATTCTAAAGCTATGAGAAAATTACTTTTTATTCTGGCGCTTACAGCCATCATTTTTTCAGGCTGCAAAAAAGAAAAATCACAGAATCTCAACATTGCTGTTTTTGTTCCGGGTATTATTGCAGACAGTCCAACCTACGCTAAACTTGCAGACGGCGTTACAAAAGCTGTAGAAGAGTATAATCAGAAGGCTGCTGAAGAGAAAAAGGCAAAGCTTTCTATTATGGAAGTAGGCACAAATCAGGCTGAATGGATGCAGAAGCTTTCAGCCCTTGCGGCAGAAGGAATTTACGATGTAATTATTTCCTCAAATCCTTCCCTTCCTGACCTTGCGGAACAGGTTCTCGAGCAGTTCCCTGATCAGAAATTTATCCTTCTTGATGCAGAAAGAAAGGGAAATCCAAATATTATGACAAAAAACTATGACCAGGCTCAACAGGGTTATGTTACAGGCTATATTGCGGGTTTGATGTCTAAATCTCATAAAATTGCCCTGATTTCGGCCCAGGATTATCCGGTTATGAACAATATAATTTTTCCTTTCTATAAAAAAGGCGCTGAGGACGCATTTGAGGGAACTTCGGTGGACTATCGCGTGGTTGGAAACTGGTATGACGCAACAAAAGGCGCAGAAATCACAGAAGCTCTTGCAAAAACTGGCGTGGACGTAATTCTTCCGGTTTGCGGAGGCGCATCTCAGGGCGTTCTTAATTCTGCCCGTCACAATGACATAAAGATTGCATGGTTTGATTCCAACGGCTTTGACAAGGCTCCGGAAGTTATCATTTCAAGCACACAGAACAGGCAGGAAAAGCTTGCGATGGAAGTTACCCTTGAATGGCTGCAGGGAAAGACCGCCTGGGGCAGCTCGCAGACAGTCGGAATGAAAGAAGGCTACATTGAATTTGTAGAGGATTCTCCGGTTTACAGACAGAACGTTCCGGAAATTATTCAGGATAAAATGAGGGAGATTGTTGGAAAAATCAAAAGTGGAGAAATTTCTGTAGAAAAATAAGTGATGACAATTTCCCCCTTAAATATCAGAGTCCGTAATCTGCTTTTAAAATACCCTAAAAAAACAATCTTGAAGGGGCTGGATGCGGATTTTAAAAGCGGAAAGATTAATATGATTCTTGGCGAAAACGGAGCCGGAAAATCAAGTCTGATAAAAATCCTTTGCGGAGACCTCCTGCCAAACTCCGGCTCTTTCTTAATAAACGGGAAGGACGCTAAAATCCGCCAGCCTTCCGACGCCATAAGAGAAGGCATTGTCTGCGTTCACCAGCGCCCCATTCTTTCTGATTCAATTACAGTAATTGAAAACCTGTCGCTGGGCGTAAAAGACTTTGACAAAGAAGAGGCTGAAAAAATTCTTTCCCAGTGGAAAAGCGGCATAACGGGAAAAACGCTGACCAAAAACTGCGGAGGAGACGAAAGATTTTTTATTTCTCTTTCCGGCGCTCTTTTGAAAAAGCCTTCAGTCCTGATTCTTGATGAGCCTTCTGCCCTATTGAATCCCGCTCAGCGGCGTATGCTTTTTTCAAAGCTCAGGGATTTTGCAGACCATGGAATGAACGTAATTGTCATCACTCACTATCTTGATGAGGCAAAGCAGTTCGGTGACGAAATCTTTTTTATTGAAGACGGAAGGGTCTGTTTTACAGTAAAAAATAAAGATGATAACTTTTCCGAAATTGAAAAGAAATTTAATCATACAAAACTCCAGACGGCAGCCAGTATTACAAAAAAAGAAAGCCCTCTAAAGCTTACTTTTTCTGATATAACTTCCCTTCCAAAAGAAAAGCCTGCAATCCGCGATTTTTCTTTTTCTGCATCAGGCGGAGAAGTTACCCTTATTTACGGGCAGACCGAGGATGGCAGGGAGACGCTGGAAGATTTTATCTGTGGTATGGGCTGTGAAAAACAAAGCGGAAGGCTTGAAATTTCGGATTCTGCACTGGAAAATCCCCGTCACTTTTCTTTTTCAATAAAAAACGGGAATTTTACAAGGCGAAAACTTGAAAAATCACCTTTTACCTTTGGAATTATTCCTTCAAATAAAACTTTCAGGGCCTCAAATCCGGAATTAACTATTCTTCAGCTTTTAACAGCTGGAGCTAAAGTTCAAAAAGACAAAGACGAAAAATTTCGCGCCCTTTCCATCATAAAAAATGCAGACGTAAATATCAGTCCTTACGATAAAGCCGGCTATCTTTCCGGAGGAATGCTGCAGCGGCTGATTCTGGAAAGGGAAATAGCAAAAAATCCTGATATTTTGATTCTATGCGAACCGGTTCAGGGCTTAGACAGCGAACGCACAGAAAAAGTTTTTAAAAGTATCAGGGACTTTGCTGACAAGGGAAAAATTGTCATCGTTCTTGCTTCATCTGATTTTTCCCGGGAAATCTGTGATTCAATTTATACTCTGGAGAAAAGCCTATGACAGCATATAATCTTGGAAACTGGCTGAACATAGCGAGCTTTTATATGGTGGCAGGCTGCGGAGCCGCTATATCGATGAAAAGCGGAGAATTTAATCTTGGCGGCGAAGGCCAGATTTATGCAGGAGGCTTTGCTGCGGCAATAGTTCTTGCAAAAATGGCAGGGAGCCCGGCGGGCCTGGCAGTGTCCCTTGCCATCCTTGCAGCCTGCCTTACCTCTGCAAACCTCTGTTTCTTATCTGCACTCTTAAGAAAATTCCGTAATGCAAACTTTCTGCTTACAAGCTTTATCATTTCTTCAGCTGTAATCCCCCTTATCAACGGACTGATTTCAGGACCCTTCCGCGGAAACACAGGAAACCTGCTTGCAACTCCCTTCATAGATAAAGCCTACCGCTTTACAAAAATACTAGCACCGTCACCGCTCAATCTCAGTTTTTTTGCTGCCCTGATAATCTGCCTGCTTTCAGCCCTCTTTCTTTTCAGAAGCGACCTTGGAAAGAAAACCTGCATTTACGGAATCAGCCAGGAGTTTGCCCTTTATTCAGGCTTCAGCGAAAACAGAATTACTTTTTCAAGCGCAATTCTCAGCGGCGGCCTTCATGGACTTTGCGGCTCCTTTACCGTACTAGGAACCTATTACACCTGCCACCAGGGCTTTTACCTTGGAATCGGCTGGGCTGGACTTTCAGCCGCAATGCTTTCGAGCTCAAATCCGCTTTTTATGATTTTTTCCAGCCTTTTTCTTGCTGCAGTTACCGTGGGAATAAACAGCTTTACCCTGCACCACAATGTCGGCTACGACCTTGGCGCAATAATTCAGGCTCTGATAATGTTTGCAGTTTCAATTCCCTTTGCAAAAATCTATCTCTCACGCATAAGAAAAGGAGGAAGCCATGCCTCTTCTTAATATGATTTTCTTCTCCTGTCCTCTTCTTCTGTGCGCTATGGGAGCGCTATACAGTGATTACGCCGGCATCCTTGCAATCTTCCTTGAAGGACTTATCAGTTTTGCGGCCTATTTTATGTTCAGCTTCAGTGTGATGACAGGCTTCGCCCTCTGGGGATTTCTTCTTACAATTCTTTTGTCTGTCGGCCTGGTTTTAATCTTCGCAGTTATAATAGAAAGATTGCATGCAAATTCCTTTATCGCAGCAACGGCTATCAACCTTTTGTTTACAGCCCTGCCTTCCTTTTTTGCTGTCACACAATTTAACAACCGTGGAGTTTTGACAAGTCCGGCATTTTCCTTTGATATTACGCAGATAAAAATCATTACGATTTTATTGACCACTGTAATTCTTGTAACTGCCTTTATATTCCTCTTAAAAACCAGGCGGGGACTTTATTTAAGAATCACAGGCAGCGACGCAGAAGTTCTTCTTGCAAAAGGCGTAAATCCCGTATTCTGCCGCATTCAGGCCTGGGGAGCGGCAGCCTTCTTTGCCTCAATTGCCGGCTGCTTTTTATCTATGAGAGTTTCGTCTTTTGTACCGGGCATTTCCAGCGGCCGCGGCTGGATGGCCTTAGCCGCAGTCTATTTAGGAAAGAAAAATCCCCTGCGGATTACAATTTCAGTTTTAATTTTCTGCGCCGCCGACTTCTTCGCCGCCAGCATACAAAACTACCTGCCGGCCATCCCAACGTCAGTAGTATTGTCGCTGCCGTATCTGGTAATTTTAGGGGTAATTGCCCTGGAAAGGAAAGATTAAGGAAGGTTGACTGTAAAAAAATGCAGAGCATAATAAGATTGTCACACGGATTCGATTTTACTAACGTAAAATCATATTAAAAGTTGAAATGACGTTAGTCATTTCGAATCCGTGTGATATCTTGTTTTTAGTGTATAGAACCGTTTTTATATTTTTCCACTGTTATATACTTACCAGCGGCACCAAGTTTCTTTCCGTCAATTTCTACAAAACCGTCTTTAGTAGAAAGAGACATTTCAGCAAACTTTTCTGGTTTTACAAAACACATTTCTGCAACGTCGGCTGGAACATCAAATCCTTCCGGTTCAAGAATTGTTCCCACTTCAAAATCATCAGCAAAAATAACTTCGCAGGTGTCGTGGTCATCTGCACCGCCTTCGCTTGCCGCAAGAAGCATACCGTTACTGCGAACACCGCGGAAGTTTGCCGGTTTCAGGTTGTAAACAAGAACGATATTGCGGTTCAAAAGCTCTTCCGGCTTATAGAACTTAACAATTGAACTTACAATCTGGCGAGGCTCTTCTTCGCCGCAGTTCAAAGTCAAAATGTAAAGGAAGCTTCCGCCCGGATGCTGCTCTACGTTTTCAATCTTACTTACCTTAAGAATTACACGGCGGCTGAATCGTTCTGCCAATGGCAATTTGTCAATTTCTGCAGGAGTAAGCTTTTTGTTTGAAGCAGCCTTTTTAAGTTCTTCTTCAGAAACACCTTCAACACTGCCCAAAAGTTTTTCAAGCTTATCCTTTCCGATAATTCTCATAAAGCTTCCAAGACGAGGACCCTGATCTTTGCCAATCAAAGCCTGGTACAAAGCTGTAAACAAAGCCTTTGCGTCAAGACCAAGCTCAGTTGCAACAGCATAAATTGCTTCCTGACAGTCTTTATCAATCTGGAATGTATCAATCTTTGGAACAACGTCGCTCAAAACTTTTGCAACTGCTTTAGCCATATCCTGTGGTAATTTAGCCTTAGTTCCTTCCTTGCGGAGGGCAAAGCAGAACTCAGGAGCGCAGTCTGGAGCTGAATGCTGAATCCAGAACCATGCGCAGGCAATACGGCGGCGGAGGCGCTCTTCCTGCTCAGGTTTTACATCACCAAGCGAAGCAATAACCTTGTCTGCATCGCCAGAATAAATCTGCAGCAAAGTTGAAAGCATACGGATTGTAATCTGGTAAGGCATTGTTTCAGGAATCTTTCCGTCAATCTGAGAAAGCATATAAATGCGTTTTTCTTTATTAAAGTGATCTTCAGATTTTGCCTTATCAATACCGTAAACAATACGTTCAGTCTTGTCGTAGTCTTCGTAAACTTTAAGAACGTCCATATCAAAGCTGATGGCAAATTCTGTGTTAGGGCGGGTACCCGCAAAGAGGTAGCGCAAAACTTCAGCCTGGTAAACGTCCAGAGCATCAGGCAAAGCAATAACCTTACCCTTAGAAGAAGACATTTTTCCAGGAACACCCTTAAGGTTTACAAAGTCATAGCGCATAGTAACAGGAGCGTCCCAGCCGTAAATGCGTTTAGAAACAAGTTTTGCTGTATCGTAGCTTCCGCCCGGAGAAATATGATCCTTTCCACCCGGCTCGAATACTACTTTTTCTTCGTTCCATCTCATAGGCCAGTCAACACGCCAGCCAAGCTTAGCACCCTTAAATGTGCGGATATCAGCAGTTTCGCAGTGACCGCATTCGCACTTGTAAGTAATGCCGTATTCTCCGTCGTAATCTGTAATTTCAGTTGTGTCTTTGTTACACTTACCGCAGAAAATAGCAACCGGCCAGTAAACATCACTGTCCTTCATTTTATGAGCTTCATCACGGTATTCGTTCAAACATGCCTTGATAACGTCGCGGTTCTGCATTGCAAGCTTCATACCTTCAGCATAGCGGTTTGCACGATAGCGGCTTGCCTGATACAAAAACTCCGGCGCAATACCAACGCGTGGAAGCTGCTGTTCAATATCAACCTCGTGGTGGCGGGCATAGTTTTCGTTGCGGCTTGTAGTATCCGGAACCATAGTAATAGGATAGCGGAGGTATTTTTCAAGAATTTCAGGATCCGGCATGTTAGCTGGAACCTTGCGGAATACGTCGTAGTCGTCCCATGAATAAATAAAGCGTACTTTCTTACCGCGGTCACGAAGCGCGCGAACAACTAAATCTACAGTAATAATTTCGCGGAAGTTTCCCAAATGAACTGTTCCCGACGGTGTAATTCCCGACGCACAGGTGTAAGAATCCAAATCACCCTTTTCACGAATAATTTTGTCAGCCATCTGATCTGCCCAGTGGCAAAGTAAAGGGTCTTTCTTATTTTCGTTATTGTTACTCATAGCACAATATTATAGTAAAAATTTCTTCCTATGAAAATCACCTTTCTTGTGTTAAAATATTTCTATTAGTTAATAAGGTAAAGCTAAAAAATTGCTGCATCGCAATTTTTTTTAACGCTTTGCTATAGAACACCGGCGGCTCTGACCGGCCGCCTTACACAGGAGGATTAATATGGTAGATTATACAGAAGGTTCAGGAAAACAGTATCACACAGGAGTTGGACCGGCAGACATCGGTGAATATGTAATTATGCCGGGTGATCCGAAACGCTGTGCTAAAATTGCAGAACACTTTGACAATGCAAAACTTGTTGCAGATGTCCGCGAATACGTTACATATACAGGAACTCTGGACGGAGTAAAGGTCAGCGTAACTTCAACAGGAATCGGAGGTCCTTCAGCTTCAATCGCAATTGATGAGCTTGCTAAATGCGGTGCTAAGACCTTTATCCGCGTTGGAACCTGCGGCGGTATGCAGGAAGATGTAATGGGCGGTGACATCGTAATCGCAACCGGCGCAATCCGTATGGAAGGTACCAGCCGCGAGTTTGCCCCGATTGAATTCCCTGCAGTTCCAAATCTGGACGTTACAAATGCCCTTGTTCAGGCCGCAAAAAATCTTGGAGTTCGTAATCACGCCGGCGTTGTTCAGTGTAAAGATTCTTTCTTCGGCCAGCACGAGCCGGAAATCATGCCTGTAAGCTACGAGCTTCAGAATAAATGGGAAGCCTGGCTGCGTCTTGGCTGTCTTGCAAGCGAAATGGAAAGTGCCGCTCTCTTTGTTGCAGGAAGCTTCCTCCGCGTACGTGTAGGCTCCTGCTTCTTAGTAGTTGCCAACCAGGAACGCGCAAAAAAAGGCCTTGAAAACAAACAGGCTCACGACACTGAACTTGCTATTAAAACTGCGGTAGAAGCCCTCCGCATTCTGATTAAACAGGACAAGGCAAAATAAGACTAAATATATTTTTCCAGAATCAGCCGCAGTAAACCTTTACCTCGGCCGGTTTCTTCTTCGCGAATCTGGTTGAGGATGATGCAGAGAGCCTTGAGGGCAGCAGCGTTCTTTGCCTTTTTCTGCGAAGGCTTTTCTACTTCAACGACGATAGTTTTTCCTTCCGGCCTCTCAACCGTGCAGGTGCAGAACCAGGCGGTCTTCTTAGCAGGTGAATTATCTTCCGAAGCGGCATTTTCACTTACAAGCTGGGTGCAGTCGTATTTTGCGCTCAAAATCCATTTTGCAATACGAAGGGAATTCAGCTGACTTACAGGATTTTCTATCCATTCTTCTGCCGGCTGATAAAGCCAGAATTTTTTGATAAAGAGGTAGGCGGCACGGGCAACGCTGAGTTTAGCCCCGATTTCCGTCTTTGCTTTCTGACTGAACTTCTTTTCGTTTCCGTCAAAGACCAGTGTCAGTTTGGAAGCATAAGACTGGTCCTTAGCCACGCTTATCTGAAAGTTTGTAATCTTAATTCCAGTTCTGTGACAAAGATTTTTCAAAAGACCGACAAAGCTTTCTTTTTCATATTCAGCTTTTTCAAAATTTTCGGTCGGATGTAAAAGTCCATCAACAACCTTTTGCAGAGCATCAAGGTTCCATTCAGAATCCACCGCAACCGCGCCTAAAATCGCCTCGAATAAATCCCCTTCCCGCTTGCCAAGAAACTTTTCAGTCGCAAGTTTTTTTACATAACCATTAAGGCCCGCTTCTTCAATCCGCCTGGCAAGATTTTCGTTTTTTATAAGCTCGCTTGTCCTCTGGGTAAGTGAAAACTCATTTTCATCCGAAGTCAGCTGCTTTTTCTTGATTTTGCAAAAATAAGAGGCATACTCCTTTGCAAGAACAAAAGTCAGAATCTTATCACCAAAAAATTCCAGAAGTTCATAATCCGCACAGTCTTCCTGGGCGGCAAAAGACTTAGTCGTAAATGCCTGCTCCAGAAGTTTTGGATTCGCGAAAGTGTAATTTATTTTCTGCTGAATGATTTCAAGATCCGCCGTTTTCATCCTTTTTATTATAACACAGAGAGGAAAATCTTCAAAAAATTACAACAATTATTTTTTCCAAATTTCCTCTATATAGTTTATAATTTTTTATATGACTGTAAATGAAATTTTAAAATCTCTTACTCTTAAAGAGAAAATCAGACTTTTGAACGGCGTTGGCGGCTGGTACACTTTTGACGCTGCCGGAAAACTTCCAAAAATTATGATGACAGACGGACCTCACGGACTTAGAAAACAGGGCGCAGGTCAGGTTGATATTAACGACTCTATTCCTTCAACCTGCTTCCCGACTGCAAGCTGCGTTGCAAATTCCTGGGATCTTGATTTGATAAAAGAAATGGCCGGCGAAATTGCTGACCAGGCCCTGCAGGAGGAAGTGGGAATCGTACTTGGCTGCGGAATGAACATCAAGCGTTCTCCTATGTGCGGACGAAATTTTGAATATTTTTCTGAAGACCCTCTGCTGGCCGGCTCTCTTGCAACCGCATACGTAGACGCAATGCAGAAGAAAAACGTGGGAACTTCCATCAAGCATTTTGCATGCAATAACCAGGAAACCCGCCGCCAGTCTTCAGACTCTATTGTTGACGAGCGAGCCCTCCGCGAAATCTATCTTCGGCCTTTTGAAATTGCGGTTAGAAACGCCCAGCCTTCAACAATTATGGCTTCTTACAACAAAATCAACGGAAAATACACCTGCCAGAATAAAAAAATCATCAAAGACATTCTGCGCGACGAATGGGGCTTTAAGGGCGCCTTGATTTCTGACTGGGGTGCCGCAGTTGATTTCCCGACCTGTATTAAGGCCGGACTCAACCTTGCAATGCCGGATTCCGGCGGCTATCAGCCAGGCCAGCTCGAAAAGGCATTTAAACGCGGCGAAATCACGGAAGAAGAAATTGACCGCGCCTGCGAAAAGGTAATTGAAGTCGTTCTGCGCTTTGCAAACAATCAGAAAATAAAGGCTGATTACAATAAGGCTCATTTGACCGCAAAAAAGATTGCAGAAAACTCGGCTGTTCTTCTTAAAAATGACGGCGTTCTGCCTCTCAAGCCTCAGAAAATCATCATTCTGGGACAGATGGCCGAAGAAATGCGCATTCAGGGCGGCGGTTCAAGCCACATCAACGCAACTCCAGGTCCTAATGTAATCAAATGTCTCAAGAACAAGGGCTTTGAAATTGAATACGAGCCTGCATATCCGGCTGATGATAAGGTTGAAAGCACTTCTGATGCTGACCGCAAGGCTCTGGCAGAAAAAGCAGTAGCTCTTGCAAAAAAAGCTGCTGATGAAAATATCCCCCTTCTGCTTTTCTGTGGGCTTACAAACCGGACAGAAGGCGAAGGTTTTGACCGCCACGACATGGCTTTACCTGGTGAACAGCTTAAGGTTATCAATAAGATTTTTACCGTAAACACAAAGGCTATTGCCGTAACTTTTGGCGGCTCTCCTTTTGCTCTTCCTTTCTATGATGATTTGAGCGCTATCCTTCATATGGCACTGGCAGGAGAAGCTTGTGGCGAAGCATGTGCAGCACTTATTAGCGGCGAAGTAAATCCAAGCGGGAAACTTTCTGAAAGTTTCCCATTCTCAGAAAAGGACATACCATCGCGCGCAACCTGGGGCAAAGAAGAAAGCGCTATTGAATACCGCGAAAGTATTTTCACAGGCTACCGCTATTACGATACCTTCAAAGTGCCGGTTCGCTTTGACTTTGGCTTCGGTCTTTCCTACACAAGCTTTGAATATTCAAAACTGAAAGTTTCTGCATCTGACTTTGATGCCTCTGATGCTAACGAGGCAATTGGAAACGTAGGTGCCAGCTCCGGCTATGGTGACACAGACAATGCAAAAAACAAGCTGACAGTAACTTTCACCCTGAAAAACACTGGAAAGCTTGCCGGCTCAGAAGTCGTTCAGCTTTACGTAAAAAATCCTGAATGCGATTACCTTCGCGCAAATAAAGAGCTTCGTGCCTTTACAAAAGTTTTCCTTGAAGCCGGGGAATCAAAAGAAGTTACACTGGAACTTGACTCAAAAGCCTTCAGCCTCTTTGATGTTGAAAGTGGAAAATACCTTGCTCCGTCTGGAACTTACGAAATCCAGATTGCGGCATCTCTTTCTGACGTAAAACTTAGCGAAAAAATCACTGTAAAAGGCGTGGACTACAAGGCAAATGATAAAGAGCGTCTTCCTTCATATTTTGAAGCCGTCGACGGCGAAATGTTTAATCACAAGGATTTTGCCAGTCTTTACAAAGAGCCTCTTCCGGACGGCAGCGCCCCGGTTCCAGGAACCTTTACAATTTACAATTCTCTTGCAGAAGGAGCGGCAATCAGCAAAGTCTGCAAAAAGCAGCTTGATAAGATTGTAAACGGAATTATTGAAGATAATAAAAAAATGGGCCGTAACGAAAACGACCCTGCCGTAAAAATCGCAGTCTGCGGTATGACCGAAAATCCGATTGAAAGCATCATCCTGCTGACCGCCTGCAAGTTCAAGCCAAAGTTTGCCCGTGCCCTTGTGCAACTTGTAAACAGACGCTATCTGGCGGCATTAAAAGAAATGGTATTCGGTAAGTAAAATAAAGGCTCCCTAGCGGGAGCCTTCCTTATTATCTGCTAAGTTTTCTATACTGAACGCGTTTTGGAACGCCGGCATCTTCACCGAACTGTTCCTTCTTCCATTCAGCATATTCAGACCAGTTGCCTTCAAAGAAGCGGACTTCTGAATTGTTTTCAAATGCAAGAATATGAGTACAAATGCGGTCGAGGAACCAGCGGTCATGGCTTACAACCATTGCACAGCCGGCAAAGTCTTCAAGGGCTTCTTCGAGCGCACGTACAGTCTGAACGTCAAGGTCATTTGTAGGTTCATCGAACAAAAGCACATTTCCGCTCTCTTTGAGCATCATACCAAGGTTCAGGCGGTTCTTTTCACCACCGGAAAGTACGCTTACCTTTTTATTCTGATCAGGGCCTGCAAAGTTGAACCAGCCGCAGTATGCGTGAGCATTAACTTCGCGGATACCGCCTTCAAGGGCACGGCCTTTTTCATCAACGGCACCAAGCTTTACAAGGTCTCCGCCGCCACCCAAAGTTTCGTAAACAGTCTTATTTTCATCAAGGCCTGTACGCATCTGGTCAACGTAAACAAGTTTTACAGTCTGCCCAACTTTAATAGTTCCGGCATCAGGCTTTTCGCCGCCCGCAAGACCAGCCGCATCAGCAATCATCTTGAAGAGAGTTGTTTTACCGGCACCGTTAGGACCAACAATACCAACAATTGCACCGGCAGGAATATGAATGTTAAGATTTTCAAACAAAAGCTTATCGCCGAAAGACTTTGAAACGCCTTCAAAATCAATTACCTGACCGCCCAGACGAGGACCAGCCGGAATAGAAATCTGTGTATCCTTAAGCTGTTTTTTGCTTTCCTGAGCCATCAGCTCGTTATAGCGGGTAATGTGCTCTTTATGTTTTGCCTGACGGCCTTTTGCACCCATATGAATCCATTCAAGCTCACGCTGGATTTCCTTCTGGCGGGCAGATTCATTTTTATTTTCAAGGGCAAGACGCTGATTTTTCTGTTCAAGCCAGCTTGAGTAGTTTCCTTTGAAAGGATAGCCTTCACCGCGGTCAAGCTCCAGAATCCAGCCGGCAACTTCATCAAGGAAGTAACGGTCATGGGTAATGGCAATTACAGTTCCCGGGTAGTCGTGCAGGTGTTTTTCAAGCCAGGCAACAGTTTCAGCATCAAGATGGTTTGTAGGTTCGTCGAGCAAAAGAATATCAGGCTTCTGAAGCAGCAGACGGCAGAGAGCAACTCGGCGGCGTTCACCTCCGGAAAGCACGTCAACAACCTGATCAGAAGGAGGACAGCGCAAAGCGTCCATTGCAAGCTCAAGGTTATTATCAAGATTCCAGGCATCCAGAGCGTCCAGTTTTTCCTGAACCTCGCCCTGACGAGCCGCAAGCTTATCAAAATCAGCATCAGGGTCGCCGTAAGCCTCGCCAATCTTATCAAATTCTTCAAGAAGGTCAGTAATTTCCTTTACGCCTTCTTTTACAACTTCCATTACAGTTTTACCAGGCTCAAGATAAGGCTCCTGTTCCAGGTATCCGATTGTGTAGCCGGGAGCCAGAGTAGTTTCTCCCGCAAAATCCTTATCAACGCCGGCAAGAATCTTAAAAAGCGAAGATTTTCCCGAACCGTTCGCACCGATTACGCCGATTTTTGCGCCATAGTAATATGAAATACTCACATCCTTTAGAACAACCTTAGTTCCGTAGCTGCGAGTAACACGATCCATAGTGTAGATTATCTTTTTATCATCGAAAGTTTTTGCCATCTTAAACATCCTGTCTTAAATATTCTGACTCGCAAGCACAGCTTGCTCGGTACCCTTTTTTTCGATAATCCTAAAATGACCCTGACGGCTCATTTTTTAACGGATTTTCGATTATCGGGCATCAAAAGTCTTTGCCATAACTCTAGCATACATTAAAATCAAAATCTGATAAACTAAACAAATGCAATTTAAGAAAATAAAACTGATTTTTCCACTGACAGCGGCCCTTTTTCTCTTCCCTTCATGTATGACCCTGTCGGCTTCCTACGGACAAAATTCCGCCTGCCAGAAAGAAGCCCCGTCTACCACTGCTTTAAACAGCGTCAGCCGCCAGCTGCCCCCTCCGGCCTTCCAGGTGATAAAATCGTCTACTCCCCGCTCTCCCTACACCATCGTAAAAGTCAACCTGGCGGGGGAAGGCCTCCATATAATTTCAAACTTTTCCAAAGACACTTCTAAGCGGGTCTTAAACCCCAGAGTCTTCGCAAAAATCTCGGGCAGCCAGCTTGTAATAAACACGACGCCCTTCAAAAAAGACGGCAGCCCCGTCGGCCTGATAATAGAAGAAGGCCACCTTATTTCCCAGGTAAATAAAAAATACACCGCCCTTGCAATTTATAAAGAAGAAAGCGGTTATTCAGCCCGCATTTTTGACAGTCAGGAAGAAATCGACATTAACGACGCAAGTCTTTACCTTGCCGCAGGCGGCTTCTGGACAATTCTCCGCGACGGCAAAATCAATGATTTTATAGACCACAAGGACTACCGGACAGCCGTCGGAATTGCAGACGACGGAAAAACTCTTTTTTTAATGAGCGGGAAAAAACTTTCCTATATGGACTGCGCAGAAATCCTTCAGAAGGCAGGCGCCCGAACCGCCATGCAGTTTGACGGCGGCCGTTCCGCGCAGCTGGTCATTAACGGCAAAAATACAATCGCCGCCCCGCGCCGCAAGGTCGCAGCGGCTCTGGGATTTAAATAGGCCTACTCCACCACGTAGCACTCGTAGCCGTTGCTGCGAAGCTTGTCGGCAAGATTTCCGTCCGGGTCATTTATGAGAACCAGATAGTAAGTTGTGCCGCTTGAACGGGTTTCAGTCGTAATATATGGAGAAAAGTTTTTCTTTTTGAGTTCTTCGCAAAGGCCTTCGGCATTCTTTTTTGAACCGAAAAAGCCAACCTGAAGCTTGCAGGAAGCTTTTTCGTCTGAAGAAGTTGCAGCGGCAGAAGGGGAACCTGCAGGGGACTCTGCCTGGCTTGCGGCGCCCCCTACCCCCGGCAGACTTATTGCCCCGTTAGCGTCATCATTTCCGCTGTCTTTAGGGATTTCAACTGCGGCATAAGTTCCCGTTCCCTGCTCAGCCTCGCCTTTTTTCGGCACGAAGAACCAGAAGGGAGTCGGCAAAAGCTGGGCATCACCGTTTACAACTGCCGCTTCCATAGAGCCCGGGAATTTTCCCTGAATTTCAACTCCGTAAGCTTTTTCGCCGGTAAGATACCAGAGGGTCAAAAGAACGGCAGGATAAACATAAGTCATGGCTTCGCTTTTGAGGTAAGACTGCAGAATTAAAACAGGTTCCTGAAGGTCGTCGGCAGTATCGGCGCGGCAAAGCTTGCTCCACTGAGTGTAGAGTTTTATGTAGGCGCGGATTCTGGCATTTTTTGAATTGCGGACAGCGGAATTCAGGTAGGTGTCGGCAGTATCAGAATCGCCGGCAGAAAGGGCACAGCGGACTGCGTCCAGAACCAGCTGTTCATTAGATTTTTTAGGGAAGCCTTCTGCGTCAGGGGCGGCAATCGAAGCGGCCTGAGCGTAGGAAATCTGAGCATCGCTGTAAAAAGCCATCTGCTCCTGCAGCGAAGCCATAAAAATATAAAGGGCGCGTTTTTGAGTCAGGTCACTTACCCGCGAAACCTGATTCCTAAGATATAAAATTGATTCATCAACATTGGCTTTTCCGGCGGCCTGCCGGGTGATTTCCTTTGCGGTAAGTTCTGCAGAAAAAGCGGCTCCAGCAAGTGAAAAAAGAATCAGACCAGATAAAATCAGTTTTTTCATAAAAATCCCCACCCGTCCGGCTCGCCCCGGTCTTATTTTTGAATGCTCTGTAAGTCAGAAACGGACATTTCCTGAGTTTTGTTCAGGTCATCTTCCTTTGCTTTCTTATTTTTCTTAAGCTTCTTTTCTTCTTTTTCTGCAAGCTTTGCATTTTTTTCAGCAAGCTTCTGAGCCTTTTCTTCGGCTTTTTTTGCCTTATCAGTTACATTTTTGGCATTACGCTCTTCATCAGCCTTACGCAGGCGGGCAAAAAGCACGCACAAAAGAGAAAGGGCAACTCCCGCTCCAAAGGCAATGAAAACCAGAAGAATTACGGGAACATTATCATACTGTTTGAAAAACCAGAAATGCTGAACTAAAGCCTCTGCTCCAAGATTATGTCCTATAAAAGTTGCAAGCAAAACAACCAGGATTAAAACAAAAATCAAACTTACTACCATGATTCTATATTACCACGGAAAGTATTTCCGCTCAACTCCGTTATTTTTACGTTAACAAACTTACCGATAAGCGAACGTTCAGCCTTAAAGGCCACTTTTTCGTGCTGTTCAGTCTGCCCAAGAAGCTCAGTCTTGTCATCGCGGCTGACGCTTTCTACCAGAACCTTCATCACGCTGCCTACCCGCTTAATCATCTGCTCGTGGGTGTGCTCCAGCTGCAAATCGATTACCTTCTGCAGGCGGTCCTTGCGCACCTGTTCAGGAAGCTGTTCCATTTTTGCGGCCGGCGTTCCCTCGCGCGGATTGTAGTAGTACATCATGGCGCTTTCGTATTTTACCTGACGCATCAAATCCAGGGTGTCTTCTACGTCCTGCTCAGTTTCGCCCGGGAAGCCCATCATAATGTCGGTTGTGAGAGAAACGTCCGGGATGCGGGCCTTAATTCTGCTTACCAGGTCAAGATACTGCTCGCGGGTGTAACGGCGGTTCATAGCCTTCAAAACCGCAGTCGAGCCGTGCTGAACCGGCAGGTGAATGTGGCGGCAGAGCACTTCCTCTTTTGCAATTACGTCGATAACGTCGTCGGTAAAATCCTTTGGATGCGAAGACATAAAGCGAACCCATTCAATGCAGGACTTTGTTTCGCGCAGGTGGTCGGCGATAATCTGAAGAAGCCCTGCGAAATCTACAGCCGTCGTAACTTTGCCACCAATTTCTGTTTCCGTAACGGCTGTTGCAACCTTTTTGCCTGCAAAAAGGTTGTTTTCAATTTCACCTTTATAAGAATTTACATTCTGTCCAATCAGCGTAATTTCCTTTACGCCGTAGCCGGTAAGAATATCGATTTCGCGCAGAATCTCGCAGACCGGCCGACTGATTTCCCGCCCGCGAACATAAGGAACAATGCAGTAAGTACAGAAGTTATTACAGCCGTGCATAATCGGAACAAAGGTGCTGAAGGCGCCCGGCTCTGCGGAAACGCTTGCAAACTTATAGGCGCTTGAATCATCAAGTTCAAAAGGCTTGCGGCCTTCTTCTACTGCGCTGATAATTTCCGAAAACTGATATTTTGCGTAAGTTCCGACAACATAGTCGATAAAAGGATAATCCTTCTGGAAGGTTTTCAAAAGGCGCTCTGCCATACAGCCCATAACTACAATTGTTAGAGGCTTTGCGCCGTCCTTAACGTATTCTACGGCTTCGTCCAGCATTTTTGTTTTTGCGCCAAGCTTTTTGGCACGAACAGCCTTGAGTCCGTTGAACCAGCCCAGGCGGCCCATAATGCGGTTTTCGGCAGTTTCGCGCACTGAACAGGTATTGATGATTGCCATGTCTGCAACCTGTGCCGATTTTGCCTGCTTCCAGCCGCGGGCGATTAAAAGCTGTTCAACAGCCGCTGATTCTGCGATGTTCATTTCACAGCCGTATGTTTCAAAAAAGTAAGTCTTCATAAAATTTCCTGTTTACCTGCCCTCATATTCTGTGTAGGCGTAGGCATTGTGATTGTGAATACTCTCTTCGGTTTCGGCTTCGACAGAAAACCAGTCAAAACCCTGTTTTTTTAGTCCCAGGTAAACTTCCCGGACTACATCTTCTACAAAGCGCGGATTTTCGTAGGCGTGCTCTGTAACGTATTTTTCATCTTTGCGCTTAAGAACTGAGTAAAGCGGTGTTGAAGCGCATTTTTCTATCATTTTGATGACGTCTTCTATCCAGAAAAAGTTTTTGTAAAGAAGGCGGACTTTTACTTTTCCCCGCTGATTGTGGGCTCCGTACTCGCTGATTGCCTTTGAGCAGGGGCAGAGGGTCGCAATCGGGACTTCGATGTTGATATAAAACTTTCTGCCGTCTCCAACTGTAGCTTCATAACCACATATATACTGCATTATGCCTTCGCTTTCGCTGACGGGGGCTTTTTTTTCTATAAAATAGGGGAAGGTGATGCTTCCGTAGGCGGTTTTGGCGTCAAGTTTAGTGCGGATTTCTTCCAGCATATCAAGGAAGTGCTGCATAGTGATATCCTGGTGGTACTTGTGGAAGACCTGGATAAAGCGGCTCATATGGGTGCCCTTAAAATTGTGGGGCAGGTTCACAAAGAGATCGACGGTTGCGGTGGTGTTCTGTGTTTTGTGATTTTTGTCCAGTACGCAGACCGGATACTTTACGTTTCGCACGCCGACTTTCTGAAGAGGAATTTCGCGGGTGTCCTGTTCGTTTTGAATATCTCGCATAGAATGTATTTTAGCAGAAAACGCTTTTTTATGGTATAATTTGCAGCATGATTAAAGCTCTTCTTTTTGACTTGGACGGCACCCTGCTGGACACAGAAAAATATTTTCGCGTATGCTGGCCGCGCGCTTTCGAACATTTCGGCTATAAGATGTCTGACGAGCAGGCATTGACTTTGCGTTCACTTGGACGGCCTTTTGCCCCGGAAATCCTTAAAAAAATGAGCGGGGATCCGGATTTTGATTACGAAGCGGTGAGGTCTTACCGGTCTGCTATTATGGAAGAAACTATTAAAAAGAAGGGGCTGCATTTGAAGAAAGGGGTGCTTGAACTGCTGGATTTTCTTCACGAAAAAAAGATTGTGAGGGCGGTTGCGACGGCTTCGCCTAAAGACAGGAGCGAGCGATATTTGAAGCAGGCGGGAATTCTGGACTACTTTGACCGGGTGATTTCTGCCACTATGGTTTCGCATGGAAAGCCCGCCCCGGACATCTACGAATTTGCCTGCCGCGAACTGGGCTTTGCCCCCGCCGACTGTCTTGCCGTAGAAGATTCCCCTAACGGCGTGACCAGCGCCTTCAAAGCCGGCTGCCAGGTAGTAATGGTCCCCGACCAAACCCCCGACACCGCCGAAGACCGCCGCATGTGCATCGCGGTGAAGGAGTCGCTGGCGGATATTATTGATTTATTTTGATGCTGATTCCAGCGTATTCTGCATCAGCATGGCGATTGTCATTGGGCCTACTCCGCCCGGCACCGGTGTGATAAAGGAAGTCTTTTCCTTTAAATCATCAAAATCGCAGTCACCTACAAGGCGGAAGCCGGATTTTTTGCTGGCATCCGGAATGCGGTTTACGCCTACGTCAATTACAACAGCACCATCCTTTACCATATCTGCAGTGAGGGTGTGAGGACGGCCGCTTGCAACAACAATGATATCTGCCTGGCGGGTGATTTCTGCCATATTTTTAGTTCCTGTGTGGCACATTGTTACCGTGCAGTTTACGTCTTTTCGGGCAAGAAGAGCCGCAACAGGTTTTCCTACAATATTTGAACGGCCGATTACAACAGCGTGCTTTCCGCTGGTTTCAATTCCGGCCTTGCGAAGAAGGACAATTACTCCGTGAGGGGTGCAAGGAAGGAAGCCAGGACGTCCAATCAGCATGTTACCAACGTTTACAGGATGGAAGCCGTCAACATCTTTTTCCGGGCGGATAGCCATAATCACTTTATCTTCATTAATATGCTTTGGAAGAGGCAGCTGAACAAGAATACCGTGAACAGTCGGGTCAGCATTGAGTTCATCAATCAGCTTGAGGAGTTCTGCTTCTGATGTAGATTCCGGCAGGTGAACGCTGCGGTCTTTCATTCCGACTTCAGCAAGAGCCTTCTGCTTTCCTGTAACATAACTTACGCTGGCAGGATTTTCGCCGACCAGAATTACTGCAAGACAAGGCTCAATTCCCTTTGTCTTCAATTCTGCAACCTTTTTTGCCACATCGGCACGAACATCTGCCGCCACCTGTTTTCCGTCAATAATCACTGCGCTCATAGTAACCTTTACCCCACGTTTTTTGTTTAATTGATACTTATCTATAAAATTGATATTATCAGATATTAAAATTTTTGAGATAAAATATCCATAAAAAAATGTAAAAAGGAAATCAATATGAAACGCTTTTTTTCCCTGCTCTTGATTTTTACAATTCTTGCAGGCTCAGTTTTTGCTCAGGAAGATGGTCCTGATATTTATGAAGATGATTATGAGTACTTACAGAATGGTCCCGGCGATCAGTTTTTGAAGATTGAACTCGGAGCTATTTTCCCCCTCAATTTTGAAGGAAAGCTCTGGCCTGGTGTTCAGGCAACAATCGGTTATTACAGATTTTTGAATACCTGGCTGGCACTTGGTGGAGAAATTTCTGTTTCAAGTCAGTTCTCAATCGGAAACAAAGCCCTCTTTATGGTACCTCTTACCATAGGTGCTATGGCACAGCCGACAATCGGAAAATTTGAATTCCCATTCTTCCTTACTATGGGTATTGCAGACCACACCTGGGCAAACTCAACCTACTTCCCGGCCTTCACACTCAAGGCTGAAGGCGGCGCTTTCTACCGCTTTAATGAAGCCTGGTCCTTTGGACTTTTAACATATTTTATGTGGACGATAGAAACTCCAGGCTGGAAAGACAAAGAAAATAAAGGAAAAGATTTCCACGGATTGTTCCAGACTGCTTCACTTGCAGTTCGTTACCACTTCTAGTGCTGGCCCGGGAGCGCATATAACTTAATTAGGATTTGATTATGAAAAAAATTATAAAACTTTTAGCTACCATATCTTTACTTGCCCCATTTTTCTTTGCAGGCTGTGATAATCCGGCCTTTTATGGTGTTTCAAACGACGTTGTATCAGAAGATGCAACTGTTTCGGGTAATATTGCACAGATTACCCGTTATACAGCAAGCGGAACTGAATTCCTTATTGTAAATGCTGACGACGGTATGCGCTACAAACGTGCAGATAACAGAAGCCACGGAAGCTGGAAAACATATGGTGGTCTTCCTTTCAGCCTTCACTCTTATGATTATTATGGTGAAAAACACAATGGCGAACAGATTATTAAAATCGTAGCTGACAGCGAATATCTTTATATTCTTTCAACTACTTACAAAAATGATAATGATGAAGGAACTGTAGCTCCGGATGTAGTCCGTCTGCGCTGCGCAAAAATTACATCAAATGACGGACAGAATCTCGATGGCACAGAATGGAAAACCCTGAACGAATCAAAATCTGGTGATGTTTCGGCTGTTTTCAAAATTTATAAATATTCTTCAACCGGATATTATTATTCGGCATTCAGCCTTCTCAGTACAAACTCTTTAAATCCGGCTCATCGAAAGGTTTTTGTAAGAAGCGGAAAAGTAAATGCTGTAAATACTAGCAATTCAACAATCAAAACTCCTGTTTACTATGATGTATCCTCTTCCGGCCTTACAAAAACTTCTATTACAAAAGCCTGGAACGGAACTTCAACAGTTTCTGACCTTACAAAAAATAACGTATACGGCGTTGCCTGGTTCAATAATGCCTATACCTTCTTCACTCAGCCGGCAGTTGCTACAAATGAATGCTACACAAATTACACATACACAGCTCTTGCATCAAACACAACTTATCAGGAACCTACTGTCTGTTATTTCGGCTATAACTCCTCACTCTGTTATCTCAAAAGTGACGGAACAACAGGCAGTATAGGCGCAAACAGAACAATTACAGCCCTTGCAGTCTGTGCAGATTCAATTCTGATTGGTATGGGTACCTGGGATGCAAGCACCGGCTACAATACTTATGGCGGAATTACAAAATCAAATCTTAATAATGGAATTCCTACCGGAACAACAAAATTCTCAACAAATGCAGACACTCAGATTACATCCGGCTATCACGTTTATTCACTTTTGAATGCAAATCCGTCCGAAACAGAAACTTCAAGCGCCCTCTACGCCGCCATCGGCTTTGCCGGCAGCGGTTCCTCAACCGGTGTTGCCTACTCAAGCATAGGATTGTGGTCTTACTACCCTAGCCGTGGAAACTGGAACAGGGAGTAAGCTGAAAAGCAGGTGTTTTTTCTGCAAATCTAGGATATAATATCCTTCTATGGCAGATGATTTATTTACACAGGCAAAACGAAGCACAGAACCTTTAGCGGCCCGAATGCGGCCCCGTAACCTTGACGAGTACATCGGGCAGGACCACATAGTTGGAAAGGGACGCCTGCTGCGCCGCGCCATTGCCGCAGACCAGCTTACATCTGTCATCTTTTACGGACCGCCGGGCAGCGGAAAAACAACCCTTGCCCGGGTAATTGCAAATCACACAAAATCTAACTTTATTACGCTGAATGCCGTTCTTACTGGCGTTGCAGATATCCGCGATTCAATCAAAAAGGCGGAGGATTTTTACAATCTTTACAGCCGCCGCACAATCCTTTTTGTTGACGAAGTTCACCGCTGGAATAAAAGCCAGCAGGACGCCCTTTTGCCATGGGTAGAAAACGGAACAATAATTTTGATTGGCGCAACTACCGAAAATCCTTTTTTTGAAGTAAATAAGGCTCTGGTAAGCCGTTCCCGCGTCTTCCAGCTTAAGGCACTTACAAAAGATGATTTAAGGAAGGCCGCAAATCAGGCCCTGAATGACACAGAACGCGGCTACGGCCACTGGAAGGTGGAGTTTGAAGAGGGCGCTCTTGAGCATCTGATTGAAACTGCAAACGGTGATGCCCGTTCCCTTTTGAACGCCCTGGAGCTTGCCGTAGAAACAACGCCGGAAATCTGGCGGCCATACGATGATCCACCGGTTCCAGCCTGGGGAAGCCAGATTTACGTTTCCAAAGAAGCCGCCGAAGAATCCATTCAGAAAAAGGTTGTACTTTACGACCGCGACGGCGACTACCACTACGATATTATTTCGGCTTTTATAAAATCACTACGGGGCCGCGACCCGGATGCCGCCGTTTACTGGCTGGCCCGCATGGTTCGCGCCGGAGAAGATCCTCATTTTATCTTCCGCCGCATGCTGATTTCTGCCTGCGAAGATACAGGCCTTGCAGATCCTATGGCAATTTCCGTAGTTGAATCCTGTGCCCAGGCTTTTGACCGGGTTGGAATGCCTGAAGGCCGATATTTTTTGGCACACGCAGCCCTTTACCTTGCCACGGCGAAAAAATCAAACTCCAGCATGGCCTTTTTTGACGCTCTGGCCGCCGTTGAAAAAGAAGATATTGAAGTTCCAAATCACCTTAAAGATTCCAGCCGGGATGCAGAAGGCTTTGGCCATGGCTCCGGCTACCTCTACCCTCACGCCTACCGCGACCACTGGGTTGCCCAGCAGTATTTGCCGGACAGCCTTGTTGGAAGAGTTTTTTACACACCAAGCACACAGGGCTACGAAGGCCAGATTCGCGACGATGTACTTTCCCTGCGTGAGCTTCAGATTGCATCTATTCTTGAAAAGACAAACTCGCCGGATGATATAAACGTAGACGAACTTGCAACCGCCCCGGAAGAAACAGGTTCTATAAATCTTATGCCGGAACAGGGAACCCGTTCTCCTACCGCAAAATCCTGCGCAAAATCAGAATTCGGGGAAAATCCAATCAGCCAGTGGTGGATTAACGAGCATTTAAAAAGCGGAGACAGCAAGAAGGCAGAAAACCTTACCTTCAGTCCAAAAGATGCTTCAAAAGATGTTATCTTAAACCGTGCTGACCGCTTCTGGCAGCAGCGCCTTGATTCAAACCGCGCAGAAGTACTTCTTGGAATCCGAGACTCTATGATTTCCATGGCGGAGCTTGCCCGTCACCACCGCTCTCTTGTCTGGAATGCGGATAACGGTCTTCTTTTGTGGGAAGTTGCCAGAAAAACTCCGGAAGGGGTAACCTGCGGTGTATGCCGCACAGAACAGGGAAAGCAGATTCTTGAACAGTACGGAAGAACTCTGGGCACCCTCGACCGCCCAATCTTAAAAGTCCGCGGAAAAACTATGTCCCAGGACTTTATGACCGAAAAAGATTTTTACGATGTTCTGGTTCAGTTCCAGTATAAAGGAGCCCTTTTTGACAGGCTTTTCTTCGTTGACCCATTTGCCTCAGAAGCTTCGATTATTGCCCTGGCTGACGGAATTAAGGGAGTTCTGACACCGCAGAAAGCCGAAGCTGATATTCTTCAGAATGTCCTTTCCGAAAGCGAAACCCCTATGGTCACTTCTGATGACGAAGTTTTTGCCTGGGAAAGTCCTCTTGCCAAGGGCTGGACCGCAATCATTTCCCAGAAAATTCCATGTAAAGGCCAGCATATCGGCCGGCTTGTTTCCAGCCAGATTTTAACGCCAGAAACCTTAGGCTCTTTTGCCCCTATTCTTGATAAGATGGAAGCCGCTGAAGAGGAATTCTTTGGAAATCAGGAAAATCCGCTTTTCAGCTGGGACGGAATTTTTATCGCAAATACCTTCAGAAAACACGGCCTTACCGTAAAGGCAGCCACCCAGCAGGTAACCGAAAAACGCAGAATCACCCCGGACGATATAGAAAAATGGTTTAATTCTGAATCCGCTTACGGAGCAAAAATGTGCGAGGCTGTAGGCACCAGCGACATACAGAAAATCGTAAATCTTCTGCTTGCCGCATGTAATAAAACCATTTTCAACTGGACAAGTGAAATTACATTCCTTAAAATTGCAGCAGGAGAACAGAATAAGTTATGAAAAAATTATTGATTATTACATTTGCATTTTTATTTTCTATAAATTCAGCATTTGCCCGCGTAGAGCTTTCTCCAAGACTATTCGGAGATTTTATGTTTTCAAATTACAAAAACAGCGGCTATAAAGAGGATTTTAATATCAACACTTTCGGAGCAGAGCTTCAGTGTGATTTATTTTTTATCAATCTTCTATTTTTAAATGCCGGTCTTTGCGCTGGAATTGATCTTGGATTCGGAAACTTCAAATTTGAATCAGAAACGAAAAATCTTTCTTTTGCATTTGATAATTTAAGCGTTTCAAGCACTTCATCTTCAATGTCAAACAATCATTTTACAATCGGATTTATGTTCGCCCCTTCAGTTCAGCTGAATATAGGAAGCCGCCACTCTATTTTTGCAAAACCCGGAGTCCGTGCATCACTTACAAGAGTAAACCTTTCAGACGGAAAAACAACATCAGCAGTTGCCTACTTTATTCCCGAATTCTTAATTGAAGCCGGATATAAATTCTGGCTGCTTAATCATTTTTCTTTACTCGCGGGCTATCGCTATGAAATTCCTATGGGATTATTCAAATCCGGGGATAAAATCATATACGATATTGCACAGGCACACCGGGTATTTATTGGAGCAAGCATAAAGCTGCTGGATTAAAACTAATTTTTCTTCAAAAATTCTGCTTCATCATCATTGCACTGGCGGCCGACTGGCAGGCGGAGGTTCAGATGAAAAACGTGATTTGCCCAGTCGTCTGAAGGCTGACCGTAAACGTGATATTCTGATTTTATTCCAAGAGAAAGAAAAAGCTCGTGAAGAGGCTTTGCTTCATTAAAGAGAAAATCATTAGGGGCGGTCATCACGAAAACCGGCGGGAATTTTGAAGTAATGTATTTCTGAACATCAAGGCGTTCCGCATTTTTTTTGATTTTTTTTGCAGAACCAAGATAAACTGTCAGAATCTCTTTTGCCCCTTCGCTTATCTTTCCATCTTTTACAAGATTTGTAAGGGCACTGTTCAGGCAGACAGCACGGGGAATAAAAGGGGGCACTTCAAAATCTGAAGCAAAAAGCTTTGAATAATCAGGATTTGTAAGGATTGTCGTGTAATTCAGGGCGAGCTGACCGCCCGCACTGTCTCCAACGATAAAAATACGGTCCCGGTCAAAATTAAACTCACCGCAGTTTGCCAGAACCCATTTTGTAACGTTATTGATGTCTTCAAGCGGAGCCGGATATAAATTTTCCGGGCAGAGTCGGTAATTAAAAACTACTACTGCAAAGCCCCGTTCCGCCATATCAGCCGAATAAAGCCCGTAAAGTTCCTTATCACCGTAAAAAAAGCCGCCGCCGTGAATATTTATGATTACAGGAAGCTTGCCGGCCGCATTTTTTGGAGTATAAACGCAGAGAAGGTTATCGCGTCCGTGATGTCCGTAAGAAATATTATCGCAGATATTTACTTTGTCTGAAATTGTAAGACCGGCATCGCGTTTTGCATCATTAGAAGCCCATTCACGCCGTATTTTATTGATGAAATATTTGTGGATTAAGTTTGTCATAAGTTTATTGTAACTTAGGAATATAAAGTATTCAATTTCAAAACAACTGCGCCGAGCATGGAGCCACGCCGAAGGCGGCCACTGGAGCGAGGGAGCCTGCGACCGAGTGAAGCGGCTGACCGTAAGGGAATGGCGGAACGCGACTGGGTAGACGCATTCTGCGCCCCTATTGACTTATTTTTGAATTTTATGTAAAAATACGCTTAATTATGAACGCAAAACTTCTAGTCACAGTCGTAACAGTCCTCGTCCTTAAGGTTTTCAGATAAACCGGAAGATTTGTTATATAGTGATTAGAAAAATATACACTGATATAAGAAAAGGCTTTCCGGTAAAAGGAAAGCCTTTTTTGTTAGGAGCGAAAAGTATGAAACAGACAGGCGCACAGATTATCGTAAAACTTTTGGAAATGTACGGAATCGACACGGTGGCAGGTATTCCGGGAGGTTCTATTCTTCCGCTTTATGACGAGCTTAACAGAAGCTCTATCCGTCACGTCCTTGTGCGCCAGGAGCAGGCTGCCGGCTTTATTGCCCAGGGAATTGCCCGAACAACAGGAAAACCGGCTGTTTGTATGGCAACTTCAGGTCCCGGAGCAATGAACCTTTTGACCGCAATTGCGGATGCCCGCTGTGACTCCATTCCTATTATTGCAATTACCGGCCAGGTAAACACCTATCTTCTGGGAACTGACGCTTTCCAGGAGGCAGACACTTTTGGACTTTCCCTTCCAATCACAAAGCATTCGGTTATGGTAAAGTCTGCGGCTGAGCTTTTGACCGTAATTCCTCAGGCTTTTGAAATTGCGGTAAACGGCCGCCCGGGACCTGTTTTGATTGACGTTCCGCGCGACATTCAGCTGCAGGAAATTGAATTTGATTCATGGCCTGATATTCAGAGCATCAAACTGCACGATATCCGCTTCCATACTCCGGCAAATGAATATGCCGCAAAAATGGATTTGATTACTGACGCGCTTGTTTCTGCACGACGCCCGGTTCTCTACTGCGGAGGCGGCTGTAACAGTCCTGCTGCGGCAGAGGGACTTTCTGCATTTTTGAAGAGTTACCGGCTGCCGGTTGTTTCAAGCCTTATGGGAATCGGCTGCGTGCCAGAATCAAGCGAGCTCTGGATTGGTATGGTTGGTATGCACGGAAGTTATGCGGCTAACCTTGCCATGCACGATTCTGACCTTGTTATTGCGGCCGGCGTTCGTTTTGATGACCGCGCGACCGGCGTAGTAAAGAAGTTCTGCCCGGATGCGAAAATCGTTCATATTGATGTTGATGCGGCAGAAGTGAATAAAATTATAGAAGCAAATATTGCCGTTGTTGCTGATGTTGAGTCGGTTTTCCCGGTTCTGGTTCAGCTGAGCTCTGAAAAGCAGGAAAAATACGGGGCTGCATGGCAGGAAGCCGAAGCCCGCGCAGTATGGCTTGAAAAAATCCGGAATACAAAGAAGGAAAATGATTCTATGACCTGCGGCCGCCCTAAAGACGCAAAGCTTACAAATCCGCGCGAGTTTATCCGCTCGGTTCCGGGGCTTGCAGAAAAGGCTGGAATTCCTGCAAAGGACATCATCGTTACAACCGACGTCGGACAGCACCAGATGTGGGCGGCTCAGTATTACCCGGTTGAAAAGCCCCGCACCTTCCTTACTTCGGGAAGCCTTGGAACAATGGGCTTTGGTTTACCGGCCGCAATTGGTTCTGCAATCGCAAATCCTGACAAGCGCACAGTCTGCTTTTCCGGCGACGGTTCAATCATGATGAACATTCAGGAGCTGGCTACCCTTGCCGAGCAGAATCTTCCGGTAACTGTTATCGTTTTCCAGAACGGAACTTTGGGCATGGTTTACCAGCAGCAGAAATATCTTTTTGACAAAAACTACAGCGCATCAATCTTCGGTCACCAGCCGGATCTTCTTGCCATCGCAAAAGGCTTTGGAATTGAAACCGCCGACGCCGACTCTGACCCTGACTGGTACAAAAAAGCCTTCGACGCCAACCGCGCCAACAAGCCATGCTTCGTTCGCGTAAGCGTAGGCAACGAAGAAGACGTTCTGCCATTCGTTCCGGGCGGCAAGGCGAATATTGATAGTATCAGGGATTAAGTTGCATAAAATGTCAGCTTTTGCAGAGCAAAAGCTGATGCTGCGGTTAGGAGAACTTTCATATAAAGTGATTTTGTAACCGCAGCAGGAATTAGCGGAAGCCGGCACGTTCTTCTATATAGAAACTCTCATTACTTTTTGTTATCATACAAGCAACATTTTCATTTTACTTGGAGGAGATTATGAAAAAAGTATTGCTTGGTGTGTGTGCCGCTTTGATGGCTGCGGCATTCGTGTCTTGCGGCGGAGAAAAGGCTGCCGTAGTAAAAATCGGTGTTTTTGAACCTGCTTCTGGTGATAACGGAGCCGGCGGAAAACAGGAAACTCTGGGTATTCAGTACGCAAACAGCGTTACTCCAACCGTTACAATCGGCGGAAAAGAATACAAGGTTCAGCTTGAAATCGTAGACAACGAATCTTCAAACGATAAAGCCGTAACTGCAGCTTCAGAACTCATTTCAAAAGGCGTTTCTGTAGTTCTTGGTTCTTACGGTTCAGGCGTTTCAATCGCTGCCAGCGATACTTTTGCATCCGCTAACGTTCCTGCAATCGGCGTTACATGTACAAACCCTCAGGTTACACTTGGAAACGAACACTACTTCCGCATCTGCTTCCTCGATCCATTCCAGGGAACAGTTCTTGCAAACCTCGCAGCAGACAAATTCGCTGCAAAAAAAGCATATTGTCTTTCTAAGCTCGGTGATGACTACTCGGGCGGTCTTGTAAAATACTTTGTTGAAGCCTTCAAAAAGCTTGGCGGCGAAGTTGTAGAAGAAACATTCCCGGACGGAACTTCTGACTTTGCCGCATACGTTGCAAACGCTAAAAAAACTGGCGCAGACGTATTCTTCAGCCCTGTTTCAATTGAAGCTGCTGCCCTCATCATCGAGCAGGCTAACACACAGGGACTTACACTTCCAATTCTGGCCGGCGATACATGGGATTCCAACGTTGTTCTTGCACAGGCTAAGGGCACAAAAGTTCAGGTTTACGTAACAACATTCTTCGTTGAAGGTTCTACAGATCCTAAAGTTACAGCCTTTGTTGACGGCTTCCGCAACTACCTGAACTCAAACGCAACAGCTAAAACAAACAACGGCGGCGACGACGAAATCGCAGCAGTTTCTGCCATGGGCTTTGACGTTTACTACACAGCCCTCGAAGCACTTAAAGCTGCCGGCAGCACAAAAGGCGCTGACGTAATCAAGGCTCTCCCTGGCGTTACATACGAAGGTGTTTCAGGCTCAATCGCATTTGACCAGAACGGCGACGCAGTCCGCGACGTAGCTTACGTTAAGAAAGTAAACAACGAAAGCGGCAAATGGGACTTCGTAGCTCAGCAGTCGGTTAAATAAATTAAGAGGGAGAAGTCTCTCCCTACGGCGGCACTTCGTTGCCGCCTACCCTCTCTGCGGGCTCAAACGCCGCCCGCAACGCCCGCTTATTTCCTTCTGTTTTTTTTGCCTTTTTACAAAATAATGTTATAATTAAATTATGTTAGCAGTAAATATTACTCAGGACATTTACAACATTGTTTTAGGGGTAATTGTTTTTCTTTCCATTTTAGCAAGTCACCTGAATGAAACTAATCATGACGACTTAAACAAACTTCACAGATGGTTTCATTTTATGATGTTCCTAAACATCCTTATGTCTGTTTCAGACATTTTCGTCATGGCTTTTAATGGCAATTCCCGCCCCATTAATCACATAATTCTTCCGGCAGCTCTTTTTATTTATTACGCTCTTGGCTTTATGCTTTTGGGAATTATGTTCATAGAACTGAAAATATTTCTGGACAGAATCAACAAACTGAAATACTGCAAAAATTTATTTTTCCGAATTATAATACTTTCCATAGTCACTTTATTTATCCTGCTGATTCTAACACCTTTCAAAAAGGTCCTTTATCAGATTGATGAAAACAACATTTATTCCCGATCCCATCATTTCTACCTGATTGTAATAGTTCAGCTTGTATTATACTTAAATCTGATTTTTTACATGCTTGTAAATAGAAAAACAATCGGAAAGACAAAGGTCTCCATTACAATAAGCTTTCTTTTTATACCTCAGCTTTCAGAAATCATACAGTTTTTAATCCCGGGCTTATCTGTCATTAACACAGGCTATTCAATTGTTTTCCTTATTATGTTTATTTTCAGTAACAGTTTTTCAAATAAGGAACTGAAAACAACAGAGCTGAAACTTTCCGAAAAGGAAACTGAAATATACAATCAGACAACACAACTGGAAAAAAGCAAATCCCTTATTATCAAAATGCAGGATCACACTATTGAAAGCCTTTCTAACCTTGTTGAAAACCGTGATGAAGACACAGGTGAACATGTTATCCGCACAATGACTTATGTAGAATTACTTGCCATTCAACTGATGAAAAAAAATCTCTTTCCTGAAACAATTACACCCCGCTATATAAGGTATTTAAAACGCGCCGCACCTATGCATGACATAGGAAAAATCGTTGTTCCGGATGCAATCCTTAAAAAGCCTGCCCGTTTTACTGAAGAAGAATTCAATCAGATGAAAAGGCACGCAACAGAGGGCGGAAGAATAGTTCACGAAATTCTTGACGGTTATGAAGAGCCGGAATATATTCAGATTACAACCGATATTGCCGCTCATCATCACGAAAGATGGGATGGAAGCGGCTACCCTGATAAGCTTTCCGGTGAAGAAATTCCACTCAGCGCAAGGATTATGGCTCTGGCAGATGTTTTTGACGCTCTTGTTTCAGAACGAATCTATAAAGAACCTATGACTTATGAAGAAGCCTTTAAAATCATTGAAGATGGAAAAGGAAGTCACTTTGATCCTGTTATTGCACAGGAATTTTTGAACATAAAGGAAAAAATAGTAAAGGTTAATGAAAGCTTTAAATCTACGGTAACTTCCAATAAGGCTTAGCGGCAGACCTTCCCCTAAAACCCCTAAAACCTGTCACCTAATACCTATCACCTAAATGCCCCTTTTTTTCATCATCATTTTTCTATATAATTACAAAGATATTTTAAAATTATAGGAAAAAGTGATGGATTTTTTACAAAATAACCTTCCTTATATTCTTGCCGGCATTTCTACGGGCGGACAGTACGCGCTCATAGCAATCGGTTACACAATGGTTTACGGAATCCTCCGCCTTATAAACTTTGCCCACGGTGACGTTTTTATGGCAGCGGGTCTGATTATGATTTATTCATACAGCGTTATGCCGCTTTGGATTTCAATTCCTTTTACAATCATTCTGACAGTTTTACTTGGTTTTGCAGTTGAACGCATTGCCTACAAGCCTTTGCGAACAGCACCACGTATGTCAATTATGATTTCTGCAATCGGTATGAGCTATCTTTTGCAGAACCTTGCCCTTTATGTAACCGGCGGTCTTCTTAAAAAATATCCGACAATCCCATGGATCAGCGATTCAATTACAATTGCGGGTGCCATCACAAAGCGGGTTACAATCATCACTCCATTTTTGACAATTCTTCTGGTTGTAGCCCTTGTTCTTCTGATTAATCACACAAAAATCGGAATGGCAATGCGTGCCGTTTCAAAGGATTTTGAAACAGCCCAGCTTATGGGAATTAAAATCGACTCGGTAATTTCCATGACCTTTATTATCGGTTCCTTCCTTGCGGCAGTCGGTTCAATTCTTTTCTTCTCAAACTATCCTGGTGTTACCCCTACAGTCGGCGGTATGCCTGGTCTAAAGGCCTTTGTTGCGGCAGTATTCGGCGGAATCGGTTCTATTCCGGGCGCTGTAATCGGAGCCTTTTTAATCGGTATCTGCGAAAACATCATCAAGGGTGTAGGCCTTACAACCTTCAGCGACGCCTTCACTTTTGTTCTTTTGATTTGTGTCCTTATGTTCATGCCGACCGGTATCTTCGGTGAAAAAGTTACCGACAAAGTTTAATCAAACCGGAGAAATCAGATGGAAAAAATTAGTTTCAAAGATAAAAAATATCAGATAATCAGCTGGGGACTTCTTGTCCTTCTTTTTGCCTTTGTTGCGGTTCTGGAAGCTGTTGTTCCTCCTACCCACATCCTCTTCACCGTACTGAAAAAAGGTGCAATCTACGCCCTTGTTGCCGTTTCAATGAACCTTCTTAACGGCTTTACAGGACTTTTCAGTCTTGGCCAGGCAGGCTTTATGCTTTTGGGCGCCTATACCTACGCAATTTTTACAATCCCGGTTTCGGCCCGTGCCCAGGTTTACCAGTATTTTGACGGAGGCGCAATTCAGTTTACAATTCCTGTTTTTGCGGCCCTGATTCTTGCGGGCCTGGTTGCTGCCTTTTTTGCATATTTAATCGGACTTCCTGTTCTTCACCTGAAGTCTGACTACCTTGCAATCGCAACCCTTGGTTTTGCAGAAATCATCCGCGCTATTTTCCAGTGGGACAAGCTTGGCGTAATTACAAATGGTTCAAACCTTCTTAGAAAATATCCTGTTTTTCGCTCAACTCTTTTTTACTTTGCGGTAAGCGGAATCTGTATTGCAATCATCATGCTTTTGATTAATTCAACCTACGGCCGCGCATTTAAGGCAATCCGCGATGATGAAGTTGCGGCAGAGGCAATGGGAATCAACCTGGCAAAACACAAGCAGCTTTCATTTACAATAAGCTCCTTCTTTGCGGGAATTTCAGGAGCCCTTCTTGCCATGTTCCAGACAACAATTCAGGCCAGCCAGTTCAAATCGGCAATGACCTACGAAATTCTTCTGATTGTCGTAATCGGCGGTATCGGAAGCGTTACAGGAAGCTGCATTGCATCCTTCCTCTTTATCGCATGTTCTGAATGGTGGCTGCGCTTCCTTGATAACGCAAACCTCAACTTTACTTCCCTGCAGATTCTGCGTCCGGGCTTCCGAAAGGTTGTTTTCTCGGTTGTAATCATGCTAATTGTTCTTTTCTACCAGAAGGGAATTATGGGCGAGCACGAATTTTCGCTTGCGGGAATTATAAAACGCATAAAAAGCTTTAAGCCCCTGAAAGCCCGAAAAAATCCTGACTTCAAGGAGGTTCGATAATGCCTGAAGCAGAAAAAGTTCTTGAAATGAAAAACATCACAATGCAGTTTGGCGGCGTTGTGGCAGTAAATAATCTTTCTTTGAATGTAAATAAAGGCGAAATTGTTTCGCTGATTGGTCCTAACGGAGCCGGAAAAACAACGGCCTTTAACGTTGTAACAGGCGTTTATGCTCCTACAAACGGTGCTGTTTACTTCAATGGAAAAGAAATCGTAGAAAATTTCCCTGCCGGCAAGATGAAAAAGCTTTATGCCGGAACAAACAGAGGCGACTACACAAAACGCCTTGAACCAACTCCTGATGTAATTACAAAGCTTGGAATTGCGCGTACTTTCCAGAACATCCGTCTGTGGAAGAGCCAGACTGTTTTTACAAACGTTCTGATTGCAAAACACATGAGAAAGACAAGCAATATTTTTACGGCTACCTTCCGTCTTAATCACGCAGAAGAAAAAAAGCAGCGTGAAGAAACAGAAGAGCTTTTGAAAATTCTGGGACTTTATGAAGTTCGCAACGAGCTTTGTACTTCCCTTCCATACGGACTTCAGCGCCGCCTGGAAATTGCCCGGGCTCTTGCTACAAATCCAAGCCTTCTTCTTCTTGATGAACCGGCAGCCGGCATGAATCCTCAGGAAACTGCAGAGCTTACAGACTTTATCCGCCGCATCCGGGATGAATTCCACCTTACAGTCTTTATGATTGAACACCACATGGACCTTGTAATGGACATTTCTGACCGCATTTACGTTTTGAACTTTGGTGCCCTGATTGCCCAGGGAAGTCCTGAAGAAATTCAGAATAATCCGGAAGTAATTTCGGCCTATCTTGGTGAAAGCGAGGAGGGAGTGAACTAATGCTTAAAATCAGTGATTTATATGTATCATACGGCGGAATTAAGGCCCTTCGCGGAATCAATCTTGAAGTTCCGGACGGAAAAATCGTTACTCTGATTGGCGCAAACGGAGCAGGAAAATCAACCCTCCTTCGTTCTATAAGCGGACTTGTAAAGCCTCAGGAAGGTTCTATAAGACTTGATAACAAGGAGCTTATCTGGAGCCCTATTAATAAAATCTGCGCAGAAGGAATTGCCCTTTCTCCGGAAGGCCGCCATGTCTTTTCTGATTTGACTGTTCTTGAAAACCTGATGATTGGTGCCTACCTTCGTAAAGACAAGGAAACAATCCAGAAAGACCTTGAATGGATTTACGAGCTTTTCCCTCGTCTGAAGGAAAGAAGCTGGCAGTTTGCAGGAACCCTTTCGGGCGGTGAACAGCAGATGCTGGCCCTGGGTCGTGCCCTTATGAGCCGTCCAAAGGTTTTGATGCTTGACGAGCCTTCTCTTGGTCTTGCACCGCTTATAGTTCAACAGATTTTTGATATTATCCGGGAAATCAACAAAAAGGGTGTTACAATCCTTCTTGTTGAACAGAACGCAAACATGGCTCTTAAAACTGCCGACATCGCCTACGTTCTGGAAACCGGCGAAATCGTATTGCAGGGAAGCGGAAAAGAACTTCTTGAAAATCCGACAGTACGCGAAGCATATTTAGGAAAGAAAAAGTAGTGTCTTTAAACTGTAACGAAATCAACCTTGTTTTAAGCGAACTCAATCTGCAGGGGGCTTTTATTCAGGACATAATCCAGCCGGGTTATGACACCCTGGCCTTTTATACCTACAAGGAAGGGACTGCAAAAACTGTTCTGATTTGTACGGCTCAGAATTCGGTGCGAATAAATGAAACAAGGCGCAAAATTACAAAAAATCCCAAGCCCCTGCGCTTTATGGAATTCCTTAAGTCAAAAATTAAGGGATGCCGCATAAATACCTGTGCCCAGATTGGTCTTGAACGCGTTATTAAAATGGAGCTTTCTCATTCGGATGATGAGCGTTTTAATATGTACATCCGCCTCTGGAATAACGCGGCCAACGTAATTTTGTGTGACGAAAATGATTTTGTTTTAGATTCCATGTTCCGCCGCCCTGAACGTTATGAGATGAAGGGAGAAACCTTTATTCCCCCTGCCGTAATTGAAGAAAAGCTGAAAGAGGCAGAAGAAAGATTCCCGATAAGAGAGTGGGAAGGGGAATCTTTCAATTCTTATATCGACTACTGGTACTCCGAGCATGCGGACAACCTTAGCCGCGAGTCACTTCTGGAAAAGGCCGAAAAATGGTACGAAGGCGTAAAGTCTAAGCGGGAAAATGCCCTTAATAACCTTTTGACCAAGCAGGAGGATTTTAAGAACGCGCCTCAGCTCAAGCACCAGGGCGATCTGATTATGACACACGCCCACCTGATTGACGGAAAATCAAAATACCTTGAATGTGAGGACTACGAAAGCGGAAAAAGAGTTCGTCTTTTGATTGACCCTAAAAAATCCGGCCAGGAAAATGCGGCAGAATACTATAAAAATTACAAAAAGGCTGTGAGCGGGGCTGAAGAGCTGGAACACGACATTCAGATTGCACGGCTTCAGCTGGAAAAGCTTGAAAAACAGTATGCGGACATTAAGGCAGAAAAAAATCCTGTAAAAATTGAACAGATGCTGCGCCGCGATTCTACGCCGGTTCAGAAGCAGAAAAAAACTCACCCGGGCCTTGAATACACCGTAAACGGCTGGCTGATTTATGTTGGCCGCGACGCAAATGAAAACGACGAGCTTTTGCGCCATCACGTGAGGGGCGAAGATTTATGGCTGCACGTGCGGGATTTTGCGGGCGGCTATGTTTTTATCAAGGCTCAGAAAAACAAAACTGTGCCTCTGGACATTCTTCTGGATGCGGGAAATCTTGCGGTTTACTATTCAAAGGCTCGAAATAATACAAAAGTTGATTTATATTATACTCATGTAAAATATCTTCGCAGGGCAAAGAACGGACCAAAAGGCCTTGTTCTTCCGACCCAGGAAAAAAATCTTTGCATTACGCCGGACAAGGCTCGTTTAAGCCGTCTGGACTTTTTGCATGAAGAAGCGCAGTTATAAATTTTGGCTTAGAGGGGGAAGCAAAAAAAATGACGGCACAGGAAAAACGCAACTTAAAATATTCTGACATCAGCACCTGGAAATTTTCTGCTGTAAGTCCCTATTTTAATCTTCTGGGACGGGCAAGAACCTTTTTCCCGGCCTGGCATTTTATTTTTTCTGTAACCCACAATTTTTTCTTTTTGCAGCAGAGGCAGGTTCTGCATCTGACCCACCGGCCGGTTATCAATGTGCAGACAGACTTAGACAACAAGATTCCCTTTGAACCGTCCAAGGTAAACACCTATCTGGGCTTTATTCCCTTTTTTGTAAAACCCTTTGACATGATGATTAAGCGCCTGGGCTACAAAAAGGCAGCCCCCTATATCCGCCAGAATCTCCGGGCCCTTACAAAAACCTACAAAAGCGCTTCCTCCATTTACCGCTTTTCCATGACGACAACAGACAGACCACACTACATGGAAGATGCCGCCTTTAAGGCAATTCACGCCGCAGACCCTCACCTTCTCTGCGTTCCAAGCCTTCACGTTTCTATCTGCGCGGTAACCTACGCCTGGTACAAGGGATTTTTTGAAAAAGGAGTTGCCGCAGGCCTTTTTTCTGAGGAAGAAGCAGACCGCCGCCTGTCAGAGATTAAGGCTCAGGCAATCGCAATCATAGAAAGTGTGCTTTTTGTAAAGCAGCACAGCGTAAACTGCATTCCGACCGCCCTTTACATGATTACAGCGGTTTTCGGAGATGATTTTTTCTCTGCCGAGGACGCAGTTTTCTTTATTGAAGAGCTTTTTAAGAAGAGCGGGGAAATTGACTCTGCAACCCGGGAAGAAATTTTAGACTACTTTACAAGCCTTTACGAGCGGAACCTTCTTGAAAACAGCTTCAACGAAAGCTGGCAGGATTCCATCAAAAACTGGCTGGAAGATTTCGCCCAAAAAACCGGGCAGAAGCTTACCCGGGTAAAGGCTTAAACTTAGGCTTTATCTCTGCATCCCAATACTTTATAAGCTTCTCCCATTCTGAAGAAAAGCCGGTATATTCCATGTAATTTTCTACAATATCGATTGAATCCCAGAGATCCTGAGTTACGATTGTAATTCCAAAAATATCATCAGTATTTTCTACAGGAACAGTGTTTCCAGAAATAAAATCCCTGGCACCAGTCAGATACCACTGGCCGCTAGTCTGACTATCCCATTTACCACCGACATGCTCACCAGTACCCTTCTTTCCGGCATAAGCATAGACAATCAGATTATCATCACCATGCTTCAGGATTTCCTTAAGCTTGAGGGCAGAATTAATCAGCTCAGTATGACTTTGCAGGGAAGAATCAGCAAGAATATTCTTTACAAAAAAGCCGGCGTCATTTAAAAAATCATTAGAACCCTGATAAGCAATTCCCTTGCAGGCGGTATAAAGCTCGTAATCCTGCTGTAAATACTCTGTGAACAGATATTTTTTTGTCGTATCATCCAGAGCATTAATTTTGCTTGCAAGATCATCTACTGCAGAGCGCATGGCAGAAACTTTTGCAGGATCCAGACTGAATAAAGTCTGCGTGTACAAAGAATAACCGCTTGCACGGTGAGCAGAGTCTTCATTTACAGGACAAGCAGGCGCTGATGAAGCATAAATCGTATAATACTCACTTACAAAGTTTTTTCCCAGCTCCCTCGCTGTGTAAGAAGCTTTCAGATTTTTGAAAGGCAAAAAGAAAAAATGGGAATATCCAAGGTTGGGAGAAGCAAGTAAATAGTCTGCATAGCCCGAAAGACAGTTTACTATTTCACAGCCTGCCTGAAAGCATACGTCAAAAACCAGCAGATTAATTTTTGAAGAGCCGGTATAACCTGCAGCAGTAAGGGCATTTGTAATATTTTTACAGGATAATTCTGCTCCAGCCCTGCTTCCTGTATTTGACCCGTCTATACACAAAGACTGTTTTACCGGCCATTTTGTGGTATCTGTATAAGTTTCCTTATAAGTTCCGGAACCGTGATCAGAGAAAACCAGAATGGTATTCTTTGCAGAATAAGTTTTTTTACTCCATTTGAGGAAGTTTGTAAGCAATTCCTCAGAAGCCATATCAGGCTCCTGGGGAAGCCAGTCCGACACAGTTGACGTTAAATCCTTTGTTTTTCTGCCTATATAAAACCTGTCGTTATCAATATAAATTGAATTGTCGTCTGGGTTATATGTATAAGCAGGTTCAGGTCCAAGCTCATACAAAGCCCCGTCAGGCCAGGAATATTTAATCTGCGGACTTTGTTTATTTGAGCCATCCCATAAAACAATAAATTTTACACTCGGATATTCCTCTTTAGGACTCCCGTCATCATTCTGCATATAGGCAAGAACGGACTCAAGCTCACACATGTTTCTGTAAATACTGTCATTCAGAACCTCATCATCAGCATCCATATAAAAAAGACAGAGCCAGTCCAGATCAGTTTTAGCATCGCCTCCTCCAGAAGAAGACATTGAACAGGAGATGTCCAGAAAAAGAGCCAGAAGTATAAAAATAAAGCAAAAAGATTTTTTCAAAACAACCTCCATCCGCCTAAATGTAACAATATTTTATAACTGAATTTTTACGGGGTCAAACTTATTTTACTGATTTTTTTTACTGTTTTTTTCTATATACCGTTTTGGAAAATTGGTGTATAATTATTTTGTGCATATTGATAAATTAGGCGAAATAAAGGCTGTTGCTTTTGATATTGACGGCACACTTTACCGCACATGGAAACTGAACATAAGGATTCTCTTTCACTTTCTGCGCTATAACCAGTTCTTTTTGAAGTACGGTATTGTCCGCGCAAAAATACGCAAGATTCCGCTTAAAGATGATTTTAAAACTACACAGACTCAGATGATGGCTGAAAGACTTCATTGTTCTCCGGCAGAAGCAGAGCTCCTGCTTACAAGAATAGTTTATGCCGGTCTTTCGTCATATTTTTATAAAATCAAGCCTTATAAAGGGGCCGTTGAACTTATAAAAGACCTCAAGAAAGCAGGCTTCAAAATTGCCCTGCTTTCGGATTTTCCTCCGGAGCAGAAGGGAGACATCTGGGGCGTAAAGGAATTGTGTGACGTGGTTCTTGGCACAGAAGAAACAGGGGCCTTAAAACCGTCTGCAGAGCCTTTCAAAAAAATGGCAGAACTTCTGAACCTTCCGGCAGAAGAAATCCTTTACGTGGGCAACAGTCACAAATACGACGTTGTCGGCTCAAAAAATGCCGGTATGAAGGCAGCCTGGCTTGTTCAACCAGAGAAGGGAATTATTGGAATCAAATCCAAAATTGCCGACATAACATTCTGGAAGTACAGCCAGTTGAGGCAAATATTGCTGGGAAATAAAGAAACAAAAAAATAACTCAATTAAAATTGTGGGTGGGGATTAAAAATGGGTATGGAAATCGCAATCGCAGCTCTTCTTTCTGTGACTATTTCACTTGGAATTTCAATTTATGTTTATAAGCTTATCAAGGATAACAACTCCTGGGATAAGGTGCGTAAATACGCAGATAAAAGAACCGGAGATCTGGAAAACATTTACCGCCAGATTGAAGATAAATTCAAACTTTTGATTTCGGAATTCAATTCACACCACTCTCAGGCCAGCGTAGCCCTCAAAATGCTTAAGGCTCAGAACGAGGAATTCGCAGGAAAAATAAAAACCTTTGAAGCCAGTATCAATGCCGTTAAAAAAATCGAAGCAGAAATCGACAATTATTCCCGCCTTTTGAACGATTTGAATGATATGACCGGCAAGGTTGAAGAAAACCTCCTCCGCATTCAGAAGGAAAGCGTTATTGTAGATAAAATCTCTGACCGTCTGAACAAACAGGATCAGATTGTAGGCGGAATTGAGCGCAAAATCCCTGAACTTTCTGAAAGCTTTTCAAAAATCAATGCAGACCAGCTTAAGGCAATCGGAACTACCCTGCTCGACCAGTACAAGGCACAGGCTGCAAGCCTTGGTCAGGACATCAAGGTTACAAGAGAGCAGGCAGAACAGCTGCTTGGCGACCTTAAGAACAACATTCAGAATGCTTACGACGATGCAGTTGCCCGCGCTAAGAATCTTGAAGACACAGCCTTTGCAAACCTCAAGTCTCAGGCCCAGGACAGAGCAGAAGAATACCTCAAGGAAATGCAGAACCGCATGAGCGAGCTGGAAGCAGACCTCACAACTCAGGTTTCTTCTTTGAGTTCAAATATCAACACTCAGACTGGCGACATTCAAACCAGCCTTGAAAACCAGACAAAGCTTGCCCAGGACAATATCCTCAAACAGTTCGCAGACCTGACACAGCTTTTGAATACAAAATCATCAGAGCTTACTACAAGCTTTGATGAAAAATCAGCTGCCGCAAGTCAGAAATACAAGGAAGATGAGGCAAAGCTCCTTGGTCAGGTAAAGACAAACCTCACTTCAATCAACGAAAAATTCAATACAAACCTCACAACCCTCACAAATACTTTCCAGGGAAAAATTCAGCAGCTTCAGGACAAATACACAAAGCTTCTGGAAAGTGTTACCTCAAAGGATGACAGTATTTTTGCAAAGCTTCAGGAAAAGCTTGAAGCCGACAATGCAAAATTCAATCAGAAATACGCCGAGGTTCTTGCAAACGTTCAGTCAAAGAACGAAAACGACTTTACAGCCCTTACAGGCAGATTCAAGGCTGATTATGAAAAACTGGTTAATGAATATTCAAATACCTTTGACCGCGTAACAGCCGTAAATACAAAGAAAATCAGTGAATTCAACCAGAACTTTGAAGAAGAACACGCAAAACTTCTTGAAAAGTTCAATTCTCTTCTTTCCAACTTTGAAGCTACACACACTCAGAAAATTGCTGAAATTGCCCAGGAAGATTTGCACCAGATTGAGGTTTACAGCGCAAAAAGTGATGAAAAAATGCAGGAAGCTACATCACAGTGGACTTCAAAACTTTCAACTTTCGAAAGTGAATTCAACACACGCCTTGGTGAACTTGGCGACATCCAGCAGAAATATCAGGCAGAAATCAATTCTATCAGAGATGAGCTTGATTCTAAAATCAAGGAATGTACAGACCGCACAGCCCAGTTCAAGGACGAGGTTTACGATTTGCAGCACTCCCTCAATCAGACTCTGGATACAGTTTCTCAGCAGACAACAGATTCTATCGAAAAGGCAGAATCTTCTCTTCGTGAAATCAAGCGCCAGTGCGATGAAGCTGCCAGCAGAACAGAAAATCTGCAGCCGGAAATCGAAGGCAAAATCAAAAAGGTTTACGACAGCATTGAAGGCCTTGAAAACGAAACCCGCGACCGCCTCAACGACCTTTCACAGAAGGTTTCAGATTCAATCCGCAAGGCACTTGAGCAGAACGAAGAAAAGCATATGAATATCCTTGAGCAGGCAGACGAACAGCTGGTTGCTTACAAAAAGGACATCGACTACAAGCTTTCAAAGATTCAGTTCTCTCAGGGCGATATCGATTCCCTTGAAAAGAGCCTTAAATCTGCAATGGAAGAGGTACAGGCAAAGGTTATGCGCGACTTTGAAAACTTCACTGTATTGCAGAAGGAAAAGCACGACTCCTTTGCTAAGACAATTCAGGATGATTCAGATGCCGTTGAAGCAAAGCTTTCGGAAATCAACCGCAACCTTGATGATTTGAAGGAAACTGCAAACGGAAAAATGAGCATCAAGCTTCAGGAATTCGAGGATGCTTTCAACAAAAATCTTTCTTCTAAAAATGACCAGATTGATTCAGAAATTGCAGACTGGAAACATGATTTTGATACAAAACTCACAAACCTTACAAATACTTACGAAGATTCAAGAAAAGCTCTTGAAAATCAGTATCTCGATAATCTCAAAACAGAAATTTCTGCAATTCAGGAAAGAACCTCAAGCCAGTATGAAAAACTCAATGCTTCTATCGATTCTACAAAAGAAAAAACACAGTCAGCTATTACAGAGATTCAGAGACAGATCGCTGCATTCAAGAACGAAGCAAGCTCTACAATCTCTTCAATTACACAGAACACCCAGAACGATTACAAACGCGAAATCGAAAGAAGCGTTTCTGAAATCCATGCTGCTCTTGAAAAAACTCAGAGCGAGCTTATAAAGGATTTGAAGACCTTCGAGGAAACTGTTCAGTCACGCCAGCAGACAGGTTCATCTTCTATTGATGCGGCCCTCTCTGAATTCAACACCTGGAAACAGCAGATCAGAAGCCAGTTTGATGAATCAAGCGCAGTTTACGAAGAAGAAATCAAAAACTTCCAGACTCAGACAAAGGACAAAATCGAAAACCTTGGTCAGAGCCTTATGCAGAACATCAAGACTTACGATGAAAGCGCAAAACAGCAGCACGAAGCTCTTAAGGCTCAGATTGAAGCCCTCCAGGACAAGACAGAAAAGTCGGTTACAGAATATGAAAGTCAGTCTGCACAGATTATCAAGCAGATGAGCCAGATGTACGAGGATATGCTGACAACAACCGAAGCAAAGGTAAAGGCTCAGAACGAGGATGCTTCTTCTAAAATCGAAACCCTCAAGCAGGAAATCCAGAACGCCGCAGAAGCTAACCGCAGCAATCAGTCTAAGATGGTTATGAAAATGCAGGAAGATGCAAATAACCTTCAGATGACCTTCAGCGAAATTGCAAAGGAAGTTCAGAAGGTACGGGCAAACTTCCAGGATTTTGAAAAGGCTGAACAAATGAAGAAGCAGCTGGAAGAAGGAATTGAAACATTAAAACGAGATTTCTCCAAGCTCGAAGATTTTGAAAACTCGGCAGACCAGTTCAATTCCCAGTACAATGCAATCGTAAAAATGAATGATGACCTTGCTAATCAGATTGCAATTTTTGAAAGCCAGAAATCTAAAATTGATAATCTTTCACAAGCCTTCACAAATGTCAGCCAGATGGCAGACGCTGTAGATAATCACGTTCATGCTTTGAATAACACAAAGGACGAGCTTCAGACAATGGAAGTTACTGTCCGCAATTACAACGAAAAGCTTCAAAACCTGACAGAACAGTATGAAAAGCTTGACCGTAAGGATGAAGTTCTTACAAGAATCGTAAAGGATGTTGATACTTCCTTCAGCCGCCTTAAGGAAATTGAAGACAGACTCCGCGATGCAAACCGCCAGATTGTTTCCCTTCCAAATGAAATCAAGGAAGTTCAGTCAAATGTAGATCGACTTCTTCAGAATGGTCCTAGAATTACAAATGCAGTCGGTCAGCTGGAAAAACTTGATGACCTTGTTTCAAAGACAAACGAACAGATTGAAGCAATCAAGAGCACAAAGGGTGGACTTGATAAGGCTGTAATGAACATCAACACTATAAACCGTGAAATGGACAGCAAGTTCAATACCCTGCGCCAGATTACAGAAGACCAGATTAAAAAGGAGCCTGTAAAATCTTCTGGTGGTATTGCACCGGCAAAGAAGGATACAGTGCGCGCCCTTAAACGACAGGGCTGGGGAATTGCAGAAATTGCAAAACGCGTAAACCTCACGGAAAACGAGGTTGATTTGATTTTGCAGATGCCTGATTTGTAGTCCGGGGTAATTATGATTAGAGTTGGACTTGGTTACGACCTGCACAGATTAATAGAAGGAAGAAAGCTTTTACTGGGCGGAATTGAGCTGCCATTTGAGCGCGGCGAAGACGGCCATTCCGACGGGGATGTGCTTTTCCACGCAATTACAGATGCAGTTCTTGGTGCAAGCGGACTGGGAGACATTGGCTCCTTTTTCCCCCCGGAAGAAGCTAAGTGGAAGGATGCAGATTCAGCTGAGCTTTTGCGTACAGTAATGAAAAAAGTTTCTGCTGACGGCTGGAAAATCGAAAACCTTGACTGCGTTGTAAAGCTTGAAAAACCAAAATTCATTCCTCACAGGCAGGCTGTAATCGAAAATATTGCAAAAGTTCTTGAGGTTGAACCTGACCAGGTTTTTGTTAAGGCTAAAACCGGGGAAAAACTTCCTCCTGTAGGCACAAGCGAAGCCGTTGAAGCATTTGTAACTTGTCTTCTGTCAAAGTAGTTTTATAATAGAAAAGACAGGAGAAAATTTATGAAAAACACAATCCAGACAATTCTTATTTGTCTTACAACCCTGCTTGCCAGTGTAATTATAGCGTCAGGATTAGGCAATGTAATTAAAGAAAAAAGAACCGTAAGCGTGCGCGGCCTTGCAGAACGCGAAGTTCCTGCTGATATGGCTGTATGGAAGCTTCAGTTTTCTCTGGGCGGAAACGACCTTCCTTCCCTGCAGAAAGAAATCATTTCTAAGACAAAAATCGTAACAGAGTTTTTAAGCGACTACGGTCTTACCGAAGAGGACTACACCGTAAAAGCTCCTGAAATCACAGATACTTCGGTTGAACTTTACATTGATTCTTCACGCCAGAAATTTGTTTACGTCGCAAAGCAGATTGTCTTTGTACGTTCTGCAAAAGTAAATGAAGTAAAGCTTGCAAATACAAAAACTCTTGAGCTTCTGGGTAAGGGAATTTCAGTCACAACAGATTATGATACAAAGGTGAACTATGAGTTTAACGGCCTTAATCAGATAAAGCCTGAGATGATTGCCCTTGCAACACAGAATGCCCGCGAAGCCGCAGAACAGTTTGCCCGTGACAGCCACAGTAAGGTTGGAAAAATCATGAACGCAAGCCAGGGACTTTTTTCTATTGAAGATGCGGCACCGGGACTGGAGGATTTGAAAAAAGTAAGGGTTGTTACGACTGTTGTCTACAGCCTGGCAGATTAAAACTTCAGAAAATCAAGGTCTTTTTGGTAGGTGATTTTAATATTTCTAATGTCACCTTCGTAGACCTTAACTCTACCAGAGAATTCACCCCAGATTTCAGTATCGTCGGTGAATTCTTTTTTTATGCCACCTGCCGCCAGCTGCTCCACCTGCAAAGCGGCTTTTTTATGGGCCTGCAGCAGCTTTGCAAAATTGAAGTTCTGGGGTGTCTGAACGGCAGCAAGCCTGCTGCGAACAAGGTGACGGACAATCATTCCCTTTTCGTCAATTTCTTTCTGGGTATCGGTAGGAGTAAGGCCCGGAACGCTGGCTCCAAACTCAAGAGCTGTCTGCACGCCCTCTAAAATAATTTTTTCTGTAACAAAGGGGCGGGCACCGTCGTGAATCATAACGATATCAGGATTACAGCCATGAGCCTCAACTGCAAGCAGTCCCTTAAAAACCGATTCCTGACGGCTTTTTCCACCTGCCACAAAGGAAAACCCGTCATATCCGCAGGATTTCAGGGCTTCTTTTGTTTCATCTTCCGAACCTGGCCGGCAGGTTATTATAAAATCTGTAATCTCGTATTTTGGGGAAAGGGCGTTTAAAAATGCACCGGCACAGCTTGAAATAACTGTGCCATTGCGAAGAGGAAGAAATTCCTTTTTTACCGCGCTGCCCATTCTTGTAGAAGAGCCGGCCGCAGTAATAATTATTGCAATTTTTGGATTACTCAAAGTCTGAATCGTCGTCGTCGAAGTCTTCATCGGAATCCATTGAATCAGAAGATTTTGAATCGTCTCCATCATCTTCATCGTCATCCGAATCCTTACCTTTTGAAGAACCGTCCAGATCATTCATCAAGTCATCGTCTTCATCATCATCAAGAATGACAGCGTGCTTGATTTTTGGAGTAGATCCTGGTGGTTCAAGTTTTGTATGAATTTCATCACTGATTTCTTTTTCAGATTTTCCAAGAGCAAGTGAAATTTCATCTTCAAGAAGTTTTTTTGCTGAATCGTAGAGCTTGCGTTCAAGAATAGGAAGCTCTTTTACCTTGCTTCGGTTGTAAAGACAGCGGACAATAGTTGCAATATCCTTTACAGTTCCTTTTTTGAGCAAATCAAGGTTCATCTGATAGCGGAGTTTCCAGTCAGAAGTAATCGGTTCAAAATCCTCAGAAAGAAGATTAAGTGCCTCCTGGGCCTCTTCTGCTGTAACAATCTGGCGGATTCCCAAATCATCTGCTTTTTCTACAGGCACCATAACAATCATATCTGATGCTTCAATATAAATCTTGTAGTAAAGCATTGTATTTTCTTTGAATGTCTTTTCAAAGATTTCTGTAATCTTTCCTACACCCTGACTTGGATAAACGACCTTCTGGTCTACACTAAATTTTGGTTCCATAAGTTTAACCATTATACCACGTTTTTTCGAAAAAATAAATACTAATTATTCCGTTTTGTAAAACCAGAGGCCTGCATAATTTTTACCGTTAGTCGAGCCAAAAACCGTTACTTGTTCTGAATCTGAGGGGATTTCTGCTTCAAGAGAATACAAGCTTGTGCCGGTGTCCTTTTTAAAAGGAATAAGTTTTCCTCCGGTAGAAAGGGCAATTCCCACATAATCACTTGATTCAACCTGAAAAAGCTGCTTACTGCCCTTCTGTAAAACTCCCGCAACCGGTGACACAAGATGGGTATTACTTGTTTCCATATAAGTGCGGTATTCAGACGGAAAACGGATATGGCCAGCCCCAAAACCACTGTAATCTTCCGCTGAAATCAAATCAAAATAAAGAACGTTTTCAGAATAGGCAAGGTCCTTCAAAAGCAGCCTGATTACCTTTACAGCATCCGCGTTACGCACCGAAGCAAATAAATCTTCCTTAATATAATAGCGGCCGTTTTCTTCAACCTTAAAATAGTAGTCCTTAAAATGCTCCAGTTCCACCGCTGTAATTTTCTTTTCTTCAACAAGCTTTTGAGCCTGGGGTAAAAGATTCTTTTCAAACTCACTTATGCTGAAATTTCTTGGAACTGAAAATTCACCTCTCTTTCTTGCGGTAATATAGGCCCTGTATTTTCCGACGGCCGGAATGTCAGCGTCCACGGCAATACGGCTTCCCATACGGTCAACCCAGATTGCATTCGGAATGACAGAACCCTTGCCAAGGTCGGCAAGATAGGCGGAAACTGCAAGGCCTGATTTTACCAGCTTGAAGTCAAAATTGCAGGCAGAGGAAAGTTCATTGGTGTAGTAAGGGGCATCTTTTCCAAAGGCAAGGCCAAGGTCAAAAAAGATTCCTGGAACATAAGGTTCCCTTACAAAGTCTTCCCGGCTTACCGGCTTTGTAAGATACTGGTATTCTTCTTTTTCAGGGAGGTGGGAAAATATAAATTCCTGGGCTGAACGGGTTAACCATTCAGTCGAATATTTTTTTACGTAGGTTTTATAGTCAACGTAGCCGGCGTCCCAGGTCACATCAATCAGCTGCCACTTTGCATTCATACGGACGGCGTTCCAGGCATGGTCAGGCTGGCTTCCAAGTTGCCCGGTATAGCCGAAGCCTTTTGAATATCCTTCTATTCCGATTGCCTCAATACCGGCAAGAGTGCACATCTGAGTCATAAGATTTGTGTAGCCGGAACATACAGCCTTTTTCTTCTTTAATACAGACTCATAATCCTGCTTTGAAGGCTTACCTGAAAAATACAGTTCAACATCAAAAGCTATGTTGTCGCAAATCCAGTCGTGAATTGCCTTTACCGAGCCGTTGACGCTGGAACCTGTCGTAAGATGCTTAACAAGCTGGGGAAGTCCGTCTTTCGGATTTGTAAAAACCAGGTCTGTCGTGTATTTTGGAACTGTACGAACCTTTGAATCCATTGAAGCGGCACAAATCTGAACTGTCATAAATGTAAAAAAAATAAGGGGTATAATCTTCTTCATCAGAAAAATTATACCCCCTGAATGAGCTAAATGCAAAAAATTGCAGGACAGCTTCTATTTTTCAATGTGCGCTGCGCCGACCTTTCGGATGTTCATAAGGTAGGCATTTTTCTTTCCTACAAAGCCTTCCATATAAGAAATGTATTCATTTACGTGCTCGCTTGGAATGATTGCCATGATAACGCCGGCAAATCCGCCTCCGTGAACGCGGCAAACACCCTTTCCAATCTTGTTGATAAACTGAGTGGTGAGGGCAAGGCAGAGGGAGATTTTCTGCTCTTCCGGATGAGCGTTTACATAGCAGTTCTGAAGCAGTTCGAATGATGAGCGGCCGGAAGCATCTACCAGCTTAAGGATTTTTTCTCCGTCGTCCTTTGCGATTGCATCAGCCATCTGTTCTACGCGGTTAGTTTCGTTGAAGAAGTGGAAGGCGCGGAGAAGGGCGCGGTCATTATTCACTTTTCCGATAAGGTCCGGTGTTTTTTCAAGCAGTTTTTCTACACTTGACTCGCAGAGATTTTTTACTCCCAGTTCTTTTGCAACCTCACGCATTTCGCCAGGAACGCTTGAATATTCAGCGCTCAAATCTGCGTGGCCTTTACCTGTGTTTACGATTACAATGTCATAGCCGTATTTTTTGAAATCCAGGTCGATTTTTTCATATTTAACGGTACCATTATTAAAGCTGTCTGCAAAATCAAGCTTGATTGCTCCACCGGCTGCGCAGGCCATCTGATCCATAAGTCCGGAAGCCTTGCACCAGAATACGTTTTCTGCGCTCTGTCCGATTTTTGCGTAGTCAACAATGCTGAGTTTATTGTCATTGAAGAAGTAGTTAATTACTGAACATACCAGCATTTCAAAGGCAGCCGAAGAGCTTACGCCCGCACTTGCAATTACAGTTGTAGAAGTATAAAGATTGAAGCCGCCAACCTTGTGTCCGAATTTTTTGATTGCGCTAACCATACCGGCAACAAGTGAAAGGCTGCCCTGGCATTTTGGAACGCTTTCCACATCGCTGATATTGAATTTTACAACCTCATCAAAGCCTTCGCTGAGAATATTGATTTCGTCTGTACCATTAGGATAAGCCGCACCGATTGTATCCAGAGTGATGCTTCCAGCAATTACCTTTCCGCCGTTGTGATCAGTGTGGTTTCCGATTACCTCAGTACGGCCAGGAGCAGTAAAAAACTCCATTTTGTCCGAGCCGAAAGCCTTAGTAAAAAGTGAAGAAATATTTTCAAAGCGTTTTTCAGCGGCTGCAAGTCCGTCTGAACCGTAAATGTTTTCCAATGATTTTTTTGATGGTGTCATAAAAGAATCTCCTTTCATCTTAATTATAAGTGGTATTTTGAATAATACTATGATAAAATTAGCAAATATCAGGTATTATTTTGAGAAGTTATGCAGATTGAAACAAATTCCCTTCAAAAAGAAACAAAAGCTCACGGTGACTACAAGTTCCCGGTTTTAGTAAGCTACGAAAGTCTTCGTAAATATGAAGCCGGCTCTTTTATGTGGCACTGGCACCCGGAAATCGAGCTGACCCTGATTACCAGCGGCAAAATCCTTTATAAAATCAATAACGAGGAATACAAACTGAAGGAAGGGGACGCGATTTTCTGCAATGCGGGAATCATGCACTCGGGCAGTATGATAGAGGGCAGCAACTGCGACTACATTGCCACAACCTTTGACCCCAAAGTGATTTACGGCTTTGAAGACAGCATAATCTATTCAAAATTCGTAAAGCCCATTGTTCAGGACTTTTATTTTCCCAGCATAGTTTTTGACGGAAGCGAAGAATGGCACAGGGAAGTTATTCAGATAATAAAAGAACTGATAGAAATCAACGCTTCAAAATCAGAAGAAAAGGAACTGGAAATCGTAATCTGCCTGCAGAAATTCTGGAAGGTAATTTTTGCCCACCGCAAGAACATCCCCCAGCCTGCACTGGAAAGCAACATTGACTTTGAACGCCTGCGTTCCATCATCACATATATAGAATTAAATTACGAAAATAAAATTACCCTGGATGACATAGCCTCAAAAATCAGTCTTTGTAAAGAAGAATGCTGCCGCCTTTTCAAACGCAGTATGAATACCAGCATTTTTGACTACATCATCCAGTTCAGAATCGAAAAAAGCGCAAAGCTATTAAAAGACAGCGAAAAATCCATCACCGAAATTGCCCAGTCCGTAGGCTTCAACGACGCCAATCACTTTGCCAAGCTCTTCAAGCGCGAAAAAGGCGTCAGCCCGCGGGAATTCCGGGGAAAATAGTTAAACCGACTCGGAAAAAGTCCTTATCACGTCAGCACCGCCCGCAAAAGTTCCGATTGAACTTCCTACCGACGACAGTATAAACACCAGAAGCACGCGGAGGATTCTGTTCCTGTACCAGCCTTTAATATGTCCAACGTCATCGCTTAAAGATTCCATATCAGCTACGCGGGGCTTACAGACCATAGCCTGAACAATGCCGCTGACAAAGCCCACACCGATGAAGGGGCACAAAGATGTGAAAGGCGCAGCCAAAAATGAAACTACAATTGTAACAGGATGAGCCAGTGCCAGAAGAGAAAGCACCGCACTAGGGATTCCGTTCCACAAAATCCAGGTAGAAAGCATTGCTGTTCCTGCCTTACGGCCGCCGTAAATAAAGCCTGCCGCAATAAAGGCAATAATGACTGCCGGAATAAGCCAGCCTATGAACTTTGCAAGGGATTTTTTTACAGGCACCTCGCTGATTGCAGAGACATCGCTGTTTTCTGCCCCGCAAGCGATTTGATTTAAGTGAGCTTCAACTCCATTCAGGTGTCCTGCTCCAAGAACTGCAACAATATTATTTCCAGAGCTTTCCCAGATTTTGGAAGCAAGATATTTATCGCGCTCGTCGATTAAAACTTCCTTAATAACAGGCATTTCCTTTGAAAGCTCAGTCATCATGCTGTCCATTTCATTTTTTTCTTTGAGTGCTTCAATTTCACTCTCGTCGATTTCTTCATTAGAAAAGGCGCCTCCGAAAAGTGAAGCAAGCAGGCCCATCTTTCCCATAAAGCCGTTTTTTGCCCAGGCCCGGCGCAAGGTTGTCTGAACAGGGCGGTCTACCATGCTGGTAGGGATGTTCATTTCGCCAGCCACGCGGATTGCCGCCAGCATCTCGTCCCCTGGTTTTACCCCAACATTCTGCCCCATCTTTTTCTGAAAGCTTGCCAGAATAAGGTTAGCAAGAACAAGGAAAACCTTTCCCTCGCGGATAACCTTTATGATATCAAGCTCGCTGAATGCCTTTTCGTTCGTGATAGATTCAGCACGTTTTTCATCTAATTCAACAGCAACACAGTCCGGCTTAATTTCGCGGATTGTATTTTCAACTTCTTCTATACTCTGCGCACTTACGTGAGCGGTTCCCACCAGGGTAATTTTACGGCCGCCCAGCTCCAAAACTTTTTGTGTCTGACTCATTTATGTAAAAACTCCAAAATACTATTCTTTTTTGCCTTGATTTTCCTGAGCAGCCTTCATTCCCCACTCAGCAATTCTGTATTCAAAGAACATAGGAGCCTGCATAGCGGTAACCTTTGCATACCAGTCAATGGCCCCGGAATCAGCTCCCATCAGCTCATTGTAAAGCCCCATATAAAACTGCATTTTTCCTTTTTTCTGACTGTTTTCTTCCTTTTCAATTCTCTGAACAAGGGCCCCTTCCGCATTGCGGTTGTAATTATCAGAATAAAAACGGGCCATCTGGTAATCCAGCGATTCGCGGTCCAGAGTCTTCATAACAGGAGCAAGAACATTTTTTGCATCCAGAGGCTTTTTCAGCTTGTAGAAACAGGCCGCAATCATCAGTTTATAGGAAAGATTCTGACTGTATTCATAAGCCTTATTGAAATAGCTGATTGCATTCTGAAAGTTTCCGGCGTGGTATTCAAGAATTGCAGTTTCTTCGTAAGCGTAAAAATATTTAGGATTTGTCTTTATTACCTTATGATAATTTTCAAGCGCCTTATCAAACATATCACGCTCATCGTAAATGCCCGCAAGGTAGGCATAAGCCAGAAAATAAGTAGGATCCAGCTTTGTTGCCTTTTCCCAGGTAGCAGCGGCTGCATCAAATTTTCCCTGAGAACGCAGATAGCTTCCCAAATCCATATAATAATCATAATTATTCGGCTCAATTGCGATTGCTTTTTTTACAAGACTTTCTGCCCGCAAAAAATTCTGGTCTTCTGCCGATATTTTTCCAAGATAAGCGTAGGAAATCGCGCTGTCAGGATTCTGTTCAAGAAGGCGTTCAAAGGTTGCCTTTGCATTCTGAACGTCATCAAGATAATAAGACATCTGGGCAAAACCAAAGAGAGCTTCTTCATTTCTTTTATCACCCTTCAAAGCCTTTGCGTAGCTTGTTCGTGCCAGCTTGTATTTTTTAGAAACCGCATAATCCTTTCCCTGCTGAATATTTACGGAAGGATTATAAGGATCAACTGCAAGAATTCTCTGGGCTGTAGCCTGATAAGCCTTTTTATCACCCTTGGCGTGATTTGCCATAGAAATCAGTTCAAGGGCATCAAGATTTTTATCATCCTTTTCAAGGACAGCTTCCGCATTTGAAATTGCAAGATCATACTGACCGTCAGAATAATAAAGGGCGCACAAAAGTGTTTTAAGCTCCATATCATTTTCAAGGCCGGCAGGCATCTTTTCAAAAAGAGCAATTGCCCCTTTAAGATTATTAGCGTTCAATTCCTTCTGAAGGCGGTTGGCAAAGGCAACTCCAGCAGCCTGATTTTTATTGTCCGACGCAGTTTTTACAAAATCAACGTTACCGGAAACACTTTCCTTTACCTCTGTAGTAGATGCAGATGCGGTACAACAAATAAAAAATAAAGCCGCAAAAGCTCCAATCTTAGTCTTTTTCATATTTACCCCTCGATTGAAAAATAATCCATCATTGGCTAAACTGTAAGAACTATGCAGATTCGTGTTATCAGAAAAGCCTTAGGAATGCTATTAGCCGATTTCGTTATAATCATCGGCATTTTCGTCCTCCAATTTAGGACAGATTCTAGCATACTGAAAAAAATCAGAAATCTCCATATAACTCTGGAAAAATCCGAAGATGAAAATTCACCATATCCTCTGAACAACAAGCTTCAGGTTTCCTATAACGGATTGAGTCTTTATATTGATGACCAGAATCCTGCTTACTACACAAAACGCGGCTTCAATCATAATGAAGAACTTCGCCTTACAGACTGGACTTCTGATGAAAACTCCTGCACCTTCCTCTTTACAGACGACATAAAAATAACGACAGGTCTTTCTTCCGACGAGGAAAATCCTTCCTTCTACGCAGAGGCAGAAATGCCTGAAGATGTTGCAATGGTTTATCTTCCATTTAAATTCAATTCCTATATGAAGATTATGAGCGAGGAAGGAAACAGAACGATTCTTTCCGGAAAACGCCTTCAGTGGGAACTGAATACTCCTGCCATTGCAGAAAAGGCCCTGGGACTTTCAAAAAAAACACCAAGACTTACCTACGTAATTCATAAGGAATCTTCAGCCTTTACCTTCGAAAGCATTGCTGAAGTCACCCTTGCAAGTTCAACTCTCTTCCAGGAAACCAGAAACAACGTAAAGAATAATCTTATTGCCCAGTTTAAGGCAAATACCCAGGATACAAACCTTACGGAGCAGATTGCAATTTCCTACGTAGCCGCTCAGACCTCAAACGGAAATTACACTGCAGCTCTGGAGGAAGTACCTCAATCAATCAAAAAGAGCAAGACCAGAACCTATCTTTCTGCTCCTTACTTTAATACTCTTGCCGAAATGGACGGTATTCTTGAAACTTATATTGCAAGTACAGAACTTCAGATTTCAAAAGCTTCAGCAACAGCTTCTCTTGATATCTTTACAATCAGAAATATTGCAAACTTTATGTATATAAGTAAGAATCCAAACCTTGTAGAACAGATTCTTGCCCGTGCCGCTTCCGCAGATTTAACCGCTATTCCTCTTTCTCAGGCAAGCGGAATTATTCAGACTTATGTGGGCTTGTACTATCTTAAGCCTGATTATGCGGCCCTGCTCAAGCCTGCTGTCGAAGCTTGTATCAGAAGAATCTGTCAGGCCTGTACCTACGCAAATGATACGCTTACAATTTCAGAAAACGGAACCTTTATTCCAGTCATTCAGGCAACAGAAATTGGTATTGCCCTTATGCGCTACGGTCAGATAAGTGATGAATCAGTTTATGTGAAGGCCGGCTTTGTGATTTTGAACTCATACCTGGGCGGAAGCAGTTCATTCGATTTAAGAACTCTTGCAAACATCTATCCGGTTCTTTTCTTTGATAACCCTAACTACCCTCACTTCGAAAAGATTCACGAAGAAAACAATGTGATTACCTGGGCCTGGACCTGTACAAGCGGAATTGAATACAAGGCTGATTCTCCGACTTCAACAACAATCAGCATTCCATTCCCTATGGGAAGCACACATTATGTAATTCTTAAGGGAATTAAGAAATTTACTTCTATTTATATTTATGATATCGCTTTCCGTACTGACTCCCGCTTCGAAAGTTATAATTCTTCGGGATATATTTACAAGCCGGAAAGTATGACCCTGCTTCTTAAATCACGTCATAAAGAAGATGTTGAAGACGTACGCTTTGATTACACTGTAAAAAAGGTTGAACCACGACCGGAAATAATTGATATTTCACCGGATGCAGCCGCCGCTGAAAACACAGAAAGCCCGGCAGCCTCTGAAGAAGAAAGCAGCTCTGATTCCACAGTAAAAGTTGAAGAATAGCCGGTAAATCTATCAATAAATGCGAAATTTTCAACGTTCTTCAAATATCTTCTTGTAATAATCCTTCTTTTCCTTTATAGTGAAAGACCGCTGCCAGACGGCTCCTTGCCGCATACAAAGGGGGCAGCGCGGAAGCGTGGTTGTTTTGTTTCAGAGAGTTCATAAATAACTTTGCTTTCGATTGGGCGGGCCTAAGCCTGCATAAAGACAGAGGTATTTATGAAAATCGAAGAAATGAATGAAGCCGCATTGGCTTCTGATGAAGTTGTATTGTCTTCACAGGATTTTGCTGAAAATCAGACAGAAGAAATTGAGAATGAAGTCGCCGTGGAAGAGGCAGATGAAGAAGCTTCGGAAGATTCTGACGAAGTAAGCTTCGAAGATCTTGGACTCGACGAAGACACACTTAAAGCAATCGAAAAGAAAGGATTTAAAGTTCCTTCTCCAATTCAGGTGCTGGCAATTCCCCGCCTTTTGAACGGTGACACAAACCTTATTGCCCGTGCCCGCACAGGAACCGGAAAAACCGCCGCTTTCGGACTTCCAATCATTCAGTCAATCAAAGAAAAATCAGATAAAGTTCAGGCCCTCATTCTTGAACCGACCCGCGAGCTTGCAATCCAGACCTGCACAGAAATGCAGAGCTTTGCTTCAAAGGATTTTCCCCGTACAACAGTTCTCTACGGCGGTGCAAGTTATGTTTCTCAGATCCGCGAGCTTAAAAAAGGTTGCGAAATTGTAGTAGGAACACCAGGCCGTATTAAAGACCACCTTGAACGCAAAACTCTGGACCTTTCAAAAATCAAATATTTCATTCTGGATGAAGGCGATGAAATGCTTGATATGGGCTTCATCGACGACATCCGTGAAATTTTCCAGCAGGCAAATCAGGATGCCCGCATTCTTTTGTTCAGCGCTACAATGCCGGCTCCAATCCTCAAAATTGCCGCTGACTTTATGGGCGAATACGACATCATTGAGGAAGCAAAGGTTGTTGAAGAGCCCCTTCTTATCGACCAGAAATACTGGGTTGTAAAGGAAAGCGAAAAAATCGAAGCCCTTGTCCGCCTTATCGACATTTCTCCTGATTTTTACGGTGTAGTTTTCACTCAGACAAAGATGGACGCTGACAACGTTACCCGCCAGCTTGATATGCGCGGCTACGAGGCAGATGCCCTCCACGGTGACATTATGCAGAATCAGCGCGAAAAGGTTCTGGAACGCCTGCGCGCGAAAAAGACCCGCATTCTGGTGGCAACCGACGTTGCAGCCCGCGGTATTGATATTAAAGATTTGACTCATGTAGTAAATTATTCCCTTCCTTTTGACGCCGCAACTTACGTTCACCGCATTGGCCGTACAGGTCGTGCCGGAGCCGAAGGTATGGCTGTAACATTTGTCCGCCCGGAAGAACGCCGAAAGCTGCGCTTTTTGACAAGCACCGTTGCAAAGGCAAGTAAGGGCGAGCTGAAGGAAGGCCAGATTCCAAGCGTAAACGAAGTAATCACTGTAAAACAGGAAAGATTATTTGAAGAACTGAAGAAGAAGATTTTTACGGTGGAAGACAACGTAGACACAGCCGCCCTCAATCCTAATTTTGTTACCTTTGCAAACGAACTTTCAGCCGGCCGTGATTCAAACAGCGTGCTTGCCGCAGTCCTTTCAGTTATGTACGGAGCCCAGCTTTCTCCAAAGCACTACGGAAAGATTTCTGCTACCAGAGATTTTGCACCAAAAGGCGACCAGACCCGTATTTTTGTTTCTCTTGGTAAAAAAGACGGTTTCCGCGCAAAGGAAATTGCAGATTATTTCAGCAAGTTGCTTGGCATTCCGGGACGCTTAGTAGACCAGATTGACGTTGCCCAGCAGTTCTCTCTGCTCAACCTGCCTGTAGCATCTGCCCGCAAGGCAATTGAGCTTTCAAAGGCAGACAGAAACCTTCCTCATATGCACATTGATAATAAGGAAGAAGGAAGAGGCAGCCGCCGCGGCGGAAGAGACCGCGATGATTTTGGTGAGAGAAGAAGCTTTGGCGGCCGTCGTGACCGGGCAGACAGAGGAGATCGCAGCGAACGTCGTGGCGGAAAGTTTGACCGCCCGGACCGCGAAGGCCGAAAATCTTCCCGCCCTAGCACCCACTCCCACACCGAACGCAACTCCAGCCGAGCCGCAAGCCGCAAGGGAGCCAGCGCCTTCGTTAAGAGCGGAAAGGCCGAAAGATTTTAGAATATAATTTCAAAAGCGGACTGATTACAAAGTCCGCTTTTTTTTATCCATTTTCCATAAACCATGTTATAATATTCCTATGAACACACAAGAAAAAGCAGACGATTACAACGAACGTGCAAAAAAACAGATTCGTACAAAGGCCTTCCAGAAGGGTGTTGAAGAAACAGAAACCGCCTACAAGGCAGAAATCAGAGAACTGAAAAAGGAAAACAAGGCCTTAAAAGCAGAGCTTGCAACTGCACAGGCTGAACTTGCAAAACTGAAGAAAAAGTTCAAAATTCAATAAAATGAAAGAAGAGGATTTTGTGCTAAAACGCTCAAGTTCAATCCTTTTTGAAAAATTTCTCCGATATCTTTTTCCGGCCATTCTGACAATGGCGGCACTTTCATTAAGCGAATTTGCAGACAGTATGATTGTTGCAAACCTGCTGGGAGAAAAGGCTCTGACAATTGTTCAGCTGGGCTACCCTCTTGTGCTTGTTGCCGCAACCTGCTATGTGCTGATTGGAAGCGGAGCTTCTACTTTATACTCAATTGCACTTGGTGAAGGAAAAAGAAACAAAGCCGGCACAATATTCAGCATTTCAATGATTGCAGCCCTGATTCTTGGCATAATAATTTTTCTGGCAGAAATTTCATTTTTCAATCCGCTTGCAAATCAAATCTGCAAAAACCAGGAACTGCTTAGTGATTTTAAGAAATATCTTTTTGTTCTGCTTTTTTCCTCTCCCTTCCTTGTCACTTTTCTTTCCTTTTTATTTTTTCTGCCTCCTAGCGGAGCGCCTCTTCTTGCAACCATTGCAAATATAATTGCCAACGTCATAAACATTCTGATGGACTATGTTTATATCCATTTTTTCAAAATGGGAGTTGAAGGAGCTGCCTGGGCAACCCTTACCGGCTATGTTGCCGCCATTATTTTCATTATTTTTGCTTTAAAAATTAAAAAGATTGATATAAGAAAGAAGTTGCCTTGCAAACAGGATTTCATCTTGCTTAAAGATATTATTACAACGGGCAGTCCTTATTCCATTTCTCAACTGGGCTTCGTAATAAAGTTTTCTTTTTTTAATTCTCTGGCCGTCAGTCTTGGCGGAAGCCATGCAATTATTGCCTTCTCACTATTTGTTCAGGCTCTTTCCATTGTTTCTATTTTTCTTTCGGCAGACCTGCAGGCCACCTCACCTTTTGTAGCCTTTCTTCACGGACAAAAAGATTTTCAGGGGGAAAAACGCATACTTCATATTTCATTTATCACCCAGTTTATTTTTGCTGCCTTGAGCACTGCATATTTTACAGGCTTTCCTTCCAGCTTTGCCCGTCTTTATGATATTCAGACAGGACCAGCCCTTGTCATTGCGGAAAAAGCCCTCAGAATCACCTCAATTCATTTTATTATCCGCGGTTTTTATATGGTCTTTCTTGTTTACCTTCAGGTTCTGGGACGAAAAGCCTATGCCCTCTTTATCAGCCTCTTTGACGGATTTATAGGAAACATATTAGTCGCCCTGCTTCTCTGCCATTTTACCGGGCTTGATGGAATCTGGTGGACCTTCCCTATTACGGCAATCCTGCTTCTGCTGCTTGTTCTGCCCGTAAACCTGATTATTGCAGGAAAATCTGACGGAAAATTACAGGGAATCTTTTTAACTGAAAAAAATCCCGAAAATCCACCACTGCTTGACCTTACTATGATAGCTGATGATGCAGATTTATCTGACGTAAGCAAAAAAGCTTATAACATTTTTATTGAAAACGGTTTTTCTTCAAAGCTTGCATTAAAGACTTCATTAATAATAGAAGAGATTGCAGTTTTCACAAAAAGAAGGCTTGATAAAAAAGGCTACATCGACCTTTTTACACTGCTTGGCCAGGACCGGCTTGAAATTAACTTCAGATGCATTGGAGCAACAGGAGCCCTTGATGAAAAAAGCGAAAAAGACCTGGATGAAAACCTTGCTATATTAAAAGGAATGGCTGATAAAATTGAATACGATTTTATTATGGGAATGAGCTGTATGCGTATTATAATCAATAGGAAGGAAAAGCTATGAAAAGAAATATTGTAATCTGCGAATATGTTTCGACCGGAATTAATTATATTGATGATGTGCTTTCGCGCGGCTATGAGCCTGTTCTGCTGGAAGGGCATTATGTGGGAACCGGCGAAGAAATTGAATATATAAAAGAAGAAAGAAATCGTCTGAATGAAAGATTTAAGGGGCGATTTAAAATCATTAAGGAAAGCCCTGATTATCAGGAGACTCTGCGGCAGGTAAAGGAAGTGAATCCACTGCTGGTTATTCCTGGTGGTGAATTTGGAGTTCCTCTTGCCACACGGCTGGCAGCAGACCTGGGACTTCTGGGTACTCCGCTCGAAAGGCTTAAGGCTATGACGGAAAAAGAAGCTATGCATCAGGCCCTTCGCGAAAAGGGGCTTCGCTATATCCGGGGAAAAGTTATTTTTTCTGAAGAAGAGGCTCTGGCCTGGTATGACCAGCTTGGAGTTGAAGACGTTGTTGTAAAACGCAGCCGGGGCGGCGGAACTGCGGGCGTTTTTTTGTGCCACGGAAAGGAAGAAATGCTCAAGGCGGTACGGAAAAGCTTTTCTGATGCGGCTAAAGGCGAATGCGGTCAGGGTAACATTGAGATTTTAATCCAGGAACAGATTAAGGGAACTGAATATATTGTTAATACGGTTTCCTGCAATGGCAAGCACAGACTTGTATCGGCCTGGGTTTATGATAAGGTAAAAATGGCCAATGGCGGAAATGTCTATAACTACGCTCTTTCCATTCCGCGACTGGAAGTGGGCCTTTCAAGACTCTGCCGCTATGCCCTGCAGGTGGTGGATGCAATCGGCATAAAATACGGACCTGTTCACGGCGAATACATGATTGATGATAAGGGGCCTGTTCTGATTGAGGTTAACTGCCGGCCTATGGGAGCTGGCTTACCAAGAAAGTATACGGAGAGGATTTTCTTCCACCACGAAACAGATGTAGCGCTGGACTCCTATCTTAATCCTAAAAAATTTGAAGAGGATGATATAAAGCCTTACCGTACCAACGAATTTGGCGCCCTGAAAATTATTATTCTTCCGGGCGAAACGGAAGTAAAATCTGCCCCGATTATGCAGATTGCAAGGCAGCTGAAATCTTATTATGCAAGTTCTTTTGCGGGAATCGGTCAGACTGAAATTCTGCATGAAACGCGGGATTTGGGAACTGCAGGCGGCGCGATTTATCTTCTCGGCAGTGATGAAAATCTTGTAAAAAATGACTGTAATCTTTTGCATCTAATCGAAATGAAATATCCACGGATTTTCTTTCAGGATTCGGCTTATGAAGAACGCTTTAATACAGCACCCCGCGATATTGGAGAAGTTCTTAAAGCGGCCCGCTGTCATGGTTCAACTCTTATTTTCAGCGATTCAGCTGATGAAAATCTTCCTTTTGCAACTTTTACAGACAGCAAAAATCTTGCGGGGGCCTACGACAGCTATGAAAACGGAATCCTTGATTTGTCAAAGGCTGAAAGTTTTGCCGATCTGGAAAGCGTAATTCAGCAGATTTTTACCTTTTTCAAAAAGATTAGAAAAGGCGGCCGTATAATAGTGCCGGAAAGCACCTGGTGCCATCTGCCTTACGGAATTGAAGGCATGGAAATTCTTATGCGTGCTGCAGGACATCTGGTCGAAATGCCTCTTGCTCATATTCCTGAACTTTTAATTTCTTCGGTGGAGTAAATATGATTGAAAAATTGTTTCTTGAGCAGTTTAAAGAAAGCGCTGCAAAAAATGCTGAAAGAGTTGCAATTCAGGACAGTGACGGGAAAACTACCACCTATAAGGCACTGCTGACTGCTGCCGAAAAGGCCGCGATGGCAGTTCAGCTCAGGGGGATTAAGCCAGGCTCGCCGGTCATTATTCTTCTTGGAAGGAATTCTGATTACATTATCTCCTATCTGGGAGTTTTAATGGCGGGCTGTGTCGGAGTACCTCTTACAAGCGCCTACCCGGAAGAACGAATTGAAGAAATCCAGAAGGACTGCAAGGCAGCTTACGTTATAAGAAATTATGAGGATTTTATCAGCCAGGTGCCCCGGAATACGAGTGCCTCCTTCCAGCCCCCAGTCATCTCCGGCAGGGATTCTGCAATTTTACTTTACACTTCCGGCTCTACGGGAAAGCCTAAAGGCGTCCTTCACGATCATAACAGCCTTACTGCGGCGGCCGAGCGCACTTTTGAGCTGATGGCTGGCTTTGACCACGTCCGATATGCCTCTAACCCGCCCTTCCAGTTTGCGCCTTTTACTTCAGAATTATTTTCTGTTCTTTTGCAGGGAGGGACTGCCTTTATCCTGGACAACGAAACCCGCCTGGACGTAAAAAAAATGCTTTTCTTTTTTAAGGAAAACAAAATCGACATCTCCTATATTCATCCCCAGATGCTCAAAATTATGCGCACTCTTGTAGACGATAAGGATTTTCCTGTAAAACGGGTTCTTGCTGGAGCAGAGCGGGTTATCAACCTCTATTCTCCTTATTTTGAAATCTGGAATGTTTACGGTATGAGCGAAACGCTTGCCGGAATCAGCTATTTTAAAATTGATAAGGAATACGAAAACGTTCCGGTTGGAAAATCCTATAAAAACAACACAATCACAATTGTGAATGATGAAATCTGCGTAAAAAGCTACTATGCCCGTCAGTATTTGAACCGGGAAGCAGAAAGTAAAAAGACCTTTGAGGCCTGTGATGACGGACAGGTGCTTATTCACACCGGCGACCGGGGCTTTTTTGATGAAAACGGCAACCTTGTCATTACCGGCCGAATAGACTTTATGATAAAAATCAACGGAAACCGGGTCGAGCCGGAAGAAATTGAAAACAGAATGCTTATGATTCCGGAAATTAAGGAAGCGGTGGTAGTCGGCATTTCCCAGAATGGAAGAAATCTGCTTGCCGCCTACTTCACAATGAAGGAAGCAAAAAATCTTTCCAAAAAGCAGATTTTCCAGCATTTGAAAAAGACTCTGCCCGACTATATGATTCCATCTCATCTCAAGTGTCTGAAGCAGATGCCCCGTAACTTCAACGGAAAAATCGACAGAAGTAAACTGCCCTCCATTACAGAAAGTGAAACTGAGATAATTCCTCCATCGAGCACCAGAGAAATTCAGGCTCAGAAAATCTGGTCAGAAATTCTGAATGTTGAGGCAGACAAAATCGGAATTAATTCAGACTTTTTTGAGCTTGGCGGAGATTCAATCCGTTCGATAATGCTCAGCATCCAGTATGAAAAAAATTTTGGACTTTCAATTACACCAAGTGAGATTTTCAAAAACAGAACTTTAACAAGCCAGCTTGAACTTTTAACTGCGGAAAAAAAAGTTTCTGATATTTTTGTTTACAATGATGATCCATCTCTTCCGCGGGTATATTTTGTTCACACGGGGCACACTGGAGGCGAGGCCTATCTCAATCTTTCTAAGCTTTTGCGTTCGGCCTGCAGCATGCGCTGTTTTGAGCCCAATAACGTTTTTCATCAGGATAATCTGATAAAGGGTGCAAAAAATCTTGCGGCAAAATACATAGAACTTCTGAAAGCTGATCAGCCTGATGGACCTTATATTCTGGGTGGCTGGTCTTACGGCGGCATGATTGCCTACGAAATGGCCTGCCAGCTGAGAAAGGCGGGCGAAGAAGTTCTGCATCTCTTCCTTCTGGACCCGGATTTTATGACCAGTGAGCGGGAAAAAGAACTTTATACAAAGGTTTTTACAGCTGACAATTTTGACGACTACCTGAAAAAAGATCCTCTTTTTGAACGCTTCCGTCAGATGGGGCTGCTGGGAAAGGTAGAGCAAAACAGCAAAATCGTTCTGGAAGATATGGTCAATTTTGAACCGGAAGATTACGACGGAAAAGTAACCTTCTATAAGGCTCAGAAGTATGATGTCAGGGAAGATTCTCCAGAAAGTGACAAGGAACTTTTTTCTATTATGAAGGGAAAAAAGGCAAACGGCTTTGAAGATAAAATCAAAAATCTGAAAATAATCCACATTGATACTGAGCACGACAATTTTATGAAAGGCTATGCCCTTTATAAAATTGCCCTCAATATGGAAATGACAATCGCAAGCCTTAAAAGATAAGGTCAAAAAACAATAAAAAAAAAGCAGATTTAAAACTATAATTTTTTTTGACGGCTATAAAATTCTGTTATATAATTTACCTCATAAATATAATTATTCTTTATATAGAGAGGTAATTTATGACTCGAAAAGAAAACAAAAAATGGGGGGGGTACTCTTGTATAGTCCTTACCATTCTGCTGGCTGCTTCATTAATTCTTGGAGCCTGTTCGTTTTCTGATTCCGGTGGAGGCTCGTCAGGGCCAACGCCGGAAAGTGAATATAATGTTCTTTCCCGTAACTCTTTTATGGGCGGTTCCCTTATGTATTCTCCAACGCAAGACTCTCATCTTAAACCTGGAAGAACATTTGGTGTACGATTTGGAGCCCTGCAGAAATCTACAAAACAGGCCGAAGGTGGTGGCAGTTTTGATATTTATGAGGATGTTGATGATGCTGAACGCTACGGAACAATTCACATTATTTCCATCGATAAAGACAGCATTTATTTTACAAGCTCTATATACAGCAAGGACGGAAAAAGTAAATCTACTGGAACATTTAAACTTAAAACCGGTGACTCAGCAGATATAAATAATGACGGTAAAAATGATGTAAAGTACATGGTTCCCGGTATAAAAAGACCTTACTATGGAGATGCCCGTGTTCTTAAATTCATTATAGATGAAAAGAATCTTTATACAACAATGTTCTCTCACTATGACAAGGAAGTTGCAAATGAAACTATTTCAGGATTCTTTGGAATCAATGTAGACGGCAACTTCCTTATGCTGACAGACAAAGAGCCTAACGTTGTACCAGGCGGCTTTGCAGATGGTGACTTTATCATTTACTACTGCGATCCAACAGATACTGATTTACCTGACCCTAATGGAAACACTATAAAAAAATACAGCTATGCACAAGCAGGTGTAAAAGTCTACGGAGTAGTTGCAGAGGTAAATAATACAGATGGTTCATATAAAGGCGTAGGCTTAAAAACTGCAGCTGATTTTAATATCACAACCACTGCTAATGACAATTGGGAAGAGTTTGAAACCTTCTATTATATTTCTGAACAGTTCCCTGATGAAGACGGCCCTAAAGAGCTTCTTAAAGCATTTCCTGAATCATTATGGCCATCAAACATTGATTCTTTAACAAAAGACCAGTGTGTTACCGAATTAAACAAGATTCTTGTAAATAAAACTTCTGTAGAAAAAATTTTTGCTGCCATCAAATCAGACTATGATATTGACATAATAAAAGATTTTACAACAGAAGAAAAAAAATATTATGATGCTTACACAACTGCCGAATACAATCCTTCAAACAGAAGCGATGCAGTTGCAGACTACCTTGTCGTAATTCGTCCTTACATCGACTCCTTCTATGATGACTCTCCTGACGGTCAGACAGATATTCCTGATTTTGCCAATGCCTACGCATATCTTGCCCTTGATATGGGTAAAATTTCCAGCGCAGATCAAAGCCAGAATGCTCTGTATGACTCTGCAAGAATTACAAAATCAGCAAGCTATGATGACTACCTCAATAAGAATAAGGCTCTTACAAATAAATTCGCTATCTACCGTTCTACAGATGTTGATTTAGGCAAAGCATCTGATTTTGGAGCAAAGCTTCAGGTTGGTGTAAGGGGAGACATGACAATCACCAAGAAAAGAACTCACGGATATCTTGGAGTTGCTGCCCTTGCAACATATGAGCTTGACGGTGAAAGCATTCCTGTTGTGCAAAATAAAGAACTTTTCGACACAAGTAAATCAGTAGGTAAAACCTTCCTTGCAGGTTATGTTCCTATGAATATCCGTATGGACGGTAATTTTAAGGTTACTATGGATGTAGAGGCTGTTATAAACAATTTCTATGCAGGCTTTACAGGCTTGTATGAAGGTCAGATAAACTTTGGTGTTAACTACAGTATTATACCACCTAAGGTATCATTTGACTTTGGCAGATACGGAAATGCAGATGCCGAATGGTATGCAGGCAAAAAAGAAAAAGATGTTGATATTAAGCTTAATCAGGCAAAACTTACCCTGCACCCAGCTTTCAATTTCTCACTTGGAGGAGGAATTGGTCCAGAATACGTATTTGCAAATCTTACCCTTCCTGTAAACCTTGTTGGAAATATTCCATACACATGGGATCGCGACAAGAAAGAATTAGTAACAAACGATAAGACAGTTAATACAACTATCAAAGTTGGAGCAGAGCTTGGAGTTGTGATTCCTAAGGTGGATAAAAAAATCTCTAAAGATTTTGAAATCGTAACAGTCTTTGACAAGCAACTCAACCTTACTACAATGAAGTGGAAGGATGCTCCTTATTGATAAAAGCTTATAAGTCTTAAAAGACAGGCGGCAGTTTTGAAATAACTGCCGCTTTTTTTGTCCTTTTTTGAAAAAGCATCATCTAATAAAGTAATTGAAAAGAACGAGGTCTGAACATCTCGCATATGGCGGGTGTAAAGCCCGCCTTAATTTTTTTACCGGAATATGATATAATATATTTCCATGGCAGACTATCATGTTTTTGACAGCGCACCGGAAGGAACGCCGGTCGCTAACTTTGTTCACCTTCATGTTCACTCGGACTATTCGCTTCTGGACTCCTGCGCTACCCTGGATAAGCTTGTAGCAAAGGCAAAAAAGCTCAATATGCCCGCTCTGGCACTGACTGACCACGGAAACATGTTCGGAGCCCTCAACTTTGAAAAACTCTGCCACGTGAACGGCATCAATCCGATTGTAGGTGAGGAATTTTACGTTGCCTACGGAAGCCATTACGAAAAAAACGACGTTCCTTACAGCCACAAGGGTGAGGAAGGCGACCGTCACGCCCACTACTTCCATCTTATTCTGCTCTGTGAAAATCAGAAGGGCTACGAAAATATGTGCTGGCTTTCAAGCCGCGCCTTCTGCGACGAAAACGCCCTCTACTACGGAAAACCCCGCATCGACTTTGAACTTTTACAGGAATATCACGAAGGCTTAATCTGCTGTTCTGCCTGTATTCAGGGAGAGCTTCCCCAGATGCTGCTTGCCGGCATGGATAAGGAAGCCCGCGAACTGGCCCTCAAATACAAGGAGCTTTTCGGCCCTGACCACTACTATATCGAAATTCAGGATCACGGAATCCCGGACCAGAAAGTCGTTGCAAAGAAACTGATTGAACTGGCCCACGAGCTGGATATTCCACTTGTCTGCACAAACGATATTCACTATGTTGAACGCGAAGATGCCAAGGCTCAGGATGCCCTGCGCTGTATCGGCTTTAAAAACCTTCTTCACGAAAAGCACGCCAAGATGGGCGGCGACGAAGATTTAGACAGCTGGTATTTCAAAACAGAAGAGGAAATGCGTTCCCTCTTCCCGGAATGCCCGGAAGCCTTTGACAACACAATTAAGATTGCCAATATGTGTAATCTTACTATTAAACAGTATTCAACTCCGGAGCTTAAGGAATGTCTTCCCCGCTTCGAGCTGCCTGAGCAGTTCCGCACCCACGGCGATGACTACCAGAGCGACCAGAACGACTACGTAAAATATCTTGTAGAGGAAGGACTTAAAAAGCGCTACAAGGAAATCACTCCGGAAATCCGCGAACGTGCCGACTACGAAATGAACACAATCTTCAGCATGGGCTTCTCGGGCTACTTCCTCATCGTATGGGAATTCATCAACTGGTCTAAATCCCTTTACGACCCGGTTCACAAGTGCCCTAAGCACTACATTCCGATTGGCCCGGGACGAGGTTCGGGAGCCGGTTCCCTGGTTGCCTACGCAATGACCATTACCGACATCGACCCCTTCCGTTACGGATTGATTTTTGAACGATTCTTAAACCCAGAACGTGTTTCCATGCCGGATTTCGACGTCGATATGGACTTCGACTATCGCCAGGAAATCATCCAGCACACCCGCGACTTGTACGGAGACAAGAACGTAGGACATATCGTAACCTTTGGTACCCTCAAACCTAAAAACTGTATTGCCGATGTTGGCCGTATTCTTGGCATTCCTCTTGCCGAAGTAAACATGCTGAAAAAATGCATCCCGGACAGCCCTAAGGCAAAGCTCAAGGATGCCTTCAGCGAGCCTACGGAAAAAATGCCGGACGGCGGCCAGCTGATTCCTTACAAGGACGACCCCCGCTATCAGGAGCTTTTCGAGCTCGCCTTTAAGCTTGAAGGCGTAAAGAGAAACACAGGTCTTCACGCCTCGGGAATGGTAATCGGCCTTACCCCTCTTCCAAACTGGGCCCCGGTTTTCAAGGACCCTAAAACGGGTGAAGAGGGCGTTCAGTACACAATGGATATTATCGAGCCTTGCGGCCTTGTAAAGTTCGACTACCTGGGTCTTAAAACCCTCTCCCTCATCCGCTATGCCGAAGACATCATCAATAAACACCGGCCGGAAGGAACTCCAGAGTTTGTTACCGCCAACGTAAGCGAGACCGACCAGAAAACCTTCGACCTTTTTAAGCGTGGTGACTCCGTTGCCGTTTTCCAGTTCGAATCACCTGGTATGCAGAAAATCCTGCGCGAATTCCAGCCTGAAAAAATCGAAGACCTGGTTGCCTTGAACGCCCTTTATCGTCCGGGCCCAATGGATTGTATTCCTCAGTATATCGAAGGAAAGTGGAAGCCGGAAACAATTAAATATCCTGACCCGGCCCTGGAAGACCTTCTTAAAGAAACTTACGGTGTAATGGTTTACCAGGAACAGATTATGAAGGTTGCCCAGATTATTGCGGGCTTCAGCCTTGGTGGTGCCGATATGCTGCGCCGAGCCATGGGTAAAAAGAAGCCTGAAGTTCTGATGGGTAAGAAAAAGGACTTTGTTGAAGGCGCCCTTAAAAACGGACATACAGAAAAACACGCTGAAGAGATTTTTGATATCATGGTTCCTTTTGCGGGCTACGGTTTCAACAAGTCTCACGCGGCGGCATACTCAGTTCTTGCCTACCGCACAGGCTGGCTCAAGGCTAACTACCCTGCCGAATTCATGGCAGCCAACCTTACAAACGAAATCACCTCTACCGACGGACTTCCGGGCTACATTCAGGAAGCCCGCTCTATGGGAATCCCGGTTGATGCCCCGGACGTAAACCGCTCCGACGTTACCTTTGATGTTGTTGACGGACGAATCGTTTTCGGACTTAAGGGAATTAAAGGAATGGGTGAAGGCGCAGCTACAGCAATCGTAAAGGAACGCGAAGAAAACGGCCCTTACAAAAACTTTATGGACTTTGTAAAACGCGCCTGCACCCGAGTCGAAAAAGGCGAAGACGGCCGCGAAAAGGTTGCCGTAAACAAAAAAGCAGTCGAAGTTTTGATTAAAACCGGCGGCTTTGACCATTGCGGCCAGAAAAACGGCGAAGTTCTCAACCGTCCTACCCTGCTTGCAAACCTGGACGGAGCCGTAGATTACGCTTCTGATATCCTTGCCGATAAAATGAAGGGTCAGGGCGACCTCTTCGGAGACCTTGGCGAAGAAGAAGCCAACGCCTACACAGAATATCAGTTTAAGATGATTCCGGACATTCCGACTATGGAAAAACTCAACATGGAAAAGGAATGTATCGGTATTTACGTCAGCGGCCACCCACTGGACGACTACCAGAAGGCAATTGACCACGCCGTTACCCTGAAATCAAGCAATATGGCCCGAATCGCCGCCGAAGAAAAGGCCGCAAAAGAGTCTATGATGGCAAGCGGTGCAAAATACTACCAGCTGCGTGACGCTGGAAAATCTTATGTGGCACTGGGAATGCTCAGTGGTAAACGCGAAATCACCACAAAAAAAGGCGACCGCATGGCCTTCTGCAAACTCATCGATAAGGAAGGCGAAATCGACTGTACCTTCTTCCCTAAAACCTGGGCACAGCTGGGGCCACAGCTGCAGGACGGCGAAGTTTACGCCTTCCGCGGCAAGGTTGACGGCTCACGCGACACACCATCTTTCTTAGTAGACGCAATCGAAGACCCGCAGACTCTTGAAAATCACGCCGCCCAGTCAGTTCACATCACTGTTGACCCGACCTTTACCGGCGAGCAGAATCTTGCGCAATTAAAAGATTTTTTATTTGATAAAATGGGTAATTGTTCAGTATATTTTCATATAGACACAGGAAATGCGCCTTTTGTAATCAAGGCCAACACCCAGATTACAATCAGCTCCGCTCCTGAGGTTTTAAAAGAATTGAGGGAAATCCCATACGTAAAAGAGGTTTGGACAGAATGACAAGTGCTATCAGTGCAATTTTAGGTTTACTTTCGGCAGCAGTTACAATTTATACAATTTTGTGTTTTATAAACATAATTATTTCCTGGTTCCCTGGCGCCAAGTTCACAAGTATAGGAAAGATGATTTCAGCCTTGACCGACCCTTACATGAACTTTTTCAGCCGCTCAGGCTGGCTCCGCTTCGGCAACATCGATTTCTCCCCGATTTTATCAATCGGCGTCCTCAGCGTGATTTCTTCGATTTTAGGCGGAATCACCTCAACCGGCCGCATTTACATAGGCGGAATCCTTGCCACAATCATCGCAATGCTCTGGAACGTAGGAAGCTCCCTTCTTTCAATCGTCTTCCTGCTCGTCCTCATCCGCTGGATAGTCCTGACAATCAAACACGGCTACACCCCCTACAACTCCGCCTGGAACAACATCGACCAGTTTCTGCAGAAAATCGCCTTCAAGGTAGCCGGCACCTTCGTAAAAAGCACCTTCTCCTACCAGAAGGCCCTCTTAATCACCTGGATAGTCTTCGGCGTAATCCTTGCCGCCGGCAACGTGCTGGTCGGCATTCTTGTAAATATCTGCTATCAAATGCCGGTGTAAGTTCCCCCCACTTATGAAGCTTTCCGAAATTAAAAATCCTGTTTCCTCGGTGTCGGGCGTGGGGCCGGCGCTTACAAAAAATCTTGCCAAGCTTAATATTTTTACCGTAGGTGATTTGCTTCAATATTACCCCCGCGACTACGAAGACCGCACACAACGCGTTTCCTTAAAGGACTTTGCACGCTCGCCCAAAATCCATACTGTGGCAAAAATCATGCGGCATGAATGGTTCGGCTATGGCAACATGCGCACCCTTAAACTGATTATAAATGATGGAACAGCCCAGGCAGAATTAATCTGTTTTAACAGGCCTTTTTTTGAAAAATCCTTTCCGGTCGGGGCTATCATAAGCCTGCACGGAAGCTTTTTTGTAAAATACAATGCACTGCAGTCCTCAAGCTTTGAAGCAAGCATCATTGAAGCCCCCGGCGAATCAGAAATCAAAGCCGGTCAGCCTGCACCCTTGCCGGGAGACCTTGCAAACCGACATCCTTCCGATAACCGAGTGCTCCCGGTCTACCCCCTCACAGAAGGCGTCTCTCAAAAACAGCTTTCAAAGGCAATCAGCGCAGCTCTCAAGCAGTATGCAAAAGGAATTGATGACGAAATACCTGGGGACATAATTCAAAAACGAAGTCTTCTTCACAAGCAGGAAGCAATTAAACTTATTCATCAACCTGCCAGCATGGAAGAAGCCCTGACCGCCCGACGAACTCTTTCTTACGAAGAGCTCTTTCACTTTGAACGAGTCGTTCTGGAACGCGCATATAAACACAAAGGAAGCTTTGGCGACGAAGCCGGCTCAGAAGCCCAGCAGAAACCTTTCGTAACACCCGAGGTTTTTGCAGACTCCCTTTCCCCTCTGCAGAAGCAGTTTATGGAAAAACTGCCCTTCCCTCTCACAGACGACCAGCGCGCGGTAATCTACCAGATGGACAGCGAAATTGACCGGGGCTACGAGGAACGTTCCCGCATTCTCAATCAGGCTGACCGGGGAATCCCCCTTCCAAAAAAATCCGCCTTTACAATGCAGCGGCTTTTGCAGGGCGACGTAGGCTCGGGAAAAACCCTGGTTTCACTTTTTGTATGCCTCCGCGTAATCAGCTGGAAAGGCCAGTGCGCTCTTATGGCACCAACCGAAATTCTTGCCCGCCAGCACGCCGAAACCGCAAGCCGCCTCCTGGACTTTCTAGGAGTCCGCGTAGCCTTCCTAACAGGAAACGTAAAATCCGCCGGACGCACACAGCTTCTGAAACAACTTAAAGACGGCAAAATCGATATCGTAATCGGAACCCACGCGCTTTTTTCCAACAATGTTGTCTACAACGATCTGGAGCTGACCGTAATCGACGAGCAGCACCGCTTCGGCGTAATGCAGCGCCAGGCCATCATCGCAAAAGGCCGCACAAACGAAAACGGAATCACCTTCGAGCCCCACCTTCTTATGATGAGCGCCACCCCTATTCCCCAGACCCTGGCCTACACGATTTTCGGGGACCTGGACGTTTCTACAATCCGCACAATGCCTCAGGGACGAAAGCCAATTACAACCTACCTTGTAAAAGAAGGCAACGAAATGAACGCCTACGAGGCCGTCCGCAAGGAGCTTGAAAAAGGACATCAGGCCTATTTTGTTTACCCGGCCATAGACAGCGACTACACCGACGATAACGGCAATGCCCGCATAAAATCTGCCGAAAAGGCCTTTGCCCACCTGCAGGCCCACATCTACCCTCAGTACAAATGCGCCCTTGTTCATTCAAAAATAGATGAAGAAGATCAGACTATGATTCTAAATGATTTCCGCGCAGGCCGCATTCAGGTTCTTGCCGCCACCACGGTAATTGAAGTAGGAGTAGACGTCCCGAATGCAACCTGCATAGTAATAGAAAACGCCGACCGCTTTGGAATGGCACAGCTCCACCAGCTGCGGGGCCGCGTAGGCCGCGGTAATGAACAGTCTTATTGCTTCCTCATTTATTCAAGCAATCTTACCGAAACTGGAATTGAACGTATGAAGGCCCTGCGCCAGAGCACGGATGGCTTTTACATTGCAGAGCAGGATTTAAAAACAAGAGGTCCCGGCGAACTTACCGGAACCTTGCAGGCGGGTGCCCTGGAGTTTTCTATTGCAGATATCGTACGTGACGGCGAACTTCTTACCCAGGCCCGTGCCGACGCAATTGACGCCATACACCACATTTAAATGCAAGTTTTGCTCATGCAAAACTTGCCGCTCAGGTTACGTGCTCAAACATTTTTATGAGGCCTTACGACCTGAGCAGATCTATGCGGCAACGTAATCAATAAGTCTTCTTGCGCGTGTCGGATGCTGAAGTCTTGTAATTGCTGTCTTTTCAATCTGACGGATACGCTCTTTAGTCAAATCACAGTGCTCGCCAACTTCTTTCAGACTCATTGCCTTTGCACCGTTCAAACCGTAGCGCATACGGATTACGCGGCTTTCGTTAGGCTTGAGGGTATCAAGAACGCGGTTGATATCTTTGGACATAGACTGTTCAATAACCTTTTCTTCAGGACGAGCGTTGATTGTATCTTCCTGGAAGTCTGCAACATTTGCCTTGCCGGAATCATTTCCGCTGACTTCGGCATCAAGAGAAACCATTTCGCGGCTGATGTTAATCATTTCGCGAACGTGAGAAGCACTCATATTCAAAAGCTCAGCGATTTCTTCATATTCCTCATGCTCAGTTTTCTTTCCATGAATAGATTTTCTTGCGCGCTCAATCTGAACAAGTTCATTTGCGCGGTTAAGTGGAAGACGGATTGCACGGCTCTTTTCGCAGATTGACTTAAGAATGCTCTGGCGAATCCACCATACAGCGTAAGAAATAAAATGATAGCCTTTTGAAACATCAAACTTTTCGATTGCAGTCAAAAGACCGATATTGCCCTCGCTGATAAGGTCAGTCATATCAAGGCCGTGATTCTGATATTTTTTTGCTACGTTTACTACAAAGCGGAGGTTGGAGGTTACGATTCTGTTTTTTGCTGCTTTATCGCCGTTCTTAGCCTTAATAGCCAGCTCGTTTTCTTCTTCGCGCGAAAGCAAAGGAATCTTGTTGATTTCCTTAAGATACATTCCCAAAACTTCATCATCGTATTTCATTTGAAAGCCTCCGTTTGCTATATTATCACCTGATATATAGCAACTATCGTGCCAACCTTCATATTTCCGGAAAATTTTATAAAAAAAAGAGAAAATTCGAAAATTTTCTCTTTTTTTCTTGCCTTTTGGCGCATTTATTATTATATTGTGGGCTTTTTTGATACAGAAGCCCGTTTTTACGAAATTTGTGGGTCATTTTAACCCATTATTTCAGATAATTAAGTACAACTTCCGTAATCAAAGGTACAAGCTGTTTCTTTCTTGAAACTACGCCCTGCAAAAAGTAAATATTTTCTTCCTGCTTAGGCCAGTTGATAAAAGAAGTAAATTTATCCTCACAGTCAATCAAAAGTATGCTTGAAAGCGTTGTAATGTCCGTTACCAGAAGACAAGAGAATAATCCCTTGCGGCTGCGGCGTTCAATTGCAAGCTCGCGGAAAAACTCTTCCTTGCGGTCGATAATTTCCTTTGTGCTTCCAACTTCAATCTGGCTTACAGTGTAAACAGCCTTACCTTCAGTATATTCCTTCATATCCTGGCGGATAAGCTCACCCGCATCACGGTTTCCGATTCGGCTTCCCGCAAGAATAATTTCGTTCCCAAGAGCCTGAATATCAAGATTTGCAATGTCAGAAAGATATTCAGCGGTATCAATATCCACCTGAGTAACGGTAGCGGACTTCAAAATCAAAGTGTCGCTTAAAATTCCGCAGAGAAGCAGCGATGCTATCTCCTTTGGAATAGGGATTTTTGCCTCGCGGTAAAGACCGGTAATCAGAGTTGCAGTCGAGCCAACCGGTTTATTGATAAAGGTAATCGGATACTTGGTAGAAAGATTTCCAAGACGATGGTGGTCAATTATCTCAAGGATTTTGTAGTGGTCAAGGCCCTCTACCGCCTGACTAGGCTCGTTGTGGTCAACAAGACAAACCTCAACATTAGGCTGACGCAGCAAATCGTGTTCAGAAATAATTCCTACAACCTTATTGTCAGTATCAACGACAGGAAGATATTTAATCTGAGAGTTGAAAAGAATTTCCTTAATTTTGGAAACAGTGTCGTTTTCGTAAACAGGCCTGATTTCACTGTCACCGATAACGCTGACCGGCATTGCAAAGGAAATCAATTCTGAGGTAGGAGACGTTGAATAAGGACTGATCAGAACGCTGACACCGGCCTTTTCAGCCTTTTCCCGAACTTCCTTTTTGAGAGCAAAGCCCGAAGTAATAATCAGAACCTTTACCTTATTTTCAATACAGAGCTCGTGAATATCATCGCGGTCACTGGCAATTACGATTAATTCTTCGCTGGCATGAGATTTAAGGGTCTTTTCAAACTTGTCGGTAGAAGATGATGCAACAAGAACGTGGCCCTTAAAAATCTTATCAGCCTCAAAAGTCTGAACCAGAACCTGGGCATTAAGAGTTTTCTGAATCAAAGAAAGGTTTGTTGAAATAAAATTGTGCTTCTCAGGATTCATAAACTTGAGCACGCCGTTTGCAAAGCCTGTGTAATGAAGCATGGAAATATATTTTCCGTCAGCATCAACAACAGGCAGAACACGGATACTCTTCTTTTTCATGATTCCGATTGCTTCCCAAATCGAAACATTCTGAGAAACAGTTTCAACTCCCTTAGGCATAAAATATTCAACCTTGGGAATCAAATCCGGAACATAATGAGGACGAGCAAGTCCAAATTTTTCAAAAATATAAGTTGTCTGGGGATTCAAGTGACCGGCACGGGCAGCCGTATATTCAGGATAGCCCATCAGATTTTTAAGCTTAGCGTAAGCAACTGCGCTTACAACTGAATCTGTATCAGGATTTTTGTGCCCTATAACGTAAATTGTTTTTTCCATAAATTGGATTTTAACATTTTTTAATAAGGCTTGAAAAGTCAAAGAGATAAAAAAAAAGCGCGGGAAAAAATCCCGCGCTGTAAGGCTACTCGTCAGCCTTTACATTTTTAAGCGAATGGTGAACACCAAATTCCGGCTGCCATGTGCGGCGGAAGAACTGGATGAATCCGCTTGAAATGAAGATTGAAGAGTACATACCGCTGATCAAACCAACAATCAAAGCAAGAGAGAAGTCTTTGATGCTTCCTGTTGTGAATACGTACAATGAAATTACAGCAAACAAAGTTGTTACTGTAGTCAAAATTGAGCGTACAAGTGTATCAGAAAGTGACTGGTTCAAAATCGGTGTGAAAGTCTTAACATCCTTCATATAAACAAGGTTGTAACGGATACGGTCAAGAATTACGACAGTAGCGTTGATTGAGTAACCGATGATTGTAAGAACTGCTGCAAGAACAGTTGTAGAGAATTCCATCTGAGTCCATGTAATGAATGTAAGCATAATCATAGTATCGTGAATCAAAGCGATTACAGAACCCAGAGCGAAGTCCCAGTGGAAACGGAAGGCAGCATAAATCCAGATCAATGCAACTGTAAGAACAAACATAAGGATAGATTTAGAAGCAATTGAGTTAGACATGCTTGAACCAATAAAGTCAGTTTTTACGATAGCAACATTTTCTTTACCGAATGCTGAATAAAGCTGGTTGTTTACGCTTTCCTGCATATCAGCCTGAGAAAGCTCTTTTGTAGCTCCCATACGGATCTGATAGCTGGCATCTGCGCCCTGACCGAGCTGTTTTACATCAATACCAGAAAGTGAAGCAAGTGCTGAACGAACATCATCAGTTGTGATTTCTGAAGTTCCAGAAGGATATACATACAAAACTGAATCTGTAAGCTGGTTAGAAACTGCTGAGTTGAGGAAAAGCTTTGTAGAAGCAAAATCAGCATTCAAAACCTTTACGTTTACTCCTGAAACCTTGTTCATTTCTGCAGCAAGAGTTCCAACAGTAGTAAATTCAGCAAAGTTGAAAGAACGAGTTTCGTTTACAGCACCAAGACCAGAAATTACCAGATCAAGCTGACCAGCGCTGAGTTCCATAGCAACCTTTGCAGAACCGTTATATGTAACTTCTGCAACTGGAGGAGCTACACGAACTTCCTCGATAAGACCAGGCTTGAAGTCGATACCAAAATTAATTCCCTTTGTAACAAGTCCTACGATACCGAATACAATCACTGCAAGGCTAAGAACTGCACAAGGAATAAAACCTTTATTAAAATTCAATCTTTTCATTGTTTAATCCCCCAGCCGATACTTACTTTCTTTGCGTGAAGAACATCTGTATCGAAGTCGAACATAAGGCGTGATACAAACAAAGCTGTAAATACAGAAGAAACAACACCGATTGCAAGTGAAACTGCGAATCCCTGGATTGCACCAGTTCCTAACTGTGAAAGGAAGATAGCGGCAATGAAGGTTGTGATGTTAGAGTCCATAATTGCCCAGAAAGCATTATCAAATCCCATTGCAATTGCAACGAGACGTGTTTTACCCTGGCGCAATTCTTCTTTAATACGCTCAAAAATAAGAACGTTAGCATCTACGGCCATACCGATTGTAAGAATCATACCGGCAATAGAAGAAAGTGTAAGAGTCAAATTGAAAGCAGAAAGAACCGAGAACATAATGTAAAGGTTCAAAATCTGAGCTACAACTGCGTTGATACCTGAAAGCTTGTAGAACAAAAGAAGGAAAACAAGAATCAAGCCAAGACCAAGACAGATAGCAAAGATACCCTGATGGATAGCCTGCTCTCCAAGGCTGGCACCGATTACCTGCTGGCTTTCAACTTCAAGAGGAACTTCAAGCCATGCTGACTGCAAAACCTTTTTAATGTTGTTTGCTTCGTCATAGCTGAAACCACCGCTCAAAGAAACGCTTCCGCCGGTAATTGCAGTTTTAATTGTTGCATTTGATTTAACCTTGTTGTCGCTTACGATTGCAAGGTTCTGTCCTACGTGAGCACCAGTGAAGTCTGCGAAAATCTTAGCACCTTCATCATCAAGCATGAAGGCAACTTCAGGCTGATTTGTGATTGTGTCTGCGCGAACTTCAGCAGATTTAATGTGCTTACCTTCGAGGGCAATTTCCTTCTTTACAACAACATAGTCATAGCGTTCATCAAGACCATAAGCATCTTTTGTATATTCACCAAGAACTTCGCAATCTGCAGGAATGATAGATTTATCCATCAATTCACCAACAGCGTTGAATGTACTTGAAGGATGCTGTGCATAGAAAGCCTTAAAACTCTGAGTAGCTTCTGAATCAACCAGACGGAAGTTCAAAAGACCCTTACCCATAATCAAGGTTGTGATTGTATCAGCCTGTGCAGCACCTGGAATTTCGATATAGATGCGGTCATCACCCTGCTGGCGAACAGTAGGAGAAGTAAGACCAAATTTGTCGATACGGCTTGTAAGATTTTCAATAGCATTTGCCATTGCTTCTTTTTTGAAGTCAGCTACAGGCTGATGAATGTTTTCTACGCCTGTTGCTTCAACGGCAGCGTCAAGGTCAGCGCGAACGATAACGTTCATACCACCAGAAAGGTCAAGACCAAGCTTTACAGAGTTCTCATAGTATTTTTTAGCTTTGAGAATGCTGTCGCGGTAGCGGGCCTGAATTACGTTCATAAATTCATACTCACTGTCGTAAGCAGAAAGAACGTCAATTACTGTCATATCTTTTGAAACTTTTTTGTCCAAAAGCTTATATTTTTTGGCTGCATCTTTTTCCAGCCATGCAAATTCCTCTCCCAATTTGGCAGAGGAATCTTTTGATGCAAGTGCTTTAATTGCATTTACATCTTCAGATGCTTTTGCAGTTGCAAAATCTTTGATGTTTTCTGTAGAACCCAAAGCCAAAGCCTGAACTTCCTTCGGTGTTCTTCCATACCAGCTGATTGACGGCCAGAGGAAAACAAAACAAAGCGCAAGAACTACAAGCAGAAGTACTAAACGTGAGCGTTTGTTCATTTTTTTATAAACCCCAATTATTTGTTTTCTTCAGTTTCTGCAGCTTCAACAGCTGTCTCCGAAGATTTGTCACCTTTTTTAGATTTTTTATCAGCTTTTTCTTCAGCTTCTTTTGCTTTTTCAGCGTCAGTTTTTTCTACAGAAGCAATAGCTGAACGGTTGAATTCGAGCTTTACGTTCTCGTCAACCTTTACGATTACAGTCTTCTCTTTTACAGAAGAAATTGTTCCGTGAATACCACCAATTGTGATAACCTTATCGCCCTTTTTCAATGCAGCGAGCATTTTTTCAGTTTCCTTCTGTTTCTTATTCTGTGGACGAATCAAGAAGAAATAGAAAATAACGATGATTAGTAAAAATGGCAGAAGTGTGCCTGTTAAAGCACCTGTTGTTGATGCACTTCCTGCAGCACCGGCTGCCTGAAGAAATGGAATGAATGACATATGTTTCCCATCCTAAGTTTTTTAAAATACGACCCAATTTTGACAATTGTATCAGGATATAAAAATATCATTTATGGGCTATTTTATCAACTGAGTAAGGGCCTCATTAAGGCGGCGGATTGAAGAATCGTTAGGTTTTATTGCAACTACCTGGCGCAGATAATACTGAGCCTTGCGGTAATCATTCTTTGAATAGTAAACCTGATAGAGGCGGAAAAGGGCATCACTGTTTCGCGGATTTGAAATCAATGAGGAACGAAGGTCTGCAAGAACCGCATCCTCAGTAAACTGCAAAAAGCTTCTTCTATAATAAAGAAAACTTTTCATTTTTGCAGAAGAAGAGTCCAGAAGGGTGTTGATATATTTGAGAACTACATCGCGGTTTCCGTTTTCACAGTAGGCGTAAACATAGGCCTGAAGGATTTCTTCATCCTCCGGACGCAGAGCCTGCATTTTTTTAGCAAAATCAAAGGCTTCTGCCTTTTTCTTAAGTTTAATGCAAACCTCAACGTAGTTTTTGATTACATCGCTGGATGGATTTGGCAGGGCGGCAAGGCGTGACACAAGGGTGTAGGCGGCATTCCAGTTTTCCCTCTGAATAAGTCCCGAAAGGGCATAACGCATTGCATCTGTATTGTCAGGCTCTTTTTTCAGGATTTCAGCGGCCAGCTCATCGGCATATTTTCCCGCAACAGGAGCGTCTGTTTCTGAAGAAAGGCGGGCAGCCAGCATGAGGGCGTCGAGATTTTCCGGGTAAAGCTGCAGGGCCTTCTCCACTGTCTGAGTTGCCATATCGGTGTTTTTACTCCATTCCAGCTGAACACTGGCTCGAAGCAGAAGATAATCGATTGAAGTGTCGTTCTGGCGCGAATACATATCAAGAAGAGAAACTGCACGGATATAGTCCTTCTTTTCTATGAGGATTTTTGCGCGGAAAAGGACGAACTGGAGGTCGTTAGGCTCCTGCTGGAGGACGCGGGCAACGTACTGCTCTGCGGCAGGATAATTTCTGCGCGCAAAAGCCACATAAGCCTGCAGCCTCAAAAATTCAATATCATTTGTCTGAGGCGGGAAACCAGCAAGAACCATTTCAGCCCCATCTACATCATTAAGATGAAGAAGAGATTTTGCATAGGCCAGTCCGTTTTCGCGGGTAAAGTTAGAAGTATTAAAGACGATTTTAAACTGCTCAGAAGCCTTTGCATAATCCTTTCTTTTTAAATAGACATTTCCCAAAAGATAGTGGGCAAGAACTGAATCCTTATTGAAGGCAAAGGCCTCGTTACAGGCAGTTTCACACAAATCATAAGAAGAAGCTGTAACAGAAGGACTGAGAATCACAAGAGCCGGAAGAATAGTCGAAAGAAAATCATTTTTTTCTGTAGAGGAATCAAAGATTCCACGTTCTGAAGAATCAATGGCCCCAAGATATGAATTATCTCTTTGTGGATTTACCGGGTCCCAGGTAATCAGCTGGGAAGGCCATACGATTTTCATAAGCTTTGTGGCAATTTCTATAAGAACAAGTTCATTTTCCTCGTAGTTACCCTCAGTTTTATGAAGAAGCTGCATTCCCTTTCTTAGAGAGTCAGCTGAACCAAATTCAACATTCATAAGAACTTCAGAATCAATCTTGTAAAAATAAGTTCTCTTTGCAGAAGGCAGCTTTACAGATTCTTCCCCGGAATATGTATCGGTAACGTGAGATGATTTTGATTTTTTCTTCTTTGCCGCAGAATGAAGCGGACTGCTCAAAAAAAGGGCAGCCGATATGGCAAGAGAACAGAATTTAACTGACCAAAAACGCAATTTCACTTAACCCGCCGGGCCTTAATCGTCTTCTAAATATTCCTCGTAAGAAAACTCGTCTGAATTTTCATCATCGAGAACCAACTCTTTGTGCTTTTTCTGTAAAAAGTAAAAAACCACCAGAAGTAATGTTAATCCGACAATAAGCACCGGAGCAACAAAAAAACTGATGAAGGAAAGTGAAACTTTTATAATTTTTAATGAAAAGAGCGAATAGTAAATGCTCATTACAATCACAACAAAAGCCGGGATTCCGTATTCAGCGCGGACTTTTCTATGACGGAACCAGCTGCATTCCAAAAGTATAAGTCCGCAGAAGAAGCCGTACAAGGGCCAGACCTGAGAGAATTTGAGGTCATCAAAAAACTGAAGAAGAAGGGAAATCAGACCGCAGACAAAAACAAGGGCACCGGAAAAAATATGATAAATGCTCTTAGTTTTTCTTGCAGCCAGTAACTGCATTACAAAACCTAAAATAATCTGAAATACAAGGAAGCCTATAAGAATCGGCAGGGAAAGTGCAAAGTCAGAATCATAAAAAATAATAAGAAAGCCAGTTGCTATTAAAAAGAAACCGAGCATAGCAAGAAAATTCAGAACTTTAATGTAACCGCCTTTCATAAATAAAAACCCATCTCTAATAAAGTCAATCATTTAAATATACAATCAAAAATCATTCTTTACAATAATAAAGTGCTATGGTAAATTTCCATTTATGAAGCAGATAATTAAAAAACTTTTACTTATCATAATCACTTTTTCTTCTATTATATTTTCGGCCTGTAAGTCAGATAAAAGCACAAAAAATACGGCTTCGGTATTTGAAGAAAATCAGGCTCAGCTGCTTCATATCCTCGAAAAAGGCGATTTAAACGAACAGCAGCGTTATACAATCATAAATCAGATGGCAACAAACTATCTGAACCTGAAGGATTACCAGGGGGCGGTGCTTTTTCTTACTGACTGGGTCGAACAGAATCCAAACGATATGTATAACTCCTACTGGCTTTTAATGACTGCCTACGCCTATCTTTCAATGGGAGCAGAGCCGGTTGCAGAATATTATTTTGACCGAATTTTACAGCAGTATCAGGATCTGCTGGTAAAGGGAAATTCAATTCACTTTATGTGCCTGCAGAATCTGATTCAGATCAGTAAGTCGCCGGCCCATCGAATCAGATATTTTAACAGCCTGATTAACCGCTTTCCGCAAAACGTAAACACAACAGAGCTTTACCTGCGTCTTGCTATGGAATATGAAAAAGACAGCCAGTGGACTCAGGCTCTGCGCGCCTACACAGTTTTTCTTGAACAGCCGGATGCAACCACAATTCAGATTCCAGGTGAACCGGACGCCTACAAAAATGCCCGCCACCTCATTGATTACAACTCATCAGACAAAAAGTGGACCTTTGAAACTCTGGAAGGCCTTGAAACAGCGGTAAGAAAAGCTATCCGCAATTATGACTGGCGCTCCCTTGATAAATACAAGGCAAAGGTAAACTTCTTCTCTATGTCCTGGAAGCAGGATGAAACTGATACAAATGCCCAGGAAGAGTTTTCTATGCGCAGCTTTATGAGGGGAAACAGAATCCGCTGCAGCGACACGCTTGACCCTTCATCAACACCGACAGAAGCATATTTACGTACAACCGGCTGGTCTACCTACGTTCCGGTCTGGTATCTTTATTTCAGAAAAGTAAACTTCCCGCTTGATTCAGATATACACGGAAACTGGGAATGGGCCGGAATCTACATGGGTGAAAAGCTCTGATGAAGATTTCAAAACGTCTCCTGCCACTTCTAGCGCTTTTTACATCTCTGCTGACTCCCCTTTTCTGCCAGGAGCCCCAGGTTGAAGTTGAAACTGAAGTTGAAGCTGTAATTGAAGACACTTCTGAAAATGCAAATCTTGCAAAAATCCAGGCAGAGCTTGTAGAAGCATCCCGCCGCCCACCTTACATCCCGCTGGACATTCCCGGCGCAGACAGACCCGAGGTTGAAAAAATCCGCAGCCTCTATCTTTCGCCAAAATATGCAAAGCGCCTTTCCGATGACCTTGAGCGAGCCCAGGACTACCGCATTTATGTTCGCAAAGCCGTAATGGATAACGACCTGCCCCTGGTAATCGAATATCTTCCCATGATTGAATCAAACTACAAGCCCAATGCCCGTTCCAAATCCGGTGCAATCGGACTCTGGCAGTTCATGGAAAACAGCGTCTCAAACTTTCTTATCCTCAACGATTTTGTTGATGAACGCTACGACCCCTGGCGCGAAACCGAAGCCGCCATCAAAAAACTTAAGGAAAACTACAGATATTTTAAGGACTGGCCTCTTGCCCTGGGGGCCTACAACTGCGGTCTTGGCGCAATGTCGAAGGCGCTGAAAAAATCACCGGTAAAAGATTTCTGGTATCTTGCCAGCCACAATTTAATCAGCCGGCAGACAGCGGAATACGTTCCAAAACTCCTTGCAATCGCTGACCTTGCAACCAACAGCCAGTATTACGGAATCGACCTTCCAGACCATCACGAAGAATTTGAAGTTTTACAGAATGAAAAAGAAGGCAACTTCGACTACATCACTGTAAAAAAAGCCTATTCCATAAGTCAGCTGGCCCAGGAAATGAAGATGGAGCCCGAAACCCTTAAAAAACTAAATCCAGCCTACATACGCGGAATGACCCACCCTGCAAAAGAATGTCACATCCGGCTTCCTCTTGGCATGGAAAAATCAGCCCGGGACGCCATCAAACAGCTTTCGCCGATTGAATTTCCCTTCAAGTACATTGTCGTAAAAGGGGATTCCCTCTGGTCAATTTCCCGCCGCTTCCATGTTAGTCTTGCTTCCCTCTGCGAAATCAACGATATATCTGAAAACGCTATCCTTAAAATAGGAAAAACACTTTATATTCCCTCAAAATAATCCGAAACTGATATAGTAGGACTATATATGAAAAAGCAATTCTTTTTATCTCTTGCGATGGGATTATTCCTTTCTGCAGTCACAAGCCAAAAAATCTTTTCCTCTGAAGGAATAGTCAGTGCAAAAAGCCGTATCAACTGGGTCACAAGAGTATTTACGACAGACCTATCTTACGACTGTAAATCTGCTGATCTTCAGATGCCATCCGGAAAAAAGGCCGCTTCTTCAAAAATCACACTGAAAATGTCTCAGCTTATTCAACCTTCCCTGCTTTCTCTTTTTGAGGATTCAAAGCACACACTTTCTGATATGGTTGTGATGGAACAGCTGACACTGGATCAGGTTTATTATTTTATTACCCATGGCTACAAAACTCCTGATGTTTTTTCAAAGGATCTTGCAACCCTGGACAGCACAAATACCCTTCAGATTAACAATCTTGGTAAGGAACTTGTAAGACAATACTTCAACTATATCCCGGAAAAACCTATTGATTTAATTCCTTCCCGCGCCTATTCAGGAATCATTATTGATGCCCGCGGTGCCTATCCGGTTCACGGTGAATACGTAAAAAGTGAAATATATCCCTGCTTCTTCCCGACAATCTGGGACAATCAGATGAACATTGTTTATGAAAAAGGAATTGTAAATCCTGAAATCGTTAAGAAAACTGGTCTTACAGCCTTCCACTACTCAGATGATATTCTTGATTATTCTGACCGGGTTGGAATTGATCCTCTTTATATCCGGGCAAAGGAAGTTTACGGAAAAAACAGAACCGACCCGATTATCAGCCGGGATGATGCACTTAAAATCCTTACAGTTCCTGAAAATCTCAAGCTGCTTGAGCAGGGAAAAGTCGTAATTCTTTTGGATAAGAACAATCTGATTTATGATATTGCAATTCCTAAAAAAGACGAGGCATATTACGTAAACTTTAATACCGTCCGCCAGCACTTTTTTGAAAACAAGGTACAGAATGTCGAAATTGTTGATGATCCTACCGGCATTAAGATTACTGTAGATGATTTGAAATTCAAGCCGGATTCGCCGGAGCTTTTGCCAAAAGAAAGCGAGCGTATCAAGGAAATTGCAGAAGGCCTTAAAAAGATTATCACCGAAAATAACGGCTACACCATTCTTGTTGAGGGCCACACCGCTGATGTTGGAAAGCCGGTTGGTCAGCTTAATCTTTCTATTGAAAGAACCAGAACAGTAATGAATGCTCTCGTGGAATACGGACTTCCAAAAAATATTTTCACTTACAAGGGATATGGAGGCACAAGGCCTATAGCGAGCAATGAAAATGAGGAAGGTCGTGCTCAGAACCGCCGTGTAGACATAATTGCCCGCCCGGCAGCAACATATATTCAATACATTAGGTAGCTAGTTTTTTATTGCGTTTTTCAATGTAGAGGTTGGCGTCGGCTTCGGAAAGGAGAGGGGTTATCTGATAGCCGACCTTGTCAGACGGGAACTTTACATAGCCCATACTGATTGAAAGGCGGAATTTTGATTCATTTTTTTCTGTCCAGAGCTGACAATCATCCTTAATAAGCTTCTGTATTTTTTCAAAGGCCTCAACAGTCATTCCGGGACTAATGATTACAAATTCATCACCACCAATTCGGGCAACAATATCATTTGCACGAAAGTTTCCCTTAAGAATGATTGATTCAGCAATGATTGCGCAGTCGCCCGCCTCGTGACCAAAGTTATCGTTGATTTTTTTGAGGCCGTCCATATCACAGTAAATAATCAGTCCGCTCTGATTCATTGCCTTTGCAAACTGAAGGGTTGTCTTACCAAAATCAAAGAGGCCTCGGCGGTTATAAAGGCCGGTAAGATCATCAGTGTTTGCAACGACGTCCAGTTCCTTGTATTTTTTGTGGAACCTGGTCTTTTCACTGGAAACCTGGGCATAAGAGAAAATCGAGCTTACAAGAGAAGAAACAATTTTCATTATAAAGTCGTGAACAAAAAAGTCATCGTGATTGTCAGTTCTGAAAATTACATAACCATACTGCAGGGTATTGTGATACAAGGCCATCACAACGTTTCCCTTTTCTGTAAAATCGTAGATTCCGTCAGGAACCATACGCTCATTCGGATTAAACTTTATGCGCTCCGGAAGAATTTCGCTGTCGTAGCCGGAACTTTCATCAAAGGCACAGAAAACGCTTGCCCGATGAGGAAGATTAAAATAATCAAAAGGAATTGCCTGTTCTATAGGAGCCTCGTAAAGCACAACTGCGGCGGCCTTAATGCCAAAATCCCGTAAATCTGAATTAAGGCGGGACTTAAGCTGGTCAGGAGTCATATCAAACTGGGTTTCAGTGTAATAATTCATAACCTTCTGAACCTGAGCCGTTCTGAAATACAAATCAGAAACAACATTTCTTGAATGTAAAACCTTATCAACATCAAGATTAATGGTACAGTATGGCCGCTCCTTAAAGGCCTGGGGATAAGGAACCCTGCATGAGCTTTCCCGAAGCACAGCCGTATTAATCAGGGTAAGATTCTGCTCAAAAGGCTCGTTATTAAATATCGAAGCCAGCATTTCAACAGCTTTTCTACCGTGTTCATCAACGTGCTGATCTACACTTGTAATAGAAGGATTATTAAAATCCGACTGTTCAAGATTATCAAAGCCGACAATCTGAATATCCTCAGGAATACGAAGTCCGTGAGATTTTACAAATTCACTTGCGGCGTATGCCATTTCATCATTAAAGGCAACGATTGCATCAAACTCGATTTTTCCGTCGTTAGAAAGCGCATAGGTCTCCAGGTCTTTTAAAATCTGAAGGTAGTCAAAGCTCATACGGAAATACGTATAATCTGAAGTCGAAAGATTTTTCTCTTCAAAAATCCTGTGAATTACATTACGGCGGATTCTGATTTCGGGAGATGAACTTCTGAGTCCAAGAATTGCAAACTTTTTGCAGTGCTGAACATCAATCAGATTATCAAATATCACCCTGTAGGCATCATAAGGATCAGAGGTAATTGAAGGGCAGCCCGGAATATCAACGGCTACCGAAATTACGGGAATAGGAGTAAAGCCTTTTATATATGAAAGCATTTCGTTTTTTGAAACAAAATGCAGCTGAACGCCGGTAGAAATAATGATTCCGTCAATAGAATTTGTAGTGATTAAAGAAGTGATTGCCGCTTCCTGATAACCGAAGGCCGTTCGTACCGAATGAAGGGTTCCGATTGGAAATACAACAAGCTCGTAGTCGTGTTCGCGGCAGGCCTTGCTTACTGAATCAAAAAGCCTGTGAGAGTACTCTATAGTAATAAAATCAAGAATAAGTGCGATCCTATATCTACTACGCGCCATTCTTATATTTTACATCAGCAGACTTGATTTTGCAAAAAAAAATTAAAAATACGCTGTTTAGCGGATTATATCCAGGGCTTTTCTCTGATATTTTGGCAGGAATTTTTTGCGGCCGCCATTTTCAAACTGCAGTTCAGCTACAACTTCGCCCTCGTTCATATAGCATTTCTGAACGACTCCGTAGCCGTAATCATCGTGATAAACTTTGGTGCCCTTTTTGTATTTTTCCAGGAGTTCTGCATCTTCTTCGGAAAGCTCGTTTTCCCCGGCCAATGCTCCTGCCCCGGCAAATGTGCCTGCCCCGCGAGAATCAAACTCCGAGCCTTCAATCCGCTTTCCAATGCCGGCAAAGCGTTCCTCGGCAGAAGCCTTCTTAAAGCTGAAAGGCACCTGACCAATCAGATTAAAGGCCGCAGCCCCTTCCTTAATAAAAGGACTGGGCCTCATAAACTGAACGCTGCCATACATATAGCGGCTGGCGCAGGAGGTAACGTAAAGCTCGTCGCGGGCACGGGTAATTCCTACGTAGAAAAGACGGCGTTCTTCTTCAAGGTCAGCGCCCGCCTTATCCATACGTGGAAAAATGCCTTCTTCCAGGCCTGTAATCACAACCTTTTTGTATTCAAGACCCTTTGTATTGTGAAGGGTGATAAGGGTAACTGCATCATCAGATTTTTCTTCCTGCGAAAGCTCAAGTGTGCGGTCAAGATTGATTGCATCAAGAAATTCCGTAAGGCCTTCAAGCGAGCATTCATAAGGAATTGCAGAGTTTACAAGCTCTTCAAGGTTCAAAAGGCGCTGGGTTCCTTCAATTTCATCACTGGCCTTATGATATTCATCAAGACCGCTTGCCTTAATTACCCGCTCAATAAAATCAGAAAGGTGAAGGCCGCTGTCTTCTTCTTTTTCCGCCCCTTCAAGAAAGCCGTCCAGCTCAGAAAATATTTTACAGAAGGCTTCGGCACCTTCCCGGGCTTTTTTTGAAAGATTCGGCGCCGCAGTCCTGCAGGCTTCAATCAGGTTTGAATAAGAAGGCGTTCCATCCTCGTTCCATTCAATGGCATTATCCAGAATTTTATCCTGAGTTTTCTCTCCAAGCCCGCGGGTCGGCTTATTCACGATGCGGCGGAAAGAGATTTCATCGCGGGGATTGGCGCTCAAAGCGATATAGGAAAGGGCGTCCTTAATTTCTTCACGCTCGTAGAATTTCAGAGAGCCTACTACAACGTAAGGAATTTTTTTATGAAGAAATTCCTTTTCAAAATTCAGGGACTGGGCGTTGGTTCTGTAAAGCACAGCCCAGTCAGAATACCTGGCGCCTCCCTCTTCAACTGACTTTTGAATCATTCCGCCTGTAAAAACTGCCTCTGCATTCTGGTCTGACAAAAAAGCAAGGACAGGCTGCTTTCCCTCGCCCCGGTCGGCAACAAGAGTTTTTCCAAGGCGGTTAACATTCTTTTTTACGACAAGGTCAGCGGCGTGAAGGATTTTTCCGGTTGAACGGTAATTGCGTTCCAGGCGGATAATCTGGGTTCCGGGAAACTTTTTCTCAAAAGAAAGGATATTCTGAACTTCGGCGCCGCGGAAATGGTAGATTGACTGGTCATCATCACCTACTACGCAGACGTAAGTGCCGCAGCCATTGTCCATTCCAGCGTCAGTGCCCCCTTCCAGCGCAACCGCCCCCTGCCCGGCCCCGTCATAGCCCGAAAGCTTCTGCAAAAGCTTAAACTGGGCAATGTTGGAGTCCTGATACTCATCTACCATTATCACCCTGAAGCGCGAATGAATGTAATCTGCAATTTCAGGATTTTCGTCCATAACGCGGACCGGCAGCATAATTAAATCACCAAAATCTGCGTTACCTGTTGCGCGAAGGCGGGTCTGATATTTTTTGTAGATGTCGTTCAAATCAAATTCACTTCCGATAATGCTCAAATCATCTTCAGGAAAGAGACAGTAATCCTTTGCAAGGGCAATCTGATGAGCCGCAATACGGGCTTCTTTAGAGCTGAGCTCAGGCACAGCCTTTTTTACGATTGTCTCCATATCGCCGTCATCATAAACGGTAAAATTATCTTCAAGGCCGGCCTGCCTTGCATATTTTCTAAGAAACCAGGAACCGAATGAATGAAAAGTTCTGATTTGAGATTCAGCGGCCCTTTGGTCCAGGGAGATTGCACGCTCCCTCATTTCATTTGCGGCTTTTTTGGTAAAGGTAACCGCAAGGATTTTCCAGGGCTCTATATTTTTTTCACCAATCAGATAAGCAATCTTTGTTGTGATTACGCGGGTTTTTCCGGAACCCGCACCCGCAAGAATCAAAAGCGGGCTTCCCTCGTGTTTTACAGCCTCTAACTGCTGCTCATTGAGAAGAGAAAGGTATTGTTCAAGATTTTCAGTCATAAAAACCTACGAAATAAATTGCAAGTCAGATTTTGCAGGATAGCCTTTTACAAGGCCGGTAAAGCGTCCGTCAAGGTCAACTCCGGTCGTAGAAAGAATCTGAACCTTAATTACGTTGCCCGGGCGCACAGCATCAGCTTCTGAAGCAATATCCCTTTCATAGCGGATAACTACGCAGCCGTCAACCTCCGGCGCCTGAAACCAGCCTCGTCCAATTGCAAGGCCTTCCGAAGCGTCAGCGTTCCCTTCAGTGCCATCAGAACCATCTGCGGCCTCAATAATCTCTTCGACCAGAACAGAAACTTCCTGCCCTACGAAGCGGGCAAGCCTTTCATTTGTGATTTCAGTCTGCAGCCCGACAAGAGCATCTGCACGGGCCTGGGCGGTTTTAGCAGGCACACGGGGCTTCATACTCCAGGCCGGAGTGTCCTCCTCCCGGCTGTAAGGGAAACATCCCGACCAGTCAGGCTGGATTGCCTGTAAAAAGGCCCGTGTATTTTCTGCCGCTTCTTCAGACTCGCCCGGGAAGCCTGTCAAAAAGGTTGTGCGCAGCATACAGTCCGGCAGTTCCGAACGGATTTTCTCTACCAGTTCAATGTATTTTTTCTGCGAACCGACTCGATTCATCGCAAGAATTGTCTTATCATCACCGCTCTGAAAAGGAATGTCAAAGTAGTGTACAAAGCGGCTGTCCTTTTTCATGACAGAAAGGATGTCCGTATTAAAATGGTCAGGGTGAATGTACAAAAGGCGGACGATAAAATCCCCCTCAATCCGGCTGATTTTTTCAAGCAGCTGACACAAAGGAGACAAAACAGGATTCAGGCCGGCACGAAGCTCCTTATCTTCTTCGCCGGTACCGTAGGCCGCAAGGTCCTGGCCAATCAGATTGATTTCGTAAACCCCGGCTTCAGTAAGCTCTTTGATTTCAGAAATGATTGAATCCACAGGGCGGCTTCTAAGCTCACCGCGGATCAAAGGAATTGCACAGAAGGAACAGTGGTTCGAACAGCCCTCTGTGATTTTTACAAAGGCAGAGCCCTTAAAGTTCATCAGCTTTTTACGCTGACCTGAACTGACACCACACTGCTCGAAAGTCTGAACCGTACGCTGACCGCCGGCAACCTTTTTCATAAAGCCTGCAATTTTAGAAAGGTCTCCATTTCCGAAAACGCCGTCTAGTTCAGGCATAGATTCAAAAAGCTCATTTGCATAGCGTTCAGCCAGACAGCCTGTAAGGATGATTTTTGCATCCGGATAAGCGGCCTTTACACTGTAAATTGCGTCAATTGATTCTTTTTTTGCAGATTTGATGAATCCGCAGGAATTAATCAGGATAAAATCAGCCTTATCTGCGTCAAAAATCTGAACAAAGCCTTCCTTTTCAAGAAAAGCAGAAATAAGTTCTCCGTCAGTCTGATTTTTGGCACAGCCGTGCTGATCAATGAAAAAGTTTTTAAGATTTTTAGTCAATTTCGATAACCACCAGCTTATATTTACCGTCGGTGTCTTTAATCCACTTGATGTCTTCTACAAGAACCTTTCCGGCGGCACCCATTTCAAGGTCGTAAGTGCGCGAATCAGCAATAATGGTGAACTTAACAGAGTTAGAGTTAGACATCCACAATCTGATTCCGTTGTGAGGTGTTGCTGTGAACAAATCACCCTTGGCAAAATAGCCTTCAACAGAGCGCTCACGGTCAACCTTGTCGCGGAAGAGACAGGCATCGCGGAAGTTAGCATTGATTGTAAACGGATAAGCACGGTTGTCCTCAATAAGAACGCGCTGAATATGCTTTGGATTTACCTCAGAAGCGGCAGTGATGCTTGCAACATCTGCATCGCTGAGGGCAGAATCTGCAGCCGCAACTCCATGATAAAGAAGTATACTTACTTCAGCACCCCGGCTTTCATCAGTAGAAGAAATATCAGAAACGTAAACGATGAGGTCAGAAGCATTATCTCCGTCCACATCAAGTTCAGATTCTTCAGAAAGCTCTACATAGTAGGTGCCGCTTGGCATTGCAAGTCCCAGAGTTTTAAGGGTAGAGCTGACATTCACAACAATCTGATTATTATTTCCGGTTGGAATGAGGAACTGGTCTCCCTTGTAAACACGCTGCTGAAACTTTTTATCTGTAAGTTCAAAAGAACGGTTTTTAAGCTTACTTGATACAACAACATTATCATCCTTGATGTTGTATTTTTTTACGATTAAAAGAGAAGCAATAATTCCGATGATACAGAGAATCATTGCGACGGGAATTATTATCGGCAGGAGATTTCTTGTAGGATGAATCGGCTCGTAAAGACCTTCCGGAACGCCGGATTCCTGCAGCTCCTTATTGTGAAAAAGCTTAAGAACGTATTCCGGGTCAAGGTCAAGATAGATTGCATAGTTACGCAAAAAGCCTTTAAGGTAAGCGCTGCCGGGAAGAGCAGAATCATCTTCTTCTTCCAAACCAACAAGATAACGTTTTTCAATGGAAATCTCGTGGGCAATTATGTCCAGATCTCCGTTTTTAGCTTCTCGAGTTTTTTTAAGCAGTGCTCCGTAGCTTTCCATCTCTTACTCCGAAAACAAGAAATTATTGTAGTTATTTGCAGACGACGGAGCGTCATAAATAAAACGCTGGTCTGTAATATTCTGATTGAGTTTGTAGTCGTAAAAATCAAAAATGAAGTTTTCTCCCTTAGGAGTTACAGCTTCAACGCGGCGGATAAGCTTTGTCTGCTCATTTACGCAGATTTTAATTGAACGGAAGGATTCTGATGCTGTCTTTCTTGTCAGCATAAATTTGATTACCCTTTCATCAGATTCTTCATCAAGAGGCTCAGCATTCTGACTTGTTTCATAAGCAACAGTATAATAGCGGCTCAGAAGTGCCAGCCCCTGAGGAGTTGCAAGGGAGTTTGCATTGTTACCGCTTGTGCTTACATCCTGCTGAAGAATGGCATTTGAGCCCGGCAGGTAGATTGTAAGCATATCACCGTTGAAAACGATTACCTGCTCTTCCGGGTTTGTATAATCCATACGGACAAGGTCAGGAGCCTTATAAGAAAGCTTTCCGGCAGATTCTTCCTTATCTACCTTAATTTCAAAATCAACTTCGTAATCTTTTATAGAACCGTAATATTCGGAAATTGTCTTAAAATAAGCGCTTGCAGTCGTAATGTTCTGAGCAAAAAGCGATGCTGAAAAAAGTGCGCAGACTGCCAATAAAAGTTTTTTCATAAGAAAATATTATAGTGATAAATAGAAGATATGTCTATTTAACTATATTACTCTACATTTTCTCCTGAAGTAATCTCTTTACAGTGTTGCTCACCTTTAACAATTTCGTAGAACTCTTTGCCGTCCATTGTTTCAACTTCCTTAAGGCGGTTAGCAATGTATTCAAGAAGCTCTTTGTGCTCGCTCAAAATCTTAAGAACATGCTCGTAGCGCTCGTTCATAATGCGGGCAATTTCTTCATCAATGAAATTCTGAGTCTGTTCAGAGAACTCACGGATAAGGTTAGGCTCGCCGCCACGGTTTCCAAGAACGCCTTTACCAAGTGTCATATTCTTGAACTTGTCGCTCATACCGTAAACAGTAATCATATCTTTGACGATTGCAGTTGCCCGGGCAATATCATTTGAAGCACCGGTAGAAATATCACCCAGGATGATTTCTTCAGCCGCACGTCCGCCAAGGCAAACGTCAACTTCATTCATCATGTCTTTGCGGGTCATGCAGAATTTTTCTTCATCTTCTTCGCGGTATTGGGTAAAGCCGCCTACTCCGCGGGAACGCGGCACAACTGTAATCTTATTTACAGGAGGATGATCCGGAGTAAAGGCACCAACAAGAGCATGGCCTGTTTCATGAACTGAAGTAAGTCGCATCTGCTTTTCGTTATCCTTGCGGCTCTTCTTTTTAAGACCAATGCTTACCTTATCGATAGCATCATTAAAATCTTCCATAGTAACTTTCTTGCGGCCGTTGCGGACAGCCAGCAAAGCAGCTTCGTTTACAACGTTTGCAAGGTCAGCACCGGCAAAGCCAGTTGTTCCGTGTGCAATAGAAGAAAAATCAACATCATCCTCAAGCTTAACGTTCTTTGCGTGAATCTTAAGAACTTCTTCACGGCCTTTTACATCAGGCTTTTCAACCGGAACCTGGCGGTCAAAACGGCCAGGACGAAGAATTGCTGGATCAAGAACATCAACACGGTTAGTTGCGGCAAGAACGATAAGACCCTTGTCATTATCAAAACCATCCATTTCAACAAGCAGCTGGTTCAATGTCTGTTCGCGCTCGTCGTTTGAGCTGAAGCCGTTGGCACGGGATTTTGCAAGGGCATCAATTTCATCAATAAAGATGATACAAGGAGCCTTATCGCGGGCCTGGCGGAAAAGATCGCGAACGCGGGATGCACCAACGCCGACAAACATTTCAACAAAGTCAGAACCGGAAATACTGAAGAAAGGAACTCCAGCCTCACCTGCAACAGCGCGGGCAAGAAGGGTTTTACCGGTTCCAGGGTCACCTACCAGAAGCACGCCCTTAGGAATCTTACCACCAATATCCGTATATTTTTTAGGCTGCTTAAGGAAGTCTACAACCTCAACAAGTTCGTCCTTTGCTTCATCAACACCGGCAACATCAGTAAAGCGGGTCTTGATTTTACCTTCTTCAACAACCTTAGCGCGGCTAGAGCCAACATTGAAAATGCTGCCCATTCCACCGCCGCCTCCTCCCATCTTTCTGAAGAGGAAGAAGTACATCAAAAAGATGATTCCAAAAGGAATAATCAGATTGATAAGAAGCTGCATAAGGTAGCTGTTCTGTTTTACTACAAATTTATAGTGAACACCCTTTGAATCAAGAAGTTCAAGGAAACTGCCCATCAAAACAGCGGCAGTTTTATAGGAACGTCCTGATTTCTGATTTACAGGAAAGAGCTGTATCCCCTTTGCAGAAGAAGAGCCTGAATCACTTATTCTTTCAGGTCCGTAACCCACAAAATAATTTTCACCGATTTCAACCGAAACAATCTGTCCGTTTTCAACCATTGCCTTAAAATCAGAATAGTCAATCAAGCCATCCGACTTTGAGAAAACAAACATATCCATTACGGCAAGGCCAAAAAGGATTACAAGAAGAATAGGCCAGAATGGAAATTTTCCGCCTTCCTTTTTATTCTTTTTATTTTTATCATCTTCCGGTCCCGCAAATTTGAAGAATTTGTAAGGATCGTTATCATCTTTTTTTTCGTCGTTATTATTCAAGTTCTGATTTTCTGCCATAGATTTAATATACTAATTAAATATGCTTTTTTCCATAAAAAAAATCCAAAAATCATAAAAAGTGCTAAAGTAAAATTTTGAGATGCCGAAGATGTAGACGATAGAGTAATCCAGCGGACTACACAGGAGGATGATAAAAAAATGGCATATCAGAACGCATATTCCGCATATCAGAAAAACAACGTAACCACTGCGAGTCAGGGTCGCCTTGTTGTGCTTCTTTACGAAGGAGCCGTAAAAAATCTGACCGGAGCAGTAAATCTTTTTGAAAGTGACGGAAGTCTAAAAGCTTCTAATATAGAAGGATTTGGAAAATTCCTGCAGAAAGCCCAGGCTATAATCACAGAGCTTCAGGTTTCTCTTGATATGGAAAAGGGTGGAGATATAGCAAAAAATCTTATGGCGCTGTACATTTTCTTTAACGAGCAGCTGCTGGATGCTTCCATCAAAAGAGATAAGGAAAAGATTAACTCAGTAATCAAAATGCTGAATGATCTTTTGGAATCTTGGAGAACAGTTGCAAACAGCACAAACAATGCGCCGGCTGCAAATGTTCGCGGTGCATTGAATATTCAGGGATAAATTATGGCAGATATTTCACAGGAAGAATTAAACGAAAGGGTGGCAATTTTACGCAGATTCAGGACTTTGCTTGAACAGCAGAGGGGGAAATTCCGCGAATATCTTACTGTGCTCGAAAAACAGCAGGATTCGATTTCAAACGAAAACACAGAAGCCCTGCTTGCCCACACTGAACTCGAACAGCAGGTTGTAAAAAATCTGATGAACCTGCAGAAGGTTGTAGTGCCGATGCGCCAGATGTACAATTCTGTAAGCGCTTCGACTCCGGCATCAGCAGAAGCAGAACAGCGTACAATCGAAAATCTTCAGCAGGATTTGACTGATTTGCAGGAAAAAGTTCTTGCCCAGAATAAAATCAACCGCGAGCTTCTCAAGGTTCACATAGGCCAGATTAAAATGCAGCTTGCGGGACTTAAAAATCCTTACAAGAATGTACACAGCGTTTACGCTCAGAAACAGCCGGTTAGTCAGCTGGTTGAGGTAGAAGCTTGATGCGGCTAAAAAATCACCTTACAGCGTCAGCATCACCAGCCGCATCAGTCAACTTTTCTGCGAAAAGTTGATGGTAGGATTTTGCCTATGATTATCTCAATAATCGTAGCCTTTGAAAAAAGCCGCGGGATAGGAAAAGACGGTCGCATTGTATGGGATTTTCCCTGCGACCGTTTGCATTTTAAAGAACTGACTATGGGCAATGTGGTGATTTTTGGAAGACGTACTTTTGAAGAAATCGGAAGGGCTCTGCCTGGCCGCATTAATATAGTAGTTTCCGGCACAAAATCCTTCGAAAGCGAAAATTTATTCACCTGCCCCAGCTTAAGCGAAGCCATCAAGCTTGCAGGGCGCCTTGCCCCTGCCCGCAAAATCTTCCTCTGTGGCGGTCAGCGTATTTACAGCGAAGGCCTTGCCCTGGCCCAGACAATCTACACAACCCAGATCGACGCCGCCTACCCCTGCGACGCATTTTTTCCGGAACTGCCGGAAGGCGAATTTACAGTGTCAGACCACACAAGCACCTGTGAAAACGGCATAAAACTAGATTTTATCACTTTTGTCAGGTGTCAGTTGACGCTATAAGGCCCCATCTTTACTATAACAATATGAATCTTCTCTCTATCAACAATCTTGCAAAAATCGGGCGGGAAAAACCGCTCTTTACAGGCGTTACCTTTGGCATTCAGGAAGGCGAAAAAGCAGCCCTCATCGGACGTAACGGAACCGGAAAATCAACACTTTTGAACACAATCGCAGGCATTTTGCAGCCTGATGAAGGAAATATAACGATAAACCGCGAGTGCGGCGTTTCTTTTTTGCCGCAGAATCCAACCTTCAACGCAGAAGACACAATCCGCGACCACATTTTCAAAAGCCATTCGCCCAAGCTGAACGTAATACGCGAATATCAGCTGGCCTGCGAGGCACTGGCGGGGCCGGAAGGTGACGCAAGCGCCGGGGAAGGAGGCACTAAAACCTCGGCAGGAGGCACAAACACAGAAAAAGCCCAGAAAGCCTACAACGCCGCTATGGAAAAAATGGATAAGCTCGAACTCTGGGACTACGAAGCCCAGATTGCATCAATTCTAGGCGTTCTTGGCATCCACGATATGGAAAGAAAAATGGGCACCCTCAGCGGCGGTATGATTAAAAAAGTCGCCCTGGCCCAGGTTCTGGTAGAAGACACAAAACTCCTCCTGCTGGACGAGCCGACCAACCACCTGGACATCTCCACAATCAGCTGGCTGCAAAACTACCTGCACGATATGAAGCGCTCCCTTCTTATGGTAACCCACGACCGCTGGTTTTTGGACGCAGTATGCACCAATATTTACGAACTTGCCCGCGGCTCAATCAAGCTTTACGAGGGAAATTACAGCCTCTATCTTGAAAAAAAGGAAAAAGAAGCAGAAATAGAAGCCAACACCGAACGCCGCATCGAATCAGTCCTGCGATTTGAACGTGACTGGCTGCTGCGAGGCCCCTGCGCCCGCGGAACAAAGGCAAAAGCCCGAATCCAGCGCGACATGCAGCTGATAAACCGCGAAAAATTTGCCGCCGACAAGGGCTTCACCTTCGAAGTAAAAGGCCGCCGTCTGGGCGGAAAAGTCCTGGAATTACACAACATAAGTAAATATTATCCTAAGGGGTTTGCAACGGAACATTCAAGGCGAGTTTTTGAGAATCAAAAACTCGTGGCTCCCGTTACAAATGCTGAAGATGGTGAAAAGATTGAGACGGGAGCCGGCACACCTGTAATCCGCAATTTCTCCTACAAATTCACAAAAGGCGAAAAAATCGGCATCTTCGGCGATAACGGCAGCGGAAAATCCACCCTGCTCAACATCATCACTGGCCAGCTTGCCCCGGATTCCGGCAGCCTGGACCTGGGCGTAAACACCAGCTTCGGTTACTACACCCAGAACCCCGTCTTCAAAGACACCAGCCTGACCGTCCTGGAATACATCAAGGAAGCCGCCGAACGCATGACCTTAAACGACGGCAAAAAAGAAGTCAGCGCCACAAAGTTCCTGGAAGAATTCGGCTTTGAAGGCAAAATCCAGCATTCCCCGGTCAGCACCCTCAGCGGCGGTGAACGCAAAAAACTCTACCTGGTCCGCCTTCTCCTTCAAAATCCCAACTTCCTTGTCCTTGACGAGCCGACAAACGACTTCGACATCTTCACTATGAACATCCTCGAACAGTTTCTGATGCACTACGAAGGCTGCCTTCTCCTGGTCAGCCACGACCGCTACTTCATGGACAAATGCGCCGACACCCTCTTCATCCTGGAAGACGACGGCAGCGTCAGCGGCTTCGTAGGCAAATGCAGCGAATATGTAGAATATCGCGAGGAAAAACGAAAAGAGCAGGCGTTGCGGGCGGCGTCTGAGCCCGCAGAGAGGGTAGCGGACAAGACCGGAGCGAGTAAAGCGAGTGAGGACTTGGGAGCGCAGGGGGAGCCTTCCCCCTCCCCAAAGAAAAAACTCTCCTTCAAAGAGCAGCGTGAATTCGAACAACTGGACGCCGAAATCCCTGCCCTGGAAGCCGAACAAAAAGCCCTGGAAGAACAAATGTCCTCTTCAAACTTCGAGAAAGCCCGCCTAGCCGGCGAGCGCTACAAAGAGATTTCCGCTGCTTTGGAAGAAAAATACACAAGATGGGAAGAACTTGCCGCTTTAGCATAGAAAGCTGCATTTTTACGCAGAATGGCGCGAACGGAGCGGAACTGCAAAGCCATTCTGCGGGAAGTTGACCCTAACTATTTATCACAGCCGAGCGTATGCTGTCATAGTGCTTATCCATAAGTCCAAAATCCATTTTTTTGTAAGACCACAGCGCGCGCCCAATCTCATGCTTTTCCAGCGCCCTGTGAATATCATTGAACCAGCGCTCCGAATCCTCAGCCGGCGCCCGGTCAATTACGCCGTACTCGCCGCAGTAAAGAGGCACGCCGATTTTTTCAGCAGTTTTCAAGGCCGGTTCAAAAAGACTTGTAAAGAAGTTATCGTCAACCTTCAGATTATTCATTGATTCAGCAAAAATTGCTCCGTGACGGGCCTGAGGAATCAGACGGCTCTTTTCGCGGATGTATTCAATAGACGAACCAGGGTAAGAAACCTCAAAATCAGCAGGCATATCCACAACCCAAGGCGCCTTCTGATGAGTAAAGACGAGAGGCTCATAGCAATGGAAGGTGAAAACAGTCTTTTTATCAACCGGAACCTTAATTCCAGGCACCGCAGAAACGCTGTTGTAATCAACACCGCCCACAATAATCCATGAATCAGGAGCAAGAGCGCGCACAGCCTTAAAAGCGCGGGTCGCAATCTCATTCCATTCTTTTTCCAGGGCAGGATTTACGATTTCATTCAAAAGCTCGTATGCAACCATATCAGATTTTGACGCATAGCGGGCCGCAATCTTTTCCCAGATTTTAATAAAGATGTCCTGCAGACCTTTATCAAAGAAAAATGCATCCGGATTTGGAACGGCATTTGTATCAAACATATAACCGCAGGTCTTATGCAAATCTACGATTACATTAAGCCCGTATGCTTCAGCCCATTCAACGCCCCTGTCTATATAAGAAAAACCTTCTTCCAGGAACTTTCCGTCATCCGTCATTATTACATTGTAATCAACCGGAAGACGCACGTGGTCAAAGCCCATTCCCTTTATAACCTTCAGATCTTCTTTTTTGATAAAACTGTCGTAATGCTCTTTTGTATATTCCTTACACTGGGAAATCCAGCCGCCCAAATTAATTCCTTTTTCAAAACCAGTAAACTTCATCATAGTTAAGTTATAAATCAGCCCTTTTTAGAAAAATATCATTTTTATGTTTTTTATGTAATTATTCTGTTCAAATGATTTTTAACAGACTTCCCGCCCCGAAAAAAAAATTAAAAATTTAAAATAATTTTTTGTTTATTGTCATAATTATGATATTTTGTACTTTTTTTTTATATTTTTATGGCAAAAGCGGACTGAAAATAATTTTTGTAAACGCAAGGACAGAAAGAGATGCGCGCCTCTTTCCGTCTGCAAATAAAACTAAGAGGATTAACAAAATGAAAAAAAACGTAAAAACAATTATGGGTGGATTTTTAAGCGTTGCATTACTTGCCGGCTTCATTTCTTGCAGCAACGGAACTTCAGATGAAACTAATCAGGCAGCACAGGGTCTTAACCTTGCAGGAGCATCATCAGCATCAGAAACAGCAATAGCAGCAGAAGATATTTTCAGTGGCGAAAAAATCACATTTAAAGTAACAGATGCATCAACAACAGCAGAAGATACAGTATTTGTAATCAAATACGACAGAAGTGCTAAAGGTGCAGCAGAAAAAATTACACTTAACGATGTAAATGTTGAAGTAACAGTTAATGGGGAAGCTGTTTCTATTGGAAACAAAATTGATTTTGAACTTGATCCTTATTCTTCTTTTAATCCAAGTTACAACTATAGCAGCCCAGAGTCTGCTAATGACCAGCACGAATACAAGGCTAAGCCTGTTATCAATAAGAAACTTGGTAAAGATGATATAGTAACAATTGAAGTTAAGAGCGCAAAAGTTTCTGGCGAAGGTAAAGGAAAAGTTGATTTAGGAAAAATCACAGTTGCTGTAGTTGATGTCAACAAAGCTGTAAACTATTACAAAGAAGTTGCCGTTTCTGGTGAAAAAGCAGAAAAATACATTCCTCTTATCACAAAAAAGAACGGTAAAGGTTTGAATGAAGTTGAAACACCAACTCCAGCAACACCGGCAAATCCTGCAACTGATACAAACTACAAACAATATACAGTAAAACTGACAAAAGATATTTCTGACGCTTCATATATTGGATATGTATTACAGATTGACAACGATGGCTCAAAGGATGCAGACGGTCTTAAAATTGATATTTCAAATCTCATAATTTCTGTAAAAGTAGGAAACGGAGAATTTACTGATACGACTTTCGCTGAATTTAATCTGGTTCCTAACCAGTGGGCAAGCCCAGCCTACGGAAAAACAGACTGCAGAAAAAGATTAGGCCTTACAGGCAGCCTTACACAAGGTACTGAAATTACAGTCAAAGTTAAGAGTGCAACAGTTTCAAACTCTGATAAAAAATCTTCTATTATTTTTGCACTTCAAGAAGATGGAGCTCCAAACCCTGCAGGAGGAGACCCTACATATGCAATGCTTGGTACAGAAAGTGGTGATACTCAAGACATTTGGTTACCAGCTTTTGCAACAAACTAAATCCTACTTCTAACTTAATCAGGCATAATGAATGGGACACAGAAAAACTCTGCGTCCCATTTCTGTCAAATAATATAACCCTTCGGGAGGCAAATCAATGAAAATCACAAAGAAAACAGCAGCACTGGCACTCATCGCCGCTACTGTAATCGGACATCTTTCTGCACAGGGAAAGCCGTCAAACTACACAGACGCAGACCTTGTATGGCAGGAAGACTTCAATGGCAAAAAAATCAACTCAAAGGACTGGAATTTTGAATTCCATCAGCCGGGCTGGGTAAACAACGAGCTTCAGTCTTACGGAAATTCACCTAAAAACACCTACGTAAAAGACGGCTGCCTGGTAATTCAGCCAATCAAGACAACTAACAAGGACGGAACAGTTTCTTATACTTCCGGCCGAATCAACACACAGGGAAAACACTCCTTCACCTACGGCCGTATCGAAGCCCGTCTCAAGGTTCCACAGGGACAGGGCTACCTTCCTGCCTTCTGGATGATGCCGGAAGACGAAAGCTTCTATGGTCAGTGGCCTAAATGTGGTGAAATAGATATTATGGAAGTTCTGGGACACGACATCAAAACTGTTTACGGAACCCTCCACTTTGGTGAACCACACAACCAGCAGCAGGGCACCTGCACTCTGGAAAACGACAACTTCGCTGAATCCTTCCACGAATTCGCCGTTGAATGGGAACCGGGTGAAATGCGCTTCTACTGCGACGGCAAAAATTATTTCACTGTAAATGACTGGTACACACGCCGCCAGGGCTTCGAAGACGTAACCTTCCCGGCACCATTTGACCAGCCTTTCTACATCATTCTGAACGTAGCAGTCGGCGGTGACTGGCCTGGATATCCTGATGACACAACAACCTTTGACGAAAAAGCTCAGATGCTTGTTGATTACGTAAAGGTTTATCAGAAAAAAGAATACAACGAAGACGTAGATAAGCCGGAAGCTCCAAAAGCAGTTGCTGTAGCTGACGGAAGCGGAAATATGGTAAGTCCAAAAGAAGAAAAATGGGGCTTTCTCAACTTCCAGGGCGGAAGCGCTAACTACTCTTGCAAAAACGGCAATATCGACATCAAACCTATAACAGACGGACCTGTTCTTCACGCAATTCAGGTTGTTCAGGGACCAATGCCGCTAGTAAAGGGCGGAATCTACCGCTACTCTTTCGACGCAAGCGCTGATCAGGAAAGAACAATTGTTGCCTGTATCTCGGCTCCAAACAACGGCTGGATCCGCTATCTTCAGGATACAACAATCACTCTTACTCCTGAAAAGAAGCACTTCACCTGGGAATTCAAAATGCTTGAGTTCACAGACCCTACAGCCCGCATCGAATTCAACTGTGGTAACCAGAATTCCCTTGCTCCAATCCACATTTCAAACGTTCGCCTTGAAAAAATCGGTGAAATTGATTTGAGCTCAGCCGGTCTTAATCTTCTTCCGGACGGAAATATGATTCACAACGGTCAGTTCCAGGAAGGAAAAGGCCGCCTTGCAAGCTGGAAAATCGACAACAAAATCAATGCTGAAGTAAAGGTTACAAACGACAACGGACGCCGCGAGCTTATGGTTGCCTGCCCTGCCGGAATGACAAGCTTCAGTGACGTAACAGTAAGCCAGGACGGCTTTGCCCTTCCTCAGGGAAAACAGTACATCCTTCGCTTTGACGCTTATGCTTCAAGAAATTGCAAGATTGGAGTTCAGCTTGGAAAATTCAAGGAATTCCCTGCTTTGACAACAAAGAAGGCTCACTTTGAATACTTAATCACTATTCCAAAGACTAACGAGTACGTTTTTGAGATGATGCTGGCAAACAGCGGCGCTACAGTATTTGTAGACAACGTTTCCCTCAAGGAAAATTCATGTCTTTTGAACGGCGAATTCAACAGCGGAATGGCTGCCTGGGAACTTTACGCACACCAGAATTCAAAGGCAAATGTTGAAATCGAAGAAAATGCCGGCAATAAAGAAGCTGTTCTTTCTATAGATAATACAGGAAATCTGGACTGGATGATTCAGCTCAAACAGACAGGCATTCTTCTTGAAAAAGGAAAGAAATATCACGTTAGCCTCAAAGCAAAATCTGATATGAAACGTACAATTATGTGGGCTTTGCAGCGTGACGGTTCAAAGGATGACAACTGGATTCCATATTCAGGAACTCTCAAAATGAACATTTCTGATGAATACCAGACTTTCGAACACACCTTCACAATGGCTAATACCACAGACCCTAATGTAATCTTCACAATTTCTATGGGTGCAGTTGACGGTAAACAGATTTCTACAGCTCACAAAGTTTACATTGATGATGTAGTTGTAGAAGAAGCACAGTAAAAAAAAACTGTCTTTAGTCCTTAAACAATGTTAGAATTGTTTAAGGACTTTTTTTATACTTTTTAAAACAGAAGGAATATTTTATGAAAAGCACCATTATTCGTTCCTGCGCCGCCGCAGGAGTAATTTTTTCAATGTTTTCGTGCGCTATGGCAGCTGACAACGGCTCTTCAGGTTCAGGCTCAAAAAAACAATCATCTTCAAGCGCTTCGACATCAACAACAACAGCTATTGCATCCACTTCTTCTTCAAGCGTAGAATTCGCTCAGAAGCTTGCAACCGGCTGGAACCTGGGAAACACTTTTGACGCCGGAAACAAAACCGGAACTATGGGCCTTGAAGCTGAAACTTCCTGGGGAATGCCAAAAACAACACAGGCAATGATTGCTGAAGTAAAAAATGCAGGCTTTTCTACAATCCGCATTCCTGTAAGCTGGCACACCCACGTTGACTCAAAATATAAAATCGATGAAAAATGGCTGAACCGCGTTCAGGAGGTTGTGGACTGGGCTCTTGATTCAGATCTTTATGTAATAATCAACATTCACCACGATAACCTTACTGAAGCAGAAATGAAAGGAGGAACAGCAGGCTTCTGTCTTTCCCTCGATACTTCACTTCAGTCAAAATCAATCAGCTATCTTACAAGTGTATGGAAGCAGGTTGCCACAAAATTCAAAAATTATGATTCCCGACTTGTTTTTGAAATTGTAAACGAACCTCGCAGAATAGGGGAATCAAACGAATGGAATCTTAACGGCGAACAGGAATCAAAGCTCTGGAACGGAATAATCACAAATTACGAGCAGCAGTGTCTGAACACAATCCGAGCAACTGGCGCTAACAACGCTGACCGCTTCATTATGTGTCCTGAATACGCCGCTTCTCCTCATTTCCTCAGCTACTACAGTCTGCCGAAAGATACTGCGTCTGACAAGCTGATTCTTTCTACCCACGCCTACGACCCTTACGAGTTCTGTATGCACCTTGGTAAAAACAATAAGTTCGACGCAAGTGTAGAAGGCTCAATCAAATATCTATTCAATATGCTGGCTGAAAAATACACCTCAAAAGGAATCGGCGTTGTAATGGGCGAAACAAGTGCCTCTGACAAGAAAAACACCGCAGACCGCGTAAAGTGGACAAAGTGCTACTACTCAAACGCAAAGGCCGCTAAGGTTTCGGTAATCCTCTGGGATAACAACGTGACGGTAGCAAAGGGAGGAGACATAGACTCCGGTGAATGTCACGGTTACTTTGACCGTGTAAACCTCAGCTGGTACTTCCCTGAAATTAACGCCGCAATCAAAGCATCTTACTAAAGGATTAAGATGGGAATAAGAGACGAGCTTGCAAAAACTGAATTCTATAACCGCGAAAATACTTTAAGTCATATTCCTTATGACAAGGAAATGTCTTTTTACCAGAGTATCAGAAACGGTGATATGGAAGAAATGCAGCGTCTTTTTACCCCTCTTGCCGTAGAAGGCTTTGGAAAGCTGAGCGAAAATCCCCTCCGCAACCTCAAGTACCACCTTATAATCACAATCGCCTTTATTACGCGTTACTGCATTGAAGGCGGGCTTGAGATGGAGGGCGCCTACAACCTTTCCGACATCTACATCCGCAAAATCGACACCTGTAATTCCATAGAAGAACTTCATTCCATTCACAAGGAACTTTGCGAAGCCTACGTAAAGCGAATGCAGAAGTCAAAAACACAGATTCACTATTCAAAACCCGTTCAGCTGGCAATCGACTACATTTACGATAACCTGCACAGTAAAATCCTGCTGGAAGACATTGCAGAAAAGGCAGAACTCAGCGACTCCTACCTTTCAAAGCTTTTCCATAAGGAAACCGGAGTCAGCATAACAGACTACATCATCACAAAACGCGTAGATGCCGCCAAAAATCTTCTGATATTCACCGAGTACACAACCTCAGAAATATCAAACTTCCTCAATTTTTCAAGCGAAAGCCACTTTATCGCCACCTTCAAAAAGCACACAGGCCTTACTCCAAAAAAATTCCGATTGTATAATTTCAGAAACAGAGTGTATAATCAGAACGACCTATGACATACGAAGAATTAGACGAATTTTTTATAGAAACCCTAAAAAAAATCCTTGCTGAAACAAAAGACTGCAAGGAATATGTAAAAGACCTTCATACTCCCGAATACGATGAAATCAACAAAGATTATGATGATTCCATTGCTCTTCTGGAAAAGCTGCTTGCAGGCACAAAAACTCTGGACGACCTTGCCGAAACTGACGAAGACACCATCACCCGGGTTTACGATTTTATTGCCTCTTACGCTGACAACCTCCTTATTTCCCCAGACCCGAAACAGCGCAAAATCGATATGAAAGAATACGACAAGCTGGAAGAGCTTATGTCTATGTTCCTGGACACAGAGGACGACTACGACGAGGATTTTGAAGAAGACGAAGAATAAAGCCGGTTAAAAAGAAGCAGCCTTCCAGAAGCAAAAAATCTATAGGAGGATACTTCTGAAAGACTGCGATTTGGGGGATAATATTTATGTCCACCCGCTTGCGCGGGCTTACCTTACATTAATTAAATGGGTTTTCGTCCTTGTAGAGAACGCCTTTAGGCTGGTTGTAAGCGATGTCTGCAATATTCAGGTACTGGAAGATTGTATACAAAGCTTTTCCAACGTGACCGAATGCAACTGCACCGTGGTGTGGATAGTGCTTGCTGATCAGTACGTGGCGGTAGAAACGTCCCATTTCTGGAATTGCGAATACACCGATACCACCGAATGAACGAGTTGCTACAGGGAGGATTTCACCCTGTGCAATGTATGCCTGGAGTTTTGTATCTGGAGTAGTCTGCAAACGGAAGAATGTGATGTCTCCGTCTTTGATGTCTCCTTCAAGAGTACCGCGTGTAAAGTCTGGTTTTCCGCCGTTTTCAAGCAAACGGTTCTGGATAAGCTGGAACTTAACAGCTGGCTTTGATTTTGGAGAGAGGCAGCAGAATGGTGTATTACCACAGTGGAATGCCATGAATGTATCCTGCAATGTATATGGATAGCTGAACTTGCCCTTAATGCTCTGATCGTACATATCCTGTGGAACAGAATTGTTGATGTCGAGCAATGTTACTGGAGCACCGGTTACACAAGTTCCGATGTATTCAGAAAGAGCACCGAAGATATCTACTTCGCAGGCAACCGGAATACCACGGCTTGCAAGGCGGCTGTTTACATAGCAAGGTTCAAATCCGAACTCTTTAGGGAATGCTGGCCAGCACTTGTCTGCCAGTACAACGTATTTTTTGCTTCCCTTGTTTGCTTCAATCCAGTCAAGGAGAGTAAGTTCAAACTGAGCCATACGTGGAAGCATATCAGGGAACTGGTTTCCTTCTGTTCCAAGTTCAGCTGCCATGTCTTTTACAACTTCGTCGATGCGCTTGTCATCCTTGTGCTTGCGGTATTCTACGAGCAGGTCAAGCTCTGAGTTTTCCTGGATTTCAACACCAATATCATAAAGACCTTTGATTGGTGCGTTACATGCGAAGAAGTCCTGAGGACGTGGTCCGAATGTGATGATTTTAAGGTTTTTAAGACCGATGATTGTGCGTGCAACAGGGATGAATTCTTCAATCATCTTAACGATGTCTTCTGCTGTTCCTACTGGATATTCTGGGATAACAGCTGGAATCTTGCGGAGGCTCAAGTTGTATGAACAGTTGAGCATACCACAGTAAGCATCACCACGACCGTTAATCAGGTCGTTCTGTGTCTCTTCTGCAGCAGCAACAAACATACAAGGACCGTCGAAGTTCTGAGCAATCTGAGTTTCCGGAGTCTCAGGACCAAAGTTTCCGAGGAATACAACCAGAGCGTTACAGCCGGCCTTCTTTACCTCTTCAACAGCCTTGAGCATGTCCTTTTCGTTTTCTACTGTTGTTTTTGCTTCGTAAAGTTCACCTTTTCCGGCAAATGCTTTAACGATAGCAGCACGTCTTTTTTCTGAAAGCGAGATTACAAAGCAGTCTCGGCTTACAGCAATGATTCCCAATTTTACGTCTGGGATGTTCTCAAATTTTGCCATAATTTTCACCTCTTATATAACTATCTAATAGTTTCAAATTAATATTTATTTGGCTGACAAGTCAATATTTTTTCCTGTCAAACCAACATAAGCACCCTGTCCAGCTTCAGAAGAAGATGGATGAGCCAGAAGCCACTTGTTTCTTGCCCACAAAAGCTTGTCTTCAAAGTCGCGCTCTGTAATTTCCGGCTTTGCAGTGTTGGTGTCTTTTGGCAATACGATGATAACGCGGAAGCCTTCGCTTACCTTGCCTTTTTCATCAACGTTACAGCAAGGAGCATAATGCAAGGTAGTTTCATAAACCTGAACGACAGTTCCTGCCGGAGCACGGAAAGCCTGAACCTTCTTTGTGTTCAATTTTCCGTTTTCGATATCAGAAACAGTTGCTACAAGCAGAATAATATCACTTGTAGGAATATTCAACTCAGAACCGCGGTGATATTCAAGGCAGTTGAGCTTTGTATTATATCCGTTGCAGTAACCAATCTGAATAGGCATTCCACCATAAGCGCCGTCAGAAAATTCCTGAAGGATTGGAAGCTTTTCAAGGGCTGGTTCGCCAGGCTTGTAAACTGTTGCGTCAGTAGGACAAGGAGTAACTTCATCAAGTTTTTTTAACAGCTCTGCAACATCATAACCCTTCAAAATCTTTCCATATTTTTCAAAAGATTTTGAAAATACACTTTTGATTTTCATAATTTCCCCTTTTTTTTAGATATACTTTATAGTTTTGCGAGTTTTCCGTAGCTTTCTTTCAAAGCAGGGTAAAGCTCTGTGTACATCCTGTAGAATTTCTCGTATTCCTTAGAGTTTTCTGCAATCGGATTCTGAGCAGGATTTGTCTTAATTACCTGCTTACAAGCTTCCTGAACAGAAGAATAAATACCTGTTCCAACAGCAGCCAGAATTGCAACACCAAGAGCAGGACCTTCCTTACTTACAACAGTCTTAACAGGACAACCGTAAACATCAGCAAGCATCTGACGCCAGAGAGGACTTGTTCCGCCGCCACCACAGGCAAGCATATCATTAATTTTTACGCCCATTCCGCGAAGAACTTCAACAGAATCGCGCTGGCTGTAAACAACACCTTCCATTACGGCACGAAGCATGTGCTGTCTTGTGTGCATTGCAGAAAGACCGATGAAGGCTCCGCGGCAGTCAGGATCAAGATGAGGAGTACGTTCACCCATCAGATATGGAAGATACAGAAGGCGTTCAGCTCCGATTGGAATAGCCTCAGCCTGTTTATCCATAAGATAGTAAGGATCTTTTCCCATTCCCTTTGCAGTTACCATTTCTGCATCGCAGAAGTTATCTCTGAACCATTTAAGGGAAAGACCTGCAGCCTGTGTAACACCCATTACGTGCCATGCACCAGGAACGGCGCAGCAGAAGGTATGTACGCGGCCTTTAGGGTCAATTGAAAGCTTATCAGTGTGGGCAAATACAACACCACTTGTACCAAGAGTTGTAAAGGCAATTCCGTCCTGTACTGTACCAGTTCCAACGGCAGCGGCAGCGTTATCTCCGGCGCCACCTACCACAGGAGTTCCTTCCGGTACACCGCAAAGTTCAGCAGCCTGTTTAGAAACCTTTCCTGTTACCTCAGGAGATTCATATACTTTTGCCAAAAGTGACTTATCAATTCCAAGTTTAGAAAGAACTTCGTCAGACCAGCAGCGGTTTGGAACATCAAGAAGCTGCATACCGCTTGCGTCACTTACTTCTGTAGCGAATTCGCCTGTAAGCATGTAGCGGACATAGTCCTTTGGAAGGAGGATGTGAGCGCACTTTGCATAAACTTCAGGCTCGTGATTGCGAACCCACAAAATCTTACTTGCTGTAAAGCCAGTCAAAGCAGGGTTAGCAGTAAGTTCAATAAGGCGGCTTGCACCAACCTTGCTTGTAATTTCATCACATTCAGCGGCTGTACGCTGGTCACACCAGATAATTGAACGGCGGAGAACATTTCCTGCCTTATCCAGCATAACAAGACCGTGCATCTGTCCTGAAATACCAATTCCCTTGATATCCTTAGGATTAATTTTGCTTTCTGCAATAACGGCCTTCATACTCTTGTAGGCGGCATTCCACCAGTCAAGAGGCTCCTGCTCAGCCCATCCGTTCTGCGGCTGGTAGAGCGGATATTCAATAGTTTTTGAGGCAATCGGTTGCCCTTCTGACGAAAATAAAACGGTTTTTGTACCGCTTGTCCCCAAATCAACACCAATTACGTATTCCATTTTCCTAACCTCTATTAGTTTACCTTATATATTGCGTACTGAATCTCGTTCCATAAAACCACACGGCAGGTGAATCATTTTATTTGGAACAGGAAGTCCTACCATATGCTGAAGAAGCAAATCAGCCGCAAGATTTGCAATTCCCTCTGAATCCTGGCGGAATGTTGTCAGGCGGGGATTAGTATATTCAGATACATAGTCATCGTCAAATCCTACAAGTGAAAGCTCCTGCGGTATCTTAATTCCTCTTCTGCGGGCAAAATTGAAAACGCCCATTGCAAGCAGGTCCGATACTGCAAAAACGGCTGTCATGTCGGGATGACGTTCGTAAAGACGTGAAAAACCTTCCTCACCGGAACTTACATTCCATTGTTCACAATCTTGACGATAAGAGGAATCAACAGGGATTCCTTTTTCTTTCATATATTCACAGAACCCTTCATAACGTTCTACTGAAGCGTGAAAAAGGGTATCATTCGGCGCGCCTAAAAAACCGATTTTCCTGTGCCCTTTAGACACAAGATATTCTGCTGCCTTATAGCCCGCCTGCTTATTGTCCGAAATAATGGTACAGATTCCGGGAATTACCGCATTCGTAGAAATACACGGAATTCCGACCTTTCCCAAGTCCTCGAGCTCCTTATTGAAGCTTCCGTCTGCATTTATAATTGCTATGCCTTCTACCGAGCGAAATGCAGCGTGCGCCCGGTAGGACATTTTTGTATGACAAGATAAGAATATGATATCGTAACCAGCGGCTTCAACGTTTTCCTTAAATCTGTTCAAGATTCCGGAAAAAACAGGGTGATTGAAACCGCGCTGCATACTAGGGTCGTCGTAAATTACCCCTATCAGATATGTCCGTTTGGTAGCAAGACTTCTTGCCGCACTGTTCGGTTCATATCCCAGTTCCCTTGCCTTTGCCAGAATAAAGTCACGAGTCTTTACAGAAATATGACCTGTTCCGTTCAAAGCCTTGGAAACCGTAGGTGCAGATACCCCGGTAGCATTGGCGATATCATAAATAGTTATCATTTTGAATCCCTATCAAGACCTGTGTAGTCAAAGTATTCAAAATCAGCCGGCTTTTCGTAGAATTCTGTATCTACGCAGAACATTCCTACAAAAGCGCCTGTGAAGCCCATTCCACAGAACTCATCAGAAAGCTTAGCAGGTTCAACAAGCGGTCTGATTTTATGGAAAACCTTACCATCCTGTGACCAGCTGAACCAGCCTGTATTGTGATCAACTTCAAGTCTCATCCATACAGGACCTTTCTTAAGTTCAATTTCCATACCGCGCTCAAAGGAAGCAGGGCCAAGCTGTGGCGGCATGATAGTATTAAGCTGAAGGATTTTTCCGCGTGTTTCAGAATAGGTTACCTGCAGCAGATACTGTGTTTCTTCATCATAACGGTAAACCATTCCGGCATACTGCTGGAAATAATCCGGCTCAAAATCAACTTTTGTTTCAGCGACAAACTTAAAGTCTGTCTGACGGCGGCAGAAAATACTCTGCTCATAGAAAGACCACGGAGACTGTCCACCGTAAAGGCGAAGGAAACCAGGCCGCTCTGTAAGAGAGTAACGTCCGGTTGCAGGTGTTCTCAGTGTCTTAAAGTCAATGAGGAAATCACCGTCATTAAATGAATAGTGATTTTTGCCCCAGCCAGGAGCTGACTGAACGCAGTCATTGTCATTACTTACAGGAACATCTACATAGTCAGGCGGAACATTGCTCAAAGTTCCATCAGCCTGTTTTACGTAAGGCCAGTCATCAACCCATTCAATTTCTGCAAGGGCTGTTTCGCGGCCTAATACGCAGTCTTCTTTTCCAGGAAGAGGGCGTCCGCAAAGATAAACAAGATATGTTCTCTTTCCGTCTGTTGATGTACACCAGCTTCCGTGTCCAGCCTTATGAATGGAAATCTTATCATCATAACCCCAGCCAGAAATCAAAGGATTCTGAGGATGAACTTCATAAGGACCTGTAACTGATTTAGAACGACCTACAGTAAGGGCGTGCTTGTAATCAGTTCCACCTTCAGCGGCAGCGATGTAATACCAGCCGTTTCTTTTATAAAGATGAGGACCTTCAACACCACCAATATCAGTTCCCTTAAAAATCTTATAGCGGTCTTTTCCCAAGGTTTTTGTCTTAGGATCATACTCGCGCATTACGATGCCGGAAAACTGACGGTAACCTGTTTCACGATAGTCCCATTCCATATTGATATACCAGTGACGGCCGTCATCATCGTGGAACATAGAAGCATCAAAGCCGCTTGCGTTGAGGAAAACAGGATCTGACCATGGACCTTCGATTGAAGGAGCAGTGGTAAGGAAGTTAGGACAATCCTTGTGGGGTCCAACATTCCAGTTACGTACGTTTGTATAGATCAACCAGAAAAGACCATCAGAATATGAAAGGCAAGGTGCCCAGATTCCGCAGGAGAATTTTTCTCCGTTCATATCCAGAAGGCGTTTTTCACTGAGTGGTGAAGGAACAGAAGTCCAGTGAACCAGATCCTTAGACCTGCTGATTTCAACTCCCGGATACCACTCAAAGGTTGAGTTTGCAATAAAGTATTCTCCGTTAGCCATACAGATTGAAGGATCTGCATGGAAACCGGTAAGAATAGGGTTATATACACGTGCGGTTTTTTGATTTTTAACCGCAATTTCTTTTGACATAATATTATTCCTTTACAGAACCCATTGTAAGTCCGCTGATGATATAGCGTGACATAAATGCGTAGAAGATGATAATCGGAATAAGAGATACGGCAATACCAACGTAGATTGCACCGTATTCTGTACGATAGATATCTCCACGGAGCATCTGTACCAGCATAGGCAATGTGTATTTTTCTGTACTAGAAAGCAAAACGAATGGAGTCATGAAGTTGTTCCATGAACCAACGAATGCAAATATTGCCTGTGTAGCAAGTGCCGGCTTAAGAACCGGAAGGATAATCTGGTTGAAAATGAGGAACTCACCTGCACCATCGATACGAGAAGCTTCAATAAGTTCAAATGAAAGAACTGAATCCATATACTGCTTCATAAACAGAACTGTTGCGGCAGAAGCGATACTTGGAATTACCAGAGGAATGTAGCTGTTCATAAGATGAATCTTTGACATGAACTGTACAAATCCAATGAAAGAAAGTGAAGCTGGAAGCATAATCAAAATCATAATGAGGTTCCAGAGGATTTTTCTTCCGCGGAAGCGGTATACATGGATACCATATGCAACCAAAGCAGAGAAGTAAACACTGAGGAATGTTACACCAAAAGAAATAATAAGGCTGTTCTTAAAACCAGAAGCAAGCTTAAAGCCGCGTCCAGTAAGAATGTGCCAGTTATCAATAGTATGAACACTAGGAATCAAAGAAATTCCGGCATTGATTTCTGCGTTATTGCGGGTTGCGTTGATAAGCATAAGCCATACAGGAACAATCGCAATCAACACGAAAACGATCATAAACACATAAATTATTGCAGAAAGGATTGCCTTCTGCTGTGTATAATTTTTATATCCAGTATTGTTAGCCATTATTTTTTTCCTCCTTTATAGATTTTTGGAGTACGTTCTTTTGTGATGTAGTTAATGAAACAAGCAAGAATGATTGTGATAATAAACATTCCGATAGAAATAGCTGCTGCATAAGAGTAGTTATTCTGTCCCTGGAAACCTACGTTATACATATAAACGGCTGTTGTACGGATCTTGAAGTCCGGTTCACCGTGCATACCTGTGATAAGGAACGGAATATCGAACATCTGCATACCACCAACCATAGATGTAATAAGAAGGAAGAACATCATTGGGCGGAGTAAAGGAACAGTAATTTTCCATGTACACTGCCATTCGTTAGCACCGTCGATTACAGCTGATTCATACAAAGAAGGTGAAATACCTGTGATGGCAGCCATCAACAAAATCAATGTCTGTCCACACCACATCCACCACTGGATGAAGGCAACAATAAGACGAGAAGCAGTTACGCTTCGGAAGAAGTTGAAGGATTCTGTAACAAGACCAAATTTCATAAGAATCTGGTTTACAGGTCCAACAGGATAACCGAACAAGCTGCGGAACAAAATTGCAACTGAAGCCGCAGTAAGCAGGTTAGGCATATAGAATAAAGCTCTAAACTGATTTTTTCCAATAAGATGAAGCTTACCGTTTGTAAGCCAAACAGCAAACAGGAGGGCGAGACCAAGCTGAGGTGCGAAGTTCAAACCCCAAATTATAAATGTATTTCCGACAGCACCCCAGAAATAGCGGTCAGAAACTAATTTTGCAAAGTTAGCCAAACCAACAAAGCTAAAACTTTTCATAAATCCGCGCATATTGCCGAACGAAAGTACAAAAGTGTAGATTGTAGGCCAGAAATTAAAAATCAAAAAAATAACAACAAACGGGAGAGTAAACAAATAGCCGTATACGCCCAATCTTTTCTGAGCACCAGATTTACCCATACTTTTTTTTCTCCTTGAACCAAAAATGGCTTTTCTAAAAAAAGGGGGCGTTCCCTTCAAGAAAACACCCCCTTGTTTTACGGTGTTATGATTAACTAAATATTAGTAACCCATTGTAGAAGAAACCTGATCTTTGAAATCTTTCAAAGCCTGTTCCTTTGTCTTTTCACCATTAGCATAAGCAGCAGTTGCTTCGCTGAACAAAGCTTCGATCTGCTGGTCAGAACCCTGAATCAAGCTACCATCGATACCTTTAGCCATTTCACAGAACTCTTTGTAGTGGTTCTGTCCAGCAAGGTATGGATCAGAGAATGTATCTTTAAGAGCGTTCTGAACGTTCAAGTTACCAACTGTATCACCAGAAGCCTTAGCATAAGCTGTAAGGAATGTATCATCTGTAGCAAGATATTTGATCATTTCTTTAGCAGCGTTAGGATTCTTTGTATTCTTGTAAGCAGCAATCCAAGTACCACCCCAGTAGTAGTTAGCAGGACCAGCACACATTGCCCAGTCACCAGCTGTATCTGGAGAGTTCTGTTTAAGAACGTAGTGGAGACCCCATGTTGGGAGGAGGTAGCTGAATACTTCGATAGGATTTCCTTTTTCATCTTTCAAAGTACCTTTCATACCAGCGAACCAACCTTCTGACCACTGTCCTACGCGGCCTTCCCAGTTGTTGTCATGAAGGATCTTACACATATCCATATATTTTTCCATTGCTGGATCGATAACCAATTTGTCATTTACAACCCAAGGAGATTTGCGGGCACCTTTGTAAGGCATGAACATATCACCTGTAGAAGAAACGATATCACATTTTCCGTTTGATTTGTCGCTCAAGAGTTTAGCTGTCTTCAAGAATGTATCGAGGTCTTTTACGTATTCCTGTACTTTTGCTGGATCGTCAGTTCCAAGATATTTCTTAGCAAGACTTCTGCGGTAGAACAATGCACCAGGACATACCTGCCAAGCCATACCGTAAACGTGTCCGTTGTAAGTACCTATCTTCATAGGATAGTCAGCCATCTTGCCTTTAACTTCAGCATAAACGTCATCAAGTGGAAGAAGGAGATCAGATTCGATATATTTGCGAACGAAAGCATTTTCCAAAGCAAATACATCTGGAGCACCTGAACCACTCTGAAGAACTGGGTCAAGTTTGTTAGGGAACTGATCAGTTGGAGTCATTGAGTACTCAACTGTCATATCAGGGTGAGCTGGTTTGTAGAAGTCATTGATCATTCCTTCAAGTTCGTCTGTGAATGACCATACTACCAGCTTTTTGCTTGCATCAGCCTTTGCGCTGCCACTTTTCTGAGATTTGCCACAGCTTGTAGCAAACATTGCAGCAGCAAGAGCTACTGCACCCAAAACTACACTACTTTTTTTCATTTTATCCTCCTAATGAAAAATAAAAGCCATTTTTAATAGGGCAACCGATTGCCAATTTGATTTAAAAAAAACAGGCAAAACGGCAATCGGTTGCCTGTATATTTAGGTTATTACTACAACGTTGTTTTGTCAAGAAAAATTATTCTGATTTTATAAGTAATAACAGAATTTTAAGAATTGTATAACGATATACCAGAACAGAATCAGTTGGCGTCATTCTTCCAGGCGTCAATAAACTCAATCATAAACTGCTGAACGTTGCTGAACCATTTTTTCTGAAAGCGACAGGCCTCAAGACCAATATAGCGGAAATGCCAGCATTCCCAGCGGAAGCCTGTTACATCCTCATAACCTTTTGGAAAGCTAAGGCTCCAGCCATAATCTGCAGCATGCTGGTAAACCCATTTTCCGCCTGCAGTCTGGTCAAAGGCGTCGTCTACCGGCGCAAAATCCAGGGCAAGACCAAGCTGGTGCTGACTAGTTCCTTCACGGGCACTTTCGCGTTCCGCTTCAGCGAGCCCGTCTACCTTTACCCAGTACTGAAAAAGATTTTTCTGGTATTCGTAAGAGCGGTAGGTGGAACTTACGGTAAGGGTAACTCCATCCTTTTTTGCGGCGGCGCCAAGGCGGGCAAGGGCAGCAAAGGCTTCAGTGCGCAGGCTGAGGTTATTTTTATTGATTTCGTAGTCGGGATTTTTGTCCAGATGAATAAGTTTCTTTGGAACGTAATTTTCACCGACATTATGCTTTTTATCTATAAGATAGAAAGGGCTGAGGTCATCTGAAGAAAAGTCTTTTTCTGATTCAAGGACCCGGTGCAAGTCGGAGAGAAATTCAGAAGCATCGCCGTTGGGAATTGCATTCTTACACTTTGGGCTCATTGCCGAAAGCACGCGGTTTAATTTCTGAATTTCTGAAGAGGCAGCAGCGCCGGCAGAAGAACTTTCTTTTGACCAGGCAGATCCCCAGATGGCGCAAGCCAGAATCATCATTAAAAATACTTTTTTCATACAAGCGCTCCTTACGACCATCGCAGATCGCCTTCATCAAGAATTACTTTTTCTTTTCCATCTGCATAAATCAGGGTAATTGTAGGATTGCGGACAACTCCGTCCAGGTGAATAAGGCTCGGCGCATCGTTGTCATAATTTTCTCCGATTGCAAAATGGCAGGTGTGGAAGGCCTTTTCATCCTCCAGCATATTGCCGGTTATTCGGGCAGCCGGATTCAAACCTATTCCAAGTTCTCCTATATTACGGGCATTCTTTTTGTAAATTGCCCCCTGCCCTTCCTTAAGCTTTCCGCTTTTTTCCATCTGAAGGGCGCGGTTTTCAGCCTCGGTGATTGTCTTTAGCAGCCGATCTGCTTCAGCACCTCCGCTGATTTCACTTACATAACCGCCGGAAACCTTACAGGTAATAGGAGTTTCAAGAATAGAATCTCCGTCACTGAAGGTCATAGAACCGTCATAAACAATCAAGCCCTCAGAGCCGCCGACAAGAGGACTGATAAAAACTTCACCCGCAGGAATGTTTCCGCCGCTGCCAGGCTTTGTAAAATCCCCGTCATCAAATAAAAGGGCACGGCCTTCAACCGGAACCATAAGGTCAGTTCCGCCGGGAGCAGTAACATGAACCTTTACGGCACCCTTAAAAAATCCGTCAAGCTTTTTACAGCGGGAGCGGAGTTCAGAATAATCAATATCGGCAGTGCGCTGCATCATATCCAGAGTGATTCCCGGAGTCCACACACCGCGCATAGATTTCTTGCCGTCAAGAAGGAAGTCAAAAATATGGGTAAACTCCTGGCCGTCTTCTGTTTTATAGGGATTTGCTGAGCCGTGAGGATCCTTTCCCAGCTTGATTGCCGAAATTGAAAAGCAAACTTCAGGATTTGTTGCAATTGCTGCAAGCACTTCTTCATTTGCATTGTCAAAGCTTGTTTTTTCAGGCTGATACATTAAAGTAGGAAGTGCGCCGCAGTCTTTTGCCGCCTCGTAAAAGTTCTGGGCAATTTCTGCGGTTGAAGGATTTGCAATAATCAAAACCCTTTCATCTTTTTTTATTTTACATACATCATCACAGACAACTTTGTAAGGATCCCGTTCTTTTTTACTCATATATTTTCTCCCAAAAAATTACGAACTTTACACAATAACCAGATTTCTCTCACTGTCTTCGAGGCCCGGCACGTGCAGTTCTATTACCCTGTAACCGCCGGTCAAATCCTGGATTCCTTCCATTTCGGCAGTGATATTTTCCATTTTTGCCTTATAAGCCGCAAGGATTCCGCCCTCCTTTCGCAGGCGCAGAAGTTTTTTTGTCATCTTTCTTTCCAAAGGCCTGAAGGCGCGGAAGGTTACAATATCAAAGCTTTTAGGGGTAACAAACTCCGCCTGATTTTCAAGCACCTGAACATTTGAAAGATTCAGCACAGACACGCACTTTTCAAGAAAGCCGCACCTTTTTGACATACGCTCAACAAGGGTAAAGGAAACTTCTGGAAAAGCGCAGGCAAGAGGAATACCGGGCAAACCGCCCCCGCTTCCAATATCCCCGATTGTAAGGCCATCTTTATCGGCCGCCCCCTCAAGCGCCGCCTGACGTTCCTTTAAAAAATCACGAATCGGAAGGTAAGCGGCAAGGGAATCTAAAATATGGCGGGTTACAAGCTCGTCGTGGTCACTTGTGTTTGTAAGGTTAAAGGCAGAATTACATTCAGCAATTTCCTTAATATATACTTCCATTTTTTCGGCAAGAGGCAGAATTTTTTCTTCCTCAATACCGACTGCTCTAAGTCCATCTTCCAAAAGGCCCATAAGTAAGCTCCTTTTTTTTATCTGTCACCATCAATATCAAGAAGCAGATCTACATTCAAATCATCCGAAGAAGAATGCAGCACTACAAGATTTCCTGTTTTCTCTGCCGTAAGTCCTTTCAGTCTGGAAAATCTATATACAAAAGAATTTTTGTTTTCAAAATCCTGAACCAGGCTTGGAATGACATCAAAGGTAACGGCAGCCCCATTGCTTTTAACAGCCTTAAAAAGAATATAGAAAGTTTCGTTTCTTGCCCGTCCGTCAGCATAATAGGTTCTGTCGCCGGTAAAAAGAAAGGTTCCGTCCGGCTCAGTTTCACTAAAATATGACGTAGTAACAGAATCAGAAATATTATAGCCGTTAATGCGGAAGCGTAGAATTTTTGGATCACGGGTTTTAAAAAGCTTTGAATCCTTCTGATAAGCCGCCAGCTCCTGCTGTTTTTCAGGAGAAAGGTTACTTTGCCCGGCTTTTAATTCCTCAAGATTATCAAGAATCTTTTTTAAGAGAACTTCTGTAGAAGCATTTGCTGTTCCTGTCCCCGACACGGCTCCTGTACCTGTACCTGTAATAGAAGAAAGGCTTCCAAAAAGTCCCGAATCATAAAGGGATGTGATATCACCCGCGGTAAGAAGATTTTTGTTTGCAAAGGCTGTTGCAAGGCTTTTTGCATCAGAAAGAGCTTTACTGTCTGAACCTCCGTCTGCTTGTCCAGCAGCATCTGAAGTACCCGGGGCCGACAGGGGCGGATTTGCAGGCTTAAGAACCGTCTTTCCGCTCTGCTCCTTAAAGCCCGGCACATAAAAATTTCCCACAGTAGGAAACTGAGGTGCCTTTGGAACTTCAGGAGCCTTGGGCATATTTATAGAAGGTATATTTACAGATTTTGAATCTGTCTGAGAAAATCCTTGTAATGTAAAAAACGGCAGTAAAATACAAACCGCAATTTTCTTACATACTCGCAAGACTTTCCTCCACAACCTCAAGCCGCTGAGTTAATGATGCAATTGTTTTTTCAAGCCTGTTCTTTTCTTTTTCAAGACGGGTCTTTTTATCATCAGTTTTTGTCTGACCAGCCTTCTGCTTCATAAGCTCGCGAACTGTTGCCGGGCTCTTTCCGCCTTCAAGGAAGTCCTTTTCAACCTCAGCCCGGGCATCAGCCTTTTTTACAGTGGCTACAGTCTTCATATTTTCAAAACCAATCGCAGGATTCATAGGAACGGCCGCTACACGCCGGATATCCTTTTCCGCATTGCGAGGCAGACAGAGAACGCGGTCGATGTAATCCTCGTAGCGGATATCATTTTCCTTGCAAAGTTCCCAGGCGCGGGAAAGTTTCTTTCCGAACTCCTGCATGAGCTCGCCGTTTTTCGCAAGGTAGTTAGTTTTAATATCTTCAGTAAGAGCCTTAAGCTCCTCGTTATTTTCCCAGCCCAGCGAATAATAGCCCTTGTCCTCTGCAATCTTCAAAAGCTCGCCGAAGCGGGCCCAGAATTCCTGAGTGTGCACCTTGGAATTGCAGACGTAAGTCGGATCCTCTTCCAGCTTGCGCTCAGTAATAAGGTGGTGAGTATATTCGTGCACCGCCGTGTAAACCAGCATATTATCCGATTTGAAGTTCTGATTATGTAAAAAAATCTCGTGAGTATCCGGCTTATAAAAACCGTTCACGCGTTTGCTTTCTTTTCCAGTCTGGATTACCTCAAATTCAATCTGAGTTTCCGCAATATCCAGAAGCATTTCTTTTATTTTCTGATTATCCATAATTTCCTCTATATTATTCCCATTTCGCTCAAAATAATCGAGCCAGCCACCGTCGCCGCCGTCTCCGTGCGCAAAATCCGGCTTCCCATACTGCAAAGCGTAAAGCCCCTGGAAGTTAAAAGTTCCCTTTCCCTGTCGGTCCAGCCCCTCTCACTTCCGATTGCGGCCACCACGGTTCTTGCTTCATAAGAGTGACCTCCGTCGGCCTCCATCACGCTCCTAAGGCTACAGCTGGGGCTTTTATTGTCCAATGCCGCCAAAATAAGGCTGCAAGGCTGGTCGGCCGCCGGACTGCCTCCTCCGAGAACTTCGTCCAGACATTCAGCCAGACTTTTATGCAGAAAGAGTTCCGGTACGTGAGTACTTCCCGCCTGCACAGTTCCGTCTAAAAGCATTTTATAGGCATTCCCTTTTTCTACCAGAGTCGACTGCATATAAGATTTTTCGCCCAGCTCCGTGCCCGTAAGGTGAACTTCACAGACACCTAGCCCCGCAATATCCCGCAGAAGGCGCTTGAGCTGAATTGGGCGGGGAAAACCGATTATCATTTTCAGGTTTGTTAAGGGCTTTCCGTCCGACTCAGGCGTAAAAGCAAATCTCAGGCTTCCGCCGGCTTTATAATCGCCTTCAATTTTTGTGATTTTTGCAGTTCCGGCCTGCCCGCCGATAATTCCGGCAGTAAAGGTATCTCCTTCCTTTTTATGAAGGATTTTTACGATATGTTCGCCCCTTTCATCCCGTAAATCAAGAGGCTGCTTTATTTCTTCCGGTTTAAAAAGACAGATATTCATAAAATGCCTGGCAAGCTTCCTAAATCATACTGATTCTGAGAAGACGCTTTGAAAGCTCGTCTTTTTCCATCAAATCAATAGGGCGGCCTTCAATAAATTTATGGGCACTTTCAGAGAAATTTCCCAAAGTTACACAGATTGCCTTATCACATTTTGTATCACGCATTTTTCCGTGGGCTTCACGAACGGAAATATCACTCAGAGTTGACTGGCTTCTGTAAAAGCGGAAAAGCTGCTTTGCCTGCCACTTAGGATGCTCAATTTCACAGGTAATATCAACCGAATCCTGATTAGGCTCCGTATCAGTTACCTTTACAACAGCATCTTCATAGTATTTTGTGATGAAGTTTCGACAGAGGGCAATAAATTCACTTGTTCCCGCCATCATATAAACCTGCAGGTTCTTATTCTGATTAAGCTCTGAATAGCGGGCAAGCAGGGCATCAACATCCTTGTAATTTGGTTTGATTGCCTGAACCTGCTTAAGCATAGCAAGTCCCTTTGCAATATTGTTCATTGCAATGTAGGTAAGGGCCGCACGATAACGAATCTGAACTAAAATCTGGTCAGGAACGCTAGGAAGCTTAAGGGCAATTTCATAATCCTGAATTGCTGAATTATAATCCTTTGAACGCTCATGGATTTTTCCGGCTTCAAGACAAGACTGAGGACCAAACAAAGGATCCGGACGAAGATGAATGAAAACCTTAAGGGCTTTATCGCTCATTCCAACTTCCATCATAGAAACTGCCAGATAATAGAGAACTTCCTTGTTTGCAGGATTTTCATCGATAACCTTTTTCAAAAACGGCAGTGCTTCGCGGAATTTCTGCAGCTTAAAAAAGCTCATACCAAGAATCATATCAGCTTCAGAGCTGTCAGGGCGAAGAAGCTTTACCTTTTTAAGGCAGGCAATTGCCTTATCGTAAACCTGTTTTTCGTAAAGTCCCTTTCCAAGATACAGGTTACATTCGTAAGATTCCGGATTTTTCTTATAGGAAATCATAAGGGCGCTGAGAGAATCATCAAAACGTCCAAGCTTGTAAGCCGCAATACCCATTCGGAGGGCAGCTTCAGCAATATTTACTTCCGAATCTGAGGCTGAAATTTCAAAAAGTCTTTTGTAAACTCCGTAAGCTTTTTCCCAGTTTTTTTCTTCAAAATAAATATTGCCAAGCTCCCGCAAGGCGGTTATATCACGCGGATTGCGGGCCAGTTTTTTTTCAGCTTCCTTTAAAATTACAGACTTTCCCTTTTTCTGAATTCGTCCTGTAACATCCTTTGGAGTCTTTGTTCTGGAAGTTGTTGAAATTACAACAAGGATTCCAATTAAGAGAATAGATATAATCAGGACTATCAGAATAGAAATAATCATTGCTTAATTTCCTTTATAAACTCAGCGATTTTTGTCATGGCAATTTTAATTTTGTTTATGTCAGTTGCGTAACAGCAGCGGATAAAGCCTTCACCGGCGTCACCGAAGGCAGTTCCAGGAACTACGGCAACCTTTTTCTTTTCAAGCAGGGCTTTTGCAAAGTCTTCACTTGCCATTCCTGTGGAACGGATATCCGGGAACATGTAGAAGGCACCTTCCGGCTCAACGCAAGGAAGTCCCATATCAAGAAAAGCCTTGTGCATAAGGTTACGGCGCTGCTGGTAGCTTACGCGCATTTTTTCAACTTCAGACCAGGCATTGCGAAGTCCTTCTGCAGCAGCGTACTGACTGAAGATTGGAGGACAGATTGAATTGTAACCGTGAAGCTTACAGCAGTTCTGCAAAAGGTCAGCTGGAGCAGCAATATAACCGATACGCCAGCCTGTCATGGCAAAGGCCTTTGAAAAACCGTTCAAAATGATTGCGTAATCCTTCATTCCAGGGAAAGAACCAATTGAAACATGCTTGCGGCCGTCGTAAATCAACTCGCAGTAAATCTCATCACTTATACACCAGATTTCGTGCTTTTTTACAACTTCTGCAATCTTTGCAAGTTCTTCTGCGGGAATTGTTTTTCCCGTAGGGTTACTTGGAGAGCAGATCATAATTGCCTTAGTTTTTGGTGTGATTACGCTTTCAATCAGTTCTGCAGTTGGAACAAAGTTTGTCTTACTTGTATCCAGGTGAATTACCTTTGCATCGCAAAGATCACCAAGAGGTTGATAAGAAACGTAGCAAGGTTCGCAGACAATCAGTTCATCACCAGGATTGAGGATTGAGCGCAGAACCAGATCTACAGCTTCTGAAGCACCGACGGTTGGGAGAATCTCATTTTTTGGATTGTAGTCCATTCCAAAGCGGGCAAGGTATTTGCTTACTTCTTCGCGGAGTTCAATCAAACCCCAGTTTGAAGTGTAGGAAGTGTGGCCCTTTTCAAGGTGATAAAAAGCTTCCTCGCGGATAATCCAAGGGGTTGGAAAGTCTGGCTCACCTACACCCAGGGAAATAATATCATCATGTCCGATACAGAGTTCAAAAAACTTACGGATTTTTGAGCCCTGTGTGTTAACTATTTTAGTAGAAAATTTATCTGTTCGACTGTTCATTGTTTATATCCATAAATAAGCGGGAGAAATAAATCTCCTCAAGAATTAAGCCTGAATTCCTTCTCTTCGGTCGCGCTCATCTTCAACATAAACAACGTCGTTTTCTTTATATTTTTTCAAAACAAAATTAGTCTTAGTTGAACGAACGCCTTCCAGAGTAGAAAGCTTTTCAGAAACAAAAAGTGCAACATCTTTCAAAGAGTCGCCTTCGATTGTAACGCGCAGATCGTAGCCGCCGCTCATAAGGTAAAGTGATTTTACCTGAGGGAAGCGGTAAATGCGGTCAGCAATCATATCAAATCCGTGTTCGCGCTGTGGCTGAACCTGAATCTGAATTTCTGCAAGAACCTTATCGCGGTTCTCCTTATCTTTTTCTGGATTTACAATGGCCGCGTATTTCAGAATAACTCCGTCATCTTCCAGTTTTTTGATAATCGCACAAACCTCTTCCTCTGTCTTTTTTGTGAGCGCGGCGATATCCGCGGCAGAAAGTCGTGCATTCTGGCGAAGTAAATCTAAAATTTCTTCCATATTGTAATACCTCTGATTTTAAGATATTACATTTTACCCGTTTGCGGGAGTTTTTACAATAATTCTAATTTTTGTTGAAATCAGGATTCAGACCGTTTGCCTCAACTGCACTTGCCTGAATAAAATCCGTATGGAGTTCCACCTTCAAAGATTTAGCCTCGACATTTGAATGATAGCGCATCCACCATTCAAGTTCTTCGTTATTTGTAGAAGCTTCGCTCGTCTTAAAATCTTCATCAATAATCTTAATAAGATTTTTAAGTTTTACAACAGCTTCTACAATACAAGGCTCAAAGTGGAGGCCCTTTGAACGTTCAAAAACCTCCATTGCTTCTTCAACCGGCATAGGCTCCTTGTAAAGACGCTGACTGATAAGGGCATCCAGAACATCAGCTGCTGCCATAATTCTTGCACAGAGAGGAATTTCCTTTCCTTTCAGGCCACTTGGATAGCCGCTTCCATCCCATTTTTCATGATGGCAGAAAGCCATCTGAACGGCAATCTCATTGAAAACACCGTCATTAATAATCGGAAGGTATTCCAGAAGCTTTTTTCCTTCAATCGGATGAATCTTCATAATCTCATATTCTTCCGGGGTAAACTTTCCGATTTTGTTCAGGACTCCTTCCGGAATATGAACCTTACCTATATCGTGAAGAAGAGCTGCAGTAGAATAAAGCACAATTTTTTCATCAGTAAGCTCATCCTTATAGTAGCCGTTATCCCTGAGTTCCCTCGCAATAATTTCCACGTATTTTTTTGTATGCATCAGGTGACGGCCGGTAAAAAGGTCGTGACTACCCAAAACCTGAGAAACAAAGCGGATGATTTCATATTGAGTCATCTTAAGATGCTTATTTGCATCCTCAATCTCTGAATTAATTTTTACTATATATTTATTACGTTTTCTAAGTTCATCGATAGCAGAATTTCTTTCATCCGAGCTTAAAAGAAGATTCTGCAGTGTTTTTCCGGTTCGTTTTGCCAGAGCAACTGTAATCATATAAACAAAGAAGGATTCAACCGTAATTCCGATTGAATTGGTAATAAACCAGCGTAAAGGACTGTTCTCGACACTGTCTACCCAGACATAAATTTCAAGAATAGTCTGGGAACGGAACCAGGTAACCGCTATTACTGACAGAAAATTTATCAGATTCATAATGCGGGTAAGCTTTACGTTGTAATAAAAACAGCTTAAAACCGGAATGAAGGCATAGGAAATTGTAATAACAATAACACTTTTTACACCCAAGAGGGCAACAAAAAGCATAGAACAGATCAGTCCCGCATAAGTCGTAAATGACTGAAGTGAAGAAGTTCGATTTAAGAGGAAGAGGATTATGGTGACAAAAAGCGAATAAACAGCGAGGAGTATAGAATATGAATGAGGTACATTCCACAATCCTGCCAGGGTAAAAATAATAAAAGATAAAGGAACAAGAACCGAAAAGGCCATGATTTTACAAATCATAGAATTCACTTTTCCAACGTTCTCATCAAATAATCGAGACTGAGTGACGCTTAACAAAAAAGACCTCCGCTGCATATTTTCATAAGCAGCTGATATTCCCCACACCCAAATTATTTTATAATAATATAATTCTAATATAGGATATAAAAAAACACAAATTATTTTGATATAGTATTTTTTGTATAAATATTATATAATTATGTATATTTATACATTTTTGGAGAAATGATATGGAAAAACTTAAAATCCTTCTTGCAAAAGGAAGAATCTACGAATCAGTTTACTCACTCTTGAGCGACGTAGGAATTTCAATTTATCTTCCTGACCGCACTTATTTTCCAATCACAAATCAGGATGACCTTGCCTTCCAGGTTGTAAAGCCTCAGATTACAAGTGCCCTTTTGGCTCAGAACAAGGCTGACGTTGGCTTCAGCGGAAAAGACTGGGTTTACGAAAACGGCGTTCAGGACGACGTTGTAGAAATCATGGATCTTGGTTTTGACCCTGTACGTATTGTAGCCGCTATCCCTGACACAGTTGATTACGACAAGCTTCTTAAAGGCCATGTTACAATCGCAACCGAATATCAGGCCCTTACAAAGAAATACATCGAAGACAAAAAAATTGACGGAACAATTTTCCGCACCTGGGGAACCAGCGAAGGCTTTGTTCAGGACAACGATGAAGCTCTCGCTCAGATTCTTGTAGACAACACTTCTACAGGTTCAAGTCTGCGCGCAAACCGCCTTAAGATTGTCGACACTCTGATGGAATCTTCTACCAGAATGTACGCTTCTAAAAAGGCAATGGAAGACCCTGAGAAAAAGCAGAAAATCATGGAGCTCAAAATGCTCTTTGAAACCGTTTTGAACGCCCGCAACCGCGTAATGCTTGAAATGAACTGCTCAAACGAAAATTTTGATACTCTTATCAAGGGAATTCCTTCTATGAAGAGCCCGACCGTTTCTCCTTTGTTCGGCGGTAACGGTTACGCAATCAAAATCGCCGTTAAAAAGAGCGAAGTTCCTACCTTGCTCCCAAAACTTCAGAAGCTTGGTGCAAGTGATATTGTAGAATACGAACTGCGTAAGGTAATGTTGTAGGGGAAAGCCTTCCCCTGCGCCCGCACTTCGTTGCGGGCTACCCCTTCTGCGGGGACACCCCGCAACGCCCCGTTATCAACCTGGAGGATAAAATGCGAACTGCTACAGTAAAAAGAACTACCGGCGAAACTCAGATTGAGCTCACACTCAACCTGGACGGCACTGGCAAATGCGACGTAAAAAATCCAATCGGATTCTTTGACCATATGCTTAAGAGCTTCTGCAAGCACGGACTTTTTGACCTTAGCGGAAGCATTTCGGGCGACCTTGAAGTTGACCAGCACCACACAATCGAAGATACAGGAATTGTTCTTGGTGAATGCTTTAAAAAGGCACTGGGCGACTGCGCAGGCATTTTCCGCTCAGGATTTTTCATCTACCCTATGGACGAAAGTCTTGTTCAGGCAGCCGTAGATTTTGGCGGCCGCCCATACCTTGTAAATAACGCAAACCTCACAGGAATCCCTCTTGTTTCTGTTCAGAACGGCAAGGAAGGCAGCTTCCAGACCGACTGCTTTGAAGATTTCTGGCAGGGCTTCGTAAATGCCGCATCCTGCAACCTCCACATAGACGTAATCCGCGGCCGCAGCGACCACCACAAAATCGAAGGCGCTTTCAAGGCCGTATCCCGCGCCATCCGCGCCGCCGTAGAAATCGACGAACGCCGCGGCGGAACTGTTCCTAGCACAAAAGGCGTTATTTAATTACAATAATAAATAAAGCATTATCATAAAAAATGCGCGAAGGAAGGGAGTGAGGGGCAAAAACATTCTGATTGTTGCGACCGCGAGAGCGGTCAATTTTATAGTTTCTTTGCAACAATCAGCATGTAGCGCGATATCGCGCGGTTTTGAACCTCACTACCTGACTGGGAGCATTTTTTATTGGTAGGAGACATTTTTATGAAAATTATTGTAATTGGAGATTCCATCCTTAAAGGTGCTGTTACCGGCACAGCCAGCGGCCATCTTTTTGATATTATAGAAGATTCAAGCCTGAACCTGGCCCAGAAGGCACTCGGCTTTGAAATGGACAACCAGTCAGTTTTTGGCAACGTTATTTCCAAAGGCCAGCGCAAACTCAACAAAATGCTTGAACGTGGCGAAACTGCCGACTTCTGCATCGTAGAATTCTGCGGCAACGACAGCGATTACGACTGGGCTCTTGTCAGCGAAAATCCAAACGAAGCTCATATTCAGCGTACCCCTCCGGCAGATTTTATCCGCATTTATTCAGAAATGATAGAAACTCTCCGTGAACATAAAATAACACCGGTAATTATGATAAGTCCTGCCTTGTGTGCAGAACGCTGGTTCAAGCACATCACCAACGGACATAATGCCCAGAATATTCTGGACTTTTTAGGCGGCGACAAGGAAAAGCCTTTCAAAAATCAGAAAGAATACGACGAGGCACTTTTAGACTTTGCAAAAAAGAACAAGGTGCAGTATGTAAATATGCGGGAAGCTATGCTTGAAAGCGGAAAGTTTGACGACCTTATGTGTCAGGACGGAATCCATCCGAATGAAAAAGGCTACAAGTTTATGGCCGATATATGGATTAAAGCGATTCCTGAATTACGTAAGGAAGCCTAAAGAAGGGGTAGCGGAAAAGACCGCAGCGAAGCGAGGACTTTGGAGCGAGGGGAAGGCTTTCCCCTCCTTAAGGATAAATTATGAACGAAATTGTAATATATACAGATGGCGGCTGCCACGGGAACCCTGGGCCTGGCGGCTGGGGAATTGTTGTAATTGCTGACGGAGTTGCAAAACAGCTTTCCGGCGGCGAAAAACTTACCACAAACAACCGCATGGAACTCTGCGCCGCAATCGCAGGCCTCAGCGTTGTAAAAAACACCCCAACCTTTGCAGGCCGCCCGGTCACAGTGAATATCGACAGCCAGTACGTAAAAAACGGCATCACCACCTGGATAAAATCCTGGAAGGCAAAGGGCTGGAAAACTGCCGACAAAAAGCCTGTAAAAAATCAGGACCTCTGGGTGCAGCTAGACGAATTAAATGCCCAGCTGACCGTAACCTGGAACTGGGTAAAAGGTCACGCCGGCATTCAGTACAACGAAGTCTGCGACCAGCTCTGCCAGTCAGAAATCGCAAAATTTGAATAGATTTTTTTTAAAACATTGCCGGAATTTGCAAAAAAATCGAATTATATAGATATGAGAAAAATATCTTTTTGTTTCTATATAATTCTTTGCTTTTTGCTTCCGGCCTGCAAATCAGATTTGGCGTCTGATGAAGAAAAAATCGAAGTCATTCTTCCATCGTGGGATTATCTTACAAACTCCGCTGCCCCCTACCCGCCCCTGTCCCGCTGGAAAATCAAGGTCTCCACAGCCAAAAAAATCAGCAGCTTCTACCTGCCCGCCCAAAGTTCATCCTTCACAATCACTCCAAAAGTAAACAGCCCCCTAAGCATTACTGCCTGTCCGATTACTTTACTTTCCGACGGAAGTGAAACCCAGTTTTTCAAACCGGCAGGTACAGTCTATCCTCATTCCCTTGAGGTAAATGACGACTGTTCGTCACTCTGCCTTACTCTTTCCTGGGAAGAAGGATTTACCGCAGATATTATCGAAAAATTAATAGAAGGAAAAAATCTGTCAGGAACATCAGCTTCTGAAATGGAAAAATTCCTTATGGAATTCAACTGGAAGAAATTTCAGCAGAAGATTATTTCAAATGGTGAAAAAAGCTCTGAAGATTCAAAATTTTATAATCCCTGGCAGATTGACACTTCCACACTGCTGGATAACCTCAGTTTTGCGACCTTTGATTCAAATTACCTGAAAACAAAGTATATTTATTCCGTAAATCTAGAAAGCATAAATCTGCCGCAAAGCAAAATCCTTTCCAGCTACATTCCGGAAAATGACATCATAGAAAAACTTGGACTTATCTTCTTAAAGAAAAAAACTCCCCAGACATTTTTAATAGACAACACATATGGCGCAAGACTCACAGCAACATCTTCAAAAAAAGTATCAGCAGACTACACATATATGCCGATATATATAGAAGATTATGCGCATTCTGAATAGATTTCTTTGTTTTTTTTCTTTTACTTTATTGCTTTGTTTGACAGCCTGTAAGGAAAAAAGCATTGCAGATAAAAAATTTGATAATATTCCTCAGATTTCTGCGGGCGAATCGAACGGCTCCCATACCTGGTATTATTTTACCCGGGAAGGCTTTAAGAAAGTTGCTACAGTTCAGAATGTTCCCCAGACAGCCTTTATTCCCTGGACTGAAGCAATAAGAATTTCAAGCGCAAACTGTGCAACGACAGCAGGCGAAAACAAGGCCTTTGCCGTAATCAACCGGCTTGGAATAATCAGCTTTAATGGCGAAGAAAAACAGCTTTCCAAAGATGAAAATATTTTTACTGACAGGACTGCGGGAAATCTTATTTTTCTGAATGAAACCCCTATATTTTCAGTTTTTAAGAGCGCATTTTTTAACGACACAATCAAGGATTTTAAATACAGTGCAGAAGACAGCCAGCATCTCTTTTTGATTCAGTTTGACCCGGCTTCTAAAATCGCCTACCCGATTATCAACTGCAATAACCTCACAAAAGAAAAAAACTCCGAGGTTGTCGATTATTACTGGGACGGCATCAACTGGACCTGCTGCATTAAAACGATTTCTGATACAAAAACCGAATTTAATTACATAAACTGGAAACCGATTCAGTCTCTTTTGACCCTCAGCCCGGTAAATGCAAAGGCAAACATTTCGCAATGGGAATCAAATCAGGACGAATTCCGTGCAAAAAAAGAGCAGCTGGAATATAAACTGGCGCCGGAAAGAATCAAAAAGATGCTGGCAGGATTTTCAAAGCGCACAAATTTTTCGATTGACGTAAAAAACTCCGGTGGATGCTCCTGGAGAAATTATAAGAATGTGGCTCAGAACGGATGGGCGCCGGCGGGGGGCAATGCCTCATCAGGCCCGGCAGGTGCCACCGGGGGAAGCGGAAGCAGCACCGGGGAAAGCGGAGCTGCCGCCTCCCCGCGCGAAAATGCCGCTTCAGCCCGCGAGCTTTACGCCACCGCAATTCTGGCGCAGACCTGGTCCGCAGCGCTTTTTGAAGACGGAACTCTCTTTCTGGAGGGGGCACTTCCGGGAAAGCACATTCTCCGCGGAGGAAAGCCCGTTGCAATCCGCCTTCCAAAATTACCGGACGATTTTGTTTATTCAGATTTCGTAATTTCAGGCACAAGCCTCTACGCCGCCTGGGAAGAAACTTCATTCTTTAAAACCGGGCGCGCAGGTTTTGTTGAAATAAATTTGAACAAAACTCTCTATTCTAAGTTATAATATTATTGATGAAAAAACTTTTTCTCATCACAGCAGTAATTTTTTCTCTGGGCTTAGGCGGACTTGCCGCGCAGGAAGATACCGATGCAAATCAGGCTTCCGTGCCGGCTGAAGAAAATCCTTCAAACAAATCTTTTTTTTCTTCAATTGATTTTTTACTGCAATTCACTCCCGCAGTTTACATAAACCCGGAAAGCACTCTTGTAAGCGCCCCTTCCCCGATAATTTATCCGCTGGGAATCGGGTTTCTCTTCCCAAAGGCAGCAAGATTTGCAATCCAGCCGACCCTCAGTTTTTTTATGATGTATCACCTCTGGTATGACGGAAAAGCTCTCCCTGCCGAAATTGAAAACCGCACCTCTCAGACAATCAGCTTTCTTCTGGATATTCCGGCGGTTTTTCAGATTTTTGCCTCAGAAAAATCACGCTTCCAGGTACAAGCAGGTGCGGCCCTTTTAATGCGCTTTGGAATTCTTGCGGGCGGCGTTAAGGAAAGTGATTCCGGCTACACAGGCAGCGCCGGCAGCGATATGGACGAGATCAACAGCTGGTTCTGGCAGAATGCCCGCTTTCTCTACTTTTCACTTGGCGGCAGCTGGCTTTACACCTTTACAGACCACCTGAAGGCAGGCCCAACAATGAACATCTATCTACCGGCCGGTTTCTTCGCAAGTGGAGAGGGCGCTCAGGCAATGATTATTTCGCTAGGCCTGAAGCTTTGCCTCTAGCTTTTCTATTCTTTCTACCAGAGTCGGATGCGAATAATTCCAGAAAACATAAATCTTTGGCGGAATCAACTCAGAAAGGTTATCGCTGTTCAGTTTGATAAGACCTGTGATTAAAGGCTCTGACGACTCTAGAACTTTTGCACTGAAGGCATCCGCCTGATATTCCTGCTTTCTTGAAGAAAGATTTACAAGCGGACTTAAAATCTCACTTAGGGCAGAATAAATTGTAATTGCAAGGAAAAGGCCGATAAACTGGAAGCTGGAAATATTCTGTGCCGTTACCGAAGCAAAGCCGAAGCCCTGGTAAAGCGAAGTAAAGTTTGCAAGCTTGTACAGAATGAACATTACAACAAACTCAAGCGGAATCATAATAAAAAGCCGCTTTGTGATATGGTGAAGTTTGAAATGTCCAAGTTCGTGTCCCAGAACTGCCGCAAGTTCATCAGCAGTCAGAGATTTTAAGAGTGTATCGTAAAGAACGATTCGCTTTGTTTTTCCAAAGCCGCTGAAATATGCATTTGAATGACCGCTTCGGCGGGAAGCATCCATTACAAAAAGTCCCCCGTTCTTAAAACCGACCTTGTTCAGCACAGCTGTGATTTTTTCTTTTACTTCGCCTTCTTCAAGCGGTGTGAATTTATTGAAAAGAGGCGCTATAAACTTAGGGTAAACAATCTGCATGATAAAGGTAAAGGCAATCAGCACGGCAGAAAGAATTGCCCACCAGCTTGCAGTAAACTTTACAAAAAAGACTGCTGCGGCAATTGTAAGGAGAGCTGAAAGAATCAGAGAAACTAAAATCCCCTTAATCATATCAGAAAGCCAGAGCTTTACAGTCATTTTTGAAAAGCCGAATTTCTTTTCTACGACAAACTCGCGGTAAAGAGAAAAAGGAAGGCCCAGAATTGAAGAAGGAATTCCAGCAATTATCATAAAGAAAAAGAAAATGGTAAAAGTACTGCCAATTGCTGCTGGCTGACCGAAAATCTCAGTCAAAAAGTTCAAAACAAAAGGATAAAAACCGAAGACAACAAGTGCAAGTTCAAGCAGCAAACTGCAGATTGACGACGGAATCCAGGCAAAATATTTTGCGTTTTCGTATTCGCAGATTTTTTTAAGCTTTTCACCATCAAAAGTTTGAGCTGAAAGCGGAATTTTCTGCAAAATCTCGGGAAGCTTGCCGCCATTTTTTACGCGGGCCCGATAATCAATAAATTCCAGAAACTGATTGATTAAAAAAGTTATCAAAGTTCCAAAAAGAAAAACTAAAACAAAAATGTTCGAAAAATCTACTGCAATATTCATATCTTTAATATAGTAAAAATTATCCTTTTTTTCAAAATCAAGAAGAATATAAAGCGTTCCGTCTCCAAGCTTTTCGTGAAAAGTCCCTTCCTTCAAAAGCGGAAGCAAAAAGCCAATCGCCCGCCACTCCAATCGCTAACCGATTTTACATGCCCAGCCGTTTCTTCAATTCTTCTCTCACCATTTCCAGATTTCCGCTCGTCAAAATCGGAAGCAGCGAATCAATTTCTTCAATCGATTTATCCCACCATTTGAATTTTTCGAGAAGTTCAATCAATTGGTCATCAAAACGTTTTCGAATTTTACGGGCAGGATTTCCGACCACAACCGAATAGGGCTCAACATTGCATCCAACAACTGCATTCGCACCGATAAACGCACCGTCACCAATATGCACACCTGGTAAAATCACAGCATTCTGACCAATCCAAACATCATTTTCAATTACTGTGTCACCTTTTAGCGGCATGTCGCTTTGAACAGGTGGATTCGCGTTCCAGCCCTCAAGCGTGAAAAAGGGAAAAGTCGTGACCGCATTCATCTGATGATTTGCACCGTTCATTACAAACTCAACCCCCGCAGCAATCTGGCAGAACTTACCGATTATGAGCTTGTCCCCGTTCCACTCATATAAGTGCGTAACATGACTTTCAAAATCAGAATCTGCAATATAAGTAAAATCCCCCACAATAATCTGCGGATTTTTCAGCGTAGGCTTCACATAGATTTCTTTATCGTAATTCGCAATCGGATGAATCGTCATCGGATCTGGCTGCTTACCATTTTTCATTTTATTCTTTCCGCAAAAGCCTTTACCTGGGCGATTGTTTTTTCCGGGTCTTTAAGAGGATTTGTAAATTCTTCTTCCGCCTTTACAGTGCCGCCTTTTTTTCCTGCAATTTCCCGCATAATGGAAAGGCATTTCTTTGAGTTTCCGCCCGCACTCGATGCAAATAAACTTACGCTTTTACCGGAAAAATCTGCCCCATCAAAAAATGTGTTCAAAGGAGCCGCCGGTTTACTTGCCCAAACTGGCGCACCCACAAGAATAGTCTTATATGCAGACAAATCCGGCAACTGCCCTTTCAACTCCGGCTTAAAGCCCTTAATTGTATCCCGACCGCCGTGAACAAACTTCATCAAGCCCTTTTTAGGATATTCTTTTACCGTCTGCAAGCGGTATAAATCAGCACCAAGCTCTTTTGCAAGCTCCCGCGAAACAAAATCAACATTACCTTCAAGTGAAAAATAAACAATCAATGTGTCTGCCATACTTTTTCTCCATTTTTATAATTGTAACATCGAAAAAGGCAGCCTTCAACTTTTGGAACTATAAAAACAGAGGCAAAAAAAAGCGGCCCGCCTTACGACGAACCGCTTTCTTCAGTCAATTAAGACTTCTTATTAATACATACCACCCATGTCAGGAGCTGGTGCAGCAGGTGCTTTTGGCTCTGGGATGTCTGTAATTGCACATTCTGTTGTAAGGAGAGTTCCGGCAACAGAAGCGGCATTCTTCAAAGCTGAACATGTAACCTTAGCTGGGTCGATGATTCCGGCTTCGAGCATGTTTACCCACTCGTTTGTGCGGGCGTTGAAACCAACACCCTTCTTTTCGTTCTTAGCGCGTTCAGCGATTACTGCACCGTCAAGACCGGCATTTTCTGCAATCTGGCGGATTGGTTCTTCCAATGCACGGCGAACAATCTTGAATCCTACTTTTTCGTCTTCTGTCAAATCAGCAGGGATTGTTTCAAGAGCCTTAGAAGCTTCAATCAAAGCAAGTCCACCACCAGGAACAATACCTTCTTCCAGGGCAGCACGAGTAGCAGCGATTGTATCTTCTACACGGAACTTCATTTCCTTCATTTCTGTTTCTGTGTTAGCACCAACATTGATTACAGCTACACCGCCTGCAAGTTTAGCAAGGCGTTTCTGAAGCTGCTCTTTGTCGTAGCTAGATGTAGACTTTTCGATAGCAGTCTTGATTTCTGCAACACGGTCTTTAATAGCCTTAGAAGCGCCTGCACCACCAACGATTGTTGTGTTGTCCTTGTCAATCTTAATAGACTTAGCCTTACCAAGAACTTCAGTTCCGCAAGTTTCAAGCTTAAGACCAACTTCTTCAGAAACTACAGTAGCTCCAGTCAAAATAGCGATATCCTGGAGCATATCCTTTCTGCGGTCACCAAAGCCTGGAGCCTTTACAGCACAAACTTTGATTGTTCCACGGATTGTGTTCAAAACCAAAGTTGTAAGAGCTTCACCTTCAACATCTTCACAGATGATTACGAGAGCCTTACCAGCGTTTGCTACCTTCTCAAGAATTGGAAGAAGATCTTTCATAGCAGAAATCTTCTTGTCGTAAATCAAAACGTAAGCGTCATCAAAATCAGCTTCCATGCGCTCGCGGTCTGTTACGAAGTATGATGAAATATATCCGCGGTCAAACTGCATACCTTCTACAGTATCAACAGTCATTTCCATGTTCTTTGATTCTTCTACAGTGATAACACCGTCTTTTCCTACCTTTTCGATAGCATCAGCAAGCATCTTACCAATTTCTGGGTCGTTGTTTGCAGAAATTGTAGCGATGTTTGTAATATCATCAGCACCCTTTACAGGTTTTGCGTTCTTTTTAATTTCATCAACGGCAATTTTTACAGCCTTATCAATACCGCGTTTAATTTCAATTGGAGTCATACCGGCAGCAACCGATTTAACACCTTCGCGTACCAAAGCGTAAGAAAGAACAGTTGCAGTTGTTGTACCGTCACCGGCATCGTCATTTGTTTTTGAAGCAACTTCGCGAACGAACTGAGCACCCATGTTTTCAAATGGATCTGCAAGTTCGATTTCCTTTGCAACAGAAACACCGTCCTTTGTAATTACTGGCGAACCGTATTTTTTGTCCATCATAACCATACGTCCGCAAGGACCAAGTGTTGTTTTTACAGCTTTAGAAATCTGCTCTACACCAGAAAGCAGCTTTTTGCGTGCATCTTCATTAAACAATAACTGTTTAGCCATTTTATAAATCTCCTATATGCGACCGGAGGAAAATCAACTTTTCCCGCGGTTTATTTTACTGTTTGCTATTAAAGATATAAAAAAACTCTTCTATCGGCAAGTAAAAATTTTATGTAATTTTCCGGTAAAATATGATAAAATATTTACTATGAAAAAAGTTCTGATCATCAATGAAAATCCTCTTTTCCGTGATTACCTGAGGCAAAAGCTTTCTGAAGAACAGATTGAAGTCGTTCTCACTCAGGAACACAAAGATTCATTTACAAAGATGATTACAAATCTTCCCAACCTGATTATTTTTGATATGGGAATCGGGATTCCGGAAGAACACGAATTTCTTGAAAAAAAACTGGCTGACCCGAATACAAATTCTATTCCGACAATCATTACAGGCCCTATTCAGGACAGAGCTTATATTGCATCACTGGCAAAATATGGCGTAATCAAATATTTTGAAAAACCAATTCAGTTCGATATGCTGCTGGAATCAATCGGAAAAGTGCTTGGCACACCACTGGCTATGGATGATTCTCCCTGCGTTCTCGACCTTCACCGTAACCACGATGTAATTTTTGTTGAACTTGCCCTAGGTCTGAACCGTGAAAAGCTGGCACTTCTGCGCTACAAGCTTTCAGAAATGATTGAGCACGAAAATATCGACATTCCAAAAATCGTCGTAATGCTTACAAACCTTGAACTGAGTTTTGTTGACGGCTACAATCTGGAATTCCTGCTTGATAACATCATTTCCTGCCCGAGAATTAAAAATAATAATGTAAAAATTCTTTCATTAAGTCCTTATATGAGGGATTTTATAGACGGCCACCAGAAATATACTGACATTGAACTTTCAACAAACCTTCCGCGCGTTTTGAGCTCCCTTGTAGAAACCGGCGGATCATCAAATGTTTCTGATTTGATTACTGATAAAATCCTTACTCAGCCGGAAACATCTTATGACAAGAATGACGCTGTAGACACCAGATTTTCTTCAGAGGCTCTTAACAAAAAAACGGGAACCGTTCTTAAAATTGCAATCATCGATGATAACCTTGATACTCTTAACGAAATCAAAAACGCTTTTGTTGAAATAGGTGCCGATTGTGTTCCTTATACTTCAGGTCAGGATTTTTTGAACTCATGGCAGGATGAAAACTTTAACCTTGTAATCCATGAGGTTCTTCTTAAGGACCAGACAGGACTTAATGTTTTGAGAGCCCTTCAGGATGAACCTTCTGCACCGCCGGTTCTTGTTTACTCACAGGGACTTCAGCGGGAATTTATCATCAAGGTTTTGAGTTCAGGTGCAAAAAGCTATCTGGTAAAGCCTCAGAAGCCTCAGGTTCTTGTTCAGAAAGCTCTTTCCATACTTGGTAAATAAATTATGAAGATCATAAAAAAAGCAAACTTCCACACCCACACCACCTTCTGCGACGGCCACAGCACAGCAGAAGAGATGGTTCAGTCAGCTATTGCCCATAATATTGATATTCTGGGTTTTTCAAGTCACAGCATGTACCCATTTTCAAGTTCCTGGCATATTCCGGTAAATAACGTTGAAGCATACTGCGCAGAAATCCGCCGCCTCAAGGAAGCTTATAAAGATAAAATCGATATCCAGCTTGGCTTTGAAGCCGACTACATTCCAAATATCACATCGCCGGACAAAAAGGGTGATTACAAAGATTTCCAGCCGGATTTTCTGATTGGCTCAATTCACTACATTGTAAAGGAAGGCGGAAATTTTACGGTTGATGACAGCGCGGACTCTGTCCGCGCAAATATTGCAAACTTCTACACCAAGGGCGGCGATTGGTCCACACTTGATTCACGTTCCTACGTACACGACTACTTTGAAGCAGAGCGCCAGATGCTGGAAAAAGGCAATTTTGACATTATAGGCCACCCGGATTTAATCCGTATGAGAAACTGCGTCCTGGGCATTTTTGATGAAAAGGATGATTTTTATAAGGAAGAAGTAAAACTCACGGCAAAAGCGATTGCAAAGGCCGGAGTAATTGCCGAAATAAACACCGGTGCCATCGCCCGCGGCAATATGGACGACGTCTATCCTTCGGAATATTTTTTGAATCTTTTATATGAACTTGGCGTTCCTGTCTGCATAAACTCAGACTGTCATCAGGCAGAAAAAATCGACGCGGCTTTTGACCGCGCCCTTGCACTGGCTAAAAATACAGGTTATCAGGAATTAACACTTCCCAACAACCTTCATATCATTATTTAGCGATTTCTTCTTTCTTCTGCACTTGCACAGTTTACGCACATAAGGGCATAAGGCAGGGCACGAAGACGCTCTTCCGGAATTTCTTTACCACAGGCAACGCAGTAACCATATTTACCCTGGCTGATTCTTTCAAAAGTGTTCTGAATCAGCTTAAGGCGGTTTGCATCCTGAGAACCCAGAGATGTAAGCAAAGTTCTGTCGATTGCATCTGCCGCAACATCAGCCTCGTCTCCGCTCTCTACCGATTTTACTAAATCGCGCATTTCGTCACTCTGGCTGGCCAAAGATTCCAATATTGTTTTTTTCTGTTCACGGAGCAAAGCTTCCATTTCGTTGATAAATTCCTGAGTCATAATCCCCTCACTTCTCGTGTTGTCAATAATTTTTAATTTGTATATACTAATATAATCGCAAAAAGTTGAAAAGACAACTTTTTTCTAATCTATTTTTTTAAAGGTAAATCATGGCAAAAGAAGAAGCTATTGAAGTTGAAGGAATTGTAAAAGAGGCACTTCCTAACACAACATTCCGTGTAGAATTGCAGAACGGTCACATTATTCTGGCTCACCTTTCGGGCAAAATGAGAAAGCATTACATCAGAATCGTTCCAGGCGACAGCGTAAAGGTTGCCCTTTCTCCTTATGATTTGAACAAGGGAAGAATCATTTTCCGTGAGCGTTAATATGACATTATTCGAAGACTTAAAATGGCGCGGCCTTATTAAAGACGTTGCAGGCGAAGAAGCAGATTTACAGAAGGTTCTGGACGGAGCCCCATTTTCTTTTTACTGGGGAACTGACCCTACAGCAGATTCATTGCATTTAGGTCACTACTCTTCTCTTTGTATGGCAAAACGCCTTGCAAACGCAGGACATCATCCGGTTCTTTTGTGCGGTGGTGCTACAGGTCGTATTGGTGACCCTCGCCCAACAGCAGAACGCGAAATCATCAGCGAAGAAAGAGTAAACGCAAACATCAACGGAATCCGTAATCAGATTAAAACTCTTGTTCCAACTGCAGAACTTGTTGATAACTACGACTGGATGAAGGATTACACATTTCTGAACTTCCTTCGAGACATCGGTAAGTACATCAACGTAAACTACATGCTGGATAAGGATATTATCCGCCGCCGTCTGGAAACAGGTATTACCTTTGCAGAGTTCTCTTACATGCTCTTGCAGGGCTACGACTTTATGCACCTTTACCAGGAAAAGAACTGCATCATGCAGGTTGCAGGTTCTGACCAGTGGGGCAACATCACAACAGGCGTTGATTTAATCCGCAAAAACCTTGATAAGACTGCTTATGCCTTTACAATGCCTTTGATTCTTGACCCAAGCGGAAAGAAATTCGGCAAATCCGAAGGTAATGCTCTCTGGCTTGATAAGGATAAGACTTCTCCTTACGAAATCTACCAGTATCTTATCAACTCTGATGACTCTAAGGTTCTGGAATACCTCAAAGTATTCACCTTCCTTTCTAAAGAACAGATTGAAGATATTTATGCTCAGCAGCAGGCAGCGCCGGAAACCCGCATTGCTCAGAAGACCCTTGCCTGGGAAGTTGTGAAAGACATTCACGGTCAGGCAGAAGCTGATAACGCTGTAAACGTAAGCCAGAAGCTCTTTGCTGGAGACTTCAAAGGTCTTTCTGTAAAAGACATTAAATCCGGAATGAAGAGCGTTCCTTCTTTTGACTTTGCAGAAGAGCTTGCTCTTGTAGACCTTCTTGTAAACAATAAGATTGCATCGTCAAAGCGAGAGGCCCGCGAGTTCATCAGTGGAAATGCCATCAGCGTAAACGGTGAAGTAATCAATGACCCGGCAAAAGTCATTACTAAGGATATGGCGATTGAAGGGGAAATAATTATTATCAGACGCGGTAAGAAAAAGTACTTCGTTGGTAATGTAAAGTAAACCTTCCGAAGCAAAAAATGCTCCCGCATTTTTTGCTTCAAACTTCACTCCCTAAGACTTTTCCTTCTCCCCTCTACTTACTATAACTCCTAACTAATCCTCTTACCGCGGTGAAAATGCCGGTGATGCCGTTGCTCATTACACCTAGCCAGATGAAAAAGCCGAAAGGTAATAAATATACTGCATAGCGGAAAAATAAAAGGCCGAAGAATGTCTGGGCGGCTTTTGACAAAAGCATTGACCACCAGTCGCGCCGGGTATGGTGTTTTTGAGAACGACGGCGGTAAGTATAATTCCAGCCGTTATAATTTCCGTAAGAGCGGCTGTTTCCTGCTCCCTGATTAAACCACTGATAGAAAGGATCCTGCTCATACTGAGCCTGCTCTGCGCCGGAAGACTGAGAACCGTAAGCGTTATAATCCGAATAACCAAGATCATAATTACGGCGTTTTGCCTCATCTCCCAGCACATCGTAGGCGGCATTTATCTGTTTGAATTTTTCTTCTGCTGCGCTATCACCCGCATTTCTGTCCGGGTGATATTTGAAGGCGAGATTTCTGTATGCTTTTTTGATTTCATCTGCCGTGGCGTTTTTTGAAACACCAAGCACTTCATAGTAATCAGTCATATATACTTAAAATAAACAGAATACTAAAAAGTTTCAATCAAAAAAATTATTTTCCTTCCTCTGAATCAATCAAAATCTCACTGGCAGGAACCATAACTGTGGTATTATAGCAGTCAAACATCTTATCAACATCTGACGGCACCCCTTTCTGGGTAAAGGCACTTACAAGTGGAACTATGATTAAAGAAGAAAGCATTGAGAATACACCAGAATAAAGCGAATTCTTAAAAATCAGAGTCAGAACAGGGCCACTAACAGCAATAAGTTTCATAGAAATCAAAAGCTGAACAATCATCAATACTGTTCCAAAAATGAAGGAAACTGCAACGGCAGGCTTTGTAACTTTTTTCCAGTAAAGACCATAGAAGAAAGGAGCCAGGAAGGAACCTGAAAGAGCACCCCAGGAAATTCCCATCAGCTGGGCAATGAAGGTTACGCGGGATTTTGCCTGAACAATTGCGATTACAGCAGAAATCAGAATGAAAATTGCAACAAAAAGACGGAGAACTACAAGATTCTGTTTTTCTGAAGCATCCTTTTTTCTGAAGGAATTGATAAAATCAAGAGTCAGGGTTGAGCTTGAAGTCAAAACAAGGGAAGAAAGGGTCGACATAGATGCAGACAAAACCAGAATCAGGACAACGGCAATCAAAAAGTCTCCAAGGCCGGAAAGCATAGTCGGAATGATAGAGTCAAAGCCCTGGGCTTTTACCAGATCAGCAGTTGTGAAAAGGCGTCCAAAACCGCCCAGGAAGTAACAGCCGCCGGCAACAATTGTAGCGAAGAAGGTAGAAATTACAGTTCCGATTTTAATTGATCTTTCATTTTTGATTGCGTAGAATTTTCCTACCATCTGAGGAAGTCCCCAGGTTCCAAGAGAAGTCAAAAGAACTACTACAAGAAGATAGAAGGGCTCCGGTCCAAAGAAGGAAACATAAACACCCTTCATAACAGGAGAAGGAATCTCACTCATAAGGGCAAGTGACTGCATAAAGCCGCCGTTTTTAGAAAGAACAGAAAGAACTACGGCAACAATTCCAACCAGCATGATAATTCCCTGAATAAAATCATTTACGGCCGTTGCCATATAACCGCCGATAATTACGTAAACTGCGGTCAATACAGCCATCACGATGACACAGACAGAATAGTCAACATTAAAGGCCATACGGAAAAGTCGTGAAAGTCCGTTGAAAAGCGAAGCGGTATAAGGAATCAGAAAGAGGAAAGTGATTGCAGAAGCGGCAATTTTAAGTCCTTTTGATCCAAAGCGGTTTCCAAAGAAGTCGGGCATTGTTTTTGAATTCAAATGCTGGGTCATAATGCGGGTACGGCGGCCAAGAATTGCCCAGGGCATCAAAGAACCGATAAAGGCGTTTCCAAGACCTATCCAGGTGGAAGCCACACCAAAGTTCCAGCCGAACTGACCTGCGTAACCGACAAAAATTACGGCAGAAAAATACGATGTACCATATGCAAAGGCTGTAAGCCAGGGACCAACTGCGCGGCCGCCAAGAACATAGCCGTTTACATTTTTACCAGTGCCGCGGCACTTTATACCAACTTGAATAAAGATTACAAAAAAGGCGATTAGTAAGAAAACTTTTAATAACATAATAAGTAATTATTATGCATAAGAAAGGAAAAAACAAGAAAAAACTTTATTATAATTAAATAACTTAAATATAAATAAAATGCGGAGCAGTTCCGCTCCGCATTTCCTTACATATGAAAGTATCTCTTTTTATTTACCTTTCTTCTGTTCACTTGGCTTAGATTTAGCACCTGCCAAAGCGGCAGCCATCTTAGCCTGAGCTTTTTCCATATCGTTTACCATCAGGATTGGCTGACCAGTAGCATCCAAAGCATCGCGCCAGAGTGAACCTTCAGGGTCAACTGCGTTACGGTGAGCTGTTACAGCCTTAATTGGCAGGTGAACGAACTTGTCGTGAACAAGACCGATTACACACTTTGTTTTACCAGCCATTGCTGCGTGAACGGCGTTGTTTCCAAGACGCTCACAGTAAATTGAGTCAGCCGCTGTTGTAACAGAAGCGCGAACCTGGTAAGAAGGGTCGATATATTTGAGATTGATTTCAATCTTCTTTTCTTTGAAGTATTTTTCAATCTGAGATTTAAGGAATACACCGATATCAGAAAGTTTTTTGTTGCCGGAAGCATCAGTAGCGCCTGTACTTTCAAGCAAATCCTGTCCTGCACCTTCAGAAACTACGATTACAGCGTGTCCGCGTTTTGCAAGACGGCGTTCAAGACAAGCTAAGAAGCCGTTTTCACCTTCCATTTCAAATGGAACTTCAGGAATCAGACAGAAGTTTGTTTCATGGCTTGCAAGAGCAGCCTCTGTTGCGATAAAGCCGGCTTCGCGTCCCATGATTTTTACAAGACCAATACCATTAATCTGGCTTGCAGCTTCCATATGAACGGCAGCAACAGCTTCTTTAGCGCGCTGAACGGCAGTTTCGAAACCGAAAGAGCGGTCAATGAACATAAGGTCGTTATCTACAGTCTTTGGAATACCAACAACAGCGCATTTAAGTCCGCGGCTTTCAACTTCGCAGGCAATATCATAAGACCCGCGCTGAGTTCCATCACCACCAATGATGAAAAGCATATTGATATTATCACGCTCAAGGCAGTCAACGATCTCTTTTACACGCTGTCCGCCACCGCGGCTTGTTCCAAGGTAAGTACCACCAATCTTATGAATATCATCAATTGTGTAGCGGTCAAGATCAAGAGGAGCATAACCTTCCTCAGGGAAGAATCCGTGGTAACCAAAGCGGTAACCCTTTACAGTTTTTACGCCGTAACGTGTGTTCAAACAGCGAACGATAGCACGGATAACGTCGTTAAGACCAGGGCAGAGACCTCCACATGTACAAATACCTGCACGAACGTGAGCTGGATCAAAATATATCTTCTGGCGAGGACCTGCTTTTTCAATCAAATTTGAAGAATCAAGAACGACAGGCTTTGTTCTGTCGTATACGTTAATCTGATTGATGATATAAGAATCATCTGTAACATAGTTAGCAGTTCCATCTCCGAAAACGGCGGAAAGCTTAATAGGTGAGTTTACCGTACACTTTCCCAGATTTTCGATAGTAAAATCATATTTTTCTTCAGCCATAGCCTACTCCTGTGTAAGGCGGCCGGTCAGAGCCGCCGGTGTTCTATAGCAAAGCGTTAAAAAAAATTGCGATGCAGCAATTTTTTAGCTTTACTTATCTAATTTTAATTACATAGATTAACTTTTATAGAAGAATTTTTCAAGATAGAAAAGGGCGGAGTGTAGTTAAAGAGTGGTAATCTCGAATTAACTTCACAAAGGGAATATGTCGAATGTTCTTTTTGTGGTTCAGAGTTAATCAGATTTGCCATCTTTCTGATTTGCTTTGTAGTGGATCGAAAAACCGCGTTGTCAAGATGGCAGATGACGCGGTTTTTTTTTACCCGAAAGGTAAAAAGTTATAAATCGGCAAGTAACTCCGTATGGAGTGAAAATATAAAACCTCGAAAGAGGGATATTTTTACAAATTCTCCTTTGGGGAAATGTCGCGGGAAATCGCAGGGAAGGTTCGTCGGAAACCTTGCGGGGGAAAGCGGCAGCCTAAGCCTGATGCGGCGGCATATATGAAAGACGGCGTTTACTCGGATAAATCTATGCGCTGTTGTTCCAGATGATATGTGACAGGCAGTCTTTTATAGGAGTTTTAGGACTATGACGAATTATAACTTTTACCTTGAGATGGAATACTTGTGCCAGCGTGCAGAAGCAGCTTTACGCAAACTTAAAAACCATTCACTTGCAAACATTTACTATCATGCCGCACGTGGCTATCACCAGCGAAGCGAAGAACTAAGCGCCGCAAAGGCAGAAGAAAAGACTTCTTCACGTGATTATGGAAATTTAAAAATACTTAGGTCATTTGTAGAAAACAAAGAACTTGAAGCAACAAAAGAAAAGGCTGGGATAAATCATGACAGATAAAGACTACAAAAAATATATTAAACAGTTCGGACAGGTTGTCACAAATCAAAAAACATGTATTCAGAATTATTTAGAAGAGCTTTGCAGTAAGGACGCAGCAATTAAAGAAGCCTATAAGGCTGACAAAATGGATGAGTGCTATAACTTCATTGTGAACTGTGCGAAAAATATGAGGTCTGGCGGCGGTAATCATGTTGTTTTGGATAGTGAGCTTGTTTTTAAGATGGCACGCGATTATTTCCTTGAAATTCTTCCTAAGCAGAAATCAGAAAAACAGAAGAATCCGGAAGATGAAAATGAGCCGGTAGCAGACATTACGGAAAGCAAAGGCGCTTCGGAAGTTTGCGAACAGATGGAAAAAGACATAAAGGAAGAAATTTCCGGAGAAAAAACAGAGCCATGCGACAATCAGGAAACGGAAGGTGGAGAGGATGAAATTCTTGTAAAAAATGAAGAGCCTGTGAAATACGACAAGGACGGCAACGGCTTACTGTTTGATTTTATGGGGGATTAAGAAATGCACAGAGCTGAACATTTTGAAGAATTATTCTTTATTGAAAAAGGAATTGTAACAAGACTTGTAAAAGGATTTTGGAAAGGTGTTGCCGTAGCAATTTTTAAAGAGAACGACTTAGGACAGAAATTTGTAAGGAATTATGACTGCATTTATGGCTGCGGCTGGCTTATGAGTATTCCAGGAGAAGATGGAGTTGAAAAAGAAAAATGGTTTGAGCTGAAACAATCCTGCAGTATTTTTATGCCTTGTGACCTTAGAGAAGGTATGAGGGAATTAAATGTAAGAAGGCTTTCAGACCTGATAGTAAGCCGATACCCGAATTTCTCATACTGTCTTAAAAAGTATACTCCAAAAACTACAGAATCCTTGATGAAAACATTTTCTCTTTGGAAAAAATATCCTGACATTGAATTCCTTCTTGCTGGTTCTTATTTTAACCTGGCATACAACAGGGCTTTTTTGAAACTTTCAAAAAGTAAGAAGCAGAAGTATCTGGCAATTATGAAAAAATGTAAGGACAATTCCGTTACATTTGAGAAGCTGAAATTTTACGAAAAGTACGGATTTTGTGAGGAAAATTACAAAGAGTGGAAAGACTTTCAGCATGAAATCGGTGTATATGTCGGAATTTCTTATCCGATTTTCAGATATTTAGAAGGTGTAATAAAAAGTGATACTCTGGTACATCATCATAAATTTTTAATATATGAACACTACTGCGATTACTACCGCATGGCGAAAGAAGCCGGAAAAAACATGAAGGACCCTTACTGGAAATTCCCTAAAGACCTTAATAAAGCTCATAATAAGGTTGTGAGAGAAGTAAACAATATAAGGGAAGCTAAAAGGCTTGCCGCACTGGCAAAACAGAAAGAAATAGAATCTAAAACATTTGAAGATTTAAAAAAGATAGCGGGTCGTTTTAGTGAATTCTCAAAAAAGATAGACGGATTTGAGATTTTTGTTTCTTCTGAAATGAACGAATGGGAGAGGCACGCTAAAGCATTGAATCAGTGCATTTGTGCAGCGGGCTATTATAAAAAAATGGCTGCTGAAAAAGAAATTATTGTTTTCATTCAAAAAGATTCAGAGCCGGTTGCAACTGCTGAAATTTTTGAAAAAAAGAAAATCGGCCAGTTTTACGCAAACGAGCTTGACCGGAAAAACTGTTTACCGAGCGAAGAAGTCAAGAATGCTTTTAACACATGGCTTTCAGACATTCCGGAAGAATTATTCAGCATGAAAAAATCAGCTTAAAAATATCAGGGGGAACTATGGCAGAAAAAATCGTAAACAAGGTTACTTTTAAAAAGACGTTTCTTATTTCAATCAAGTATTCCGAAGGAAACGATGGAAAACTTCTTGAGAGCAATGAGGAATTCAACAAGCCTTTCCGGGAAAACTTACAGAAGCTTAGGGAAAACCTTAACTCTTACCTGGGCTTTGACGGAGAAAAGCAGACAGTTTTTATTGTTGACAGCATTACTTTTGCAAACACTGAAAAACAATCTGTAAAGCTTACATTCCAGACAAAGTTTAACGCGCAGTACGCGGGTGTAGGAATTTCACTTCTTAAGGGTGATGCTTATCTGAAAATTACGGAAGAGGACGAAGAAGAAAATGCTTTGGTAAATGTTTACAAAAACATAAGTGAGTTACAGCAAAGGTGTCTGAACTATCTTGAAGGAGAACGCGCACAGCAGGATTTACCGATGTAGTCTATGGGAGAGGTGGGAGAAAAGCGCTGGTATCAGCAGGAGTTTGATTTCAGCTTCGAGGTGGAAAAAAAGCGCTGGTATCAGCAGGAGTTTGATTTCAGCTTCGAGGTGGAAAAAAAGCCCCGGAAAAAAAAAGTTGATTACAACCTTATTTTCGCAGAAATGCAGAAGCACCCTTTGACATTTTCGCAGATCGAAGAATTAAGCGGCGTAAGTCACTACGGGGTTGCTCAGGTGATAACAACTTTATCTCTCCACTACCCGGTTTATGAAGTTTCAAGAGGACTTTACAAACTTTATGACGAGGAAGATTACGGTGACGGAATCAATCATGAAGTTTTAGATAAAATCAACAGTTTTTAAGGAATTAAAAAAAAAATGCTTAACACGGCGGCTTGGAAAAAACTCCCGACTGACTTACTGACAGACGAGGATTTTTTTAATGTAGAAAAACAGTTACCACCCGAATATGCTTTTGCGCCTTATATGTTCTATATAACTGCGCTCAGGAAAGCGGATGAAGACGGTATGTTTGACCTGGATGACGGCGTAATTTTTGCGCAGCTTATGCGCGTTGATAAGCCGTCTATTGTTTTTAAGATTGCAAATATGCTCCGTAAAAGGCGCATTATTTACAGGGTGCGCGAAGACAGTTTTATATGCGGATTCTGCAACTGGGAATACAACGCAAAAGACCCTCCGCGTACTATGGAACAGCGGCGCCAGATTGTTTTGAAAATGATTGAATCAAAACAGCAGGCTATAACCGCAGATTTTGAAGTAAAAGATTTTGAAATGACAGAGGAAAAAGAACAGGCCGTAACGGCGGACTTTCCAACCGGTTCAATGCGACCGGACGAAACAACCGCCTGCGAGCAGACGGAAGAGCGACAGAACGAAGCCCCGAAAAGCTCCGGCAGCAATGCGCAGGAAATGGCGCAGCGCGACGATTTTTTTTGCCCCGAAAATGACAAAATTGCAAAAAATGTCGCCAAAAATATTTTTGACGACAAAAACAAAAAAAATGTCGTCAACGGCGAGGAGACAGAAAGAAAGAAAGAAATTTTAGATAAGAGTAAGAAAGAAACACACACACAAGAAGAGAAAGATAAGACTGAGAAAGAGCAATTTTGCTCCGCCGGACCTTTTGACAGTCCGGCTACGCAAAATTGCGAACAGAAACATCAGCCGTGGGCCGGAAAAGATTCAGGAGAACAGACAGAAGAGACTCAAACAAAGACAGAGACGGAATCTGACTGTACGGGTAATCTTGATGAGCTTGCGGAGCAGGCATTGTCGATTGCAAACTCAGGTAATGAAAGTATAGAGTGCGAGGACGTTTCGGGCTATCTGAATGAGTTTTTTGCTAAGAATTGCTATGGGTATAACGCAAGTCAGGCCGCTGCTGCTATCAAAACTCTTAACGCTAAGATCTTAAAAGTGAGTGATGATGTGAACACGCCGGAAGCCGTGGCCAGTGTTATATGCACCGAGTTTAAGCGAATGCACGAAGGCAAGCGCAATCCGTACTGGAAAGACATTTCCCTATTGCCTTCTGAAATGATTAAACCGCACGCCTGGCAGTGTTTAATGCAGTATGCTGGGAAGATACTTGCAGCAAAACAAGCTGATAATCAGTTTATCAGGGCGGAAATGCAGGCACAGAAAGAAGCGGAAGCGGACCGTAAGGCCGTTTATGACGAAAGCGAAGCTGAACTCCTAAAATATAATATAAGCCCGGATGACCCGGCGCACGTTGCGAAGCTTCTTGCGGCTAAGGCAAAGGAGCAGCGCGAAGCGAGGGGGCTGGAAGAATCCAGCGAAAACGTGGGCGATATATTTTAAGAGGCGGTAAGTAAAGGATGTTGCAGCAGGAAGAAGAAAAGACATGGGATGTAGAATTGAAACACAAAGAAAGGCTTTTTGTGCTGCATTTCTGTACCGATGACCTTACCTTCCTGAACGCGACGGCAAGTTACAAGGCGGTCTACAAGGAGCGCGACAAGAGAACCGGGAAGATTAAAGAGCGGAGTAACGAAGTTTGCGAAGCCTGTTCTAGCCGACTTATGAGCCGTGAACACATCAAGATTGCAGTTGCAAAACTCTTGAGGGAAAGTCAGGCTGACCTGGACGAGAAGAACGGCTACAAGCTTCTTAAGGATTTAATGCTTCTTGCGGACTTCAACCCTGCGGAGATTGTAAAGGCCAACGGCACGTTGACGGTAAAAGACTTGTCACAGCTGGGAGAGAAAGCGAAGTGTATAAAGAGCATAGAGCCGACAAAGTTCGGGCTGAAAATCGAACTTGTAGACAGGTCAAAATACATGCAGATGTACCTGCGCTATCTGAACCTGATTAAGCCGGAAGTGCTGGTGGAAGAAAAGCTGAAAGTTATTGAGATGGTGCCTAAATCGGCTTCGGTTGAAGAATGGAACAAACTTGCTGAGAAAGACTGCAAGGATTAGCGTACTTTGGTAGCTCTAAGGGGAATTTGCGTATGGATAAACCGGTTGATATGCGGGTAATACAGGTAGAAAAGGAAATCATGCAGAATTGTCTTGCTTTTTACTGGCGCTGCCGCTGCTGCATGAAACTTGGCTGGTCGAAACGTCCGGTGGATAAATGTGAGCATTATTCAGATTGCAAGGAATTTGTTTACAAAAAACTTAAGAAGCATTTTAAGGGCGTTATAACACTGGAGAAAGGCTTATGAGCTATGAAGTGTACTGGAAGCCGCAGCCGAAACAGGAGCTTGCCTTAAGGTGTCCGGCGACGGAATTATTTTACGGCGGAGCGGCCGGCGGAGGGAAAAGTGACTGGCTTATAGGTGATTATATGCAGGGTGCGGATCTGTACGGCCGGTTTTGGCGTGGTATTCTTTTCCGACAGACCTATGACGAGCTGGAAGAGCTTATGGATAGAGCTAACGAACTGTTTACACCGCAGGGCGCACGTTTCGTCGGAAAAGGCTCTAAGGAAGGCTCAAATATATGGATTTTTCCAAATCGTGCGACGCTAAAAATGCGCTATCTGGAAAATGAGAAAGATGTGAAGCATTACATAGGACATCAGTATACGTGGGTAGGAATTGACGAGTTAGGCAATTATCCTACGCCTTACTGCTGGCTTATGATGAAGTCACGTTTACGTAGTGCGCACGGTGTACCAAGTTATATACGAGGTACGGGAAATCCGGGCGGAGTCGGCCACGGATGGATTAAGCAGCGTTTTATGGATGACCATATTCCGAATCAGATTTTCTACATTGAAACTGAATTAAACGGAATAAAAAGCCGTGATACAGCCTGCTTTATTCCTTCTACTTTGAATGATAATCAGGTGTTAATGCAGAATGACCCTGATTATGAAAAGAAGCTGTTAAGCCTTCCAAGTCATATTGCACGTGCTTTGCGTTTTGGAGACTGGAGCGTATTTGAGGGACAGGTTTTGGAAAGTTTTAGACCGAACATACATGTATGCAAACCGTTTATTCTTGAACAGGGAATGTGGTTCCGCTTCTGTGCGATGGACTGGGGATGGGCTAAGCCGTATTCTATCGGCTTTTATGCGGTTAATTCTCAGGGACGTTTGATACGTTATCGCGAGCTTTACGGCTGTAAGCAGGATGAATACAACACTGGGGTAAAAAAGGAATCTAGGGTACTTGCTCAGGAAGCGTGGGAGTTTGCAAGCCTTGAAGGAATTAAAGATATGGTTGCGGATCCTGCAATATGGAGCGAGGAAAATAATCAGTGTATTATGCAGGATTTTGCAGACGTTGGATTTAATATGGTTCCGGCAAACAATGACCGCATAAACGGGCTTGTTATGGTGGATCAAATTTTTAAGCAGACGGTAGACCAGAACGGAACGCCGATGTTCCAGGTATTTAATACCTGCAAGGCGTTTATCAGGACAATTCCTATGCTTACACCTAATCCAAATCACCCGGAGGATATAGATACAAAGTTGGAAGACCACGTTTACGATGAATTTCGCTATGCGGTAATGAGTGACTTTGTTATGCACCCTACTACACATTTACGCAAAGTAAATGGAAGCTGGAGACCGCAAAGGCAAACTAAGGAGTGGGATCCGTTTTAATGATAAGCGAAGTTTTTAATATGGATTGTATGGAGTATATGAAAAATATTCCTGATAAGTTTTTTGACTTAGCAATAGTGGATCCACCTTATGGAATAAATGCGCCTAAGATGGGAAGAGGCGCCGGCTACAGTGGTGGAGTTTACACTAAAAGAAAACGACTAAATGGAGGCGCAGGAAAACTTAAAAATAGATTTTTGAATAATTCAGATTGTAGCTGGGATGAAAATCCACCCGGAGAAGATTACTTTCAAGAATTATTTAGAGTATCTAAAAATCAAATTATATGGGGAGGAAATTATTTTAATTTAAATCCTACACGTTGTATCGTTGTATGGGATAAAGTTCAGCCGTGGGAAAATTTTTCACAGATAGAACTTGCTTGGACCAGTTATGACAAGCCTGCAAAATTAATCAGGTTAATAAATGCTGGATATAACTGTGAAAAAAAAATCCACCCGACTCAAAAACCGGTTGAGTTATACAAATATCTTTTAAGCCGTTTTGCACAAAAAGGTTTTAAGATATTTGACAGCCATTTAGGAAGTGGAAGTAGCCGTATAGCTGCTTGGGAATATGGATATGATTTTTACGGATGTGAGAAAAATCATATTTATTTTGAAAGAGAAGAAGCCCGGTTTAATAAGTTTAAGGAGCAGGGACTACTTAATTTTGGAGATTAAAACTTGGGATCCATTTAATTAGGGAGAAGAAAAAAAATGATAGACATAAAAGCAACAGACAGAATTAATAAAGCAGTTTTGGATGAATTTAGAAAAATTACAAAAGAGCATGGAATGAAATACCATAGTACACACGAAGGGTACGGAGTGCTTTTGGAAGAAGTTCAGGAGTGTTCAGAAGAAGTTCAAAGAATGGGCGTACAGCTTGAAGCGCTTTGGATTATGATAAGGAGTGATGATAACGAGCGCTTGTATGATCAGCTGGAGATTATAAGGCAGTTTGCTTTAAGCTGTGCAGAAGAAGCGGTCCAGGTTGCGGCAGTTTGTGAGAAGTTCAAAGAAACAATGACAGCAAGAGAGATTTTTGGAGAAAAGAAATAATATGGCAGAATTGATTTTATCTATTGTTTTGACGGTAGGACTATGGGGCGCAACGGCCATATACTGGCACGTGCTTAAGAAGGAGATTAAGAAATGACAATATTATTAATTGGTAAAAAGGATAAAAGCGGAAGAAATCTGTAATCAGATTGCAAGAAAAAATAGCCGATAAAAGAGCGAGGTATAATATGAATTATAATAAATTATATGAACAAAGCTTAAAAGCTGCAAAGGAATTAGAAAGATTAGGACTTAAAAAAGAAGGCTATGGAATTCAAATTGAATTAAGCATTAATTCATATCGCGATTTATTGAAAGAAAGCATAATCGGTAATGAAATTCAATTTGAAGTTGATACACCAACAGAAAGAGTTAATAGAGGCACAATTAAAGGAATACCTTTTGTACTCACTTTAGATACAGACAGAGTATTAATAACAAAAGAAATTAAAGAATAAAAGTAGCTTGCCCGTATGGGTAAAGTATTTTAAGGGAGTTTATCCCGATATAAGGAACTGTTGGGGCGCAGGAAAAAGGCCCTCTCCTATTGCGGAGATTATTAAATAATAACCCATTTTTCGCCGGTAAGTTGCTGCAATACTTGCCGGCGGATTTTTTTTTATTTGTTTATGACTTGCTAATTTACTGCAATATAAAATTGTAGTATGGAAAAGCAAGAATTAATAAAGGAACTTGAAACCAGATGGCAGCAGCTTAAGGATAACCGCGCTAAGTTTGAAGATGACTGGACGGAAGCCCAGAAGTTTTCTAACAATATTGTTTATGAATGGAAAAAGGTTGGCGACGTGCCGACACGTCCTAAGCGTTTTACTTCAAAGGCTTACGGTTACAAGAAGACTTTGGATGCAGGAATTGTAGGTTATGCCGTAAGCCCTTCCCTTGTATGGTTTAAGCTGGGACTTGAAGATAACTCTCTTTTAAATGAATACGGCGTTAAAGACTGGCTTGAGGACTGCGAGAAAATCATGCTTGCCATGTTCAACCGTACTAACTTTTACCGGGAAACAAATCCGGCCGTAAGTGACTGTACCTGCATAGGACACGGTGCACTTTTTATTGACGAGGATATTAAAAACAGCAGGCTTCGTTTCATTCACTATCCGCCTAATCAGCTTTATTTTGATGTAAACCCTTACGGAGAGATAGACACCTGTTTCCGCTGGTATTCTGACAAGCTTAAAAACATCGTTGACTTTTTCGGTGAAGAAAACGTACACGAAAACATGAGGGAAAAGGTAAAGGAAACTACACACTGGAATGATGACTGCGAAATTCTGATGTGCGTTTATCCGCGTACTGAGTACAAGCCTGAATTCAAGAACTCAAAAAACATGCCTTACGCCTGTGTTTACATTGACCTTACAAACAGATGGATATTATCAGAATCGGGCTACAATGAATTCCCCTTTGCGGTTTTTACGTGGGAGAAATATTCAGGCTTTGCTTACGGCTCAAGTCCTTCTCAGGATGCACTTAATGAAATAAAAGCCTTGAACATAATTAAGAAAACAAGCCTGCAGATTGCACAGACTTCTGCGGAACCGCCTATGCTTGCAAGCGAAGACATGCACGATATTGACTTAAGTCCAAGGGGAATTACTTATAAGCCTACTCAAAACAGCACTCTTGAAGCACTGAGAACCGGAGAAAATTATCCTATCACTTTACAGGAGCTTGCAAACTACGATAAGGACGTTAAGGACTGGTTTTATGTTGATTACTTCCTTGCGCTGCAGGAACGTCAGGGCAATATGACTGCTACTGAGGTTATGGAGTTGCAGGGAGAAAAGGCGGCTACACTTTCGACTTTTATAGTTAATCTTAATGAATTCCTTTCCAACGTTATTTCAAGAAGTTTCAGCCTGCTTATGAGGGCGCAGCTTTTACCGCCGCCGCCTATGGCTTTGATGCAAAGTAAGGCGATAATCAAAATTGACTTTACGGGGCCTCTTGCTCAGAATCAGCAGAAATATCACCAGATGGGCGGAACTCTCCAGGCTCTTAGCGCAGTCGGTCCTATCATGCAGATGTTTCCTAATGCTGGTGATTTTATTGACGGCGACCAGCTTATGAAGAGCACTATGGAAGGTATGAAAATGCCTCAGAATGTTATCCGCGAAGATGATGACGTTAAGAAAATCCGTGAGGAACGCATTAAGGCGGAACAGCAGGCGGCCGCACAGCAGCAGCAGATGGCAATGGCTCAGACACTCATGCAGAACGCAAACAAGATGGGTGAAGCTGCACAACAGGGGTCTATGATGGATCAGATTAACAAACAGCTTACAGGGGGAATGAATGGCTAATTTAGAAATGGAATATGAAAAAATATTCAGTACACTTGATGAAGATGATGAAGAGAAAAAAAGAATAATCATAGAGCGTGACAAAAGAATGACTGAGTGTTTTCGCCGTGTTTTTGGTACGCCCGATGGAAAAATTGTTTTGCATCAGCTTTTGTATGACTTGGAATTCTTCAATCACAGAATCGAAAATGAGAGACAAATTGCATTAAATAATTATGCAAAGTTTATGATTTTTAAAAGACTTGGATGCAATAATGATATGCAGATAAGTGATGCAATTTTCGATTGCAGAAAGGAGAATTAAACATGGAAAAAGACTGTACTGAATGTGAAAACAAAGTAACCGACGGCGTTTGCTGCGGCTCAGAAGAAAACGGAATGGTTGATACTACAGGCGAAAAGAAATGTTTTAAGCCAGATTATCTTGGTCGCATGAGAATTGAGCTTAAAGAACTGGATGAAAAAATCAATAAACTTGGTGATTTTATTGAATCAGAAAAGTTTGAAGCTCTGGATGATGTTCAGAAACATTATCTTATTATCCAGCTTAATGCTATGAAAGTATACGAAGAAATTCTTGCAGCTCGTATACTTTATGAAGAAAAACTGAGTAATAAATAGGAGATAAAACATGGACGGAGAAACACAGCAGACACCGGCACCAGATGCCGGAGCTAATGACATTAAGAACATTATGGGCGGAATGCAGGGAGCTGAACCTGATCCAAAACCTGCCGGAAACGGTGGGGATAACGGCGCAGGGAATAAGCCTAATGCAGACGGAAATAAAGGCGGCGGGGATGTACCGAATCCGGCTTGGATGGAGCAGATTGGCGACATTACAAAGGATGCGGGAGCAGCTGAAAAACTCAAGAAATTTGGGAAAGTCGGCGACCTTGCTAAATCTTACCTGGAGCTTGAGGGCAAACTGGGGAATAGCATTGTGAAACCTGGGGAAAACGCAAGCGCAGAGGAAATCGAAACCTTTTATAAAAATCTTGGTAAGCCTGAAAGTGCCGACAAGTATTCTATTGAAGGGGACGACGCAAAACTTTTCCGTGAAATGGCCTTTAAGAATAACCTCACTGACGCACAGGCTAAGGCACTTTACCAGAGCCTTAAGGAAGTGGGAACAAGTGCGATGAAAAACGCCGCAGAGCAGCAGAAAGCCGCTTTTGAGGCACAGGTGCACGAAACACAGTCAGCACTCCAGAAGGAGTACGGCAAGGACTATCCGGTAAAGATAGAAATGCTTAAGAGAGGCGTTGCGGCTTACGGCGGACAGAGCTTAGCGGCAAAACTCGATAAGGCCGGACTTTTGGGAGATTATGAAGTCGTAAAGATGTTCATTAATCTTGGTGAAATGAATGCTGAGGCGGGATCGCCAGGTAATACCGGCGGTAAAACTGACGATTATAAATCTATTTCAGAAGGCGGTGCCTTCTCATTCTACAAAAATAAAAAATAAGGAGAATTCTATATGGCTGTTTTGAGTTTAACAGACCAGCTTACTTCTCTTGAAGTGGCAAAACGTCTTAACGGCAGTAATCCTGATTGCCGTATGATTATCGAAGAGCTTGCAAGACTTGACGAGCTGCTTTTGGATGCACCTTTGATTGAGGCAAATAAAGGCACAGTTCATTCAACACTTGTAAGAACTGCACTCCCTCACGGTGAGCACAGAGGCTACAATGAAGGTGTTGGAAAAGCTTCTAGCCAGACAAAGACTATTGAAGATGTAATTTCTAACATTGAAATCTTCTCTCAGGTTGATGCACAGCTTATTGATGAAGCTGGCTTTGACAATGCTAACCACAGAGCAGAGCTGCTTATGAGCGAGCAGGCAGCTTTTATTGAAGGTCTCAGCCAGGATATGACTGACGATATCCTTTACGGTAATCACAATGCAGATCCTCATTATACTAATGGTTTTGCAACTCGTCTTAACAAGATTAACGGCGAAACTGTTATTGACATGGGCGGTACTGGCAACAACCTTACATCAATTTACCTTATCAAATGGGCGCGCGATAAGGCTCATCTTATCTACCCTAAAGGACACAAGACTTTTGGTGTTGAAGTTGAAGATCTTGGACGCCATAAAATTGAAGATGGAAACGGAAAAAGTTATATGGGCTACGAAACTCATTACCGCATTGCACGCGGTCTTGCTGTTCGTCACTCAAAATCTGTTATCCGTCTTGCAAACATTGATAAGACTGCTAACAACATCGGTGAAAAGATTGCTGAATATATTTCTAAAAATATTGACAATCTTGCTGTTGGCGGCGGAACAATCACAATCGCATGTAACCCGGTTATCAAGGGTATTCTTAACTGGACAGCTAACCAGAAGTCTAACGTTATTTACCCTTCTTCTGACCCTTGGGGTAATGACGTTTTGAAAATTGGAGATGGAAGAATCCGTAAGTGTCCTTCTATCCTGATGACTGAATCACAGGTAGTCTAAAAATATGCCCTGCGTATGCGGGGCTTAACTGATTAAAGGAGATGCAAATATGCAGAAATCAAGATTTGATGCTGCCCTTAATTTTGGCTCGGTTACTCTTGGAAGTGCCGGCACTGACGCACTTGGTAATGTTCTTAAAATTGACAAGGCAGACCCTTCTTACAGAGCAGTAAACTTTATTGTTGAAACTGCCGCTGCTGGCGGAACTTCCGTACAGCTTCTGGTACAGGGAAGTAACGATAACTCAACTTATGTTACTGTTGCTGAGTCTCCAGTTATCCTGGAAGCAAAACTTACAAAGGATGCAAACTTTGATGTTCATATTCCACAGAACTGGAATTACAAGTACATGCGTGCAGCCGTTACAGGCGTTGGCACTCATACTGCAGGTAAAATTTCTGCCTGTATGGATGTTTATCTGGGAGTGTAATGTATGGTTGATAATCAGAACGCAACAGCAAAAGACGCCGGCAAAACAGAAAAAACTGTTAAATACAGGGTAAAAACTACATGTTACTGGAATGACAGGCTTTATCACGCTGACAGCGTGGTAGAGCTTCCGGAATCGGTAAAACCGCCGGTTGGTGACAATGGCCACTTTGTAAAGCTGGATTAGCTTTTGTTTTACGGGGCGCGGTGCGGAAACGTGCCGTGCCCATATTTTATTTTAGGTTGGCATGTTATGAATATTAATAAAGACATAGTTGCAAGAGCTTTTGCAAAGGCCGGCGAAGAGCCTATTACTGAATCTGAATGGGAAGAAGGAACAAGCAACCGCGTAAGGGTTGTAAAAGACTTTTACCACGCAACTATTTTACAGGCGCTTTCTTCTTACGACTGGACCAGCCAGAAGAAAAGAGCGCGACTTGAAGTAATCGACATTGATACAGAAGAAAATCTTACAACTTATGATTTTATGTATGCACTTCCGGCAGATTGTGCAAAGGTTGTAGGACTTGTAGGTAATGACAGCTACATTGTAGAAGGCGGATTTATTTATACGGACACCGCAGACGCTGTACTTATCTACATCACAAATTACTTTTCCGGAAAGAGAAAATACGAAAAAGTTTCAGAGCCGGTTGAAGCTGACCTGAGCAAATACTATTACCTGGATGAAGATGCTTACGTTAAGGCTGAAAGCTGGGACAGCGAACAGACCTATTACACGCTTATTGAAGAGGACTATAATTTTTATGATGAGCCGAAGTTTGACCCGCAGTTAAGTGCATACATTGAATGTGACTTAGCGGCAAGTGTTGTTTTGAAACTCACCGGCGACACACAGAAATATCAGATGCTGTTTAATGAAGCGCAGATTATTGCAAACAATGCGCAGAAAAAGAGCGCGGAAATGGCGCGAAATAAGACTAAGGGTAACCGCTGGTGGATTGAAGAGCTGGGACTGGGGGAAGTATAAATGCTTATAACTAACTTTGCGTCAGGAGAACTTTCTCAAAACCTTAACGGCCGCACTGATATAAGACAGTATTATCAGGGGGCTGCAAGAATTGAAAACTTTGAAATTATTCCAACTGGCGGAATTAAAAGAAGAAGCGGGACTGAAAGAGTTGCAGAGCTTTCAGGCAATAACCGCATAATCCCGTTTATTGTGAATAAGGACACAGTTTTTATTTTTGAACTGAAAGCACAGAGTTTAGCTGTATGGAAACAGCAGAGCGACGGAAGCCTGGTTATCCTGCAGACTATTGAAACTGTCTGGAATAGCCTGGCAGTCATTAAAGAACTGCATTACGCACAGAACTATGACACAATGATTTTTGCACACCGCGACTTCCCGCCTTATGCCATTCAATGGCATGCCGGAAGTCCGCAGTATTTTACGGCTTCTAAAATGGAGTTTGACTTTTACCCGGATGTACAGCTTGATGATGATTTTGACTATGTTATGATACCGGTTGATACACTACCGCTTAAGGAATCTACAAGCGACGGACACGGAAAGTTTACTTATTACATGCCGGTTGCAAACGGAAGCCAGCTTACAACAAAGGAATTTCCGCTCGGAATTACAAAGTTTTACGCTGTTCTTAACGGAAAACTATACGAATACAACGACGGATGGGCTTTGTACGGAACTGATCCGAATGTTGATACGGCGCTTTTTGATGCTCAAAATAAATACCCTGGATGTGTTGCTTTCTTCAATAACCGTCTGTTTTTTGCTTCAACAAGAAACGAACCTCAGAAGGTATGGGCAAGTGCGGCACCGGATGAAACAAAAGAACGTTACAACGAGTTTTCAACCTATAAAAAGTATGTAACCGTAAGCCGTGCCGTGAAAGACGCTGATTTACATGTTTTTACCTGCGATATAAGGAAGGAAGACGTAAATGAAGCAACGGGACAGACTGTTTTAAGGAACGTAACGGCAGATTTTACTACAGGCGGGCTTTCCTATCCGATTACGGACTATTACGTTACGGGAAACAAAATTCCGGTGGGAACTAAAGTGCTTGCGGCAACTAGCAATACCCTTACCATCAATACTGCAAAGATTGTTTTTGATGAAACTGAAATCATTACGGAAAAGAAAACTGATGATAAGGGGCAGGAAGTTGAAGAACAGAAGGAAGTTATAAAGACAACGCTTGAAAATCAGGTTTTAACCCTGCAGCTATGGAGAAGTTCAGAAACAGCCAGTGCAGAAGATTACGACATTGTAGTAAATTCAAACAACATAACTACAGCCGATTGCGGATTATTCTTTGAACTTGCAAGTGACCAGAACGACAGCATTATGTTTTTAAGCTCAAACAAGTTTTTGGCAATCGGAACAGAATCAAGTATATGGAGCGTTGCGGCTGATATTTCAGCCCTGAACGTAACCGCTTCGATGCAGGGCCGATATGGAAGTGATGAAATACAGGGGCAGGCAGTAGAAACTGCGACAGTTTATTTTGCTCAGGGTAAGAAAGGAATCCGGGAGTTTTACTACAATAATGACTATGCTGTAAACGCTTTTCAGACTAATAATATTGCGCTTCTTGCAGATCATATTTTGCGCGAGAGTAAGGCCGTTGATTTTGACTACATGACAAATCCTTATTCACGTTTGATTATTGTAAGGGCCGACGGAACGGCAGCGGAAATGCTTTACGATAAAACAAACGGGATTATGGCATGGGGAAGAATTTCTACCCACGGAAAAATCAAGAACTGCGCAGTTACACGCGGCGATGATGAGTATGATTTAGTTTTCTTTGTGGTGGAAGACGGCGGAAGGTATTTTCTTGAAAAGCTGGATTTAGGAAAGCAAGTTTACCTTGATAGCTTTAAGGAATATAACTCTCAGGCGCAGGATCCTGCAGACGGCTACACGACAGGCGCGATTTTGTTTAATCAGACGCAGAATAAGACTTGCGATTATGACAATATTCCTTCGGGATTTATCGGGGAAAACGACACTGTTTATATCGGATATAAGTTCAGAAGTTATATTAAAAGTATGCCGGTTATAAATCAGAAGGAGCAGCGGCGCATTACGGCGCTTCTTGTGCGCTTTTTAGACAGTTATATGCCGGTTATGAAATGCACGGGCGTAGCAGACGAGAAGTTTACGACAATTACAAGCTTGCCGTATTCAGGAATCGGAAAGATCACCTACCCTGGAGTGACAGACAGGGACGTTACTTTTGAGCTGGAAGCGGACGAACCGCGGGCAGTTAATATTTTAAGTGTTGACGCGCAGACGGCGTAAGGAAGGAATATAGATGGATCCAGTAACAGGCGGAATGGCCATTGCTACATTGGCTATGGCTCTTACAGGCGGTGTTACATCGCTTGTAAATAACTATGAAATGGCGGATAAGCTCGAAGATTATCGGGATTATCTTGATAAACTTTATCAATACAACAAAAAAGATGTAGAGGAGAAATTTGCCGCAGCAAAGGCGGAAGCCGAAAAAAATGCAAATCAGGCAAATATACAGGCTGATATATCTGATTTAGGGCAGGACATTACAGAATCTTCTGTAAGTCAGGATATTAATGCTACTATTGACAGTTTATATTTAAGTCAGAATCAGAATGTTTTGGACTGGAATATTCAGGCAATGGGTGCTGGAAAAAGCGCAGGCGCAAGCCTTGCAGGACTTGCCGGAAGCGGAATCAGAGCCGGAAGCAGTTTATCAGAAGCCGTTGAAATGGAAAGCGCTGTTAATTCCCAGCAGTTGCAGTTCAGTCAGGACGCAGCAAGAACTACAGAAAGCAACCAGCTTGGAAAGCTTCTTACAAATCTTGCAGGATATAAGGTTGATATTTTTGGTAACCGCGTTGAAGCTGATACAACACGGCAGAATGCGCTGGATTTAGTTAATTCTTATGCAGAAGGTGGCAGTAACTATAATATCTATAAGAATAACCTTAATCAGATGGAAGAAAGCTGGAGATATAATCGCAAAAAAATACAAGATGAGATTGACGACAGAAACAGTTTTTGGGGTGGTTTTAAAGCTTTCTTTGGTGGTATGGCTCAGAGTTATGTTGACGGCAAGAATATTACAGATATGGTTAAGAGTGATGTAATGAATTTTAAAACATCAGTTAATACATCCAAAATGCTAAAAAACAATACAAAACTTGCAATCGGTATGAGGTAAAAAAAAATGGGAAGCTTTAGCAGAAACTTTGGTGACATATTACACAGCGCAAGTACAATCGCAACGACATTGGACAAGGAATTCCAGGAACAGGCAAGACTTTCTACACAGACAAAAGAAATTCAGCTGCAGACGGATATTAATAATGAGCTGGCACAAATAAGACAATCCTCTAATGATGAAGAATGGAATACACAAATAAACGACTTTTTCACCCGCGTAAAAAGCGGAATGAGTGACAAGAACAGCCCGTACTATTGCCGTAATAATTTGCAGGCCCAGCAGTTTGAAGCCATTATGGAACAACATCGCGTAGGAGTTAGCGCAAAAGTTGGACAGATGGCGGAGCAGCGCCAGTCGCAGAAACGTATAGCAGATGTTCAGACAGCAAAGCAGAACGCAAAACAGCTGCACCACGGCGCAGACCTTCTTAATATTTACAACGAACTTGACAGAAGCTTATATGAAAGCGGCGACTTAAACCCGCTTGAATACCAGCAGCAGAAAGAAATGAACTATAAAAACTGTTATGTTGACGCTAAGCTTACAGTTTTTGAACAGTCAAAAGCCGACGGAATTAAGAATGGTAAAACTTATGAAGAGTTTAAGAGCGACTTTGATAATGTAGACTTTAGTTTACAGCATACAGACATAAAAGGACTTCCGGCAGAGTTTGACACAAAAGCCTTGGATGAGCAGATAAATAAAATAATGGAGCAAAGCTATAACGCTGCTTTGCGTGATATGCAGAACAAGAACGGCTTACAGCTTGCAAATATTGAAAAGCAGATGTTACAGCAGGACACTTGGGAAAAACGGCAGACCATTGCACGACAAGGACAGATGCTTCTTAATTCATTCAAAGGCTTGCAGCTTGATGAAAGCAGAACAGAGCATTATTCAAAAGTTTTTGATTTATTTTTGTCAAGCGGAAAATCAGGAAGTGGCAGTGGAGCCGGTGGAAGTGGAGTTGATTATGATAAGTTTGAGGATTTTATAAAATCAGCGCCTGATATTGCTGTAGAGCTTGTAAGAAACGGACAGATAGTAAACTATCACGACGGAAAAAGGATTATGTCGCAAACTCTTTTTGATAGCTGGCACTATGAAAATTATAAAGAAAATAAGGACAAAAACCTTGCAGAACGTCAAAAGACCTGGGGGCAGAAGTATTTTAGCAGTGCTTCCGAAGATACATTGGGAAACCAGATGTATGACCTGGTTATAAAATCCCGTCCGGCACTTAAACTTGTTTTTGATACTCAAATAAAACCGCTTGTTGATGATATAAAAAAGAATCCTGATGATTATGACGACAACACAGTTATTCAGCTTTCTAACTTGTGGGTAGATACTGTATTGGGATCTAATGCAAATGAATCAGACGAAGAACTTGTAGAAAGATTTAATAAGACAAAAAACGATGTAATCCTTTCAAAAACAAAATTCCTAGAGCTTGATAAAAAAGGAAAGCTTCTTAAGACATTCAATGCAAAGAGCGAAACTGACGTTGCAAAAGCTGCAAGACTTGTCAGCGAAGGCGACTTCCTTTACACCTACAACGGAAATACTTTTGGAAAAAAAGCAGAGCTTGAAGCAAAAGGCGGCGTTGTGGATGTTCTTAAAAACGCTTTTGCAGCAACACGCGGTATTTCCGAAGATGATTATGGAAAAATTGACTTCTTCTATAAGCCGGATCCATTGCATGATGATGTTACTTCTACTCCGGTTATTACTTACAAGAATGAAGCATGGGTAGTTATTCCAAAAGAAGGTGACAAAGGCTTTATTCTGCAGAACTATCACAATCCAGAAGAAACCATCGAAGGCAATTTGAAAGGCGGAAAAGAAGCAAGAGCAGAAGCAAAACAGCAGGCTAAAGAAGCAGAGAAGCAGGCGCATGCAGCCGTAGTAGACCTTAAGCATGGCCGTGTTGAAGATACAAATACAAACATTGCAGGTAAGACTGATATTCCTAAAGCTATGCAGGCTTCGGGAAAAGTTTCCAGCGAAGAATGGAATACATCAAATGGCAATCAGACAACAAGGCAGATTTATTTACAGGACACAGAAAATGCAATTAATAAAGCTGCAAAGAATGTAAAGAAAGATAAAATGACGGAAGAGGAATTCTTTAATAAGTTTGGTATTAAATACGAAGACTGGGTAAGAAGCAGCGAGAAGACGGCGCATTTTAATCTTATTCTTAAAAGTTAAATCTTGTTTATAACAAATCAGCATTGCGCAATCTAAAATCTGATATAAGGAGTTTTTACTTTATGTCAGATTTTTTTATGCCTACACAGAAAAGTGAGTATTGGAACAAGAAACAGGAAGAACAGAAAACACAGCAGGCAGATACAACCGGAAAAACAGAAGGCGGATTTTGGGATAAAAAAACAGAAAGCTATAATCAGGCAAAAGAACAGCATTATGGAAACTGGAACCGTTATGGCGTTGAAGTCCCTGACGAATACTACAGTGTATTCAATCAGATAATCGGAAAAGCTGAAAGCCCGGAACAGGCACAGGAAGAAGCTTACAGAATCGGAAGTGCTGTTAAGTATGCGCAGATGTACGGTATGCCGCTTGATGAAGCTTACAAAAATGTTGATGCTTTTAATGAAGCACAGTTTACAAAACTTACAGGACAGAAGGCACGCTATGAAGCTTTAAGCGATATGTTTACGTTGGGTAAAAATAACGTAAAGCTTGGTGAGCTTGGCCATAAACTGATGAAAGCACACCGCGAAAATGATACAGAAATGGCAAATGCGCTTATGGCTGAAATTGACACAATTTACAAGCGCAATCAACTTTTACAGGACAATGCGCCTAGAAGCTGGGTTATGGAGGCCCTTGAAGCCGGTGCGCAGAGTTTGCCATTTACAGGAGCCGTTGCGGGTGCTGGTATCATCGGAAACTTTATTGCACCGGCTGTGGGAACCGGAGCAGCCTTTCTTACCTCTTCTTATCTTTCTAGCGGACAGGAATATATAGACGCGCTGGCAAATGGCGCTACACCGGAAACAGCCCGAACTATTTCTATGATAAGCGGCGGTATTCAGGGACTTATAGAAGCAGACCTGGGTATTACAAGCGGAATCGTAAAAGGCACGGCCCGCGTTATGGGGAAAAAAGCTGCTAAAAACGCAGCTGAAAAGGCTGTAGAAAAAATCGGACAGAAGGTATTTAAGCGATTTCATTTTGGCGCTGGAAAGAAACTTGTTTTGAATTATCTTGCACAGCATGGTAAAAACGTTTTGGGCGAAGGTACAGAAGAGTTTTTGCAGGAGCTTACTTCTATTGCAGGACAGGAAGTTATGGCCGCACTTGACGGTTACGATATTCCCGACGACGACGCAAAACACATTGTAAAGCAAGTTGCAGAAGCCTTCCGGGGCGGCGTACTTGGCGCACTTTCTCTTGGTTTTATTCCTGCAGGACTAAACACACGAGCAGAAATTAAGGAGTTTAAAAAGGTAAAAGAAACAGCAGAAGCCGTTGAAAGCCCGGAAGCCTTCCACAATCTTGTAAAAGAAAATCCTATTTTTGAAGGAATGGGAGAAGAAAACCTTAAGTCTACTACCCGCGAAATATGGGAACGCGCACAGCAGAGAAAAGAAGAAGCAATAAACGAAAAAGCAAAAGAAATTCTTGAAACAACAGACTATGCAGAAGGAGCCGAAGAACGCGAGGTAAACGAGCAAGGTGAAGAAGAGCCGCTGGACGACGTTGCACGAAACGAAGAAGGCCGCCTGGATATTCAGGACGACGAAACAAAAAACGAGGACGGAAGTATAAGCGGAACTTTCAGAGCTGGCGACAGATCAAAAGAAAAAGACAACCGCTACGGATATATCAACTACACCGCAAACGAAGCGGACAAAACAGTAACGATTGACGCATTCAAAATGGCGGACGGGCGCGAAGGTTTGCGGGGCGAATTGTTTGACGAATTTAGCCGTAAGTATGCAGGCTATAAAATCGAATGGAATACAATAAAGCCTGCTGCACAGAAAATAAAGGAAAGCCTGATTGAAAATAACCCGAACGGAAAGAAGGCCGGACTTTCTTATTATTCTGATGAAGATATTTCAGATATTCAGACAAGAAAGCGTGTTGCTACTGAATTAAGGCAGAATATTTATAGCATTGAGCAGGTAACAGATGAAAATGGCAATGTTTCTTATGTCAAAAAGGAATTGTCAAATAAACAGGTTGCGGCTGGTATTGCACTTTTGGAAAGTGCTGCTAAGCGAATGGGAATGAGTTTATCTGATTATGTAGACAAGACTTTCAGCAGCCGTATTTTTGCGACTGAAAAAGAGTTTGAAGACGCAGTAGCAGCACAGGGCGACACTACCACAGGAAAGGCCGGCGCTATGGAATGGAAGCGCTTCGGGCAGGAAGTAAAGGCCGTTATTTATGCAGGAGAAAATGCGGACTTCTCTACCTGGGTACACGAACTTGCGCACGTATTCCAGTCGCAATTAACAGGCGACTTAAAGGCGCAGGCGGAAAAGGCTTTTAACGTAATCGACGGGGACTGGATCGGAAGCAAGTTTACTTTTGCAGACGGCCACACAGACAGCGCGGCAGAAGCTTTTGCATACGGCTTTCAGGACTGGCTTAAGACCGGAAGAGCCGAAAGCGAAGAGCTTAAAAACATCTTTCAGAAGTTTGCGGAGTTTTTGGCACGTGCTTTTAATGCGCTTAAAAAGCACATTGATTTTACACCGGAGATTGAAGAAGTTTATAACCAGCTTTTAGCCGGTGACGACAGCATTATGGCAAAGGCTGAAAAGGCCGCAGAGGAAGAAGATAGAGCCTACCGCGCAAAGATGAAGGCCGACGAAGAAGCAAAGCAGGCTGCTGCACAGAAGGAAGCAGAAGACGCAAAGAAGGCAGAAGCAGCAGAGCGCGAGGAAAAATCAGAAGTAACAGAATATGCGGAAGAAAATGCAGATAAAGTTACAGAAGCAGAAAAGAAACTTGATGAGGTAACAAATGAGGAATCTGAAACAGAAAATAACGCTATTGATAATGCGCTTGAGAATCTTAATCTTACTGATGAACAGAAAGAGGAAGTCGCAGAAGTATTAAAAAATCCTGATGAAACACAGCAGGCAAAGGCCGGCGCTATTGTAGACGCTGCAAGCGAAAGCGCTTATGGGGAAGATGAAGACGAAAGCTTTGAAAGCTTGGGCGATATGTTGTTTCAAAAGTCAAAGATTATTCCAATCGGAAAAGGTGATTTTGGCAATATATACGATTGTTTTAAAGGACGGCCAAATCAGGCTATAGCCTTCCTAATTAGTCAACAGGGCGGCGAAGCAATAGGCGCTTTACATCACAAAGATATTGGCGACATTGATTTAGTATGGGGAGAAGAAGGAACTGGTCATAGTGACGGTTACGGGCTTTCAAAGTTGGCAAAATATCACCCGGAAGTTTTAGCAAACTTGCAGGAAATACTTGATAGTATGACTGTTACTGATAGAAGTAAAAACAGAGTACAACTTGAAAGTAAAACACACAAAGCAGGTGTTCGATTAACTTGGAATGGTAAAAATAAGAATTGGTTATTAACAGCTTTTGAAAAAGATAGCGATGTTTCCGACAGTAGGACAGACATTGCCGGAACCGAAAACGGCAGCAAGAATGACACTGCTACTCTTGCAAACACCGCTAATAACGATAATACCACAACAAATGAAAATGTCAATAAAACATTATTCCAGATTGCAGGTGAAATTGGAGCTGCAAACCTTGATAAAAACGAGGAAGTTGCGGAAGGCGTAAGCCGTATGCAGAATCTTGCCATTGCTAAGGAAATGGAAACTGCAAACAAAGACGCTAAGGAAATCAGGCTGGCTACAGGCTGGGAGAAAGGCAACGACGGCAAATGGAAGTTTGAAATACCTGATTTAATAATTAACAGAGATTTTTATTTTGATAAGATTGACGAAGGGTATAGAGGAAAAAACTTTAACTTAAGTGATGTAATAAAAGCCAATGAACTATTTACAGCTTATCCGCAACTTAAAAATATTGAAGTTGCTTTTATGCCATTATCAAGCGGAATTGACGGAAGTTACAACAAAGATACTAATGTTATTTCTATCAGCTCTAACATTATTGAAACTGATATTGCAGCACCGGAAAAAATAGAAAGTATTTTAGCCCACGAAATACAACACGCTATACAACGGATAGAAGGCTTTGCAAGAGGCGGCAATAAAGAAGAGTTTAAGCCGCTTATGAGTGAAGAAGATATAAGAATGTATAAAGACGTTCTTATAGGTACGGCTAACAGAAATCGGGATAAAGCAGATGAAATAAAAGACAGAATAAACGCAGATATAAATGCGGACAAGTTGTTACAGGACTTTATGCCTAAGATACGTTCAGGCGAAGAAACATTAGACAGCTGGTTTGATTATCTTGAAAAACAGCAAATGGAACACCCTGACTATGAGGAGTACAAAAAATATAAACTAAAAGAAGAGGAAGCAACAGAGGAAGCAAGTCAGTTAGGAAAATATCAGACGGATAGCGGCGAATGGATAACACCGGGAGAAGCATATTTAAGACTTGCAGGAGAAACAGAAAGCCGTAACGTTGAAACACGTATGAAGCTTTCACCTGCAGAGCGAGTAAACAAGCTTCTTAAAGAAACGGAAGACGTGTCGCCAGTTGATAAAATTATCCTCTTTCAGACAGTTTACCACGGATCGGGCGCAAACTTTGATAAGTTTAATACAGAACAGTATGGACTTTCTGGCGAAGGCAGCATGTCTTTTGGATATGGAACTTATTTGACAGACAGCGAAGAAATTGCACGGGATTATGCGGAAAGAAACCGCAAACAGTTTGATAAATATGCTGATAATCCTTATGAACGCGGCACTCTTGAACGAGAAATATTTGAGGACTTGCGAAGTTTCGATTTTGATAAAACAAAGTATAAAGCTTATCTTGAACAACAAATTAAAGACTTTAAAGCAGAACCGGATAACCCATATATTGATAATAAAGCAAGTGGGAAATTATCTAAACTTGATAGTATAAACGCTACTAATCTTTACACCGTTGAAATCCCGGACGACGGATATTTAGAATGGGATAAGAAAGCTGGTGTAAGAAATGTAAGAAAAATAGCAAAAGCTCTTGAAGAAAAAAACAAAAATATAACTTATTGGCTGCCAAATCATATAAAAGATTTACCAATGGAAGGTAAATTATTATATACAATTAATAATCAGTCTAAAACAGGCAAAGGAACTAATGAAGATTTATATGAAGCATTAAGCATTATATTAGGGAATGAAAAGGAAGCCAGTAAGTTTTTACACTCACTAGGTTACGCCGGAATCAAATACCCGGCCGGAACTATTCACGGAAACGGGAACGGCGCTTATAACTATGTAATCTTTAATGATGAAGACGCAAAGATTATTGATCATCTTTTATTTCAGACACAGGAAGAACTTTATAAGGACGCAAGAGATTTTGACAGCTGGCAGGACTTTATGGAATTTTACGAGCAGCACGGAAAGCGACTGGAAGAAGATACGGCCGTGCCATACACAGCAGACGAGAACTGGTATAAAGATACCTGGAACATGGCGCAGAGCGTAAAGAAAGACGAAGAGCAGCAGACAGAACAGAAAGCCGCAGCGGAAGAAGAGAACGCAGACACGCCGGAACTTATGGACGATATTTTTATTTCTTACGTAAGAAAGGATCCTGCCGTATTGGATAACTTCTTAAAAATGATTGCTGCAATTACCAAAGAAGATTTATCGTCAGAAGAATGGGCGCACATGGACGAAGAAGGCGCAAGAGAACGAGAACGCATAGAATTATTAAAAGAATTTATTGAATTTAAGCTTAATTCAGGAAACTGGCGAACAGCAATAAACGCAGTTGAAGCAGGGAAAGAGCTTGAACCGGGACTTAGAAAGCGCATTATGTCAGAACTTACAGACCGCTATAAGGTACGTGAATACAGAGATATTTACGCTTCTATCATGCAGCAGAAACGCTTCCGCGTAAACGAACTTGATACAAGAGCTGCTGAACTTTACAGACAGTATGCTAAGCACGAAAAACGTTATTACGATATTGCAATGCCTGATGATCTTGAATTTCAATCACCACAAAAATTAAAGAATATCGCAGAAGAATTGCATAATCACGATATGAAGGTAAAAATTAAAGCCGGTGTTATTCCTCTTGATAACGAACTGGATAACTATTTTAAGAGCCTTGAAAAAAAAGATAATGACAGACAAAAGGAACTCGAACGCCTGATCAATAAAGTTAATAACGCTTATATGCACATTGCAAACGAGGAAAGAAAGCTGCTTGTCAGAACTCACGAGAAGTTACTTGACTTACAGAATCGAAAAGAAAACGTTTCAAAAACTGTTCAGGAACGAATTGCAAATCCTCTTAAGAAGGGCTTAAGGCTTACAGAACGTTATCAGCGTGAATTGGAAGATATGGAAACATCTTACCACGAAGTTTTCAGAAAGTTTTCTGACCTTAAAGACAGCTTGGAAATTACAGATGACCTTAAGGAAATTCTTGACGCACAGGAACAGGCTGCAAAGATTAAGGCAGAAGTACAGGAAATAACAGAAGAAAAGAATCGCGTTGATGAAATAAAAAAAATAAGGCTAAATCTTGTAAAGAGAACTTTACGAAAAGTTGATTTAAGCAAAGTTGATTTTGCAAATGCAAGAAAAATTATTGCAATTCAAAGAATGATAGAGCCTAATATCATAGGTGGTATAAACCGCTGGATAGGACGTAAAAACCCGGTATTAAAAACAATTCTTACACAGATACTTACAGATAGTGACTATAAAGAGCAGATTTTAAGATATCTTCGCGCACAGAAAAATGATACTCAGGTATTTCAGGATTTTTATAAGTCGCTGGAAAACGCAACCAAACTTGAAGACTTTGAAAGCTGGGGAATAGCAGAAGAAAGCTATGCTATTAAACATCTACCAAAAGAAAACTGGGTAAGGTGGCTTAATCTTGCAGAGCTTGCAGAAGAAAGACGAAAAACTTTACAGCTTGATATAACTACAAAAGAAGTTGAACGCCCTGTATATGATGAAGAAGGCTATCCGGTTATGGACGCCAACGGTAAACAGCAGACGGAAAAAACTTACGTTTTGGAGTTTTCTAACGAAATAGGCCAAATGGTAAAAGACGCAGTAGGCGACGAATTGTTTGACAAAATTGTTAATCAGTCTTTCGTAACCTGGACCACTGACGACCTCTTAAGGCTTGCGCAGGTAGTAAATAATTTACATAAGGAAGGTGTAGAACTCCGCAAGGCTAAAATACTTGCAAGAAAACGAGAAGCGCAAGGCTATCGAAAATTGATTGAAGACACCGTAAGAAATACGGGAATTGTAATCAATGATGATGATCCGCCGGAGATTAAGGCAAAAAAAGAAAAGAAAATTGCAAAAATACTTGGAAAGTCAAAAGACTTTAAGGGTACGGAAGCTGCAAAGAAAAGTGGATTTTTAGCAAAACTAGACAGATTATTTAATGGATATGACGACGCAAATATGCTTCGCGTTGCACGAATACTTGATGGAAACAAAGAAGGCGCAAACTATCAGCTTCTTTACAGGCAGGAAAACGACTGTTTTAGTTCAAAACAGCGATCTATTGTAAAAAGAAGCGAAGCCGTAAAAGGCATGATGAAAGACAACAAAATCAACGAGTTTGAACTTGCCAGCATAGTTGAAGTTAAGGAACTTGGTACAAAGTTTAGTGTAGATGAACTTTTATACTTCTTAGCTGCCGACAAGGATTTTGAAGAAGATGAAAGCAAAGTCGCAGACGGATTAACAGGGCTTGCCGCAAATGATGATTTTGCACCGACAAGCCGCAATGCCGTTATGTTCGGAGTTATGGGAAGCGATAGCGCAACACAGGAACAAAAGCAGGCTTGGGCTGAGCTTGATAAAGACCTGAAAGACGCAGAAATGGAAGATTTAATAAACCGCACACCGGGCGCACAGCAGTATATCAGCTTGTGTAAAGAGCGCTGGTCTACTGTTCTGAAAGCTGCAAATAAGTTTCTTGAAGAAAATCCTAAATTCTATGCGCTTATGCAGGTTATTCAGAATGACTATGCGGATCAGTACGAACGAATGAACGAAGTAAGCATTAATGAATTCAACTTACCGGTTAACCGTGTAAACTGTTATGTACCACTTGTAAGACTTGAAGCAAACGGCGAAACAAACGAAAAGCAGGTACAGGAAGATTTATTAAGAGCTTACGGACAGGACAGAGCCGGAGTAAACAAAGGTATGACCCAGCAGCGAAAGAAAATATCACCGCTGAATCAAAAGCCGGTACAGACGGGTTTATTTAAGACTTGGGCTAGTTCGGTTGAAAGAACGGAACATTTTATAGCTTATGCACCTTATGTAAAATTATTGCGTGATGTTTATACCGGACGGGATTCTACATATACAAGAGGTATTATCGAATCAAGATATGGTAAATATGCAGTTGAATACATTGACAATTATATAAGTGAAGTTGCTAACCCTAATGCAGGAAAGATAATCGAAGCAGGCTCGGAGTTTTTGCACACATTACGCGGAAGAACTGCACCGGCTTATCTTGGCTGGAAAGCCTCAGGTATTATTAAGCAGGGATTAACATCCCCATGGCCATATATGCAGTTTGTAAATCCAGCAGAATACTTGGCAGCTTGTGTCGAATGTCTTACACCGGGTAAAAAGATTTATGACACAATTAAAGAAAAGTCGGTGTTTATGAAAACAAGAAGCTTTGACCCTATGAAAGATCTTGTTGATGAAGTGAAGGAAAACGCAAAGAGTAAGCTTGATAAGAATTGGAGTAAAATTACTGCAATGGGTATGCAGGGCTTAGAGTGGATCGACTGGGCCTGCGTTGCGCCGGGCTGGTATGCCTGCTATAAAAAAGAGTATGCAAGACTACAGAAAGCAAACGAAGCAAAGATACAAAACAGAATTGCAGAACTTACAGAAAAAAACGCTGGTTTAGAGCCTGAATCAGAAGGCTATCTGACGGAAGATAAAATTAAGGCTAAGGCCTATCAGGAATACACGGACGATCTGGAACTTCTGTCCATTCAGTATGCGGACGACTGTACGCGCCAGTGTCAGCCTTCTTCCCGACTTTCTGACTTAGCGCCAATGTTTAAAGGCAAATCAGAAGCTATGAAAGCATTCCTGCAATTCCAAACCTCACTCAACGTTATATGGCAGAATATCCGCTACGATATTCCTTATGCGGTAAGACAGAAGGAATTTGCGCGAATTGCGGGAACTGTCTTTGGGTATGTTTTGGCCGGAATCTTTATGAACAGTGTTATGGACGGACTTATGGGCGACGACGGCGAGGACAAGGACTTGCAGGCGCTTAGAAACCTTATTTTCTACTCTACAACACAGTTTACCGACGCTATTCCTATGCTAGGAAGTGAGTTTACAAACTTTATGGATATAGCAATAACTGGTAAACGTAACTTTGCTTCCAGCGGAACGGATATGACACCGACAGCAACAAAGCTTTTGAACGCGCTTACAAAGGCAACTAAAGGCGACTTCAAGAAAGCTGCTGCACTTACGGCAGAAGGAATCGGACTTGGACTTGGCGCACCTGTATCAGGAACTAAAGAGATTTACAAGCTTTTGGGTAAACCGTTCAAAGAAGGCGACGTGAACTTAAAGCGCGGAGTTGGTGACGTGTACGGGTTTATGGGTGATATACTTGGAGAGTAAGGAAAGGTTATGAGATTACGACAGGCAAATCACGCGGGCGAACATGCTGTTTTTGGAAGTATTGAAGTTTTAGGCGAAGTTAAGTCCAAAAACATCAGGGAGATAAAACGCTCCGTAGACATGATCCAGCAGGAAACAAGCATCACAGAATCGAAAGTTACTGACTACTGGTCAAAGCTTTCTGATGACGGAAAGATTACGCCTGTTGAAAAAAAGATTTTGAAAAAGGAATGGGAAGCAATTACACAAAGCTATGCTGCCCTCCTCTATCAGGCAGGCGAAAGGGGACTTGCAGGTACTGACTGGTGGAATGACTATGTGCAGACTTACGAAGAGCTTAGAAAATATCTCTTTGTTACCCTTTCTCTTTTTGATGATATGGAAGCATCAACTATTCTTCAGAACCGCGATGAGTTTAACAGCCAATTTTCAAGCTATTACTATTCTGAAAAAATGACGCAGACTAGAATTACTTCTAACCTGAATGATGATTACTTTCTGAAGGTCTTGGTATCTTTTGACGAAGTGGGAGAAGATAACGAAGTAAGGGTTTTTCACGGCCGCTTTTACCAGTACACGGGCGGCAAATGGACTATTCAGGGTGGAGAGTATCTAGGGGTTTTTGACGATATTGCCGATGAATTACTTTACATTCAGGAAGGACAGTTTTTCTTAGCGTCAGACAATTTCAGCATTACAGAGCCGCTTTATACAAATGGCGAAGTGCTTTATGTAAACGGACAATGGCTTTTTACGAACGGAACCAGCCTGGATTGTGAGGAACTTTATACAAACGGTGAACAGCTTTACACCAACGGAGAACCGCTTTTTACTTTTGGAACCCCCGGAACTGGTAATCATAACTTTACGGCTAACAAAGTTTACTACTATCAAAATGCGGCCTGGCACGAAGTGGCAGAAAACGACTGGCGTTATTTTACATGTATGGCCGATTATTCTAATCTTACAGGTCACTTCCCGGGAGTAGTACAGGATGAAATTGTTAATGTCGTGGATGAAAGCGGAAAGTTTAACCCGGTTGGAGAGCGCTATCTTGGAATTTTTGCTACCGTACCGCAGAACGCAAGGGACGGCCAGTTTTTTGTTTATTCAGGAACAAACCACACAGCAGGCGGCGTAAACTGGCAGTATTCAAAGATTTATAAATACGTTGAGGGCGCAACTCCTGCCTGGCAGTTTTTGGACGCAACGCAACCGCAGAATCAGGAATACTATATGTCCTGCCTGGAAGATGTTTTGTCTTTGCATGATATTACAGATGGATATTTTGCAACACTTTTTGCCAATTCATTCTTTGGCAACCAGGCAGCACTTAACAGTTTGTCAGTAAGAACGATTATTCTTGATACAAACGGAAGTATTACTTCTAAGAAAACAGAGTTTATTAATACAGAGCTGATAAAAAGCGGATTGAAGATTGACGCAGACGGTAATATATGGGCAAATGGAAATACACAAATAGGTGGAAATTGTAATATTATCGGGACTACAAATATAGGCGGAAATTGCGCTATTGGTGGAAATACTGTTATTGATCAAACCGTAGAAATTAAGGGGAACGTTACCCTTGGTGAAAATTCATATATAAGGGGAAATATTGAAAATGGCACTATATATTGCTCAAATTTACAACCGGGCAGTACGACTGTAATATCGCATAATGCAGGAGAATCTTTTGAGTTTAAAAATGCTGCCGCTGTTAATGCTTTTTTTGGATATGCAGTACAAGGACAAACCGCCGGATACAATTATCATAGTGTTACTGTAAGTTATCAAAAAAGAATAGATTTTGAGAGATTTATTGTATATGTATTATACTATATAGTAACCGTTACTTTTAAGGATCAAGAAGGGAATACGTTAGGCTCCGTTAGTTTTAACTCAAGAAGAGTTGAAAACGTTGACGAAAGTAAGCTTGTAGATGATATTACAACAGTAGACTACCCTTATACGGTAACGGCAAAATCTATAATTCCTGTAGGTTCAAAAACTCTAAAATTTCTTAATATTCCTACAGGACAGCCCGCTGCTTCAGGGACAATATGGCGCGATACAAATGGGTATTTAAGAATAGTTTAAATATAAATATAAATTATTTCATTTACAGTGTTTGTAGTAAAAGAAATTGCGAATGTTTGTTTTTCAGAGAGGACAGAAATACCATCATAGGAAAATACTTTCAAAGTTTTTTCAGAAGAAGCCGGCAACGTTTCTTTATAGTTATATTTACTATTTCCACAACGGAATATAACAGCTTCGTTTTTTGTATTTTTTATAATAATAGTTGTAGGCGTCATATCGGTAAAAGTGCCGGAATACGAATCTTTGGAATAATTTACAGGAACGTTATTAATTATAGTGACGTTAGGGCTTCCGTACCCTTTTGCAGTGCAGCTACTTCCGGCAGGTAATGTAAATTGCGCTTTATCCTCATCCGTAAAAATAACTTCATAAGACGATTTATTAATGTAGGTAATATCTTCTTTAGTCCAAATCTTATCCGCAATATATTCACAACTTGAAAATAAAAATAATGGAAATAAAAGGAAAAATAGTTTTTTCATAGCAATTCTGTTATAAAGCATAATAATGCTTTTGGCAATAAAAACTTATTTTAGTCTTTATAAAAATCTAAAATAAGTTCTACATTATCAACAAGCTTAGTTGAAATAAGATTTATTAAAGATGTATTTGTACATTTTGTTTTTAACTGATAATCAGATGAATCTTGAAATGGATTATAATTTGACAGTATTTTTTCTTTACCTATTACAAAAAATAAATCTGCTTGATATTTAAAAACATTTTCAAGGAATCCAGTTTCAAATACATCATATTGTTCATAGATTTTTGCATAAGTTTGAAATCTCAAATCAATAACATTTAATATGTTATCTTTATATTTTTGATAATCAAGAGCTTTAGTTTTTTCTAAAGCACCAAAAAGACCTGATAAAATTAAATCTTTATATTTTTCAGGCATATTTCTTATAGTAAGCTTTAAATCATTTAAAAATAATAAAAATATTATATTTTCAAAAACAACTAAATTATAAGGCAGATTGTAGTATTTCTGAATATTCTTAGTTATTTTTATTGAACAATCAATGATTTTTTCAATTTCTTTTGTAGCTTGATTTTTAATAATTTCTTTTGACATATAATCATTCCTATAACTATTAATAAGTCTTAAAACTGGTTTTAACAGAATTGCTATAAAACCTAAAATAATTAAAACAATTTCCATATTTGCTAATTATCGGCAGGACTGCACAAAAACATTTTTCTTTATTTCTTTCTTGTTTATGACCTATTAAAAAGGGCTGCACTATCATTGTGGTATGGCAATAGCAGGAAATGTTGAAAACGAGTACGGCGCGGAGTTTACCTATCACAAGATAAAGGACGTGCGGATTTCTTCGGACGATAAGACGGGAATTACTTTAAGGATAACGGTGTACAGCTGGCTTAATAAGGAAGCGCGGGTAAGTGGCAAAAAGCCATCTATGCGCGACTGCTTTATTCTGAATGCTGATTTTGCAATGACGCCGTTTTATAAGCTTTTGAAGGCAAAGTTTAAGGATTTTAACATCGATGATGATTTTGACAATTCATTTAAGGATGTTATCCCGGATGAAAACAAACCGCTTCCGGTGTTTGTCGAACAGACAGCGCAGGGAGAGCCGATTAAATCATGGACTGAAAAGAAAGGAGAATAAAAAATGCAGACACCTAAAACCTGGACCGAACAGACTTCGGCAAATCAGAACGATGAACTTATGATTACTGGCCCTGACGGCACAACACACAGAATCAGCGTTGAAAACTTTCATAAAAGTGCGCCGGACGCTTCGGCAAGCGCACGCGGATATGTTACTACCGGCGCTCAGGCTTTTTCCGGAAAGAAAACATTTAACGGTGGAATTAAGACAGACAGTATCGACACAGAAAACGGACTGGACGTAAACGGGAATACTTCTATTACCGGCACACTGGAAACTTCCGGGGCTGCAAGTTTTGGCGGTGATACATCGGTTACCGGTGGTGTAACTGCTACTGGTAAGCTTGAAGGTGCCAGTCTTGAGACTTCCGGGGCGGCCGCAATCGGCGGTAATCAGAGCGTAACGGGAAATCAGTCTGTTGGCGGGACTTTGGAAGTTACAGGGAAAACAACTGTAAAAGACGATTTAGAAGTAGACAAATCTTCGACTTTCAAGGGTGATGTTTCCATTGAAGGAAACTTGAACGTAGCAGGCGTTACTACTATTGACCAGCAGGAAACGGCAACGGCGCAGGATTATTACATTGCACGCCTTGCGGCTTCGCACGGGATTGCACCGGGAAGTGCGGCCGGCCTTGCGGTTGTAAACTATGACGGTAACGGCAAAATGGCAACTATTGCAGTGGATAAAGACGGCACCTGGCGCGTTGCGGACAGCGCTTCCAACACTGCAACTACCTATCAGAATCTTTGTGTATTCAACGGCGTACATTATTCAGGATTGACACATAACGCCGCAGAAAATTATCCGCAGCACATCATTACAAATGCAAACTCGATTACGCTTGAAAATGTTGTTTGGCTGGAATCGGAAAGCGCTTACTTCCATTATGACGGCGAGGACTGGAAGGAAATTCTTTCTGTAACGGACGGTGCTTTTGTCTTTGATACGGCCGTAAGTGATGCAGGCTTGATTGCGGCTCTTGAAGCGCTTACAAAATACACTTTGCTTTACTATATCAGCGTAACTGATAACGCTATTGACGCGTCAGAGAATCAGCCGCTTTTGACACGTGCGGAGGAAGCGGACCTGGCAGATGGTAAAGTCCTTAAATGGAATAATACTGCTAAGCGTGCTGAGGCTGCAGGATTTACTGATACGCAGGTACAACAGGCACTTGCGGCGTTGCCGGACCTGCAGCCGAAAACGCTTTTAACTCCGCTTAGTATTGACGGTGTGAACAAGACAAGTGTTGAGCTTGCTTTGACTGCACTTAATGAGTTTTGTAATAAGCTCAGTGTGATCAGCGGGTATTTAAATTCTGCGGTTATGCACCGTAACATTTTCCGCGGCCGCTGTTTGAATGGTGACCCGAACACGCTTTATCCGACGACGCCTTTTCCAGGTGCACCGACATATCCCGGATTAGGTTATACAATCAAAGAAGTTTTTAATATGATTGCAGACGGCTCATTCAGCGATGTATGGACGGGCGACTATTTCATTGATACAAATGATTCAAACAGAGTTTGCCGAATAGCCGATTTGGATGCTTATATGAAAAGGGGTCATCCGACGAAAGTTGATAAACACCATGCTGTTATCGTGCCGGATTATTCTATGGCTTCGGCTCAATGGAATACAACTAATACAACTTCAGGCGGTTATCCTTCTTCTAACATTAAAGCTGTAATGGAAGGCCCTAGCGTTCTCGGTAAAATTAATACTTTCTTCGGCTCATCACGAATTATCGGGTTTAATCCTCTTGAACCACAGGGAGATGCAACTTGGGGTTGGGCAAGTGCTTTAAGATACCTTTCTCCAATGTCCGAAGTAGAAATATATGGAAGTTCTATTTTCGGCAACGGCTATCAGTCAGGAACAGCCTGCACATTGTTAGCTTTATTTGGGTTAATGCCAGAATTAGCAGTAGGACTTGAATATAATTTCTGGCTGATTTCTGTTACCAGTTCGTCTGCCGCCTGCTTTGTCGCCGACAACGGCCATGCCTACCACCTCGGCGCTAGTGCCTCGCTTGGCTGTCGTCCCCGCTTCCTATTTGGCGGTGAGCCAGAATTGAATTAATCAAGCCCCCTTGTGGGGCTTGTAAGGACTAAATATGGCAATGCTAGCAAAAGACAGGCACGATAATAAATACTCGCCCGTAGCTTATGCACACAGATTAAGGCGAATAATTACACAATGGTGCTTGCGTGATTTTGGCATAAGAAGTAGAGTGAGAAAAGTCTCGAATCTTTTTGAAGTAGCAAAACTTACAGATGAAGATAAAGAAATCTTGAAAGAACTTTGCGACAAATACCCTGCTTTGAGTGATAGCAAGGTTCTTGAAGAATTTCCCCCGTGGATAATCGAAAAAGCAAGAAACAGTATGATTGATGAAGCCATTAATTTGCACAGAAATGTTGTAAAGGCAAATTCAAACATACCGCAGTCAGAGGGGGAATTAATGCAAAGAAGGCTTTATGTAAATGCAGCTATTGCAAGCAATGAAGCCTTAATAAGGGATTTGGATTATATAGCTGATATTTTCAACCTTAACTTAAATTCACTCGAACAGTTATGCAAAATGCTTGAAAAAGAAAAAGCTAATTTGAAAAAAATGAGAAAAACTGACGCAAGGGATTTTAGAAAAAGGCAGGAAAATAAAAAGGTATGCGCTGAATATTAACAGTTCGTCTAACGCCTGCAATGTCAACGACAACGGCAATGCCAACAACAACGACGCTAGTAACTCGAATGGCTGTCGTCCCCGAATCTAATCCATAAAGTAGTTTTTGAACGAAATTAAACGGAAAAGGAAGGAGTGCATATCTTAACTCGAAAGAGTTAAAGTTATTCTGTACGTTGCCAGCTACGGCTGATGTCAACTATAAGGCAGGAGTTTTTTTTATTATGGGAAAAGAAGATTTTACAGACTTAAATAAAATTAACGCTTCTTTTAATAAGACGAAAACAAATAGTGACTGGAAAGAAAGCGTAATGACCTGGGAATGTTCAAGGCTTTCAAAATTTATAGAATTAAAAGAAGAACATCAAAACGGGAATTATAAGCCAGACAGATTAAACCGATTTATTATCAACGAAAGAGGACATACAAGGCTTGTAAAAGCCGTTTCTGTAAAAGACAGAATAACGCTTCATACTCTTTGCGATATGGAATTAAATCCGCTTATTGAAAAGAAAATCAGCTATGATAACGGAGCAAGCCGTAAAGGAAAAGGTATCGGGCATACTAGAAGAAGATTGTCAGTCCACCTGAATAAATACTATAAAAGTAACGGTAATTCCTGGAAAGGTTATATCCTTCTTATGGATTTTTCAAAGTTTTATGACAATATTTTGCACAGCGAAGTAAGAAAGATTTTAAGGGGATTGACGGATGATGAATATGTCCTTTCTCTATGCGATAAGTTTATAGATATGTTTCTTGTAGATGTTTCTGACAGGGATGAAGAAACAATACAGAGAATGACTTATGGAATTATGAACCTTCTTAAAGACGAAGGTGTAAATCCCTGTACTAAAGGCGAAAGGTTTATTGAAAAATCAATGGGAATCGGAAGTCAGTTATCCCAAAGTGTCGGACTGATTTATCCAAATGAAGTAGACCATTTAATCAAAACGGTAAAAGGTCATAAATATTCTGGCAGATATAATGATGACAGTTATATTATTGACAGTTCAAAAACAAAGCTTCTTGAAACTTTTGAAAAAGTGAAAGAAAAATGTCAGAAACTTGGAATACATATCAACTTGAAGAAAACCTGCATAAGACCGCTTGAAAAAGGCTTTACTTTCTTAAAAACAAAATACATTTTTGAAGATAACGGAAAGATAGTGAAAATTCCTGCTAAAGACGGATTTCAAAGGCAGAAGCGGGTTTTGAAAAAGAAGTTTTCTGACGGAATGAATTTAATTAAAATCTATTATGAATATAAATCATGGAGAAAAGAAAAACTGAAAAAATTTAATTGCTATCATAGGATTTTAAGAATGGATAGTTATTATAATAACCTTCTAAACAACTATATGAACGGGGCATAGAAAATGAAAGAGGCTATAGTTTTGACTAAAAAAGACCTTAAGAAAATAATCGCAACTTATTACGGCATTGAAGAAAAAGACGTTTTGCCCACCAAATATTCTTTTACGGTTATTCTTGATAAAGAAAAACCTGACGAAAAACTGCAATAAAACTATAGTAAAACTGTAGTGTTTAAAAGTTTAATCCGCTTCTTGTGGGTTAAACTTTTTTTTTATGATAACAGGAATTGCAAAGCTGGCCAAAGTTGCGCTGGCGGATGTTGATAAAGCAAAGGTGCTGGGGCTTTTGGAAGCGGTAAACTTGACGGTGCAGGAAAGGACTATCGTTGAAAAAACGGAGCTGGAAGGCAAAAGGCTTTATGATATGGCGGAACTTTTTTGTTTATCGCAGGACAGTGTTGCGCTGATTAAGAGCCGGGCTTTGCGGAAAATCGGCATTTATCTTACACAAAAATTACAATAACTCTACATTTTCTTTCAATTCTCTTTTTTCTTTCTTGTCTTATGATTAGGGCAAGAGGTTTGAAAATATGGGATTTGACTATAATTCAATAGCTACATCATTACTTGCCGGAATGACTGGAAATAATCAGGCGCCGGCCCAGCAGCCTAAGCGCGGAGTTATTACGGTTGCGGGGCTTAATGAAGCACGTGGCTTTAATCTGAATCCGGGCGAAAGTGTTGTACTTATCGACGCAAACGACGACGTGTTTTATATCAAAGAATGCGACGAAATCGGAAAATCAACTACACGCAGTTTCAAGTATGAAGAAATCGAACTGGAAGAAGCTTCCGGGGCGGTGAGCAAGAAGGAGTTTGACAGGCTTTCAGGTGACGTCAAAGAACTTAAGAACATGATTAAGGAGATTGCGGCAAATGGCAAGCACGATTCTAAACAAATTGAAAAATAAGGCTGCCGGTTTTGCGGGGCAGAATACAGGCAACGGCGATATTATGTCGCAGTTTATGAACTTCAAAAAACAGATTGAAAGCAGCGGAAAGGATCCGCAGGCTATTTTGAATGAGCTTCTTGCAAGCGGTAAGGTCCCGCCTGTAATGCTAAATAAAGCAAAAACACTGGCGACGGTGTTTGCAAATAAAATTAAATCCGGGCGATGAAGTCCGGGAAGGAGTAACTATGGAAAACGGAAGTTTTCTTGAGGGAAACGGAATTATTATCTTAATTCTGTTTTTCATTATGATGATGGGCGGCGGCTTTGGTGCCTGGGGCGGCGGAGCAAATAACGCAGCAGTACAGGGAGCTTTGACAAGGGCCGATGTAAACGACGCAATTACTTTCCAGAATATCGGAAACGGTATTGGAAATCTTGCGAACACTGTAAACATGGGCTTTGCCGGTGTACAGAACGGACTTGGAAATCTTGCCGGAGAAATGGCAACTACATGTTGCGATATTAAGGCAACAATCCTTGCAGACGGACAGCTTACACGCCAGCTTATCCAGGATCAGACTATTCAGGCTTTGCGCGACAAAATCAGCGACAAGGACAAGGAAATTCTTGTAGCACAGCTTGCAGCAAGTCAGGTTGCACAGACAACCCAGCTTGAAAACTACATCGATACAAAACTTGCAACTTCGACACCGGCAGCAAAATAGCGCGGGGGTGACTTATGGACTACAAAAAGATAGCCGGAATGTTACTCAAAGTTCAGATGGACGATCTTAAAGACGCGGATATGCTGGTAGATTATGCTGAAAAGATTGCAGCAGAGGGCGAAACTTCAATCGCCAGTGCAATGTACGCGCGTGCAAAATCCCGCCTTGCACAAATGGCGGAATGCAAGAGAGCCATTGAAAGCGTTATGACAAGAGCAGAACAGGAAGCAAGCATGAACGGCACGAGCATTGCGACGGCCGACGTCTACAGCGAGCTGTATAATGACTGGATTAACTCTTGGGAAGAAAGCCTGCGTAGAAGAATGATGTAAGCTCAAACTCTCATTTTTGGGGAAAGTGTAAAAACTTTCCCCTTTTTTATAGGTGTTTATGATTTTTGATTTTACAAAGATTTACAATTTAATCATGGGCGAAGAAAAGAAGATTAATTACGGGCTTATAGTATCACTGGGAATTTCTATTTTAAGCTGCGGTATAACATTCGGAGTATGTCAGAACAAAATTGAAAACAATTCGCGCGAAATTCAGGAAATCAGGGCAAGGCAGATTGTGAATGACAGAGACACGCGGGAAATTAATAAAAACCTTGCGGAACTCAATGCAAAAATGGACCTGCTTTTACAGGGAAAAATAAAGTTTGTAGCTGAAAAATAAGGGGGTAAAAATGCTGCATAAAAAAATCAGCGACCTGGATTATTCTGTACAGAAGAAATTCCAGACGGCACTTGAAGCAATGAATAATGATTCAATGCTGAAAGAATGCAAGGTTGAAAAGGTATGCGTAAATGAAAGCCTGCGTGACCTTAGTGTTCAGATGGCTTATTACGCCTGCGGTCGTATGCGCTATGAAGACGTAAGACGGATGTATGCGGCAGCCGGTCTTTACGATATCGGGCGCGACGAAGCGGCAACTATCAAAACTCAGACTTTGCAGAGCAATCACATGAGCGGCAAGGCTTGTGATTTTGTGCCGTGCAAGGACGGTAAAATCTGGTGGAATGCACCTGCAGGAGTTTGGGAGCGCATGGGAGAAATTGGAGAGGCAAACGGCCTGAAATGGGGCGGACGCTGGAAGGACTTCAAGGACAGTCCGCATTTTGAAGTATAAAAAATAGAGAGGTGAAAAAGTGGATTTTGGTAGTCTTATTAATACTATAAAGGAGTTTATCCCAGGTTGTGTTATCATTGCAGTTTTTGCAGTAATTATGCTTACTTACGGGAGCTTGTTTATTGCAAGTCTTATTGAGGATATTGTCGAAACAGCCACAAAAAAACAAATCAAAATCTTTGACCATAAAAAAATATGGCTTAGTCTTTTTTGGAGTGTTGTTATCTCGATTACTCTTGTATTTGCTAATTTTATCAGCTGGAAAGAAGTATTTTACTATACGCTGGTAATCCTGGGAGCCAGTACATTTTTGTATGAAGCTTTTTTAAAAAAGATGGGTGTAAAAGATGATAAAGAAACTTCTGACAATTCTTAGTGCGCTTGGAGCTTTTTTCAGCGCCTTGTTTTATGTGCTTTATAAGCAGGCTAAGGACGAAAAAAAAATCGCCCATCTTGAAGCAGAAAAGAAACAGGCGGAAGAAAAGGCAGCCGCAGCAGAAGCGGTGAATAATGTTAATGAAAAAATCGCCGAAAGCATGGCGGAAGGAGAAAAAGAGAGTGAAGAATTACGGCAGAAGATTAATGAAAGCAATACTTTTAGTTCTTTTAATGCTGGTCTTGAACTCTTGCGCAAGCAGTCCGAAAAAGGCAGAAAGAGAAATAATCGTACTGACGCCGGAAACAACGGTTGTTAAAAAAATTTACTTTCCGGCCGTACCCAGCCCGGAACAAATCAAGATAACACCGCTGGATAAAAACAAACAGGAAGTAACGGAACCTGAAAAACCAATTGAATATCTTATACTTCCATACGGCTACTGTAAAAGCGTTTTGGAATATATGTACAGAACAGAACTTGCGGTAACTGCTTTACACGAAGCAACACATCCGCCAGATGAAGAATAAACAATTATAAAAAATACTTTCCCCCGTGTTCTTTTTCCCCTCCCACCCGAACACGGGGGATTTTCTATTGTATCAACCTAGTATCTTAGTATATAATAATAAAATGTTAGCCATCTCAAAAAAATATAAGGAATTAAAAGCAGACAGGGGATTTTTAATTATCTTTATAATTCACCTGCTACTTGCTTTTTTTCATTTAGTTTATAGTTTTAAAACAGACCATTGGCAATGTTTTGTACGTTCGGCTTTTTGTTTTGTTATTGCTATTTCAACTTTTTTATTTAGACGCAAAGGATTTTCCGCTTCAATTCTGATTTACGCATACACGCTTTTATATTTCAACAACTTTTACAATTACACCAGCATTGTATTTGTAATTTTTGCAATAATTGCAACTCCATGTCTTACAGTACCAGCGCTTATTATTTACGGCGCTAATATAATACCGGCGCTTGTATATAGACAGAATGAACTTCCAACAATAGGAATACACGTCCTGAACTGTATTTGGATATGCTCTTTTATTGAATTTGTAGTTTTAAAAAAAACATCACAAACATTGACCCTAACAGGCGAAGAACGTCTTATACTTAGTGAGCTTTCAAAAGGGAAATTACAGAAGGAGATAAAAAACTTTTCTCCGAATACCGTAACAAAGCACCTTAAGAACGCTATGGAACGAAACAAATGCTGCACAAAAACGGAATTACTCCATAAATACATCAAGGAAAGCCCTGCGATTGAATCGCAAAAGCAAAAGATTGAATCGCAATGATAATCGCAGGGCTTATGTGATTAATCACACAACAGTTTGTTCATTTTTATTCCTATAATTTTAGTAGGAGTTAAAAAAAATGAGCAAGAAATCACCGGCAGTTAATTTCTTTTACAAGAAAATCAGCACAACAAAAAAATCTAAATTGTATGCTGAACTGGAAGACAGCCCTCTTACAGTTCATGAATTTGCTTTTATCAGTGATGTTATTGAAGGCTTTACGATTACGGAACTTTCTGAAAAATTCCACAAGACACCATCAAGAATTTCACAGTGGAAGCGCGAAGTTTGCGAAAAAATACATGATTTTGAAATGGCAACTGTCAGGCACTGACTTCCTTTGCGAAAGCGTACAGGTAGCGGTAAATTATGTTTACTACTACCTGAGGCATATTCTCACCGTAAACCTGACGGACAAAATTTTCCGTAGGTATAAGCGGATAGTAACAGTCTTGATATTTTGCAAACAGTCCGTGTTCGTTTATGCACAAAAGAACATCGCAGTGCGAAAAATCTGGAGCATTGGGAGCATAGAAAGTCGTGCCCTGAAATGTTATGCAGCCACGGCCGTCAGCCCGGCGGACAAACTGAGCGCACAGAATATCATCAAGATTTTTAGGTGCATCAATATAAAAGTTTTCGTCGTCAGATGGTTTTACTGCATAGTTTTTGTTGAAGCTTTTTACATAATTTGCAATCACTGAGTTTGCTTCTTCTACGGTACGTACGTTATTTTTGTAAAGCCATATTGGGAGCTGACCCTGAATTGTTTTCCACATTCGTTCAACCCTTCCTTTTGCCTGAGGTGACCATGCAAGGATCTGATGGATATGCAGTTCTTCACAAATGCGCTGCCATTGCGTTCTTTTTTCGTGCATTACTTCCAGCTTTTCCCACTGTGAAAGATTTTTTTCGCGCGGAGTGTAGCAGAAAATAGCGGCACGATCTGAGTAAACCTCGCGCGGTACACCATAAGTAGCGCACGTCTGACGCAATACTTCCAGATAACCGTAAAGACATTCATTTTCAGTAAAGTAAAGTCCGGTAATTTTTCCGGTTGCATCGTCAATTCCGCCCGTAAGGCAATAACGCTTGTCATTACCGAATTTGTAAAACCAGGCAAAAGGCGTACCGTCAACCTGCAGTAAATCACCTTCGCAGTCACGGCGCAGACGTGGACGGTGTACCTGCTTTTTTTTCTTGATTTTATGAGCTTCTGGAGAAGTAAGCCCGTATTCCTTCATAATGTTTCTTAAGGTTGCAATCGAAACTTTTATATCCTCAAATTCTTCAAGGCACTTGCAGAAATATGAAAAATTGACATCGCTGTACTGACCTGAATAAAGCAGGGCTATTCTTTCACGCAGGCTTTGAGACACCTTGTTTTTAGGAATTCGGCCGCTGTTTCCGTGCTCAAAAATCTTGTTTCCAAAAGACGCATATTTTTTACGGAGCCGGCACAAATGGTCGATCGAATATCCGGTTGATTCAGATGCTTGTTTCAGTGTATATTTTCGCTGATACAAGCCCTTTACATACATGGGCAGAATTTCTTTATGTTTTTTGATGGCATTGTTTTTCATAACATTTTGAGTTATCGGCAAGCACCCCCAAAAAACTTTAATCCCATTTGCAGAATAACTATAGTTTATCTACAACTTTGCTATAAAAAATTTGAGAAAAACTATAACTGCATAATTCTTTTTGCTTGACAGATAGAAAAGGGCGGAGCCCCGCAACGCCCCCAGTCTGTTTATTTTAATAAATTTTCCGCCAAAGCCACAAAGGCCGGTACGCTGAAAATGCAGAGCAGGCTGGAAACCGATACCGTCAAACTTGCATAAGCGGCATCCTTATCAAAAAGTGCTGCAAGTCCTGGAACAGTAGTAGCTGTCGGGCAGGAAGCGCAAATCAGGATAACAAAAAGAATTGTTCTTGCATCGCTTACGTTCAGGTTCATCTTCCAGAAGGCAAAAATAATTAAAAGCGCAATAAACGGACACAAAACAAGTCTGCCGAGAACAGTCTTAATAAGACGAACAGTATATTTAGAAGAAAAATGGAAATCTGCAAAAAGAATTCCAACTAAAACCATAGCAAGGGCGGTGTTACAGTCGCCTATCATTTTTATCGGGCGGATTACAGGATTTGGAAGGGTAAAAGGAGCCAGGAAGAGTAAGATACCGAAAACAGCGCTCAAAATTACCGGATTTACAATAATCTTTTTAAGGCTGATAGTTCCGCTCATCTGATAAAGTCCCCAGGTCCAGGCCAGAATGTTGAAAACTGAAAGGTAGCCCATAAGGTAGAAAACACCTTCATTACCCAGGGTTCCCTTAATCAGGGGAATGCCGATAAAACCGCAGTTTGTAAGCACCATAGCCAGGCGGTCAATGTGATTGTAGGAGCGGTTTTCAGTATTTTTTGAGTGAGTCAAAAGGAAGGAAACAAAAATCATCGAAAGGTGGATGATTAAGGCAATCAGTCCTGCAAAAAGAAAGCGTCGGAACTTCTGAGCGTCGTATTCCATATTGAAGGAATCAATAATAAGGCAGACATTTACAAAGTACAAAAGAAGCTTACTCAAAAATTTCTGCTCTTTATCACTTACTTTTACGATTCTGGCAAAAACAAAGCCTGCCAGTGCAATCAGTGCCATCACAATAAGCTGATTCAAAACTAACTGATACATAAAATTACCTCACAAAAGTAAATAAGCCTAAAGAACCGGCCATCATAATTGTGCCGGCCAGTAAAACTCCCAGAATTACAGCTAAAACCGTTTTCTTAAAACTCATATCAAGAAGGCTTGCCGCAAGAGTTCCTGTCCAAGCTCCTGTTCCGGGAAGAGGAATTCCCACAAACAGAAAAAGGGCTATAAAAAGTCCGCAGCCACCTTTTGACTGAAGCTTCTGGCCTGCCCTTCCCCCTTTTTCAAGAAAGAAAGTACAGATTTTTCCAATAAAACGCTTATCCTGTCCCCATTCCAGAAAACGTCTTGCAAAAAGATATATAAATGGAACGGGAAGCATATTTCCAACAATACAGATAAGATAGGACTGAATGACCGGCAGCTGCAAACCTTGAGAAACAGGAATTGCTCCGCGCAGTTCAATCAATGGAATCATAGAGATGAAGAAAATCCAGACAAATTGTTTTAACATAAGGGCATTATATAATTTTTTAATTTTTTTTGCCAATTGTTGATATAAATCAAGTTTTTTACTATTATATTATCACTTGCCGGGATGGCGGAACTGGTAGACGCCCAGGACTTAAAATCCTGTGCCGAGCAATCGGCGTGCCGGTTCGACCCCGGTTCCCGGCAGGATTTAAGAGGTCTTTCCGCTAAGGAGAGACCTCTTTTATTTTGGAGACCTTCTATGGATTTTCATTCTTACAGCAGTAAATGCGCATTTTCATCTATCGAAGATATAAAAGACAAAAACGTAACCATTATGGGACTTGGCCTGAACGGGGGCGGGCTTGCGGCGGTGCGCTTTTTCCTGAAAAAGGGAGCTCACGTTATTGCAACCGATATGAAAACTGAGGCCCAGCTCAAGCCGACGGTGGACGCGCTGATGTCGGACACTTCACTGCCTCTTGAAAATCTGACTCTTCGTCTTGGCGAGCACCGCATCGAAGATTTTGAAAAGGCCGACTGTGTAATCAAAAATCCGGGCGTAAAATACCAGGGAAACAAATACCTTGCAGCGGCCCGCGCCATCGAAAGTGACCTGAGCATTTTCCTGCGCTTTACAGACTGCCCGATTATTGCGGTGACCGGAAGCAAGGGAAAATCCTCGACTGTAAGCGCAATTCACTACGGACTGACTCAGGCCGGCTATAAAAGTTTTCTGGGCGGAAACATTACTGTAAGCCCACTCACTTTTTTTGATGAAGTAAACACCGACACCCCTGTTGTGATTGAATTTTCTTCCTGGCAGCTTGCGGATTTGCGGGGCCGAGGAGTCCTGAAACCTCATATTTCTGTGATTACAAAAATTGTGCCGGATCATCAGAACTGGTACGGAAACATGGAAGATTACCTTGCGGACAAGCGGCTGATTTATGCTGACCAGGGCCGGGGCGATTATTCGATTTTTGATTTTGGTGACGATGAACCGGGGACTGGTCCTGCGGCAGGCGGCAGCTGGGGAAATCTTTTTGCGGGCGAGAGCAAGGCGACAGTTCTTCGTTACTACGACAGGGCCCCGGAAGATGTCAGCACTGGAAAAAGCGCATTTTACGGAGTCTGGCAGGAAAAGGATTCTGATGGAAGATTTGTCGGTAAAGTCATACTTCCTCAGATGACAGAACCTGAAACAATTTTGCGCGAACTTTCTGTTCCGGGTGACCACATGAAAACCAACGTTCTGAACGCAGCCCTGGTTATGTACCTGATGAACGTTCCGGCAGGAAAAATCATTTCGATTCTTGGCAGCTGGCAGGGAATTACCCACCGCCTCCAGTATTTCCACTCATGGAAATGCGACAGCAAAGAATATAAATTCTACAACGACTCCTGCGCGACCGTACCAGAGGCAGCAGCAGCGGCAACTCAGGCTTTTGGAAAGAGCGTCATCCTGATTACAGGGGGCACGGACAAGGGGCTGGAGCTTGACCCGCTTGAAAGAGTTCTGACATCCCCAAACAGAGATGAAAAAACTGTAAAGGCCCTGTACTTTTTAAGTGGAAGTGCAACTGACAAAATTCTTCCAAAACTTGACGATGCGGGTAAGACCTACTACGGCGATTTCGGCTCACTTGATGAGCTTTTAACCTGCCTTAAAACAAACCTTGAAAAAGAGGCTGCGAAGGCAGAGAAAAAAGCCGACGACCGCCCGGCAGATGCCACATCGGAAGTAATCGTTTTCTCTCCAGGTGCAACATCCTTCGGAATGTTCAACAATGAATTTGACCGCGGCGAACAATTTATGAGTAAGGTAAAAGCATTATTCTGATTGCCACAACTTCTGCGAAGCAGATGCTATTTTCTGCGCTCGAATGAAAGAGTTTCCTTCCCTGTTTTTTCAAGAATAATCAGAGGAAGGCTTATTTCCTTATCACTCAGACCGCCGCTTGTACAGATTTTAGCAGGTGAATTGTCATCCCACAAAAAGGCTTTTGAACCGGTTGCAATGGCAATGAAATCTCCGATACCGGTAAGATTCTGATTAGGTTTTCCCGGACCAAAAATTGTTTTCTTTTCAACTTCCTCTTTAGAAAGAAGGTCAAAATCATCGCCATATTTTTTTTCAAATTTTTCGCGGAAAACCGATTTAAATTCATCCTTTACATAAAGGCTTACCGCACGGCTTTCAAGCGAAATCGGGAACTGCAGCATATCAGCAATTTCTTTATCATGAGAAAGAATGATATTATCAACATCCGTAATTCCATGCGTTGCCGTAATACAGACAAGTGTATCTGTCAGGCTGTTACACATAACTTCAAGTTTGTCATTCAAAATCTTAATAAGCTGGGTATTATCAGGATGATAAACGCCTTTTTCGCGCATTGTCACAAAAGGTTCATCACAATAAGCAAAGGTAAAAGTCTTCCATTTTGAACTGCATACTCGTTTTACTCGTGATATTATGCTGTCTATTTTGGAGAAGGCATTACTTCCGATTGGTGATATGCGGTTTACCTGAACCCTTCCGATTTTTGAAAGCTTTTCATCTATTTTTTCCGTAGGCAGATAGTAATCCGCAAGATAAAAAAATCCTGCCGGTTCAGAAGAATCTTTAAGGGTATTATCAAGGCAGTTTACGATTTTATATTCCTGTCTGAAAAATACAGATTCTCCAAGCCAGCCGTGTTCAATCGGCATCTGGGATGTTTCAAAGGAGAGAAGTCCCGGTGTTGTTGAGGATGGAAAAACAGAAGAGATTCCGGTTCGAAGATTTTTCCTGAGAAAATCATCCGGCTTGAGGTGATGATTCAGGGCGTCCATTCCAAGACCGTCGAGAATAATTACGACCACGTTACGGTAATTTTTATTGATAACGCGGTCGATGGCATCAAGAGTCGGATGAAATTCTTTTACTCCATAATATTTTAGTATGGAATTCGAAAAGTTTACTATGCAATTGTTATAATCTGGTGTTGTTATCATCAGATTAATTTTACCACGCTTTTTAAATTTTTCACTAAAAATTTAATGCACTTACAAGAGCGGCAATACCGGCACGGCCTACGTTTGAGCTCTTTCCAACACCCCAAACCTGATTTCCGTCTTCCTTGGTAATCTGAACGTAAGCAATAGCTTTTGTGTCAGAACCTTTTCCGATAGAATGCTCGTGGAAGCTTGTGATGTTAAAGCGTGGAGCAGGAGTCTGCTTCATTGCATTTACAAAGGCATCCAGAGGTCCGTTTCCGTTAGCAGCGATTGCATAATTTTTTCCTTCCCAGGAAACGGTTGCCATACATGCTACCTGTTCATGCTCATTATCACCGCGCTCGCCTTCAATATGACGCTCGCTGATTTCAATAACATTGAGCGGCGATTTTGTATTGAGCCAGCGGGCAGCAAACTCTGCGTAAAGTTCATCAGCCTTAAGCTCGCGCTGAGCCTTGTCTGCAGCAGCCTTGATAACTTCGCCGATTGCAGGGTGCATAGCCTTTGGAGCCACAATACCAAAATCCTGTTCCAGAATGTAAGCGGCACCGCCCTTTCCGCTCTGGCTGTTAATACGGATAATTCCTTCGTACTGGCGGCCGATGTCGTGAGGGTCGATCGGAAGATATGGAACATCCCATACGGCATTGTCTTCCATTTTTGTGCGGGCAGCCATACCCTTGCGGATTGCATCCTGATGAGAACCAGAGAAAGCTGTGAAAACAAGCTCACCGGCATAAGGAGTACGAGGGTGAATTGACATACCTGTCAGGCGCATATAGTCATTTGCAATGTGTTCGATATTGCTGAAGTCCAGCTGAGGATCAACTCCCTGAGTGTACATATTCAGGGCTACAGTAACGATATCCAGGTTTCCGGTACGTTCACCATTTCCAAAAAGGCAGCCTTCCACGCGGTCGGCGCCGGCAAGAAGTCCAAGTTCACACTGAGCAACACCCTCGCCGCGGTCATTGTGGTTGTGCAGGGAAATAATGCAGCTTTCGCGATCGGAAATGTTCTGGCAGAAGTATTCAATCTGGTCTGCAAACTGGTTAGGCAGGGCACATTCAACAGTTGTCGGCAGGTTGAGGATAATTTTCTTTTCAGGAGTTGCGCCCCATTCCTTCATTACGGCTTCACAGACTTCTACAGCGTAGTCGATTTCTGTGTTTGAAAAGCTTTCCGGCGAATATTCCAGGCGGATGTCTGTATCGCCGGCATCTTTCAGACAGTTTTTAACGCATTTTACGCCGTCAATTGCAATCTGCTTGATTTCTTCCTTTGATTTATTGAAGGTGTACTTGCGCTGAGCCGGTGAAGTTGAATTATAAATATGGAAAATTGCCTTTTTTACACCCTTGAGGGCTTCAAAAGTGCGGATTACCAGATGCTCGCGGGCCTGGCAGAGAACCTGAAGGGTAACATCTTCCGGCACATGATTTTCTTCGATAAGGCGGCGCATAAAATTAAATTCTGTATCAGAAGCTGAAGGGAAACCAACTTCGATTTCCTTAAAGCCGAGTTTTACAAGAAGGTCGAAAAATTCAAGCTTCTGTTCTACACCCATCGGGTTAATAAGGGCCTGATTTCCGTCACGCAAATCTACAGACACCCAGGTCGGTGCCTTTGTGATTGTCTTTGTAGGCCAGGTTCGGTTTTTGATTGGAATCGGCTGGAATGGCTTGTACTTTTCAACGTTTTTCATAGTATATTTCTCCTAAAAAAAAAGACCCGCCGCAAGGACAGGTCTTTGTTATTTTGCAATTTACTTCTGTTTATGAATAAATCACACTACCTATCGCTTGCAGCAAAAATGAGAAGATAGAGATAGTAGTAGCAATGTGAAATTCATAGTCATAGATTATAAAATTTGTCCTTATAAGTCAAGAATTAACAGAATGATTTTAAAACCTTCTTATAAATTTCCAGCCCCTCTGCAATTTCCCTGTCAGAAATGTTGAGCGGCGGTAAAAAGCGTACTACATCAGAACCGGCAGTTGTTGTACAAAGGCCCTCTTCCAGACACTTTACTTCGATGTCAAAAGGCTTGATTTCCGGCACAATCTGAGTTCCAATCATAAGGCCCTTTCCGCGCACATCCTTTACGATAGGAAGATTCCAGCTGGAAATAGCACCACGGATATAGTCTCCGGCATAATTTACGCGATCAAGGAAGGCTTTGTCGCTTACAGTATCAAGAACAACAAGACCTGCCGCACAGGCAAGAGGGTTTCCTGCAAAAGTTGACTGATGGTCGCCCGCAACAAAAACGTCGGCAGCCTTACCGCGGAAGAGGCAGGCTCCCATTGGAACTCCGCCCGCAATTCCCTTGGCAAGAGTTACAACTTCCGGCTCAAAGCCGAGAGCGTCACTCGCAAGGAAGGTTCCCGTACGGCCGATTCCAGTCTGAACTTCATCAGCCATAACAATAGCCCCGGCCTCACGTGCAGCCTTAGCAGCCGCCTGTGCCCACTCAGGAGAAATCAGGTTTACACCGCCCTCTCCCTGAATGCATTCAATAAAGAGAGCCGCTGTTGTATCGTCAAAAGCGCCCTTAAGAGCGTCAAAATCATTTGCCTTAATTGTCTTAAATCCTTCCGGGTATGGAGCAAAACTGTCCGGGTGGAATTTATCCTGGCCGGTTGCCGTCAAAGTTGCAAGAGTTCGTCCGTGGAAAGAAGATTCCAGAGTTACAACAGTCTTTCTCTTACTGCCGCCATTCAGCTGACCGTACTTGCGGGCAAGCTTAATCGCAGCTTCGTTAGCTTCGGCACCAGAATTTCCAAAATAGCCCCGCTCAAAACCGGTTACCATCAGAAGGTTTTCTGCAAAATCAAGTCCTATGTCAGAAAAATAGTAGTTTGAAATATGGATTTCCCGCTTTGCCTGACCTGCCACAGCCTTTACCAGCGGCTTATAATTGTGTCCCAGGCAGTTTACTCCGATTCCAGCAATAAAATCGATGTATTTTTTCCCGTTTACATCCCAAAGAGTCGAGCCCTTACCCTTTGCCATTACAATGTCAAAACTTCCGTAGTTGTTTACAATTTTCTTTTCCATATTTCAAATCTCCAAAATTGTATAAATATGCAAAAATTATGCCGTTTATTGAATAAAAATGCAACCTCTATTCAATTGTTACACGGAAGCTTTTTGAAGTCTGTCCTGTATAAGGCAAATCCCAGCTGAAGGAAATTGCGGAATCAGTATTAGCAGGAAGATTTGATCCGCTGTTTGAGAATACGGTCGACAGATAGTTGAGACCTGAAACGCCTGTATAAGGACCATACCAGAACCTTGTTACATCATCTACACCCAGGGCATTCTTTAAGAAGACGCTGAATTTATAATCGCTTCCTTCCATTTTAAAGCCGTTGTTTGTTTCCTTAATTGTTACGCTGTCAGCCTTTGAATAAGTTGCTTGTTTTTCCGGAGCAACCAGAGTATCCATAATTACTCCAAGTTTATCTGCACCACTTACATCAGCCTTGACCACAAGGTAAGGTGTATCACTGTCATAGCAGACTTCTGCATTTACAGAAAGCGAGATTCCAAGTGTAGAAGCAGATTTTTCTTCCAGAGTTTCCGTTGAAACATTAAGCAGATAGAAAGTATTTGCACTTGCCTTTTTATTATCAAAAGAATCTGCTTCAAGCTTTGCAAGATAAATACTGCTTCCCTTCTGAACCAAGTAATGAAGTCCGCTGAAATTATATGAAGTTGCACCCCAGCTTAAACCGCCGTTCAGGCTTCCGACAATATCAAGGCCTCCGGTTTTGCTTCCGCTGTCTGTAGCCTTATAAATCCAGTTTGTATTTTCGTCATTTATCTGCGAGCCGAATCTGAAGGCCAGCTGCTTTTGGTCATTTGAGGCCGGAAGAACATAGCTGTAAGACTTAGAAGAAATCCGTTTGTTATACGAGGTTACTGTTTTCAATGTAGAAAGCTCTATCGGGAAAACAAACTCCTCTTCAACTGTTCCGATTTCTGCGGTTGCCTTATAAATTACATTCAAAGCTTTTCCAAGATAATTTTTGTAAACATCATATTTAATTGTGATGTTCATATCAGAATCAATATCCAAGTGACTGGCAATATTTTCTCCATCAACAGTATCAAGAGTTACTTTAGGATAACCGTCATTCCACTTTGCCTTTGCAGATTTAGAAACTTCAATTCTGATATCACCATTGCTGTTTACATTAGTTGAGGCAGCAGCAATTGTATTATCAGCTTTATAGAAATTAAAGGCATCATACTCTGTTGATGTACTATTATAATACTGCTTTCCTGTAGCTGTAATCTTTGTTGTAACTTCTGGATCTACTGTAATAAGAGCGTCATAATATCGTACATTAGAAGTACCATTTTTAACTTCTACACGAACTAAAACAAATTTATCATCAGATTCTGCTTCAAAAGTATAGCTGCCATTTGTGTTAGTCTGATAATCTTTTTTATTAAGAGCTTCTAAATTATTTTTATCAATATTTTTTGTATCACTTTTATATACAAAAACTGTAACTTCCTCGTTAGAATTCATAGGAAGAGCTGTAATTGTATAATTTCCAGTAGCATCACCAAGTTTGTAATTATTCACAACAATACCATTTTCTGAAGTTCCCTCATCACTCCATTTGAAATCAGTAATATGATTTTTTGGTCCCGCTACATCAAAAGATCGTAAACGGGTTTCTGTGTCTTCTGCACGAACAAAGGTAACTGTGCAAAGTTGTGAAAAATCACCATAGGCACTTTTTACTCCATAAACAACCTGAGAAGTTCCTTTAGGAATCTTTGTTACTTTGCTGGTCCATTTTGTATAAGGCTTATCTTTAGACTGAACTATAGAAACATATCCTTTATCACTATAATCATCAGATTCTTCAGAACCATTCTCTTTTGCAATCTTTTTATAAGAGTCTACATAAATAATCTCATTCTTCTGACTTGTATTCATTGTAAGATCAACTTCCTCAACACCCTTATTCAGATAATAAACAGTATCGTAGAAACTTGTTGTATAATATCCGCTATAACCTGAACCAAGGGCTGGTCTTGCTGTAAGGCTATAAGAATTAAGATCCGGCTTTTTAAGAGTTACTGTTGCAGACTCACTATCGTTTACAGAAATCTTTACAATTGTGTCACCCATTGGCAAATCATATGTTGTTCTTTCTTTTGAAAGATCATCCGCATCCTTATATTCGACGTCAATCTGGCCAAGAGTGATTACATAATATTTTTTTCCATCTTTTATTTCTGTTGAACCTTTAAGGCTGCCAGGAGCTGGAGACTTATAAAAGTCTGTATTAGGGGTCAGGTTTGTATCACTTGCTCTTTTATTCACAACAGAATAGGTAACGGTCTTATTGTCTTTTACATCATCATCAGCAAAGCGGAAATAAATCTTTGCAACATCAATATCTGTTCCAACATGCTTTTCAATATCTCCCGCTGTATGAATTACGCCTGCACCATCATTTGAATCAAGGTCAGAATAAAGAGTTTTCACAACATTTGTTTCGCTTTCAGTTTTGATAAGAAGTTCCTTAAAAGCTGCATTTGCCTTTCCCGGCTTTGAAATCTCAATTTTATGATAAGTCACATCACTGCGGGGACTTACGGAAGCTGAGCTCTCATTTTCAAAATCAGAAGTATGATAATAAGGACGGCTTACAGTTCTGAGCCAGAGGCTTGTAAGGGCAGTACTTCCGTCATTGTTAAGCTCAAAAAGTTTTTCATTCGATGACTGACCTGCAAGATAGCCGTTTCCCCACAAAGAACTGTCAGCAGCAGGGCATTCATTTCCCACATAATAATAAATATGAGTATGGGAATCATATGCTTTTACAGAAAACTTCATTTTTGAAACGTCGCAGGCATTGTCGGCACGGACATTAAGCTTATAAGTATTTGCATTTTTTGCCGCTGATGCGCCGTTAACAAGGCTTACAGCAGAAGGACTCATAGATGTAAGACCAGCCTCATAATTTGCAGAAGCCATAGACTGCTCTGTCCATTTTTCACTTACGCAGTCATAAGAAGAATAATTAATTGATTCCAGAATTGTGTTTCCGCTCTGTTTGTAGGCATAAATTGTATAAGTACGAGGTTCGCAGCCTTCTTCTGTAACGGTAAAAGTAATTACCTGAAGACCGCCAAGAAGATTTACGCTGTAATCATTTGATTTCAACTCAGAATACTTGGTCTTTGAAACAGGATTTGACATACTTTCATTTTCAGAAAGGGTCGGATTGATAATCATTACATCCGTATCTTCGTCAACCACGACTGAATAAATTGTTTCTTCCTTATCAAAAGTAAAGTTTACTGCTGCCTGAGTTTCTACCTTCGTTTTGTTTCCGTCATCATCAATTGTTTCAAGATTTGTAACAGAAAGATCTTCAAGCTTAGAAGTATCATCTTCGCAGGCAGGACTTTGTTCTGAGCCGGAAGAAGAAGTGTTTTCCGGGCTTTCTTCAGAAGAATAAAACTGAACTCTTGGTAGGGTAATTGTATAAATGTCCTCAAGAGGATTTGTTTTATCATAAGAAGAGACTCTTACAGTCACCTTTGTTACACCGTAAGGAAGGTTTGTAAGGCGAACACGGTCAGAATTCTGATTTTCTACAGGCAGAAGGATTGAAGAAATATCTTCAGCTTCAATTTCTTCCATTTTATCAAGTCCGACAATTGTCTTTCTTGTAACAGTGCTTGTAGTTGTTGTAGTTATGCTTCCGTCAGAAGCAGGAACTTCAGTTATATTACTTGAATTTTCAGAGTCCGAAGCAACTTTTTTTGTTTCCTTTGTAGTTTTAGGTCCTTCAATCAGCTTACCGTTGGCATCAACCTTTACCACAGTTTTTGTAACAGTCTGATAGTATTCGTACTTGTAAACAGGTTTAGCAGTGTAAGCTGCAGACCAGCTGACAGTGGCTTTTTTATCTGAAGGAACAGCCTTAAGGTAAATAGTATTATCCTTGCTTGTCAAAATTGAAGTTTCATAATCTTTTACGGAAGGCACATAAGAAATCTGATTTTTATTAAAACCATCGCTTTCCTTTAAAACTACAAGACCGGTTGTTAAATCAGTTTTTGCAGCATTTCCATCTTCCTGAGTCACAAGGGAAGTCAGTATATGCTTTTTATTAAGGCAGACTGTATAAGAATCTGAATACCAGGCATCATCGGCAGTAATCGTAATTTTTACGCAGGTAGTTCCGTAAGGAAGATTTTCAAAAACAATAGGCTCTCCTTCTCCACCAGTCTGGGTAAAATCAACCTTCATTTGAGCAGCTTCCTGCAAATCAACAAAAACTTCACTGCCTTCTGCAATATAAGAAGAAGTCCAGCTTCCGTCACTAACATTTGTTGTGCGGGTCTGAAAAGCCGAATAAGTAATTTTTGCCTTTGAATCATTTTTAAAGGCTTTTACGGTTACAGGATCATCGTAAGCAGTAAGAAAAACCGGGGAAGAATGCTTTCTTGCCTCTTTCACCCCATCACTGCAGGCTTCATTCTTATCATAACCGATTTCATATTCATGCTGGGCCGCATCATAAATAATCTGATTGTAATTTTCGCGGCCTGATTTTAAGACTACAATTCCAGAATCGATTACTGTATTTTTAATTTCAAAATCTTCATCAGAAGAAAAATATTCTTCAGGTTTTGCGTTAGGCGTAATCTGAGGCTTGGGAGCCGGTGCCGGTTCTGTTATTTCATACTTATTATCATCACCAGCAGAAGCAGAATTCTCATCAGGATTCAGCTGAGATTGGCCCGGATCAATGGCAGTCAATCTTGTATCACCGCTCTTAATTGAACCGTCTTCATTCAAAAAATCATCAAAGAGATTTGAACAGGAAGTACCCCCCAGAAGAGCAAGTCCAATCAAAACTTTAACTATTAATCCACTCTTTTTAAAAACTTTTTTCATAACAGCCTTTTACTCCTCTTTTTCCACAACAAATTCTACGCGTCGGTTTTTCCACCAGTTACTTCTGTCTTCCCATGCCGCAAGAGGATTTGCACCACCTTTTCCTTTAGCAGTAAGAATATCCTTTGTAATTCCTCTTTCCGAAAGCAGCTCCATAATTGCATTTGCACGAAGCTGTGAAAGAGGAACCAATTCCCTTATATTTTCCCGCTCTGTATTTGTAACGTTGTTTGCATAACCTTCAATTGTAATCAGACAGTTCGGATGTTCCTTAATCTGCAGGGCGATGCTGTCCAGTGTTTCTATGTTTTCCTTCCTCTGTTCTTCCGAAATCTGATTAAAGGTTGCCTTGTCAGGGTCAAAGTGGATTGTATTAACCACAATCTTCCATTTTTTATCAGGGATGATTACCAGCATTGGAATACCGGTTTTTACAGAATCCTGGGCTATAACTACAGTCTGGCCTGTTCGAGCAATATCTGTGGCAGAAGGCACAAGAGTAAGACGGATTCCGTAAGAGTTCATAGAGAATACGTCTTCTCCCCCGTTTCCTTTTCCGTCCCAGCTGAGAGTGTGAGGAGGCATACCGCTGCCGGAATACTCACGGAAAACTGCACCCTTTGGATCCAGAATCTCAAGCTTCCAGCTCTGAGGAGGCTCACAGATATTTGTAAGCTCCGGAGTAAGGATTGCAAGGTCATTCAGGCCGTCGCCGTCCGGTGTGAAGTTCGAATGAATGTTTGACTGAATTGAAAGTTCAACCGGCGCAGGGCTGTCAGGCGAAACAAAAGCCGGAGGAAGCGATTTTTCTGCCGGCTCTGGTCTGGCTTTTTCTTTTCTGGTTTTCTGAGGCCTGTTTTTGTGGAAGGCAGCTCCCGGATAAGTTCTGATTCCGATATTTGCGGTAAAGAACATTGCAAGTCCGCCGCCAATACTGTTGTCGTAAAAAAGGTTAAAATCACCTTCAATAAAAGGAATAAAATAGTCTGTTCCCAGGTAGAAGGCGTTTTCAAAGGTGACTTTTCCAAAAAAGCAGCGGGCACCGTCCTGACCAAAACCTACGGATGTAAGGCGGCCGTCAGCCTTTGCTCTTTTTGAGGTATAATAATCTGTTGTGATAAAATCCACACCCAGCGCAAGTCCCGGAACTATTTCCAGCCAGGAAGGCAGTTTAGAAAAAGAAGCCTTAGAAATTACACGGCGAAGACGGAATTCAAAAAGATTGTTTACAAAATTTTCCATCAGGGCCCCGGAAGCGGTTCCCTGCCCGTACATAGAACGGTTGTAATCAAAGCCAAAAAGCCAGCCGCCCCAGTTAAAGCCAAATCCAGCTGCAATATCCCAGCCATTATCTGTCATAGGAACAAAATCCTGGCTGGTAAAAGAAAGCGGAAAGGCAAGGCCGCCATAGGCTTCCAGATAAAGGTTTGAAATGTCAAAATCAGCCGCAGAAGGGAAGAATTTTCCCGAATCATATTCAGCGTAAAGATTAAAAATGTTAGTAATTAAAAAAAGAAAAGGAAGTAGAACTTTCCCACAAAGTCTGCTCATCAATCATATCCTTAATTCTCCGACGGGACAGTCATTATATTAAGAAAAGATTGATACAGTCAAGCAAACTTTGCGTTTTTTTACGGTTCAGTGCGTAATATTACAAAATAAAAAAGGAGGGATTTAAGACCGAATTAAATATCCCTCGCTCCAAAGCGTTGATTTTACGCTACCCCTTCCTGCGGGGACACCCCGCAACGCCCCGCTTTACTATTGAATCTCAAAATACTGATCATCATGTTTTTCACCAAGAGCCTTTATTATTGCATTATCATCATTAAGTATTTTCATCCATACACAGCGATATTCATCCAAATCGTCATCAAGAGGATTGCCTTTGTATCCTTTTTTCCCTGAAACAAGAATACTTCCATAATATGACAAGTTTCCTCGCTTACCTACAGCCCAAAGATCTATTTCAAACTCTCTATTTTTTGAATTTTTAAATACAAAATTATCTTCTGCCTCGCCAAGGCGAAAACGTTTATATCCCAAATCCATTAAATCATCTTCATCTTCAATTCTTTTCTTTTTGGACTTTTCTCCGTTATCTTGATTTGAATTCTGATTCTGGTTTTGATTCTGCTGATTCATATTATTCATCATTTGCTGAATCAAGAGACTATTTACAATTACTGCTTGAGTATCATGTGCATTTGATTCTGCATAAAAACATGTAAAAAGACACAATGATATAAAGATTGAAATTAACTTTTTCATAATAAATCCTCCTTATCGATATCTGATTGATGAATTCAAATAATATTTATTCCCATCTCTTCTGTAACAATTAGTCGTCGAATTTGAAGATCCATTTTTTGTTCCAGTACTATTAACCTCAGCCAAAACATATCCGCCGTCTTTCATAGCAGTTGCAAGCTCTGAATAATACGCATTTACAGATGCAGTCACATCTATTTCATAGTTTTTATTGTATGAAACACCTGTACGTTTTTCAAAGCTGTAAATATTTTTATAGAAAAGAACAGTTATTTTTTCAACATAGACATCTCCATTGATAGTATTATTTGTTGAAAATGTTCTTACAACAGGAGCACTATAATCATCACTGTTATCATCTGAATTCTGCTTACACCCAGAAGACAACAAAACCAACATACTAAGTGCAAATACACTCAGAATTTTTTTAATATTATTCATTTTCACCCTCTTTTATAATGATTTTTGAATATACACATATTCAAATCTTAATATATTTTAAATTATAAGTATTGAGTTTTGAGTTGTCAATAAATTATCTTAGGCAAATTTGAATATTCTATCTGTATGAGTTTCAGAGAAAATTTAAAAGATGAACTGACTTATCAAGATATGACAGTAAAGGAACTTGCCAACAAAACAGGAATCAGCAAGCATACAATTGACCATTATCTTACAACAAACGGAAGCCAGCCACAGGCAGAACTTGCAGTAAAGATTGCAAAGGCATTAAATGTATCTGTAGAATATCTTGTACTTGGAAAATCTGAATCTGAAACTTCAACTGAAAATACAAAAAGACTTCCAACCATCAAGAAAATTGAGCGGCTTTCTGATGCTGATTTTAATTTTATCGAACGGATTGTAAATAATTTATAGTCGTTGCCGACTTTTTCTTGACCTTTCTAAAAAACTTTATTATTTTTCTATCGTAAAGGTTGCAGTTACTACTATCGGTCCAATTTATTGTTATATATCGTTTTTTATTGTGCTGCACGGTATTTACCACAAGTCTTCTGAAAATTGGCAGTTGGACTAAGACACAGGAGTGTCTTTATCCTAATTATTTCAGAGGTATTTTATGGAAATGCCATCTTTACGCCCATCTCCTACAGCACTTTTAAATCCATGCGCTGACCCAATCTTCAAAATTCTTTTTACAGACGAGTCTAAAGAATCTAACATTGCCCTGACAAGTTTTCTCACTGACATTATCGGTAAGAAGGTTTCAAATGTAGTACTACAACCTAATGAACTTTCTGGTGAAGCAGTTACAGATAAGCAGTCCGAGTTTGATATCAACTGTAAAATCGATGGCAAAATTGTGAATATAGAGATGCAGGGGTTAAACAAAGACAATCACTTTGGCAAAAGGGCAGAATATCATGTTTCTCATCTTTTTAACCATTATGTAACAAAAGGTCTGGACTGGACCCTTGCACCTCAGGCTTTTCAGATTTCAGTACTCAATTTTATTTTTGATGATTCTGAAGAAGACTGTATTAGTCATTATCTTATGAAAAATCAAAATGGTCGAATCATAGCAGGAATGTTAAACGTCATATTTATGGAACTACCCAAAATTGAACCAGTATCTGATGATATATCTTTGTTGACACCAGTTCAGATGTGGGGTAAATTCTTCTTGTACGCTTCAAATCCTGCAAAAAGGGAGTTTGTTGAAAAACTTGCAGAAAGGAACAGGGGGATAAAAATGGCAGTGACAGTCTTAAAAAACATAAGCCAGGATGAAATTAACTGGTATCATGAAACCCGATACTGGATGCATGTTTCTGATGAAAAAACAATGCTAAATGAGGCAAAACGAAAGGGAATCGCTGAAGGAATTAAACAAGTTGCTCAAAATGCAATAAAAGCAGGCCTACCAGCAGAGCAGATTGCAAAACTGACAGGGCTTACGGTAGACGAAATAAATAAACTTAAATAAGCAAAAAATAACATAATTATTCTTGGGGGATTTTAAGGGGGGCAGCCCCCTTAGGAGAAGGGGTAGCGGAAGACCGCTTGCGGGCTGAAGCGAGGGGAAGGCTTTCCCCTCCCCTATAACCTAGCACCTGAAACCTTACTTTCCGATAATATCTCTTGCAAGGATTTTTGCAATGTTAGGACGTTTTACCAGGTCACCCTTCAAGCCTTCTTCGCGGGCCTTGTTTACATAATCCGGGCTCTGGAAAGAATACTTGAAGTTTGTATGAACGTCGTAAGTTCCCTTCATGAGAGCGTATGCATCTTCTGTCATTACCAGCTCTTCGTCTGTTGGGATTACGAAAATCTTTGTTTTTGAATCATCAGCGTGGATGTAGGTTTCTGCGTTACCTGTGAAAGACCATTCGTTGCGCTGTGCATCAATCTTAATGCCGTAGTTTTCAAGACCAGAACAAGCCTTCATACGAGTGATTGGTCCGCGCTCGCCTACACCTGCTGTCCAAACGATAGCATCTACGTGTCCGAGTTCTGCCATAAAGGCACCAATGTACTTCTTAATGCGGAGAGCTTCCATTTCGATAGAAAGCTGGCAGAGCTTGTCGCCCTTTGCAGCGTCGATTTCGATATCGCGGCGGTCTGAATATTTTCCTGTAATACCAAGACAACCACACTTTTTGTTGAGTGCCTTGTCCATTTCGTCAGCGCTCATACCAGTTTTTCTCATGATGTAGAATGGAAGAGCCGGATCCAGGTCTCCGGAACGTGTACCCATTACAAGACCTTCGAGAGGTGTAATACCCATTGTTGTATCGTAGCAAACGCCGTTCTTTACAGCACACATAGAAGAACCGTTTCCAATGTGGCAGATGATAAGGTTGCAGTCTTTTGGATCTTTTCCAAGAAGAACTGCAGCGCGCTTTGCTGTATAAAGGAATGATGTTCCGTGGAAACCGTAGCGGCGTGCAGCATACTTCTCGTACCATTCGCGTGGAATTGCGTACTGGAAAGTTTCTTCAGGCATTGTCTGGTGCCATGCTGTATCCATGATTGCTGAGTGAGGAACGTTTGGCATAACCTTCTGAGCAGCCTCAATACCCATGATGTTAGCAGGCATGTGGAGAGGTCCGAGGTCTACTACCTCGCGGAATCCGTCCAAAACTTCTGGAGTGATAAGTACAGACTTTGTGAACTTTTCGCCACCATGAAGTACGCGGTGACCTACAGCTCCAATTTCGTCCATAGATTTGATAACACCAACCTCAGGATCAGTGATTTCTTTAATGATAAGTTCGATTGCTTCTTTGTGAGTCGGGCAAGGGCTTTCGATTTCTGTTTTCTTTCCCTTTGCCTTGTGAGTAATGCAGCTTCCTTCAATTCCGATGCGTTCTACAACACCGTTAGCCATTACTTCCTTGTTGTCCCAGTCATAAACCTGATACTTTGCAGATGATGATCCGCAGTTCAATGTTAAAATTACCATTATAAACCTCTAAAAATAATTTGCTTAGTAGAATGAAAAAAAGATTTAAATAGTATATTGTTATTCTTTGCCTTTATCAACTTAACAGCTCATCAGACACCTGGTATTCGCCTGCCAGCATTTTTTTTATGAATTCTTCCCTGGGCATAGGCTTTCCAAAAAGGTAGCCCTGCAGCCTCTGACAGCCGATTGAGCGCAGGAATTCGTAGGCTTCGGGAGTTTCAACACCTTCCGTAAGAGTCTGCATTCCGATTTTTCCGGCCAGCTCTACAATTGTCGAGAGAATAGGCTGAGTTTTCTGATTGTCAGAAAATCTTGAAAGGAATTTCATGTCAATTTTCATCATATCAAAGGTGTAATCTTTAAGGACATTAAGACCGGAATAGCCCGAACCAAAATCATCCAGCCAGAGGGAATAACCTTTTTCCCTGAAGCCTCCTATGGCCTGCTGAAGCACCTGGTCTGTTTCAGAAATTGCACTTTCCGTAATTTCAATATGAATGTCCTTTTTGGAAATTCCGTATTTTTCTATGCAGGCAGAAACTTCCTTTACCGGGTCGGCAAGCTCAAAATCAAGGCGGGAAAAATTAATCGAAACCGGAATGCGCGGATAATTTGAGTCATAAGATTCTTTTATGTCCCGGCAGACACTTTCCATAACATACATATCCAGCTTGTGAATCTGATGATATTCTTCGAGAACCGGAATAAATTCCGCAGGAGACAAAAATCCGTATTCCGGGTCATTCCAGCGGGCAAGAGCCTCTGCCCCGCAAAGCTTTCCGTTTTTTGCAAGCACAACCGGCTGGTAATAAACAAGGATATAGCCGTTTTTTATTGCCGTATCGATTGTATTGATTATGTGCTGCTTGCGCTTGAACTCCGAATCCATATCCGTGCTGTACTCGGCAAAATCCCGGCTGTAATGCTTTTTAATGGAAGCACAGGCATAGCGGGCATGATCCAGGGCAACGCTGGGAGCAATATAAGGGTCTGTAGCCTTATAGATTCCGCTTTTAAGTCCCAGACTGATTGAATTTTCCAGCTCCAGAATCTGTTTTTTAATGAAAACAAGCTTTTCTATCAGTCCTTCGGCTTCTGCAAAGGCAATAAAATGGTCGTCAGAAAAACGCGCAACCACATCATTTTCAAAAGTAGCGTGAATAATCTGCCCTATTGTCCTTAAAAAATGATTTCCGCTTCTGAAACCATATTTTTCATTGTAGTTTTTAAAGTTTTCAATATCCATAAAAACAAAGCGCATTCTGGAAATATCAGTTTTTCCATTAGACATGATTTCCATCACATTGTGCTGAAAGCATTCAAGGTTAGGAAGCTTTGTCAGCTCATCAATAAGCGATTTGTCTTTGAGATAAGCCGTCATTTTTTCAAGATTTTCATCCTTTTCTGCTTCAAGCCTTCTCTGATGATGGGTATTAATTCCGCACATCAAAAAGACAATCCAGAGGGTAAAGGAATTAATCTTAACGCTGAGTGAAAGCGGGGCAAGCTTATTCTGCAGATAAAGATAAATTGCAAAGGAAAGGGTAAGGATTATAAAGTGATTTACAGGATGCCAGACCAGAAGACAAAGACAGAAGGCTTCCATTGTAACAAAAGCAAAAACCTGACCGCTTCTGTCATAGCTGATATAGGAAATGTAAATACCAAAGGTAAGGGAAATCAGCATAAAAAAGATGCGGATTCCATAACCCAGCTTCTGATTGTGGATTTTCCCCTTCAGATAGCCGATTGAATAAATCAGCATGATGACTGCAGTTCCCAGAAGAATAATATAAGAGGAGGTATGCTGCATTATCCAGACAAAGCTTCTGTGTCCGTCCTTAAAAACTGCCCCCGAAATTATATTAATAAGCATCCAGATTTCAAGAACTGCGACGACAATACTCAAATAAATGCAAGAAGTTACATTTGCACGAAAAAGATAATCCTTTACGTAGGAGCTGTAATTAAAACCCGGAAGCCTGCGTTTTATTTTTCTAAGAAAGCTTAAAATTCTGTCCATAATAATAAACCACTATGATTAAATTATAGACTCAAGCAGACAATAAAACAATTTTTTTTAACGCACAGCTACATAGCTTTTGCCCTCACATTGAGAAATCCTTACCAAGATAAATTTCGCGGGCGAGTTCGGAATTTAAAATATCTTCCCGGCTTCCCTGAATCATAATTGTTCCCTGGTTTATAATGATAGCCCGGTCCGTAATTTCAAGGGTATCGCGCACGTTATGGTCAGTAATCAGAATGCCAATTCCCCTCTCAGCAAGAAGATGAATCATCCCCTTAATATCGGCAACCGCAATCGGGTCAATTCCGGCAAACGGCTCATCCAGAAGGAGAAATTTAGGCTCCAGGGCAAGGGAGCGGGCAATTTCTGTTCGGCGGCGCTCACCACCGGAAAGAGTAAAGGCCTTCTGCTTGCGGATTCTTCCAATCGAAAACTCGTCTATCAGGCGCTCAAGCCTGTCCCTCTTTTCGCCGGTCGTCAAATCCTTTCGGGTTTCCAGAATCGACCAGATATTTTCCTCAACCGTAAACTTTCTGAAAACCGAAGGCTCCTGGGGCAGGTAGGCAATTCCCAGCCGGGCCCGCTTATACATAGGAAGCCTTGTAATGCACATATCATCAAGAAAAACCTCACCCGCCGTCGGCTTGTAAAATCCAACCACCATATAAAAAGTCGTGGTTTTTCCGGCCCCGTTAGGTCCCAGCAGTCCCAGAACCTCGCCGACCTGCATGGAAAACTCAACGCCGCGCACAACTTCCTTGCGGCCGAAAGATTTATATAAGCTTGAAACTCGTAAAGTGTGTTCTTCCATCAGTCAGCTCCCTTTTTTCCCTCTCCCTCAGAAGATGATACTTCCTCAGCGGCATTACCTTCCTTTTCACCAGTCTGCCCTTCTGCGGCAGCCTCGCCTTTTTCACCAGCAGTCTCAGCCGCTTCGGAAGCGGCCCCCTCCGGCTGTCCTTCAGGCTCTTTAGAATCCGTTACAGTTCCCTTAACGTTTCCACCCAGAGTAATATCCTGAGTCTCCAGATCCAGGGTAATGAACTGGGCCCGGAAGGTATCCTGCTTCTGCTTAACCTGAGCGTTTCCCGAGATTTCCAGAAGCTGCTGCTCTTTATAATAAACGGCATAAGAACCCGAACAGACATTGTCCTTTTGTGTCAGACTGATTTGAATCTGCATAATGGCAATGTCTTTATCCTGATCATATTCAATAATCTGGGCGCCGCAATTAACATTATTTTCAACATCCAGAAGCTTTACATTGCCCTTCAGTACAATCTGTTTTGTAATGCGGTCATAAGAAAGGCTGTCGCAGCTGAATTCCATGTTCGTATCAAGGTTTTTGCCGGCAACATTTCCCTGGGCACTGATGTTTTTATAATCCTCGCCGGAAAGCTGCAGGAGGTCAGCCTTAATTTCAATTGACTCGGTTGAAACAGCCGCATTTCCACTCATTGTCGTTGTGGTATTGGAATTACCTGCCTGGCCGGACATAGAATCTGCCGAAAACTTAATTTTCTCTGCAAAAGCAGAGGCCGCACAGAAGAGAACTAGGAAGATTAAAATAAAGCGCTTCATTCTGCCCTGCCCTCAGCATCATCAGATTCTTCATCAGCATTTTCAGATTTATTATCAGAAGTATCAATGTCGCCGGTAACTCCACCCGAAAAAGAAAAGGTCTTACTGATTCCGCTGGCAGCAAAGCCTTTACCTTCCATAACGGTATCATCTTTTTCTACGCGCACAGTAGAATTAACGGCACTTGTAAGCTGCTCTGTTTTTTTATTCCAGCGCAGAATATCAGCAAAAAAATTCGTCTTGTCAGAATAATTATAAAGCTCAATTCCGCTGAAAAGCTCGTAAAGCTCCTTTGAAGTGTCGGCAAAAAGATAGCCGCAGGAGCCCTTTGTAGAAATTTCATTATCGCTGTCGTAGGCGGTAAAAGAAAGATTTTTTGCATAACTTTCAGAAGAATCCTTGTACTGTTCAAGAGAGTCCGCACTCATCTCCACAGTAACGCGGTCATCCTCATATCGGGTAATTGTAGTGTTGGTAAAGCTGAGCTCCGGCACAATATCATCAACGTCAGCAGTGTCAGAATATTTTAGAGAACAGGATAATAATAAAAGAGCCGGTAAACTCAAAAGCCCGATTTTTTTCATCCCTAATATTTTACATTATTATATAGAAAAAAATCAATTTTTTCCGCCAGCTTATTCCGCAAACTTATTCTGTCCGCTAACTTGCACAAAAGGCTCTATGTCGGTTAAAATATTCGGCAAGCACTTTACCTGCTATAAGAGGTCAAATTATGGAACTTTCACACGAATTTTTGGTTGAAGACAGAGAATTCAAAGATTATGATGATTTTAAGGCTCACTGCCGCTTAAAGACAATTCCTGACTTCAACTTTGCCTACGATATTGTTGACCGCTATGCAAAGGATTGTCCGGGCAAACGCGCTTTAGTCTGGATTGACGACAATAACGACGAAGAAATCTTTACTTTTGATGATATTTCACGCGAATCAAAAAGAGCTGCTTACTGGCTCACTTCCAAGGGAATCAAAAAAGGCGACACTGTAATGCTGATTCTGCGCCGCCGCTACGAATGGTGGATTTTAATGCCAGCCCTTCACAGAATCGGTGCAATTGTAATTCCCGCAACAGACCAGCTTTTGCAGACAGATATTGAATACCGCACAAACGCCGCCGATGTTAAGATGATTATTACCTACAACAATCCTAACATCATGGGTGAAATTGAAAAATCAATGCCAAAGTCACCAAGCGTAAAATACCTGGTAACTGTAGGAGAAGCTCACGGCGACTGGATAAGCTTCCATGAAGAATATGAACGCCTGCCGGCTGAATTCCCCCGCCCGGTAGGAGAACTTGCAACCCACAACGATGACCCTATGCTTCTCTACTTCACTTCGGGAACATCCGGCTATCCTAAAATGGTTTTGCAGAACTTTGACTACCCTATCGGACACATCATCACTGCAAAATACTGGCACGGTGTAATTGATGACGGACTCCACCTTTCAATTGCAGAAACCGGCTGGGCAAAGGCAACCTGGGGTAAACTTTACGGCCAGTGGATCTGCGGAACTGCCCAGTTTGTTTACGATATGAATATGTTCAAGCCTGCAAAAATGCTTGAAATGATTTCTAAATACGGCCTTACAACCTTCTGTGCCCCTCCAACAGTTTACCGCTTCCTGGTTCGTCAGGATCTGGATAAATACGATTTGAGTAAATGCCTGCGCTTCAGTACTGCGGGCGAGGCTTTAAACGACGAAGTTTTCAACAAGTGGCTTGAAAAAACCGGAAAGAAGATTTTTGAGGGCTACGGACAGACTGAATCAACAATCATCTGCGGAAACTTCATGGAATATTCTCCTATTAAGCCGGGCTCAATGGGAAAACCAAATCCTCTTTACGAGGTTGCAATCCTCAATGAAAACAATAAGCCGGTTACTGCCGGAGACGTAGGCGAACTTTGTATCAACGTTGAACATGGACATCCTTTTGGACTTCTGGTTGGTTATTACCGCGATGTTGTACTTACCGCAGACGCTTTTGACGGCGGCTGGTACCACACAGGCGACAATGTTTACATGGACGAAGACGGCTATGTTATGTTTGTTGGCCGCAAGGATGATATCATCAAAACTGCCGGCTACCGTGTAAGTCCTTTTGAAGTTGAATCAATTCTGCAGAAGCACCCTGCCGTTATGGAATGTGCAGTTACAGGCGTAGAAGACCCTAAACGCGGAATGGCAGTAAAGGCTACAATCGTACTTTCACCTGGCTATGATTCAAAAGACCCTGCCGATATGGAACGCGAGCTTTCTACCTTTGCCAAGGAAAACACAGCCATGTACAAGTGTCCCCGCATCTTTGAGTTTGTAAAAGAACTTCCAAAGACAATTTCGGGAAAAATCCGCCGTGTAGAAATCCGCGAAAAAGACAAGGGAAAAGACACCCAGAATATCAAGCAGGATTTCTAGTCGTGAGCGAACGCTGCTACAAATGCTTTAAACCGGCCTCAAACTGTCTTTGCCGCTTTACCCGCGAGCTGGATCCAGGGGTGAAATTCGTTTTCTTAATGCATCCAAAGGAAGCAAAACGAAACCGCACCGGAACAGGCCAGCTTGCCCACATCAGCCTAAAAGACTCAGAAATCATACAGGGACTGGATTTTTCCCGGAACGAAAGACTTCAGGCGCTGCTGCGGGACCCCAAATATTTTCCGATGATGATGTATCCCGGCGACCAGGCCTGGAATGCAAAAAAAGAAGGTTTTAAGGAAGCCGTTGTTGACCGCATTCCGCTAATCATCATTCTTGACGCCACCTGGTTCTGTGCAAAAAAAATGATTGATCACAATCCCTTTTTACTGGATTATCCCCGACTCAGCTTTTTCGGCGATTACCGTTCAATTTTTACTTTTAAGCACGAACCAAAACCTGAATACATCAGCACAATCGAAAGCTGCTACTACATGATAAAGGAATTACAGACCTGCGGACTTGCAAATGCGGATGTAAATCCCGAGCCTCTTATGGACGTTTTCAAGGAAATGATTAAATTCCAGCTGACAGCAGAAAACGAGCGCATAATGGGCCTGCGCCCAAGCACCCATAATTATGATGATAAGTATAACAAATTAAGAGAAATTCCTGACTTTTAAAATTACAGAGAAAAATCCAACCGTCAGCAATTTTGCGAAGCAAATTGCTGATTATAGCGCCTGACTATTTCCGGAAGTTAGAAAACTCAGTTACCGGCGCTATAAGGTTTTTCTCCTATTGCTTCAAACTCTCCCGCCAGAACGGCAACCATAGCACTTAAAGAATAATCACATCGCCAGCTGTAACCCAGAAGAACTGTATCTGCCCAGTTGAGGCGTTCACCAAGCTTTGGAGACATTGTATTCAAAATGATTATGCGCTTTCCGCTGCGTTTGAAATATTCGGCAACTTTGGCGTGATTTTCGCAGGAAACGCAGATTATAAGGGTGTCGTAACCGGTGGCAATGCCTGGCATATTATCGATTACCCACTGAGTTCCGTTTGGACCTAAATCGTAGTCAAAGCGGAAAAAGCCTGCATCCGGCCAGCGTTTTTTGGCTTCCTCGAAGAAAGTAGGAAGGCTTCCCGCAAGAAGGATGCGGCCGGCATTTGCCTGGGTAAGGGGCATTGTGCCCTTCTTTTCAATCGTAATGGAACGGCAGGCCTGCTCTAAAAAGAACTTCATGCCTTCGCGGTCAGGCACGTATTCATCAATCGTATCAGGATTTGGATAAAGAGGGGCCGGATTTTCGCTCTTAAAATAATCAAGCTTTGCCTTGATGACACGGCGGGCAGCGTCCTTTACCCGCGCACGGAAGGCAGAATCATTATCCATTAAATCAAGGTTTTTAACCCAGAGCTGCTCGTTCAAAAGAGGAGTCGAAGAAGAAAGAATTATGTCGTTACCGGCTTCAAGCGCCATTCGGAAGGCAGCGGAAAGGGAGCCCGCATAGCTTGTAGCGCCGACCATAGCCATATCATCAGTGATGATAAGTCCTTCGTAGCCCATCTGATTGCGAAGGATTTCTGTAAGGAAGTATTTTGAAAGGCTGGCAGGAGCGCCGCTTGTTTCAATAAGAGGAAAACTCAAATGACCTGACATCAAAGCCGGGCAGCCTTCCTTAAAAAGATAAAGATAAGGTACCAGCTCGCGTTTTTTCAGGGTTTCAAAATCCACGTTGATGACAGGTAGTTTTCCGTGAGAGTCCAGGCTTGTGTCACCGTGCCCCGGAAAGTGTTTAACAGTAGGAATTACACCGGCGGCCTCACTTCCGCTGAGGAAGGCGCTTCCAAGAATGCCGGCCTTGTCCGGGTCATCACCAAAGGCTCTGGTTCCGATAATCGTTGAATCGTGGTTTGTAAAAAGGTCAACTGTCGGAGCAAAGTTCATGTTGATTCCAAGAACCTTGATTTCGCGGCAGATGTAGTAGGCGCTTTTCCAGGAATCTATAGGATAGCCCGAAGCGCCGATTGCCATATTGCCAGGCGCAATTGTAGTGTCACCTTTTACGTGGCGAACCCAGCCGCCTTCCTGGTCAGTTGCAACAAAAAGAGGAATCTGAAAACGGCCCTCCGCAGATTTATGCTGCATGGTCGCAACTGATTTAGCAACCGTGTGAATGTCATCAGTGTTCCAGCCGAAAACCTTGATACTGCCAAGACCACGTTCAACCCACCAGTGCAGTAGAAGAGGAGGTTCAGCACCCGCCCAGCCGAACATAAAGGTCTGGCTGAGGAGCTCTGAATTTGTCATCTGGTCTGTAATCAGGCGGGAAAGTTCGTCGGAAGGAATGTCTGACCAGAAGGTGACCTTACCCGGGTCGTAGGAGGCACTTTTATTTTCCAGAAGATTTATGCTCTGGGCAAAAAAAGCCCCGCCCGCTCCAATCAGAAGCGACGCCAGAATTAAGCATTTAACTAAGAAGCTACATTTTTTCATCTATTTTTCCGCCTGTTTGATTCAAAGATTTTAATACATTGAGGATTGCAGTTTCCTCATAGTCGTAGTGTTTAGTTTCGGCAGGGATAAACTCCAGAAAACGTTCGCCGGAAATAAACTTATATATAGAAGGAATCCATTCTTTTTCGCCGTGCACTGTCTGCAGCCAGTAAGTCAGATAAATCAGATTTTTTCCATATATATATTCATCTTTCTGACACAAGGGTGACTTAAAATCAATCTGATGGATTGACACTGGCATGTCACTGCCCTTTTTTCCGCCTGACTCTGCAGACTCTGCATTTTTAGCAGCCTTGAAGATTCGCAGGGCCGATAAAACAGCTTCCTCATCCTCTTCAATTTCCTTAGAAACAGGATTTATATATTTTTCGTATTGGGCTTTAATTCTTTTAAGTTTTTCTTCTTCGCTCAGATTGATTTTTTTCTGAAGGGCGGCATCCTTTCTTTCTGTTTTTACAAAGACTTTTTCTTCCGCCTCTTCAAAACGGGAAAGTTTTTTAGAAAAACTGCTGATTACATCTGTAATATTTTTCATCAATATCTTCCTGAATTATTTTTCTAAAAATTTCTGTGCCGCGTGAGCCGCAATTGCTCCGTCACTCACGGCAGTTACAATCTGACGGAAAGGCTTTGAACGGACATCACCTGCCACAAAAAGTCCCGGCATAGCCGTCATCATATTTTCGTCAGTCAGGATATATCCGTTATCATCCTTTGGAAGCATATCAACCAGAGAAGTCTTTGGAACCATCCCGGTAAAAATAAAAAGAGCATCAGCAGGAACTTCTGTCACCTTACCGCTTGAAAGATTTTCCAGCATAAGCCACTCGACCTTGTTTTCACCAAGAACTTCACGCACGACAGTATCATAAAGAGGCTTAACACCGGCATACAGCATTTTTTCTACAACAGCCTTCTGGGCACGGAAGGTATCACGTCTGTGAATGATTGTTACGTCATCAGAAATATTTGTAAGGAAGGTTGCCTCGCTGCAGGCTGAATCACCGCCACCCACAACAAAGATTTTCTTTCCTGCAAAAAAAGGCCCGTCACAAACCGCGCAGTAGGAAACGCCCCGACCCTGAAATTTTTCTTCCCCGGGAATCCCAAGCTCTGTATGAACGGCACCAGTTGCAATACAAAGAGCCTTTGCATAATAAATAACTTTTCTCGTCGTTACGATGAAAGTATCATCTTTTTTATCTATGGATGAAACAAAACCTTCAACAATTTCTGCTCCAAAAGACTCAGCCTGCTCTTTCATTGTCTTCATAAAATCTGAGCCATTCTGAGAAGGAAAAAGTCCCGGATAATTTTCAAGTTCAGAAATCTGACCGACCTGGCCTCCGGACATAGAAGCGTCAATTACCAGGCACATAAGTCCACCTCTTGCAGCATACTGAGCAGAGGCAAGTCCTGCAGGTCCAGCTCCGATGATTATGTAATCGAACGATTTTGTTTCCATACCATTAATTATATAGGATTTTTTCCGCTTAATCTTAAAAAAAGTTCAAAAAAATCAATTTTTTCTTGCATTTCTGTGATAGTTACTCTATACTTATGATAGTAAGACTATCAATAAGATTAAACATACTTTAGGAGGCTAAGTTTAAAAATGAAAAAAATTACTGCAATTCTTGCTGCTTTATTTATCGGCTCAGTTTTCTGTTTTGCTGACCCTGCAGAAGGCTACTGGATTTCTTATGATGAAAAGACCAACGAGGCTACAGCCGGCTGGTACATCTATCAGAAAGACGGAAAACTCTTTGGAACAATGACTGCCGTTCACGGTGAACCACAGGATCAGGTTGCTTACGGTGCTAAAAAAGATGCTCCAAAAGATTTCCCAAAACAGGGACCTTTGTGCGAAATGGTAATGGTTGGAACAGACTGGATTTACAACCTGGAACAGATTTCTGAAGGAAACTGGGGAAAAGGCAACATCGTTGACCCGGGTGACGGAACAAAATATGGATGTAAAATCAAGTTCCACGCAGCAGACGGCAAAAAATATGATGTCGATACACTGGAAATGCGCGGTTCAGTAGGACCAATCGGACGCAGCCAGTACTGGAAAAAAGCAACCGAAGAAGAAGCCCGCGCTATCCGCTAGACTTTGACAACTTCCCGCTCGTTCGGTTAGTAATAATTGCTCCTTTTTTTTAGATATATTTTTTGGCGGCTGGAAGGTTTTATAGTTTCCCTTCCGGCCGCCGCCCTTTTAACACCCCTTTTTAAGTTGACAAAATCACATTTTCTGTCATAATATTTTTTATTATGATTATTAAAAACCTGCCACATCTTCTTTATCACCAGGGACTGCGTTACCCGGAAACTTCTGCACAGCTTTCAAAAGATTTGAAAGGCGTTTTTCAGCCTGTTTCTTACAGGGAACTTTCCGAACAGATGCTGAACTTTGCAGGTGGTCTTACTTCACTTGGAACAAAAAGAGGAGACCGCGTAGGCCACATTGCAGATAACCGTCAGGAATGGCAGGTTGTGAGCCTTGGAATTATGGCAACAGGAGCCTGCGATATTCCGCGGGGAACCGATGTTACCGTAAAGGAACTTTCCTACATTCTCAGCTTTACCGAATGTCAGACAGTCAGCGTTGAAAATCCTTTTGTACTGGGAAAACTCTGCGAATGCCTTAAGGACATCCCTACCCTCAAAAATGTAATCATAATCGACACCCAGAACCAGGCCCTTGATAAATACGAGCTTGGCGAAATTAAGCTTTACCGCTACGACCAGATTTTAAAAATGGGTCAGCTCTGGCGAAATGACCATCCGGGCATTCTTGACCAGCAGATCCGTGAAGATATCGACAAAGACGAAGTTGCTTCTATTATATTCACTTCAGGAACAACCGGCGTTCCAAAGGGAGTTCAGCTGACTCACAACAATTTTTTGTGCCAGCTTCCTGCCCTTTCTGAGATTTTTGATTTTCACCGTGCAGACCGCAGCATGTGTATTCTTCCAATCTGGCACGTTTACCAGAGGGCTTTTGAATTCTATGTTATGTATTTTGCGGGAACCCTCTGCTATTCAAAACCTGTTACTTCCATGCTGATTCAGGATTTTGCAAAGGTTCGTCCTCAGCTTATGCCTTGCGTTCCACGAGTATGGGAAGGAATCTATCAGGCAATTTCCAAGAAGATTAAAAAGCAGTCGAAAACAGCCTGGCTTATTTTTAAGATTCTTTCCAACGCTTCGGCAAATGCACTTACGCTGGAAGGAAAGATTAAGGGACGTCACCCGGTTTACAAGGCTCAGAATTACCTGCAGATTGGTCTTTCCAAGCTGCTTTATGCACCTTACGTGCTTTTACTTCCCTTGAGAGCCCTGGGCGATAAACTTTACTTCAAAAATATCCGTGAAGTTACCGGCGGTCAGTTTGCCTGCGGAATTTCAGGTGGCGGCGGACTTCCTCCCTTCCTGGACCGCTTTTACAATTCAATCGGAATCCGCGTAGTTGAAGCTTACGGCCTTACAGAAACAGCTCCTGTAGTTGCTTCCCGACTACGTTTTGCCCCTGTAATGGGAACAATCGGAAAGGCACTGCCTTATAATCAGGTGCAGATCCGCGACTCTGAGGGTCACCTCCTTCAGCCGGGCCAGAAAGGAATCCTTTACGTAAAAGGCCAGAACGTAATGAAGGGCTATTACAAGCAGCCTGATTTAACCGCCCAGGTTATGGACAGCGAAGGCTGGTTTAATACAGGTGACCTTGCAATGCAGACCTGGAATGGCGAGCTTATGATTAAGGGCCGCCAGAAAGATACAATCGTCCTTAAAAGCGGCGAAAACGTTGAACCCTTCCCTATTGAGGCAAAACTTTCAGAATCGCCATACGTTCAGACAGCCATCGTTGTCGGTCAGGACCAAAACAGTCTTGGTGCCCTGATTATTCCTGCGGTAGAAGCTATCAGAAATGCGGCAAAGCAGGGAAATCACCCGGAAGAAGAAATTAAAGTTGAAAATACCCAGAAGCTGCTGGCTTCAAAATTCGCCCGCGAGTTGATTATGCGTGAATTTGAACGCCTGATATGCGCTAAAAACGGTTTTAAGAACTTTGAACGCGTAAATCAGTTTGAATTCCTTGAAAAGCTTGAACACCCGGAAGAAGAACTGACAGCAAAAGGCAGCCTTATCCGCTTCAAGGTAAATCAGAACTACCGCCACCTTATCAACAAAATGTTCAACAAAGAAGAAAAGAAGCGCCAGCGCCTGAGCGACATCATCCAGAACCTATTGGATTAATTCAGGATGGTATTCAAAATGCATATTGTCAAATATTATCCAGTAGCCGCCCCAGATAAAGCCTTCTTCCTCAAAAGCCTTAATTACCGCTAAGGGCGGCGCCCAGCGGGCTTCCGGCGGCACCATCATCCACTTGTCGCCGCTGCGCTCCTTTTCCCAGCCCCAGTAAATCGACCGTCCGTTGAGTCGTCGGGGCAGCAAATCAATTGCAATTCCGTAACAGTGGAAGGATTTTCTGTTTGTACCGGCAATCTCGCGCCAGTAGTAGGCATCAGAAGATTTAAGTGATTTTATAAAGAGCCTGATTTCCTTTTCTTCATCAGACAGCGACTCAGAACTTACATCAATCCGGGAGATTTTTTCAGAAGAAACAAGCTCGTCCGAAGAAATTCCTGCCAGCTGGCAGACCTTAGCCTCTACCCGCTTCAAGGCAGGAAAAATCCTTTCGTGAACCTTAGTCGTCTTTCCAAGGAATTTTGTCTTAATTATATGCTCTTCAATAATGGGACGGGACTGAGCAGAATACAAAAAATCAAAAAAGAACATAGGAGTTCCGTTATCACTTTTTCGTGCTGACGAAGAGCCAAACTCCTTAATACGCTCAATTTCCTCAGCGGTAAAGGTTTTGGGATCACGAAGCTTGTTTTCATAAGGATACTGCAAGAGCCAGTAATTTTCTTTTTCAAAAAGTTCAGCTTCAGGAAGAAGCCTTCCACCCGCCCAGTAAAAAAGGGCAGATTTTCTCAGAGCCTTATGAGCCTCCGAAATATCCTCGCGATTCAAAAAGGTTTTGCGTGTAATTTCGATTTTCCAGTCCTGGAGATTTTCATCAAACTCAGCCTTATATTCCAGATCCGGATAATAAGTCATGAATTCCCGGATTTTCAAAAGCTCTTCAGGTTCTTTTTCTTCTATATAATTTTCTAAGTTTTCACTTTGCTCTGACTGTATCCCGGAATTATCTGATGAAGAAGCAGGCTTGCATTCACGAAAGAACAATGCTGTAACAAGGAGGATAAATAAAGAAGAAAATACTTTCTGCACCATCAGAAAAAGTATAACCTAAGAATTCAATTAAAACAAATCGTGAATCAGGCGGTATGCAACAGAGCCTGGAGCCGGGCTTTGCGGAAGCTTGTCTTTTGTAAACCAGCCTGCTTCGGCGATTTCAGATTCCTGCAGACGGATTTCGCCGCTGTCATATTCAGCAGTAAAGGCAAGCATCAGCTGATCAGGAAAAGGCCAGCCCTGACTTCCCTTGTAGGTAAGATTTTTTATTTTTATGCCTGTCTCTTCAAAAACTTCACGATGAACGGCCTGCTCGGCAGTTTCTCCCGCTTCAATAAAGCCCGCAATGCAGGCATAAATATCCTGATTCCGCTGGGCGTGGCGGGCAAGAAGCATTTCTTCTCCACGGCGCACCAGAACGATTACGCAGGGCTCAATTCGCGGGAAGTATTGCAGATTACAGCGGCTGCATTCCAGCGCGGTCAGATCTTTCAAAAGAAAAAGGCGTTTTCCGCAGTTGCTACAGTAATGATTTTTTGATTTCCATTCAAAAAGAGCGCGGGCCCGGGCAGCCTTAAAAACTTCATCTTCGTTATGATAGGAAAAATACTCGCGCAGGCTTATAAAATGAAGGTTAAGCTCCCTCAAAAGCCCTTCATTCGGACTGATTTTTAATCCAAGTACAGCGATATCAAAATCTTTTTCAAAAAAGAAGTCAGGCTCCATATCCGGCAAATGATGATCAGCAGGCTTTTCGGGCACCGGATCAACAAAGGCATAAAGCTCATAAATTCGTGGCAGCGAATTATCCTCGCCGACAAGAATATTTTTCTCAAAAAGCACGTGACAGGGCAAAGCTTTTATAGTCTGAACATCAGGATTCTGAATAATTGCCATTTTACGCCTCCTTCCAGCCTTGAAACTTACTTATACAGCACAAAGATTGCCGGGATTTTATTTAAATCCGGGATTTTTGCTTTTTCTTTTTTCCACTGCTCGATACTTTTTGTTTTTATAAACTCATCAGGCGTTGTAATTCCAGCCGCAATGCAGAGTTTTGTCTGAGGCTTAAGCGCGCCCAGTATGGTATCTATCATTTTTGCATTGCGGTAAGGAGTTTCGATAAAGCTCTGTGTCTGATCTTCGTTGTAGATTTTTGTTTCCAGTTTTTTGAGGGCCTTTACCCTCTGGGGAGTTTCCACAGGAAGATAACCGTTGAAGGCAAAGGACTGGCCATTAAAACCGCTTCCCATTACAGACATTATGATTGATGATGGGCCGACAAGAGGAATTACCCGCAGACCTTTTTTCTGGGCGATGGCAACTACGTCTGCGCCAGGGTCTGCGATTGCAGGACAACCAGCTTCACTTATAATTCCGACAGGCTGACCATTTTCAAGCGGCTTTAAGTATTCGCCGATGAATTTTCGGTCGGTATGACGATTGAGCTCATAAAAAGTAAGCTGGTCTATATCGATTGACTTATCCACTTTTTTAAGAAAGCGACGTGCCGAACGGATATTTTCTACAATAAAGTGTTTGATTCCAACGATTACATCGTGATTGTAGCCCGGCAAAACCTGCATAATTGGGGTATCACCGAGAGTTACGGGAATAAGGTAAAGGGCTTTCTGCAAGTCTGGGAGTGGAAATTCGTGATTATAAGCCTTTTCTTCGTTTTCCATCAGCTGCCTCCTTACATCAGCGCTTCGCTGGCTGCTTCCCACTCAGAAGTTTTGACTTCTATCTGAGAGGCAACCTCATCAAGTTCACGCTGAACGGCTTTTGCTTTTTCACCGTTGGAATATACGGCCGGGTCTGCCATTTTTGCTTCAAGCTCGGATTTTTTGTCTTCCAAAGCTTCGATTTCTGCTTCAATTTTGGCAACGAGCTTTTCTGCCTTGCGGCGCTCAGCTTCCTGGCGCTTTTTTTCTTCGTAGGAAAGGGCGCCGGCGGAAGGAGCGGCTTCCGTCGTAATTTTGCCACCACCGTTAGTGCCGTTAACGGAAGCACCAACCTTTTGCTTCGCAAAAGCTTGCGATTGTACATTGTCTCCATCTGCTTCCTTAGCCAACTGCTCCATATAAAACTGGTAGTCGCCCGGGAAGGTGCGGAAATGGCCGGGAGTCAGTTCAAGGACGCGGGTTGCAAGCTGCTCGATAAAGCCGCGGTCGTGGCTGACGAAAACAACGGTACCACCAAAACCCTTGAGGGCGTCCAAAAGCACATCCTTACTGTGAATGTCCAGATGGTTGGTCGGTTCATCAAGTACAAGGAGGTTTACCGGGCTAAGAAGGAGCTGCAAGAGGGCGATTCGGGCCTTTTCACCGCCGGAAAGCACATCCAGGCTCTTGTAAACGTCGTCGCCGCGGAAGAGGAAGGCACCCAGCATATCACGCAGCTTTGGAATAAGCTCAAGGGGCGCCTCGCTTTCAAGATATTCAAGAATAGTCTGCTTTCCTTTGATGGTTTCGGCGTTATCCTGGCTGAAGTAACCGATTTTTACGCCGGCTCCAGGAATCACCTCGCCGGTAAAGTCTTTATCCTGCTCTGCAATAATGCGAAGAAGGGTCGACTTTCCCGCACCGTTTCGTCCGGCAACAACAAGGCGGTCGCCGTTTTCAAGCTGAAGCTCAAGATTATTGAGGACATTGTGGCTGCCGTCGTAGCTTTTGCAGATTGAGTTCATGCGATAAACAAGTTTTCCTGCGTGAGGAGCTGGTGGAAAGCTGAAATGTATTTTTTTAAGCGACTCAGGGATTTCAATGCGAACCATTTTTTCAAGGCGCTTCTGATATTCCTGTGCCTGCGCCGCCTTAGTCGCCTTAGCACCAAAGCGGTTTATGAATTCTTCAAGTTTATTGATTTCCTGCTGCTGCTGTTCGTATTCAGCAATCAGAGTTTTAAGCTCAACCTCGCGGACTTTTTCGTAATGGGTAAAGTTTCCCGGGTAGCGCTTGAGGTCGCCGCCAAAAAGCTCGTAAACCTCGTTGATTGTAACGTCCAGGAAATAGCGGTCGTGACTGACAAGCAAAAATCCGCCGCGGAAGTCCTTCAAAAAACCTTCCAGCCAGTTTCGCGCTTCGATATCCAGGTAGTTGGTAGGCTCGTCCAGGAGGAGAATGTCAGGATTCTGCATAAGGGCTTTGGCAAGGGCAATACGCATCTGCCATCCACCCGAAAATTCTTCTGTATTGCGGTTAAAATCTTCGCGGGAAAATCCAAGACCTAAAAGAACGCTTTCTGCAGCTGCCGCGCGGCGGTGCCATCCGCTTTCTTCCAGTGCCTGAATAAGGTCTGCCTGGCGAAGGGCAAGGGCATTTGCGTTGTCAGGGTTAGCTGCCATCTGTTCGCCAAGCTGGTCAATCTGACGCTGCATTTCGTAGCCGAATTCAAAGGCCTTGTCTGCTTCTTCGCGCAGGGTACAGCCGTGGTGGGTAAGTCCGCTCTGAGGAAGATAAGCGATTCTGGAATCCTTCTGAACCGCTCGGGTACCGCTGTCCGGCTGAACAAGTCCTGCAAGAACCTTTATGAGTGTAGATTTTCCGGCGCCGTTTGCACCAGTGAGGGCAACCTTGCTTCCGGTCTGAAGATTGATTGTAACGTCTTTTAAAATATCGCGGTCGCCAAAAGCAAGACTGACCTTAGAAAACTGAACAAATGCCATAGATATTCCTAAAAATTTTGCCTAGTTCGCAGAAGAATGGCGCTTAAAGTAAACAATAATCGGACTAGAACTTCTCTCTTTAAGCTGATTTCCATCCATTCTTGCGCCGCTTGCATCTTCAAGGCGGAGACCATCATCTTCCAGACGGTAGAGGAAGTTAACCTCTTCGCTCATTCCGTTAAATTTGAAAGTAACAACTCCATCATAAGACTGAGCCAGAGCCTTAGAAATTGTGTATTTTACCTGGGCTGTTCCCGCATTTTTTGCAGTGGCTTTGATTACAGAAGGCACAAGCAGGCGGTAATTAGTCCACTGGAAAGAGCCGTCCTCATCGAAAACAAGCTTTCCGTAGTTAGTACTTGTGTAAACAGGACCACGCGACCAAATCTGAAGATAAGCCGAGCTTCTGCGGTTTCTTTCATTTTCCAGAATCTCATTCAAATCAACATCAATTGTAATAAAATCCAGTTCCTGAGGCTTTCCGCTTTCATCAGTATAACGGAGGACAATGAAATCAGAACGGCGGGAAATAATAACCACAGGAATATCCGTAAGGTCAAATTCCCTGTCATCCTTTTTCTCATAACCCTTGTATTCCCAGATTTCGTGAATATCCTTTGTATTGAGGGAAACCTTTTTGTTTTCAAGGTCGATATTAAAATTGAAAGACGGATGAATACGGGTCAAATCAATGTTATTTGACTTAATCATCGTGTCAAAATAATCAGGATACCATACTCGTGATGCAATAGCAGTGAAAAGCTCATCCTCGCCTTCTTCTTCAGCAATCACTTCTCCGCCAATCTGATTTCCGGCGGCATCAACTTCATAAAGATTAAGATTGTAAGAAAAACACCAGCCCTGAGTTCCGTCTTTTGTAAGAATTCTGTACCAGTCACCTTCAAGGGCATTTTTTCCGGCCATAACAGCCTGTCCTTTTCCCTTATAAAGGATTTTGATAACTTCACCCTTGCGGAGGCGGTAAACCTGTTTTGCAGTATTTACAGGCTCGGCGCGGCAGGGAAGTCCATCAAGCTTTACCGAAGCATAGGTGTGGGCATTTGCTTCATAGCGGGCCTTCTGGGCAAGATTTTTCTTTTTTGAAAGAGGCTCTGTAAGCTGCCACAAAGGAACTTCAATTTTTTTACCATTTTCCAGCCCGATTACATAAACGTGTGAAATATTTGATTTAATGTAAACCGGAACAATATCACCACTCTGCAGGGAATCCTCCGGCATATTCCAGAGAACTACCGACCAGCCCATAATTTTATCTTTACAGGAAGTGGTGATTGCAGAGAAAATCAGAATAAAAATCAGACTAATTAATGGTAAAAAACGTTTCATTTTTTAGAGCTGAACTCCTGTGCGGATTTTTTCGTTGAAGCGGTCAAGCTTTTTGCCTTCAAGAGGATTTGGCTTTCCATCAAGGACAGCGCGCAAGGCTTCCATTTCTTCACCGCTGAAATTTACACCTTCGTTCATATGATTGATGAAAGATGAAGTTGCCATAGGGCAGACTTTTTTGCACATTTCAAGAATTACTTCTGCGTAAACTCGGATTTCGTACTGAGCATGACTGTCCAGGCGGAGTTTAAGGAAGTGGAAAAGATTGTGAAGGTCCATTTCCCAATAGAATTCTGTGTAGAGTGACAATGGAAGGTTGATTCGGGCAACCTCGCGGGCAAGACCTTCGTCCAGGAGTTCAGAATAATTTTCGTAAGCAGCCTTCTGACCAGCTTCGAGGGCTGCAATAATTTTATCAGCCTTGTCCTTTTCAAAAGCTTCGTCAGCGCGGCCCTGCTTGTTATTTGTACTCTGAGGCTGAACCTTGTCTTCGGCAGGAAGATAGAATTCATCCTTCATGATTGAGTAACGGCCTGAAACCTCGTTCATACGTCCCATGCGGTGACGAACCCACTGGCGGGCAACGAAAATCGGCATTTTCAGGTGGAAAGTCATTACAACCTGTTCAAAAGGAGAGGTGTGCTGATGGCGCAAAAGATAGTCGATTAAGGCGCCGTCCTGACTTACAGTTTTTGTTCCCTCACCATAAGAAACGCGGGCAGACTGAACAATTCTCTGATCTCCGCCAAAATAATCAACAAGGCGAACAAAACCTTTATCTAAAACAGGATATTCTTTATCCAGAATTGCCTCAGCCTCTGGAACAACGCAATGTGCCATGTAAAACCTCACTTAAAAAATCAAAAGAAAAAAATAAAAGGCACCGCCAAAACGATGCCTTTAGATAATAGCATAAAGCTAAAAAAATGTCGCTACAAAAGCCTGTTGGTCCTTTATTCACCGTCGCCGGTTGGCTCTGATGAATCAGCAGTATCAGAAGCCTCTGATTCTTCTACAGCAACAACCTCTGCATCAATAACATTTTTATTGAAGAGAAACTGAACAGACAACATAAAAAGCCCGAAAACAAGAGCCGCAAAGCCGATTACGCGGACAATAAAGATTCCAAGCTTTTCAGGTGACACAAGGATGAGAAGCACAGCAACAAAAACAAGGCAGAGATTCTCAAGAATATACTGTTTTCTGTCAATTTCCGTATTTTTAAGAAGAGTAACTGAATAAAATCCGATGATTGCCGCAAGCAGAAGGTAAACAATCAGAACATAAATCATACTTCTGATCATAATATCAGCAACAAATAATGGAAGGAAAACAGAAATAATACCAACTACAATACTGAAAATTGATTTTACAAGAATCGTTGTTTCATACATAGAATCCTGAAAAATACGGCGGGTATAAACAAGGTTATAGATTCCGTATGCAATAGAACCAAGCCCGATTACAAAAACAACAAGATTAATCCAAAATTTTGGAAAAACAAGGACCAGCAGTCCCAGCAGCGCCATGCCGGCAAAAAATACCCAGTTAAAATTTTTCATAATAAGCCCCCTAACGTTTTCTTCTAGTTTAAAATCATTCTATATTATAGTCAAACGAAATTCCTTTGTTTATAAAAATTTTATTAAAAAAAATAAATTCTCTGCTTTTATCTATTGACATAATTTGGATTTAAATATAAATTATTACTCACCTATTGGAGCGATACCAAAGCGGTCGTACTGGGGCGGTCTTGAAAACCGTTGTAGCGCAAGTTACCGGGGGTTCGAATCCCTCTCGCTCCGATAAAACTGGATAACATTCCGGTTTACAACTGGAAGCGTGGTAGAGCGGTAATACAACGGATTGCTAATCCGTCACTTCCGTAAGGGGTGGGCAGGTTCAACTCCTGTCGCTTCCGAGAAAGCAGTTCTACTGCACAAGATTTGTATGAGATTGTAGCTCAGCTGGATTAGAGCACCACCCTGCGGAGGTGGGGGTCGCACGTTCGAATCGTGTCAGTCTCAAAGATAAAGCTCGTCGTTGTGACGAGCTTTTTTTATTTAACAAAAATTAGCTTTAAGTAAATACACGATTCGAAACGCAGTGAGCGCGCCGACAGGCGAAAAGCGTGCAGGGATGCACGCGTCAGCGAACGGAGGCGCCGCAGAGGGAGCAAACACGACGTTTGCGACTGTCGCGGCGAATCGTGTCAGTCTCAAAGAAAAAAGGCTCATCTGAATACAGTGGTCTTCATAGACTTTCGCAATACTAATCAGCGTATGGAAAGTGTTAACGCTGTTATCGCTATCCGGCCAGCTTTTTACAATGTTGTATAAATCAAGCTCAATGATAATATTTTCCACAAGAGCGCTTACACTTAAAGATTTGTATCCATCGCGTTTCGCCATGAGCTCTTTAACAAGCGGAACATCTTCAAGATAATCCGAATCCTTCTTACCATTTGACAAATCTTCAAAACGTCTATCCAGGATTTCCGCCGCTCCATAACCTTCTTTTGTAAGGAAAGCGATAGTTACGCGGGCCATTGTATCTGCAGGATTTACAACAAAACTTAGAAGTGAGTTTAGAAGATTGATTTCTCGACTAACCTTAAATTCATTATCACCAATAGCGGAATCCATAAATTGCCTGCTTGTAGTCTCCTACCCAGATAGACTGTTCAACAAGATCGCTCAAGCGGTCAAAGATTTTAATTTGTGTTGGAGAACAATCCTGAAATTCATCGACAAAGAGATATTTATAAGATGCCTGTATATCTTCCTGAACGCACTCATACTTTGAATTTGTAATAAGCTCCAGAAGATATTCTTCCATATCGGTATAGTCAATGATGTGCTGTTCTTTCTTGTACTTGATGTATTCTTCCTGCCAGCGTTTTGCAATCTCAAATAACTCTCAGCTTTATCTTTAGACAAACAATATCCGTTAAGCACTGCTTTATCTTCTTCTGTAATTGCCATAGTAACTCCTTATCTTTCCTCAGTTGTTCCTGATTTTTTTTCAAAATGCCCAGCGAGAAGGTCAAAATCTACCGGCCTTGGTACATATTCATCGTCAGCTAGAATTATCACCCCCTTGAACTTTGCTATTTTACTGAAAGAAGGATAGGCAAAGACCGTGTTATGGTAATCTGGAGTCCAGTGCGCTTCGTCCGGAAACAAACTCTTTGGCTGAACTGAAATATAGCGGGGAACAGGCTTCCCGTCTTCGCGAAGAGCTATAATGCAGGTGCGCTCAGACCAGGAAAGGCATGGCTCGCTTTTGGAAATTAAAAGAACATTTTTGTTAAAAAAACCGCCCGGAAGCCCGTAATCATCTGGGTATGGAAACTCAAGCTCGGAAGGAGAGTTCAGAAAAATGAGATGTACATCTTGAAGATTTATCCGCTTTGGAAAAGATTCGCAGGCATTTTGGAGAGTCGCCTTTTGATTTTCCGAAACAGTATCTTCTACAATGACATAAAGATGATCGTTTTCTATGTAATCCCTTAAATTGGAAGCACGACGGGGATGTCTAAGCCTTCGTAATGCCCTTGCCTCAGTTTGACGGATTATTGCGCGTGTTAATTCAAAACGAAGATCATCATCGTCATCGCAAGGTGCCTTATTATCAAGGTTAAAAGCCTTTATAAAAACAAAATCGAATACACCTATCTTACCAATTGTATTCTTAATCGCTTTTCGCAGCAGTTCATAGCGATCCTTATCCGTTTTTCAAGCTCCGCTATTTCCTTACAATAATCTTCAAATACTGCTTTTTCTTTTTCTGTCAGTGTCATAGTAACCCCTCCAAAAATTTCTGTTTATATTATGTAACGCAGAGCCGTTTGTGTATAAAAATCAGTTTGATTTTATGATGATTTTAAAATCGCCGTCCATTTTGCTTACAGTTATGTTTTTAAAGACAAAATTTGCAGTTTTAAAATCACTTTTGATGTCATAATCAATATAGTGAGAAAAAACGTTTTGTAAAGCAATGGCGCCCTCACCGTGGATTGTTCTGATTGTGTCGCTGTCAATCAGCGTTCTCACCTCAGCTTTTGTCAGTTCACGCCAGAAGCTTGTATCAATTCCCCAGTCGCCAAGTTTTTTGGTTGAGTTATAAGCCGAAAGCACTTCGTTTTAAAGGCGAACGCAATCTGGGTTGATTTTATATTTGACAGGAAGTCCTTGTGCAACTTCAGCAGGATTTATCGGAGTCAGCAAAACTCATCCGTTTCACACACATAACATTAGGGGCTACAGCTTAAATGTCAAATTTTTTTTGGATTTTATTCTTCATCCTAGGAACAGGTTCATCTATAACGGGAACCACACACCTGTGCGAAATACTCCCACACCAGAACCATCGCCATCGTATCAAGCTCGCAATAACGGAGCAATGCCTGTTCGATGGTCTTTTTGTGTACATCGCTTGAAAGAGTCCTTTCACCAAAGGTCTGAAGGTAGCGGTAGATGACAAGCGGAAGTCCACCATTGTTGATTTGTGTGTCCGGGTCAAATCCTGCATCCTCATCCTCATCTGCGGAAAGCTGTTTGCGTAGCTGAGCTTCGGTCAGGTGGCCTTCTTCTGCGATTTCACGAATAATCGGTTCTTCAAGGTCTTTCAGATGTGGAAGTACTTTGTACGGATTTTTTACACCACCATTCTCGTCTTTAACAAGCAGAGCGATTGCGTTTTCGCTCGTGTAGTTCAAACTTTTGATTTCCGAACCGTATATTGGATTACCGTATTTTTTCTGTAAATACGAGCTGCTTTTGAGGACTGCCGGAAGAACCTGCTTGATTGAATTTGAACCTTTCATACTTGGATGCCAGTAGTATTTTTTGACGACATCGCACAAGTCAATCATGTCGCGTTCACCTTTGCGGAAACCTGGATTTCCCTCCTTTCCATAATGAGTGATTGTCTCGATAAACGCCATCAACTCTTCCTTGTCCGCTTCTCTGGAATATTCCAGCCGGTCATGAATGCCGTTTAAAATCGTATTTTCGTGATTCGAATAGCGGAATACTGAGCCGTTGTCTTTTTCAAGCTGTTTTTTCAGTTCGCGGACAAAGGCAAAATTTGGGAATTCGCCCGGCTCTATGTTCAAAAACTGTCCCGCATGTTCAATACGTCCATCTTCATAAATGACATGATGAGAAAACTGGAATGCAACATTTTCATACGGTCTCATGTTTGCATGGTATGGAAGTGCGGAACTTGTCGTCTCAAAGTCAATCATGTGGAGCGGATAAATCCACGACTGCATTTCTTCTCTCAGTGCGTCTTTCAAAATATACGGTTCAGTACGGTTCTGATTTACGCTGTCAATCTGAATCCATTTGCGTTCATTGGTAGACAGTGCATTGCCCTCGCTTTCTTTGCGGGGATATATTTCTTCGGTGATGTCGCTTATAAAATAACGTCCTTCTTCTATCCATTTGTTTTTCGAGTTCTTACCGGACAAGCCACTTCCATTCAGTTCTTTTATCGACGGTTTTTCAAAATCTTCATCTTCAAAATTCGCCATTTTTCGCCAGCATTCTTCATAGCCGCTCTTTTTTCCGGATGCCTTTCCTTCATCGCTCAATGTGAACGGGCATTTGAAACATTTTGAGCCTAGTGCACAATAAACTTTTTCATTGTTTACATATCGATTAGACTGCTCTTCTACAAAATCAGCGAACGGCTTTCCAAATACATCCATCTGCTCGCCGGTTCTTCCCGCAATAATAAGGTCACATTCTTCATCTACATCAAACGGTCGAATGACATGAGTATGATTACTTTTCAAAACTTCATATGCATCTGGAATAATTTCAGCGTAAGATCGTCCATTTTTATCACTCTTGATTCTGAACAGGCTGTTCAGCCGGGGAATATCGTTTACTTTTGTTTTATCTGCAAGCATAAGTCCCGCATGAACTGTATAATTCTGGTTTGGATAAAGTTCTTTGAGAGCATTTGTGATAACCCATTTCTGAAAGGCAACATCGTACACATAATCACGAATGCTTCCATCTATAACATTCAAACCATCTATCTTCTTTTTTGCATAGAATGATTTATCTTCTGCCCATGCTTTTGCCTTTACTTCAATGAGTGTGATTTTGTTTCCGTCTTTCTGCACGATGTCAGCACGCACAAAGCAGTTTTTGTATTTGAATGCAGCTTCTGCGATATTCACCTTTTCCTGCTTGAAGAGTTCTTTTGTTCTCTCAAGCGGTTCATCATAGCCGGAAAGTCCTTCCAAATCATTTTCTGCAGGAACTTCTCCATAGATTTTTGCGATTGCCCCTACCTGGAAACCACCTTCCGCAAGAGACTTCAAAAAATCATCGTCCGCACTTTGATTTTCATATTCTTTGTTTCTCATGTAATATGCCTGCATTGGACAGTGCATTGCTGTCTTAAAAGCTGATTTTGTGAATAATTTGGTATTCATTTTTGTTTCTCCAGGATAGAAAATAACAATAACTTTTTCACTCCAAATTCTTTCAATTATTAACTCCCAATAATATAGAATATACTACGAAGGTATTCCCATTTTACGGGAATACCTTCGTTTATTCATAAAATCTTATTTGGAAGATGAGAATTAGAATCGAATGTTATTGTCAGTTTTTTACCTATTGCCTCTTCGAGAATTTTCATTTCTATCCATCAATTCATATCTTCTGTCCAGTTTCAAAAGTTCATTATAAAGAGAATCTCGTAATGGATTCAGTACGTTTGAAAGATAATCATAAACAGAATTGTACCACTTCTCTTCTGAACGCAAATTAACCATTCCCAGTTCATCCAGAGAATTAATTACCAAATCTGAAATTTTAATCAACGTAGGAAGCGAATTAATTTTTGCGCGTAAATCATTTTCAAGTGGAATCATATGGTCAATTGAAATACCTTTCCATGCAATACTTGTTTTTTCAAGAATGATTTTATTTTTTGATGTTCTTGTGTAAAGCGGGAAAATACCGTCGTTAAATACTACAAGAAAAGTTCCATCCTTGAGATATTGCATTTTCTGAACATCTTTAAAGAGACGTACATCATTTTCATTTGGTCCCACAATAATACGCATTTCGTTTAAATCATCTTCCAGAAGAGAATTCCAGCGTTTATCTTTAGCTGCTGAAAATAATTTATTAGGAAGTCTTGTTAGATATAAAAGACCATTTTGTCCGCCAAAATTTGGATACCATCTGTTTTGTGTATTCATTCGGAACTTGAATTTACTCATCAGTTCTTTATGATTAAGTTCAGAAATAACCGTACTATCTGGAATTTCTGCTACTGCAACTGGCATCGTTTTTGAAGGTTCTGATTGAGGCTCTGGAATCAGATTCTGTTCTTCAATAAGTTCATCTTCATCAAGTTCTCCATACTTTGATTCAAGAAAATCTATGAACTGGTTAAAACCGCTCTGTCGGTTGTTCCAGTCTTTTTTATCTGTGCCTTTTGCCTTCTTTTTCTGTTCGTTAAGGAAAATACTTGTTAGGTTATAAAGATTTGATTCTTTTGCGAAGTTATCATCGATATAAAATAACGGGAAATTCTGGAACCAGTTTTTGCCAAAAACTTTATTTATTTCTCGCGCAAGCGCTTTAATATAGGACTTGTAACTTGAGGCAGAGCCTTTTGAACCAACAATTTTTTCTTCAAGAAGCCATACACCAAACTCATCAATAAGAAGGTCAAAATTATTTTTTGAAGTTGAAGCGCTTTTTTTCACAGCCTTTTTATTATTTTTGCCGGCATTAGGATATGGCAAAGTTTTTATCAGGTAGCGCGAAAATGATTCTTTTGAACCTCTGTTATTTGTAAAATTAACATCATCACATAATATATGTAATTGAAGACGTGATGGATCATCACTTCGTGTAGACAACTGTGTATCTGTAAATGTATTTGCTGGAATACAAAAAACATTTATTTCTTGTAAATTCCAATCATTTAATATAAGCCACCAATCCTGTTTTAGGCAAACAATTTCCGGATTAGCCCAATAAACTGGAGCTTTAGGGGTTGAATTTCTACTTGCATAGGTGCAGTTATTTTTGTTAACAGGAATACCGTCCATTATACAAAGATTAATTGCTTCTGATTTTTTAAGATTTTTCATTATTTTTCTCCTTTTATTTATTATATCACAAGTTTATGTTTATAAAAAAAATTTCTAATCCACAACCCAGCCGGCTTCAATCATTGCTTCAAGGTTGCTGAAGGTTGCAATAACTTCTTCTGTTGGAAGAGGCATCCATCCTGAGCCGTCTATTCCATGGATTTCTATGCTTCCGTTTCCGGCCGAAACATAAATGCCGCTCTTCCCGTCTATACTCTGAAGCATACAGCCAGTCCCTGCAATTTCGCGGGTTGTGTTAATAAGTTCTTCACTCCAAGTTCTTTCCATTGCAAACTCCTTATTCGTTTCTTCATAATAATATACAAAAAGGTCTCCACTTTGTGCAATTATAACTTTCCCGAACGGGAAAGTTATTAGATTAGAGAAAAGCCATATCAACCAATGAAAACTGGCAGTTCTTATATGTTTAATATATTTTTATGTAATAATCGATTATAAATTGCAATTTTTTCAGCCAGAGTAACTTCGGAATTACCTGTTCTTTCTTCCTTGAATGCAGAAAAATCTTTAAGTGCTTCTTGAAAAGCTGGATTTTTTGATTCCTCATAATATTCTCGAAGCTCAAGTCCTTCTTGCATAGTAATTTCTGAATTACCTGTTTTTGATTCTTTAAATGCTGCGAACTCTTTAAGCATTTTTTCAAACTCTGGATCTCGCGATTCTGTCATACGATTTCTTCCAGGGCAAATAACACCGAGATTTTCTTCTTTCTTAATCATAATTCTTGTCTCCTTATTATAAAATACTGAAATTAACTACCTTAAATTGTCAAAGAACATGGAAGGACCCCTCCTTCCTGCATAATAATATAGACAAATTGGTCCCCACTTCTTAAAAATTTTCGAAAGTAAAATGTCAAGATAATCTTGTAGTATTTATAGGAAAATTCCAGCAGATGACATCATTATTTGTTCGAGATGTCATCTGCGCCTTTACTCCAGCTGTCTATAAATTTTATTTGTAGCTTGTATATCGATAACCTGGAAAGAGCCTTCCTTAATTACAATCTGAAAGTTCAATTCCTCTGGTTTTATAAACCCTTTTAAGTTTTAGAATTGCAGTACTTTCAATTTGGCGAATACGTTCACGAGTTACACCCAAATGCTGTCCAATTTCTTCAAGAGTCTGTACAGAACCATCCTCAAACCCAAAACGCATTCTTATTACCTCCCGTTCTTTTTTTGTGAGGTAGGAATTCATATCTTTTTGGAGTTGATAATTAATGAGTTTATTACAGGCCTTGTTTTCTGCACTTTCATATTTATCATCTGCTAAAAAATCTCCAACAGTACATTCCTGATCACCACTTCCACAAGAATCTTCTATATGAATTGTATTGAAGTTTAAATTTTTGATTACCTTTAATTGTTCTTTGGTGACCCCCAGAGCTTGTATAATTTCATTATCTGTTGGTTTTCTTCCTAATTTCTGACCGAGGTAACTAACTTCATTTTTATAGTTTTTAATCTGCTGTTGTCTATGAACTGGAATTCGAATGGTATCTTCCTTTTCTGCCAGATATCTTGTAATTGCCTGTTTTATCCACCAGGTGGCATAGGTGGAAAATTTAAAACCTTTGTTCCATTCAAATTTCTGTGCAGCACGCATCAAACCGATATTGCCTTCCTGAATAAGATCAGAGAGTGAAACTCCTTTCTTTATATAGTTTTTTGCAATTGAAACAACAAGGCGCAGATTAGCAGAGACAAGTTTATCGAATGCAAGTTTGCCCTGAATACCACCTTGTTCAATTTTCTGAGCAAGCTCGATTTCTTCTTCCTGTGTTAATAAAGGGATATTCCCAATATTATTAAAATATTCTGTCATTTTGCCTCCTAAAAAAAATAAAATTATCTACCTTAAATTGTCAAAGAACATGGAAGGAACCCTCCTTCCTGCATAATAATATAGACAAATTGGTCCTCACTTTGTGAAAACATTGTACCTGTTGAAACTCATAAGGCAGACTGGGCACGCTATGGCCGTGGTGCCGGTCATAGACGTAATGCCGAAATGGTTGAGACTGCGAATTTTGTTCTTATTCTATGGGATGGTATTTCTACTGGTACAAAAAATGATATCGATCTGTGTAGAAAGAATTACAAAAACTACAAACTTATCATAAAATAAAAATGTAGTAAAATTTACCATCGGCTATAAGCCGGTGGTTTTAGCAGTCGTTAAATGTTTATCTTTTATAAATCACCTTTCCGTTGGAACATTTAACGAACTTTGCAGGAATACGATCAAGCATATGTATATCACCTCCAAAGACTTTCCATTGTTCCATCGTACCGCCGAACTTCATCGACACAAGTTCATTACAGTCTACAAACACAAACTTTCCGATAGATGTTACGCTTGCTGGGATTTCAATCGATTTAAGTGATTTACAACCCACAAATGCATAGTCAGCGATTGAAGTCACGCCATCTGGAATTACTAAAGACTTAAGCGAACTACAATCACGGAATGCAGTCCTGCAGATTGATGTAACGGTATCAGGAATTATCACTGACTCGAGCGATTCGCAACCATCGAATAAAGACTCTTGAATAGTCGTAACGCCCTTTGGAATTTCTATTGACGTAAGTGATTTGCAGTCAGCAAATGCATTCTTACCGATAGTCATAACACCCGCCGGGATTACTACCGACTTAAGAGATTTACAGCCTCTGAACGCAGCATCACTAATTAGTTCCATGCCCTCTGAGATTACTACCGTATTAAGTGATTTGCAGTCAGCAAATGCATTCTCACCGATTGATTTTACACCCGCAGGCATTACAACTGACTTTAGCGTTTTGCAACCAGAGAACGTATCTCTACCAATTAAAGTCACGCCCTCAGGTATTACAACGTTTGTTGCTTTCATGTCTTTGTTTATAAAAACATTGTTCACCACCTCAAAAGCAGGCTGCTTCCAAATGCCGTCAGAACATTTTACAGTCTTTGAAGGAATATACTCAATCAGAATTTCCTTACCCGCAAAGGATTCCCATTGCTCCATCGTACCGGTAAACTCAACTGACTTAAGCGCTTTACAACCACAGAACGCACTATATTCAATTTTCGTCACGCCCGCAGAAATTACAATTGATTCAAGCGCTGTACAGCCACGAAAAGCCTCGTCCCCAATATACGTTACGCTCGAAGGAATTATCACTGACTTAAGCGATTTGCATGTACGAAACGTACGAATGAGGATTTCTTTCACACCTTCAGGAATTGTAACTGCCTCAAGAGATTTGCAGCTTCTGAACGCATAACCATCGATAATCGTAACGCTATTTGGAATTACCACTGACTTAAGCGATTCACAGAAATCAAACGCACGCCAGCCAATTTCCGTCACGCCATCGGGAATTACTACTGATAAAAGTGATTTGCACTCACAAAATGCAAGCCTGCCAATTTCCGTCACCCCTGCAGGGATTTCCACATTAACAGCGCCCTCTTTATAACCTGTAACAACACCATTGTTTATTATTAGAATATCATTCTCGTTTGCCATTTATAGGATACCTTTTTCTGCTGATTTTTATCCTTTTATTTTATCATAAATTTCTATTTTGTATTTACAATTCGATATAATTAATTTTTTTGAATTGTAAATCCTTCTTTTTTTGCAATTTTTATAAATTCATCAACAAGATCACCTGTCCATTGTGTAGATACAACTGCTATTCCATCACTTACTTTTAATAAATCATTATTATCAAGAAAATAATCCTTACGAGTTCTTTGATTTTGTTTTAGTTCCTTCGCATCCAAAATAGCACGCCTCATGCCTTTGAAATTCCAGGTTTGCTTAAGTTGATCTATTGTCATAGATCGATTTTGATTTACATAATCCTTTATTACTTCTAAACAGAGATCTCTTTGATTATATGTTTTTCCATTACATTAGCAACGCTGTCTACCGTTCCAATCAAAGCCTGTGGCTTCTTCAATAAATCCGTTCGTAATCTGAGTCCTTCTATACTCCACCAGCGAAAGCGGAGTGCAATTCTCATTTTTTTCCTCTTTTTATATTTTATTTTTCTTCTTTCATATATAAAGTTCGCAGATGCCCCCAGCAGCCACCTTTTTCTGCATAAACTTCCGGAACTTTGGTTGTATTATCCCATGGTGTCGCCGTTTCTCCAAAAATCATAAACTTGGGATATACGCCACTTTCTTTTGCAAGGGCTTCCATACGGCCGCCTTTTCCCAAGGTGTTGTAAGTTCCGCCAAGTCCATAGTCTTCCATAAGGCAGGCAAAAGGTGCTTTATATTTTTTGCTTCCCCAGAGGGCATCATAAATCATTATTCCATCATCGTTGATATATAAAAGTGCAAAGCGCTTTGCTCCGTAGTTTTCATTGTATATTTCCTGGCGTTCAAAAATAGAAAGTCTGCAAAAGCGTTTTCCATGCCGAGGACCGTGATTATATTCATAATGAGGTTCCCAGTCCTGCGGGCCGGCAATTTCATCAAAAGAATAATCATAATGGGCTATCTCATCATAGCCTCTGAAATTCCCATCAGAAGTCTGGCAGGTAATGTGACCATCAGTTTTTCTTTCGTTTAATTCCCGTGTATGTAAGATTTCAGTCCATTTTTCTTCTGTCATTGCATAGTCCGCATAGAGATAAACAAAGGCACTGTGAGAAGTATTAAATACCTCGACCATAAAACCGTCAGAATAACAGGCAGGGTAAAAAACCACCCGTCCGTTCAAAATGTACTGAATATCTGGTTTCCTGTCGTCATCCGGATTCAGGTTTTTCAACCAACCCGGCATTTTCTTTCTTTTGTACTGAGATAAAAATTCAATCATTTTCTGCATTTTTTACTCCAAATATTATACCATAGCTTTTTCATTCTGCGTTTTTCCCTATGCGCAAAATCCGATTTTTCTGGAAGCCCTGCCCTCTACGTCTTTTTCCTCCTGAATCTCACACAACTGGGCAATTATGTATTCTGCGGTAATTTCGTCAGGGTCCATAAATTTGATTGTGTCGGAAAGCTTTCCAAAATCACCCGGGGTTACACTACCGTAAGCACAGAGTCTTTCGATAAGTTTTTCATCAAAAGCATAATTACTGAAAAATTTTTCCAGAAGCTTTTTAACACCCTCCTCTTTCAAAGCCTTGAAATCAACCGTTATATGAAACCTGCGCAGCATTGCGGGGTCCATAATATTTCTGAGGTTGGTAGTACAGATGACAATGCCCGGGAATTCTTCAAGCTGGGTAAGGAATTCATTTACCTGAGTTCTTTCAAAATTTCTTTCTGCATTTTTTCTGTCGCTGAAAAAGCTGTCTGCTTCGTCAAAGAGGAGAATCTGGTCATTTTTAGCGGCTTCTTCAAAGGCGGCTGCGATATTCTGCTCCGTTCCGCCGACATATTTGTCAAAAATATCAGAGGCGCGTTTTAAAAGCAGGTCTTTTCCCAAAGATTCACTGATATAGCGGGCGAATTCCGTTTTACCGGTTCCCGAAAGACCGTAAAAAAGCATTCTTACAGCCCCTGACTCGGGATTTTTTTCTGCAAACTTTTTTGCATTATAGAGCATGTTCATAATTTTCTTTGCGGAAAGACTTGTATTCAAAACGGACATATCATAAGAGTCTTTCACGTGGGTTCGCATTTTGGAATTTCCGTGTAAAAGTGATGAATTATCCTTCAAAACAATTTCCAGGTTTTCAAGGACTTTTTCATCTGTCTTGTCTTTCATGCTGTTTACCGTCGTAATAAGATTTTCAACAGATGAACCGGTAACCTTGTATTTTGAAAGGAGTCTTACAATTTCTTTTTTAGAAGACTTTTCAATTTCAAGTTTTTCCAGCTTCTTTTCCGCAATTTTTTCCAGCATTGAAACTGACATCGGCTCAAATTTATGAGAAACCGTAAAACGTCTTAAGGTACTTTCGTCAATTTGAGAAATATAGTTTACTACCCAGATTACCTTATTCTGAGACAGCTCCAGCATCTTATTAACGACTCCCTTTGTTTTTGGTGATTCAAAAGGGCCAAAGAGAGACATTCTTGAGGTTGAAAGAAGGGAATCTGCTTCATCAACAATAAGAACTGTATCCTTACGATTCAAAGAAAGAAGACAGTTTAATCTGCTGAGAACATCATTTCTTCCCATAACTTCTGATTCATTTTTAAAGACCAGAGCCTTTTTGCCGGAACTTTTGACAAGAGCCTTTGCATACTCTGTTTTTCCTGAACCAGGGGCGCCGTACAAAAGAACAGAAACTGGAGTATCAGACTGCAACAAGCCCTTATATATAGAAGAATTTTTCTCAGGAACAGGAAAACTGTTAAGAGGATAAGTGTCTTCAAGCTCCTGACTTTTTATAAAATCTGCAAAATAAATGCCTAAATCCTGATTATCAATAATATCAACAACTAAAGGATTCAAGCTTCTGTCATATTCAATAAAACCGAACTGATGAAGCTTTGAGTCACTTCTTGTGATCTGCTTAAACTGGCTTTGGTTTATACCAAGTACTGTTTTGTATAAGTACATTGAATTATAGCCAAAAGAATCCAGAACTTCGGCAAAGCCATCGATTGTCAATTTACGGTATCTGAAAAGAAGATACCTTGCCTCTTCGTCTGAAAGATTCAATTCATCTTTTAAAAAATCAACTTTTGAGGTATTTGACATAATGTATGCAATGCGAACTGGCAATACACTCTGGAATCTTTCAAAATTCATTTCTCTTTTATTGAAAAAGATATGATAAAGAATCTGTGAGAGCATACCAGTGCCTTTAGAGAGCATAATGCGATAGAAATTTCTTTCTTCACCTACAAGGTTACCCTGGTATATTTCTATTTGCTTATCTACTTCATACTTAGGAGCTTCAGAAGCTTCATCATCCTCAATACAGCTTCTAAGAGACCTTGGCTTACCTTCCGGGCTGTTTGGATTACAAAGGCGAAGGATTTGCTTCTTTTCCAGAAAATCAACGTATGTTTGCAGAACCTCATTCATGCGCTCCCATAAGCCCAGTCTGAGGACAAGTTTTTCAATAAATGGATAAATTACATCCAGTGATCCGGAATTTGCATTTTGAGTAAGAAGAAAAAGATATGCGACCGAGCTTAAAATCTCTTCTTTTGAAATATCTTCAACATTCATGCCATACAGTCTGCTATCCAATTTTCCAGCTCTTCGACTTCTTCTTGTTATCATATTTTTTCTCCCTACTTAAAATTTTTACTGGTAAACATAGGGCTAGCCATGGTAGATGTATAGCCCTTTATGAGATAATTTTTTTTAAAGTTATTTTTTTCCAAAAATCATTTTTGCCAGATAAGTTTCTTCAGCTTCAATATAAGAAATTGAAGTATCAACCGGAAAAAAACCGGCCTTGTCCATATCTCCTACAATCAGGTTAATTTGCCATTCCAGTTTAGAAAGACTGGTATTTTCATTCAATTTTACAATGTAAGAATTGTGACTAAAGTTCTGAATTATACCATCCAAATTTACATCAAAATATGACATAAGCATTTCCTCCAAAAATCAATTTAATATAGCTACCAGTTAAAAATTTTCCAGTATTGTCCAGATAAGCCAGACAAGACCAAGAAAAACAAGCCCCTTAAACCCAATCCAAACTATTGAGCCCTCCGTTTGAAGGCCCATTCCAAGCCATTTCATAAAATTTGACATTACTTACCTCTAAATAGTGCAGATGCATCAGGAACACCTATCGGACTCATTCTATCTACTTGTTTTTGCCACTCACTTTTATGAGCCTGAATGTATTCGTATCTGGAATGTAACCATTCAGTGTACAAGTTGAACCAGAGAGGTTTTATTCCATCGAGAAAAACATCATCAAGAAACATAGCGTGCTTAAAAGCAACTTTAAGCCCCTTCTTTACATGAAAGGCCCTGCTGCCAGAATTTTCACACTTTTCAAGTTTTATCCTGGCCTCCTTAAAACTATTCCAGGTGTAGCTTTCATCAGTGTCATCTTCATCGAGCTTGATAGTGACGCTTTTTGTTTTATGGACAGTCACATAGTTTCCATAACCGTCTTTATAAATCGGCCCCAGCACTACCCCCTTGTAATGCTTTACATACTCAACTTCCAGAAGATAATTTTTTTCATCTTCCCTTGTAACTGCCGCAAGGATTTCCTTTAAGCATTTTTTTCCATCTGTATAATTCATATTTCCTCCTGTCGTTTTAGTGAAGAAACCAGTTGATTAGTTTCGATGCAAAGAAAATAACTCCCGCAATAGTCAGGGGTAAGGCAAAATACGCTATTAGTTTAAAAATAGCAATGAAAAGTTCCCCAGACTTAAAAATAAATGAGCCTATTAAAACAATAAGCACCGCCAGTGTTAAAAAATCTGTCATAAGGCATACCTCCTGAAATATGGTAGCAATTTCTTTCTGAAAGTTGACAATTTATTCTGATGATATAAAATGTAATACTGTACTGTTCCCAAGTTAAGGGAATTTAAGGAGATTTTTTTATGGCAGTAGACTTTACTGAAAAATCAAAACGCTATCAGGCAATGGATGAAATTATTGCTTCGGGACGAAGATTAAAATGGAGTCAGATAGTTTCCGAGCTTGGCGAAAAATATAATATCAAATCAAGCAAAAGCTCCTTTTTCCGCGATATAGAAGAAATGGAAGTAAAATATCAGGCACCAATAGATACTGATTTTAAAACAAGAGGATATTTTTACACCGATCCAGACTACCGTCTGCCACGCTTTTACACAGATGAAAATGCCGCAAAAGCTGCAAAACTCATAAAAACGCTTATGGATATGGTAAAAGACAACCCTCTTTACAAGGAAGCTCAGGAAGTTTTTCAATCACTTTCTACAGAAACTCAAGATTTATCAATTGAAAACATCAGAATCAACAAAAAACCTGACAACGACAGAATTATTTTTGTTGGAGCTCCAAACAAGGACATCCCTGCTGAAACCTGGCGCTTAATCGACAAAGGCCTGCAGGAAAACCGCGTAATTACATTTGACTATCAGTCGCTTACCGACACAAAGCCTTCGAACCGCAGAGTTCAGCCCTGGCAGCTGATTTATGATAACGGTAACTGGAATCTTCATGCGTTCGACATTTTAAAAAAAGGAAAGCGCCGCTATACCCTTAGCGAAATGAAAAATATTCAGCTCACAGACGAGAGTTTCACGCTCCCGAAAGACTACGATTTTAGAAAAATGACCCGCGGTTCCTTCGGCTGTATGTGCCACGACTATTTTCTGGACTTCAAAATCCACCTTCACGGTTACGCCGCCCGCTACGCTAAAAACCGCATCTGGGGCGAAAACCAGACTATAACCCCTGATGAAAAAAATCCCGGCCCCGACGGAGACGGCATCATTCTAAGCTTCCGCAGTAACCAGCTATTTTCCATCCGCCGCTGGACCTGGCAATGGGCTGACGAAGCATTTCCGATTGCACCAAAAGAACTTGTCGATGACTGGCTGGAAAGACGGGAAAAAGTAAAAAAAATCGAATTATAATTCTATAAAAGAACATTCGTAAAGCATCAACATTACAAATATTCTCTTAAAAAAATGAGCTGGTTCCTTAACGTGGGACTGGCTCTTTATTATATTTACATACCTAAACAGATCTTTGACATTCCCAGGGAAGGTAACAACTAAGTTCTTACTCAAAATTTAAAAAAGTTTAAATTGTCGTTTTTTTATTTTCAAGGAGGCCAATATGTTTAAATTCCCAGCTACCAAAATTCTTTCAGCTCAAGAAGAACTTGAGTATCTTAAGCTTGCCGCAGCAGGCGATCTTGCTGCCCGCAATAAACTTATTGTCGCAAACATTCCTTTTATCATCAACTGTGCAAGATCTTTTCCGGGGTACAATCAAGAAATTGAAGGTGATTTAATAACAGCAGGTTCTCTTGGCTTAATGAGAGCCATAGAGAAATATGATTTTACAATGGGCACCAGACTTCTTACCATCGGTAAATTCTACATCAACTCCTTCATGCAAAAATCAGTAGGGAGCCGCAGAAAAAAACTCTCTTTACTCTCACTAGATGCCACCTATAATTCAGATGGTGACCAGGACTCTTTCGTAGCAAATCTTGCAGATACATCTAATCTTTCACTTGATGAAGAGTGTGAAAATAACATTAAAAAAGAAAAACTTATGGCTGCTATTAATACATTAAAGCCAAATGAACAGGAAGTCTTAATTTTACATTACGGCTTAAATAACCAGAAAGCTCATACCTTTGAAGAAATCGGGGCAATTAAAGGCAGAACCCGTTCTCGTATGCAGCAAATCGAACAAAATGCTCTAAAACATCTTCGTCAAAATCAAAATCTTCAACAGCTTGCCAGCTAATTAATTAAAAAGCAGGCCAAATACGGCCTGCTGTATCTATAGAACACCGCCCGCTCTGACCGGCGGGCTTACACATGAGGTAAAAATGAACAAAAATTACATGCGTGACCTGATGCTTACAGGCTTTGAATTAAGCAGAATTTCGGGTGTACCAATGCTTTATCTTGGAAACCCTGGTATGGGTAAGACCACAATCGTTAATTTGTGGGCAAAGCGTAATGGCTATCACGTAGAAAGCCTTATTGGCAGTGCCTTCGACCGCAGCGAGATTCTTGGTTATATGGTAAATGATGGAGCAGGTACTGATTATCTTCGTACAAAGGCACCGGAATGGTTTCATACAATCACCGAGTTTGAAAAAAACGGCATCCCCTCTGTTCTTTTTATTGATGAAATTGCGGGTGCCCCTAAGGATGTTCAGGCCAGCCTCTACCGCCTTATTTTTGAACGTACAATCGGCAATGGTCAGAAACTGCCTGAATCAACAATTATCGCAAGTGCCAGCAACTACAAGGATAATCTTCCTTCAATGTGCGATATTACAGCACCGAATCTTAACCGCTTTTGCCTTATAAACTTCGGTCCTCAGTCCTTTGAAGGCCTTTATACAGAATTCCTTCAGAAAGCTGATGCTATAGAAAAGTTTTTACCGGATTTCGATCATCGCGAGCTTTCAGAAGAAATCAAAGAAAAAGCCTCTCTTGCAGTCCGCGGGATTTTTGAAAAGCTTAATTCAACCTACTACGCAAAAGACAGCTCAAAAAGTCAGTTAAATTTTGCAAATAAACGGCTGAACAATGTTTTTACCGGTGAATATTCCAAAAACGGTGAGGTTTATAATTTTATTTCGGGCAGAACCATCGGATATTTCCGGGACATTTTCTGCGCTATGTACTCAATCGGATTAAGTAATGCAGAATATATCGGAAAATTTATTGATGGACTGATTGGGCTTGGCTTTAATTCTTTTTCTGATATCCAGGAGCTCAATGCTTACAGAAAGTTTATCCGGGAGCTTACAAAAGACGCCTTGAATGAGCTTTGGGGCAAGAAAAAGAAGCAGAAAACTTTCTCTTACAATTTCAAGCTCAGCCTTGCAGAAAATATAGACGCCCTTATTACCCTTCAGGATAAGCTTGAATCAGAAGAGGCTGAAGAAGCCTGCATGCAAATCGTTTCTGAAATTGAGGAAGAATTCAAAACAGATACCGACAGCATATCAAAGCTTCTTTTTATCAATAAAAAATCTAAAGCAGAGCTTATAAAGCTTCGCAAGGATTATGACGCAATAGAAATCTTTTATTTAATTGCATCAGAGGCTCTTTCGGCTTCAAAAAAGAACTCAACTTTATCAAAGCTGAATGAAATCATAACTACTTACAAATTTTACATGAACACTTGTATTCAAACGGAGGCAGCATAATGATTAAAAACGATATGGAAGAAATCGTTCTTGCAAAAATCAAAGATACTTCAAGATTTGCCAAAAGAGAAAAAAACTCAGGCAAATTCAAGGATTATTACAAGCTTGGAATCAGGGGGAATTTTTTATTTCTTCTCGAAGAGGAAAATTCCCGCTCTCTTGATTCTCTGAAAACTGTCCCTTATTCAGATGTTTCCGGGATTTATTGCCTTGAAAACGGGGACGTAAAAAATGTACCGGCAGATGCATTTTTCAAAATCTATTCTGCTTATCTGAGTTCAGATAAAAGAAGTTTAAATAGGGGGTAAAAAGACTTATGAAACACGAATACAGACATTTTGAAGAGCTGAAAAAGAAAATGCGCCTTGTGGTTTGTACTCATAACAAGATTTCAAAGGATGATTTATCAAACGAGGCGCTTGCATACGTAAAGCGGGATGAAAACGCAGGCGCCTGTTACAAAATTTACACCTCTGAGTTTTGCAGCGGTCATTCCTTTTTTATGCATGAAATCGGCCATATTCTTTTACACCATCTTTCTTTTGAAGATATTAATAACGAACAGATTTACGACAAACTGATGGGAGCCTGGAAGAGCTTTTCAAAATATATTTCCTTTACGCAAAAGGACGAAGACAGGACAATGTTTAGTTTAATCGTTCTTTTGAAAAATTACGCTATGGATATGGAGTTAAACAGCAAGGTTTTCGATAAGGATGAAGAGGAGTTCCTTATTGAAGATATGAATCAGGCGGAATACAAAAGGCTTTCATACATTTCAGAAAATCGTCTTGCAGGACATGCGGATGCATATAGAAGACTTTGCCGATATGCTTACGCAAAGCGGGACAATCCAAAGGTGACAATTGTAACTCCTGTTTTTGCAGAAAATTATGGATTTTCCCGCGGACTTTCCTGGCAGCAGTATATAGATTTAATCATTTTAGCTCCGGATCTGGTTATGCCTAAAATCTGTGAAAAGCTGCGTAATGAAGAAGGTAAATTTATAGAAAAAACAAGCAAGATTCCGGCAGAGGTAATAAAAAAAGCGGCTGAAAATCAGGATATGTTCATTGCCGAGGCTTTGAGCTCTGGTGACGGAAAGAGTTCGAAAGAAGGCTATGGAAAAACAAGATGCTTTACAATTCGTAAGCTTGGTCCTGATGTCCGCACTTTTATTACAGAACGCGCAATTGATAAATTTGAGGATAGCAGAACTGATTATCTCTATCTTGCAAACAGGGGTAAAACAGACAATATTCTGCGGGGGAAATCAATCGAGCATAATGATTACACTCAGGGAAACGTTTACATCATAGTTGACACAAGCGGTTCTGTAAGAAGAGAACGCCTTGCCCAGCTTCTGGATCTATTTTCTGAAATTAAAAACCTTGTTGGTCAGCAAAGTAAAGTGATTTTCTGGGATTCAGATCTGCAGAAAATCGATTCTCTTAGTCAGGGCATAAGTGAAATCCCATGCGGCTGCGGCACCGAAATTGCCCCCGCAATCAGATACACCGCCAGCCGCTTTTGCAGCGAAAATGATAAGATTTTTATCATTAGTGACTATTATGACTTTCTTGAAAACTGGCTGGCTGAAATAAGAAAGCTCCGCTGTTCCTGCTACGGAATCTGCTGGACAAATAATAGGAAAAAAGTGACCTGTCTGGATGATGAAGCTTTTAACAAATTTTGCCGTGAAGTGGAAACCTTGTTCGTGGAGTTGTAGGAGGGTTTATGAATTATATCACTTGTTTTACCGGTCACAGACCAGAAGCTTTTCCCTGGGGAACTGATAAAAACGACCCGAGATGCCAGGTACTTTTCCGCCGCCTTGAAGATGCCATCGACGATTTAATTGCAAAAGGCTGCAATCATTTCATCGCCGGCAATGCTCTTGGTATCGACACCTGGGCAAGTGAAATCGTCCTCGAAAAAAAGAAAACAAACCCAGGCCTCATTCTGGAAATTGCCCAGCCCTACGAAGGCCACAATGCCCGACGCAAGGAAATCAAACCCATCCTCGAAAAAGCCGACTTCGTACATCCCGTTTCTACCAAGGAACGCCGCAACGACGCCTACCTCGACCGCAACAAGTATATGGTCGACAAAAGCGACTTTGTCGTAGCCATTTTCGACCAGGCTGACCCTCACACCGGCGGCACCTGGCACACCCTGGATTACGCCATGCGTAAGGACAAAATTGTCGTTACTATTCAATGGCGGGATATAAAATAAATTTCTACAAAAACAGGCTCTGCCAAAAAAGGCGGAGCCTGTTTCATTTTTTGTTATCTACCCCAAAAATGCCTTACTTTTTTAACATTTCCGAGGGACTTTATCTATTAAATATATATAAAAAAAATCAATTAAAAACACCTAACTAAACTGTTCTTTGACATAACCAGGGAAGGAAACAACTAAGTTCGTACTCAAAATTTAAAAAAGTTTAAAAATTGTCGTTTTTTTTTATTTTTCAAGGAGGCCAATATGTTTAAATTCCCAGCTACCAAAATTCTTTCAGCTCAAGAAGAACTTGAGTATCTTAAGCTTGCCGCAGCAGGAAATCTTGCTGCCCGCAATAAACTTATCGTCGCAAACATTCCTTTTATCATCAAGTGTGCAAGATCTTTTCCGGGGTACAATCAAGAAATTGAAGATGATTTAATAACAGCGGGTTCTCTTGGTTT
>ONPD01000005.1 GCA_900319625.1 uncultured Treponema sp. | reverse complement strand
AAATACATCTGAACTACAGACAATTTGAAATTTACATCAAATTTTCTTTGCATTTTTCCTCCAAAAGTGTCCAACTTTTGGGGTTCAGTTCAATTTCGCCGCTTGCTACGCGCGGTGCTTCGCACTGCCTTCGGCACGGCTCAATTCTCGGCACAGTTTGACCTGCAAATGTAAGAGAATTATGCTACTATTTATTCATGCGAGTAAAAATCCTTGCCATTGTAATATCACTTTTAAGTTTTACTGTTCCGCTTAATTCTGCAGGCTTTGGTGCAGCGGGTACTTTTGAATTTGGCAGGGAACCTTCCGGCGGTCTGACGGTAGATTTTGAACTCGACGGCCTCCCCTTCATTTTTGAAGCTGAAGCTTTATTTTGCCAGGACGGCCTAAAATCACTTTGCGGCGGAGTAGAGTTTATTGCGGGAAATATAAATCTTTATAAGGCTTTGAACTTTTTTTACTGTCCGGAACTTGGCGCAGGCTACGATTTTGAGGATGACAAAGTAATTATTTCCAATGCAATTTTTGCGGGGCTGAATGGATTTTTTCTTCCTCAAACAGAGTTTTTTATTCAGGCGGGCTGGCGGCCGGAAATCCTGCTGGGCCGAGGGAATGTGGATTTTAGGTTCGCTAACTTTCCTGTGCGGGCTGGCCTTCGTTTCTGGACAAAATAACCTGTCTGCCTAAAAATGAATGCCCCAATTCACGCGGGCTCCAATCTGATTGAAGCTGTCAAAAGGTACGCTTGCATCTTCCCATTTGAAGTAAATGTCGCTTCCGATCGAAAACATTTTCGAAATCTTATAATTAAAACCGGTATCAAAAAGGAAAACGCCCAGAAGGTTATCTTCAAAAAGGCTGATATTGCTGACTGTCAGGAAGAAAGACCAGTCTTCAAATGGCGTGAAAAAGCATCCGGTATCAAAAAACCAGACTTTATCGTAAATATTTATGTTGCTCTTATAGGCATTTATTATGGTGTGTTTTGCAATAAGGCCCATATCAAGATAAAGATTCCAGACATCATGAATATTAAAGTTCAGATGAAAACCGCCCAGAAAATTGTGTTCAACAAAAACGTCGGAATATTTGTAATGATGATATTTTGTCCTTAGTCCAAAACTCACGAAATTCCAGAAGAGTGGGGCATAATACCCTTCAATTGCCACGTCTGATGATTTGGAATTTGCATAAAATCCGCCTCCGAATTTCAATTCTTTTGCATCAACTATGGCAATAGAAGAAATCCCGAAGTTTTCGTTTTTCATGTCATGCATCAGATTGTATTCAAAGCGCTGTACAAGCGTGATTTCCGGTTTTTCCGGGGTAAAAAAATGAACAAAAGATGAGGAATGCGCCGCTTGAAGGAAAAATAAAAAGAAAATAGAAAGGACGCTGATTTTAATTTTTTTCATATAAATAGGATAGCACGTTTTTTTTTAGACATAAATTAATTTTTGCAAAAATCATGTTGATTAAGCCATTCTAAAAGAGCATCGTTCCAGTGGAAAGTCTTCATAAAAGGGCATTTTTTCATGCCAAAGCCGTGGCCACCCCAGGGGTAATCTGTAAAAGTGTAGTCTGTGCCGGCGGCTTTGAGGGCGTCAGCAAGGCGGACTGAATTTTCGTAGATAACAACCGGGTCGTCGTGGCAGGCTACCAGGTAGGTAGGGGGCATATCCGGGGGAATCTGTTTTTCCATCGAAAACTTTTCCTGCGTCTCTTTGTCAGGATTATTTCCTATCAGGCTTTTGCGTGACCAGCGGTGACCTATGTCTTCTTCCATTGTTACGACCGGGTAAACGGGAATTACGAAATCGGGATGCAGGTTTACACCGGCCCAGGTTACGAGGTGGCCTCCGGCGCTATAGCCGATAAGGCCAAGCTTAAGGGGACGGGAAGGGGCCTCTGCGGTGGCAGGGGGCTCTTTCCCAGCCGGCAGGGCCCCATACCTCTCCGGATTTTCCCTTACCAGCTGCACCATACGCTCTACATCCTGCATCATAGCGGGATAGTGGTAGCCCCGGTTTGCCGTACGGTAGCGCAGAATGATTGCACTTGCCCCCTGTTTGTTGAACCACTTTTGGGTCGGAAGGCCTTCGTTGAGGATATCCAGATGATGATAGCTTCCCCCCGGGCAGATGATGACAACCGTGCCATTTGGATTTTCCGGTATGCTGACCTGAGCCAGGACGCGGTGATAGTGCATATCCTGAACGCCCTTCCATATATACTGGTTGAAGCGGCGGGCAAGGGAAGGTGAAATAAAAAATAGGGCTGCCAGAAGGCCTGAAATTAATCTTTTCATAATATCTCTTTCAAAAATGCCTTAGCTGACCTCAAATCGCACTTTTCCAGATCAATTTCCCGGCTGCATATATCATTTTTCTCTGCCGAAAGGACAGCCGCAAAGACAAATGGCTCGTTCAGTCTGCTTCCGTCAGGGGCTGTGGCGGTGTAATGGCCTTCGTATTCTTCCGGAATCAGCTCATTGCCGTATACAAGAATTTCCGACTTTTCGTCTCCGCACAAGACAGGGGCAATGGCAGTCTGAAAAGCATCCTTAAAATCATCATTCTGAGGAAAAATTACTGAATAACCGCTTTTAAGCTTGCAGGCAAGGGAAGCAAGAGCAATAGGAGCGTTAAAAACCGAGTATGAAAAGGAAGCGGGTAAAATTTCCTTATCAACAAGAGACTGCCGGCTCACATCCAGCTGGCGTTTAATGTCCCCGTGAGTAGAAATAAAAGCCTGTTTAATGTCACCGCAGCCGGTTTCTTCTATAATATCGTGAACTGCCTGAATTACCATTTTGCAAAGCTGGCTGAGGCGGCGGCGAAACAAAGGAGGAGTAAATTCAATTTTCGGTGCCTCCCCGGGATTTTCTGCCGGAGGCGCCCAGCTTACAACTTTCGAAATATAAATCTTATTCATTTTAATCCTTCTTCTGAAAGGCCAGCAAAGTGTAATTATTTGAGCCCAGGTTATGATGAGCGCACTTGAGCGACAAACCACCTTCCTCGATAGCCTTTACTATTTCCTCGTAGCGGTACATCTTACTGTTTCCGTTCGCCATACAGGTAAAATAAAGTGAAGTTGCCTGAAGAGAATAAGAGCTTGCCGCAAAATGCTGTTTATCCCAGAGCGGTTCAAGAACATAAATCCAGGTATTTTCGCTGACACTGGTTGCAATTTTTTTTGCAATCTTTGTAATCTGATGAAGTGAAAAACAGTCCAGAAACTGGCTCATCCATACGGCATCCGCACCCTCCGGAAGGACAGCTGAATCTCCAAGGATATTGCCGGCTCGGGTAGAAATTCTTTCTGTAAATCCAGCTGCAGCCGCATTTTTTTCAGCTACAGCTGTCTGTCCCGGTAAATCCATAATTGTAACGTGGATGTTCTTATCATATTTACAGCAGCAGATAGCCCATTTTGCGGTGTTTCCGCCTATATCCACAAGATGTTTCGGCTTTTTTTCAAAGACGATTGGAAGTGCGTCCGGAAAGGCTATGTCAGAATAAAAATGGTCAAAATCAAACCAGGATTTTTTTGCGCGTTCCGGCAGTGAAGAAAGGGCTTCGTAAATCGTAGTCCATTTGTCACCGAAAACTTTGAGGCCTTCCGGCTTTCCATTTTTGATGGAGTCAAGCAGATCCCAGGCGCCCTGGTAGCAGATATCATTTGTGAACCAGAAATTAGCCTTTGTAAGCTCATCTTCCAGAAGCATCCAGCCGATTTTTCCTAAAATATAACGCTCATCAGTTTCGAAGGTACTGTCTTCCGAAAGCTTAATAACCTCCATTCCCAGGGCCATCTCGCAAAGAACATTGACGCCGTAAAGACTGATTCCGGCTTTTTCTGCCAGAGTCTCAGATGTGATTCCTTCGTCGCCGGAATCTTCAATCAGCTGTAAAAGTCCCAGTTCCAGCATTGCCCTGATTGCCTGAAAGCTGAGTGGTGAAAATGCAATCTGCTGGGCTCGGGTTTTTGCGTCAACTGCGCGGATATTTTCTTCCTTTAAGAAATCCGGTGAAAAAAGGGCCTGATCATTTTCAATTTTAGTTTTTTTCATATTTTTTATTCCTATATTTTTTTTATGATTAATGAAGCATTTGCTCCGCCGAAGGCAAAGCTGTTACTCATGCAGCAGTTGATTTTTCCGGCTTCCGCCCCTCTGCATACAAAGTTCAGCTCAGGCATTTCCTCGTCCAGTACGCCATCCCAGTGCTGGGCCGGCAGCCGGTCAGATGATTTCAAGGTTTCAAAGCAGATTGCCAGCTCAAGAGCGGCAGCGGCTCCCAGTGTGTGTCCTGTAGTGCCTTTTGTACTGCTGCAGGGCACTTTGTAGTCTCCGAAAACTTTAGAAACCGCCTTTGCTTCCATACTGTCGTTGAACTTTGTTCCCGTTCCGTGCAGGTTGAGGTAACCTATGTCGGCTGGAGAAAGACCTGCGTTTTTAAGAGCCTTTTCCATTGCGGCAGCGGCCCCTTCCCCGCTTGGGTCAGGACTTGTAATATGGTAGGCGTCCGCAGATTCTCCGTAGCCCGCAAGAATAATTCCGCTATTGTCCAGGTCTTCGCGGGAAAGAAGGAAAAAGGCAGCGGCTTCACCAATGGTAATTCCCTGGCGGTTTTTGCTGAAAGGATTTGTCGGCTGGGGAGAAACTGCCTCCAGAGAGCCAAAGCCCATAAGAGCCGTATCGCTTGCAATATCCACACCGCCTGCAATCACAGCGTCGCAGATTCCGGCTTTAATCAGCTGGGCTGCCTTTATAATTGCGACTGCGCTTGAAGAACAGGCCGTAGAAAAGGCCGTGCAGGGGCCGCCAAGAGAAAATTTTTCTTTTACGAATTTTGCAACATACTGAGCGCTTTGTTTTTCTATAGAATAGTCGCCGAAATCCCCGGCTTCAAAAAATTTCTTATGGGCAGGACTGGAAAGTTCAGTCAGATTATCGCAGGAACCCACGCAGGCACCCACCCGGTCAGTCCCATATTTATTTACTGCCGATTGCGTAACAGCCTTTATCTGATTAAGGGCGACATTTTCAATTCGTATCAGCTTTGAATCAAATTCGCCGCCGCCCGCCGTCACCGCTTCAAAATCATCTTTATTTACTGTGGCTGCAAAAAACTCCTGGCCACCATCCACTCTAACTTTTTTTATACCGGAATTGTCCGCGGCAACTACAGCCTCAAAAAGCTCCTCCGCCGACTTCCCGCCGGCAAAAACAAGCCCCGGCCTGCTAAGAAAAATATTCATAAGTAAAGATAATTTTAACACAAATAGCGACGTTTGTAGAGAATTCTATTATATTTATTTATGTGAGGTAATTTATGACTACAGAAGAACGCGCCGAGCTTGGCGCAACTTATAAAGCCAGCTGCAACTGCTGTCAGGCAGTTTTGAAGGCCTATTCGGATATTCTGTCCTATGATGAAAATGCTTTAAGCGTGCTTGGAGCAGGTTTTGGAACCGGAATGGGCTGTATGGAAGCAACCTGCGGCGCCCTTTTAGGAGCAGGTCTTGTTGCCGGAATGCGAACGGAAGGCAAAGCCTCTGTACGTTTTTCAAAGGAAATCTTAGGCCGCTTCAAGGAAAAGTGCGGTGCCACAATCTGTAAGGATTTGAAGGGCATTGAGACCGGAAAGGTTTTGTGTGCCTGCGACGACTGCGTAAGAAACGCAATCAGAGCCTGTGATGAAGTGCTTGGTGCTTAATTAAGCCTTCAGCTTTCCATAGTTGCCACAAAAGCGGCGGTCAGACCGGTAAAAATCGCAAGGCCGATAGCGTGAACCGGCACAAAGGAGCTTAAGGCCAGGGCACCAAAGGAAAGCGCGGTAGTCAAAAATGAAAGAATGATTGCCGCGCGCTCAAGTTTTCCGCCCTCGTGTTGAGTCATATAGATTATGTAGTCAATTCCCAGTCCGAAAACAAGAATAATTCCCGTAATGCAGAAGAAATCCAGGGGTGTTTTAGTTGCTGTGAAAACTGCTAAAATCCAGAGCAGGCTGAAAAGAGGAACTCCTGTGATTTTTCTTGTCTGTCTTGCAGAAAAGAAAAGGCGCAGAGTAAAAGAAATAATAACGAAAGCTATACCAAACATTATTAAAATCAGTCGGGAAATATGATTCAGGCCTTCGCTTATCTGTCCAACCTTATTCTGATAGAAAATTCCGGTATTTTTTTGAGCCAGAGCCTTGCATACCTTGGGGTCAAAATTTGCTGTCGGCATAAAAACTGAATAATAATTATCACCGATTTTTCCAAGCCAGAGCATATCTTTTATTGAACGAATTTGTTCAGGAAGCTCTGAATCCGGGGTAAGAATTTCCTGCTGTAATGAAAGCCTCTTCTTTATTTGAGAAGAAAGAATTTTACTGTCATCAAAACCAAGGTTTTCGAACTGGCCTTCCGAGTAATTTTCAAGAAGATTTTTTCCCGCTGCAATAGATGAGGCCTGTAATTTTTGAGATGGAATTATACTGCTCAGGCAAAGATATTTAGCGGAACCAGTACCCTTCTGGAATTGAAGGGCAAAGTCTTCTTCTTTTTGCAAAAGCTCCTCCTGACTTTTTGCCTGCAGGACAAACCAGCTGGACGGAGTGTAATTGAGCACTTTGGAAGAAAGAATTGTGTCATCTTTGAGCCTTCCCTGCATTTTATAAAGGGCAGACAGATCATTGTGAATGCGGAGATTTTTATGATTGACAGCAATAATTATTAGAGGAATAAGAATGAGCAGGAATAAAATATAGGACTTTAGCGGCTTAAAATTCAGCCTTACTTCTGGTAAAAACTTCTTTTGAAAATCCGGGAAGAAGCGTTTTTCATCATTTTGAAGCGGAAAAAGCGGATAAAGACAGATTACGGTAAGAAATGAAGAAAGAATTCCTGTCAGAGAAAAAACTGCCATCTGGCGAAGAAGAGGAAAGGGAGTAAAAATAAGAAGCAAGTAGCAGATTTCCGTGCTGGCAAGTGATAGCGTAAGCCCTTTCAAAAGAAAATTTTTTATCTGACTGCCGCTTTTTAGTTCGAGTCTGGCCTTCCAGTTTACAAAAAAGTGAAGGCTGTAATCGATGCAGGAGCCAATCAGTGATGTTCCGAATACAAGCGTAAGTGCGTGAATTGAACCGAAAATAGAAGTGGTGACGCAGAAGGCAAAAGCAAGTGAAATTAAGATTGAAGCGAAGGCTGCGGCAATCGGAAGAGCTGTCCGGAAGGTAAAAATCAGCATTAAAAGCACAGCCAGAAGAGAAATTGTACTTATGATTGAAATTTCCCGGCTTGCGTTTGTTGAGCTTTTGTGACTGTGGAAGGGTGTGCCTGAAAAAACAAACTTAGCATCTGAGTACGCCTTTTCCATAGGAAGGCAGCTGTCGTAAATCAGATTGACTGCGTTGTTTTTGCTTGCAAGGGCGGCTCCTTTTGCCGTAAGGCTTCCCTGAATCATTACAAACCATTCGTTTTTATATTCTGCGGCAAGAACGTCATCTTTTAGGCTCATATTTGTGCCGGAATTCTGTAGAATCTGAAGAAACTTTTTAAGATTTATTTCGTCCAGCAAAAAAGGGTCTTCTTCAAGATAATCGAGGGAAGAAAGCGTAAAACCGGAAAAAATCTGGGCAGTCGCATCCTCTGAAAATTCCAGTCTGCCTTCTTCTGTCGAAAGTTTTTGAAGGGTTCCCTGAGGCAGAAGATTCAGCCGGTAGTGACGCAAAAAGGCCATAAGTGGAGAAAAAACTTTTTCTCCGGAATAAAGGGTCAGACTTTCAAATAAATCATCAAACTGAGGGTTCAGCTTAATTTTCTGATAAACGATTTCTGCATTTACTTTTGCGGTTTCAAAGTCCGGGCTGCGGCTCAAAATAAAAACCGCTTTTGAAGAGTTCTGAGTCAGCTTTTCATCGGCGATTTTTAATGCCTCTGCGGCAGCTCCTTCCTCCCTGCTTTGCGGAATCATCGAAAAAAGGTCTGCAGAAATTTTTACACCCTTAAGGGCGGCTCGTAATCCAAAAGCGGAAAAAGCAAGAATATGGATTATGAGATAAAAAACTAAAAAGGTCCGGCTTTTTTTATCCAATCGATTTTCCTCTATTCTTCCGAAAATTTATGATTGTAAAACTCGTATAAAAGATAGTCACCATTTTTCTGAAGATTTTTCATTGTCAGCAGAACTTCGCTGTTACCTGTAAGGATGATTGCATCCATTGCCTGAGAAACAGTGCTGTCCTTTGCTTTTAAAGTCATTTCCCAGTCTGAGGAAGCGCCGGCTTTAAAAGAAACTTCAAAAAACTCTTCCAGGTCGCTGCCATTTCCGGAAAAAAGACTTGCGGTCATTTTAGAAATCAAAGAAAAAATCTGATTGTCTGCGCTGCTAAGAGTATTTTTATTTCCCCGCGAGTCAATCTGGGTAATTTTTTCCGGCGTGATTTCGGTCGTGCTTTTTACGGGCTTAAGGCTCTGCCAGATAATTCCCTGCGGACTTACCGTAAAAATGCCGCTGGATTTCAAAGTGCGTCCGGTCTGCGAAATTACCCGTTTTTGAATAAAATCGCCGGTAGTAATTTTTTCTGCTTTGAGAACGCGGCAGGCTTCTTCAAAACTTGTGGCAGAAAGAGTGGCGGCCGGTAGGCGGGGCGCAAGGGCGGCGAGAAAAAGAGCAAGACTTGCAGGAAGAATTTTTTTCATTTGCCTTCCTTGAGGTAGTTCTTTACGTTATCAATAAAGCGCTGGGGGCAGACAATTGAAGATTCACTTGTTGCTATGCTCATTGCCATCTGTGTGCTTTCAGCCTTTGTGCAGAGCTCGCCTGTTTCCGCATTGTAAATTTCATATTTGATTTTGATGCAGTTTTCGTATTCGTTCAGGTAAGAAATAACCTTTGCAGTGTCCCCAAAACGCAGGGAGCGCACGTACTTTAATTTCATATCAACCACGGGGAAGGCGGTGCCGTCTTTTTCCATCTCCAGATAGCCGTAATTTACGCTGTTCAGAAGGGCGCAGCGGGCCTTTTCCATATATTTTACGTAATTTCCGTGCCAGACTACGCGCATTGTATCGACGTCGTAGAATTCAACAGGAAAAGTGATTTCGTTTTTTACATAAAAATCCATATATACCTCAAGGTAAAGCTAAAAAAAGCTCTGCTTTTTTTTTAACGCTTTGCTATTTATCAAGAAGTGGCATAGCCACTTCACTCACCAATACTCATAAAAATTATACCACTGATAGGGGTACATTAAACAGAACTTTTCCAGAAGGCGGGTGTACTCGCCGGCAAGCTCTGCTATTTTAGATTCCCTTTCTTTGCGACCGCCGTCAAAGCTTACTCCGGATTTGATGATATTTACTATATAAGTGGGATCAAAACCGGTCTGATGCTTGCGCATTGAAAAAATAAAGTAAGTCGGGCAGTTTAGAAGGGCCGCAATCAAGAAAGGCCCGTAAGGAAGCTTTGCGGACTTTCCAAGAAAGCTGATTTCAAGTGAGCGCTGGGCATTGTGGGCCGGAAGGCGGTCTGCGGAAATGACAACAAGGCCTCCCTGATCGATTGTGTCCTGCAGCTGACTCATAGTTGCCATGGAAATATCATCAGAGCTGATTACGTTGAGCCTTGCATTGGAGTTGAGTTTTCCAAGAATGCTGTTGAAGTTTTGAGTAACCTTCTGGTCCATGATGATTGAAACGGGAATGATGTGGTCAAAATCATCAGAGCCATAGCTGAAAATACTTCTGAAAAGCTCGATGTTTCCAAGATGAGAGCAGATGAGCATACAGCCCTTGCCGGAACGCAGGAGATTTCTTACAGTCTCAAGATCTGTTGACGAAGTATAAGGCTGAGTCCCGTTTGCTCCAGTCCCCCTGGCATGCTCCAGCCTTTCCTGCTCGCCGGCAAATTCAATGTTTTTCATGCTGGATTTTCCGCTCCAGCCTTCAATTTTTTCTACAAGGCAGGTTGCAAAGGAAGCAATGTGACGGTAAGCATTGGGGCGGGAAGGAAGGTGAGAAAGGTCTGTTCCCTCAAGATAATCCGGAAGATTCTTTGAAAATTCTATCAGATTATTCTGATATTCCCTGGAAAATTTTCTTGCCCACTTAGTTGCGGCAAAATAAAAAAGCGTAACAACTTTTGTAAGGCCAATTAAAAGGGTATGAGGAAGGATTTTTACTAAAAAAGCGGTAAACCTGATTGAACGGCCGGATTTTGAGACTTCCTTTATATCCTGCCATTCTTTGACCGGAGTTTTAATTTCCATCTGCGGCTTCCTTTCTTTTTGCGGCAAGCAAAATCAGCTTTGGAAGGCGGATAATCATACCAAGGCAAAGGCGGGCGAAGGTAACGGCAATTGCAAAATTATCGCGGACAAGGTGGAAATTACTGATTCCGTCCCGCGGATAGCTTACAGCAACCGGAAGATTTAAAACCGGGATTCCAAGCCAGGAAAAATGAACCAGAATGTCGGTATCGTAGCCCATGCGTGGATTTATGTAGGCGCGGCCTTTAATCAGTTTCATATAAGGCTGGACAGGATAGATTCTGAAGCCGCACAAAACATCTTTTAACCCCTTATTCAGTGAAACAAAACGCGCCCACTTATTTGCAACTTCCCTCCCGTTTTTGCGTGAAGAAGGAGCGGTAACGTCATAATCAGGATATCCGTTTATCAGGGCCTGGGGATTTTTTTCTGAAAGTTCGATAAAGGCCCTGCAGTAGCTGACATCGTGCTGGCCGTCTGCATCAATCTGAAAAATATGAGTAAGTCCCATTTCAAAGGCTTTTTTTACGCCCCTTGTCATTGCGGCGCCCTTGCCTTTGTTTTTAGGGTATGAAATCAGAGAAACTTCAGGATGTCTTGAGGCGCATTCCGAAATTAAAGCCCTGTTTATTTCATTGTTGCCGTCGTCTATTAAAATGATTGGAAAGGCAAAGGGCAGAAGGCTTTGCACCACAGCTTCAATTGTAGAGCCGTGATTATATACCGGAATGATAAAGCCGAATCTGTTCATATTTATATAGAAATATTATAACAAATCCTTCAATAAAAAGACATCTAAATATCAGTATTTGTAAATAAAGCCTTAATTTCCTCTTTATGAATTTTTCCCTGAACATCGGTCGGGAGTTTTTCAAGGAAGCGCCATTTTTTTGGAATTACGACGTTTTCAAAATACTGCATAAGATAGTCGTGGAAGAATTTATTTATTTCGAGTTTTTTAGCACCTTCAAATTTTTCCTTTCCCTTGGAATTGAATTCCAGGGCGGCGGCCAGATACTGTCTTCGGTCTTCCATAGCGATAACTTTTACGTTAGCCACAAGCCCGCTGTCAAGAAGGCGGTTTTCAACCTCTGTCATAGAAATTCGTTTTTCTTCTATTTTTACGATTGAGTCGCTGCGGCCTTTCAAAAGGAAGCGGCCGTCCGGCAGCATTTGAGCCAGGTCTGCGGTTGCAAAGCCCTCCGGATTTTTTATGTAAGGAGAAATTATGCGCAGGCAGCCGTCATCTCCAAGCCAGATTTTTGCGTTGTCAAAGGGAGTCCATTCCTGGCCGTCACAGCTTTTTCGCCAGGCAATTCCGCTGGTTTCTGTAGAACCATAAACTTCAACCGGCCAGAAGCCGAAGGTCTTGTTAGTGCGCTCTGCCACCTCGTAGGTCAAAAGTCCGCCGCTGGTAAAAATAAAGCTGTCATTCAGAGGAAGCTTTCCTTCGATTTCTACGGTGCGCTTGAGGAAGGCAGGGGTTGTAATAATCATATATTTATCGTCATCAAGAGTTTCAAATTCTTCCGGGAATTCAATGCGCTTGCGGCGTACAGGCACTCCCAGGGCAAATGGCAGGGAAACAGTAAATAAGAAGCCGTAAATGTGGTGCTGGCTTACAGTTGCAACCAGCTTGCGGCTTAAAAATTCTTCGCCCCATTTTGAAATGATAAAGGCGTTATCAAGTTCAAACTCTGTCATTCGCTGCGGTACGCCCTTAGGTTTTCCTGTACTTCCCGAGGTGAACATGATGATTTTTGTGCTGTCTGAATCGATGGCAGGCGTATTGCGGATTTCTTCTTCAGATGGTTGTGGCTGGCTGTACAAGATGACCTGAATGTCTTCGCCGTCCGCAACCTTCTGGTCTGTTAAAAACATAATTCCTTGGGTATGAATTTCCTTCAAAAAGCCTTCTGTAATATTCTGAGTCAGAAGAATTTCCTTTTTGCACTGTAAAAGCGAAATGAAGGCAATTGTAAAAAGCCAGTAATCTTCGCAGTGCAGAATCCATTTTTCGGCAGGATTTTTCAAAATATAGTTGCGCATTTTTGCGCTTTCAGTAAGAAAATCCTTCCAGGTCTTATATTTTTTATCGCTCCATTTTCCTTCATAACTGATGATATGGTCGTCCGGGAAGGAAGCAGCGGTAAATTTTGTAATCGGATTAACTTTTGGCATTTTTTTATTTACTCCTATTCTGATTATATACTCAATTGCAAAAAGAAGTCCCATTAAAACGTAGGAAATTCCGCCGTTATAGACAGCCCAGACCTCTTCGCTGGCAAAAAAGGCTGTGTAAACTGAAATGCCGCCGTTGATAATAAAAAAGGCGCACCAGATTATGCAGACCTTGCGGCAGTAGCGTTCAACACGGTATTGAATAAGGGAGCCTGGAATAGTCCGGTCGGCCAGGCAGGCAAAGCGGTAAATGATATTTGGCGGAAAAAACAAGGTTGAAGCAAAGGTGATGAGCATCATCAGGCAGACAACGACGGCGTAAAGCCTGAGGAAAATAGTCTGGTTAGTTAGAAAACAGGCCAGGCCCGCGCTCATAAATAAAAGGGATGTGATAAGGGGGCGGAGTCGGAGGTGGCCTGCGCTTGCGCTGGCACCCATTCCAGAAGATGATGCGGCCCTGGCGCCGGCAGACTTCCCTGTAAAGGTTAAAAAGTAACCCAGCGCAAGCGCCATCACACATAGGGAAAGAATCCGCACGGGCAGCTTAAAAATTACCAGAAAGGTAAAAATTAAGACCGGGTATAAGGCGGAAATTATGTAAAAAAGGATTTTAATTAGTTTTTTCACGCTCAGAAGTAATGAAGGCAGCAAGCGCATCTACACTTGCGAAGTGACTTTTATTTTCAGCGTTTTCCGAAGAAAACTTAACACCGAATTTCTTTTTGAGGGCTACACCAAGCTCAAGCGCGTCGATGGAATCAAGGCCGAGACCTTCTCCGAACAGGGGTTCTGAATCCACGATGTCTTCCGGAGTTATATCTTCTAGCTGAAGGGAGCTGATAATTGTCTCTTTGATTTCCTTTTTCAATTCGTTCATAATAACTTATTATAAGGTTTTTCTTTCGTTATTTCAATTTGTGTTGTAAACTTCTAAATGACAGAATTTTGATTTTTATATGGATAAGAAGTTTAGTCCTAAATTTATAAAATATTTCGTAACCTCGATAATCGCAATTGTTGCCAGTCTGCTCATTATTATGCTCTTTTCTTATTTTTCAGACAGGATTATCGTAACTTATCATAACGGCTATACGGAAACGTCAGAGCTTGCGGCGGAAGGTTATGCAAAGCTGGCTGAAGAAAGGGTTCTTAATTATAAAAATAAGCTGGAAGATTTTTATGATGAGGAAATTTTTACAAATGGCTCTACGACTTCAATAATTCTTCATATTTCTCACAAGGGTAAGGAACTCTCTTCTGATTTTGTTGATGTTTTTTATTTTGACGAAAATGGTGTTTCCACGGATATTCACGGAGTTGTAAGGGACGTAAGAAAACGCGAATATTTTACTGCCCTGATGTATTCCGGAGCAAAAAATTTTTATACCGGAGCTGAGATTTCTATGGTGGCTGGGGTTCCGGTTTTTATTATTGCCCGTGCTGTTTATGATGCCCATGGTAAATTCCGGGGCGGCTTGTGTGGAACTATAAAACTTGATGCCTTTGGAGAAAGCTTCTATAAAATCAATGTTCTTGGCAAGGGTGATATATCGATTCTTGATAAATACGGTCGTTTTGTAATCAATAAGGAGCCGCAATTACTTTCAAAGACTTTTGTTCCTAAAAATCCTGATTTACGAATGTACAGCAGCGAGTCCATCGCAAAAATAAAGAGCGGAAGTATAGTGACGGAAAATCCTTATGGAGAAATGGTTTCCCTGATTTTCCGTCCTATCCACGTTGCAGGCTGGATTATGTGTGTTTCCCTTCCGGCTGATACTCTGATAAAGGCTTACAAGGAGCGTATGATGATTCGCTCCCTGATGGTTTTCTTTGCCCTGATTGTAATCTTCCTGCTTTTCTTTGGTGAGCTTAAGCTTATTGATTTTTTCCAGAAAAAAGAATTCCTCTTTATGGATTATGATTCCATTACCGGTCTCTGGTCTCAGGACCGTTTTGAGCACGAGGCAGACAAGCATCTTCGTAGGCGCGGAAAATCAAAATTTATGCTGATTGACTGCGATATTCTTGGATATAAATACATAGGTCAGAATCACGGGGAAAATGAACTTAAAAAGCTGATAAGGTTTGTTGCAAAGGTGATTGACCAGACGGCTCAGAAGCATAACGGAATCTGCTGTCACGGTTCTTCAGACCACTTCTATCTTTTCTTTAAGATTTCATCTGTTAAGAACGCTATGAAGGTTTTTAAGGAATATGCCCGTGAAAATCTTTCGGTAACTGATAATTACAAAATTCCATTTAACCTGAAGTTTGGTATAGCCTTCCTTTTGCCGGAAGATAAGTATCAGGGGCTGACTATTTCCACGCTGATTGGGCAGGCTTCTATTGCCAAGAAAAATCTGCGCAAGGAAACGGACATTCTTTATTCTATTTATGATGCAAAATTCCTGCGCCACATTCAGGAAGAATATTTCCTGGAAAGCCAGTGTGAAAAGGCCTTAAAAAACAGGGAATTCTTTGTTCTTTATCAGCCTAAAATCAGTCTGAAGGATGAAAAAATTATCGGTGCAGAGGCTCTCGTAAGGTGGCAGCATCCTGAACGGGGCGTTATTCCTCCAAATGATTTTATTCCGCTTTTTGAACGCACGGGCTTTGTTACTAAGGTTGACTTCTTTGTCTTTGAGGAAGTTTTGAAGTTCCTTGATGCCAGAATTAAGGCTGGGCTGCCTGTTGTTCAGATAAGCGTAAATATGAGCCGTAATCACAATAAACCGGAACGCTTTATGGAAGACTTCCTTGAGATTTTCAACAAGTATAATGTGCCTTCAAAGTATATCCAGGTTGAGATTCTGGAACGCTCCTTCAGTGAAAACAGGATTCTTGCCCAGATTACAGATCTTCTTCACCAAAACGGCTTTACCGTTGCTATGGATGATTTTGGAACCGGCGAAAGCTCTCTTTCTATGCTTACCCAGGTTCCGATTGACGTTCTTAAGTTTGACAGAAGCTTCCTGCTTTCTTCTACTAATTCTCACGGAGAAATAGACCGCCGTTCTGCAGGCTTTATTGAATCCTTTATAGGGCTCAGCAAGCGTCTGGACAAAGAAGTTGTTTTTGAAGGTGTTGAAACCGAAAGCCAGAGAGATTTCCTCCGCGTAATTGACTGCGATACCGTTCAGGGCTATTTCTATTCAAGACCTTTAAGCCAGAAGGATTTTGAATCCTTTATTGAAAATCACTATTAATTTTAATTGACGGCAGAAAGATTTTGAATAATACTTATAGTAAGTGTCAACGCGTGTTGATATCCTTTTGGAGGTCTTATGAAATTTGTTAATCGTAAAGCTCTAGCATCTGCTTTAATTGCCTGTCTTTGCTGGGGAGTTTTTGCCCGCCCAAATACGGCAGAAGATGCAGTAAAGCAGAATATTTTTGTTGAACCGGTTCGCGGAATTACGGATGATTTTATCCGCGGAGTTGATATCAGTTCACTTTACGAAATTGAAAAATGCGGCGGAAAGTTCTTTGATGATGATGGAAGCGAAAAGGATCTTTTTGCAATTTTAAAGACGCACGGTGTAAACTGGGTAAGGCTTCGCGTCTGGAATAATCCGACAAATGGAGGCGGCTCTAACAGCGTGGAGGTTGATATTCCTCTTGCAAAAAGAGCTAAAGATGCAGGCTTTAAGCTGCTCATAGACTTTCATTACAGTGATTCCTGGGCTGACCCTGCCAAGCAGTATATGCCCAAAGCATGGAAAGATCTGAATGAAAAAGAACTGAATGCGGCCGTAGAAAGCTTTACCCGCGATGCTCTTAAAAAATTTATTGCAGCCGGCGCCCGTCCGGATATGGTTCAGATTGGAAACGAGCTTAATAACGGTTTTATGTGGCCGCTTGGAAAAATCTGGGGCGATAAGGGGGAAAAAGCCGGTGGATTTGAAGGCTTTACAAATCTTTTAAAATCTGCTTCCCGCGGTGTAAGAAGCGCTCAGGGCTCAATTATTGATAAGCTTATGAGAAAAGACAAGAAAATCAAAATTGTAATTCACCTTGCTGACGGTGGAAAAAATGAGCTTTACCATTCGGTTTTTGATGAAGTTGTTAAGGCTAAGGTTGATTTTGATGTAATCGGACTTTCTTTTTATACTTACTGGCATGGTTCTGTAAACGACCTCAAACGCAATATGAATGACCTTGCAGATGTTTACGGCAAGGAGCTTTGTGTGATGGAAACAGCTTACGCCTTTACAGAGGATGACGGAGACAGTCAGGGCAATGTATTTCAGATTTACAGCGGAAAAACTGATGGTTATCTTCCAAGTGTTCAGGGACAGGCAACTGCGGTTCGCGACGTGATTAATGTTGTAGCCGGTGTAAAGGGTGGTCTTGGTGTGTTTTACTGGGAACCGGCCTGGACTGTTGTAAAAGGGGCCGGACTTTCTAATAGTGAAGGAAATACATGGGAAAATCAGGGAATGTTTGATTTTACGGGTCGGGCCCTGCCTTCTCTTGCTGTATGGAATCTTGTCGGTGGTAAGGGCCAGGTAAAAAATAAATGGGGTGGCAGCGCCAGTAACGGAAGCAGCTTTGTTCCCTATGCACTTGGCGAACCTGTAAAAGTGACTACGGGTCCCGGAAAAGAACCTGTCCTTCCAAAATTCGGCAAGGTCCTTTTCACAAATGATAAGGAAAACCAGATTCAGATTGTCTGGGAAAAGCACGACTGGAGCCGGGAAAAGGCGCCGAAAACTGTGGAACTTAAGGGCAAAATCAGCGGTTCAGACTTTGTTCCGATATGTTTTGTTGAAATTACTAACCGCGTAAATCTTATTGAAGATAATTCCTTTGAGAGCGGAAATCTTGGTAAGTGGAAGCTGGATGGTGACGGAGCTGCCTGTTTTGTAGAAGACAATAAGGGAAATGCCAGAAACGGTAAATACACTTACAAGTACTGGCTTGGCAAGGGTTTCAAATCAAGCTTGAGCCAGACTTTCACAGGTCTTGCAAACGGAACTTATGAAGCTTCAATCTGGGCAATGGGTGGCGGCGGAGAAAAAGAAATCAGTCTTCGTGCCAGAGACTTTGACGGAAGCAAAATAGTAAAGACAGAAATTGTAAATAGCGGCTGGAAAAACTGGAATCAGTATAAGCTTCGCATTCCTGTAAAGGATGGAAAACTAACACTTCAGATTTTCCTGGACACAAATGACGGAAACTGGGGAAACTTTGACGATGTGGAGCTTTATAGGGTAGAATAAATCTTATAGAGTAAGCATATGGAAAACAAACAGGTTACACAAAACGATGTTGCCCGGGAAGCCGGCGTTACAAGAAGCATGGTAAGCTACGTTATAAATGGAACGGAAGGTCGGTCTGTTGCGCCTGAAACCCGCCAGCGTATTCTTGAAGTAATTGACAGGCTGGGCTACCGCCCAAACAAGGCGGCCCAGGTTTTGCAGCATGGTGAAGTAGCTTTTGCTTCCAAGCGGATTGGCGTTGTGCTGCGAGACCCGGATACCTTCAGACGTCCTTATTATGCGGAGATTCTAGCTGGAATTCATACTGCGGCTCACGAGAATAATTATAAGGTGACTTTTATCCGCTTTTTTGAAGAGTTTAAAGACCCTGTTTTGTTTAATGAACTTATTCACGAAGAAGAAATAGGCGGTCTGATTTTGATTGCTACTGACCAGTGCATTAAGGGAGCCGAGGATACAAGGCTTGTTCAGCGGATGAAAGAGCGTATTAAGAAAATTGTCTGCGTGGACTGGAAGTTTGACGGTCTTTCAAGCGTAATCTTTGACCGCCGCGATGCTGCAAAAAAGGCGGCTTCCTATGTCATTCAAAAAGGCTGCACGGATATTTCTTATATCGGTGAGCTGGATAACCGTGTGGACGGCATAGAAGATGTGCTGGTTTCAAAGTGTCAGGTTTACGGGGCTTTTGATATGGCCGGCGGATATGAAGCGGTTGCAGAAATTCAGAAAAGCGGCCACCTTCCGCGCGCCATTGTCTGTGGTTCCGATGAGGTCGCCTATGGCGTTCTCTGTCACCTGAACGAGCTCAAGGTCTCTGTACCGGCCCAGGTTGCCGTAATAAGTATTGATGACCTTGAAACCTCTTCCTACATAACACCGCCACTTACAAGTATCAGCGTTCCTAAGACCGAGATGGGCCGGCAGGCCGTCGAGTTGATTGTGAGCGGTAAGGCCGGTCAGGATACAGCCGCAAATGAAATCGCCCTTCCCACAAAACTTGTAGAAAGGGCGAGCGTTTAGGTTGAATGAGGGGTTAGGAGGTGGCCCCCTCTTTTAATTAAAATTCAACTTCAATCGCTTTTATTTTGCCTTCGCGCTGGAAGAGTGCGGAGCTTTCCTCTGTGGTAAGAGAATTTCCCTCGCGTACTTTTCCATTCACGCTTATTTTTGCTTTCTGGGCATCAGCCAGGGTAGTTGGAATGCCGGACTTAAATTTGTAAGTTACCGGAACTCCACACCAGGTAAAGCTCAGGCTGCCGTCCTTGCGGACTTCACCTTCCTGAAGAATTACAGGAGCAAAGCTTGCCTTTCCGTCTTCAATCAAAACTCCAAGCTCGCCAAAGCGGGTAAGAACTTCTTCCTTAACCTGGCCAGTCATACCAGGCTGTTTTGCGCCCTGTCCTGATGGTGTGTGGGAATAAGGATCAAATGGGAAGGCTCCGTAGAGTTCAGGTGCCTTGTTGTAGCCAAGTCCAGCCCGGACTTCATAGTAAGATTTTGTAAGCTTTTTAACGTTCGCAGAATCTCCAAGCTTTTCCGCCTTAAAGATATTTTCCTGTACCGCGAGCAGGAGCTTTGAAACCATGTGCCAGTAAATGCTTCCAAGTCCTTCGTAAGCGTAGAAGGTGCCTGAGCGGCCTGTGAACTTCTGATGATTGAAGGTCTTTTCGTAAAGTTCGAGAAGGGCGTTTTCTTCGTCGGCTGAAGGCTTTCTGTCACCAGTCTGTGCCGCAATAAAATCCTTAATAACGTTTGAATTGCGGAAGTCAGGATTAAAGTGATAAACGTCGTTTACGTCCTTTTCCATATAGAGGCTGCCGGTGCGGGCAAGCAGCTTTTCAAGAGGCTTTATGTCCCCTGCCTTTACGCAGTTTTTATTCTGGAAGGCTGGCAGTTCCTTGTTCGGATAAAGCATATAAGAATGCTGGCGTTTTTCGTACATATCGCTTTTTTGCAGGGCTTCAACAAGGGCCTGAGCTTCGGCAGGAGTCAGCAGGTCAGAAGAAAGGATTGCAACCTGACCTTCCAGCATTGGCTGCAGGTAAACAATTTCCATTGTGCCTTTTCCAATGGCAGCGGCGCCCTGGTTATCAATTTTTACAGTGTTGTAAGAATGATAGAGTCCGTCATCGCGCTTATTCATTTTGATTGTAAGCTGGACCATCTTGTTGAAGGTTGCCAGTGCCTGCAGAATTCTATCTGCGCTGATTTTATCCTGGCCGTCTGAATAGCCCTTTTTGTAAAGGTTATTGCGCTCAGCTTCAAATATAAGACCTGCCTTGTCGGTAAAGGCCTTTCTTTCGCCTGCGTTTTCAGATGCTTTTTTCAAATCTGATGATGAATAAAGGTTGAAAAGTTCTTCCAAAGCTGTGATTTCTGTTTTTGGTAGAGTAAAATCAGTTACGCCGGCTTTTTTTCCTTCCTCAAAAAGATTTTCAAGAAGACGGATGTAGCGGTAGAGGTAGCAGAGGGTTACAACAGAAAGTCCATAGCCTGCAAGGGCGTTGTTTGCGTCGTTCCATTCAGGGCGCTGGGTGTTGAGCCAGATTCCTCCGCCCGGAACAAGATTTGCGATTTTTGTAATTACAATCTGAAGGGCTTTTGCGGCAAAACTCAGGAGTTCCGGATTTCCGTCCTTGCCCTGAACCAGTTTTGCATCGCTTCCGCGCTCTGTTGTTTCTTTCTGAAGGCGGTTGCTCATTTCACGGTCAAAGGAGATTGTATTTCTAGGGTCCTTTAAGATATCTGCGTAAGACTTGATGCGGTAAGGTACATTGGCGCTTGTGTAGATTTTTTCATCAAGCGAAGCCATAAGGTTTGCCTTATCAGTTTTGAGAAGGAATTCCAGAAGCTTTGCAAAGTAGATAACCTGATGGTCGCCCCAGTAACCGATAAAGGCCCATGGATTGTTTGGATCCGGGATTTCCCAGTCGATTCCGGCTCGGTTGATTTTATACGGGTTAAATCCTTCTGCGGTCATTGCGTTCAGGAATTTTACGCACATATTTTTGATGTAAACAGGATAAGACATGGCCAGTGCTTCCCAGTTCTGGAAGATGTCGCGCCAGTTTCCTTCGTAGTTCAAAATCGGATTGTTGTCTGAATCGCGCAGTTTGATTGAGAAAATGTTCCATGGACGGCTTGGGTCACCGTGGCGGCGGCTGAAGGTAAGAGGCATATATTCAAAGAAAAGGCGGGTAAGCTGTGGATTTTTTGCGCCCTCAACTGCGTCGCAAAGTGCCTGATAAGAAGCTTCTTTTCCAAGCGCACTGCTAACTTTTTTTGCAGCTTCAACCAGGCTCTTGTTTCTCTGTTCGATGAATTTTACAAAATCAGAAAGTCCGATTTTTCCCTGATTTTCAAAAATACCGCCCCGCATAATGTTGAACATTACGTTCTGCTGATGGTGAACGCAGTTCATTGTGTCAGCAGTCTGCTGGATTCCGTCTGCTGCGGCTAAATATTCAGTCATAAGCTTGTCTGTGCGGCTGATATCTTCTTCCAGCAGCTTGAGGGCAGATCTTCGGTCTTTGATTTCTGCTTTAAGGTTTTCGATTTTTGCAAGGGCAAGTGAAGTGTCAAATACCTGGAACCATTTTTCGCAGCCTTCTGCCTTCAAAGTCAGATTACGGCAGATAAAGCAGGATGAACGCTGGCCTTTTGTTACGATTTCTGTCTTAAAATCGCCGGCTGCCATCAGTTTTTCGCTTTCTGCAAACTGTGTCGGCGCGTCAGTTGCCAGAATGATTTTGTCATCTGTTGTAAACCAGCTTACGTTTGCAAGCAGGCCTTCACTTGGTTCTGCCTTGTCCGAAAGCATGGAAGAAAGGGCAAAAAGCGCTACGTTGCCGCCCTCGTCCAGGTCAGTTTTTTTGTAAGCGTCCAGAAGACAGGAGTTTGAATTCTGAAGATTTGAAGTTGTGCAGGCCGGCATGATGTTCTGGGCACCATCCAATATGGCAATTTCTACCGGTGCGTCTGCGAGATTCTGAATAGTAGTGCTTTTTACAAGACCAAAGTGCTCAGAAGAAGTCCAGCTGATTCTGAAAAGAAGCTTCAGTTCCTTATTGATTTCCTCAAAGAAAACTTCTGTTCCGTTGTAATTCTTGTAAATATTAAATTGAGATTTTCCTTCAAGAAGCTTTTTTACAGAAGGAGATGCGTTAAAGTAGCCGAATGGCTCCCAGATTTTAATTCCCTCCGAAGTTTTTACGGCCACAGCGGCATAGTTGCCGGAATAAGAGCGGGCGTCGTAAACCTTGTCTGCAGTGTAATATGGAAAAACGGCGTGATTGCTGTCGATTCTTCCTGCTGTAATTCCTCCCTGCGACCAGCAGAAATTCCAGATGTCTGACGAGCTGGTAATCGTCATAAAAAAGTTTTCCATGGCATCGTAGTTTTCAATCTTGTAGACAGGCTTTCCCTCAAGTTCCGTAAAAAATCCTTTTACTTCTTTTTTCATAAAATCCTCGTTCCGAAGGCTCACCTCTAAACCCCCGGATTTTGTGATATAATTTTAGGCAATCGGTTGCCTAAGTTGTTTGATTTTAACATACAATAGAGAATTGAGGATTGTCAATAGATAGCTTGTTATTTGAGCCGGCTGCTACTTGCGATTTTTAAAATTTGCTAAGCCCCGCTTAAACTGAGGGATTCTTGCGCAGGTTACGCTGTCCCAGCCGTCGCGGTCGCCGCGTTTTAAGAAGTGGTAGGCAACTCCCGCAATCATAGCGCCGTTGTCTCCGCAGAGCTTGAGCGGCGGGAAGATGCAGTTTAAGTCTGTGCGTTCTGCCAGAAGCGAGCGGAGGCGGGAGTTTGCCGCAACACCACCGCCGGCTACAACTGTTGTAAGACCTGTGTCTTCTACCGCGCGGAAGAGGCGGCTGGTCAAAGTCTTGCAGGCTGTTTCCTGGAAGGCGGCACACATATTTTCCTTAGAATGTTCGTAGCCTTCGTTCCAGAACATATCGCACTGGTGAATTACGGCAGTCTTTAATCCGGAAAAGCTTACATCGTAGCGATGTTCCTTGTTATCAAGCTTAGGAACCGGGAAAGTTGCGGCACGGGCATCTCCCTGCTTTGCAAGATTATCGATGATAACTCCTCCAGGATAGCCGAGACCGTAGAATTTGCTGACCTTATCAAAAGCTTCACCTACCGAATCATCAACCGTGGTTCCAAGAATCTCCAGATCATCAAAATTATTTACCTTACAGATAATGCTGTGGCCGCCGCTGACCAGCAGCCCAAGGTAAGGATACTGAATATCATTTACAAGGTGAGCAGCATAAAGATGACCCAGCATATGATTTACGGCAAGAAAAGGCTTGTTGAGCGACCAGGCAAGGGTTTTTCCAAAGGTAAAGCCTACCATGAGCGAGCCCATAAGGCCCGGACGGTTTGTTGGCGCAATAGCGTCTATGTCATCAAACGTCAGTTTTGCTTCGTCTAAAGCCTGACGCACAACCGGCAGAATCCATTCTACATGCTTGCGGCTTGCAATTTCCGGTACAACGCCCTTATAAATCTGATGAAAAGGAATCTGGGTTGCTACAACGTTGCTCAAAATTGTTTTTCCGTCTTCAACGATGGCGCATGCTGTTTCATCGCATGATGATTCAATTCCTAAAACTTTCATACTATTCCTCTAAGGTAAAGCTAAAAAAAGCAGTGCTTTTTTTTTAACGCTTTGCTATTTATCAAGAAGAGGCATAGCCTCTTCACTCATCTCTTCAAGCCACGGCAATTTGAAACCGTAGTAAATTTATAGCCTTTTTCCACCAGCTCGGGGTAAACTTCCATCAGGGCAGCCGGTAAAAAGTCCGCTGACCAGATGTGACCAATCATTATAACTACGCCGTCGCGGTTGGCAATATCCAGATTTCTGCGGATTTCCGTAATCGCGTTTTCGCGGGTCTTTACATTATCCAGAAAACGACCATTACGTTCATAATATGACAAACCGAGCGCACTTGCAACGGCAGGCACGGAAGTGTTCACGTTGGTGCGGGAATCCAGGAAGTAGATGCCGTTTTCCGAGGCATATTTGAGTACAACTTCCATCTTTTCAGCATCAGCCGTAATCAGTGAGCCTTCGTGATTGTTAAAGCCCGCAACCGGCCCGATTTCGCTGATGTTCTTGAACAAAGTTGCCTTAATCTGAGCCTCGTCCATATTAGGAGTGATTGCACCAGGCCCCGGATTTACGCCTGCGTTCACAGCCTGCATAGGCTGATGCAGCATCAGCTCTTTTCCGCCTGCCCGGATTTTTGCCGCTGATTCCTTTGAGTGAGCCAGCTGAGGTAAAACCGCAATTGTGATAGGGAAGGGCAGGTCAAGGAACTTCTGCAAGTGGGCAAGGTTCTGTCCTCCGTCATCCAGCAGGATTACCAGTTGAGCGCTGTTTTTTGCCGGCGGAAAGTTGAACTCAGATTTTTTAGGCTGAGGAATACTTGTTTCTTCAGCCTTTGTCTTGCCGCTGTCCCTGGATTCTTTGGGGAGCTGAGCTTCCGTATTTGGCGTGCGGACAGGCTGTTCGTCCTGCTTTGCGGCGGGCTTAGGAGGCACTTTATCTTTGACAGGAGCCGCTTTCTTCTTCTGTTCAGCTTCCTTCTGGCGTTTTTCTTCTGCTTTACGTGCCTCTTCCTTCTGCCGTTTTACTTCCTCGGCTTTTTTCTGCTCAATTTCTTTCTGTTTCTTAAGTTCTTCAGCTTTCTTTTCTTCTGCCTTTTTATGTTCAATTTCCTTCTGTTTTTTCTCTTCTGCGATTCGTTTTTCTTCAGCTTTTTTCTGCTGGGCAAGTCGCTCTTCTTCAGCCTTCTTTTCCTGAGCTGCTTTCTCTGCCGCCTGCTTATCTGCCCTGGACTTTTCAGCAATCCGCTTTTCTTCCTCGCGCTGCTGTTCTATTCTTTGTTTCTGCTCTTTATCAAAAGCCCGCTGATTTACAGCCGTACTTACAACTAAAAGTCCCATGCAAAGGGCAATAACAGCTGCGCATAAAATAATAAGCTTATAAGGCGCAATGTAAACCTTGCCCTTCTTAGTGCGTTTTTTCTGAGTCTTTCTTTTAGATTTACTTGTTGTACTGCGTTTTTGAGCCATATCTTCCATAATAATACTGATTTTTCAGGCCCAGGGCAAATCTAGTGCAAATTTGCAATTATTTTAAAAATACTGTAATTTATTAGCATTATTAAAGAAAGAAGAGGTTCATATGACTATTACTTGTCTTGATTTGGAAGGTGTTCTGGTTCCGGAAATCTGGATTGCATTTGCTGACGCTGTTGGTATTCCTGAATTGCGTCGTACAACCCGCGATGAACCTGATTATGATAAACTGATGAAATTCAGACTTGAAATTCTTCGCGAACACCATCTTGGACTTAAAGAAATCCAGGATACAATCAATAAAATCGAACCTCTTCCAGGCGCAAAGGCCTTCCTTGATGAACTTAAGAAACACTGCCAGGTAATCATCATAAGCGATACCTTCGAGCAGTTTGCCGCCCCTCTTATGGCAAAACTGGGCTATCCTACAATTTTCTGTAACAGCCTTGAAGTTGCGGCAAACGGCGAAATCACCGGTTATAAAATGCGCTGCGAAAAGAGCAAGCTTACAACTGTAAAGGCCCTTCAGTCAGTTGGCTTTGATACAATTGCCAGCGGTGACAGCTTCAATGACCTGGGAATGATTCAGGCTTCAAAGGCCGGCTTCCTCTTCCGCTCAACAGAAAACATCATAAAGGAATATCCTCAGTATCCGGCCTTTACAGAATATTCTGAACTTCTTGAAGCAATCAAAAAAGCCCTTTAGAAAAAATTTTTAATTATTCTATATTTTGTGTTATAATTAATTTCTCTAGTACAGGCTGCGATGAAATTAATTTTTACACTGGTTGCAATAGTTGAAATACTCTCCGTTCTGGTAACTCTTTTTCTGATGATTACCAAAAAGTTTAAGGCTACAAGAATTTTTGCGGCCTTATGCGTTTCGGTAATTGTGATTACCAGTTCATACCTTTTTATGTGTTACACCTCCAATATGAGGGTGGCGCTGATTTTAAGCTCGATATACTTTCTTACCATGGACTGGATTCTGATTTTCATTTCCATGAGTATAATATGGCTGCCTTATTACAGTCAGAAGCGAAATGTATACTACAAATTCCTAAATGTTCTAGTCTGTTTAGCTTTTGCTGACAGCTTCTTTATCCTTTTAAACACTCATTACAGATATATGGTAGAGCTTATTCCAAGCCTTACTGTAAACGGAAAACTTTTTTGCTGGATTTTTATATTCAAGGCTCCATATTTATTCCACATGATTTTTACATATTTTCTTGCCTGTACCTTTATTGTGGTAAGCTTCCTGCGAATTGTAAAAATACCGGTTCTTTTTCAGAAAAAATATTACTCACTTATACTTGCCTTCAGCGGCGTAGTTATTTTTAACGGATGTTTTATTGCTTTCCGCTGGCCGCTTAACCTTTCAATTTTGATTTATCCTCTGGTTTTTTATATTTATATGTACTTTATTCTTTCAACAATTCCTCAGGAATTTTCAGGAATTTTAATGGAGCAGGTTGCCCTGAATATAAGTACTGCCGTAATCTGCTATGATCTGGAAGGTCATTGTATCTTTGCAAATAATATTGCCCGTCTTATTTTCCATTCTGAGTCAGATGATAATAAAAACCTTTTCCTTGAATCCTTTCTTTCACAGTGGCTGCCCAAGCTTGGGGAAAAGCAGATTTCTTTACCTATCGAAGATGAAAATTTTATCGTAAATGATATGATTCATGTTTTTTCCGGCAGCCTTACAAGACTTGTTGATAAAAGAGAACGTTCAATAGGCTATCTCATAAAGCTTGATGACAAGACGGAATATCTGAACATTCTTGAAAAGGAAAAATATCTTGCGACCCATGATTCTCTTACGGGACTCTTAAACCGCGAAGCCTTTTTACAGGCAGCGGAAGCCGCTATTCAGGAAAATCCGGAACTTTCTCGTGTTTTTGTCTGCTTTGATATTGAAAACTTTAAGCTTGTAAATGATATTTTTGGCGAGGAAATCGGAAACGAAATCCTCCTTGGTGAAGCAAGAACTATTGAATCCATCAACAGTGAAGGTACAATTCACGGAAGAATTACCGGTGATAAGTTTGCAATGCTGATGAAAATGGAATATTACGATTCAAAGGCCATAAACGATATTCTTGAAAAATTTCAGGCTAATCTTTCAAAAAAATTCCATTATCGTGTAAAGATTTTTATCGGTGTTTACGAAGTTGAAGACCCAATGGAAGATGTTCAGACAATGTGTGACCGCGCTTTTGTCGCAATAGAAAAGAATCCTGAAGACTTTACTAAGTCGCTTTCTGTTTATGATATGTCGATGATGCAGGATTTGATGACAGAAAAAAGTGTCCTCAATGAATTTCCTGCTGCCCTTGAAAAAGGCGAGTTCATCTTCTATATCCAGCCACAGTTCAACACAAAAACTCAGAAGGTTACCGGCGGCGAGGCTCTTGTTCGCTGGAATCATCCGGTAAAGGGACTTCTTAGTCCAAACAACTTTGTACCTATTCTTGAGAAAACTGATTATATTGCCAGTCTGGATTATTATATCTGGGAGCAGGTTGCAAGAAAGCTTAAGGACTGGAAGGATGGCGGTTTCGAAGATTATTATATTTCGGTAAATATTTCTGCAAAGGATTTCTATTATCTTGATGTATACGGGGCTCTTACACGTCTTGTAGAAAAGTATGGCTTGAATCCTAAGAATATGAACCTTGAGGTTACCGAAACAATCCTTATGTCCAATGTTTCTATGCACCAGGAAATTCTTACAAAGCTGCAGCAGTATGGCTTTACAATTGAAATGGACGATTTCGGAAGCGGCTATTCTTCCTTGAGTACGCTGAGAAATCTTATAATGGATGTTCTCAAAATTGATATGGAATTCCTGCGTTCTACTGAAAATACAATGCAGAGCTTGAAAATTATTAATGCAATCATTGATATGGCAAAAGCACTCAATATGACTGTAATTACGGAAGGTGTTGAACTCGAAACTCAGGCCGATACTCTTACTGTAATGGGTTGTGATTTCTTCCAGGGCTATTATTTTTCCCGCCCGATTCCTATTTCAGCCTTTGAAAAGCGTTATATGCAGGATTATGACGATCAGAGAGGTGACTTCTGATGTTTACTTTTAAGCTTATTTATGCCGTTGCATCTGCAATTCTCACTTCTGTTCTTCTTTCCTTTGTGGTTAATTTATATAACACAAAAGTTGATTATATAAAGAGTATCAGGAACGCAATGATTGTTGGAATGGCAGTTGTTCCTCTTTATGTTCTCTTTTTCTTCCAGAAAAAAGCTGAATATGCAGTATTTATTGATTCTGTTTATTTTATCGGAACTATCTGGATGGCTTTTTTTATCTATAAGTTTGCTTTTGAATTCACGGGGCATAAAAAAATAGTAAAAAAGATATACTGGATTTATATAATTCCCTGTGTAATCGATACAATTTCCCTAATTATCAATAATTTTACCCATCATTCCTTCTATCTTGTAAACGTTATATCAGACTATGGTTTTGAATACTGGAGCCTGATTATGACGCCATTACATTATGTTCATATTGGTTTCTGTTATTTAATGGTGCTTCAGAGCTTTATAATTCTGGCCTATGAGAGCATTGCTGCGCCTTTTTATTATAAGGCTAAGTACCTGTCAATTTTTATAAGTTATATTCTGATAATTCTTTGCAATTACTATTGTTATTCAAGGGATTTTCCTCTGGATTTTTCAATCCTTCTTTATGGAGTTTTCGGCGCCTATGTCTGCTGGTGCTGTGCCTACAAGGTTCCAAGCCGTATGATTTTGCTGGCGCTTGAAAGGGTAAACAGTGTAATCAACGACGGTATTTTTTATTTTAATATCAATAATCAGTGTATTTATGTTAATGATTATGTAAAAGAACTTTTTGCCGGTGATTCAAGATTTAACAAGCAGTTTGCAACGGATAGAGTGCGGGAAAAAATTGCCGCTGCTGATAATGAAAATAATGGACATTTTTTCTGGCAGGAAAAGGTTGATGTAAATGGGGTTCTTCATACCTTCCTTTTTGAATATGAAAGACTTTTTTATTCCAAGGTCCCTATCGGCAGCTTTTTGAAGCTTGTTGATACAACGGAACGTGAGGCTAGAATTAATAAACTAAAATATATTTCTACTCATGATGCCCTTACCGGAATTTATAACCGCAACAAGTTTTTTGAAGAATGTAATGCCTTGATTAAAGATAATCCCGACGCAGAAAGGGTTATGCTTGTTTCAAATATTCAGGGCTTTAAGCTTGTAAATGAGGTTTTTGGAAGAAAAACAGGAGATCAGATTCTTAAGCTTGAAGCTGAAATGATAAAGAAGGGAAAAGGCTCTTGTCCTGAATATGTTTTTGGCCGTATTTCGGAAGATAAATTTGCAGTATTTATTCCTAAGGATGCTTTTAATCCGGAGGTTTTTGATAATGCCACTCTTCCTGTAAAGCATCTGATTAAGACAAGTAACTATTCCTTGAAGATTGTTCTTGGAGTTTCTGAAACTCACGGATTTTTTGAAAACGCCCAGATGCTTTATGATGAGGCCCTTATGGCCCTTCGTGCTATGCCGGTTGACTACAAGGGCTCCTACATTTATTACACCTCTGAATTAATGGAAAAGATTCTTCTGGAAAAGGATATAACTACAGACTTCCCTGATGCAATCAGGAATGAACAGTTTAATCTTCAGCTACAGCCGATTTTTGACAGCAAGGATAAGTGTGTTGGTGCGGAAGCCTTTGTTTACTGGAATCACCCTGCGGTCGGCGTAGAAAAACCTCAGTACTTCCTTAAGGTACTGGAAGATCATTCGCTTATTCACGTCCTTGATACTTATGTAATTGAACGGGCAATCAGAATTTTGAAATTCTGGCAGGAAAACGGGCAGGAAGATAAGATTATTTCGGTAAATATTTCTACAAAAGATATTTACTATATGAATATTTATGATGTAGTTACCGGACTGGTTGAAAAATACGGAATAAATCCTTCCAGGCTTTATCTTGAATTTAAGGAGACACTTCTTACCGCTGATTCTAACGGTGCAAAGGTTCTGCTTCGTAAGCTGCAGGATTTCGGAATTAAGGTTGGAATTGATAATTTTGGCCGGGGCTATTCTTCTCTTAATCTCCTTAAGGATGTTCGGGCAGACTTTCTTAAAATTGATATGCTTTTCCTTTCGGAATCTGAAAATGAAGACCGAAGCTATAAGATTCTGAGGTTTATGGTTTCTCTTGCAAAGACTCTTAACATGATTGTAATTTCGCAGGGCGTTGAGCACCAGAAGCAGTATGATATTCTTCAGCAGCTTAAGTGCGATTATATGCAGGGATATTATTATTCGAAACCGATGATGATAACGGATTTTGAAAAGAAATATACAAAATAATAAAAGGAGCCTTAAGGCTCCCTTTCATTTAGTATACCATAGTTCCGATACCGCGGTCGCTGAACATCTCTATCAGCAGGGAATGTGGGACTCGGCCGTCGATGATGTGGGTTCTTGGAACGCCGCCATTGAGGGCGGTTTCGCAGCAGTCGATTTTTGGAATCATACCGCCGGCAATAACTCCAGTCGCTTTAAGGGAACCGATGGCTGTGCGCTCAATTCTCTTGATGAGGGAAGTCGGGTCATCGATGTTGCGGAGGATTCCCGGTACGTTTGTAAGCTGAACAAACTTTTCTGCCTTGAGGGCAACTGCAATTTTTGCGGCTGCGGTGTCGGCATTGATGTTGTAGCGGGCATCGTCTCCCTGTTCACCAAGGGCAACTGTAGAAACAACCGGAATAAAACCGCGGTCCAGCATTGAAAGAAGGATGTCCGGATTTACGTCGGTAACTTCACCTACAAAGCCTAAATCTTTATCAGTTTTCTTTGCGCGGAGGAGGCCGGCATCAACACCGCTGAGTCCTACAGCCTTTCCACCCTTCTGCAAAAGGATTCCTACGATATCCTTGTTCAGCTTTCCTGTAAGAACCATCTGAACAATTTCCATTGTTTCGCCGTCTGTATAGCGCAGGCCGTCAACGAATTTGCTTTCTTTACCAACGCGGTCCAGCATATGGTTGATTTCTGGGCCGCCGCCGTGAACAAGTACAACCTTAATTCCGATTGTATTCAAAAGAACGATGTCTTCCATTACGGCCTGCTTAAGCTCTTCGTTAAGCATTGCGTTTCCGCCGTATTTTACAACAACAATTTTTCCGCACCATTCCTTAAAGTAAGGCAGGGCCTGCACAAGAACTTCCGACCACTGGTCGCTGTTTAAGTTTTCAACGTTATTTTTGTTTTCCATAGTTAAGTCCTGTAATCTCCGTTAATTTTTACATAATCATAAGTCAAATCGCAGCCCCAGGCTGTTCCGCTGGCATTGCCGTCGCCGCACTGAACTAAGATTTCTACGGCTTCTTCGCTCATAATTTTCTTTGCAAGGTCTTCGTCAAAGTTCAAAGGAACTCCGTTTTCGTAAACCTTTACGCTGTTTTCACCGTGAACTTCAAAGTTGTCGTTATCGTCGAAGTAGCGTTTTGCACCGCTCTTGCTTGTAAACCAGATGTTTGTTTTCATTGGGTCAAAGTCAATTCCGCTGTAACCCATTGCACAGAGGAAGCGGCCGAAGTTTGCATCTGCTCCAAACATAGCGGCTTTTACAAGACTTGAAGAAATAACTTCTTTTGCAAGGCCGCGGGCAGCTTCAACAGAGCTGGCTCCGTTTACAGTGCACTGAACAAGGCGGGTAGCGCCTTCTCCGTCGGCTGCAATTTTCATTGCCATTACGCGGTTTAGCTTATTAAGGGCTGCAAGGAATTCGTCATAATCCGGGCCTTCAGCAGTAATTTCTGCGTTGCCTGCCATTCCGTTTGCCAGAAGAACCAGAGTGTCGTTTGTAGATGTATCTCCGTCTACGCTTACGCAGTTGTAGGTTCCCTTAATTGATTCGCGCAAAGCCTTATCAATCATTTTCGGGCTGATTGCGGCATCAGTTGTGATGAAAGAAAGCATGGTTCCCAGGTTGATGTGAATCATTCCGCTTCCCTTACACATTGTTCCCATGTGACAGATTTTTCCGCCAAGTGTGAACTCTACGGCACACTCTTTGAATTTTGTATCAGTTGTCATGATTGCGATGCGGGCTTCCTTGTGGCCTTCTTTTGAAAGTCCCTTTGCAAGTGCATCAATATTTTCTTCAATTTTTTCTACAGGAAGCTGGGCTCCGATTACGCCGGTAGAACATACGATTACGTCATCGGCTGGAACGCCGGTAACTTTTTCTACGGCCTTAGCCATTCTAAATGCATTCTGAGCGCCCTGCTCGCCGGTACAGCAGTTAGCATTTCCGCTGTTAGCGATGATTGCCTGAATGCGGCCGTTTTCAATATTCTTCTTTGAAAGTTTTACGCTTTCTGCTTTTACCCGGTTCTGTGTAAAAACTCCGGCAGCCGAACAAGGAACTTCTGATACAACAAGGGCTGTATCGTTAGTTTTGCGGCTTGCCTTGATGTGGCACAAAATACCGTTTGCAGTAAAGCCTTTTGCTGCTGTAACGCCGCCTTCAATAAATTTAATTTCGCTCATAATCGCACCCCGCAGGTATAATTATCTGAATATTTATGCAGACTTTCAGTATAAATATGCATAAAAATCACTTCTTTTGTATATTTATACTGTATTTATGCGATTATGGGAATAGGCGAAAGTTTTTTAATCCAGATAGCCTGCTGCAACCGGATTAAAATTAAAGGTTGTAAACTTAAGCTTTTTAATTTCAATTCCTTTCTTTGTGTGTTCCATGCGGATTTTATAAAGGCCCTTCTTAAGCTTGAGCTGATTTGCATTTACAAAGACATCCTTTGCATTTGTTGTGCGGCACTCAAAAGAAGCAAGCGGCTGGTCGTTCACAAAGATGATTGTTGATGACTGAGAAACTGTGTTTTCAACCTTGCACATAGTTCCAAATACAGAATAGATTCCGTCTTCTTCAATCTGCAAAGCGTATTCCTTATTTTCTTCCGGAATAATTTCTTCTTCACCCTTGAGGACTGTAAGCTTACTTAAATCCTCGCCTGCAGGTTCAACTGTGCTGATTTTAATAAGGTCTCCAAGCTCGCGTTTAGAAACCGGAGCATCAAGAATAAAATTAAGAATACGGCGGACAGCGGTCTGCAGTTCAGCAAGAGTAAATTTTCCCTTCTCAATGCTTTCCTTGATATTATCACCGTAGCTGTTTTTTTCGGCTCCGTTATTATCAACAACCATGTAAACGTCAGTTGCGGCCCGCAGCATAGAAGCGGTGTTTTTTACAGAAAGGAAGCTCTTATCAACGCAGTCGTTCATAGAACACCACCAGTCTGTCATAACGATTCCCCTGTAGCCCCATTCCTGGCGCAGAATTGCATTTACAAGCTCGTAGTTTGATGCGGCCCAGTGTCCCTGAATAGGGTTGTATGAAGTCATAATCGAACAGAGAGGGCTGTTTTTTACGGCAATTTCAAAGCCCTTGAGGTAGATTTCGCGCAGGGCACGTTCACTCAAAATTGCATCAGCCTTGCGGCGTTCAGTTTCCTGAGAGTTTAGGGCATAGTGCTTAACGGTTGCATTTGAGCCGCCTTCCTTAATACCTTCGATTTCAACGCAGGCAACAAGTCCTGTAAGAAGAGGATCTTCTGAAAAATATTCAAAGTTTCGGCCGTTCAAAGGATTTCTGTGAATGTTGATTCCAGGTCCCAGAAGGGCGTCGATATTGTTCTGCAAAAGCTCCTTGCCTTCAAAAACGTAAAGCTCGCGGATTAAAGGCAGGTTCCATGAGCAGGCAAGCTGAGTTCCAATCGGAACAAGGTTAGCTTCAGTTCCTGTATCCATTCGGATTCCGCTGGGACCGTCAGAACAGCCCGCAACAGGAATCTTATATGTATCGTGAAGAACTTCGCTGAGTCCACCGAAAGCCGAAGCAATTCCCGGAGTTACCTTGCGGCTCAGCATTCCTTCTCCTCGGATCATCGTAGAAAGCTCGTCTACATTGAGCTGGCCGATAAAGACGTCAAGCTTTGCCCGGTCTTTTTTTACATCGTCAAAGGTTATGCCCTTGTTGCCTGTAAAAGGAATTTCTTTTGGCAGGTGGGCGTCAATTCTTGCCTGGATGTCAACCTTGCTGAGAGGTACGTCTTCTTCCGAAAGCTCAGCGGCCCCTTCCACCCGGCAGGCCCCCTGCTTAATTCTCTTAAAGCTCTTGTCCGGAGCGCCGTTCTGCTCAAGCTGCTGGACAACAATAGTTTCATCAAGTGTGATTTTTCCGCCTTCGATTTCAGCCGCAGTAGCGACATCTGTTCCGGCAAAAAGTCTGTAATCACCCTTCTGCAAAACCCAGGCATAAGCGTGACCGGTTACGCCCGAATCATCATAAGAAGCCATAAGGCTGCGGTCAAAGGTCATTTCAAGAGTTTCAGATTTTCCCGGCTGCAGAAGCTTTGTCTTTGCAAAAGCCGCAAGCTGGCGGGCAGGTGTCTGAAGAGGAGCATTTGGTGCCTTATAGTAAAGCTGAACTATTTCCTTTCCGGCATAATCCTTACTGATATTTTTTACATCAATTTTTACTGTGATTTTTCCGTCCGGGCCGGCCTTTACGACTGCCTTTCCAAGTTCAAATTTTGCATAAGAAAGTCCGAATCCAAATGGGAAAAGAACTTTGTCTTTTGCAAAGGTTGAAAAGTATCGGTAGCCGACGTAAATATCTTCCTGATAAATATTTTCAACGCGGGCAAAATTCTTTGTAGAAGGATAATCTTCAAGGGAATAAGCGATTGTATCAGTCAGTTTTCCGCATGGAAATGCCTTTCCTGTAAGGATATTTGCCGCAGCGCGTCCACCTTCCTGTCCGCCGTGCCATACGTACAAAACGGCAGTGATGTGGCCCTTGAATTCTGCGTCATTTATCCAGGAAGTATCCATGATTCCGCAGGTATTAAAAACAATTACTACTTTTTCAAAGCTTTCGCACAAAGTACGGATATTTTTTCGTTCAGCATCAGAAAGAAGCCAGCTTCCTTTTTCATTTACAAAATCGCGGTCTTCACCGGCCAATCGTCCGATTACATATAAAGCCTTGTCAGATTTTTTTGCATTTTCACAAGCCAGCTGGGAAGAAATTTCCATATCTGCCTGAGTAAAAGGCTCCTGAGCCCAGCCAGCTCCGTTATCAAAAGGATTATTTTTAATCCAGTCGCGGTAAGTTTGAGCCAGCTCCCTGTTTACTTTTGCAAATCCGCCTTTTTCTTCAAGTTCAATAAGAGAATCTGTAAGATTTGTTGTATAGGGAACGTGAACCGAACCGCCGGAACCGGAACCTGAGCGGTAAAAATCAAACTGAATTCGTCCGAATACGCTCACTGTATCAGAAGCTTTCAATGGCAAAGTCTGATTTTCATTTTTCAATAAAACAATGCCTTCCTCGGCAGCTTCAAGCATTTTTTCTGCAAAAGTCATAAAATCCTCTCTAATAAAAACACTATAACGTTTTCGTATTTCCTAATATCTCATATTCTTAAAAAAATTACAAACCTATTTTTAGGTTGCCTTAAAGTTGCCTGGAATTTTAACTAAATCTTTCCTTTTAATATTAAAAAACTATGTTATAATAGAATCAGGATTTTTTATGAGAAAAAAAATACCAGTAAAATCACTGATTGCTCTTTCCGGTATCTTAAGCGTTATATGCTTTATAAGTTCTGTTCTTCTGATGATTGGTTTTCTGTCAGGAATACATGCTTCACATCAGCCTCAGAAACAGATTCCGGTTCAGCACAGAATTCTTTTTTTACGCTCTTATCATCCTCTCTATTTTACTCATCAGGCTCAGAATGCCGGGCTTGAACGGAGTCTTTATCAAAACGGAATTGAATACGATGTCTACTATATGGACGCAAAAAGCTACAATTCGGAGCAGGACATAATAAATTTCCATGATTTCCTTGCTTCCCGCCTGAGAAGACATACGGACTATGAAGCGGTTCTTATTGCTGATGATGTTGCCCTAAATTTTGCCCTCACTTATCAGGATGAACTTTTCAAAGGTCTTCCAATGGTTTTCTTTGGTGTAAATAATATTTTTGTTGCCGAAAAAGCCGCTGCAAATCCTCTTATCACCGGTTTTTATGAAAATCAGTTTCTCAGTAATCTTATAAATCTTGCTATCAGTCTTTACCCCAATAATAAAACTCTTGTTGCCCTCCACGATAATTCTGAAGCCGGTATTCAGGATTTTCAGGTTTTCAGAGATTTTATGAAAAGGAATTCTGATTATTCTATTGTAGATCTTGATGCTACAAAGCTTTCTCAGGATGAATTGATTCATACCCTTCAAACGCTGCCGGAAGATTCAATTCTCTTCTATATGACCTGCTATTCGGATAAGTATGGAAATCTTTATTCGATGGAATCGCGCACGAATACTGTCGTAAATAATACTAAAGTTCCAATTTTCAGAAATTACGTCGGTGGAGAAGGTAAGGGAATTATCGGAAGCTATTACATGGACTTCGAAGATCAGACTTTCCGCGCTGGAAGCATACTAAACGAAGTTCTTTCCGGAAAGGATATTTCAACAATTCCTCTTTCCTATTCAAGTCCCGGCTTTTGTATTTTTGACTGGCAGCTTATGAAGAAAAATCACCTTGATTTTTCACTGCTGCCTGAAAATACTGTTTTCTGTAACCGTCCTCTGGAATCTCTCAGGGATCTTAAATTCCTTTTATACTCTGTTCTTCTCATCTTTATCGGACTTCTTTTGATTGTGATTTCAAGCGTTGTAACTTCAATCAGGACCCGTTCTGTTAACCGCGAGCTTATGCTTTCCCGTGATAATCTTGTAAAATCAGAAAACGAGCTCCGCTATCAGACTGAATTTGATGAGGTTCTTGATGTTCTGAACCGTAAGACTATTACCCAGAAGCTGCATGAAATCGTAAAGGAAAATGACGTTTATTCTATTGTAATTATTGATATTGACGGCTTTAAGGCTCTTAATGAGAACTACGGGCACAGCTTTGCGGACAGTGTTCTTCAGTATATTGTAGCTATTCTTAAAAGTATGGCTAATGAGGATGACTGGATGATTGGACGTTATGGCGGTGATGAATTTATCATCTTTGCCCCTGGTGAAAGGTTTACTCCTGACCATCCGAAAATCCTTAAAATTCTTGATGATATTCGAGCTCCAATTCCTCTTGGTGATGAAACTCTTGCAATTACGGCAAGCCTTGGAATTGCCCAGTCTGATGGAATTTCTTCATCTGAAACGCTAATAAGTAATGCCGAAAGTGCTATGTATGAGGCAAAAAATCACGGAAGAAACGGCGCTTCGCTTTTTGATGATGATATGAAAGCCAAGGAACGTGAAGAAAAGGAAATCAAGGAAAAGCTTGAAGCGGCCTTTACCAACGACGGTTTCTTTATGGTATATCAGCCTCAGGTTGATTCACAGACAAAAGAGGTTAACGGTTACGAGGCTTTAATCCGAATGAAGGAGCCGGGAATGTATCCTGGAAAGTTCATTCCTGTTGCGGAGCGTAACGGCTGGATCTGGAAAATCGGACGAATTACGACGGAGCTTGTAATCAGGCAGATTGTAGACTGGCGCAACGAAGGAAAAACTCTAAAGCCGGTTTCGATAAACTATTCAAGTAATCAGCTCAATGACCACGGTTATATTGCCTTTCTTGAAGAGCTTTTGAAAAAATACGATGTTCCGGCAAATCTCATAAAAATTGAAATTACGGAAGGTCTTTTCCTTGAAAAATCTGCCCTTGCCGACGATATTTTCCGCCGCTTCAAGGAGATGGGCATTAAGCTTTTGATGGACGATTTTGGAACCGGTTATTCTTCTCTGGGCTATCTTACTTATATTCCTGTAGACGTAATCAAGCTGGATAAATCGCTGGTAGATACCTACCTTGTTGATGGTAAGGACTCATTCATAAAGAACATAATTCACTTAATGCACGACCTGAACAAGGAAATGATTATTGAAGGTGTGGAGGAAGAATGGCAGTTCAAGCGCCTGCAGGAGTTTGGCGCAGACACAATTCAGGGATACTTCTTCAGTAAGCCTCTTCCGGCAAACGAAGCCATTGATTTTAAGGTTAAGTGATAGTTTTACTATCAAAAAAAAGGCCCTCTCAGCATAGAAAAAAAATCTCTTCTGTATTAAAATTATGTTTCTATGGAAAGTAATAGAGAAACATTTGAAACTCGTATCGGGTTTATCATGGCATCTGCTGGATGCGCAATTGGTCTTGGAAACGTTTGGCGTTTTCCATTTATTACAGGTAAATATGGCGGAGCAGCCTTTGTTCTGTTTTATTTAATATTCTTGTTGATTCTTGGCCTGCCTATTATGGTAATGGAATTTTCCGTTGGTCGTGCAAGCCGCAAATCTTCAGTTCGTTCCTTCCATGTGCTTGAACCTCAGGGCTCTAAGTGGCACATTTACGGTTATATTTCGGGTGCCGGAAACTATCTTTTGATGATGTTCTACACAACTATTGCCGGTTGGATGATTTCCTACATCTTTAAGAGTGCCCGCGGCGTTTTCACAGGCCTTTCTGCTGATGAAATCGGTGCAGTTTTCACAAATTCACTTGCAAGTCCTTTTGAACAGGTTTTCTGGATGGTGATTGTAGTTTTTCTGGGCTTCCTTGTTTGTGCAGGCGGTCTTAAAAAGGGTGTTGAACGCTTTTCTACAGTTCTCATGACCAGCCTTCTGGTTTTGATGCTTGTTCTTGTTGTTCGTGCCTTGACTTTGCCGGGTGCCGCAGCTGGTCTTGCCTTCTATCTTAAGCCGGATTTTGGAAAGATGGTTGAAAACGGAATCGGTGAAGTGATTTTTGCCGCAATGGGACAGTCTTTCTTCACTCTTTCTATTGGTATTGGTTCAATCGCAATTTTTGGAAGCTATATCGGAAAGGAAAAGGCACTTACTGGCGAAGCAATTCACATTATCGGGCTTGATACCTTTGTTGCTTTGATGGCCGGATTTATTATTTTCCCAACCTGTTTTGCATTCGGTGTAAACCCAGGCGCAGGAGCCGGACTTATTTTTATCACCCTGCCTAATATCTTCAATGCTATGCCGCTGGGCCGCTTCTGGGGAACTCTCTTCTTCGTATTTATGAGCTTTGCCGCACTTTCTACTGTAATTGCCGTTTTTGAAAACATCATTTCATACGCAATCGACATCAATGGCTGGAGCCGCAAAAAAGCTGTTGGCGTGAACTTGGTTTTGATTCTGCTTCTTTCTCTTCCTTGTGCCCTGGGCTTCAACGTATTGAGCGGTTTCCAGATTCCAAAAATCGGTGATGTTTCTGGTCTTGAAGACTTTATCGTTTCTGAAAACCTGCTGCCGCTTGGCTCTCTTGTTTATCTTGTTTTCTGTACAAGCCGCTACGGCTGGGGCTTTGATAAGTTCCTTGAAGAAGCAAATACAGGAAGCGGAATTAAGTTCTCTAAAAAGATTAAGTTCTACATCACCTGGATTCTGCCGCTTATCGTACTTGGCATCTGGGTTGTAGGTTACGCTCAGAAATTCTTCAAATAATAAAAAATACGTAAAAAAATCTAAACCTTTCATTTCTACCTCCGATAAATAAGTAAGATTATAAAAGTGCGGCTGACAAAATCAGCCACGGAGGTAGAGTATGACAAGTTCTCTTGGAAGTTTAAACGCATATTCATATTCAGGTACTATGTCTGCAAGCGCAGGAAAACTCTATGTTCCTGTAAGCAAATCAGCCCTCCTTTATTCACATTTTAATCACGTTTCTGGTGTAGCAGCTAAACCTGGCCAGAACGGTGTTTCAATCAGCAAAATTCAGATTTTGAACTCTCTTATCGACAGACTTTCAGCAATCAAAAATCAGCCAAAGGATTCTGTAACTGATATTTCAAACGAGCAGGCTGATGCCCTTATCAAAAATTACCAGCAGCAGATTCAGCAGGCCGTAAAACAGACTCCATACATCATGGCCGGCGCCCAGCCCCAGGCAGGTTCATTATTTCAGATAGACGCGTAGGGCATTATTTTCTATAATAGCCCACATGGCATACAAAGTATTTATTGATGGAAAAGAAGGCACAACTGGCCTCAAAATTTTTGAACGTTTTGCAAACCGCAAAGATTTGGAAATCCTTACTATTGATGATGATAAGAGAAAGGATCCTGTAGAAAAGGCAAAGATGATTAATGCCTCGGATTATACTTTCCTCTGTCTGCCGGATGCTGCGGCTGCGGAATCGGCTAAGCTTTGTACAAATCCTAATACTGTAATTATTGATGCTTCAACGGTTCACCGCGTAAATCCTGACTGGGCTTATGGTTTTGCGGAACTTGGAGCTGATTTCAGAAAGAAAATTGAAACTTCTAAAAGAATTGCTAACCCTGGCTGCTATGCTTCAGGTGCAATTGCAATTTTGTATCCGCTGGTTCAGTCGGGCATTATGCCTCGTGATTATCCGGTAAGCGTTCACGCTGTAAGCGGTTATTCTGGAGCCGGAAAAAAAGCAATTGCTCAGTATGAGGCAGAAGGTCGTGATCCGGGACTGGATTCTCCTCGCCTTTACGCTTTGACTCAGGCTCATAAACATCTTCCTGAAATGAAAATTATTTCCGGCCTTGATTACGAGCCGATTTTTAATCCTTATGTATGTGATTACTTTCAGGGAATGACTGTAACTGTGGGCTTGCATGCAAGACTTCTGGCAAAAAAAGTTACTGCTCATGATGTCTGGGAAATCTTCTGCAAACACTATGAAGGCCAGCGCTTTGTAAAGGTTGCCGGCTTTATGGGAGAAGGCACACTACCGGAGCAGTTTATTCCGGCAAATACCCTTGCTAACACCAACGATATGCAGATTTTTGTTTACGGTAATGATGACCGCATCTGCGTAACAACAAGATTTGATAACCTTGGAAAAGGCGCTTCGGGTTCTGCTGTTCAGTGTATGAATATAAGCATGGGAATTGATGAGGGAACAGGATTGTAATTAGATAGAGGGGGGCGTTGCGGGGGTGTCCCCCGCAGAGAGGGTAGGGCGCAACGAAGTGCGCCCGCAGGGGGAGACTTCCCCCTCCCTCGCGTCATTTTTTATAAGCGTTACACGTTGAATTTAAAGAAGAGCACATCGCCGTCCTGAACGACGTATTCTTTTCCTTCCTGGCGGTATTTGCCGGCTGCCTTGATGGCGGCTTCGTCTTTGTACTGGCGGAGGTCATCGATGGTGTAGGCTTCGGCGCGGATAAAGCCCTTTTCAAAGTCTGTGTGGATTACACCGGCTGCGCGTGGAGCCTTGTCGCCGGCGTGAATTGTCCAGGCACGGCATTCATCAGGGCCGCCTGTAAAGAAGGTGCGCAGTCCCATCAGGTGATAAGCCTTGCGGGCAAGAGTTGCAAGTCCGCTTTCCTTAAGGCCAACGCTGTCCATAAAGTCCTTGCGGTCGTTAGGGTCTGTAATTTCTGCAAGGTCAGCTTCGAACTTTCCGCAGATTACTACAACTTCTGATTTTTCTTCAGCGGCATATTTTTTTACAACTTCAACATAATCATTTGTCTGGGCCTCAATAGAATCCTCATCAACGTTTGCAACGTAAAGTGTCGGCTTCATTGTGAGGAGGAACATATCGTAAACGGCAGCTTTTTCATCATCTGTCAAATCTGCCATGATTGCGCGTTTACCTTCCTGCAGAAGAGGCTTAATTTTTGCAACGGCACTTGTCCATGGAGCGTATTTTTTTTCTTCTTCCTTTCCAAGTGAGCGTACTGCGCGGGTAACCTTGTCCTGGCGGGTTTCGATTGTGTTCAAATCGGCCTGGCAGAGTTCGTAGTTAATTGTAAGAATATCTGTTTCCGGGTCGATTGGAGCTGCTTCGTTTGCATTTTCGCGAACGTGCATAATGTCCGGGTTATCAAAACAGCGTACAACGTGAGCAATTACCGAACATTCGCGGATGTTTGCAAGGAACTTGTTTCCAAGACCTTCACCGTTGCTGGCACCCTTGATGAGACCTGCGATATCAACGAATTTTACGCTTGCAGGTGTCTTCTTTTTAGGGTTGTGAATGGAAGCCAGAAAATCAAGGCGTTCATCCGGTAAATCAACAATACCAATATTCGGGTCAATTGTACAAAAAGGGAAGTTCTCTGCCGCAGCAGGAGCCGCAGTCAAAGCCGAAAAAATAGTAGACTTTCCAACGTTAGGAAGTCCAACGATACCACATTCCAAAGACATAAAAAATCATCCTTAAAAATATAAAAAATGTCTTTAGAAATATACTTCAAAAATATAGAAAATTCTACATATGTACGAAAATGCTACCGCAGAGAGGGCACTTCTAGTCTACGCGGTGGGCTTTCATTTCTACTTTGCGGTCGTACATCTTTTTGTCGGCGCGCTTAAAGACATCTTCTATGCTTTCGTCGATGGACGTGTCGTAAATGGCAGTTCCTATTGCTGCGGAAACCTTTTCCCATAGTTCAAGATTATCATCATATTTAAGGCTTTCAAGCTTCTGATTGAACTGCTGTAAAAGCGAATCGATTACTTCCAGGTCGTGATCCTTCAGAATTACTACAAATTCGTCACCGCCGATTCTGAAAACCGGTGAGTGCTGGAAAATGTTACAGACAAGACTGGAAAGATTTTTAATTGCAAGGTCGCCTTTTTCATGACCGTAGGTGTCGTTTATCTTCTTAAGGAAGTTCAAATCAATCATTGCGATTCCAAAGGAATCAATTTTATGAGTATCAATCTCGTATTCAATTTTGAGCATTTCCTTATCGTAGGAAGTTTTGTTTCTGAGGCCGGTAAGAGCATCGGTATTGGCAAGCTCCTTCATCTGTGTAGCCTGACTTTTCAGCAGCTGGGCATCAAGCTCGGCCCAGACAATTTCTTCTACGTAATTCTGCATATCCTGGGTCATCTGGGTGATTGCATTCGAAAGTTCCAGAATTTCGTTTCTGGTATTCAGCTTTGGCGCATTAAATTTCAATTGATTTATGTCACGCTGTCCGTGACTTTTCTGAACAAAGGAAACTGCACTTACACAAAGCATTTTTATCGGTTTTGTGATGTTTTTTTCTGTCCAGAAAAGGAATCGAAGCGTAAATAAAGAACCAAGTACGACAATCAGTACAAAAAGAGATATAGACTGAGTCCTCATATGTTTTTTCAAGGTACTGATATCTACATCGACAGCAAGAATTGCGTAGGCCCTGCCTTCAGAATTAAAAAGAGTAAGGGCTCCGGTATAATCATAGCCCCAGTCTGTTTTTTCCTCAAAAAAGACCGGTTCACGGCTTTTCATTATGTCGAAAAATTTTTCTACGTTTTCCTCTCCGAATTCATCCTCAGAAATCCAGCCTAAATAAAGGTTTCCCTCAGTGTTTATGTAGCGGTCGTAATAATTTTCAGCAGAAAGAACGCTCATAACGTTGCCGGTAGGATTTTTGTTTAGGGGCTTAATAATGTAAAGATAGTGAATCCTGAAATCCTCCTTGATTCCGTCCATCATTTTTTCCAGTTCGTCAAATTTCTGGCTTCTTTCAAGAGTATGGATGCAGTTTTCAAGATCTTTATGGTCAATTGAGGTTTCTACGTAATTTAAGATATCTATAATATAGGAGTTATATCTTTCGAATAGTGAACGCTTGTAGTTCAGATGGGTTGAAATTCCCAGAAAAAGACAGAGTGAAATTATGAAAAAAATAAATCCTGTAGTAATGCTTCTTCTGAGAGGTTTTATAGCATCTTTTTTGCGAAATAACATATAAAGATTATAACATCAAAAATTAAAAAATGCTAAAAAAATAACAGCTTATTATCCATATAATATATGCTTAGGAAGCTGTAAGGGCTTCTGAAATGTTGAAACAGTTGTCACCGATTTTTTCAATCTGGCGTACCATATCAATGTAAAGCAGCTCGGATTTAACGTCGGCACCGCTTTCAAGACGTTTGCGGGCAACTTTTTTCAAATCTTTTCTGAAAGCGTCGATTCCGTCTTCCAGCTCGCGGGCAAGGTCAAGCTTTTCTTTTGTAAGCTGTTTATTGATATTGATGTGGATGAACTGAAGGAACTGGCGGGCAAGCTCAACGTATGGAAGGAGTTTTTCCATATCAGAAGTCTGGAATTTCATCTTCTTTTCGATACTGCGCTGAATCAGCATAATTGTTGTGTAACAGTTGTCGCTCATATTTTCAAGCTCGTCAACAATCTGCAGCATGTTTGAAACGTGATTACGCTGTTTTTCTGTAATCTGAAGGCCACCACACTTAATCAGATAGTGGGTAATCTGTTCATGCATCTGGTCTACATAATCTTCTTCCTGCTGGGCAATCATAAAATGCTCTTCAAGATAATCAGAATTGCGCTTTGTAACGCCAATCTGAATGCGGTCGAACATAACAGAAACTACGTCGCACATATCAGAAACAGCTTTTTCCGCGCTGATAATGTAGGTGGCATAGTTGTCCTTACCCATAGTTTCGATGAACTCAAGCTTGAATACTTTTTTGCCGTCCTGCTTATCATCCTTAATCATAAGCTTTGTCAGGCTTACAAGCTGATTAACAAAAGGCACAAAAATAATGGTAGAAAGGATTTTGAAAACTGTATGCAAAACCGAAATGCGGATTGCAATGTTGGAATTGGCATGGCCAGGAGTAAGGAACATTACTAAATCCAGGAACGGATGGAAGAAAATCAGGGCAAGAATAGTTCCGAATACGTTGAAAAGCACGTGAATTAAAGCGGAACGGCGGGCGTCGGCAATTGAGCCGAAAGAAGCAAGAACCGCGTCAATTGTAGAACCGATGTTACTTCCCAGTGTCATTGCCGCTGCCAGCTCCCAGGAAATCAGTCCGTTGTAGGCCATGGTGATTACGATGGCAGAAAAGGCTGATGAAGAGTGGAGGAGGCCTGTGATGATGATTCCGACAAGGAAGCCCGCAAGAATGGCTGTTACACCATCACCCTGAATTTTAAACAAAAAGCCCAGCTGGTCAGGGGTGAAAACCTCGGAAAGTCCGCTCAAACCGAGGAAGAGCATTCCGAATCCCATGATTGCCTGGGCAATATTCAAATATTTAGCTTTTTTTACGATTGAAAGGAAGTAACCGATTCCCACAAGAGGAACGGCAAAGGCAGAAATCTTAAAATTAAATCCGAATATGGCAACAATCCAGGCGGTGATTGTCGTACCGATGTTTGCACCAAAAATAACTCCAACCGACTGAACCAGCGTTAAAAGTCCCGCATTAATGAAGGTTACGACCATGACCGTAGTCGCACCGGATGACTGGATGACCATGGTAATGAACATACCAGTCAGAATTGCTGCAAAACGGTTTCCTGTAACAAGGCTCAGGGTTCGCTGCATGCGTTCACCCGCGCTCTTCTGAATACCGTCGCTCATCAGCTTCATTCCGTAAAGGAGGAAGCCCAAACTACCAATTAATGCCAGAATAGGAGTTATTAGTGCCATTGTGCTCAAAGTTTACACTAAGATAGAAAAAATTCCAATGTTAGTCCAAAGATTATTCCATAGATAGTTTAAATTCATTAATATATCCGCATGAAACGCAGTTTTATTATCATAAGTCTGATAGCCCTTTCTATTCTTTTTCTGTCCTGCAAAAAAAAGAATAATTATGTAAACAGTGACGGCGCTTTTCAGCTTTCAATTTCAGATTCTGATATTTCTCTTTCGGAGCTTGCCGTAAAACCGGTAAATCACGCTTTTTCAAATAAAAAGGTTCTTGTTCTTCTTGGTTACAGCTTTAATACTGATGAAATAAAGGAAAAGGTCCTCAGCCGCCTTGAAGATAAGTTCGGTTTTTCTGATTGCGGGGCAATGCTTTTTCCTCTTTGTTTTCCTGATGATTTCAAGAGAGGCGGACATTCCTATGCAACGGAATTGTATAACCACATTTCGGACCCGCTGCTGGATTTAGGGGGAATTGTTCTGATTGGAGCTCCTGAATATACCCACCTTGCCCTTGCCAGAAATCAGGATGACTGGAATCAGACCGTGCCTTACCCGGTTATTGCTCTTTTCCCTCAGGATGATACTCTTGGAATTGAATCTACCTGCGACTTTATCCTGGATAAAACCCAGACTGCCGAAGACGAAATTTTTACCCCGACCGAGGAATATTTTGATTTGATTTTACGTGTTGTTGATTATATAAGCATGGGTGATTTTGAAGCGATAGATTATTCAGAACCTCTGATTCACGTTTCTGCTCTTTTGAAAGAAAAAAGGTTTCATAATTTTACTGATTCAGAAACCGGACTGAAATCTATAAATCATTTTGTTTTGAACTAAAGCCAGACAGACGGAGAGTTAATGATTGAAATAAGAGAAGATGACAGCCGTTTAATAGGAAGCGCACAGGCAATTCAGGAGCTTTCTCAAAAGGAAAGTGCCAGAATCATAGTTCTTTCGGATTCTCATGGAAATACAGAAATTTTCAGAAATATTATTCTGCAATACGGAAAGGACTGCGATGCCGTAATTTTCTGCGGAGACGGAAGCAGCGACCTTGCCCACATTCTTGAGGATGCGGAATCGTCTGCAGAACTCAAGGCTGCCCTGCCGCCGGTTGTAGCTTACGTGCAGGGAAACTGTGATTCATCAAGTTTCGTTATGCTGCCCGGGAAGAGCAGGGGAGAGCGCATGCCCCTTTCCCAGGTGCTCTGGGCCTGCGGAAAAGGAATTTACATCTGCCACGGCCATTATGAAGGGGTAAATTTTACAAGAGAGCCGCTTGCCATGAGGGCCGATACCGAAGAATGTCAAATTGCTGTTTACGGCCATACCCACCTTCCTGATTCCTCGGTAGACGAAAAATATGGAACGCGGATTTTTAATCCTGGCAGCTGCACTAATCCCCGCGGTGCTTTTCCGCCGAGTTTTATGATTCTGACAATTATGCCGGATGTAATTGACGCCGCCTTTATCCGGATAAGCGACCCCTACAGCCGTTCGCCTTCCTTCAGGGTATTTACGCCGCTTTTGTAGGTGCCACCTTCCTATCGCAGGTGTCACATTCCGCCCGCAGTTGCCCTTTACTCCTGCAGTTGCCCCTTACCCCCGCCTTGCAAACAATTCAAATCTTTTGTAATATTTTCTAAGATTTTACGTTCGGAATGAACATTGTCAGAGTCCACAGAGTCCTGATTTACGGGTGATGCCACGGCACGCCGCGTAACGACATTCTCAGAGTAATTTACTGTTCCGCCCAAAAGGGCAATTCTCAAATCCAAATTCATTATTTTCATTTAACCGCGGGCGTATTGCAGCCACACAGCCTCTTTATGCCCGCTTCAGGAGATTTACGTATGAACAAATACGCTAAACGTTACCTCATCGACGCGATGAGCGGAATGGCGCAGGGACTTTTTGCCTCACTGCTTATCGGAACAATTATCAGAACCCTTGGCCAGCAGCTGCTCCGCCTTGGCGAAAATGCATTTTTCAAGTTTTTAGTTGATGCCGGCGCTTTTGCAGCCGAAGCTCATGTTGTAGGTGCCGCAATGGCAGTCGGAATCGGTTTTGCAATGCAGCTTCCAGCCCTGGTGCTTTTCTCACTCGTAGCTGTAGGCGCAGCCGCTAACGTAACAGGCGGAGCCGGAGGACCGCTCGCAGTTTTATTTATCGCAATCATCGCAGCAGAGTGCGGAAACCTTGTAAGTAAAAAAACAAAGGTTGATATTATCGTTACTCCAGCCGTAACAATCCTGGTTGGCTCTCTTCTTACAGTTCTCTTTGCAAAACACATCGGAGCCGCAGCCGCTTCAATCGGACATCTGGTTGTATGGGCAACAAAACTTCGTCCTTTCGTAATGGGAATCATCGTTGCAGTTGTAATCGGAGTTGCACTTACACTTCCAATTTCTTCAGCCGCAATCTGTGCCGCTTTCGGACTTACAGGACTTGCCGGCGGAGCCGCTGTTGCAGGCTGCTGTGCTCAGATGGTAGGCTTTGCCGTTCTCAGCTTCCGCGAAAACAAATGGGGCGGCCTTCTTTCGCAGGGCCTGGGAACAAGTATGCTTCAGATGCCTAATATCATCAAAAATCCAAAAGTATGGCTGCCGGCAATTTTGACATCAGTTATCACAGGTCCGATTTCAACCTGCCTTTTCAAAATGGAAATGAATGGCCCTGCAGTAAGCTCAGGAATGGGAACCTGCGGACTTGTAGGCCAGATTGGCGTTGTAAGCGGCTGGTACGCTCCAAGCGAAGCAGCTGTCAGACACGGAGCTAGCGCAATCAGCCCGACAGCCTTCAACTGGCTTGGCCTTGTGTTAATCTGCTTTGTTTTGCCGGGCCTTTTGAGCTGGGCCTTCGGTCTTCTCTTCCGCCGTCTCGGTTGGATTAAAGAGGGCGATTTGACATTGTAGAATATAAAAGGAGGGAGGGGCCCCTCCCTACGCGCGCACTTTGTTGCGCGCTACCCACCCTGCGGGGTGTGGAAACTTGCTGGCAAGTTATGTTCTATAGCAAAGCGTTAAAAAAATTGCGCCTAGCAATTTTTAGCTTTACTTACTTTCCCCCGCAATGCCCCGCTATTTTTCCCCTAATTTACCTTTCTTCCTTAAAACAATATAAAATCCAATACAAATTAAAGCCGAAAGCAATGACCCCAGCGGTGCTGCCCAGCCCATAGGGTAGAGGGTGTCCGGGAAGTATTTTGATGCAAGCCAGGCGCCCGGAATGCGCATTGCAAGAATTGAAATCGTATTGTGAATGAAGGATACAATCGAAAATCCGTAGGCGCAGAAAAATCCGCTGAAGGCAAAATGAATTGCCGCAAAGGTGCAGTCAAAAACATAGGATTTAAGATACTGAGTTCCAAGAATTATAACTGCTTCTTCGCGGGTAAAAAGTGAAAGGGCAGGGGCAGAAATAAACTGGAAAAGCAGGCCGAAAATCAGACCGCTTGTCACGCCGACCATAGTACCGTAAAAAAGTGTCTGGCGGGCCCGGCCGTGCTCTCCGGCGCCCATATTTTGTGCCGCAACTGCAGAAATTGCAGAAAGCATGCTTGAAGGCACAAGAAACAAAAAGCAGATGATTTTTTCTACAATGCCGACTGCCGCCGCAACGTCAACTCCGCGGCGGTTTGCAATAATCGTGATGATAAGGAAGGAAATCTGAATAAAGCCGTCCTGGCAGGCTACAGGGAAACCTATTTTCAAAAGACCGGCCAGTACGCTTTTGTCCGGACGAAAATCTGACTTTGTGAGTTTAAGTCCCCCTGCCGAGCCGGCGCCCCGCTTCCAGGCCCAGCTTGCAACAAGTACGCTGAAAATCTGGGCAAGAACGGTTGCAAGAGCCGCTCCCTGAGCCTTCATTCCAAAAATCCCGATAAAGATAAAATCCAGAATGATGTTCAAAGTACAGGCAATGGCAACAAAAATCATAGGACTTTTTGAATCGCCAAGGCCCCGGTAAACCGAAGCAAAAATATTGTAGGCGGTAATAAAAGGAATGCCGGCAAAGCAGACAAGAAGGTAATAGCTGGTCTGCTCGATAGATTCTTTCGGAACTGACATTGCACTGATAATAAGAGGGCAGGCTGCAATCAAAAGAATTGTTGCAATTACAGAAAAAATCAAAAACATTACTGCGCTGTTTCCGATTACTTTTGCAGCTGATTTATTATCTCCGGCTCCTGTTGCCCGGCTTGCAAGGACCGTTGTTCCCATGGCAAGGCCCACGATAATTACAGTCAGCATATGCATAATCTGGCTTCCGATGGCTACTGCAGAAATTACATCGGCGCCGTTATACTGACCAACGATAAAAAGGTCAGCCATTCCGTAAAGGGTCTGTAAAAAATATGAAACTAAATAAAGGCTTGCAAAGCGGATAAGAGTCTGGAAAACGTTTCCTGTCGTAAGATTTTTTGGCATGAGAAAATACTAATGATTTTCAGCATTTTTTGTAATTGCCCGGATTACTCAGAATCAATAATAACAAAGAATTTTTCAAGGACTTTTTCCGGGTAGTAGGAAAGCTTTGCCTTTCTTAAGCCTTCAATTCCCAGGTCTTCTTCGCGGTTTATAAACTTTGTGGTCACGGTTTTTGCAAAGGCATTGTTTATTACCGCATAGCCGCCGTCACGTGCGAAGGGTGAAAGACATTTTTCAAAATGAATGTCGGTTACATCGCCGCTTAACCGGCTGGCCAGGCAGAAGGCTACGGGAGTTTTTTCTACATATAAAATTCCCCCTGCCATTTCGCAGTCTTCTTTAAAAGTGCCGAAATTATCCAGCGCAAAGCTGATGATTTTTAGTTCGGCTTCCAGGTCTGCTATGCTTCCGTTTTCCTTTGCAAAATCAGCGTTTTCCAAAAGCCATTTTTCTTCTATCAGGCGGGCGTCCGTCAGGTTATTTTCATTAAGGGCTTCAAAATGAAAGTCAGCGTATTTTTTCTTAAACTGATTTATGTGGTTTCGTTTTTTGCTGTATTTTGAACCGGGAAGCTGGCCAAGATTTTCTGTAAGGTAGATATAATCCCCTGATTCCGGGGCTTCTTCCACCTTTGCATTTGGAAAATTCGCAATAAGAATATTTTTTTCTTCTAATGTGACGTTATGAAAATATAAGGTGGCCTTTTCCTCTTTTGCTTCCTTTGCGTGAAGCTGGAGAATATCAGTAATTTCTGAGCCATGTGAGGGCTCCTGCGGGAGGAAACCCTCAATTTTATGAGGGAAAGAGAAACAGAATTTACAGTTATTTTCGTAGCGTTCAAAAATCCAGCCATTTTGTATCATAATCTTTGAGTTAAATTTATTCTGATACAAAATACAGTTTAACGCGCTGTAATTATTTGCAACAAAATTATTGTTTACAGCGCAGCTTTGGAGAAGCTTGATTTCAGAGAGACTTGCAGTATGCCAGTTCATAGTTTAATTCCCGGAAAGTGATTTTTAATAACCAATCTGCTTGAATACCTGGTCCATAAGTTTAGCATTTTTTACAGAAAAATGTTCACTAACAAAAGGCTTTTCTCCATTCAAAATGCAGTTCCCAAGCTGTGTGATTTCCAGTGAATAATTCTGAGGAAGGTCCAGCTTTCTTTCCGTAATGCCTTTTTCTGTAATAATCTGATAGCTGATTTTTCCCGCCTGATTATATTCTACATCAGATTTAATACAGCCCTTTCTGCCGTGAATATAAAGTCTGTCAAAACGGGAATTTGAATTTTCGCCTAAAATCATTCCAACATTAAAGGAAGCTCTGGCTCCGTTTTCAAAGCGGATAAATCCACTTGTGATTTCATCAACTCCCTCAGCAGAAAATTCTGCGCAGGCTTTTACAGAAACAGGTTCAGAGTCAATCAGGGAAATAATCATAGTTGTACAGTAGCAGCCAAGGTCATAAAAAGCACCGCCGCCCATTTCCTTGTAGAGACGGATATCTTCTTTGTAGCCCTGAGTTACAAAAGCGGTATCAATAAAATCTACCTGGCCTATAATTCCGCTTTTGATGTCATCCTTCAGCGACTTGATGTAAGGGCTGTGAAGATAGGCATAGGCTTCCATTAAATTAACGCCGTTTTCTTTTGCGGCGGCAAACATTTCCTGGACTTCAGCTGCGTTAAGGGCAAGAGGTTTTTCGCAAAGAACGTGTTTTTTTGCTTTAAGGGCTTTGATTACCCATTCTTTGTGGAGATTGTTGGGAAGAGGAATGTAAATTGCCTGCACGTCCTTGTCTTCCAGAAGCTCCTGGTAACTTCCATAAAATTTCTGAAAGCCGTATTCATCTGCAAAGGATTTTGCTTTTTCAAGGCTTCTTCCTGCGATTGCATAAAGCTCTGCATTTTCTGCAAGCTTGATTCCCGGTATTGTTGCCCAGCGGGCGATATTTGCAGTTCCCAAAATTCCCCATTTAATCTTTTTCATAATAAAGCCTCTTTATCTTCAATTAAAAATTCTTCTTGCTTTCTTCCAGTGTGGAAATCACCTTGTCGCACCAGTCATCAAACTCTTGGTCCGGAATCTGACATTCAGGATGAGAGCTAACGTAGTCCAGCGCAATCCGAACTCCTTCGTGGAAAGGAACTGTCGTTGTCATCTGCGGAACAAGGCGCTTGAGCTTTGAATTGTCAAAAACAACCGAAACTGACTTGTCGCCGGTAAGACTTCCTTCAAAATCAAAGCCCAGCTTGTCGCCGACCGCGCTCAGATAGTCCGAAGCAACGTGATAAGCCTTAAGTTTTACGCCAAGAGCATCTGCGATTGTCTGATAAATCTGATTCCAGGAAAGAACTTCATCGCCTGTAATCTGGAAGGCCTCACCGATTGCATGGCGGTTGTTCATGAGGCCGATGTAGCCGGTTGCAAAATCCTTGTTAAAGGTTACGTGCCAGAGGGAAGTTCCGTCCCCCTGAATAATTACAGGCTTTCCTTTCATCATGCGCTTAATGACCTGGTAAAAGCCCTTCTTTCCGTGCACGCCCAGCGGAATATGTCTTTCATCATAAGTGTGGCTGGGACGGACAATTGTTACAGGAAAGCCTTCTTCCCGGTATTTTTTGAAAAGAAATTCTTCACAGGCGATTTTGTTTCGCGAATATTCCCAGTGGGGGTTTGAAAGTGTCGTTCCTTCGGTAATCACGTAGTTTGCCGCAGGCTTTGCGTATGCCGACGCCGAAGAAATGTAAATATACTGTTTGCACTTACCCTTAAAAAGCCGGTAATCACGCTCAACCTGGTCAGGAACAAATCCGATGAACTCATTTACGACATCAAATTCCATTCCGGTAAGCTTTTTGCGGGCCTCTTCTTCATCAGAAATATCGCATAAAATCTGATGAACACTGGAAGGAACTTCGCCGGCCCTGTTTCCCCGGTTCAAAAGCCAGACTTCCCAATCCGGCCGCTGTGAAAGTTCCTTAACGATTGCAGAAGAGATGGTTCCCGTTCCGCCGATAAACAAAGCCTTAGATTTTTTCATAAAGTTCCCCCCAATGCTATTTTTTTACACCATCATCTTATAGATTTTTGTACAGTCGTCTTCGTTCAAAGTAACAAAGCCACCTATTGTGCCTGTTCGTCCGTTTCCGTGGCAGAGAACTTTTACCAGCTCTGGAATATCCTCTTCCTTTGCGCCAAGTTCAGCAAAATTCTTTGGCATTCCGATTGAACAAAGGTAATTCTGGAAGGCCTTGATTCCTTCAAGCGCTGTAACTTCAGGATGTTCAAAATCCATCTGGCAGCCCCAGACACGGGTCGCAACCTGGGCAAAGCGCATAACATTGTGATTCATTACATATTTGAAAACAGCCGGCATTGTTACGGCAAGTCCTGCTCCGTGGGCGCAGTCGTACAAAGCAGAAAGTTCGTGTTCGATATCGTGGCTGCTCCAGTCCTGGCTTCTTCCTACACCGCAGGAATTGTTATGAGCCATCATTCCGGCCCACATAATGTTTGCACGGGCTTCATAATTATTTGGATTTTCAATTACACGGGGACCTTCGTGCTTCATAGTGAGCAAAAGGGCTTCAATCAAGCGGTCTGTAACTTCAACTTCCTTTGTATTTGTAAGATAGCGTTCGTAAAGGTGGGCCATAATATCTGTGATTCCAGCCGCAGTTTGATGCGGCGGCAGGGTCTGTGTTAAAGCCGGATTCAGAATACTGAATTTTGGACGGAGAGCGTCACTTCCTGTTCCCCGTTTAAACATTCCTTCCTCTTTTGTGATTACTGAGTCCGGGCTTCCTTCACTTCCGGCAGCGGCAATTGTAAGAATTGTTCCTACAGGCAGCGCCTTCTCCACAGTTTTTCCGCTGTAAAAATCCCAGAAGTCGCCCTCGTACAAAACTCCGGCCGCAATTGCCTTTGCCGAATCAATTGTACTTCCGCCTCCTACCGCAAGAATAAAATCAACCTTTTCCTTTTTGCAAAGCTCAATTCCTTCATAAACAAGTCCGCTTCTCGGGTTAGGTTTTACACCTCCAAGTTCAACAAAGGCAAGACCTTCTTTTTTAAGAGAAGCTTCAACTCTATCCAAAAGTCCTGATTTTCTGGCGCTGCTTCCGCCAAAGTGAACTAAAACTTTACTTCCACCAAACTTCTTAACATACTCGCCGGCCTGATTTTCGGTCTCCTTTCCAAAAACAAAATAAGTTGGTGAATAAAATGTAAAGTTTTCCATAGTTTGAAATCTCCTCTTTTTATAAAAATGATATGAATGATATTTTAAAAATAAGGCAGGATTTAAAAAAAAGAAAGGAAAATTTTAGGTAAGAAGATTATTGTTTAGGTTGATTGTAAAAACTGGCGCGAGGGAGCAAAGCGCGGGGTAAAAATAAAGATATAACACGGATTCGATTTTGCTAACGCAAAATCATTTTTTAAGTTGAAATGACGTTAGTCATTTCGAATCCGTGTGACAATCTTATTACAATACTGGCTTCATGCTAGTCATGTATGCGCGTAACTTGCGTCCTACAACCTCGATAGGGTGGTTGCGGATTTCAGCATTTACGGCTACAAGTTCTGTGTTGTTTACGCAGTTGTCTTTAACATCAAGACCTTTACCGATAACGTCGGTGTGGAGTTTTGGCATAAGGTCTTTTGCCATCATTGGAGCTGCAACGCGGCTGAAGAGGTAACATCCGTACTCAGCAGTATCAGAAATTACGCGGTTCATTTCGTAAAGGCGTTTGCGGTCGATGAGGTTTGCAATAAGAGGAACTTCGTGGAGTGATTCGTAGTAAGCAGATTCTTCCTTAATACCTGCGTCAACCATTGTTTCGAAGGCAAGTTCACAACCAGCTTTAACCATAGCAACCATCAAAATACCCTTGTCAAAGTATTCCTGTTCTGTGATTTCGTCAGCAGCTTCTTTTGTTGATTCGAATGGAAGCTTACCTGTATCTTCGCGCCATGCGAGAAGGTCTTTATCTCCTGCTGCCCAGTCTTTCATCATTGTGCTAGAGAATTTTCCAGAAATGATGTCGTCCATGTGCTTCTGATAAAGTGGAGCGAGGAGCTTTTTGATATCTTTAGAAAGCTGATTAGCCTTGATTTTTGCAGGGTTAGAAAGGCGATCCATCATGTTTGTAATTCCACCCCATTTGAGGGCTTCAGAAATTACGTTCCAGCCGTGCATCAAAAGTTTTGTAGCGTATTCTGGGCTGATTCCTTCAGAAACCATCTTGTCAAAACAAACGATTGTTCCTGCCTGCAGCATACCGCAGAGGATTGTCTGTTCGCCCATAAGGTCAGATTTAACTTCTGCAACAAAAGAAGATTCAAGAACGCCGGCTTTGCTTCCGCCCATACCTACAGCAAGAGCTTTTGCCATTGCCCATCCCTTTCCTTCCGGGTCGTTAGCAGGGTGTACAGCGATAAGATCTGGTACACCAAATCCGCGCTGGAATTCGTGCCAAACTTCTGTACCAGGTCCTTTTGGTGCACACATGATAACTGTGATATCAGGACGGATCTGCATTCCTTCTTCAATCATGTTGAATCCGTGTGAATACCAGAGGGCAGAACCTTTCTTCATCTTTTTCATAACTTCTGTGATTACAGGAGTGTGCTGTTTATCCGGAGTAAGGTTACCAACAAGGTCAGCAGTTGGAATCATTTCGTCGTAAGTACCAACTTTGAATCCGTTTTCTGTAGCGTTTTTCCAAGACTGGCGTTTTTCTGTAATAGCCGATTCACGGAGTGCGTATGAAACATCAAGTCCTGAGTCACGCAGACACATACCCTGGTTCAAACCCTGAGCACCACAACCAACGATTACGATTTTTTTGCCTTTAAGAGCGTTAACTCCGTCTGCAAACTCGTCTTTTGACATTGAGCGGCAATGTCCCAACTGAAGGCGTGCTTCACGCCAAGGAATAGCATTAAAATAGTTGTTTCCCATTTTTTTCTATGACCTCTTTATAAAAGTTTTACAGTGATAGTATAATAGTGGTGTGTTATTGCGTAAAGTGAATTATTAAAAATGTAATGTTGATAAAAATTCAATAATAAAATTGCCGAAATTCACATTTTTTTGCCTATTTAAATATGTAAACTTTCCAAAGGTTCAGAAGTTAAAAAATGCCTAAGAAAAATCGTAAAATTATGGATTCTGTTTTCAAAGATTTGTTTGGTGAAGACAGAGATTGCAAAAAGAAAGAGCAATTCAAGATGCGCAGGGATAAAAAAGCATAGCTGCCTTTTCTTTTAAAATCAAAGAGGGGGCTTGCGACGCAAGCCCCCCCTCAGAAAGTAAGTTCTGGAGATGTCTGGGAATTAACCCAGAGATGAACTTACTTATTTTCTTGTGAATGTAAGTTTGTAACCTGGGTTAGTTCCATTGGATGTAGAGTTGAATTCAACAGGAACTGTTACTGTAAATTTACTTCCTGTGATATCACCTTCAACAGTAATTTCAACAGCAGCCCATTTTCCATCTGCTACACTTGTACGACCAGTATAGTATTTACCGTTTGCCTTTTTGATTTCAAACTTATCAAGATTTACCTGTGAGTAAGTTGTTGCACTTGCTGTAGCAAGATAATTCAATTTAGCATAAACTTCGTAAGTATTAACGTTTCTTCCGCCGTAATTTCCCCACTGTACCATTGCGACATCTGTAGAAACATCGTAAGATTTTTCTACATATTTGCTTGTTGTTGTATCAAGTTGATAAGTAGTATATGTACCTGTTACATTATAAACGTAACTTTTCTGCCATGAATCATTTCCTGTAATATTTACATCCTGAGTTCCGTTCTGGCAAGAAGCAAAAAGACCCAAAGTCAATGCGCTAAGAGCTGCAATAATAATTTTTTTCATAACTATAATCTCCTGTGTTTTTATTGTTTTGGTGTTTTACAAGTTTATTTTCTTGTAATTTTTAAAGTGAATGCATCGTATTTTGCGCCTGTAGTGCTGTTATAGTCACCAGGGGTTGATACGGTGAATTCTTTATCAGTAAGATTTCCTGTTACAGAAACTTCAACAAGTTCCAATTTATTGTTTGTAATGTTATTGCGTCTGATATAGTATTTGCTGTCAAGTTTACTAATATTAATATTACCTGAGTCTCCGGTGCCAATTGTAGCCCCGTCGAGCCATTTCTGGCTGTAACTTGTCGCAGTTGATGTTGCCTTGTAGTTAAGTCCACCCCAAAGTTCAAAGTTTCTGAAGTTTGAAACCTTTTTCTTCTCTGTGATTCCACCGAAACCAGATTCAATTGTATAATCTGTTTTTGTCAAATCATATTTACCAGTTGTTTGATTTAATGTTGTTTTGTACTCTGTGAATGTACCTGTGATATTGTATTCGTAGTACGAACCCCAACTAGAATCATCAACAATGTTTACATCCTTTGCACCATTTTCACATGAAGCAAAAAGACCCAATGCAAGCGCAGCGGCAAGCATAACTAAGATTTTTTTCATAAATCGTCTCCTTATTTTTATGATTTTTTTAAGATAAATTAATTCTCTCTCTCTCTCTCTCTCTTGTCAATTATTTTTTAAGCGAATTTTTAACTTTTTCTTAAAAAATTTAGGCTTTTTTAATCAGAACTTATCCGCTATAGTGTTTATATATGAAAACAAAAGCGATACCGCTGATTTTTACTCTGATTGCAATCTTTCTCGCAGGCTTTTTCTTCTATTCAAAGCGCTTTATTTCTCAATCAGAAAAATCCTTTACCCGTGCCAAAGTAATCACAACCGAAGCTGAACGCAATAACGAGCAGGAAAACGTAAAAATCCCTGCTACCAGCGAAAACGAAAAATACGAAACTTTTGTCCCTCTTCTTCCTGGCGAAACCTTAATCGGAACTCTTACAATAGATATCAATAATGACGGTTATGACGACGAAATCATCGTTGTGCGCAAAAATACTTCAAAATTTTTGTGGATTGTGCCTGGTATTTATAACTCAGTTTCTCACGAATACGACCGCTTCGATGAAATCCAGACAAAATTTACCAGAACAAGAACTTTCTCCTTCAGTGCAATGGACTTGATCGGTGACCATCATAATTCAATCATCTATCAGGGTGTTGATGATGACGGTAACTATGTAATGCAGATTTTCAACTGCAAGAAAAATCCTCTAGGCCAGCCCACAGTTGTTAATATAGGAGATTTCTGCTCTGACGGAACAGTTTTTGTTCAGCAGACTGAGCGTTCAGAAAATTACGAGCTTGGAATTTCAAAAGGCGAAAGCTTTTCTGTCTGGGTTTACAGTTCAGAACCTGTTACAGAGGAAAGTGCCGGTAAAAAGAATGATTCAAATCAGATTCAGCAGGAATATAAATGGAATCCTTTTACCCAGCGTTATGAGCTTGCCCAGCAGATTAAGGTAACCGCAAGTCACCTTATGGCAAAAGAGCTTTCCAGAATCCTTGACGGAACAGTTGAATCTTTTGCGGCCTTCCTGAACGGACTCTGGTACAAAACTTCAAATACTGACGGAAAAATCCGCTACCTTTATTTTGATTACAATAATAAGGAAATCATTCACCTTTATGATGATTCTCAGGAAGTTTATCAGTGGGATAATTCAAAGCTGCGTCATAACGGAATTTACCTTACAACCGTCAATGCCGATATTCTGACCCTTCATCGCCGCTTTGATATTTCCCTGGTTAAAGCTGATGAAATCAAGCTTACAATCCGCGATGACATCAACCTGATTATTAAAGAAAGTACAATGTGGGATGGAAACTACAAAAAACTCAGCCAGCAGAATACTTTTGATTACGATAAAAAAGCGGCTCCCCGCGAAGAGCTTCTTAAGGAATTAAAATCTGCAAAAGCCTGGACAACAGCCGATTCAGAAATTTCCTTTACCTTCAAGGATTACAGCTACCTTCTTAAGGATAATGCCGCAATCAATTCCGAGCAGGCAGGAGTTTATTCTATTATACAGACCGGAAACGACATTGTAATTCAGTTCCGCCCTGATGCCGAAGATTCCTATCTTAATGACTGCTATGCCGTTAAATTCGGAGTAAAGCAGATTACCGAAGTAATAAAGAAGAAAACCGTAGAAAAAACAGTCACAGACTACGATTCTCTGACCCTTACCCCGGTAAAAATCTCCCCAACCGACTGCTTTGCCACGGAAGGTAGAAGCTATCAGCTTTCACGGGTGAAGTAGTCCCAAACAACTTTTTGCCTTGCAAAATGTTAAACGATGGCTCGGTATGTCTGGAAGTTGGTGAATGGCATTGCGGCCATCGTATATTCCCAAACTTTTGTATTTTCAATATAATTTCAATTTATGAACGCTAATGAACTTCGCTCAAAATATATTGAGTTTTTTAAGAGTAAAAATCATGTTGAAATTTCGGGTCAGTCTTTAATTCCAGAAAACGACCCTTCTGTTTTGTTTACAATGGCAGGTATGCACCCTCTAGTTCCTTATCTTCTTGGTGAAAAGCACCCTGCGGGCACTCGTCTTACTGACTATCAGAAATGTATTCGTACCGGCGATATTGAAGAGGTAGGTGACCCTTCTCATCTTACCTGTTTTGAAATGCTCGGTAACTGGTCTCTGGGAGACTACTTCAAAAAAGAATCAATCGCATTTTCATATGAATTCCTTACAAGCAAGGACTGGCTTGGTCTTGATCCGAAAAAGATTTCGGTAACTGTTTTTGCCGGTGACGAAAATGCCCCTCGCGATGAAGAAGCCGCAGGTTATTGGAAGGATAACGGAATGCCGGAAGACAAAATCGCATATCTTCCTGCAAGCGATAACTGGTGGGCAGCAGGTCCTACCGGCCCTTGTGGTCCTGATACAGAAATTTTCTACTGGGTTGGCGAAGGTCTTCCTCCTGTAGGTTCAAACAAGGGAACAGATTCCGCTAACTGGATGGAAATCTGGAACAACGTTTTCATGCAGTACAACCGCGTAGATGAAAAAACTCTTCTCCCACTCGAGAAGAAAAACGTTGATACAGGTATGGGACTTGAACGTACAAACTGTATCCTGCAGGGAAAAACATCTGTTTACCTTACAGAAGTTTTCCAGCCGATTATTAAAACTATCGAAAATCTTTCAGGCTATACATACGGCAGTGACGAAGAAAAAGATAAGTCTGTCCGCATTATCGCTGACCACACACGTTCTTCTGTATTTATTCTCGGCGATCAGCGTGGAGTTACTCCGGACCGCGTAGGTGCAGGTTACGTTCTTCGCCGCCTTATCCGCCGTGCAGTCCGCCACGGAATGAAGCTCGGTATCGAAAAAGACTTTATGGCAGAGGTTGCAAAAACTGTCGTAGAAAATTTCAAAGGCCCTTATCCTGAGCTTGAAGCCAACAGTGAAAAAGTTTATCACGAGCTTACAGCTGAGGAAGCTAAATTCCGTCTTACACTTAAGAAGGGTGAGGCAGAATTCCAGAAGCTTCTTCCAAACCTGATGAAAAATCCTAAGAAAATCATCAGCGGAAAGGTTGCTTACAATCTTTACGAAACATACGGCTATCCTCTTGAGCTTACTCAGGAGCTTGGTGCTGAAAACGGTTTTACAGTTGACGTAGAAGGCTTTAAGGAAGCTGAACGCAAGCATCAGGAAGCATCGAAAACTGTTGATGCAGGTGCCGCTAAGGGTGGTCTTGCTGAGCAGTCAGAAATCACAACAAAATATCACACTGCAACACACCTTTTGCAGCAGGCTCTGGTAAACGTTCTCGGTGACCAGGTTGCTCAGAAAGGTTCAAATATCAACAACGAGCGTATGCGCTTTGACTTTACATTTGAACGTCCGATGACTAAGGATGAGATTCAGATGGTAGAAGACATTGTAAATAAGAAGATTGAGGAAGATCTTCCTGTTACAATGGAAGTTATGCCTCTTGATAAGGCTAAGGCTGAAGGTGCCCGAGCCCTCTTTACCAACAAGTATGGTGAAGATGTAAAGGTTTACACAATCGGCCGTGACCCTAAAAACGACTGGTTCAGCAAGGAAGTTTGCGGTGGACCTCACGTTCAGCACACAGCTCAGATTGGCCAGTTCAAGATTCAGAAGGAACAGTCTTCTTCTGCTGGTGTACGCCGAATCCGCGCTGTAATTGTTGCAGGAACAGGTCTTCCGTTAGATAAGTAAATCGGCAGACACAGCCTGTAACCATTAATGGCTGAATTTGTTATTTAATAAAGTAGAAAACTATAAAAAGGAAATATAAATGAAAAAATTAGCCCTTGTTTGTTTTATGATTTTTGCTGCTTTTGGAGCTGCTTTTGCCCAGTCAGATTTGCAGCCTCTTGCAATCGTAAAACTTAATAAAAGCGAGACCGTAACAGTTAAGCAGGTAAAGGCTCGCGTTTTACCTTATGAAAAGCAGCTGGGACGTAAGCTTACAGTTGCAGAAAGAAAAGAAGTGCTTGATACAATCATTAAGGAAAAATTGATGATTCAGGCTGCCCAGAAAGATGGAATTTCAATTCCTGACTCTGCAGTTGATCAGTATTTTATTCAGGGAATGAGCCAGCAGCTTGGCGTTAATGTTTCAGAAAAAGAACTTGATGACATTGTAAAACAGACTCAGGGTGTAACTCTTGATGAGCTTCTGCAGAAGCAGGTTGGAATGAACAAAACTGAATATAAGCAGACCTTGAAGAATCAGCTTATGCTTCAGCAGTATGTTGTAAAGGCAAAGCAGGCTGAAATTCAGGGTGTTGCTCCAACTGATGATGAAATCCGTGCTTTCTACGACAGTAACAAGGCTTCCTTTGTATGGAATGATATGATGAAGGCTTTTGTTGTTATCGTATCAAAGGGCGACAATGCTGACGCAGCACGTAACAAGGTTAATGGTTTCAGAAATCAGCTTATTGATAACAAAATTACAAAAGACCAGCTTATTGCTCAGTCACAGCAGGAAAACTCAGGCTTCCAGGCTGGAGAAATTCTTATTTCTAAAACTGAACCAAATGCTCAGAGACTTGGATATTCTTTTGAAGATTTGAGAAACCTCTTCAATCAGAAAGAAGGCTTTGTAACAGATATTAAGGAAACTTCACAGGATTTCAGATTCTTGAAGTTTGGTAAAAAATATGAGGCTAAAATGCTTGCAATCGGTGATGTAGTTCAGCCTGACACAACTGTAACTGTTTACGACTACATCCGCGGTAATCTTGCTCAGCAGAAACAGATGCAGTACGTTCAGTACGCCGCTCAGCAGCTTGCAGATTCGTTAAATACTCCTGACAATGTTGAGATGAAGAAAAAAGATGCTGCACTTGATAAGCTTTTAAGCTGGGAGAACTAGAGTGTCCAGAAGAAAAGGTAGAATTCTTGCATTCCAGGTTTTGTTTTCCTGGGAAGCAACAAAGGCTTCGCTCGAAGATTTGCTTACATTCTCATGGCTCCAGAAGGATTCAGAATTTACTGGGGCTGAGGAAAATGTTGTTAATGTAGTAAAGGAAAGTTCAAAAGAAGAGCAGACTTTTGCCAGTCTGATCGCTTCTGGAACTGTAGACCACATCTCAGAAATTGATGGATTGATTAAATCTCATCTTACTAAAGACTGGTCTCTTGAACGCATTAATAAAGTTACCCTCGCAATACTCCGAACAAGTATTTATGAAATGAAGTACCAGAGCGGAACTTCACCTCAGATTATTATTGATGAGGCTGTTAAGATTTCCAAGGATTTTGGTACCGATGATTCCTATAAATTTATTAATGCCGTGCTTGATAAAATAGGAAAAGATGAAGCTGGTAAAAAAGAGTAGTTTTTTATTATTAATCCTTTCATTTCTTTCTTTGCTCTGCCTTTCTTCCTGCAGGATGAAGGCGGAGCAAAAGTCTTTAACAAATCGTCTTGAAATTATTGATTCCCTGATTTTACAGAACCAGAAAAAACAGGCTGTAAAAGAGCTGAAAAAGCTGCAAAAAAAGGCTGTAGATTCCTGGTCTTATCTTGGTATTTACCGACGCTATGTTCAGCTTTCTGAGTCTTCGGCCGCCGAAAAACTTATAAAAAAAGCGCTTTCAAAACATTCGTCAAATCCTGAGCTGCTTGCAGTTTATTCAAAATACCTTATTGGCAAGCAGAGTTTTGATGAGGCTGAAAAATATGCTCAGAAGCTAAAAGGAACAAAATACGGTTCAATTTTTTCTGAACTTGCTTTGCGCAAGGCAGACAGTCCGGAAAATGTCCGGGAAAAATTTGATTTTTTCAGGCAGGACCAGTATTTTTCTGTTTTCTTTGATGCTTATACAGGAAGTCATAATTCTATCTGGCTGAAAAACTGTGCCGTAAATCTCTTGTGCAAGGGTGACTTTAAGGCTGCCGCTGCCCTTAAACCGGAAGCTTATTCTGACGCTGATGATGCCTTTTTCTGGGCAATCGTGCTTTATGACGGTGGGGAATATTTTGATTCAATCAGTGCGGTAGAAATTTCAAAGTCTTATCTAAAAGACTATCAGAATACAAATCTGTTCAAAACTACGAAAATCGCTCAGATTGCCCTTGAATCTGATGCGTATATGTCTCTTTCCGATTTTGAGGGCGCCGAAAATATCCGTCAGGAAATCCTTGATGAAATACTTTCCCTTCCAAAAAAGAAGGGGGATGAAAATCTTGTTCCTGTAATTATGGTGAACAGCGCAATCTGGGCTCAGAATCAGAAGGACGAAAATACTACAGCAGATCTCCTTTTTGATATCGTAAATACTTATCCTGATTTTGTTCCGGCTCTGATTTTGTATGCAGATTTTGCTTATGAATCAAGTCTGGAACGCGAAGAAGATGATGAAATCAAGGCTTTGAGGCGGGCTGGAATTTCAAGTCTCAGCATGGAAAAATACGATAACCGCCGCAAGATTCCTTTAAGTGACGCTCTTTACAGAATTAATCAGTGCCTTGCAAGGGGGAAGGAGCCTTACCTGGAAATGGAAAAGCTTGATTTGAACTACAAGGCAGATAAAAATATCACTATAAAAGAGAAAACCCGTGACCTTTGGACAATTCTTGAAAATAATTATCAGGACGGCGAAAAATATAAGGAGCTGCTGGTTCAGTATGCCCTTAATTTCCTTTTATCTACAAAACAGAATGATGATGCCTGGGGACTTTTCTACAAATATATTTATGACAAATATCACTTTAATGATAAAGATGATTTTTTTGTTCAGTTTGCTGAGCGTGTAAAGGAAATCAATCTTCCTATGGCGGAATTCGGTGCTTATTTTGCCTGTATGCAGAAAAAACAGACAGAAGCCTTCAGAATTTATGAATTCTGTGTTTATGAAAGCGGCGCTCTTACTTCAGATGGTCAGGTTTCAACCCGTGTCGGAACAGCTTCCTGTATGAATCTTGCAGATATGTATTTTGCCGACGGAAATAAGCAGAAGTCTATGGAATTGTATGGAAAGGCTGGCGGAAGGGAAGTGAATTATAAGCTTAGAAGTCAGATTTTTTACAGACTGGCAAATATTTATGCTGCGTCAGGGGATACAAAAAACGCCCTCCGTTCCGCTGACTATGCCTACAGTATAGATAACGAAAACGAAAAGGCGTTCTTACTTAGAACGAAAATACGTGTTATTCAATAACTGCGATGATGTCGCTCATCTTAAGAATGAGGTGGTCTTCGCCGTCAATTTTTATCTGTGTTCCAGAATATTTGTCGTACATAATGCGGTCGCCTTTTTTTACTGTGATTTTTACATCATCAGTTCCAGGTCCTACTTCTACGACACATGCAGTCTGAGTTTTTTCCTGAGCAGCTTCCGGAATGATGAGTCCGCTTGCTGTTTTTGTCTCTGCCTTGTCATTTTTTACAAGAACTCTGTCTGCTAATGGTTTAACTTTCATTTTTTATCTCCTGTCAAAGCGGGTTTATGTGAACCCGCGTTATTTTTTCTTTACCACTAAAAATAATAAAAAAAAATTGATTGGGCAAGAAAAAACAAAAATTTTTACAAGAAAATAAAGTCGTGTTATAATCATTACCATACTCTTTTAATGATTTTCAGGAGAAGTACATGGGAATAAAAACTAAAATTTCGCTTGCTTTACTTTGTTTGATTTTTTTAACTGCAGGAGTAATTGTTTCCTTTAGCTATAACAAATCAAAAGAGGAATTGACTGAGGCTGTTGAAGCCGGAAACCTTAATCTTGCTCATACAGTTGCTGCCAAAATTCAGCTCATAAATGACCGTGAATTTAAAATGCTTGAATCTATTGCGGGCCTTTCTATTATAGAAGATCCAACAGTTGATGATAAAGAAAAATGGATTCTTGCCAATACTGTAACCGAAGGTCAGAGCAGATATATGGGTTTCGGTTATTACGATGAAAAAGGTTTCGGCTATTCTACAACCGGTGCTTATCATGATATGAGTTCCCGTGGATATATTGCCGAGGCTATGCGGGGAAAAAATGCGATAATGGATCCTGACTGGTCTAAGACAAACGGACACTTGTGTATCTATTATGCAGTGCCTGTAAAAGGAAATAATGGACGCCAGATTGGTGAACTTACAGCTGTTGTTGTTGCTGAAGATTTGTGTCATACAATGACTACTCTTACGGTAGGAAAGGATTCTCATCCTTTTGTAATAAGCCGTACCAGCGGACGATATGTTGCTCATCAGAATCAGAAGCTGGTTGAAGAAAATACTCTTGCAAAGGATGCTTCATGCCAGGGCTTCCTCCCGATTCTTGATCAGATTATGAAGGGAGAAACAGCTGCAGAAGTTTATTATGACGAAATTAACAAGATGAAATTTGCAGTTTCTTTCCAGCCTATTGAAGGAAGTGACTGGTCTGCAGTTTGTATTGCTCCTTATAAAGACTTCTATTTTGGAATCACAGAACTTCTTATAGCAATGATTATCATTACTGTGCTTTCGCTGGTTGTTGCGGTTATTGTTGGAGTAATGGTTGTTCGTATTTCTATAAAACCACTTAAGAATGTAAGTGACGCAATCAACGGAATTGCTTCTGGTGATGCTGATTTGACCCGTCGTCTTAATGCAACTGCAAATGATGAAATTGGTGAAGTTGTAAACGGCTTTAATAAATTCAGTGAAAAGCTTCAGACAATCATTGGTGATGTTAAGTCTTCTAAGGATGAACTTATGGTTGCCGGTGAAAACCTTAATACTTCAACTCAGGATACAGCAAGCTCAATCACAGAGATTATTGCAAATATTGACAGTATGAAGCGCCAGATTGAAGGACAGAACCAGAGCGTTAATCAGACTGCCGGTGCTGTTACCGAGATTGCTTCTAATATTGAATCACTTGGCCGTATGGTTCAGACTCAGTCCAGCGGAGTTACCCAGGCTTCTGCCGCTGTAGAGCAGATGATTGGAAATATCTCTTCTGTAAATCTTTCTATGGATAAGATGGCACATTCCTTCGCAGACCTGCGTTCAAACTCTCAGGTGGGAATTGATAAGCAGAAGGCTGTAAATGACCGCATTGAACAGATTGAAACTCAGTCTCAGATGCTGCAGGAAGCTAACGTTGCAATTGCAAATATTGCAAGCCAGACAAACCTTCTTGCTATGAACGCCGCAATCGAAGCTGCTCATGCCGGTGAAGCCGGTAAGGGATTTGCCGTTGTTGCTGATGAAATCCGTAAGCTTTCTGAAACTTCATCAGCCCAGTCTAAGACAATCGGAAATCAGCTGACAAACATCAAGGAATCAATTGGTGAAGTTGTTTCTGCAAGTTCGGAAGCAAGCGTTGCCTTTGAATCGGTTTCTAAAAAGCTTGAGGAAACTGATGCCCTTGTAATGCAGATTAAGTCGGCAATGGAAGAACAGAATGAAGGTTCTAAGCAGATTACAGAAGCCCTTCATAATATGCAGGACAGCACCCTTGAAGTAAAGAATGCCTCTTCAGAAATGGAAGAAGGTAACAAGATGATTCTTAATGAAGTTCAGACTCTTCAGAATGCCGCTATGGCAATGACTCAGAGTATGGAAGAAATGAGCATTGGTGCAAAGAAAATCAACGAAACCGGAAGTGCCCTACGCGAGGTTTCTGATCAGATTGGAGAATCAATCAATCAGATTGGCCAGCAGGTAGACCAGTTTAAGGTTTAACATATATAATAAGACAATTAAAATTTTAGGAGCTATAAATGAACAATTTTATTTTTTTAGGACCACCGGGAGCTGGTAAAGGTTCTCTCGCAGTAAAAGTAGCTGAAGAGTACAAAATTCCTCATATTTCAACAGGTGATATTTTCCGTGCAAATATTAAGAATCAGACTCCGCTTGGAGTTAAGGTTAAGGCTATCATCGATTCAGGTTCACTTGTAAGCGATGATTTGACTTGCGAACTTGTAAAAGACCGCCTTTCTCAGCCAGACTGCAAGAACGGATACATTCTTGATGGTTTCCCACGCACAATTCCTCAGGCAGAAATGTTCACAAAGATTTGTGACGATGTAAAGGTTGTAAACTTTGAAATCAAGGACGAAATCGTAATCCGCCGTCTTTCTACACGCCGTGTATGTAAGGCTTGCGGTGCTAACTTCAACGTTCTTACTCTTCCACCAAAAGTAGAAGGCGTTTGCGACAAATGTGGCGGCGAACTCTACCAGCGCGATGACGACAAACAGGAATCAATCCTTCACCGTATGGATGTTTACCGCGAGCAGACAGAACCTCTCATCAAGTTCTACCGTGACAAGGGAGCAATTACAGATTTGGATGCTTCTATTGAAACAGATGTGCTTCTTGGAAAATTTGAAGAGATTTTTAAGAAATAAAACAGCATTTCGATTAAAAAAACAGCTTTCAGTTGACTGAAAGCTGTTTTTTTGATTTTAAACCAATCTTATTTAATTAGAACAATCCTGTAATTTTTCCGTCATCATCAACGTCGATGTTGAGAGCAGCCGGGGCTTTTGGTAAGCCTGGCATTGTCATTATGTCACCTGCGAGTGCTACTACAAAACCTGCACCGGCATAAAGCTGAACATCGCGAACCGGGAATACAAAGCCTTTTGGAGCTCCGATAAGTTTCGGGTCATGGCTGATTGAATTCTGGGTTTTTGCAATGCAGACTGGAAGCTTTCCGTAGCCTTTTTCTTCAAAATCCTTGAGTTTCTTGAGAGCTGCGGAGTCAAAATCGACTCTTTCTGCACGGTAAATCTCTGTAGCAATTTTTTCGATTTTCTGAGTAAGAGGAAGTTCGTCCTCGTAAAGATGGTGGAAGTCTGCCTTACCGCTGTCAGCGATTTCTGCCACGGCTTTAGCAAGTTCTGTAGTTCCGTTTCCGCCTTTTTCCCAGCCTTCGCTAAGTACGGCTTTTGCCCCGAATTTTTCGCAGAGAGATTCAAGAAGTTTGATTTCTTCGTCGCTGTCTGTGATGAATTTGTTTACGGCAACAACTGAAGGCAAACCGAATTTTGCGATGTTTTCTATATGAGTCTTGAGGTTTTCAAAGCCTTTTTCCAGGGCAGCAGTATTTGGTTGTGCTAAATCAGTTTTAGCAACTCCTCCGTGCATTTTAAGGGCTCGGATTGTTGCAACAATTACAACGGCACTAGGTTTTAAGCCTGCCGAGCGGCATTTGATATCCAGGAATTTTTCTGCGCCCAGGTCTGCGGCAAAACCTGCTTCAGTTACAACATAGTCACCGGTTGCCAGGGCGCACATTGTAGCGTTTACACTGTTACAGCCGTGGGCGATGTTTGCAAAAGGGCCTCCGTGAACAAAGGCCGGATTTTTTTCCAGAGTCTGAACAAGGTTAGGCTTGATTACGTCTTTAAGGAGGGCTGCAACGGCGCCGGTGCATTTAAGCTGGCCGAAGGTAACGTTTTCGCGGTTGTAGTTCTGACCGATTACGATGCGGTCGATGCGCTCTTTAAGTTCGCTGATAGTTTTTGAAAGACAGATGATTGCCATGATTTCTGAGGCAACAGCGATTGTAAAGTGGTCTTCGCGGGGAACACCCTGTAAGCGGCCGCCAAGTCCAACAATGATGTTGCGGAGTGAACGGTCGTTCAAATCCATACAGCGTTTCCAGCTGATAGTTCGCGGATCAATTCCAAGCTGGTTACCCTGCTGTATGTGGTTATCGATTAATGTTGCAATCAAATTGTTTGCGATTGAAATTGCGTGAATGTCGCCTGTAAAGTGCAGGTTTATGTCTTCCATTGGAACAATCTGGGCATATCCGCCGCCGCAGGCACCGCCTTTTACGCCGAAACAGGGGCCAAGACTAGGCTCGCGCAGGGCTACTACGGTCTTCTTTCCGATTTTATTAAGACCATCGGCAAGTCCGATGCTTACTGTTGATTTTCCTTCGCCTGCCGGGGTAGGGGTAATTGCGGTTACAAGAATAAGCTTTCCTGGCTTTTGGCAGGCCTTTTTCTGCAGGGTTTTAAGTTCTTCAAAAGTGATTTTTGCCTTGTAAGGACCATAGAGTTCGAGTTTATCTTCTGTGATGCCGATTTTTGCGGCTACGTCCTTAACAGGAACCATTAGGTTTTTCTGGGCGATTTCGATATCTGTCATGTTGTGATTTTATAAGAAATTGCCTTCTGTTTCAATTAAATTTGATGGAAGATAAAAAACAATTTGTTGCATAAATATTGGCAAAAATGGTGTCGAAAGGTAGAATAATGAAGGTTTTATAAATGTTTCGGAGGAAATTATGAAGAAAATTTTCGTGGTTTTAGGAATAGCTGCTATGATGGCACTTCCTATGTTTGCAGTTGATATTGAGATTACTGCCAGTGATGGTCCTGTTACAGTTTCTGTTCCAGATGATCTTGTAAATATTGTTAATTCAAACAGAGCATTAATTGAAGAGAAGCTTAAGGAAAATAATATTAATAAATCTGAACTGGAAAATATTGCCAGCAAGGTTACAGATGCTTATAAAGATATTGGAAGCAGCCTTGGTACAACAACTCCTTATACAACTGCCAGAAACGGACTTAATGATTTTTCAGAGGTTCTGAGCAATGCAATTCCTAATTCACAGATTCAGCAGAACGTATGGGCAAATTCCTGGATTGGATATTTAGTTCAGGTTGGAAATGGAAAGTTCTGTCCCCGCTTTGGTCTTGGTGTAAATGTTGGTGCAGCTTCAATGGATATGAAGCCTATTAAATCTACAAGCAGTGCCTTCAAAATGGATTTGGGTGGCTTACCGGATCTTCTTGCTATGCCTACTGTTACAGCAGATTTGCGCCTTGGTGGTGTAAAGGTTGGTGATTTTGCCCTTCCTTTTGACTTTGGCTTTACACTGACAACTCTTAATTCATCAAAGCTTGGTCTTGACAGTTTGTTGAAGCACGTAACATTTGACTACTTTGCTATTGGTTTTGATATCCGCTACTGTGTATGGGAACCTAAGGTTCTTGATACTAAAGTTTCTGTTGGTGCCGGATTCTATTACACAAAGGGTAAGGTAGACGTTAATAGTGATGATGCCAGTGCCGGTTTGAACTTCAAGTCTACAAACTTTACTTTGAATGCACAGATTTCTACAAAGCTTTTGTTCTTCAGACCATTCTTTGGAACACGCTTTATGTTCACAAATTCAAGCACAGACTGGTATGCTAAGGGAATTAAATGGAATAATATCCTGAAGGCAGATAATCGTCAGATTATTGAAGCTATTGATAACGGTCTTCTTCCTTCAAACTTTGAAGGCGGTGCAAGCGGATTTAAATTCCGTCCTGTAATTCAGGGTGGATTTGCCTTTGACTTCGCTGTAATCGATCTTACATTCAGTGCAAGCTATGACATTCCTTCTAATGTCTTTGGTGGCGCTTTCAGCTTGAGATTCAGCCTGTAGAATATGAGGGGGTGAGTAAGCCCCCTTTTTTTTATCAAAAAAAAACATAACTTTTTCCAAAAAAATCTTAACTTTTTATAAATTCTAACAAATTTTTCTGAAAAAAATCCCAAAAAATTGAAATAAATCCGTAAAAATCTGTATGTACTTCTGACCTTTTGCGATTTACCATAAAAGTATAATAAAAACAGTCCAAATCGTTAGGAGGAAATGGATATGAAAAAAACAGTTAAGACTTTGATTGCTGCAGGTCTTATGGTAGCAGCTGCCGGCAGTATGTTTGCTGCAAAGAAGAAGGCTCCTGCTAAAAAACTCATCACAGTTGGTTATGCTCAGGTTGGTGCTGAATCAGACTGGCGCCTTGCAAACACAACTTCTTTCAAAGAGACATTCACAGAAGCTAATGGCTACAAATTGATTTTTGATGATGCTCAGCAGAAACAGGAAAACCAGATTAAGGCTATCCGAAGTTTCATCCAGCAGGATGTTGACTACATCGTAGTTGCTCCAGTAGTAGAAACTGGTTGGGCTACAGTTCTTCAGGAAGCTCAGGATGCTGGAATCCCTGTAATTCTTTCTGACCGTCAGATGACTGGTGTAGATGATCTTTATGTTTGCTGGGTAGGCGGAAACTTCCTTCAGGAAGGACGCGACGGCGTTAAATGGCTCGAAGGCTACCTCAAGAAGACAGGCCGCGATAAGGAAACTATCAATATCGTAGACCTTCAGGGTACAATTGGTGCTTCTGCTCAGATCGGACGTACACAGGGTATCGAAGAGGGTATTGCTGCTCACAAAAACTGGAAACTTGTTGCTCAGCAGACAGGTGAATTCACACAGTCTAAGGGACAGGAAGTTATGGAGTCTATCCTCAAATCTACTCCAAAAATTGATGTAGTATTCGCAGAAAACGATAATATGGCTTGGGGTGCAATCGACGCTATCAAGGCTGCTGGTAAAGTTCCTGGAAAAGACATCATCATCATATGTTTCGATGCTGTACACGAAACATTCAACAAGATGATCGCTGGTGAAATCAACTGTGCTGTAGAATGTAACCCACTTCACGGTCCACGTGTTGATGAAATCATCAAGACTTTGGAAGCTAAAGGTCCTAAAGGAATCAAGAGCAAGATCCAGTACGTAGTTGAAGAAGTATTTGATCAGGGAAATGCTGCTGCAAAACTTCCAACACGTAAATACTAATAATAAGTTAGTAATTTAGCTGGAAAGGCTGGAGTTGCACAGGGGGATTTATAAACCTGCACTCTCCAGCCTTTTTTTTAAGAAAAAAAACTTAGGGAAAAGAAAAATGGCAAATGAAGTTTTACTTCAAATGAAAAACATAACAATGACTTTTCCGGGTGTAAAAGCTCTTCAGAATGTTGATTTTACTCTCTGTAAGGGTGAAATTCACGCTCTTATGGGTGAAAACGGTGCCGGAAAATCTACATTGATTAAAGTTTTAACTGGTATTCACACCAGAGACTCGGGAGAAATCTTCCTTGAAGGAAATAAAATAAATAACCACTCTCCGGAAGAGTCACAGCAGAACGGTATCAGTACTGTATATCAGGAAGTTAACCTTTGTCCTAATATTTCTGTAGCAGAAAATATTTTTGCGGGACATGAACCAAAAAAACATTTTGCAATTGACTGGAAATTAATGAATGAACAGGCTAAAAAAGTTTTGACTGAAGTAGGCCTTGTTGATATAGATGTAACTAAGAGTCTTGGCGATTATTCTGTTGCTATTCAGCAGATGGTTGCTATTGCCCGTGCTATCAATTTTGACTGTAAGGTTCTGATTCTTGATGAACCTACTTCTTCTCTTGATGATAAGGAAGTAGAGGAGCTCTTTAAGGTTATGAACCGCCTGAAGAGCCGTGGAGTTGGAATTATCTTCGTAACTCACTTCCTTGAGCAGGTTTATGCTGTCTGCGATAAGATTACTGTTTTGAGAAACGGTGAACTTGAAGGTCAGTACACTGTAAAAGAACTTCCTCGTCTTGAACTGGTTCAGGCAATGCTTGGTCACGAAGTTGCAGAACTTGATAACTTGCACGCAGATAATTCTGTTGAAGAGCGCGATGATGTTCCTGTAATTTTGAAGGCTGTTGGTCTTACCCACAAGGGAACAATTAAGCCGTTTGAACTTACTATTAAGAAAGGTGAAGTTATCGGTTTGACAGGACTTCTTGGTTCCGGCCGTTCTGAGCTTGTCCGCACACTTTATGGTGCTGACCGCCCGGATGCAGGTAGCCTTGAGTTCAACGGAAAGCCTTTGACGGTAAATACTCCTCTTGATGCAATTAAACGCGGTATGGCTTATCTGCCGGAAGACCGCAAGGCTGAAAGTATTATTGCTGACCTTTCAATCCGTGAAAACATGATGATTGCTTTGCAGGCAAAAACCGGCGTTTTCAAAAAGCTTCCTATGAGCAAGCAGATTGAATTGACAGAAAAATACGTAAAGGCATTGAACGTAAAAACTGTTTCTATGGAAACTCCTATTAAAGCCCTTTCGGGTGGTAACCAGCAGAAGGTAATTATCGGACGCTGGCTGGTAACCAACCCTGAATTCCTGATTCTGGATGAACCTACCCGCGGTATTGACGTTGGTACAAAAACAGAAATCCAGAAGCTGGTAATTCAGCTTGCAAAAGAAGGTTTGACTGTAGTCTTCATCTCTTCTGAAATTGATGAAATGCTCCGTACTGTAAACCGCCTCTGCGTAATGCGCGATGGTGAAAAGGTTGGAGAGCTTAAGAACGACAATCTTACTCAGCAGGATGTAATGGTTGCAATTGCGGGAGGAAAACAGAATGGCTAATTTTTATGCAATGTGGAATAAAGCCCGAAAAAGCCAGCTTATGCTGCCAATTACAGCTTTGATTGTAATGCTGATTGTAAACGCAATCATCACTCCGGGCTTTTTCAGAATTTCTATTAATAACGGAGTTCTTTACGGCTTCTTAATCGATATTTTGAACCGTTCAAGTGAACTTATTATTCTTGCAGTAGGTATGACCTTTGTTGCGGCTTCTTCGCGCGGTACTGATATTTCGGTTGGTACGATTGCTGCGGTTTCTGCCGCCTTGATTGTCCGCCTGCTTGGTTCAAGTTACGACGGCTACGCAACTGCTCCAGCCCTTGCAATCTTCTTTGGTTTGCTTTTGGGCGTGCTTTGTGGTGCTGTAAACGGCTTCTTAGTTGCAGGTCTTAACATTCAGCCTATGGTTGCTACATTGATTATGTATACAGCCGGACGCGGAATTGCCCAGCTTATCAGTTCTAAGATTCTGGAAAACGGTGAAGTTGCAACTGGTGTAATCCTTTATGTTCGTATGGAATCATACAAATATATCGGTGGATTTATACCGGGCTGTATTGTACCGACCCCGATCTTTATTGCCCTTGCCTTTGTTGCAATCACTTACCTTGTTACAACAAAAACAGCAATGAACACTTACATTCAGACAGTCGGAATCAACCCTAAGGCAGGACGCCTTGTTGGTATCAACTCTGTTCTGGTAATTTTCTTCTGTTATGTATTCAGTGGATTTTGTTCAGGTGTTACAGGTCTTATCGCTTCAAGCCGTATCTATTCCTGCGATGCTAACAACATCGGCTTGAATATGGAACTTGATGCCATTCTTGCAGTTGCCCTTGGCGGAAACAGCCTTGGCGGCGGTAAGTTCAACCTTGCAGGTTCTGTAATCGGTGCCATCACAATTCAGGCTCTTACAACAAGTTTGTATGCCGTTGGTGTAAGCGCTGACCAGCTGCCGGTTTACAAGGCTGTCGTTGTAATTCTGATTGTAGTTTTCCAGTCACCTGCTTTCAAAAAGTGGATTGCTCAGAGAAAACTCAACCGCGCAAACGCTTTGAATTTGGCTAAATAGGGAGGAAAGAAATGTTGAGTGTTAGAAGTTTACTTAGTAAACAGAAGAAAAAGATTGATTCCAGCAACTTCCTTCTTATGGTTACTGTTGGTCTCTTTGCCCTTATGTATATTGTTGGTCTGATTGTTTTCCATGAACAGGGTTTTGGAAAAACCCAGACCTTCCTTAATATGCTGATTGATAACGCAGGTCTTTTGATTGTTGCGTCTGGTATGACAGTCGTAATGATTACCGGCGGTATTGATATTTCTGTTGGTTCTGTAGTCGGCCTTGATTGTATGATTCTGGCCTTTTATATGGAAAAAATGGGAATGCCTGCCGGTATTGCGATTCTGATTGTCCTTGCTTTTGGAGTTCTTTTTGGTGCTTTCCAGGGATGGCTGATTTCTTATATGGAATTGCAGCCTTTCGTAATCACCCTTGCGGGACTCTTCTTCTGCCGTGGTTTGACAGCTATTATCAGTTCACAGCAGATTGCAATTACAAAGAGTGCTTTCTTCCTTGGTCTTGCAAATAAGAACATAAATGTCGGCCTGGCAATTCCAGATAAATCTGGTGAAGATTACTTAGTTTTAATTGGAGCCTATTTGAACAGAAGAGGAAAACTGATGTTCCCGTTTGTTCATCCAAGTGTAATCATCGCTTTGATTACTGTTGTAATCATCTGGTGGATGCTTAAATATACACGCTTCGGCCGTAACTTGTTCGCTATCGGTGGAAACGAACAGAGCGCCCTCCTTATGGGTATCAACGTAAAGAAGACTAAGTTCATGGCTTATATGCTGGAAGGATTTTTGGCATCGCTTGGTGGACTTGTATTCTGTCTGAACACAACTTCGGGCTTCGTAGAACAGGCTCGAGGATTTGAAATGGAAGCAATTTCGTCTGCCGTAATTGGTGGAACTATGCTTACCGGTGGTGTTGGTACTGTAGTGGGAACCTTCTTTGGTGTTTTGATTAAGGCAACAATCGAAAGCTTGATCCGCTTCCAGGGAACGCTTTCCAGCTGGTGGGCAAGAATCGTACTTTCTGCAATCCTTTGTTTCTTCATCGTATTGCAGAGTGTATTCGTAATTGTGAAGAACAGAAGCCGTAAATAGGCGTAGTAAAACGAAAATCTTTTCAAAATCATAAATACTCCTTAAGCGGGCAGGTGAGTTTCATCTGCCCGCTTTTTTAATGTCAGTGTAAAAATTTACTGTGACTTAAATTTCTTAAATCTTATTGAATTTGCCAGCTCAAATTCGTATAATTATGTAATTTCATTTTGAAAAAATTGCATATTTATGCAAATAAATGTATAAAAAAGCTGATGGGGGCCTTAATATGATTGATTATAAAGACGAGTCTGAAATCCTTAAGAAGTTTGAAAGCCTTGCTGTTCATAACGACCCTATCAATCCTGATTTGTATAACAAGTTTGATGTCAAACGCGGCCTTCGTAATGCAAACGGAACCGGTGTACTTGTAGGTCTTACCAGAATTGGTGATGTAGTTGGTTACGAAATGCAGAACGGAGAAAAGGTTGCAGTTCCTGGCCGCCTTGTTTACCGCGGTTACAACGTAGAAGATTTGATTGCCGATGCAGAAAAAAATCATCAGTTTGGTTATGAGCAGTGCGCTTATCTTCTGCTTTTTGGAGAGCTTCCAAGTCAGGAGCAGCTTGACCGTTTTGCAAACTACATTGGAGAAATCCGAAATCTTCCTCCAAGCTTTACAGAAGACATGATTATGAAGGCGCCTTCTAAGGACATCATGAACAAGATGGCTCGTTGTGTACTCGCAAGCTATTCTTATGACGAAGATCCTGAAAACCGCAGCCTTGGAAATATCATCAAGCAGAGCGTTCAGCTGATTGCACGCTTTTCTACTTTTGCCGCTTACGGTTATCAGGCAAAGCGCCGCTATTATGACGGTGAAAGTATGTACATTCACAATCCAAAGCCGGAGCTTTCTACCGCAGAAAACTTCCTCCGTCTTATCCGCTCAAATAAGGAATTCAGCCCGCTTGAAGCTCAGGTTCTTGACCTTGCCCTTATCATTCACGCAGAGCACGGTGGTGGTAACAACTCGTCTTTGACAGTTCACGTTGTTTCTTCTGCCGATACAGATACTTATTCTTCTATGGCAGCCGCAATCGGTTCGCTGAAGGGAAGCCGCCATGGTGGTGCCAACATCCGCGTAGTAGAAATGATGGATGAAATCAAGGCAAACGTAAAAGACTGGTCCAGCGAAAAAGAAGTCGGCGATTATCTTAGAAAGATTGCTCAGAAAGACGCTTTTGACCACAGCGGTTTGATTTACGGTATGGGACACGCTGTTTATACAATCAGCGACCCTCGTGAAAAGCTTTTGAAGGCAAAGGCAAGAGAACTTGCTAAAGAAAAGGGCTGTATGGAAGAGTTCGGACTATACGACACTATCGAACGCCTGGCTCCCGGCATTATCTGTGATGTTCACCATTCAGACAAGAAGGTTTGCGCTAACGTTGACTTGTATTCTGGTTTTGTATATTCAATGCTTAATATTCCTCGCGAACTATTTACTCCGATTTTTGCAATTTCGCGAATTGCGGGCTGGTCGGCACACAGAATTGAGGAAGTAGTAAGCGGCGGCCGTATTTACCGTCCGGCTTACAAAAACGTTTCAGAAGAGCGTTCTTTTATTCCGATTGCAGACCGCGTTTAGTTTTTCATGGCAAAGGAACGTATAGACAAACTGCTTTCTCACCAGGGCTTTGGTTCCCGCAAGGATATTAAGAGACTTCTGCGCAGTCACGAGGTTTTGCTTAACGGAAAGCAGATTTTTGACCCTTCGCTGGGAATTGACCTTGATACTGACGAACTGAGCGTTGACGGTCAAGCGGTGACCTTCCAGCGCGAAATATATCTTATGATGAATAAGATTGCACACACGGTCAGCGCCAACAAGGACGGCGAACACCAGACTGTATTTGACCTTCTTGCGCCAGAATACCGCACTCCTTACCTGCAGGAAAAGCTGCACCTGGTAGGCCGCCTGGATATGGATACCGAAGGCCTGCTGCTTTTTACGACTGACGGAGCCCTTACTCACCGCCTTATTTCGCCAAAATCTCATATCGATAAAACTTATTTTGTAATGCTGGAGCGGGAATTTACGGAAGAAGAGCAGGCTGACGTGACCCGCCGCTTTGAAGAAGGCATTGCCGTAGGACCGGATGACAATGATCCTGGTTTTACCTGCCAGCCCGCCAATGTGCGCTTCCCGGGGGAAGGGGAAATTAAGGCGGCTTTAGAAAATGCCAGCGTTGATGACATTTTGCAGAGATTCCAGGGCCTTGCAGAGTGTAAGGGCGGCCGCGACGCCGGCTTTGCGGGAGCAGAGACGGGGAAAGGAGCGGACGCAGTCAGGCAAGAGGGAGGGGGGATAGAAGGGCTTCTTCGTCCTGCCCGCTTTGCACTCCTTACTATTACGGAAGGAAAATACCATCAGGTAAAAAGAATGTTTACGGCGGCCGGAAATAAGGTTGTTTTTTTGAAGCGGCTTAGTATGGGCGGTCTTGCCCTGGACGGGACTCTTAAGCCCGGCGACTACAGGCCGTTAAACGAAGGAGAGCTTGCCCTTTTAAGGTAAGTTCTTCTTCATTATCAAAAAGGCTAATAAAATTTTCATTTTTTTACATTTTTTTTGATTTTCTTAACAAAGAATTATTTTTTTATTTTGATTACCTAGTTTATAATTAACTTATGAGTGTCCGAGCACGCTATTTAAATAAGTTTTTAATCCTGTCTTTACTTGCGGCGACGGTAATCAGCTGCAAAAAAAAGTCCCTGGCTATTGTAGAAGCGCCTGCTGAACGCAATCAGATTCTTCTGGGGTTTTCTCAGATTGGTGCTGAAAGTGAATGGAGAATCCGAAATACGGAATCAATTCTGGAAGCGGCGGCTAACGAGGGCATTCAGATTCTTTATGATAACGCCCAGCAGAAGCAGGAAAATCAGCTTCAGGCAATTCATTCTTTTATTATTTATCAGGTTGATGTTATTGCCTTTGCTCCTGTTGTAGAAACCGGCTGGGACAACGTTCTGCGTGAGGCTAAGGAAGCGGGAATTCCGGTTCTTATTGTTGACCGTAATATTCAGACTTCAGATCCTTCGCTTTATGCGGGCCTGCTTGGTGAGGATACCAATGAAGAGGGACGCAAGGCGGCTTATTATCTTTTAAAGAAATACAAGGACGTTCCGGGGCCATTAAATGTACTTGAAATTTCCGGCACGGAAAATTCTTCTGCGGCTTATGAGCGGGCTTCGGGCTTTCGTTTTGTTATGAAAAATCATCCTAAATTTCAGATAATACATTCGGAAAGCGGTGATTTTATGAGGTCGCGGGCAAATGAAATTGCAAGAAAAATCATAGCTTATAACGGCGGGCTTAAAATCGGGCAGAAGACTGTTGATATCATCCTGTCTCACAACGATGCAATGACCTGGGGAATCCTTGATGCAATGGAAGAAAGCGGCATTAACCCTGTTGATTATACGATTGTCACTTTTGACGGCGAAAAAGAAATGGTTTCTAAAATCAGGGACGGAAGTGTAAACTGCGTAATTGAATGTAATCCCAACCTGGGGCACGATCTCTGCTATCTTGTAAAAAAACTTGCTAACGGCGAGCCTATTCCCCGCATTACTTATGTAAACGAAAAATTCTTTTCTGAATTTGACCCGCCTGAAAAGCTTGAGGGCAAAGGATTCTAAGATGTTTTTCAGAGATTTCAGGAAAAGACTGAAAAAATCATTTGCCAAAAACAGTCTTTATCAGTATATTTTCGGCTCTTATGTTCTGATTATTCTTATTATGGTTATTCCTACCATATATTCTATGGCAATCTGGCAGTATAACCGGTCAAGTTATGACAAAATCATTAAAAATGTTGGTAAGGCCAATACGATTCTCAAGGTGGGCAGCGAGGATATTCCTGAGGAGCTGTGGAATATTGTCTGCGGACGTATAAATGTGCGCCAGGGAAATCAGAGTAATTTGCTGCGGGTGCTGGAAACAGGCCTTAAGGAAATGATGGCGGAAAAAAATGCCCAGACAGTAAACCGTAATCTTCAACTTGCCTTCCGAACTTATCAGACTTTGAACCGCAATATTGATTTGTTTGAAAGTCAGCTGGAACAGAATGCCAGTGTTGAGCAGAGCGAGCTTATGCTTGATGAAATCAGAAGTATTTCAAATCTTTTTGCTCAGATTATGCGGGATTTTATTGTTTCTGAAATTGAGTCGGCAGAAAAAGCAAACAATAATATTCAGAATTCTTCGTATTTTCTTTTATTGATTCAGATTATGATTGTTCTGACAGTAGGAGTTCTGATTATCGTTACATTTAAAACGCTTTCTAAAAAAATAAAAGGGCCTATTTCCAAAATGGAAAAATTTTCTACCCAGCTTGCGGCGGGAAACCTTCAGGCTCAGATTGATACTCCAAATATTACGGAATTTTCACATCTTGTTGAAAACCTCAACTCTATGGCCCGTCAGATTGACCTCCTGATGAAGCAGAATATTGAGGAGCAGACAAACCTGCAGAAGGAGGAGCTGGCAAAGCTTCAGGCCCAGATTACTCCACACTTTCTCTATAATACCTTTGATACAATCATCTGGCTTGCGGAGGCGGGAAAAAAGGACGAGGTTGTTGAAATTACCAGGGCTTTTTCTAACTTTATGCGCATTTCCCTCAGCCGCGGTCACGACTGGATTACGATTGAACAGGAAATTGAGCACGTTAAGAATTACCTTACGATTCAAAAGGTGCGTTACGGCGACATTTTGAATTACGAGTTTTTTGTGGACGAGCGCCTGAATAATTTTATGATTCTCAAGCTGAGCCTGCAGCCGCTTATAGAAAATGCTATTTATCATGGAATTAAGAATAAGAGGGGCAGGGGACATATAAATATTACAGCCCAGTTTACTGATGAAAAGCACGACAAAATTAAAATCTGTGTAATTGATGACGGGGCGGGCTTTACTGCTGAACGGCTTGAAGAGGTCAGGAAGGAGCTTGATACAGAGGATGGAAAAAATCTTGCTTCGGTTTATGGCCTTTATAATGTTAATAAAAGATTGATTCTGTATTATAATGATAAGGCTTGCGGACTTAATATTTCCAGCGAAAAAATGAAGGGTACGAACGTTTCTTTTACAATTCCCTGCATTGTGGACGCAAAGGAAAATTAATTCATAGGAAATTTGGAGCTTTTTATGTACAGCGTTTTTATTGTTGATGATGAGCATATCGTTCTCGAAGGAATCAGAAATACAATCGACTGGGAAAATTCTCAGTTTACCTTTGCGGGTGAAGCCAGCGATGGTGAGCTTGCCCTTTCCATGATTCACGAAATGAAGCCGGACATCCTGATTACTGACATAAAAATGCCCTTTATGGACGGACTTGAGCTTGCCAGAATCCTGAAAAAAATCCAGCCCTGGATCCGCATAATTATTCTTTCCGGTCATGATGAGTTTGAATACGCTAAGGCGGCAATTTCTATCGGTGTTGAAGATTATATCCTCAAGCCTTTTACCCATGATGATTTATTGAAAAGCCTTAATAAGGTGGCCGCAAACCTGGATAAAGAAAAAAAGCAGCTTTCTGATATGACTCAGCTGCGGGAAGAACTGGAATCTAATTCGACCCTGATGAGGAATAAATTTCTTTCTGACCTGGTTTTTGGAAATATTGACCACGCAGAGGCAATGCAGAAGGCTTCTACCCTAAATCTGGATTTTATTTCCCGCTATTATAAAATCATCATCAATGACCTGCGCAATGAAAAGCAGAATCACAATGCCATTCAGGAAGCTAAGGTTCGCCTGAACTCGCTTGTGAAAAACTGGCCGGATGTAATTTCATTTTTTATAGGGCCGGAACGCTGTGTCTGCATTTTGAAGGGAAATTCGAAAGAAGATATCGAAAATTCCAGCTTTGATTATGCGGAAGCCATCGAACATATTGTAACCCAGCGTCTTGACTGCAACGTAATTTCTTCTATAAGTAAGACTGTAGACCACTTTTCTCAGATTGGCGAATGCTACAATGATGCGGATAAAATCCTTCAGATGACAAGAATCTGGAATAAGAGCCGTATCCTGAGCTCAGACGACGTAAAAAATTCTTCTGACGGTCAGCTTTCCCTGCAGGATAAGGACCCTCTTGTTGATAACCTCAAATATGCCGGCAAAAACGAAATTGATACAATCATAAATCACTATATTGAGATTTTGAATGATAACTCCCAGAGCTTTACGGTAATTGCTTCCTATCTTCTTGTGGACGTAATTATGGCGGTTTCCAAGCTGATTGAAGAGCTGGATGGTAAGGTTAATGAAATCATGCCTGAGATTTTGCAGCACAGCTTTATCGAAGAATCTGTCCAGAACGAAGAAATATTTGTTAAAAATGTCCGAAATATTCTCAGCCGCCTGCTTGATTACCGGGATTCCCGTATCCAGGGCCGATATGGAGACGTTATCATCAAGGCAAAGGATTATATTGAAAAGAATTATGCCAGCCAGGATACCTGTCTTACTACTGTTGCGGAAGAGGTTCACCTGAGCCCTAACCACTTTTCTACGATTTTCAGCCAGGAATGTGGAATTACCTTTATTGAATTTCTGACAAATGTACGCGTTGAGGCGGCAAAAAAACTGCTTAAAGAAACTGATATGAAAGGCAGTGATATTGCCTACGAGTGCGGCTTTGGCGACCCTCACTATTTCAGCTTTATTTTTAAGAAGACCACGGGCATAAGCCCGCGGGAATACAGAAATTAGTTTACAAAACGTTGAGGGGGCGTAACAATCCAGATGGCGCTGAGTTCGTCTTCGCCGACGTTTTCCAGGATGTGTGGTACGCCGGAAGAGAAGGTTGCGCTGTCTCCTTCCTCCAGAATGTATTCCTTGCTTTCGTAGGTAAGCTTAGCTTTTCCGTGAATGATGTAACCCATTTCCTTTCCGATATGGCCGTAAGAACCCCGGTGAGTATGAGAATGAGCCGGAATTCTTACCATATAAGATTCAAAGGCATTCTGCTTGTCTGTATCTTCCGGTTTTGAGATTTCCTCGTAAATAATTTCTTCTTCTTCCAGAGTCGGGCGCTCGCCTGCACGAATGATTTTTACGGGGCGCTCCTTGCGGTATTCTTCAAAGAGGAATTCGAGATTTATGTCCAGCACGTCTGCCAGGGCAAGAAGGGTGTCGATGGCAGGGGAAACATGGTTGCGTTCAATCTGAGAAACAAGGCTTTCGCTTACTCCGGCCTGCTGTGCAACAACCTTGAGGGTGTAGCCCTTGTGTTCACGCACCTGACGGAGCTTTTCGCCAAAGTGGTAAGGCACCTTTTTTGTCTGTCCGCTGGTATTTTCTGCTTCGTTGTTATTTTGCGAAGGTGTCATTTTTCTGTTTCTCCTTGTTCTGTTCAGTTACAAACTGAATAAAGTAGTCTTCAAGTGTTTTATAAGGTCCTTCGGCCTTAAAGCGGCCCCTTGAGCGCGCATTATCCCGTCTTACGGTGTAAAGGGAGTAGAAGTCGCGGTAGTCCAGTCCGGCATCGGCCTTTACGTGTTCGCCTAAGAATTTTGAAACCTCGTCACGGCCGATAGAAGCAATTCCCTTTGTTCTCAGCGTATTTTTAAGCGTCTGAATCTGCTCGTAAGAAATTCCAAAGAGGAATTCTTCCATTGCCTGAGTAACGCCAGGTTCGCCTAATTTTTCTTTTATGAACTGAATCCACTGCTCGTCCATCTGCATGGAAATCATCATAAGTTCTGAAGTTCCCATCATTGTACCAAAGGCTGGTGCCAGCTTTCGGCGGGCAGTCCATACCGACTGAAGAACGGGTGCAACATCTTCAATGTTCTGATCACTCCAGTGCTCCCACAAAAGAAGCAGGGACATTGCCCATTCGCGGCGGAATTCCATAGGTTGTGATGCATCGCGGATAAGGTTCAGATATACGTCCTCTACCAGCAGGGAGAACATAGAAGAAATTGTTTCAGTTTCAAGTTCCTTATAAAGCTTTTCTTCGCCAAGGTGATTGGCCTGGCGGCTGAGGCTTGAAAGAGTATGCATTTTTGCAATCAAAAGTCCCTTACCCAGGTTTGCCTTTGAAGGAAGCTGCAGAGTCGAATCGCCGCTGTCCAGGTGTTCAATCAAAGAGTCAATTAAGGAAGTTGGAGTTCTTACATCACCAATGATTGAATGACGCTCAAGCAGGGAAGGAAATCGGTTAATTGCAGAAGCAAGAGCCTGCAAATCAGAAATTCTGTTACGGAAATTTTCACCGGTGTCGCTGTCGTGCTTCTGGATGATAGGCATAATTTCATTAACCAGAATCTGCTGCTTGGTTGTAAAAATGACAACCTTACTGGTTTCCTGTTCTTCCTGAACGTCGAAAAATGAGTTAATGTCTACCTTTTCGAAATTATTCGTATTCTCGTTTTCCATAATTTTATCGTTACACCGGAGCAAATATAATAAAGCAAATTTGATGTAATTTAAAGTAGAATTAAAAAAATAAAGTATTTATAAATTCTTTATTTAATTTCTTTAATTATAAATCATTTTTTTGGATTTTCAACCGATAAAGAAGTATGACAGTAAAGAAAAATTTATTTATTTTTTTGATTTTGGGAGGACTCTTTGCGGCTCCTCTTATTTCTCAGGAACGAACAGATGGAATTGATCAGAGAGGTCAGCAGCTTGTTTACACTCCTGCACAGCAGAAGCTTCTTATTCCCGCAGAAAATATAAAGATTATCCGCGAAGAAGATGAAAGCAAGGGCGGTTTTCACCTTTATGTAAAAAAAACAGAGGGCATTGAATCCATCCTTCTTACAGAAACAACAAAAGACCCTTATGGAAAAATCGATAATTATGCTTACCGGGCAAAGGAATACAATCCGATAAACGGTGATGAAATCCGCATTCTTGACGGAAAGAAGCTGGAATCAAAATATGCCCAGTACAGTCTTGTTGATTCAACTGTTGAAGATACAGATTTCTTCGGGCCTGCCTTCCATATTTATATTCCCGATACTCTTGTTTACGGATATGAGTGGAGCCGTCACGGTGAAATAAAAATTGGTAAGGGAACCTTTATCAGCATTCGTGCCTACTCAAAGCCTTATGCCGATTATTCTGGTGATTATCTTGATAATCCTTTTATGTTTGACCTTATCAAAAGAAAGATTCCAAAGCCGGCCCCTATTGCGCCGGAACCGGAGCCTTTACTTGTTTTGACTGATGAATATAACCCGGTTGCCAGTGAAAAATTCAAGGAAATCACTGATGATGAAATGATTTATTCAAAGGGACCTGAAACAATTGTCGAGGATATCCTTGGAATTATTGATGGATTTGATAAGACTAAGCCGCTTGATTTTGTTCTTGCAATCGACGCAACCGGAAGTATGAAGGATGATATTGATGAGCTTAAGGCCCGCCTGAAGCCTGCCCTTAGAAAGCTTTTTGGTGAAAGTCACGATGCCCGCTTTGGTCTGCTTTTCTACCGCGATTACGGCGACACCTACAAGTATATGGGCCTCCCTGTAAAACTTTTTGTATTCACTCAGAGCTACAATAACTTCCAGCAGAATCTTGATTCGATTTATATCCGCGGTACGGAAGGCGGAGATGTCCCTGAAGCTGTTTACGAAGCTCTTTACGCCAGCTGCGCATTTTACACCTGGCGTCCGGAAGCTGACAGACACGTAATTCTTATAGGTGACGCTGAGCCTCATCCCTTCCCGCGTGGTTCAGGAAAATATTCAAAGGAATATGTTATGGGAGTTGCAAAAGAGAAGGGGATTAAAACCCACGCAATCCTCCTTCCAAACAAATAATTTATTTTTTAGTAATTTTGTTTTCAGGGATTTTATCAAGACCTATCTGAGCAAGCTTTTTGTAAGCGCCCGGAAGGTTTCCCTGAGAATATCCGTAAATGTCCAGGAGTTCTGTGAAGGTATCATAGGCCTGCTGGTATTTTTTTGCCTTGTAATAAGCATTTCCCAGCTCGTATTTGGCCTCGACAAAGGTAGCAGGATTTGTTCCGAATCTCTGAATTACAGTTTCATAACAGAACTCTGCGGATTTATAGTCACCGGCAACAAGAGCGTTTTGTCCCTTCTGTATGATTTGTGCCGAAGTTAAGTCTTCTGGAAGTTCTTTAATTGTTGCACAAGAAAGCAGGCTGATTGCAGCCGCAATTACACTGATAATAAATATTTTTTTCATATTGCTTAGTCTACCTTAAACAAAAAGTTTTTTAAACTGAAAAAGTTACAGTTTTGATAATAGATTCGTATAATCTTGAGTTTTGCTTCTTCTTTAATTAACAACTGATTTCCAGTATGATATTATATAAATGATGAAAAATAAAAATCTGCTTGTTTGTGTATTACCGCTTTTAGTTCTTTCAATTTCTCTTGGCTGTGCTTCGGCTCCTAAAGGCTCTGCTGCTTCAGAATCAACTGCTGCATCTCTTTCATCACCTAAAGCAAAAGCCGTAAAAAACAATGAGCGTTTTGAAGACTGGAAGTATAAGGGCTTTGGAATGGCTCTTCCGGACTGGGTTGAACCGGCCATCGATGGAAAAATTGATAAGGTTGCAAAGGCTTTTTCGGGATATTCAGCAGAAAACATCGAAATTATTACCGGTCGTGGGATAAACGTTGATCAGTCAGAAAATAAAATCAGCATTGATTCTGAGCGGGTTTTAATTGACGGATTCTGGGTTCGTCTGAATACGCAGAATCAGAAAATAGAAGAGCCGTATATTACGGTTTTGATTTACGAAAAATAAACCTAACACAGGAGGATTTGATACATATGAAAGTATTAGTAATTGGTGGTGCCGGATATATCGGAAGCCATGTTGTAAAAGAATTGATGGCTGCAGGCCACAAGGTAACTGTATTTGATAACCTTTCTTCAGGCTTGAGAGTGAACCTTTTCCCTGAGAATGACTTTATTTATGGAAACATTTTGATTCCGTCAGATCTTGATGCGGCATTTGCCCGCGGATTTGACGCTTTTGTTCACCTTGCCGCATTTAAGGCAGCCGGTGAATCTATGATTGCTCCTGAAAAATACAGTGTAAACAACATCACAGGAACTTTGAACATCATGAATGCCGCTGTTGCCCACAACTGTAAAAAGATGATTTTCTCTTCTTCTGCCGCGACATTCGGTGAACCACAGTATCTTCCAATGGATGAAAATCATCCTCAGAATCCAATCAACTACTACGGATTCACAAAGCTTGAAATTGAACGCTTTATGGGCTGGTACGATCAGCTTAAGGGAATGCGCTTTGCAGCCCTCCGCTACTTCAACGCTGCCGGTTATGATCCTGAAGGAAAAATCCGTGGTCTTGAGCAGAAGCCTGAAAACCTTCTTCCACGTATTATGGAAGTAGCTCTTGGCCAGCGTGAACTTAAAGTTTTCGGAACCGACTACGACACCCGTGATGGAACCTGTATCCGCGACTATGTTCACGTAACAGACCTTGCCCGCGCTCACGTAATGGCTTTGGATTACATTGCAAAGAATGACAAGAGCATTAAACTGAATCTGGGAACAGAAAAGGGAACAACTGTAAAAGAGCTTCTTGATGCTGCCCGCCGCATCACAGGAAAGCCTATTCCTGCAGAAGACGCTCCTCGCCGCCCAGGTGACCCGGCAAGTCTTTACGCAACATCAAAGCTTGCCAAAGAGCTCCTCGGCTGGGAACCAAAGTATTCTGATGTAGATACTCTGGTTAAAACAACTTGGGAAGTATATCGCTAGATAAAAAGGGCCGTCAGCGGTTATAATATAAGTATGAAAAAAACTTATATTTTGCCCCTGGCGACTCTTTTTTTATTATCAGCCTGTACAACAACAAAAAATATTCAGCCTGTAAATAAATATGAAGGAAAGTCTGCCTCTCAGATTCTTTCCCAGATGTCCCTTGAAGAAAAGGTTGGCCAGCTTTTTGTAATTCAGCCTGACCAGCTTGATCCTGCTTTCGGACGCAAGGGATTTAAATATCACAAAACTTTTGCAGGCGTCCTTGCAAAAAATCAGAAAAAATACCAGGTAGGCGGAATCATCCTTTTTGGCGGAAACATCAAGGATAAAAATCAGCTTAAAAAGTTCAATTCTACAGCCCAGAGCCTGAGTAATATTCCCCTTCTTATTGCTACAGACGAAGAGGGTGGTCGTGTAACAAGACTTGCGAAAACAAAAGCGCTTGAACTTAAAAATATTCCCAGTATGGAAGAAATCGGTGACAGCGGAGATATAAATCAGGCCTTTGACGCGGGAATCTATATTGCTTCTTATCTTTCTGAATATGGAATCAACTGGGACTTTGCTCCTGTAATGGACGTAAATACAAATCCTGAAAATATTGTAATCGGGGACCGGGCCTTTGGCAGCGAGCCCAGTCTTGTTTCGGATATGGCAGGAGCCTTCCTTGACGGACTTCATGAAAACGGAGTGAAGGGCTGCATAAAGCATTTTCCGGGGCACGGCGACACAAAGGATGATACTCACGATGATTTTGTAGCGGTTTATAAAGACTGGAGTCAGCTTAAAGCCTGCGAACTTATTCCTTTTACAGAAAATTTTGCAAAGGCAGACAGCGTTATGATTGCTCACGTTACAGTAAATAATGTTACCGGCGATGGTCTTCCGGCTTCGCTTTCTAAGGAGCTTGTCACCGGAAAGCTCCGCAGGGAACTTGGATATAAAGGCTTGATACTTACTGATTCTCTTGGAATGGGTGCAATCAAAAAGCATTACAGTCCTGGCGATGCAGCTGTTATGGCCTTTAATGCCGGAAATGACATCATCCTTATGCCGGCAGAATTTTTTAAGGCTTATGATGGCGTGCTGAAAGCTGTAAAAAATGGTAGAATAACACAGAAAAGACTGGATGAGAGTGTTTTGAGAATATTAAAATTCAAAGGATTTATGTATGACTGACATTAAAAAATTTATGAACGAAAACCGTGCGCTTGCAATTGAGCTTGAAAAACTTTTAACTTCGACGATTGCTATGGCTCCACAGAACGGCGGCGACGGTGAAAGCAAAAAATGTGCAGTTCTTAAGGAATGGCTTTCTAATCACGGATTTGAAAAACTTGAACAGTATGATGCACCTGACAGCCGCGTAACTTCGGGAGTCCGCCCAAATCTTGTTGCAACAATTAAGGGAAAAAGTGATGACTACAGCGTATGGTCAATTGCCCACCTGGACGTTGTTCCAACCGGCGACCTCAAGCTCTGGAATACAAATCCCTGGGAGTGTGTAGAAAAGGACGGCGTTTTGTACGGACGCGGAGTTGAGGATAATCAGCAGGGCCTTGTTTCCGGCGTTATGGCAGCCCTCTATTACATTCAGAATAAAATCACACCGGAGCATACAATTAAGCTTCTTTTTGCCGCTGATGAAGAGTGCGGAAGCGATATGGGAATGGTCTGGCTTTTGAAAAACACAAAGCTTTTCAGAAAGCAGGATTTGATTTTGATTCCTGACGGTGGTGACCCAAAAGGCGAAACAATTGAAATTGCAGAAAAAAATCTTATGTGGCTTAGAGTTCATGTAATCGGAAAGCAGACTCATGGTTCCCGCCCTGATAACGGCGCTAATGCCTGCCTTGCCGCAAGTGAACTTGCCCTCAAAATCAATGGCCTTGAAAAGGTTTTTGATAAACGCGACTTCCTCTTTGAACCTCCATATTCAACCTTCCAGCCGACAATGCGCCTCAAGAACGTAGACGGACTCAACATTATCCCTGGAGAGGACGTATCCTGCTTCGACTGCCGAATCCTGCCATGTTATACCCTCAAAGAGGTTACAGAAAAGGTTGACGAGATTTGTGATGAGATTGCAAAGAAATACGGCGTAAAAGTTGAATATGAAATTCCACAGAAATCAGAATCTCCGGCCAGCCCTAAGGACGCCCCTGTAGTTCAGAAGCTTGCCGAGGCCCTTAAGAAGGTTCACGGAATTGATGCAAAGTGTATTGGAATCGGCGGTGGTACAGTTGCGGCGGAATTACGTCGTGAAGGAATTGATGCCGCAGTATGGAGTACACTTGATGATCAGGCGCATCAGCCGAATGAATACTGTAAGGTAGATAATCTTCTTGCTGATGCTATGACTTTAGTAGAGCTCTTCCGATAAGAGGCTTTAGCGTACCTTAAAGAAGAGTCCCAGCAGAATAATAGAAACTAAAATCTGCATCATCATGAACTTGAGAAGAACCTGGGTTGGTGACCAGCCGTGGTTCTTTCTCATGTGGTCATGAAGCGGAAATCTGATAGTCGAGAAAATCTTAATCTTAAAGAAGCGGAGAAGGAAAACCTTGAGAAGGCCCATTCCTCCGTTTATAAAGATGATTGATGAAGTTGCCAGAATGATGAAAGGGTTTCCTGTTGCCATTACGCAGACACCGATAAAAAATCCCAGGGCCCGGCTTCCTGCATCCCCCATAAGACACTGACTTGGAAAGGCATTGTGCCACAAATATCCCATTACAACACCGGCAAGGGCAAAAATCATAACTGCCCAGTTTGCACCGGCTGTAAAATGAGGAACCAGAAGATACTCTGCAATATCCTTGTGACCGAATACAAAGTAGAAAATACAGCCAAGTGTAAGAAGGGCTATTAGAACAAGAGTTCCGGAAAGACCATCAACTCCGTCTGTACAGTTTGTTGTATTTATAGAAGCCCATACCATCACAGTACAGATAATAACGTAAACGATTTTATTAACTACAACCTGACTTGTAAAGAAAGGCAGCCAGAATCTTACAAGGCCGTCCGGAGAAATCTTTGAAAGTTGATTATATAGAATCAGGGAGACTGTAATTCCAATCACTAAATCAAGGAAGCCCTTGAGGTATTCGCCCCAGGATGTTGTACTTCTGTCATCAAGAAAACCTGTCAGCATTGTAATCCAGGTAAGAACCAGAACTGCAGTCTGTGCAAAAGACATTGGAATAAGGATAAAACACAAAAGCACAAAGATTGTGATGAATACGCTTCCTGCTCCGGTAGGTTTTCCCTTAGCCGCTTCTGCATTATCTTTGAGTGTAAATTCACGTCCGCGGTCATGTGGAAGCTTGTCATAAAACTTCGGAATCAGGTTTATGGCAAGAAAAAATCCAAGATAAAGGGCAACAACAATCAGAACTGTAAATGATGTAAAGAGTCGTGCCGGTCCGAAAAATTCTTTTAAATACTGGCCCAGATAAAAAAGCATAAAAAGTCCTTATATTGAAATATGCGTAATGCCTGTGAATATTAAAGAAACGTTTCTTTCTTCACAATAGTTGATAAACTCATTATCTTCAAGAGTTCCACCAGTTTCAATAATTGTTGAAACTCCCAGATCTATTATCCTTTTAATTTCTTCACCAAAGTAAATTTTTTCATCACATACAAGGACGTCAGCAATAGGATTGTCTGACGAGTTGAAATCTGTGCTTCTTCCTGTTGTGATTGCGTGCTCGATGGCAGAATACTGAACTTCTCCCAAAGCTTTTGCCATTGAAACGCAGCCCTGTGCAATACCCGCAATCGAATTATCCTTAATCAAAATTACACTGTAGGAACGGGTTTTGAGGGTGAAAAGCATACCAAAGGCGAGCTGGTCAGATTTGATTTGTGACGGGCGGTTTCTTGTTTTAATGTACCAGTGGTCAAAAATCGTTTTATCCTGCTGCTGAATCAAAAATCCGCCGTAAACGAAACATGCCTCGAAAATGGTTTTAGACTGCTTGGTAGAATAAATCAGTTTTATTCCTGGACGCTGGGCAAAAACTTTTTTCGCTTCGCTGGTAAAATCCGGTGCAACAATGGCGATAAAGCTTCCTTTAATGATTTCTTCGGCGGCCCGTCCGTCAATTACGGCCGTACTTCCAAGAACTGCGTCACGAATGTGTTTTATATCGTATGAGTATGTTTTAGCAAAGGATTCCTGAATATTTGCTCCCAGAGCTGCACTTAAGAGGTTATTGAACTTTACTGCGAAGGTAAAAACTTTTCCTGTTAATGGCGTAAACTGGGTTGTAAAGTCGTAATTATCAGCATTTGTTGATTTTACGGTGAACTGGGTTTTTAACAGCGAGTAGGTGGTGTTAAGAATCTCCCAGCACATTGTAATATCGCATAAGGTCAGATAATCCAGGTCGCTTGCAGAACAGTTTGCAAAATCAGAGGGACTGTTTACATCCGGAAGGCTGTAAAAACCGGCTGCCTGCTGAACGTTGCTTCCATGTTTTAGAAGAGCCTGCATTTTAAGCGGGTAGGTGGCAAAAAGAGGAAAGTTTTTTGAAAGAGGTGTTTTTTTTGCCAGTGTTCCTGCAATTCCGGCATCATAAGCAGAAATCAGGTTCAGGGCTTTTGAGGCAAGATAGGTTCTGAAGTCATCGGAAATATTTTCTGTTCTTAACTGGAGAATGACTTCCTTGTAATCCTGAGGATCTGTTATGACCAGAACGTTTTCATAATTGTAAAAGGCATAACGGAGAATGGAAGAAATTCTGTAATCTACAGATTTCAAATCAAAACTCGAATTAGCCATATAATAAAAAGGCTGGATGTTTATGCAGACAATAAAAATATTGTTTGTCTGCTCTTCCTGCTGGAGGGATGTGTGATATTCGTAATCCGGAATCTTTGTGCTGACTACATCGGTTATGACTCGTGAAATATCATGGGCGTATGCCATATCCGAAGAAAGAGCCATATTTCTGGTGACCGGAATATGATTTTTTCTAAGCAATTCTTCTGTTTTGTTTGCCGAAAGAATTGTCCAGCCTGTTGAAGCTAAAAATTGTGCGAATTCTACAATATTTTCGCTGTCGTCAACATGTATCAGCGCTCTTTTTGTCATTCTTTAATTGTACCAAATAATAGAAAATTCGTCACGTTTTTGTTATACTTTCGCCTATGAAAATAAGTTCACAAAAAAGTAAGCTTTCCGGCCGCGTGAGCGTTCCCGGTTCTAAAAGTCATACAATCCGTGCCCTGATTCTGGCAAGCCTTGCCGAGGGTACTTCTCATATAAAAAATCCCCTTCCAAGTAACGACTGCCTTTCCACCGTGCAGGCGGTAAAGCAGATTGGAGCGGAGGTGAGCCTGCCGGAAGGCCAGAGTGCCACCTCAGGTACCGCTGCCTCCTCCCCGGCGGTCTGGACCGTTCGCGGTGCGGGAAAAAATCTTCACTTACCAGACAGCTTGATTGATGTCGGAAACTCCGGCTCCCTCATGTATTTTCTCTGTCCGGTTTTGTCTACTTTTGCAGGCGAATGTACCTTCACAGGTGACGAATCAATCTGCAAGCGCCCTGTAAATCATCTGATTGACGCCCTTAATCAACTGGGGGGTAAGGCCTCGTCACTTGCGGAAGGGGGCGTAACACCTCCATTTAAGTTCTGCGGCCCCATCGATGTAAATAAGACTTTGACCACTGACGGAAAGCTTTCCCAGTACATCAGCGGTTTTATGATGGCAACAAGCCGACTCAACGGAACCCTTCATATAAACCTTACAGACCCAAAAGAAACGCCGTATCTTACAATGACAAAAATCTGGCTTGAAAGCGTGGGCGTTCCCTGTACAATCAGCGAAGACTTCAAAAAAATCACAGTTACGGGGCCTGTCGCAATCAAAGCTTTTGATAAAACAGTTCCTTCCGACTGGGAAGCCGTAGCATTTCCTCTGGTAGCCGCTCTTATCAGCGGCAGCGAAATCGTAATCGAAGGAATTGACGGTTCTGGCAGCCAGGGCGACGACAAAATCGTAGAAGTTTTGCAGCGCGTTGGAGCTGACATCAACTGGAACAAGGAAGACTGCACTCTTACTGTGCGCGGTCGCGAGGGAGTCAAAGGCCTTTCCGCAAAAAATCTCCCGGACGGCGTCTTCCGCGTTACGATTTCTCCTTTCCCGGACGCAATTTGTGCGCTTGCGGTGGCAGCCTGCTTTGTCGAAGGCACAACAGTCATCACAGACGTAGAAATCTGCCGCAAAAAGGAAACCGACCGCATCTGGGCCATGAAAACAGAACTGCGTAAGCTTGGCGCCGACATAGAAGAAGGCGACGACTGCCTGATTATCCACGGACACGAAGGTGGAGCCGGCCTCCATGGTGGCGAGGTTGAATCATACAAGGACCATCGCATTGCCATGAGCCTTGCCTGCCTGGGACTTGGCCTTCCAGCCGGCGAAAGCGTCATTATCAACGACGCCGAAAGCTGCAGCGTCTCCTTCCCGCACTTTTTTGAAGTGATGAATTCCATTGGCGCAGGCTTCAAAGAAGTATGACAGAAAATCCGGCCTTTCTCACAGAGCAGCTCATCACCTACATAGGAAACAAGCGTGCCCTCCTGCCCTTTATCGGTCAGGGCGTGGAAATAGTCCGCCGCGAGCTTGGCAGGGAAAAACTTACCTGCCTGGACATCTTCTCCGGCAGCGGCATCGTTTCCCGTTATCTCAAACAGTTTTCGACATTTATTGCCGCAAACGATATGGAAGCCTACTCGGTTTTAATCAACCGCTGTTATCTTTCCAACAAAGATGACCTTCCTGCCGCCCGCATCTCCCGGTTACACGAAAGCTTAGTCAGGGCAGTGGCAGAGCGACTGGATACGTTGCAAGGCAGGCGGGCGTCAGGAGCTGCATCCTCCGAGCCTGGATTTATAAGCCGCCTCTACGCTCCGCACGACGAAAATAACATACAAAAATCAGACCGCTGTTTTTACACCACTTACAATGCCGCCTACCTGGACTTTGCCCGTCAGCTCATAGACGAAATTGTGCCGGAAGAGCTTCGTCACTTTTTTATAGCGCCCCTGCTTTCCGAAGCCAGCATTCACGCAAACACCGCCGGCATTTTCAAAGGCTTTTACAAGAACTCAAAAACCGGAGTCGGCCAGTTCGGCGGAAACGGCAAAGACGCCCTCAGCCGCATTTTAGGCAAAATCGAGCTCAAACTTCCGGTTTTCAGTAATTATTCATGTCAGAGTCAGGTTTTCAACTGCAACGCCAACGAGCTTGTAACTTCGGAAGAATTGTATGCGCCGTTGGAGGGGCTTGCAAAATGTGCAGCTACAAATGCCAGTGCCTCCTCCGATCCGATTTACGACCTTGCTTATTTCGATCCGCCTTACAATCAGCATCCATACGGTTCAAACTACTTTATGCTCAACCTGGTTGCCAATTACAAGGCCCCCGACGAAGAAGCCATCAGCCGAGTTTCCGGCATCCCCCGCAACTGGAACCGCTCAGCCTACAACAAAAAACGCCAGGTCGCCGACGCCTTCTTAGACCTTGTAAAAAACGTTCGCGCCCGCTACGTCCTGGTTTCCTTCAATTCCGAAGGCTTCATCCCCAAAGACGACATGATCGCCCTTTTGTCTCAGGTAGGCTCAGTCCAGGTTCTCGAATCCAAGTACAACACCTTCCGCGGTAGCCGCAACCTCAAAGACCGTGAAATCCATGTAAAGGAATATTTGTTCCTGGTAAGGAAGTTTTAATTACTCCACCACCACACTTGCCATTACAGGCAGATGGTCGGAATAGCCTTCGCCGGAATAGATTTTGTAGGCGAAGGGAGTTTTGTCTTCTTTGGCCCAGGGTGATTCGGCGCGGGGGGAGAAGGCGGAAATGCGGGCTTTGCCGAAGCTGAAGATGTGGTCGATGCGTTCCCAGCTGCCCTTGTAGTAGTAGCTTCCGGTTTCGGAAGAAAGACTGCCGCTTTCTGTAAGCCAGGGAGAATATACCTTTACAGGTTTTGCTCCCCGCAGGCTTATGTTGCCTTCTGTGCGTGAGCCGCCTTCCAGCACGCAGAATTCCCTTATATCCCGGTTGAAATCGCCGCAGATTATGCAGGGGGCCGACGCCGACGCTGATGATATTTCAGCCAATCTTCCTGCCAGAAGAGTCTCCTGCCAGTCCCGCCAGATTTCGCTTTCTTCTTCTCCGCCGGATTTTGACTTCCAGTGATTTACAAAAAGAATTACGTTGCGGCCTCCAACATCAAGATTCACTTCCATAATGGGCCGCATAGAAGGCTGGCTGTCTTTCTGTGTCCTTATATCAAGAGAATGAGTTTTAATTCCAAAAAGGGGATATTTTGAAAGAACCGCACAGCCGATTGAAGAGTTTTTTTCCTTTGCAAAGCAACTGTAAGTCCAGTTTTTTGAAGAATCCCAGGAGTTTCCCGCAAACTGATTTGCAATATCATTGATTATGCCTTCGTTTTCAATTTCTTCAAGAACAAAAACGTCCGCATTCAGACGGGCTAAAACTTCACAGAGTCTTTTTAATCTTGTGTAATATTTGCTGTTTGACCACTTTGCGGCTGACTTAAAATCACTGTATTCGCTGCCTTCGGTGACGCCGTCAAAAAAGGTCTGGACATTCCAGTTTGCAATGGAGAAAGAGCAGGAGCGGGAAGGAGATGAACCGTTTTGTGAAGAAGTGTCAGAATCACATTCATTAAGACTGCAGGCTGCCAAGCTTATTATCAGCCAGAAAATAAAAATCATTCGTTTCATACCTTAATATAGGCAAAAAAATGCAAAATCCGGCAATGTTTTGAGAAAAAAATTGGAAAATCTGGAAATTATTTAAGGATTACCCAAGTTGCGCCAGTTCCGCCTTCAGATTTCATCTTTGGATGTCCTGAAGTTCCGCAGCGCTTGTCGCGTTCAATGAACTTTCGTACCAGCTCACCTAAAACCGGGTCGCTTCCGTGGGTGTGGATTCCTTTTCCGTGCACAATCAGAACCTTTTTAAGACCGCGCAGCTTGCAGTCAGCAATAAAATTGTTGAGGCGCTCATAAGCTTCATCCTGATGAAGCCCGTGCAAATCAATTCTTGCTTCCGGCGCCATAGAAATCAGATAATTTCTGTCAGTCTCGCGGTTTTTAAGCTCGTTTTCTTCTGCAATTTTATCCTTATCGATTGTTCCATAGCGTCGCAGCCAGAGTTCCATAGGATTTATTTGTTTTTCGTTATCGCGCCTCATCTGCGCTTCAAAATCCTTTTCTGCGGCTCGGGCCTTTTCTTCCGGGGTAGGAGCGTTTGCCTTTTTGTGAGAAACCTGATTTTTTCCGCTTTCCTTCTGTTTCTTTACCTTATCAGCCTGATATGAATCCCACTGATTTAAAATATCGCCCATATCCATTTTGAGCCCCCTTACTTGCACTAAAATTTTAGTTTATAAAAATAACTTCGTCGCGTCTGCACCAGCCGCCGCTTTCGCCCAGCTGAATATAAATCCACTGGCCGGCTTCTTCTGTAATCTGAACCCGGTTTCCGGCTCCAATGCTTGATTCTGCCTTTGCACTTTCTTCCGGAATCGAGCTGATTTTGCAGCCGGTAGAGATTCCGTATTTTTTGACCTTCTGTACGGAAACAAAGATGAAGAAAATAAGTCCAAAAAAGAGGGCGGCCGAGCTTAAACAGGCAGGAAGAACCATACGCTTCTTTAAAAAGATAATAAAAAGTGAGGCAGAAATCAAAACAATCAGGGCAAAAAAGTAAAAGCTGCCCATATAAAATTCGCTGATTGATGTATTTATTCCAAGTTTAGCTTCAAAATCAGCCCGTGCTGCCACATTTTTTTTCCATCCGAAAATCTCATTTCTTTCCTTGTGGCGCAGTTCTGCAAGAGTCTGACAGTCACTTTTTGAAATTGCTGAATCCAAATATTCAGCTTCCTTTACGGCCATTTCGTACTCAGCTCTTTTCACTTCATCGTCAAAAGAATTAAAGCTCTGGTCAAAAAGGTCTGCTTCTGCCGTTTTTGCACCTTCTTCTGTTTTTTCAGAAAAATTGATTTTGAAATCGGGGATATAAATATCATTTCTGTAGCCGTTGTAGGCAGTGGCAGTCAGTTTGATTTTTGGGAATGATTTTTCTCCCTGGGCAAGTGATGTCCACTCAAAATCAGCAACAGGAATCAGCTCATCAGAATAGCGTTTTTCCCGGTATTTGATTTCCAGAATGTCATAGGTTTTGGTCTGGGTAAAAATTGATTCAGTAGGAATTTCCCAGTTGAACTGAACCAGCTGAACCGCATATTGCAGGCAGACAGAAAATGCAATAGTTTTGCCTGTTTCCCAGTTCAAAAAAGGCTTTCCGTAATTTTTGTCCTTAGGGTCAGGAGCTTCGTCGGAGTAAAAAGTATTTCCGTCCGGGAAAAGAATTACAACGCGGGGAGAAAGAAATTCCGGATTATCAGCGATTGTTACCGGGGCAAAGGGAATTGTACGGCGGCGGTTACTTATGAGAAGTGAAAGCGGGGCAAGCTTGTAGTCGCCTTTTTTTTCAAAGTTGAACCAGAGTTCGATTTTTGTTCCTTCGTTTTCGCCGAATTCCTGACTTTTGCGCATTGTTCGCATTGTTACGTTTGCGGGTGTGCTGGCATTTTGCAGGATTATAGAATCAGCCTTTGCATTTGGAATAAGAACTTCAAATTTGATATCAGATTTTGTATAGAGACTCTGATTTTCTGCAGGAGCTATACTCAGCGCGTTGGCCTGAGCCTGACTTATGACCGGCTGGGCGGCAAGGTAGTATTTTGCGGCTGGCAGTAAGAGGAGCGACAAAAATCCGCTTTTTAGTAATCGTCGGAAAGATTTTGAGCTTCGTTTGACTGGCTGTTTTTCCATTGTTTTTTATCGTTCTCCTTTATGTGATTAAAAACGGTATTTTCCAGATCCTGATTGTGCTGGTTTTCCTGATTTGCAGGAAGAGCCTGACTTTCGTTCTGTTTTGATTCTGCCGCTGTCATCTGAATGGACAGTTCCATATTGATTTTTGCTTCAATACGGGAACTGTCGATTTCCAGGGCTTTTCTGAAATATGAAGTTGCCCCTTCAAAATCGCCGTTATTGCAGGCAATGATTCCCGCATTGTAGTAGGCCTTGTAGCGGACAACCTGGGGCGCATCTGAAGAAATCTGGGCATAGCGTTCAAGTGCCGCCTTGTCTTCGCCTGTCATCGAATAAGCCTGCGCCAGGTCGTAAAGTGAATAGTCGATGCTCTGGCGTTTGTCAGGCGCGGTATTCTGGGCTACATCCAGGTAATAGGAAACTGCCTTGCGGTAATTTTTTTTGTGCCATTCCCAGGTGCCCTGAAGAATTTTTATTGATTCCTTTGTTCCAGAAAAAGAGTTTTCGGATTTTTTATTTGAACAGCCCGAAAGCATTAAAATAGAAAACAAAGAAAAAATCATAAGCAGGGAAGCGGCTTTAGGTGATTTTTGATTTCTGAAGGTTGAAAAATCAAATTCTGTTGCAAAGAAGCTGGCGCCGAAGAAAATAAAGGCAAGAATCAAAAAGAGCTTGTAACGTGGTACAGGCCGCGCTTCATAAGAAACAATCTGAGTATTTTCCTGATGATTTGAAATCTGAGAAAGCAGCTTTGATGCCGCCCCGATTTCTGCTGCTTCAATGAAGAGAATCGGAGTCTGGTTTTTATAGGAACTCACTTTTTCGCTCACAGAATCAATGATTTTTTCAAGATTTTCCTTACGGAAGGCAGTTTTCACTTTTGTTTTGCCGTCGCCCGCAAGAATTTCAGATTCACTTAAATCACCAAAACCGATAATGCTTACAGGAATTCCAACCCTCATACATTCAAGGATTGCGCTGGAAAGAGCCCCGTCAGTTTCTTCACCATCAGTAAAAAGCCAGATGCGGCCGGCGGCTGAAAAGTTCTGCGGAAAAGAATCCTTAGCGCATAAAATTCCCTTTCCAAGACTTGAGCCCGGAACTGTCATAAGGGCAGGATTCATAACTTCCAGAAGGGATTCAATCATTGCGTAGTCTTCAGTCAAAGGTATTGCGTTGATTCCGTCACCTTTGGCAAGAACAACAGAAACGCTGGTTCCGTCCATTCGTTCAAGAAGCTTTTTTGCGTAAAGACTGGCTGCTGAAAGTCTTGTTCTGTACTGATTATTTTTTCCTGAATAGCCGGATGCAACATCCTTTGCCAGCATAGAGTTTGAAATATCAAAAACAAAGCTTACGGCTGTATTATTTTTCTGAATAGGGGCCAGGTAAGTTCCCCAGGAGATTCCTGTTCTTGCGATAAAGACCATAAGAAGGGCCAGCAGCTGAAGTCCGCTTCGTAAAATCAGGATTTTCTTAAAACGGAAAGGAATGATTTCCTGAAGCAGAACCCGTTTGAAAAAGGCTGCAAGGATGAAAAGCAGGAGGGCGTAAAAAAGCACCTGCTGGTAGTAATTTGTTGTGATTGTTTTGTAGGTAAAGCTTTGAGAAACTGTTTCTGTTTTTGCAACGGAAGAAAGAGTTCTTGAAAGTTCTTCAAGGGTGCGGACTTCAAAGTAACGGCCGTTTCCGATTTCCGAGATTTTTTTCAGGGAAGCGGCATTAAAATCTGATTCAAGATAGCCGGAATAAAGTTTTCCGGTCTGTAAGTCCGTATATTCGATTGGAACGCGGCCACGTGAACCGATTCCAAGCACGTAGACATTTATCTGATTGTCGGCGGCAAGCTTTGCGGCAGTTTCCGGATGGATTTCGCCGGCGTTGTTTTCGCCGTCTGTGAGGAGGATTATGCATTTTTTAGGGGCAGAGGAAGAGGCCAGGTGGCAGACAGCGGTGCTGAGGCCGTCTCCGATGGCAGAACCGTTTCCCAGCATTCCCACCTGGATTTCGCCCAATTTTTTTGTAAAGATAGAACTGTCGGCGGTAGGGGGCACAGAAACGCTTGCGTTGCTTCCCAGGGTAACGATTCCATAACGGTAACCGTCATAGCTTTTTACCAGAGTGTTGATTGCGTTTTTAGCTGAATCAATTCGGCGTTCTCCGTCAATATCCTTGGCTGCCATAGAAGGGCTTGTATCAACTACAAAAATAACGTCGTTTCCAAGGCTTGTGTAAACCTTTTCCTGAACTGAAATTACCGGGTCTGCAAAGGCCACTACAGTCAGAATAAAGGCGATTGCCAGCATGATTTTTGTGAGTACAGAAAGAAATTTACGGAATTTTCCCTTCCATATAAAAGTCTTTCCTTCCCAATCCCCAAGAACTGCGTAAATTACAGTCTGCTTAAGAATTTTTGTCTTTCTTAAGATGTAAAAGAGAGGAAGCAGAAGCAGCAGGAGAAAACCTGCCGGATTTTGAAAGCTAAACATTGTTACCCTCCAGTTCCCCGATACATTCTTTAGATTCTTCTATTATATCTGCACGCTTGGCATCAGAAAGCCGGGCTGTTGAAGAATAACGCACGTAGTCACTTCTGGTAAAAAGCCCCGTCATCTTTATGCAGGCGTTTTCCTTCTGCTCAGACATAAGGCTTGCAAAATCCTCTGTGCCACCAAAAATCGTGTGGAAGGCCTTCATAAATTCGCTGGTTACAGTTTTCGTAAAAGGATATTCAAAGCGGACTTCCAGATACTTGCGGAGAATTTTCTGAAAAGCCTCTGCGAATTCCTTGTCATTTTTTGCAGGATTCTTTTTTGTAGCGGGCTTCAAAAGTGCATCAAGGGCCCTAATGGTTTGCCTGCGGTTCTTTTTATATTTCCACAAAAGCTTTTTATTTCTGATGTAAAAGGCAATCTGCTCGCGTTTTGTAATTGAACGGATTAAAAGCAGAATGAGGATTACAAAAAGAATCAGGACTGTGTAAAGCTTGTAGGTTGTTCCCGGAAGCAGCATAGGCGGCGCGCTGGGACTCAAGCCTGTTACCTGATTCTGTTCAACAATAGAAACGATTTCAACCGGTTCAAAAGCAATTTCAATCTGGTCTGCGGGGGTAAAGCTTGTAAGGGCATTTGCTGAATCAAAATTTGAAGAAACATTGTAGACCGGGAAATGAATGCTGCCGGTTTTCCAGGGAACAAAAGTTATGGAAAGCTGATAATAATCAACTCCAACACAGGAAAGAGATATATTCTGAATAATGTAATTCTGGGAATCTGCAGGAACTTCAAAAGCATTGAGGCTGAGAGTCTTTGTTTCATTTCCGCAGAAATTTTTAAGGTCCAGTGAGTTTGAGTTGAAGGTGCAGCGTAATTCGGCACTGTCACCGATATATACTTTTTTTGGCAGAAGAATCTGCTGAGTTCCGTTTTCTGTCATTTAGCCTTCCGTCCAAAAATAGATGTGAGCACCTGAAGAGGTGAATCGCCTGTGCGCATAATCACGCTCATAATTCCGTGTTTTACGCAGAGATTCTGCCAGTGACTTTCATTCTGATTGTAAAAATCCTTCCATTCTTTTTTGAACTTTTCAGAATTGGTAGGAAGCCGCATTTTTACGCCACTTTCCGCATCGATGAAGGGAATTGTACCAACTGACGGGAGTTCTATGTCAAAGGCGTCTTCCATTCTGATTGCAATTACGTCATTTTTCTGGGCAAGGGAAATCAAAGGCTTTTCATAATCAGAGCTTCGGAAATCTGAAATTACAAAAATCAAAGAGCGTTTCCGTAAAAGCTGGCCGCTTCCGGTTAAGGCGTTCCCCAAAAGAGAACCCTGAGTAAGTACTTCCGGTTTTTTATCAAGATGGGTGAGGACAAGCATTGTCTGCTCGCGTCCCAGCTGAGGCTTGCAGGAGAAGTGAATCTGGCCGTCAAAAAGGGCAGCTCCAAGCGGACAGCTGTTCATTTCAGCGGCGATTGTAATCAGGGCTGCGGTTTCTGCGGCAAGGGAATATTTTGTGCGGCGTAAATCCTTTAAGCCGCCGTCACGGCTCCAGGTCTGAACGTGCATGGAAGCTGATGTGTCTACAACAATGAAAATCTGAAGTTCGCGCTCTTCTTCGAATACTTTTACGTAAGGGTGGCCCATGCGCGCTGTAACGTTCCAGTCAATCGAGCGGATGTCGTCTCCGCGTATGTAATCGCGTACACCGCTGAATTCGATGCCCTGGCCGCGGTAGAGGGAACGGAAATTTCCGCTTTTCATTCCTTCTGCCAGGTCTGCGGCTGCAATTCTGAGATAAGAGGCTTTTTTTACCAGAGAATCGGTGGATTCAGATAAATAGCTCATAGGCGGCTTTATTCTGTTTTGCCTTTACGGGAGCGGAATAAAATCCAGAATACGCTGGATGATTTCATCACTTGTTACGCTGTCTGCGGCGGCCTCGTAAGAAAGGACCAGGCGATGGCGCAGAACGTTTGGTGTTACAGCCTTGATGTCTTCCGGGAGTACAAAATCACGTCCGTTGAAAAGCGCGTTTACTTTTGCGCACTGCAGGATGGCGATTCCGGCGCGGGGAGAGGCACCAAAGTTGATGTATCTTGTAATATCATTGTTCTTTGTTACAGAAAGGCGGGCCGAAGTTTTTTTGTTTGATTCAGAGCGGGTAACGTTCAGAATAGAAACAATGTATTCGACCAGCTTGTTGTCGCAGGTTACTTTATCGCAAAGCTGGCGGATATTTTCTATGTCACCGGTTTTAAGAATTGTTTTTACGCTTACAGAAGGCGCTTTTCCGCAGGTTTTTACTATATTAACTTCATTTTCTGCGGTCGGATAAGTTACGTTAAGTTTCATAATAAAGCGGTCAAGCTCTGCTTCAGGAAGATTGTAGGTTCCTTCCTGCTCAACCGGGTTCTGGGTTGCAAGTACAAAGAAAGGCTCAGGGAGCTTGTAGGTTTCCTCTCCGATTGTAACCTGTTTTTCTTCCATTGCTTCAAGCATGGCCGACTGAACTTTAGCAGGTGCGCGGTTCACTTCATCGGCAAGAATGATGTTTGCAAAAATAGGACCTTTGCGGACTGAAAAAATTCCCTTGTTCTGTTCATAAATCAGGGTTCCTGTAACGTCGGCAGGAAGTAAATCCGGAGTGAACTGAATGCGCTTAAAATCAAGTCCAAGAATTTCAGTAAGGGTTTTTACGGCCAGGGTTTTTGCAAGCCCCGGAACACCTTCCACAAGAACGTGCCCCCCGGCTACAAAAGCCATAAACATATCAGTTACAAGCTGCTCCTGACCAACAAGTCTTTTTGCAGCTTCTGTACGAATATTTTCAACAATCGATTTTACTTCGTTAGTATCCATAAGCGGAAGTGTAACACATATTTATGATTTTATATAGCATTATTTTTTACTCTCACTGAAGAAACTTTTCATTTGAACAGAAGGGCCTTTTATGCTATAACTCTACCATGAAAGTTGCAATTTTTTTCGGTTCTAAGTCCGACAAGGACACCATGAAAAAGGCTGCCGATGTTCTTACAGAATTCGGCGTGGACTACAAGGCATACATCATTTCTGCCCATCGTGCCGGGGCTTTGCTCAAAAAGACAGTTGAAGAAGTTGAAAAAGAGGGCTGCCAGGTAATTATTGCCGGCGCCGGATTAGCCGCTGCCCTTCCTGGCGTGATTGCAGGAATTACAACTCTCCCTGTAATCGGCGTTCCTCTTGAGTGTGTAAGCGAAAAATCAAACGGGCTTGGCGGAATGGACGCTCTTTTGAGCATTGTTCAGATGCCTCCTCAGATTCCGGTTGCAACAGTCGGCATAAACAGCGCAAAAAATGCGGCTTATCTTGCAGTGCAGATTCTGGCTTTAAATGATGCAGATTTGTCAAAAAAACTGAAAGATTTCCGTGCTAAATTAGCAAAGGATGCGGAACAAAGCGGGCTGGACATTTCTTTTTAGGGAATAGGAGATAGTAAATAGGGAATAGTTATGGAAGTCTTAGATTATAAGGAGTTGATTGTCTGGAAGAAATCAATGGATTTAGTTTCTGAAGTTTATCAACTTGTAAAAAAACTTCCAAAAGAAGAGTTTTATGCTCTTTCTGATCAGATACGTCGATCTGCAGTCTCTATTCCATCTAATATTGCCGAAGGAAATGCAAGAGATTCAAGAAAAGAATATAGTTATTTTCTTTCTGTTGCGCGAGGTTCAATTGCTGAATTAGAAACGCAATTATTATTGTGTGAACGGATTGGATATATGGAATCAAATGATTTAAAAAAGACATTTGATTTAATAACTGAAATACGAAAAATGCTTACAAAAATAAAGCAGAATTTGAAAATTCGGAATTAGAAATATGTGGATGAGAAAAACTATTTCCTATCCCCTATTAACTATTTCCTAAAATCAGGAGCAAAAAATGGCATCTTACAAAGAATCAGGTGTAGACGTAGAAGAAGGTTATCGCGCAGTTGATAAGTACAAGGAACACGCAAAGAGAACTGCAATTCCGGGACTTTTGACTGGTTTGGGAAGTTTTAACGGAATGTTTGAGGTTCCAAAGGGATATAAAAATCCTGTAATTGTTAGTGGAACTGACGGCGTTGGTACAAAACTGGACATTGCCTTCAAAATGAAAAAATATGACACTGTGGGAATTGACTGTGTTGCGATGAGCGTAAACGACATTCTCTGTTCAGGTGTTCAGACTTCCTTCTTCCTTGATTATGTTGCCTGCGGAAAGCTTGATGCTGATGTTGCTGCTGACCTTGTAAAGGGCGTTGCTGACGGTTGTGTTGATACCGGCTGTGCTCTTCTTGGCGGCGAAACTGCTGAAATGCCTGATTTTTATGATGACGGAAAATATGACCTTGCCGGCTTTGGCGTTGGTGTTGGCGAAAAGAAAGAAATGATAACTGGTCAGGATATCCGCGAAGGCGATGTTTTGATTGGTTTGAGCTCGACAGGTGTGCACTCTAATGGTTTCAGCCTTGTCCGCAAGCTTGTTCAGAATTTTGATGATCCATTCCAGATTGACGGAAAAGATACCGGTAAAACTATTGGCCAAGTTCTGCTCACTCCTACCCGCATTTACGTTAAGCCTGTTATGGAAGTTTTGAAAAAATACCGCAAGGCTGTTCACGGTATGGTTCACGTTACAGGCGGCGGATTCTACGAAAATATTCCACGTATGTATCCAAAGGCTAAAGAAGGAAAAAAGCAGCTGATTTCTGTTATTAACCGCGGCAGCTGGGATATTCCTCCTGTATTCGGCGAACTTATCCGCCGTGGCGCTGATACTGCTTCTATTTACAATACTTTCAACATGGGAATCGGTTTTGTGCTTGCAGTCAGCGCAAAAGAAGCTGATGATATTCTTGCAATGTTCAACGCAAATGCTTCTAAATACCACAAAGACTACTGCCCTGATATGAAAGCCTACAAAATCGGCCGCGTAGAGTATGCCAAGGGCGAAGTTAAAGGTCAGAAAGATAGCGTTATTTTTGAGGACTAATTTATGAAACTTAAAACAGCCGTGCTCGTCAGCGGTGGCGGAACAAACTTACAGGCTTTAATTGATTACCAGATTGCACAGGGTGATGCTTGCCCTTACGAAATTGTCTGCGTAATTTCAGACACAAAAAAGGCCTTTGCCCTGGAACGTGCCGCTAAGGCTGGAATTCCCGGCGTAATCTGTTCTCCTTTTGCCGTTATGGGTGCTGATGTTGCTAAGGCTGCCAGCCGCGACGAAAAGCGACTTGCAGTTTCTGATGCCGTACTTGCAAAATGCCGCGAGTTCGGCGCTCAGGCAATTGTTCAGGCCGGCTGGCTCACTGTTTTAAGCGGAAAAATCCTTGAAGAATATAAAGATAAAATTATAAACCTGCATCCGGCTCTCCTTCCAAAGTTCGGTGGAGTCGGTATGTGGGGACACCACGTTCACGAAGCTGTTTTAGCCGCAGGCGAAAAAGAAAGCGGCTGTACCATCCACCTTGTAAGCAGCGAATGTGACGGCGGAAAAATCCTGATTCAGAAAAAAGTTCCTGTTATGCCAGGCGACGACCCGGACACCCTCTATGCCCGCATTGCTCCTGAAGAACACAAGGCGATTGTAGAAGGACTTCTGCTTCTCTGCAAATAAAAAGTAACACATTTTCCGGTTTTACGTGTCTTATAATATGGACGGAGTTATACCAGAATGAAAACTTTGAAACCAGATGATTTTAATGATTTGTATCAGAAGTTCGGCCCCATGGTTTTAAGGCGCTGCAGGGCAATTCTCAAAGATGAGGATAAGGCTCTGGACGCCATGCAGGATGTTTTTGTCCGTATTCTTGACAGCAGTTACAAAATCAAAGAAATCTGTTCCAGCCTTTTTTATGTGACGGCGACCCGTGTTTGCCTGAACAAAATCCGTTCTGACAAGCTTAGAGCCGGCCCTGATTTTTCTGTGATAGAAGAAACTATGGCCGATGATTTTTCTGAGCTTGAACGTGAAAAAATAGAAGCTGGAATCATTCTGGAAAGCATTTTTTCTAAGCGTGATTCGAAGGATTGTCTTATTGCGACCCTTCACTTTGTTGACGCCCACACCCTTGAAGAAACGGCAGAACTTGTTGGAATGTCGGTTTCCGGGGTAAGAAAAAGGCTTTCGGAACTGAAAAAGTTTTCCATCAAATTGGCAGGCAGGGGGCAGATATGATTCCACAGTTATTATTAGAAGAGATTCTGAACGGCGAAAAAAACGAAAAAGACTTCTACACAAAATACGGAAAAGAAGAATTGCAGGCGGCTTTGGCTGAGCTTAGAAAATCAAATGAAGAGATTCTTTCAGCTTATCCCGCAGAAGCAATGAAAGGCGAAATAATCAAAAAAGTAATGATGCAGAAAAATGAGCTTGCGGCATCTTCAAAAAAATCACCTTACCACGTAAAACTTTCGCTTTTAAGATATTCAGCTGCGGCCGCACTTGCTATGGCATTTTTGATTCCCCTTACCCTGAGAAGCTATAAAAGCATGAGCGGTCTTTCTGCCAGTCCTGTCTCAGAAGAAAATATCCGTCTGAAAGGTGAAAATCATCATCAAATCAGACTGTACCGCCAGAATGGTAGTGAGGCAGTTCTTCTTAAGAACGGCTCTCTTGCCCGCGAAAACGACCTTATTCAAATCACCTACCTTCCGGGAACTTATTCTTACGGCGTAATTTTCAGCGTGGATGGAAACAAAAACATTACCCGCCACTTCCCTGAAAACTCCTGGAAAGCCGAAAAGCTGCAGAAAACCGGCGGGGAAGTTCCCCTTTCCTTTTCATATTCTCTGGACGATGCTCCGGACTATGAATGTTTTATTTTTGTAGCATCCAAAAAAGCTTTTGATTTAAATGGAATTGAAAAATTAAGCAAAGAAAATATTGATATTGAGTTTTTGAAAAAGGGTTCCTACCTCCCTAAAGATGCAGACGGCTCAATTTTTGTCTTGAAAAAAGAATAATGGAGAGAAATCAAAATGAAAAAATTCAGATTTTTAATTCTTCTGATTTTTACAGCCTTTTTATTGCCTTCAGGCGCACTTTTTGCGGCAGAAAGTAACGGCAATTCAGAGCTTGGCGTTGAACGCTATGCAATTTATGTCGGTTCCAACGTGGGCGGAAAAAACAACCAGCGGCTTTTGTATGCTGGAAGCGATGCCATTTCCTTTCAAAAAACGATGGCTGAAATCGGCGGAATCCCGACTTCCAACGGGCTGCTTCTTCTTGATCCTTCAAAGGCCGATTTGGACGAAGCTTTGCAGATGGTTTCTGAAATGATAAGTCAGAACCGCCAGCATTCCAAACGCTCGGAGTTCATTTTTTATTATTCCGGTCATTCGGATGAAAATGCCCTGCTTTTGGGTCGCACAAGCTATGATTATTCAGAGCTGAAAGCCGCAATTTCCAGTGTTCCAAGTGATGTTCACGTTGTAATTCTTGATTCCTGCTATTCGGGAAACTTTATCAGAACAAAGGGCGGTCAGAGGAAAAAGCCCTTTTTGCTCGACGATTCTACGGTAGTAAAGGGACATGCCTATCTTTCTTCAAGTTCATCTCAGGAATTTTCTCAGGAATCTGATGAAATCGGCTCTTCCTTTTTTACAAATGCCATGCTCACAGGCCTGCGCGGAGCTGCCGACTCTTCCGGCGATAAAAAAGTTACCCTGAACGAGCTTTATTCCTACGCCTTCAGCGAGACTCTTTCTAAAACTGAAAATTCCAGCGCGGGGCCCCAGCATCCAAACTACAATATTACACTTGTAGGTTCGGGCGACCTTGTTCTGTCGGATATTTCAAGTTCAGACTGCATCGTACATCTTTCGGAAAAGCTTCAGGGGCGGGTTTTAATCCGCTATAAAAACGGAAAGCTTGTTTCGGAAATCAACAAGGTGAGCGGAAGTCAGGTTTTTCTTGCGCTTGAAAAAGGTGATTATTCAGCAACAATTATAGAAGATACCGCGACTTTGCAGGGAACTTTTACCGTAACTTCGGGCCGCATTTACGAGCTTTCGGAAAACTCCTTTAACCTGGTTGCGACAGCTTCAAACCGCGTGCGCGGGGATAGGGATGCGGACGGGGCAGACGACGCTGAGAATGAATCAGATTCTGATGATAAAGAAGCTTTTGATTCAGGTACCTTGCCGGAAGACATAAAATTTGTTCCGGTTGAGTTTTCTTTTGTGATGAATGAATTTTCCCGTTCTTCTAATAAAAAAATAAAAACTCCTCTTTCCCTTTCACTTTTCCATTCAAATACTTACAAAGTAAATGGAATTATGTTTGGAATCGGTGTAAACGAAGCCGGCTATGTTAGCGGCGTTCAGGTTGCAGGCGTTTTCAACTCAGTTCACGAATTAAATGGTCTTCAAATGGCTGCAATTTTTAATAAGGCTGATGATTTCAGAGGTCTTCAAATAAGTAGTATTTTTAACAAAGCTGATAATATTCTTGGCGGAAAACAGCTTTCTGCTTTATATAATCGAGCAGAGGATGTAAAGGGTGCTCAAATTTCTGGCATTACGAATGCTGCAAGAAATCTCCAGGGTTTCCAGATTGCCGGAATTTCTAATACAGCAAATGATGTGTCTGGCGGTCAAATTTCTGCAGTTTTAAATAATGCAAAAGATGTAAAAGGTGCGCAGATTTCCGCAATTATTAACAATGCAAAGGACGTAAAAGGTACTCAAATTACAGCCATAGTTAATAAAGCTGATGATGTAAAGGGCCTTCAGCTTGGTATTGTAAACGTTGCGAAAAATGTCGACGGTCTTCAGATTGGTCTTATAAATCTTTGCAATGACGGAATTCTTGAGCTTGGTATGTCCTTTACCTCAAACAGAAACATTCATGCTACGCTTAGATCCGGAAAAGAAAAATTTTACGCAATTGTAGGCTTTGCTTTAAGCGGCGGCTACCTTTTCAATAACTATGACGGCAGCAAAAAATTCAATTTCCTTTACGGCTTCGGAACCAGAGCAAGGGTTGATAAATTTAATTTTGATTTTGAGGCTTACAGAATTGCAGATGATGATGACGGAACAGACAGTGATGTTTCCTTCAGCGTGAATTTCTTTAAGCTTTTTATTCCAAGCATCAGAGGCTCTGTTGGTTTCTCACCTGTCAAGCAGCTGAATATTTTTGCAGGTCTTTCCTTCACTATGGATTATCTTGAATCCAGCAATGTTTACAAAAAGTTTGAAAAGAACATGATAATCAAAATTACCGATGATTTCAGATTATTCCCTGAATTTGACCTGGGAGTAAAATACTGCTTCAAATAATTTTTAATCTTTAGTAACAGTTTTGAAATCCCTGGGTGTCTAAAAGATAACGAGGATTTCAAAAAATGAAAAAATTATTATTTTTAGTTTTGTTTTTGCCTGCCTTTTCTTTTGCAGGCGATTTAAGAGTTTCTGTTGTAGATAAAGATCTGGATTTTCCACTTGAAGGTGCAAAAATCTCTTACGGAACAGATACTGTCGAAGCAGATGAGGATGGAAAAGCCCTTCTTCATCTGCCGGATTCTGTAAGCGAAGGTACAATCACAGTTTCTTTTCCCGGCTATAAGCAGACTTCTGTAAATTTCAATGGAACTGACGAAGAAATTGAAGTTGAACTTTCACTTTCCAGCGTAATCGAAGGCAAAGAGCTTGTCGTAAACCCTTCCGCTCCTGAAAAAGCTGAAGAAAAGACCGGCGTTTCTACAGTAATGACAAAAGAAGAAATGAAAACCACCGCAAACATTGGAATTGTCGAAGACTGCATGGCTTCTGTCCGAACTCTGCCAGGTGTTTCTTACAGCGGAGCCTGGGGAAGCGAGCCTTCTGTGCGCGGTGGAGAACCCCGCGAGCTTGGCTGTCTTCTGGACGGAATGTATCTTCTATTTCCTTATCACTGGGGCGGCGGCGTTTCGATTTTTAATCCTGCAATGGTAGATTCAATCACCCTTTCTAACGGCGTTTTTTCTGCAAAATATGGCCGCGCTTCTTCAGGAATTCTTGAAGCAACAACCCTTAAACCTGACTTCGAAAAATTCCATGCAAACATAGGAACTTCCACAACCTGTGCGGACGCCTTTTTTCAGATTCCTTTCGGAAAAAAGGTTGGCGGAATGCTTATAGGAACTCACCTTTCTTATCTGGATCTGGTTGTATGGGGAGCAAAAGCTCTGGGCGTAGATGAAATAAAAATGATTGAACGTGCCCCCTACATCCGCGACTTTTTCCTAAAGGCCAATTTTAATCCGTCTCCGGAACTTGATGTTTCTCTTCTCGGCTTTTTTGGAAGCGATGGACTTTCTCTTGACCAGGAGGAAGAAAAGAAAAATATCAAAAGCCGTACAAAAATGGACTATGATATTTATCAGACTTTGGTCGGCATAAATTTAAAATACCTTGCAAACGAAAATCTTCAGCTTCACTGGCTGCTTTCCTACAACGGAATGTTTGAGGATCTGGAATTAAGCCAGAAGGAAAATGGCAGGGTAAAATATAACGATGAGTTTGTTGATAAATATGGTTCGGTTTATCCCGGCGTTACAAAGGGAGCCTCTTACTCCATTAACGACATAGGAATTAATAATACTGAGGATATAAAAAGTCACCTTGTAACAGGCCGTTTTGAAAGTGAGCTTGAACTTTCGCCAAAAAATCATCTTTGTCTGGGCAGCGAAGAAATTTTCCAGTCTGCAAAAACAAAAAATACCTTCAGCGGCTTTACAGACGTAGAAACTCCGGAAGGTTATCTGTTCAAGAATCTTAATTTTTCTACTTCGACAGCCGGCAACTGTATTTTTGACAGCGCCCTTTTTGCTTCCTGGAAATTCGGAAACGACAATGACTTTTTTCAGTCGGAAATCGGTCTTAGGGGAGAATTTGTAAGCCTTCAGAATTTCGATAAAAATTACAGCGTAAACTTTGTGCCGGACCTTTGCCCTCGTGCAACAATCACCATAACCCCGTGGAGAAACACAGGCCTTCTTGAAAAAGCTTCTTTTACAGCTGGCTCAGGACTTTTTGTTTCAATTCCGCGCGAAACTATGATTTTTACAAAAGAAATGGGACTTAAGGATTTTGACATGCAGACAAACCGCGCCCTTCTTGGCGTACTTGGTGCAGATGCAAGTCTTTATGGCGGCTGGAAATTCAAGCTTGAAACTTACTACAAATACTATCTTTCAAGAATCTACTCATATCAGAAAACGGATTCTTCCAGCAATTACAATGATGTAGAAATGGTTGTAAAAAGTAACGGCAAGGGCTATGTATTCGGAATTGATTCTATGATTGAAAAGAAAATCGGTTCTGCCTGGGACGGCTACCTTTCTTATTCATTCGTTTATTCCAAGCTGAAAAATCCTGCCGGAATTAAAAATGATGAATTTGCACAGTCTACTTCAAAAAGTCCTTTGGATGAATGGTATTTCCCGTCTTACCACCGCTTTCACACCCTAAACCTTGTAAGTAACTGGCATTTCGGAAAGGGCTGGACTTTCACAGTAAAAGGAACACTTGCAACCGGCGCTCCAAAAGATAAAACCGGCGATGTTACCTGCTATGCCGCAAAAATGGATGACGGCACTATTATCCAGCGCTACACAAGAAGCTCGGTTTACAGCGACACCCTGCGCACAAATATTTCCTGCCCTGTGGATCTTCGCATTGCCCGCGAATGGAAAACAAACGGGGGAAAGACAAGCTGGGAATGGTATTTTGCCCTTCAGGATATTTTTGTAAACCTTTATTCACCAAAAGGAGACAAGTCTTTCAACAAGTACACAGGCGAAATGAGCAGTAGCCCAGAATCAGTTGATTTCAACCTTGGAATTCCAATTCCTTCTTTCGGAATGAAGGTGAAATTTTAATTAAAAGTGACACTCCGGCCCGTCTGGGGTGTCTAATTAACAAAAGGAGATTTTTATGGAAAACGGATTCAGTTTGATTGAACTTTTTAAGCTTGGCGGCCCTTTTATGTGGGTGCTTCTGGCCTTTTCGGTTGCGACAATCGCTATTGTAATAGAAAGAATTATTTATCTTTCCTGGCACGACTGCAAGGTTAGCCCTGTGCGCGACAAGGTGAAGGCTTTCCTGGGGGATGGAAATAAGGAGGGCGCGGAAGGATTTCTTGCGTCACTTACCCACAAGCAAACTATAGCTACAATTCTGCTGGCCCTCCTGCAGAATGCAAAATACGGTGAAAACCGCATGGAACGCGCTGCCGAAGCCGAGGCTCAGGAAAGACTTCGCAGAATGGAAAACGGCTTTAATTATCTTACAGCCCTTTCTTCCCTTGCGCCCCTTACAGGCTTTCTGGGAACCGTTTCCGGCATGATTGGAGCCTTCCAGTCAATTGCCGAAGCCACCGACGTAAACGCCCAGCTTGTTGCGGGCGGCATCTATGAAGCACTTATCACAACAGTTTTCGGCCTGATTATCGCAATCATCGCCCTTGTTGCCTACAATCTTCTGATTCAGAAGGTAGACCGTTTTGCTGCCGAAGCGTCTAAGGCGATTAATGATTTAGTTCCGGAATTGCTGGCTTCCTAAGGCGAATTTTACAGGTAAGGCGGACAAAATGATTAAGCGTTTTGTAAGACATAATGTAGAGGATGCAGGAAGCTCAGGTTCTCTGAACGACCTCTCCTTCCTGCTGATTATATTTTTTATTGTGATTGCGGGCTTTAACGTGAACAAGGGCTTTCTGCTCAATCTTCCTTCCAAAGAAAAGCCTCTGATAGTTCACAATGAAGATATTTTGAAATGCAGTCTGAGCCGGGCAGGGGAAATAATAATGGAAGGAAATCATATTGAGCCGGATGAACTTTCAGAGCTGATTCAAAAAAAGCTGAAAAGCTGGCCTAACATGACCTTTCTTCTGACCATCAATCCTGAAACTCCCTACCAGAGGGTTGTGGACGTAATTTCTACAATCAGACAGCTTAAAGTCGAAAATTTTTCCTTCCGTATGGAAGACAGTACGGGCGGGCAATAAGGGGCAGAAAATGGTAAACATAAAAAAGAAGCGCAGAAATCCTGCAATCTCAACCTCATCCATGTCGGACATAGGATTTTTGCTTTTGATTTTTATCATGCTCATTTCGCTTATGAACCAGCGCTATGAGGAAAAAATCAATTATTCGGAAAGCACGGTTTTGGAACGAACTCAGGCTGACAGCAATTTTGAAATCTGGATTCAAAAAAACGGAATTATTTCAGCCGACGGAGTTCAGCTGGAGGGCGTGGAAGTGGAACGTGCGATTGTAGCGGCAATTGCAGAAAATCCTTCTGTGAGAATCCACCTGATTGCGGATAAGGAAACTCCCTACAAATACGTGAACTCAGTTGTCAGCGTTTTGCAGAGCCTTCAGCACCGCGTAGTCAGCTTTGTTGTAAAAGAAAATAGAGGTCTAAAATGAGTGATGAAAAAATAGCAAGATTTTCGATGTATGCGCGGCCGGCTTTATTTGTTTTTGTGCTTTTTCTGCATGTCGCGGCAATTTATTTATTGAATTTTTCTAATCATAATGAGCCCGAAACCGTAGATTTTCGTGAAGCCGAAGTTTTTAAGCTTGTCGATATTCAGGAAGTTCTGCCTCCCCCTCCGCTTCCTCTTGAAAAGCCTGTAGTTAAGGTTTCAAATCAGCCGAAAGCCGCAGAAAAAATTGTAGAAACAAAGGAAGAGGTGGTGGAAGAAAAAGAGGAAATTGAATATCTTCCCCAGCATAAGATCTCTGCCGTTCCGGTAATTCCGTCCAGGGAAGTTCTTGCAAGAATTGTTTATCCGCCTATGGCTTTAAAACAGGGAATCGAAGCGGTAGTTTATCTTGAACTCTACATAGACTCAGCCGGATTAATCAAAAAAATTAAGGTTCTCAAGGATCCAGGTTACGGATTTGCAAAGGCTGCCGTTAGCGCACTTCAAGGACTTTCCTGTATTCCTGCCAATGCCAACGGAAAAAATGTTGCTGTTAAGTATCGCTATCCTGTTAAATTTACCCTGAATTAGAAGGTAGTTTGGTCACATATTTATCATTTTAATTCTTTTCATTATAATAGTTATCTATGGCTACTACTCATAAAAAGATTGATCAGGAGACTCTTGAAAATCTCCTTTATTTGTCACGTCTTTCTCCGGAAAGTACAGACATGGAAACTCTTAAAAAACAGGTTGACGATATCGTAGGATACTTTGAAATCCTTTCTAAATACGACGACAGCGAAAATCCTTATGACGCATATCCTTCTACCCAGGTTGAAAAGCTTCGCGGTGACGAGGTTGTGGAAGGTCTTGAAATCACAGATGTAAAGAAAGTATCAAAAGACTTCATGGACGGATATTTCCAGGTTCCGAAAGTTTTGGGAGCCGGAGCATAAACTATGTATTATACAATAGATGAAACTAGAACTGCCTTGAAAAAAGGCGAAACAAGCAGCGTTGAGCTTGTAAAAAACGCTGTAGAAACTTTTAACAAAGATAAATCTGCTGCAATTCCTTTGAATGCCTTCATCGAAATGTACGATGATGCTGTAGCAAAGGCAGAAGCCGCTGATAAGGAAATTGCAGAAGCAAAGGCTGCCGGCACTCTGGATGCCCTTTATGAAAAGAAGCCTCTTCTGGGAATACCTTTTGCAAACAAGGATAATATTTCCTGCAAGGGAAACCGCCTTACCTGTGCTTCAAAAATTCTTGAAGGCTATGTTGCACCATACAGTGCCACAGTAATCAACCGTCTTGAAGCTGCCGGAGCAATTCCTCTTGGCCGCTGTAATCAGGACGAATTTGCCATGGGTTCTTCTACCGAATACTCATGCTACGGCCCGACCCGTAACCCTATTAACCGCGAATATGTTTCGGGAGGTTCTTCGGGTGGTTCAGCTGCCGCTGTTTCTGCAAATCAGGCTTTGTTCGGTCTTGGAACAGAAACTGGTGGTTCAGTTCGCCTTCCTGCTTCTTATTGCGGAATTTACGGACTTAAACCGACTTACGGCGTTCTCAGCCGCTGGGGAGTTGTAGCTTACGGTTCTTCCCTGGATCAGGTTGGTATTCTTGGTCATACTCCGGCTGATATTGCAGAGCCTCTTTCTGTAATGAGCGGCGTAGATATGTATGATGATACATCAGCAGATTTACCTGATGCCACAAGCCTCCGCAATCTTAATGCTTTGAGTGATGATGAATTCAAGACTCTTAAAATCGCCATTCCAAAGCAGTTTATGAAAACTGAAGGTGCTGACCCTGAAGTTATCAGAGTATTCAATGAAACCCGTGCCTGGTTTGAAAGCAAGGGTGTAAAAATTACAGAAGTTGATCTTCCGATTCTTGATGCTTCAATTGCCGCTTACTATGTAATTGCCCTTTCAGAAGCTGCTTCAAACCTCAGCCGTTTTGATGGAATCCGTTACGGACGCCGCGTTGATAACTCTAAAGGCTACGATGAGCTTTATGTTGATACCCGTTCTGAAGGCTTCGGCCCTGAAGTAAAACGCCGTATTATCATCGGAAACTACGTTCTTTCAGAGCAGTTCTCAGGCGATACATACAAAAAAGGTATGACAGTTCGTGCCCGCATTCAGCGTGAAGTAGCAAAGCTTTTTGAAGACTATGATCTGATTATCAGCCCGACATGTCCTACAACAGCTTTTAAGCTTGGACAGAAGGTTGATGATCCGCTTGAAATGTATTTGAGCGATATGTACACAGTTTTTGTAAACCTTGCCCGAATCCCTTCTATTAACGTTCCGGCCGGAAAAACAAATACCGACGGAATGCCGGTCGGTATCCAGTTTGCCGGCGCAATGTTTAATGAAGCAAAGATTCTGCGCGTAGCACAGAACTGGGAAGATGACCACAAAGGTTGTGGCATTCAGGTAAAATAAATTGAAAGAATGTAATTAAAACTGGCGCGAGGGAGCAAAGGGTGATGCAAAAACACTCTGATTGTTGTGACCGCGAGAGCGGTCAGTTCTATAGTTACTTTGCAACAATCAGCGTGTAGCGCATTATTGCGCGATTTTGCAACACCCTTTTCGACCGGGAGCCAAGATTTAAGTAGATATTATTTAAGGAAGATTTATGATTAATAGATTTGAAGTTGGACAACCATTTGAAACAACAGTCGTTGCCGTAACAAACGATACAGTATTTATTGATTTGAGTGCAAAGTCGGAAGGTCTTGTAGACAAGGCTGATTTTACCGACGCAGACGGAAACTGCACTGTAAAAGAAGGCGATAAGGTTACCGTTTACTTTACAGGCGACGTTCGCGGCGAAATGCACTTTACTGCAAAGCTTGCAGGCCAGAAAGCCGATACATCAATGCTGGAAAACGCATACAAAAATCAGATTCCGGTAGAAGGAAGCGTTCAGGGCGAAATTAAAGGCGGATTTGAAGTAAAAATCGGTTCAAGCCGTGCTTTCTGCCCATATTCTCAGATGGGATTCAAAGATAAGAAAGAGCCTGCTTACTACATCGGCCGCACAATGACCTTTGTAATTACCGAGTTCAAAAATGAAGGAAAAAACATCATCGTTTCTAACCGTAAAATCGGCGAAAGCGAATATGCAAACAAGCTTGGTTCTCTTGCAAATCAGATTACAGAGGGTGCAGTTCTTGAAGGTACTGTAGAAAGCATTGAAAAATTTGGTGCTTTTGTAAACGTTCTTGGCTTTAAAACTCTGCTTCCAATCAGCGAAATGTCACTTGACCGCGTAAACGAACCTTCAGAAATCGTAAAAGAAGGCGACAAAATTACAGTTAAAGTTTTGAAAACTGACTGGAAAAACGAGCGCGTTTCTGTTTCCCTCAAGGCTTTGATTGCTGATCCTTGGGAAAATGCGGAAGAAGCTTTCCCTCTCGGAACAAAAATCGACGGAAAAATCGTTCGCATTGCGGACTTCGGTGTATTCGTAAATCTTGCAAGCGGAATTGACGGTCTTGTTCACATCAGCGAGCTTGAAGGCGTAAAAGCCGGAACAAACCTGAAAAAGGTTTATTCTGTGGGTCAGAGCATGAGCGTTGTTGTAGAAAAAGTTGATGCAGAAGCAAAACGCATCAGCCTGAAACCGGCTCAGAGCGCTGAACAGGACACAACTGCCGCAAGCTATCTTTCAAGCCAGAAAGACGACGGAGAAACTTACAATCCTTTTGCAGCTTTCTTTAAGAAGTAAAAAATAAATTGGAATGAAAGAGTTAAAAGATATAATTTTTAGAATATTTTCGGCTCTATTTTTTATATTCATATTTTTTGCACCCTTTTCTGCCCTTGCACTTAAACTTCCTTCTTCAAAGAATTCGGTGTCAGAAAGTTTTTCACTTTTTACATTCCTTGTAAATCTGATTAAGGGGAAGCCTTTTTTTCAAAACCTTCCCCTTACAATCCTGCTGGCTTCTTTAGTTCTGCTGCTGGCAGGTGCCGTTTTTCTTATCCTTTCGATTTTCCTTAAAAAAATCAGCCGAAAAATCTGCCTTTCAGTAATCTATATTCTTATTTCCATTTATATTGCCGGCTCAATTTCCTGTATGGTTGAGTTTGCAAATACAGCAAGATGGTTTTTTAAACTTCCTTTGCTAGTTTATATTTGCGCCCTTACTGCTGTAGCCTTCCACGTGGGAATAACAGCTTTTGTAATCAATTCCTACCGCCGCCGAAGCACCCGCATGAACGACGTAATCCGTCAGACTCAGAAAAGCCGTAATTCAAAAAAGAAGCTTTTTATTTCAATCAGAACAAAGGTTCTTCTTACAATCCTTTCTGCAATCATTGTGATTCTTTCTGCCTTCACATTTTTTATTCTGCGCGACTATCATTCTATGATTACAGAATCGGTAAGTAATACAGGCCGCGCCCAGGCTGAACAGGCCGCCGCAGTTTACGATTCTGCCGACGGAATGAATGAAAAGATTGCCAAGTTTTTTGATGAGCAGAGGGAATCCAACAAATATTCCAACACCCCTTACGAACGCATCGACATCATAATCACAAATGATTCTAACCCCTATTATATAGAAACTGTTGATTCTTCGACCAAGCTTCCTGATTACGAAGTTTTTGCCTACACCACGGGCAATCCTTCAAAGGTTGATGAAGATGAAAAATCGATTTCTTCGGACAAGGCTCTGGAATATGTAAAACGCTACCAGAACGGAAGTTACCGCAAGGAGCCGGTTTATGACAAGGTAAAAAAGACCTGCCTTTATATTCATCCGGTTACTTTTTCCCGCAAGGCCGGTCAGAGAATCAAGGGCTTTTCTATTGTTCGTTACAGAACTGAAATCCTTATGAAAGCCTACTTCCAGACTCAGGTTTTCGTTTTTACCCTTTCGGCAGTTTTCCTTTACATTGTAATCATCATCACCGTTTTGCTAAGTGATTTTATCGCAACTCCTCTTATCTATCTGCGTGCCAATGTTCACGAATCAACAAATCAGCTTTCTTCTATATTATCTGGCGGTGGAAAGATTGGTTATGAATCTCTTGATTTTAATGATGATATAAAATCAAATGATGAAATAGGGGAGCTTTCCGTAGAAATCAAAGACCTGGTTTCCCTGATTCGCGGCGTAATTCCTTATCTTTCAAATTCGACCTTAAAATATGCCGACCGGGAAGCAGCTTCAAAGCTCAGCGTCAACAAAGAACTCTGCTTCCTCTTTACCGATATCCGTGGCTTTACTTCCATGTGCGAAGGCCGCCCTGCAAAAGACGTAGTTTCTCTTCTAAATCACTATCTGGATTTGGAATCAGAAATCATCATAAAAAATCACGGGGATATAGATAAGTTTGTGGGTGATGAAGTGATGGCTTTTTTTGCAGGCCCGCGAAAAGAATACAACGCCTGTAAAGCCGCTATGGAAATCCGCGCCGCAATGCGTGAGGCCCAGAATGCATCCTTAAAAGAAGGAACTGATTACGTTTCCATGGGAATCGGCATTAACAGCGGCAAGGTAATTTTCGGCTCAGTCGGTTCTAAAAATCGTATGGATTTTACTTCGATTGGTGATACCGTTAACCTTGCTGCCCGCCTTGAAGGCGTAAACAAGGCCTACGGTTCAAAAGCAATTATCAGCGAGGCAGTTTTTGAAAAACTCAACGGGGCCTTTATCTGCCGCGAACTCGACTATATCACCGTGAAAGGAAAAACCGAGCCTGTCCGCATTTACGAAATCCTGCAGAAAAAGGATGACGCTTCGGTAAAAATTTATGAAATCCGTGACCATTTTGAAAAAGGTCTTAATGCCTACCGCCGACAGAACTGGGATAAGGCAGAAGAAGCTTTCAAACAGTGTGTTGATTTGTATAACGATATGCCGTCGGTAATCTTCCTTGACCGCATCCGTCATTTCCGAAAATCTCCGCCAGAAAAGAACTGGGACGGAGTTTTCAACATCAAAATTAAGTAAAGAATGACTTTTGGAATTCCGAACATAACAGTATGGGAAAATCAGGAAATAGTTATGAAAAGCCGGATTTCTGGTCGCAGAAGGCCTTTTCTGAAGGATATCCGGCACGTTCAGTTTATAAATTAAAAGAAATCGATGAAAAATTCGGGATGATAAAGAAGAACTACACTGTTCTGGATTTAGGTTCAGCTCCTGGCAGCTGGACTACCTTCCTTTTGCGTCAGATGGATGGCAGCGGCAAGGTTGTATCCTGCGATTTGAATCCTCTTTCAAAAATCGTAAAGGGCGAAAATCTTCTTTTTATCCAGGGAGATTTGAATGCTCCTGAAATCCGTAAGCAGATTAAAGAAAACGGCCCTTATGACCTTGTTGTCTGTGATGCGGCTCCAAAAACAACCGGAAACCGCACTGTAGATACAGCCCGCAGTGAACAGCTTGTTGAAATGGCAATCTGGTATGCCCAGACCATGCTCAAACAGGGCGGAAACTTCACTGTAAAAATCTTTCAGAACGGTGACCAGCAGAAATTCCTCAAATCCATGAGGGAAATCTTTACTTCGGCTAAGGGATTTAAGCCCGAAGCCTGCCGCGCAGAAAGCTTTGAAACTTATCTTGTTGGAATCGGGAAAAAATAAATTAATTGCGGATACGAAAGGGTTGGGATATAATTTATGAAGATACTAAATAAAATTAAAAACAGATTTCTAACAATGATTGCAAACAGAAAATATAGACTGGCTGTAATTTCTGCAGCCTGCTTCTTTACAAGTTTTATGCTGACTGCCACCGTGGTTAAAACTGTAAAGTCGCTTGGAATGCGCAAAGGTGTCGGTGGTTATGAAACCTCAAGTGTTCCTGAATACACAGAGAACCTGGACGCTCTTTTGAGCGAGGGTGAGTCATCTTCTTATGAGAGCGCAAAAACAGAATCTGCAGAATCTTCCATTACATATCAGACCTACCGCGTAAAACCAGGTGATATGATTGGTTATATTGCAGATAAATATGATATCACAACTGATACTATTATCAGCGTAAATAATATCAAGCAGTCACGCCTTATTCAGGTTGGCCAGTATCTTAAAATCCCTTCAATGAAAGGTATTATTTATACTGTCCGCAAGGATGGCGAGACTCCTGTTTCTATTGCAGAAAGCTACAAGGTTGATGCCCAGCAGACTGCCTCTGTAAATGCCCTTGCCCTTGATGCTTCCTTAAAAGCAGGAACTTCACTTTTTGTTCCTGAAGCTGAACTGGACTGGATGACCCGTCAGGAAATCAACGGAGATTTGTTCCATCGTCCTTTGCACGGCCGCTACTGGATTTCTTCCCGCTACGGCTGGCGAGATTCTCCTTTCAACGCTTCAAAACGTACCTTCCACGGCGGCCTTGATATGGCAACTGCTCCAGGCACTCCGATTTATGCTTCCCTGGACGGAAAAGTTACTACTACAGGCTTTAATGCCACCTACGGCAATTACGTCATCATTACTCATCATTCGGGCTACAAAACCCTTTACGGGCACATGAGCCAGATTACCTGCAAAAAAGGAAACTTTGTGTATACCAACACTATGATTGGCCGTGTAGGTTCAACCGGTATGAGTACAGGACCTCATCTTCACTTTACCGTTTACAAAAACGGAAAGAGTGTTAATCCTTCGCTTTTACTGAACTAGAATGATTTATACTTTAACCGTAAATCCATCTCTGGATTATATTGTTGATCTTGAAGCTTTTAAAAGCGGGGCGGTCAACCGAACCTGCTCTGAAAAAATCTTTGCGGGCGGAAAGGGGATAAATGTTTCTATCGTCCTCAAAAATCTTGGTCTTGAAAGCATTGCCCTTGGTTTTACGGCAGGCTTTACCGGAAATCAGATTGAAGAAGAACTGGCTCAAAAAGGGGTAAAAGCTGATTTTATCTGCCTGGCAGACAAAAATGCCTTCTCAAGAATAAATGTTAAGCTTCGTTCTATTGTGCCTGCTGCCGCCGGGGGAAAAGAAGAAACTGAAATTAACGGGCAGGGGCCTGAACTGGCTGAAGGGGACATCGCCGCCCTTTTTGAAAAACTTGACTGCCTGGAGCAAGGGGATCTTCTGGTTCTTGCGGGCAGTATTCCTAAATCTTTGCCGCAGACTTTTTACAGCGATATTATGGCCCGCCTTTCCGGGAGGGGGCTTCGTTTTGTTGTTGATGCAACCCGTGATCTTTTGAAAAAATCTCTGGAATACAAACCCTTTCTTGTAAAACCCAATAATTTTGAACTGGGCGAAATCTTTGGCGTAGAATTGAAGAGTCGGGAAGAAGTTATTCCCTATGCCGAAAAAATGCGGGAAATGGGTGCTCAGAATGTGCTTGTTTCTATGGCCGGCCAGGGCGCTGTGCTTGCGGCGGCTGACGGAAAGATTTATCAGAGTCCGGCGCCAAAATGCCATATAGTAAACTCTGTCGGGGCAGGGGATTCTATGGTAGCGGGATTTATTGCCGGCTTTATGGAAGCTTCAGGCTATGAGAGGGCTCTCAAAATGGGAATCTGTGCCGGAACAGCATCTGCTTCAAGTGAAGAGCTTGCAAGCCGAGCCGACGTAGAAAAACTCCTTTCAGCTTTTTAAAATTTCTTAAGTATATTTAAAACTTTTCCCAATTCTGCTATATTTTCCACATGGAAACACGTAACATTTTTGAAAACCTTTCTTGTATCGATCACAGATACTCTTTGTCGGAAGCCGAAGCATTTAACGGCCTTTCTAAGTACATTTCGGAAGAAGCAAGCGTCCGCTCTCATGCCCGCTGTGAAGCTGCCCTCGTAAAGGCTCACCTTAAGCTTCGCGGAACTCTGACTGACGCAATCGCAAAAAAACTCGACGAGGTTGCAGACAACATCGATCCTGAAGAAGTTTACGCCGAAGAAGAAAAAACAAAGCACAATATCCGTGCCCTTGTTAATGTAATGAAGACAAAAGTTGATTCAGAAATCGGCCCTCTTATTCACCTTGGCGCTACATCTGTTGATATTCTGGATACAGGACTTTCCTGCCGTATGCGCGATGTTACAAAAAATGTTGTGCTTCCTGAACTCAAAAAACTTGAAAATTATCTCTGCGACATTGCAGAACGCGAATGTGCAACTCCTCAGGTAGGCCGCACCCACGGTCAGCACGCAGTTCCTATTACTTTCGGATGGTCAATCGCTGAATTTGTTGCCCGCCTTGGTAAATCAATTCTCCGCATAGAAGAACTCAGCAATCAGCTTGTTGGTAAGCTTGCAGGTCCTGTTGGTTCTTACAACGGTCCTTCCATGATTGTAAAGGATCCAGAAGAACTTGAACGCACTTACACAGAATTCTTAGGCCTTCAGCCATCTGAATATTCTAACCAGCTTGTAGAGCCTGAGCACGTTCTCCGCCTTCTTCTTGAGATGAATGTTGCATTTGGTATCATCGCAAACCTTGCAGATGACCTTCGTAACCTTCAGCGTTCAGAAATCGGTGAAGTATTTGAATACTTTGCCAGCACCCAGGTTGGTTCTTCTACAATGCCTCAGAAGCGTAACCCATGGAACAGCGAGCACGTAAAATCCCTCTGGAAGGCTATGTGCCCTCGCGTAATCACTTTCTATATGGATCAGATTTCTGAACACCAGCGCGACCTCACAAACTCAGCTTCCCAGCGCTTTATTGCTGACTATGTAAGCGGCTTTACAATGGCCGTTGCCCGCATGAACTCTGTTGTTAAAGGTCTTCAGGCAGATAAAGAAGGCATGGCACGCAATCTTCAGAATGCCGGCGGAAAGGTTAAGGGCGGCGTTCTTGCAGAACCTGCTTACATTCTTCTTGGCGAGGCCGGCTACAATGACGGTCACGAGGTTATCCGCAAAATCACTCTGGAAGCAGAGCAGACTGGAAAAACCTTCTTCGAAGTTCTTAAAACTCACCAGAAGGAATTTGCAGATATTACAGCCCAGCTCGAAAAACTCGGTGTAGAAAATCCTGCAAGCTTTTTCGAAAATCCAGCCAACTACTGCGGTCTGGCTGCCGTTAAATCTAAGCGCCTGGCCCAGAAGTACAAGGAATTAATGAAATAAAATTTGCTAATTCCACATTTTGACCCCATAATTATAACTACCTTTTATAATAAAATTATGGAGACCAAAATGTGGAATTATACCTTCGTAGTTCCGAATATCAGCTTACTCATCACCTTTCTGATTTTTTATTTTCTGCAGCCACATATTCCTATAAGTAAAAACAGGGCTTTTCTCCGCGTCCTGATGATTGAAATATTTATAATCTTTATAGATATAATTGCTTCCAGGGCCCTGGAAAATTATAATTCCTATTCTGTCCGTTTTCATCTTGTCTGCAATATCATCTTTTTTGTCGCATTTTTTCTTCGTTCTGCTTTTTTCTTTCATTTTACTTACGTTCTTTTTACCCCAAAAGCGGAAAGAACGCCAAAAAATCTCCTTATGACTTATTGTGTGCTCTTAATCTGTGTTGCACTTGCCCTTATCAATTTTTTCAGGCCGACCCTTTTTATCCTTGATGAGACCGGTTATCACCGCTATAAGTTTTACAATATACTTTATATCTGTTCCTTCTTTTATGTTGGTGTTTCCCTTCTGGTTCTGATAATTAATAGAAGAAAATTACGAAAAAATTTATTTATCAGTGTAATCACCTTCAATATGATTTTATTTGCCGGTTATATTTGCCGCCTTCTCTTCCCCCGTTATCTGATAATGGATTTTTTCTGTCTGCTCGCAATCATCATAATGTATCTGTCCTTTGAAGATTCTGCGGTTTATCTTGAAAACAGAACCCAGGCCTTCCGCCTTGAAGCCCTTTCACTTCTTCTTGAAGAACTGACTGGAAAACAACCTTTTATTCTTGGAATCCAGATTCGCAATTATCATGATATGAGGGAAATTTACACCGGCCCCAAAATTGATGAGGCCCTGGGCCTGATTGCTGACTTTTTAAAAAAAGATTTCCCGGATCTTTCCTATTTTTATATAAACAGCGGAAGATTTGTGATGGTAGGGGATACTTCTGACTATTCTTACGAAGAAGTCAAAGGGGAAATCCGCGAACGTTTTAAAAAGCCCTGGAAAAAAGACGGCAGGGATATGGAAGTTTATCTTGACGTGCATTTTATGGAAGTCTGTCAGCATCTGAATATTGATAATGCTGAAAATCTTCTGCAGGGAATTCTTTCTGCCTTTAATAATATAAGTGAGCTTTCAGATGCCGATATGATAATTTCGGAAGAAACCCTTAATAATATAAAAACGGCAACTGAAGTAAAGCGTATTGTTAAGAAGGCTGTTGAAAATAAGAATGTAGAGATGTATCTGCAGCCTATTGTTTCTGCAAAAAACTATGAGCTTGTAGGGGCTGAGGCACTTGCAAGAATCCGTGGTGAAGACGGAAAAATGATTTCGCCGGCCGTATTTATTCCGATTGCAGAAAGAACTGGGCATATTAACAACCTTGGTGAACATATGCTGGAAAAGACTTGTGAATTTATGAACAGTCATAATCTGGATGATATGGGGCTTTCCTGGATAAATGTAAATCTTTCTCCTTTGCAGTTTTTGAAGAGGGATTTATCAAAACGATTCTCTTCGATTATTGAAAAATATCAGGTTGATCCTGAAAAAATCCATCTTGAAATTACGGAAGAAGCAATGATAGATTATGCCCTTCTGAAAAAACAGGTCTTTGACATAAAAAATGCCGGTTTTGAATTTGTCCTTGATGATTTTGGCGCCGGCTATTCCAATGTAACCCGACTGAATAATTATCCTTTTGTTAATATCAAAATTGATATGCAGGTAGTCTGGGAATATTTTAATTCAAAAGAAGAAATTCTGCCTGCCCTGGTACAGGCCTTCAAGCATTCGGGTTTTACCGTTACTGCTGAAGGTATCGAAACAAAGGCAATGGCGAAAGAAATGGAAAAACTCGGCTGCGATTATCTGCAGGGCTTCTACTTCTCCCAGCCTCTTCCAGTGGAAGAGTTTCTGGAGCGGTACGGGAAGAAGTTGCATTAAAGACTATCTACGAAGCTGCAGCGGTTGTAAGAGTACAGACAATCGATAGGGGGCCTAACCGCTGCATCAATTTTGCTCACGCAAAGTTGACCTATAATATTCCTACGAATTTGTCAAAGGCGGCCTGGCCTTCAGGGGTGCGCTTGTAAACGCCGGCGTCTTCCAGAACCTTGCTGAATACAAGGCCTGTTTCCTTGCGGAGGATTTCGTCAGCATTAGCGTTGTTGAAGTCAGGATATCTTTTAAGAATGTCTTCTGCCCAGTCAGCGTGTTTTGCTGTTCTTTCGTCTTTGCGTAAATCATCTTTATTGCACATTGCTTTTGCAAGGAAGCCAAGTTCGTTTTTAAGACGGCTTGGAAGAACTGCAAGTCCCATTACTTCAATCAAACCGATGTTTTCCTTTTTGATGTGGTGCAGGTTTGCGTGAGGGTGATAAACGCCCATAGGATGCTCTTCAGTTGTGATGTTGTTGCGGAGTACAAGGTCCAGTTCAAACAGCTTTCCTCGGCGGCGGGCAATCGGTGTGATTGTATTGTGTGGTTCGCCGTCTGTTTCTGCAAAAATGAAGGCATCCTTGTCTGTGTAGCCGCGCCATACATCGAGAATGTAAGTTGCGCAGTCAACAAGCTCTTCTGCCTTCTTTCCTGTGATACGGATAACGCTCATAGGCCACTTTACGATTCCAGCCTTTACCTTAGGGAATTTCTTGAGCTTGAATTCTTTTTCTACAGGAGCCTTTGCCATAGGGAATTCGTAGCGGCCTCCCTGGAAGTGATTGTGAGTAAGAATTGAACCGCCGACGATAGGAATATCTGCGTTACTTCCCAAAATGTAGTGTGGGAACTGAGTTACAAAGTCCAGAAGGCGGGCAAAAGTTGCGCGTTCAATTTTCATTGGAATATGGCGTGAATCAAAAACGATACAATGCTCGTTGTAGTAAACATAAGGAGAATACTGAAGGTTCCAGTCCTCACCGTTGAGTGTAAGAGGAATAATACGGTGGTTCTGGCGGGCAGCGTGATTAAGGCGGCCTGCATAACCTTCATTTTCCTTACACAAAAGACATGCCGGGTAACCTGACTGTTTTGCGTTGCGGGCAGCGGCAATAGCCTTAGGGTCTTTTTCCGGTTTTGAAAGGTTGATTGTGATGTCGATGTCACCGTATTCAGTAGCTGTCTTCCACTTCAAATCCTTGCAGACACGGTAGCGGCGGATATAGTCTGTGTCACCGCTGAACTTATAGTACCAGTCAGTTGCGGCTTCTGCTCCGCCTTCCTCATAAAGAGTGCGGAAAATATCAATTACGTCACTTGGAGGAGGCACAAGCTGTCCCATAATTTTTGTATCGAACAGATCGCGGGTAACAATTCCTTCATCATTAAAAATCTTATTTTCGCCGGCCCAGTCCAGCATTTCCTTGAGGATTTCTTCAAGTTCTTCTGTTTTTACTTCCGGAAGGGCGCCTGCATCTTCTTCGTTTTCAAAGCCGTCAAGCTGAAAAAGCTCAAGCAGTCTGTTTTTTGTGTAGATTACATCTTCTTTTGTGATAAGTGAATTAAGAAGGGCATATGAAGTAAGACGATTAATGTTCTGATAAATTGTCATAAAAAAATCTCCTAAGTGCGCTGATAGTAATACTATCAATATCATAGCACACTTAGGAAAATAATAAAAGTTTTTAAGATGATAAAAAAGTATTTAAATGAGATTTAACAAGGCTTCTTTTGATTGAAATCCTACAGTTGATTTTACAAGGTTTCCGCCTTTGAAAACTGCCACAAATGGAATGCTCATTACACCGAACTGCTGGGCGAGTTCATCTTCATCATCTACATTTACTTTGCAAACCTTAATTTCAGGGTGTTCTTCCGCAATTTCTGCTACAACAGGTCCCAGCATTTTACATGGACCGCACCATGGAGCCCAAAAATCTACCAGTACAGGTTTGTCTGATTCCAAAACTTCCTTCTGAAAAGTTGCGTTTGTTACGTTAATTTCTGCCATAGTTTTACCTCGCTTATGGTATTTCCCTTGGTAGGGAATTTTTATGCGCTTTTGTCTTGCGCTGTCATAATAAATATAAGTTGAGAAATGATAAAAGTCAAAGAAAAAATGTTGTATCCAACATAAATTTGACTAAAATAATGGGACGCATAGTGATTTTCGCCTGCGTCCCATCTTTTTCTTTTTTTTGCCTACAAAGTTGCTAAAGTTCTTTCCAAACGTGCAAGAGCACGCTCTTTACCGAGTACCAGAATAGATCCGATAAGCGGTGGAGAAACACGGCTTCCTGTAACAGCCATCCGAACAGGCATCATAAAATCGCCTAGTTTAATTCCAAGCTCTTCTGCCTTAGCTTTTGCAAAGGCTTCTGCGCCTTCGTGGTCAAGCTCGAATACTTTTGCAATAAATTCTTTTGCATTTTCAAGAACTTCTTTTGTCTTTGCCTGGTCGAGCTTTTTAGGAATAATCTGCTCAACAGGTGGAACAGCTGGTTCAGTGAACATAAAGTGAACCATTTCTGCTGCTTCTGTAAGGAACTTGAGGCGTTCCTGGATAAGAGGCATAAGTCCCATCAAAGTTTTCTTTACGTCAGCAGAAGACATATTCATTGATTTGTCTACGCAGTATGGTTCGCCGTCTTCGCCAAGCCCAACGCCGGAGAATTCAGGACCAACGTTTGGTTTTGGCTGTGGATTTTCCGGGTTGATTTCCAGTGTAGCATCGCCGGTTCCTGTGATGAATGGAAGTGTCCATTTATACAAATCTTCTGTGCTAAGCTGGCGGATGTAATTTGCGTTGAAGTATTCAAGCTTTTTGTAATCAAAAACTGCAGGAGCCTTGTTCAAATGCTCAAGCTTAAATGCCTTTGCAAGTTCTTCAAGAGTATAGAATTCTTTTCCTTCTTCGTAAGAACAGCCAAGCATTGCAACGTAGTTTACGATTGCCTGTGGAAGATATCCGCGGGCACGGAATTCGTTCAGGGAAGTTGAGCCGTGGCGTTTAGAAAGCTTTTTTCCGTCAGCTCCGTTTACCATTGGAAGATGGCAGAATTCCGGATGTTCCCAGCCGAATGAACGGTACATCTGAACATGGAGTGGAGTAGAAGGAATCCATTCCTGAGCGCGCATTACGTGACTTACCTTCATCAAATGGTCATCAACGATGTTTGCAAGGTGGTATGTTGGGAAGCCGTCTGATTTCAAAAGAACAGGATCCGGAGAAATATCTTCGTTCTTCCATACGATGTCGCCCAAAAGGTGATCGTGGAATTTTGTTTCGCCTTCAAGAGGCACCTTAAGACGGATAACGTATGGCTTTCCAGCATCAAGATTTGCCTTTACTTCTTCCGGTGTAAGGTGACGGCAGTTGCGGTCGTAACCAGGAGCCATCTTGTTTTCTGTCTGAATTTTTCTGATGCGGTCAAGGCGTTCTGCATCACAGAAGCAGTAGTAAGCTTCTCCGTTTTCAATCAGCTTCATTGCATATTTTTTGTAAAGCTCGAAACGTTCGCTCTGAACGTAAGGACCATAATCACCGCCTTTTGAACCGCCTTCATCCCAGTCGATTCCCAGCCATGCCATTGTGTCGTAAAGGTTCTGAACATATTTTTCGTCATAGCGTGTGCGGTCTGTGTCTTCAAGACGAAGAATGAATTTTCCACCCTGTGAGCGGGCAAAAAGATAATTAAAAAGTGCTGTTCGTACGCCGCCGATGTGCTGCATTCCGGTTGGAGATGGTGCATAACGTACTCTAACTTCGTTTTCTGCCATATAAATCCTCTAAAAAATTAATTTCTTTCTATAAATAAGTCTAAATATTTTAATGAAAAACAATACATTACTCAATAATCTTAAAATTTGTTTAAATATCTGAAAGATATGGTATAATTGTATTGAATAAACGTTTATGAAAAAAACTATATGGACGATGGGAATCGTTTATGCTTTTATCACCGTTTTTGCTGCTTTCTTTATCTTAAAATCCTGGATTGGTGGTGAAAGAGTAAAACATGATTACTATGAACTGAACCTTACCGACAGTTTTACCTGGGGACTTGTTGATAAGGAAGACTATCCTTCTGAAGCTGAAATAGAATCAAAAATTAATAATCCCCTTAAGTTCGGAAAACGAAACCTTGAAAAAATAACAGGCCGCTCCTCTCATTATATCTGGCTTAAGGCCACCTTCACTCTCCCGGAGGAATTGAAGGGTAAGGATCTTGGGGTCTATTTTACCTATATCCATTTTGCCGATAAGGTCTGGATTAATGACCAGCTGGTAGGTTATTCAGGAAGCTTCCCGCCTTTTGAAACAACTCCCATGTATCTTGCCCATGGCTATAATTTTCCTTCCTGCGTATTAAATCAGGAGGGTGAAAATACCCTGCTTGTTCAGGTTTTCTGCCATGGAAAAAGTGAAATTTCTGGTCAGGCCTTTATTTCTGATCAGCATCACGTAAATTTCAAAAGAATCATAAAAAGCTTTTTCAACACTTATGCCTATATGTTCTTTGCAGGCTCCATGCTGGCCTCAATGTTCATATTTTCTTTCCTCTTTTTTATGCTGAAAAACCGCATAGAATATCTCTGGTATGCCCTCCTTTGTTTCTGTGCAATGGTTTTCAGCTCGAGCTTTTATATTCCTGTATGCCCGCTTTACATCAGACTTGGCATTCCTTACTATAAATTTTACCGGACAATCATGTGTTTTACCGGCATTTTAAACTTTGTTCTTTTTGTCGCCTTTGTCCGTCAGCTGATTACTCTTCCAAAAAATTTTATTCTGGAACTTATAAGGCTGGTCGTTTTTATAGTTCAGCTTTTTATGCTTTTGAGCACCCGAAATTATGATGAGCTGATGAAGATTTCTATTCCTGAACTTTGTCTGACATTTTTCCACATGTTGATAGTTGCCTGGTATATTATTCGCGGCTTTCAGATTGAAATGTTCAGAAAAAGTTCTTTAATCCTGACTGTCAGCCTTATTCCTTTTATTATAATGGTGGCTATTGATCTGATTATCAGAGTAGGATTTGAGATTACGACCCTGCCTTTCTTCAGTTTTTATGGCTGGCAGCTTACAATCATAAGTTATCTTGTCGTTTTGTCGCATAATCACGCCATAACGATTATAAATAACGATTATCTGAATACAAATCTTAAGGAAGAGGTTCAGAAGCAGACTGAAAATCTTCATCAGGCAAATAACCGCCTTCTTGACCGAATTCACCGTTCTAATATTGATTTGCAGATGGCGGCCGTTGTTCAGCAGAAATTTTTCCCTTATCCTAAGAAAAATTATCAGGGCTGGGATATGGCGGTTTCTTATGAGCCTTTAAGTGAAGTTTCGGGCGACTTTTTTGATTATTATGCCCTTGGTATTAAGCTTGACGGTATTTCCCTTTTTGACGTTTCCGGTCATGGTATTGCGGCCAGCCTTATAACCATGCTTTCTAAAAATATTGTTTATAATGCCTTCCAGAAAAACCGCTTTTACGATGTTCCGATTTCTAAATGTCTGCTTGATGTAAACCACGATCTGATTGTGGCAAAGGGCACAATTGATAACTATATGACCGGTATTATGATGCGCATCGGTAATTTTGATGAAAATGACTGTTGTAAGATTGATTTTGCAAATGCCGGACACCCCCGTCCTATTCTTTACCGGGCCGCTACTGATGATTGTATAGAAATTGTTGGAGACTCCGAGGCTGAACAGTTTGGCGCAATCGGAATGGCAAATATTGACGTAAAATATCGTGATGTAAGTTTTACAATGCAAAAAGATGATATTCTGGTCTGCTATACTGATGGTGTAACTGAAGCTGAAAATCTTGCCCATGAACAGTTTGGAAAGCAAAGAGTCATAGACTTTTTAATGGAAAATCATACTAAGAATGCCCACCGTCTTGTAAGTGAACTTGCCCGTACTGTGAAGATGTATGTGGGTGAGGCTGACCGAAAGGATGATATTACGATTATTGTGCTGAAGAGGGAAGATAGCAAAGACTTCCTCGAGGCATTGGATGCGGACTAAACTTACCTAAAAAAAACTGGCTTCCGGTCGCAGAGTATGGTTCGAAATCGCGCGATATCGCGCTACACGCTGTTTGTGGCAAAGTAACTATAAAACGTGCCGCTCTCGCGGCACTCCACAAACAGAGTGTTTTCGCCCCACACTCTGCTCCCTCGCGCCAGTTTTTTTAGTATTATTTTACAAGCCTCGGTAAGTACATCTTCTTCCCAATAATTATGCTTGCAAAGCTGTTACAGCAACTGTAGCTACAATGTCATCTACGTTGCAGCCGCGGCTGAGGTCGTTCAAAGGTTTTGCAAAGCCCTGGCATACAGGACCAATTGCCATCCAGCCGCCCATACGCTGACAAATCTTATAACCAATATTACCAGCATTGATGTTAGGGAAGATGAAGGTATTTGCGTGACCTGCAACCTTGCTGCCCGGAGCCTTGAGTTCTCCTACTTCTGGAGCAACTGCTGCGTCGAACTGGAATTCACCGTCCAATGCAAGCTCTGGTTTTGCAGCTTTTGCAAGTTCTGTAGCTTTCTGAACCTTAGAAACTGTGTCATAGAATTTTGCGTCGTTTCCAGAACCTTTTGTAGAGAATGAAAGCATTGCTACGCGTGGTTCGATTCCAGCAATCTTCTTTGCTGTATCAGCAGATGCAAGTGCGATGTCGCAGAGCTCTTCTGCACTTGGTTCAATGTTGATTGCACAGTCACCAAATACGGCAACTCCCTCTGGAACGTATGGATTTCCGCCCTCTGGAGCAACCATGATGAAGCATGAAGAAACAGTTTTGAAGCCTGGAGCTGTTTTGATAACCTGAAGACCAGGGCGGAGTGTGTTTGCTGTTGAGTGGCAGGCACCAGAAACGAATCCGTCTGCATCACCGGCTTTCAAAATCAAAGCTCCGTACATTGTGTGGTCTTTAAGAATTGCGGCTTTTGCGGCTGCAACGTCAGCATATTCAGGGGCACCTGTCTTTTTGTTGATTTTTCCTTCGCGAGCCTTGAACAAAAGCTCAGCATATTTGTCTGCGTTTGCATCTTTTGCAGGATCTACGATTGTAACACCAGACAAATCAGCGTTAGATCCGCTTGCCTTGATGTCTTCATCGCTTCCAATCAAAATGATTTTTGCGATTCCGTCTTTTACGATTTTAGAAGCGGCTTCAACAACACGCTTATCTTCACCTTCACAAAGAACGATAGTTTTGTTTGCGCTCTTTGCCTTTTTAAGCAATTCATCAACAAATGCCATAGTTTATAACCTCGATATAAAAAATATTAATAATTACTTTTCTATAATAGCGTTAATATTTGATGGCCGCAATATTGTAATCAATTAAAAAACTGTACTATAAATTTCCATCATATTCGAAACAATATTTTGTGAATTATGGATTTTGCAGGCACTTATATTATTGTTTTTTATTTTTTCATATAATTCCTTGTCGGCATATAGTTGCTGAATGGCATTTTCAAATTCTTCTTTTGAATTAACGTCACATAATAATCCATTTTCATAATTTTTAATTAAATCTGTATGTCCCCGGATTTTTGATGCAACTACAGGAAGTCCGCAAGCCATTGCTTCAATAATACTAACGGGAATTCCTTCCTGAAAACTTGTAGAAATAAATAAATCAGAAGCTTTGCAATATTCATCTGTATTTTTTACATATCCTGCAAAAGTAATATCCTGAGCAATGTTCATGCTGTTTGCCATTGCTTTTGCTTCATCAAAATTTTTCCCTTTACCAAGCAGAACAAGATGTGCGTTAGGAATCTGTTTTTTTATATCAGATAACACGGAAAATGACATTTTATGATTTTTTCTGGGAATGAATTCTGCTGTGTATATTATAATAAAATCAGTTGAGTTTAATCCTAATTCTTTTCGTAAATTAAACTTTTCAGAAATTGAAACTGGGAAAAACTTTATATAATTGTAGCCTGTACTTGGAATTTTAAAAATTTCCGGCTTCTTAAAATATTTTTTTGCATGGCAAAAATCTTCATTGTTCATAGTTACAAGAACTGAAGTGTAAAAAGAAAGTATAAATTCAACAAAGAAATAGACAAGGTTTCGTAATAATGGCGCTCCGTTATAAAAGTGAAAACCGTGAGCTGTATAAATTATCTTGATTCTTTTTTTCTTAAAATCTTTTTTTGCGGCAAGGCGGGCAAGAACTCCACCCATTGGAGTGTGACAGTGAATAATTTTATAATCATTGAGTTTGATAATTTTTTTTAGCTGAATAAGAGCTTTTATATTTTTTAAACTTAGAGGGGAACGGGCTATATCTATTTTGTATTGATTTATGCAGACAGGAATATCCTCTTCTCCCAGAGAGCAATAATCAACACAATATCCTCTGTTTGTAAGTTCTTTTATGAGTGGGCGATTGAATTTTGAAAAATTTGCGGTATTTGAAACAAAAAGAATTTTTTCAGGTAATTTGTTTTTATTATCTGTATTATTCAGACTTTTATAAAAGTCATAAAATTTTTGGGCGGAATTCTTCCAGCTATATTTTTCAAGTATTTTTTCTTTAGCGTCTGATGGCTTTTCTGCCAGGAGTAAGTCCAGGTCTATTTTATAGTTAAGAGGATTTATATAATTTACAGAATTTTCAAAAATTTCATGGCAAACAGGAATATCAGAACAAATAATTCGTTTTCCTAGAGATAAGGCTTCCAGAGGCGGTATGCCAAATCCTTCATAAACAGAAGGAAAAACAAATGCCTTGCAGTTGCTGATCAAAGATTTAATTTCATTGTCAGGAATAAAACCTGTGTGAATTACATTTTCCGGTAAATTTTCAGTTTGCTTAAAGTTTCTTACATTTTTTCCAGAAATTATAAAGATTCGGTCTGGATAATATTTTGCATTTTCATATATATAATTAAGGTTTTTTTGGGCACTTCTGCTTCCAAGACTGAAATAGTATTCGCCTTTTCTTATATTAGGATTTCTATGGAAAAAAGAATCGTCTTCATCGATTTTTTCAAAATGCTGCCAGGCATTGGATATTACGATTATTTTGTCATGCGGAACTCTGCAATATTTCGAAATCTGATTTTTTGAAAATTCAGAAACTGTTAATACGGGAAATTTTCCATTAGTTGCTCTTCTAAGACAGTTTATATAGAAAAATCTGGAAAGTTTTCCGGCAAATGTATTCAAAAATTCAGGATGTAATTTAATAAGAATATCATGTATGAAAGTCGGTCCCGGACATAAAAGTGGAGTGGAATTGCAGAAGGATATTGCCTTGCATCTGTGCATTATAAGATATAAAGCAAGTTCCGTTTGTTCCCATAATTTTCCTTTTAAGCTTCCAAAGCGTATGATTTTTATATTTTTGAAAGCTGGAAGTGACACTGATTTTGGTACTATAAGAGAAAGTTCATTATGTGAAATAAGATTATCTAATTCTAATAAAATATTGGATGCAAATCTTTGCTGCCCTGTAATTGAAGAAGTAAAGAATGCCCCGTTTAATAGATACCTAAATTTGTGTATAGTTGAAATTGATTTAGGGGGGGGTATTCTTTATGCTGGTTATATTTGCAAACAAACATTTCAATAATTTAGCATTTCGATATTGTTTTTGCAATTAAAGTGATTTTTTAGAAAGGTCTATATGAATCAAGATTTTGATATTTATCTTACAATAAAGGCATCTGATTGGGATGTCGCAAAAAAGGCAGTTCCTTATATTAGAAAAAATATTGCACCCAAAAGAATAGTCGTTGTTTCTTCAAAAGAACTTAAAGCAAAAACTGTTTCTGATGAAGAGTTTAAAGCCTGTGTATTCATGGATGAAGATAGTGTTTTTGAAGGTATGTCTTATGGAGCTGTAAAAGCATATCTCAAAAGTATGAATTGTATTGAATCGAATGCCGGCTGGTATTTACAGCAATTTATAAAACTTGCACTCTGCTATACCTGTAAGGATGATTATTATCTTGTTTGGGATGCCGATACAATTCCTTTAAATCCAATTTCTTTTTTCGATGAAAATGGTAAACCTTTTTTTAATCTTAAGCGTGAATATTTTAAGGTTTATTTTACTGCTATTAAAAATTTACTTGGATATGCAAAGAAAACAAAAGAATCTTTTATTTCTGAACATATGCTTTTTAATGTAAAAATCGTAAAGGTAATGCTTGAAAAAATAAAGGCCAGTCAAAAATATGGCGGAGAAAACTTCTGGCAGAAAATCCTTGAAGGTTCAGATTTACATTCAAAAGATTTGATTAAGGATGATGAGCGTTATTTTTCCGAGTTTGAAACTTACGGAACTTTCTGCGATTACGAATTTCCGGACTTTTATGTAAAAAGAAAGCTTAGAACACTGCGTCCTGCCGCAGATTATTTAGGTTTTTCTCCTTCGAAAGAAATTCTTTCATGGATTGCAAAAGATTTTGATACGGCAAGTTTTGAAGTTTGGGCAGAAACTATTGAAGAATGTAAACAAAAAGTTGAGGATAAATCTTTCAGAGATACAAATTCCTTTGCAACATACCTTCTGACTTTAAAAAGACAGATGGACAAAGATTTTTACAAAGCTATCCTTAAACGCGATATGACTTTTATAAGAAAGTATCGTTTTTTTGCTGGTCATACCAAATTTGATTTTTTCTTTGGTAATCAGCTTGCATGCGAGCATAAAGATAATATCTTTTACAGAATTTTCAGGAAGATATTGCTAACAATACTTAGGATTGAAAGCTATTGATGAACGACAAGAAAGCACATAAAACGATAATCACTCCAAAAACCAGATTTTTCTCCTTGAACTTGCAGGAACTTTTGAAATACCGCGATCTTATCTGGCTTTTTGTAAAGAAAAATTATTCAACACGCTATAAGCAGACAATTCTCGGTTCGTCCTGGCTTTTGATTACACCGATTCTTTCTATTATTTGCTATTCAATTATTTTTGGAACGGTTGCGGGGCTTTCTACCGACGGTCTTCCAAAGCTGGTATTTTATCTTTCGGGTAATATAATCTGGAGTTTTTTCAGCAAGTGTGTGAATGACAATTCCAATCTTTTTGTGGGCAATGCATATCTGTTTGGTAAAGTCTATTTTCCACGTTTAACCCTGCCGATTTCAAATATCATCACTGCTTTTTTTGATTTTTGCATACAGTTCCTGCTTCTTGCACTTTTGATGATTTATTATTCGTTTAATGGCTGGACCTTTAATCTTACTCCGGCTCTTTTATATTTTCCTTTAATCATGCTGCAGCTGGGACTTTTTGGGCTGGGAGTCGGCTTAATAATCACTTCAGTTACAACTAAATATCGCGATCTTTCAATTCTTGTACACTTTTTGATGCAGATCTGGATGTACGGAACTCCGGTTGTTTATTCGCTTTCTATTGTGCCCCAGAGATTTATGAGCCTGTATATGCTTAATCCCGTTACCCCGGCCGTAATTCTCTTCAAACAGGGAATGTTTGGCTCTTATTCCCTTGATTTAAAACTTTGGGGGATAAGCTGGGCTGTTACTATTGTTATTTCACTGCTTGGAATATTCAGCTACAACAAAACTGAAAAAACTTTTATTGACAAGGTTTAGCAGGAAGGAGAGCGGATATGTCAGCAATCATCAAAATTGAAAATCTTAAGAAAAAATATAAACTTGGCTCAATAAACAGCGGAACCTTAAAGGGGGATATTCAGGAATTTTTTGCCCGCGTAAAAGGCGGAAAAAATAATCATAAGGCGAAGAATGAATTCTGGGCGCTGGATGGAGTTTCTCTTGAAATTGAAGATGGCGAAAAAATCGGAATCATCGGAGCAAACGGAGCCGGAAAATCCACTCTGCTCAAAATTCTTTCGCAGATTACAGCTCCAACCGAAGGCAGAATAGAAATAAATGGCCGCATTTCCTCTATGCTCGAAGTAGGAACCGGCTTTCACGGAGAACTTACCGGCCGCGAAAATATTTATCTGAATGGCGCCATTCTTGGTATGAGCCGCAGAGAAGTTGATTCCAAAATAGAAAAGATAATTGAATTTTCTGAATGTGCGGATTTTATCGATACTCCTGTAAAACGTTATTCTTCTGGAATGTATGTAAAGCTTGCCTTTGCAGTTGCTGCACATCTTGATTCAGAAATCCTGATAATGGATGAGGTTCTGGCGGTGGGTGACATTGCTTTTCAGAACAAGTGTCTTGATAAAATGAGTCTTCTTTCCAGCGAAGAAAAACGCACGATTTTGTATGTTAGCCACAATATGAGCACAATCCGAAAGCTTTGTACAAAATGCGCTGTTTTGAGTCACGGAAAACTGATTTATTTTGGTGACGTAGAAAAAGCAATCGAAATCTATTCTGATACCGCAAATAAGATGCTGCTCAAAAATGATTTGCGGAATATTGAAAGAAATGACTCTTTTACCAATTACAAGCTGATCATTCAGCAGGCTGAACTGCTTGGAAGGGAAAGCAATGTTATTGAGTATGGGGAAAAACTGGATTTTGAACTTTTGATTTTTGTAAAAGAAGTTTGTCAGAGTGCAAAATTAAGATGCATTATTCATAATTCAGAACGAACACCCCTTGCGACTGCTGTCAGTAAAAATGTTTCTTTTGAAAAATCCGGCCAGGAAGAAAAATTGCAGTTTTCTGTTGATACAAGTTTACTTGCTCCCGGAAAGTATCGCGTAAAGCTTGAACTGACAAAACCGGACGGCTACGGCAGCGAAGAAAAATATGACATGGTTAATGAAGCCTTCAATTTTGAAATTATGGATACAAAATCAGGTTTGCATAATCTGAACTGGTATTCCCACTTCTGGGGAAATATTGTTCTGCCGGAAATTAAAGTTTTGGAAGGCAACCAATGATTTCAAAAGAAAGAGCAAAAGAACGCATTTCCTGGATAGACACCGCAAAAGGCTTTTTGATGCTCTGTGTTATTGCGGGGCATACCTTGCGTCTTGGAAGTATACCTCAGAGAATGATTTACTCATTTCATATTCCACTTTTTGTAATTCTTTCCGGATTTACGATGGGGGATGTTGATTGCTGGAAAACTTACTGGTTAAAGTTGAAAAAGTCATTTCTGTCACTTTATGTACCAATGCTTATAATTTATTTTCTGGAAGTATTTGGATATACAGTTCGCGATAAACTTTCTCCTTCTGAAGTAATTGAAAAACTCTATACTACATGTGTTTATGCAATTCATGTTCCCTGGTTTTTGTGTGTATTGTTCTGGGCTAGATTATTCTATAACCTTATATTAGTAAAAAAGTTTGAAAATCCTGTTCTTTTTATTCTTGTCTTTTTATCTGGATTTTTTATTTGTAAAATTCCTGGTTTTCATGGTTTTTATCAGCAGTTTGAAAAAGTTCCATTTTTTATGTTCTTTTTATTTTGCGGAAGATATGCAAGAAAATATAATGTAATAGAAGTTTTAGAAAAACATGCTGTTCTCATTTTATTTTTCGCTTTGATAATCTGGCAAATATTTTTGCCTCATTCATATTTTAACCTGGGACTTTTTTATTTAGGAGATCCACGATTTGCAATTCCCTGCAGTTTTGTTGCCTGTATTGCAGTAATTATTCTTTGCAGAACTGTAGACTCCTATCTTGCAAATGGCGGAAAAATATTACGCTTACCATATTTTATAGGTCAGCATTCTATACTTCTTCTGACAATACATGATTTAGAGTTTATGTTTTTTCCATGGCATACAAATTTTACGTCAAGATTTGATGAATATGGAACCCTGCTTTTGAGAATAGCTTTTGATCTCGCTGTTTGGGGTATGATTATGTTTTTAAGATGGATTTTTGAAGATAAAGGGAACAAGCGATGATTTATAACATTATAATTTCGCCAATAGAATTAATTATTGACTGGTGCTTTAATTTTATTATTAATAAATTTCCACAGGTCGGTATTTTTGGTGCAATTATCGGAATAAGTACCATTATAAACTTTTTAGCTCTGCCACTTTATAATATTGCGGATTCAATTCAAGCAAATGAGCGTGAATTGAATAAGAAGATGCAGCCACAATTAAAACGTATAAAAACAGCTTTTAAGGGTGACGAACAGTTTATGATGATTCAAACCTATTATAGGGAATGTAATTATCATCCGCTATATGTTTTCAGAAGTTCCCTTTCAATTTTAATTGAAATTCCTTTTTTCATCGCAGCATATCATTATTTATCACATTGTGAATTATTAAATGGAGCAGAAATTTTATTTTTTAGAAATTTAGCAGCCCCTGACAAAATAATAACGTTTGGAAACAATTTTTCAATCAATATTTTACCAGTTTTAATGACACTTATAAATCTGATATCAGGTTTCGTATATGCAAAGGATTCTCTTATTAGAGAAAAAATACAGATAGTAGTAATTCCATTCATTTTTCTGGCACTTTTGTATAATTCTCCCTCAGGGCTTGTAATTTACTGGATTCTGAATAATTTATTTTCCTTGTTTAAAAATATCGTTTTAAGTTCAAAGAATCCTGGCAAACTCGCTTATATCGTACTTGCCCCAGTTTTTTGCATAATTACCATTCTTGCCGCTTTCAGAGTTGAATCTCTAAGTAAAAAATGCTTTTTATATTCTTTTGCCTGTATCATTACAGCCATTCCTTATATTTCTAAAAGTGTAAAAAAATTTTCAACAAAACAGTTGGAATACAATGAAGAAAAAACACTTTTGCTTATTCTGTCTGGATTATCACTTGCAATTTTATCAGGCCTGCTGATTCCTTCCAGGATTATTGCAACAAGTCCTGAAGAATTTTCATATTTAGGAGAAATAAACAATCCTCTCACTTATATTTTGTCTTCCCTTTATGTTTTTATAGGTTTCTTTGTTTTCTGGCCTCTATGTATTTTCAAACTTTTTAATAAGAAAGTTAAATTTATTCTTCCCTACATATTATTTTTCATATTTGTTGCGGCACTTCTAAATGTATTTATATTTACCCAGGATTATGGAATTATAAACTTAAATTTTAGAATCCAGGATGCAAGTAATTTGAAAAAGACTAAAATTTTTCAGACGCTTCTTCCTTTAGTTTTTTCTGTAATAATACTATTTTTATTTTATATGCTTGAAAACAAGAAGAAAGGAATTATGAATGCTGTTGTATTTATATTTCTTTTTTCTGAGATTATTTTTTCATTTATTAAAATTCATTATATACAATCAGAGTTTAAGAAAATTCCTACCCCACAGATTAGTAAAAGCCAGAAATCTGTCGAAACAGAAATATCTCCAATATTTCATTTAAGTAAAACCGAAAAAAATGTAGTTATTCTCTTTTTAGACAGAGCAGCAGGCTCATTCTTTTCTCACATAATTAACGAGTTGCCGGAATTAAGAGAAACTTTTAATGGATTTACTTATTATCCAAATACTGTAAGTTTCTCAACTTTTACACTTCCGGCCTCACCGGCAATGCTTGCAGGCTATGAGTATACTCAGGAAGAAATGAATAAGCGGCCTTCTGAGTTATTAAAAGATAAACATAATGAAGCTTTAAAAGTTGCACCAACATTATTTAACAATGCTGGCTATGATGTAGTTGTTTCAGATCCAATATTCCCAAATTATGTGTTTAAGGGAGAAGATATTTTTTCAGCTCCAATGCAGAATGTAAAATGCTATGAACTTTTTGATAAATACTCTGACATTTACAAGAGAAATGTTTTAAATAATGATTATGAAAAAATTATTCAAGAAAAGATAACAATCAAAGAAATTAAAAATTTTAGTATTCTGCTTATGCTTTTTCCAGCTTTGCGTTCAACATTTTATTTTCTTTGCAGAAGTTCTACTTTAGATACATCTATAGATCCTGAAATTTTTATTGCAACATTTGCTCCACTTTACTATTTGGACAGATTAACAGATTTTGAATCACAAAATAATAATTATATTTTCTTTGGAAATGATGCAACTCATTCACCGATATTTCTTGACAAGGATTATGAAAAACCTCTTAACCATGGACTTAAAAGGAAAGAATATTTTTCATTAGATACTGCTGTGATGATGCATTATGATGTGAATTGTGCAAGCATGAAAGCGATAGGAAAATGGCTGAATTATCTTAGAGACAACAATTGCTATGATAATACGAGAATAATTATAGTTTCTGACCATGGTCCATCTTATCAGTTGAATAAGTTTATGGATTTTAAAAGGATGCCAGGCGCAGTATCTTCAGGACTTAATTGTTTGTTATTATACAAAGATTTTAATTCAAATGATGAGATTAAAACTGACTATTCATTTATGACAAATGCCGATACCTTATTTCTTTCAAAAAAAGGACTTGACATTTCAGATGTAAATCCTTTCACAGGAAAGCTATTTCAACAAAATAAAACTAATGGTGTTAATGTCTATTTACCGACATCCCAAGAATGGAATAACAAACAACTGGAATCAAAAAAAGTTTTTACATTGGATCCTGAAATTGGCTGGTATATACAGGAATCAATATTTGAAGAAAAAAACTGGAGATGTCTTGATGGTAAATATTGATGAAAACACTTCAAAAAGGATAACTTCTCTGCGCTTTTTACTAATGCTTTTTGTGATGATTAAGCATAATGCGATTGTGAAAGATCTTTTTATGCATGAAATGCCTTTTTCTGAACCGACTGCAGTTACTTTTATAAAGGAGTTTTTTGCAAATGGTTTAGGTGAAATAGCAGTTCCTGTGTTTTTCTTCTTTTCAGGATTTTTGTTAGCTTCATCTGATGATTCATATTTTGCTACTTTGAAAAAACGCTTCCGTTCGATATTTGTGCCTTATACAATTTGGACTGTTTTATATTTCATAGGCTGGCTGGTGTTAAAACATTTTCATTTTATGTATGGAAATCCTCTTGCTGATTGGCGTGAATGGGGAGCATATGAATATTTAGTTAGATTTGCAGGATATTATCACGGTTATATTTTTACCTTTGTTGGTAGTTTCTGGTTTTTAAGAGATTTATTCATATTGGTTTTATTATCACCAATAATTTATTTTTTTGTAAAAAAAATACCATTAATTACACTTGTATTATCTGGATGTGCATACTTTATGTTACCATCATTAATAATAATACTGCCAATTTCGCTTTTCTTTTTTGAACTAGGAATAACTTGCTCTGTATATAAAATGGACTTTTTCTTCTTTACTGATAAATTCAGATGTTTTGAACTATTACTCATATCAGTTACAAGCTTTTTATTTTTCTTTAAAAATCGTGGATATAATCAAAATGGTGGCATTCATCACAGTATCTTTTTCTTCCTGTTTATATTTTCTGGCATTTTAGGACTTTTAAAGTTTTCTAACATTATCATAAAAAATGAATGTGCCTTTAGTCTTGCCAAAAATCTTGCCCCATATACCTTTTTTGCTTACGCTTTTCATTCACCCATATTGTTAGAAATTGTAAAAAGAATTACCTTCCGAATAACAGCAGTTCAAGAATATGGAGGAGCTTTCAGAAGTTTAGTTCAATTTATTTTAGCCTGTCTTCTGGACATAGGCCTCAGTCTTGGAGTTGGAATCCTTCTTTCAAAAATCTGCCCGCCGCTTTTTGTTCTTCTTTCAGGTGGAAGGCGTAGAAAATGATTCATTTTTTCGTCTTTTTATCCAATTAAACTATATAGAAGCTTTTATCTACCTATAATATCCCTTTTTATGATATAATCCTGCCAGAGCAAAATAGTTTTTTTTAAGAGGAATTGTATGGTAACGAATGATAAGGGCATTGTTTCTTTTAAGCACAAAATCATGGAAGAAGTTTGTCGCCTGGCCTGGGATGGAAAATTAAACGACGAAGAAAAGGAAAAATTGATTTATAAAATTGTTCCCGGCCCTAAGTCTCAGTACTGCTGTGTTTATAAGGAAAGGGAGATTGTCCGCCAGAGAATCCGGCTTGCCTGTGCCGAATGTCCTTCTGATAATCCTGAAAGTAAATGTGTCGTTCAGGTAATCAATGCGGCCTGCGATGACTGTCCTATTTCGGCCTTTTCTGTTACTGACAGCTGCCGCTTTTGTATGGGGCGTCCCTGCATCAATTCCTGCCGTTTCAACGCGATTACTCCGGGTGATGTGCGCATGCATATTGATTCCGCAAAATGTAAGGAATGCGGAATGTGCGCAAAGGCCTGCCCTTACGGTGCCATCGTTCATATTGAGCGTCCCTGCAAAAAAGCCTGCCCGGTCGGAGCCATCACCTACGATGAATACGGTTTTTGCCGCATAAACGAAGAAAAATGCATCCAGTGCGGTCAGTGCATTCATAACTGTCCTTTTGGAGCCATCGGTTCCAAAACTTATCTTGTAAATATCATTAACGATATTCTTGCCGGAAAAGAAGTGATTGCCATGTGCGCACCTGCCACAGAAGGTCAGTTTGGTGAAAATATCAGTATGGCGGCTGTAAAGGCTGTCCTTAAAAAACTGGGCTTTGCTGATATGGTTGAGGTTGGTCTTGGCGGTGATATGACTGCGGCCTACGAATCTCTTGAATGGGCCGAAGCCCGCAAGACAGGAAAGAAGATGACAACTTCCTGCTGTCCGGCCTTTATCAACATGCTGCGCCAGCACTATCCTGAAATCTTTAAGGAAAATATGTCAAATACTGTTTCTCCTATGTGCGCAATTTCCCGCTACCTTAAGCTGACTCACCCTGGCTGCGTGACGGTTTTTGTGGGCCCTTGTATCGCTAAAAAATCTGAATCAAATGACCCGACAATTCCGGACAATGCCGACTACGTTATTACTTACGGTGAGCTCCGCTCCCTTATGCGCAGCCGTGACCTTGATTTTGAAAGTGTTGAGGATTCTTACCAGGAGGCTTCTGTCTGGGGAAAACGCTTTGCTGCCAGCGGTGGTGTTGCAAATGCCGTTCTGGAATGTATGAAGGAGCGCGGCGAGGACGTTAGCGATATTAAGCTTTCTAAATGCGCAGGCGGAATGGAATGTAAAAAGGCAATCGGTCAGCTTAAGTTCGGCATGCTGCAGGAAGATTTTATTGAAGGAATGATTTGTTCGGGCGGCTGCGTAGGCGGTCCTTCCCGTCATAAAACTGAAGTAGAAATTTCCAAGGCCAGAGAGGCTCTTTTGAGTAAGGCTGACGGTCGAAAGGTTCTGGAGAATCTGAAGAATTACCCGATGGAAAAATTTTCGATGATGCGGGATGGCAGCATGGCAGAAGGAAAATTCTAGTTTTATTTCGACAAAATTGACTAATTTGTCATAATAATATACTATTATAATATTCAATTTATAATGAGGTAGATGATGACTCGAAGACGGGTAGTAGTAACAGGAATTGGTTGTGTTTCTTCCTGTGGAAATAATGTTTCGGACACCTGGAATAAAGTAAAAAACGGCGAAAGCGGAATTGATAAAATTACGCTTTTTGATGCTTCTAATCATCTTGTTCAGATTGCCGGTGAGGTAAAGAATTTTTCTCTTGAAAATTACGGTGTAGACAGAAAGCTTGCAAGAAAGATGTCCCGCTTTTCAAAATTCCTGCTTGCTGCCAGCATTGAGGCTGGAAATCAGGCCGGATACAATGCAGAAACTTTGACCGGTGTAAAATCGGGAATTGTTGCCGGTGTTGGAATCGGTCTTTCTGATGATCTGGAAACTGCCTACAAAAAATATTATGACCCGGCTGCCGGCGTAACCCGCATTCCTCCTCTTACCGCTCCCCTTGTTTTGAATAACGAGGCTGCGGCCCAGGTTGCAATGCACTTTCAGATTCACGGGCCTTCTTACACTGTTTCTACAGCCTGCGCTTCGGGAACTGATGCTCTTGGCGTTGGCCTTGATTTGATTCGTGCCGGCCGCCTTGACGTCTGCTTTGCCGGCGGTGTAGATGCCAATGTTACAGGCTTTAATATCGGCTGCTATCAGGCTCTTTCTGCTTTGACTACAAAATTCAATGATAATCCTAAGGCTGCCAGCCGTCCTTTTGATAAGGACAGAAGCGGCTTTGTTATGGCAGAAGGTGCCGCCGTTTTAGTTCTGGAAGAATATGAACAGGCAAAAGCCCGCGGAGCAAAAATCCTTTGTGAGCTTGCAGGTTATGGTTCTTCAAGCGATGCTTACCATATTACAGCTCCTTGCCCGGACGGAGCGGGCGGTGTTGCCGCAATGAAGGCTGCTTTTGAGGATGCTGAAATGAAGCCGGAAGATGTTCAGTATTACAATGCCCACGGAACTTCTACCAGCGCAAACGATACTGCCGAAACTGCAATGATTAAAAATGTCTTCGGTGACTATGCAAAGAAGCTGCACGTTTCTTCTACTAAGAGTGAAACCGGCCATATGGTAGGTGGAGCAGGTGCTATCGAAGCTATTTTCTGTATTAAAGCAATGGAAGAAAACTTTATTCCGCCGACAGCAAATCTTGACGAGCCGGACTTAGAGCACGGCTGCGATCTGGATTATACACCAAAGACCGGTGTGCCATGTGAGGTAAAGGCTGCCGCAAGCTGTTCGCTTGGATTTGGCGGTCACAACGGATGTGTGATTTTGCGTAAACTTTAAGATGCGCAAGGGTATGAAGCACCTGCGAAGCAGCCGACCGCAACGAAGTGAGGACGGTGAGCGTTAGCGAAGTGCGGAACACCCGACCGCCGCTTGCGGCGGATGCGCCCAAATAAATAGGAGATTTTACTATGGTAATCAAACCGATGGTTCGTTCGAACATGTGTCTTAACGCTCACCCAATTGGATGTGCAAAGGAAGTTGAAAATCAGATTGAGTTTGTAAAGGCTCAGAAAGCAAAACGCGGAACAAAATCTTTGAAAGAGGGCGGAAACGGTCCTAAATTTGTTCTGGTTTTGGGATGTTCTACAGGTTACGGACTTGCAAGCCGCATTTCGGCAGCCTTTGAATATGGCGCTGACACAATCGGTGTTTCTTTTGAAAAGGCCGGTACTGAAACTAAGGGCGGAACTCCTGGCTGGTACAACAACCTGGCATTTGATCGCGCTGCAAAGGCAGAAGGCCTTTTTACTGAGACTTTCAGCGCAGACGCTTTCAGTCACGAAACACGCAAAATGATTATTGAAGAGGCAAAGAAGGCCGGAAAGAAGTTTGACCTTATCGTTTACTCTCTTGCTTCTCCTGTTCGCTCTGACCCAGACAAGGTTGATCCTAACAGCGAAACTGGTGCTCACGTGCTTTACAAGTCTGTAATCAAGCCTATTGGAAAGACTTACGCAGGAAACGGTATCGACATTCTTACAAACACTTTGAAGGAATCTGCTGCTGAGCCTGCTAACGAAGAAGAAATCGCCAACACTGTAAAGGTAATGGGTGGTGAAGACTGGCAGCTCTGGATTGACCAGCTCTCTAGCGCAGGCGTTTTGGCTGAAGGCTGCCGCACTGTTGCTTATTCTTACATCGGACCTGAATTGAGCCACGCAATTTACCGCGACGGAACTATCGGTCAGGCTAAAAAGCACCTTGAAGCTACTGCTCACACTTTGAACGAAAAGCTTGCTAAGGAACTTGGCGGTGCCGCTTACGTTTCTGTAAACAAGGGACTTGTAACACGTTCTTCTGCAGTTATCCCTATTATTTCTCTTTACCTTTCAATCCTCTTTAAGGTTATGAAGGCTAAGGGAACTCACGAAGGCTGTATCGAACAGATGGAACGCCTTTTTGCTGAGCGCCTCTACACTGGCGAAAACTCCAGCGCAGGAAAAGTTCCTGTTGATGAAGAAAACCGCATCCGCGTTGACGACCTTGAAATGCAGCCTGACGTTCAGGCCGAAGTTGATAAGCTTATGGCAAAAGTAAACAACGACAATATCACAGAAATCTGTGACCTTGACGGCTACAAGCACGACTTCTACGCAACAAACGGCTTCGATGTAGCTGGCGTAGACTACACTGCTGACGTGCCTCGCATGGATGTAATTTAATCGCTGTCCGACCGTTGTCTATACTCCGTAAAAATATTATAATTATAAAAATTCTTACGGAGTAAAAAATGCTAACTGGTCGTCATTTAATACAGCCTGATGATTTAACTGTATCAGAAATTGATGAAATTTGTTCTTTGGCAGAGCAGATTATTGTTGATCCTAAATCATTTCAAGATGTGTGTCGCGGGAAAATTCTTGCGACACTTTTTTTTGAGCCTAGCACTAGAACAAGGCTTTCTTTTGAGGCTGCAATGCTGCGCCTGGGCGGTTCGGTAGAAGGTTTCTCTGATGCCGACAACACTTCCAGCGTAAAAGGTGAAACTCTTGCCGACACAATACGCGTTGTTTCTTCTTATGTAGACGTAATTGCAATGCGCTCACCAAAAGAAGGTGCGGCCCTCCTTGCAAGTAAATATTCCCCGGTCCCGATCATCAATGCAGGTGACGGCGGCCACTATCATCCTACCCAGACCCTTACCGACCTGGTAACAATCCGTCAGCTTACCGGCGGACTTGAAAATCATACAATCGGCTTCTGCGGCGACCTTAAGTTTGGACGTACAGTTCACTCTCTTGCCGAAGCAATGCGTCATTACAAGGGCAACAAGTTTATCTTTATCAGTCCTAAGGAGCTTACAGTTCCTGACTATCTGATTAAGAACATCCTTGAACCGGCCGGAATAAAATACGAAATTACAGAAAGCCTTGATGCCGTAATTGACCAGCTTGATATCCTTTACATGACCCGTGTTCAGAAGGAGCGCTTTTTCAACGAGCAGGATTACATCCGCCTTAAGGACAGCTACATTCTGGACACAGAGCGTATGAAGCTTGCCCGCAAAAATATGATTATCCTGCATCCGCTTCCACGCGTAAACGAAATTACACCTGAGGTTGACGATGATCCGCGTGCGGCTTACTTCAAGCAGGTAAAGTACGGAATGTATGCGCGAATGGCGCTGATTGCAAAATTAACAGGTGCGCTTTAGGAGACTTATATGTTAAACGTAAATACTATCAAACACGGACTTGTAATAGATCACATTCGTGCCGGTGCCGGCTGGCAGATTTTCCAGTGGCTGGGCTTAGACAAGGCTCCATTCACATCCTGCCTGATTCAGAATGTGCCTTCAGAAAAATCAGGTAAAAAGGACATAATCAAAATTGATAATATCATCAACATTGATTATTCCGTTCTGGGCTTTATTGATCCTAACATCTGCGTAAACGTAATTGAAGACGAAAAAATTGTCCGCAAAATCAATATGGAGCTGCCGGCCCGCGTGCAGGGAGTTTTCACCTGCAAGAACCCACGCTGCATAACCCAGACCGAGCACTACGTAAAGCCAACATTAATCCTGACCGACCGCGCCAAAGGCCTTTACAAGTGCGAATACTGTGATACACTTTACCTTGCGGGCGAGAAGAAGTAGAGACAAAAATGTTTTTTTACATTGGAAGGATAAAGCGGAGGGAGTGGAATGTGGGGCAAAAACACTCTGATTGTTGTGACCGCGTAAGCGGTCAATTCGATAGTTTCTTTGCAACAATCAGCGTGTAGCGCATTATTGCGCGATTTTGCACTACGTTACACGACCGGGAGCTTTTTCTTTCATTTTAGGAGAAAGAAACTTTATGGCTAACCTTGTAATCTATAATGCACGCTTAGTTGATGAAAGCACAGATGCTTTTGGTGCTGTTCTTGTAACCAACGGAAAAATCCTTTCAGTTTGCAAAACAGACTGCTGCTCAGAAGCTGGAGTTGCCAAGCTGGCGGAAGGAATTTTTGCTTCATCAAAAGACCCGATTGAGTTTATAGATGCAAAAGGCCATGTCCTTGCTCCTGCCTTTATTGATATGCACGTTCACCTGCGCTATCCCGGACAGCCTCAGAAAGAAGACTTGCAGTCCGGCCTGAGGGCAACTGCGGCCGGCGGCTTTGGAACAATCGTTGCAATGCCAAATACCAGTCCGGTTGTATCTTCTGCCCAGCTTGCCCTTCAGATTGATAAAGAAGCTGCAGACCTCGGACTTACAAAAGTATTTCAAACAGTCAGCATCACAAAGGATTTTGACGGAAAAGATATCAATCATCTTAATGAGATTGAAAAGGGAAGCATTCCTGTAATCACTGAAGATGGACACGACGTTCTTTCCAGCAGCGTTATGCTTGAGGCTATGAAAATTGCCGGAAAAAAAGGACTTATCGTCAGCTGTCACTGTGAAGATCCTGAGCTTGCAAAGGACGCAAAGCCTTTACGAGGCCGTGCTCTTGATATTATGAAAATGTTCGGTCTTTCAGCCTGGGGCTCCTTCTGTGAAAATGAAAACGAAATTCCTGCTGATGAATTTGATGAAATCGACAATAACCTGACAGAAGCAAACCGCCTTCTTGAAATTGCAGAAGATACAGCTACCTTCAGAAATATTGAGCTTGCAAGGGAAGCCTGCTGTCATATTCATATTGCCCATTGCAGCACAAAAAAATCAATTGAAATTGTGCGACAGACAAAAAAGGAGATTCAGCTCTTAAAAGATAAGATGCCGATGGAATTTAATAATTTTAAGGTCAGCGTTGAAGTAACTCCTCACCATCTGGCTTTCAGCGGCACCGAAGAGCCTATGATTCGTGCTCTGGTAAATCCACCTCTCCGCTCAGAAGAAGACCGTCATGCCCTTATTGAAGCCCTGCGCGACGGCACGGCTGATGTAATTTCTACCGACCATGCGCCTCATACTCTGGAAGATAAGGCCGCCGGCTCCCCGGGCTTCAGCGGAAGTGAAACTGCCTTTGCGGTATGTAACACAGTTCTTGTAAAAGAACACGGCTTTACCTTGAGTAAGCTTTCACAGCTTATGAGCGCAAATCCTGCCCGAATCCTTGAGTTAAAAAAAGGCCTTCTGGAGCCTGGCTATGATGCAGATTTAGTTATTCTTGATCCTGAAGAGCGCTGGCTTGTAAAGGGAGAAGACTTTAAGAGTAAGGGAAAGGCTACTCCTTTTGAAGGGGAAACCTTGTGCGGTAAGGTGGAAGCCCTTATTCTTGACGGCAGACGCGTGACAATTTAGAATTTTGTGTTATAATCTAACTAAATGAATAAAAAAAGTTTTCCTAAAATTACAAAAAGAATAATTCTTTATATAGTTCTTGCGGATATAATCCTTTGTTCGATTGTATTTGCAACCTCTTATCTTTCTTTTAACCGTCAGTTTCGCGAACAGTATGATGAAAGCATTATGGAAATTTGTGCTGCGGCCCGCGAATGTCTGAATCCTGATGATTTTCCTCTTTATCGGGAAACAAAAGAAACTGATGCCGCTTATGATATCGTAAATAAAAACCTGCAGAACTTTGTTGACCGCTTTGACTTAAATATGATTTATGTTTCTGCGGTTGATGCTCCGGATTATACTCATATTTTCTATTTTTACGACCCGACCGGAAAGAATTTTAAATACAAGCCTTATCCTCTGGGACATGAAGAAAATTACATTCAGAAGGATTACAACGCCTCGACAAAACGAGTTTTTGAGGAAGGCGCAACTATTGTCCGCCATACCTTTAAGACCAGAAGCGGTTCTCATATTACAGCCCAGCTTCCGGTTTATGATTCCGATGGAAAAATTGTTGCGGTAATCGGGGCCCAGAAGAGCATTCAGCAGTTTGTAAATGCCCGCCGTGCTTTTGTTCGTTTTGTAATCATTACTGCCCTGATTTTTGCAGCTGGCTTTGTTCTTTTGTTTACAAGTTACTTTAATTTCCGATTTATAAAACCGATTCTTATCATCACAAATGAAACAAACCGTTTTGCTTCTTTTAACGGCGAGCCAAGTGATAAACTGCTTTCAATAAAAAATACGGATGAGCTTGGAACTCTGGCTCACTCTGTATATCAGATGGAAGAAAAGATTTCTGATAACATTGAAGCCCTCAATAGAATGACTATTGAAACTGCTGAAGCCCTTGCCAGCGCAATTGATGCTAAAGATACTTATACTCACGGACATTCAACCCGCGTTGCTGACTATGCAAGAAAAATTGCCCGAAATGCCGGTATGCCGGAAGAAGAATGCCGGATTATTTTCCTGTCGGCACTTTTACATGATGTTGGAAAAATCGGTATTCCAAATAATATCATCAATAAGCATGGTAAACTTACTGATAAAGAATATGAAGTGATTAAAACTCACCCGGTTATTGGAAAACAGATTCTTACAAATATTACTCAGACTCCTCATATTTCTGATGGCGCCTACTACCACCACGAGCGTTACGATGGAGAAGGCTATCCAAAGGGACTTTCTGCAAAAACAATTCCTGCTATCGGACGGATTATTGCCATTGCCGATGCTTATGATGCAATGACCAGTAAAAGAAGCTACCGCGATCCTCTTCCACAGGATGTAGTAAGGACTGAAATTGAAAAGGGCATTGGAAGTCAGTTTGACCCTGAATACGGAAAAATTATGCTTCAGCTTATTGATGAAGATAAAGACTATAAAATGCGTGAAATGCCAGAAGAGGAAGAATTGATTTAGTGCCTGATTGCCTGCAGAATTGAATGAATTACCCGGTTTTTTCCGTTCTGCTTTCCGGCGTAAAGCTTTTCGTCAGCATCATGGAGGACGGCATCAAGGCTTCCTCCGATTGAAAGCGTTGAGATTCCAAAGGTCATGGTAACCTTAATTTTCTTTCCTTCGTATTCAAAAGGATAATTTTCAATTTCTTCACGAATCTGATCAAGATAATAATAGGGAGCCGGAATATTTTCGTAATTTCTTCCGACAAAGAGGAATTCCTCTCCGCCCCAGCGGCAGCAGAGCACATTTTTTGCGGCAAGAATTTCACCGACTGTTCTTAAAACGTAATCGCCGCAGTTGTGGCCGTAGGTGTCGTTAATGCTTTTGAAATTATCGATGTCGGAAATGGCCAGCCAGTATTCATCCTTTTCCTTCTGGATGTTTTCGATTTTTTCTGAAAGATAATAGCGGTTTGGAAGGCCTGTAAGATTATCGTGGGAGAGCTGATATTCAAGCTGCTCTTCGGATGAGTTTGCAATTATTACAAGCAGCTGCAGGACAAAAAGGTTGATTGAAAAAACAATAACTCCCCATAAAATTGTAAGAATGAATTCGGTTTTTGGCAGAAGCTGGTAGGGGGCCGGATTAAAATGCAGGAAAATATAGGAACCCAGGTACATAGCCATTCCAAAAAGACAAAGAGGCATTACTCTGAGGTATTTTATCTTGAGGGCCCGGCCGGTATATTCTGCATAAAAAGAAAGAACGTTCATTCCAATCAGGGTTACCTGAAAGCCGCTGTTCCAGCCGGTAAGAAGTACCGCCAGCGTCATGTGGATTACAACTTCAAGATAAACTGTCAGCGTAAAAAAAGGCAGCCACTCCTTGTAGACAACAAAGAGCATTGCAAGGTAAAAGCAGATGCTGAAAATATTAAAATATGCCATTGGGGCAATGTGGCACTGTAAAAAAACGTTTAGCATCAGGATATGAATCAGTAAAAAACAGATGGTAATGCTGAGTGCCAGGATTTTTGCCTTTTTTACGTTCATGAACATAAAATAATTATAACACTGAATTATAAAAAACGTGAATTTTTTTCTGTTGAGACTTGCCTGATATATCTTTATAATTAATGATGAGGTGGGAAAATGGAAAACTTTATTGCGACGGCTGAGCCGGATATTAAGCTGACTGGAGCTGAAAAGACCGCAATTCTTCTGGGCGAGCTTGGAATGGCTATCAGCGATGACCTTCTGGAGCGGGTTGGACTTACAGAGCAGGAAAAAAAGGCCGTAAACAAGGCATTTAAAAAGCTTGGCCGCTATAATCCGCAGAGCCGTTTTGAAGCGCGCCGCGAGGTTCAGGTTTTGCAGGAAGTTATGAACTTTGGCGCTTACAAGGGCATTTTGCCGCCGCCAAAACCGGACTTTTACCAGCAGAAGCAGCAGGAGGTTCTTGGCATGATGAAGCAGAACCCGGATGCAGTTGCAAACCTTCTTAAAACCTGGCTTGGAGACGACGAGTAATGACTTACGATTTGCATAATATTCCCACTTTTGGTGTTGCCGGCAATTTTACGGGCCACCTTGAACAGGCCGGAGAAGCAAAAGATTTTGAAAACGTCCGCACAGCAGAAGCTAATGCGCCTAAGGCTCTTTTCCCCACATATATTCCGCTGGCTCCCGGCATGGCTATTGATGACCAGTCGGTTCCCATGTTCCTTCACGATTTCCCCTTTGATGATGAAAAAATTATTTTTCCGGCCGGCGAGCAGAAGCTGCAGATTGAGCCGGAGTGCGCTTTGATTTGTGATGTAAAATGGAAGGCCGGCCGCGTGGTTGGGCTTACTCCAATTGCCTTCGGCGCCTCAAACGACTGTTCCATCCGCAAGGAGGGCGCTAAAAAAATCAGTTTGAAAAAGAACTGGGGCAGGGCTTCCAAGGGTTTTTCTTCCCATACAATCGAAATTGACCGTTTTGATAAAGAGGGGATTTTGAACCGCTACCGCATTGCAAGCTTTCTTGTGCGCGGGGGAGAGGCCTTTGCGTATGGTGAGGACAGCGCAGTCCGCGATTACAGCTACATTTACAGTAAGCTGACTGACTGGATAATTGACCGCCTGAACCAGCAGGCAGACCAAGGGCCTGCCGAAAACGTAAATGCCTACCTTACAAAGTGCGGCTTTCCAGAGTGCATCCTGGTTTCAATTGGAGCTACCCGCTACACCGATTACGGCGAGCATAACTTCTTGCAGAACGGCGACAAGGCCGTAGTTGTGCTTTACCCGGAAGATAAATACAGCACGGAAGAAATTGCGAAGAGAGTGAAAGAAAATAATCTTGCAGCTGATGATATAAGTGCATTAGTGCAAACTGTTGAAGTGTAAGAAAAATGCTCCCGCGTGGGGAAAATGATTTTACTGCAAAAATGACGCGAGGGAGCGGAATCTGGGGCAAAAACACTCTATTTGTGGTTGCCGCGTGAGCGGCAGTTTTTATAGTTTCTTTGCCACAAATAGCGTGTAGCGCGATATCGCGCGGTTTTGAACCAGAATCCGTGACCGGAAGTCATTTTTGCGGAAGGTGATTTTTACCTTCCGCAAATCTTTTCTATCTGGGCAAGTTCATCTGCCGTGAAGGCTGTTTTTCCTACAATCTTAATATTGTCCAGAATCTGTTCTGGGCGGCTTGCTCCAATAAGGACGCTGGTAACTTTGCCGTCGCGCAGAACCCAGCTTAATGCCATCTGGGCAAGGCTCTGGCCTCGGCTGGCAGCGATTTCGTTCAGGGCTTTAATCTGCGGAAGTCGCGCCGCAACATCAGCTTCGTGAAGGAAACGGCCGTCACGTTTAACGCGGCTGTCTTCTGGGATTCCGTTCAGATATTTGTCTGTCAGAAGTCCCTGTGCCAGTGGAGAGAAAGCAATAATTCCATAGCCCTGCTCTGCACAGTAATCCTTAAAGCCGTTATCTTCGATAGTGCGTTCAAAAATTGAATACTTGTTCTGGTTGATTATAAATGGAGTGTGAAGCTCGCGTAAAAGAGGAAGGGCTTTTTTCAGCTGTTCTGTGCTGTAGTTTGAAAGTCCCACGTAAAGGGCTTTTCCGCTTCTTACAATCTGGTCAAGGGCGCAGATGGTTTCTTCAATCGGAGTGCTGTCGTCAGGACGGTGGTGATAGAAAATATCAACATAGTCGAGGTTCATGCGCTTAAGACTCTGATTCAGGCTTGAAATCAGATATTTGCGTGAGCCCCATTCGCCGTAAGGGCCTTCCCACATGTAGTAGCCGGCCTTTGTAGAAATTATCAGCTGGTCGCGGTAAGCCTTCATTTCCTGATTGATGATTTTTCCCGCATTTTCTTCTGCAGAACCGGCTTCAGGGCCGTAGTTATTTGCAAGATCAAAGTGAGTGATGCCGTTATCAAAGGCTGTAAAGCACATAGCCTTCATATTGTCGTAAACGTCTTTGCTTCCAAAATTGTGCCAGAATCCAAGGGAAACTGCCGGCAGCAAAAGCCCGCTCTTTCCGCAGCGGTTATACTGCATACTTTCATAACGATTATCAGCTGCTTTGTACATAATTGTACCTCCAGAAATATATTTTATCACGGCATGAATAAAAAGTCCTAGAACAATTTATTATCCTTGCCCAGGCTTACTACGCTAAAAAGCAGGGCTTGAAGGGTGTTACAACTGAAACCGGTGCCGGCCAGTGGGGAACTGCTCTTTCTATGGCATGTTCTTACTTCGGACTGGACTGCCAGGTTTACATGGTAAAGGTTTCTTACGAGCAGAAGCCTTTCCGCCGGGAAGTAATCCGAACTTACGGTGCAAAAATTACTCCGTCACCAAGCGAAACAACAGAAGTTGGCCGCAAGATTCTTGCCGAATTCCCGGGCACCGGCGGAAGTTTGGGCTGTGCAATTTCTGAAGCGGTGGAAGCTGCAACTCACCAGGAAGGTTACCGCTACGTTCTGGGCAGTGTTTTGAACCAGGTTCTCCTTCATCAGACTGTAATCGGTCTTGAAACTATGACCGCAATGGATAAATACGGAATTAAGCCTGATGTAATTATCGGCTGTGCAGGCGGCCTCCGCTACCACGGTATGAGTTCTATTCTTTCCCAGCTTTATGATGACGGTCTTATGGAAGCCCGCACTGTTGAACAGACAGAAGTTTTCCGTGCTGCCCAGGAATTTGCCCGCGTAGAAGGTATTCTTCCGGCTCCTGAATCAAGCCACGCAATTAAGGTTGCAATTGATGAAGCCCTTAAGTGCAAGGAAACCGGCGAAGAAAAGACAATTCTCTTTGGTCTTACTGGAACCGGCTACTTTGACATGTATGCTTACAAGGCTTTCAATGACGGAACTATGAGTGATTATATTCCAAGCGACGAAGATCTTGCCAAGGGTTTTGCCGGAATTCCACGTTTTCCGGGAAATGAATTCTAACAATTGAAGGGTGGCAGCAGCGCCGAGGCTGGAGCCATGCCGCAGGCAGCCCGCAAGGGCCGCGCGTAAGCAAGTGGCGGAAGGCGAGTGGGTGGCTGGTCTGCGCCAATAAAAAAAACTCCGCCTTCTGGTTGCATGCTGTGGTAATTGAAGGCGGAGTAAAAATCTTGGAGGATATTACAAGGCGGAAAGATAACCGCCTGATTGTAATTAATTTTATTTGCCCTGTCCGTAGTAAGCGTTAGGGCCGTGCTTTCGCATATAATGCTTGTTGATGATGTAATCTGGAAGCGGGCTTGCATCCGGGTTTATCATAAGGGTCTGCAAAGCCATTTTGCTTACTTCTTCCATTACGGCGGCGTTGTAAACAGCCTTTGCGGGAGTTTCGCCCCAGGCAAAAGGTCCGTGACCGCCGACGAGTACCATATTAACTTCTGCAGGATTGATTTTGTTCTCGTGGAAGTATTTTACAATCAGATTTCCTGTTTCAGTTTCATAGTTATTTTCTACCATCTCTTTTGAAAGATATGGTGTGCAAGGAATTGCCTTCTGGATATGGTCTGCGTGGGTTGTTCCAAAAAGAGGAACTTCGCGCAAAGCCTGTGCCCAAGAAGTTGCATAGGTAGAATGTGTATGAATAATTCCACCAATTTTTGCACCGTCCTTCATTGCGAACTCATTGTACAAAACAAGGTGAGTATTTGTATCGCTTGAAGGGTTGAGCATACCTTCTACACGGTTTCCTTTCAGGTCAATTACAACCATTGAATCCGGTGTAAGCTCCGGGTAAGGAACTCCCGACGGCTTGATTGCAAATACTCCCTTTGTCCAGTCGATTGCAGAAACGTTTCCCCATGTGTAGAGGGCCAGATGCTGGGCTGGAATCTGCATGTTTGCTTCGTAGGCGAGTTCTTTTATTTCCTGATATTCGCTTGCCATTTTTTACCTCCTGTGTAAGCGGGCGTTGGATGCCCGCCGTCTGTTTACTTGCGGTTATCCCAGTAAGCTTTGTTCCAGCGAAGTTCGTTGCGGAAGGCCGGGATTTTTGTTCCTTCATCAATTACAACGCACTCAATTCCAACCATTTCTGACCAGTCCTGCATCATTTCCTGTGTGATGATGTTAGAGAAGGCTGTGTGGTGTCCGCCGCCTGCTAAAATCCATGCTTCTGCCGAAGTTTCAAGGCTAGGAAGCGGCTGCCATACCATGCGGGCAACCGGCAGCTTTGGAAGAGGAGCTTTTGGCGGTACTACGTTGATTTCGTTTACTACGCAGCGGAAGCGGTTGCCCATGTCGACAACTGCTGAAACAAGACCGCGGCCTTCGATTGTGTTGAATACCATGCGGGCAGGATCTTCTTTTCCGCCGATTCCAAGTGGATGAACCTCGATTTTTGGCTTTGAAACGGCGATTTCAGGGTCAACTTCCAGCATGTGAGAACCCATGTTGAGTTCTTCGCCAGGTACCAGGTTGTAGGTGTAGTCTTCCATGAAGGCGTTTCCTTTTGAACCAGGAACTACCTGGCCTGCTGTCATTGCCTTGAATGTTCGTACCAGACATGAAGTTTTCCAGTCGCCTTCTGCACCAAAGCCATAGCCGTCTGCGAGAAGTCTCTGAATTGCAAGACCCGGCAGCTGCTTCATTCCGTGAAGATCCTGGAAGTTTGTACAGAGGGCCTTACCGTTATTGTCCTTGAGGAAGCGGCGGAGGGCGATTTCGATTTTTGCCTGTTCCTTAATCTGCTTTGTAACAAAATCCTTGTCTGAACCGTAAACGATTTCATATTTCTGATTGTATTCATCAAAGAGAGCGTTTACATCACCGTCCTTTACTTCGTTCATATAAGCAACCAGGTCACCGATTCCGTAGTATGGAACGCTCCAGCCGAATTTAATCATTGCTTCTACTTTGTCGCCGTCTGTAACTGCAACTTCGCGCATGTTGTCGCCGAAGCGGAGGCAGCGGAGAGTTTTTCCGTCTGCTACGGCGCGGGCAATTCTCATCCAGTCAGCGATGCGTTTCTGTGTGCGTTCGTGGCTCCAGTGTCCTACGATTACCTTGCGTGGTAAATCCATGCGGCTTGTGATAAAGCCGAATTCTCGGTCGCCGTGGGCAGACTGGTTCAGGTTCATAAAGTCCATGTCCATTGTGGCGTATGGAATTTCTTCGTTGAACTGTGTGTTCAGCTGCAAAAGCGGCTTCTTGTATGCTGAAAGGCCTGCAATCCACATTTTTGCCGGGCTGAAGGTGTGCATCCAGCAGATGATTCCGGCACATTTGTCGTCGGCATTTGCCTGTTCAAGGGTCTGGTGAATTGCTTCCGGAGTAAGAAGGGTAGGCTTCCATACCAGTTCGCATGGCAGAGCCTTGCTCTTGTTCAGACGGTCAACGATTTCCTTAGAGTTTTTGGCTACCTGTTTGAGGGTTTCTTCTCCGTAGAGGTCCTGGCTTCCTGTGATGAACCAGAATTCGTAGTTTGCTAAGTTTTCCATTTTTTTATGTCTCCTAAAATTTATTTTTTATCCGGGCGCATTTGCCCGCGAGGGGCAAACCGCGCTTTCCACACTTCCGCTTTCGCTCCATTCCTTCGCCTGGCGGCTCCGGAACGCCTGCGGCGGTGTTCCAATCGCTTGCGCTAGTCTACATTTTCCACTGCGGCCTTCATAACCGGCAGGGCCTTTGTGTAGTTTTCGAAGAACTTGTTGAAGCCTTCAACGTCGGCCTTATCCGGGGCCACTGTTGTGATTTTTGCAGTCTTGAATACTACCTTATCAAGATAGTCACCCAGATTCATGCCTTTTGTGTCTGCTGTGTAGGCTGCAAGCAGTGCCATTCCCCATGGACCGCCTTCGCCGGCAGTTTCCATTGTAGAAACCGGAGTGTGCATAGCAGCCGCCATGATTTTTATTCCGACTCCTGCTGTCTTGAAGTAGCCGCCGTGGCCTGTAAGACGGTCTATAGCAACATTTTCCTTGTCAAAGAGGATATTCATGCCGGTGCGGAGGGCTCCAAGGGCTGTGAAAAGCTGGGCTCTCATAAAGTTTGCAAGAGTGAAGTTGTTTTTCTGCTGACGAACTACAAGTGTGCGTCCTTCCTTAAAGCCGGTCATTGATTCACCAGAAATATAGTTATAAGGAATGATTCCGCCGCAGTCAGGATCGCCTTTAAGGGCAAGACCAAGCAGTGTATCGTAAAGAACCGGCTTTGAAACATTTCCGCCTGTAGCCGCAATTGCTTCTCCAAAGAGTTTAATCCACTTGTCGTACTCGCCGGTACAGTTATTTGCGTGAGCCATAGCTGCCATAGAGCCGTCCGGAGTTGTTACGATATCGATTAAGTCTTTATAAGCCTTAGAAAGTGCCTTTTCCAGAATTACCATTGCGAATACCGAAGTTCCGGCACTTACGTTTCCGGTTCTTTTTGTTACGCTGTTTGTGGCAACCATTCCGGTTCCTGCGTCACCTTCCGGTGGGGCAAGCAGAGTTCCGGCTTCAAGTTCACCTGTCGGGTCAAGGAATTTTGCGCCTTCAGCAGTTAAAGTTCCGGCAGGCTGTCCTGCAAGAAGAATTTCAGGCAGGAGCTCTTCAACCTTCCAGCCGAATTTTTTGTCTGCAATCAATGCATCGAACTGACCAAGCATTTTTTTGTCGTAGTTCTTAGTTTTTTCATCAATAGGGAACATTCCCGAAGCATCACCGATTCCAAGAACCTTTTTGCCCGAAAGCTTATAGTGAACGTAGCCTGCAAGAGTTGTAAAGAAAGCCACATTTGCTACGTGTTTTTCTCCGTTTAAAATTGCCTGATAAAGGTGAGAAATACTCCAGCGCTCTGGAACAGGGTAGTTGAATTCATCAGTCAATTTTGATGAAGCTTCGCCTGTGATAGTGTTGCGCCATGTTCTGAATGGAACAAGAAGTGTATCGTTTTTATCAAAAGCAAGGTAACCATGCATCATGGCACTGATACCAAGAGCCTTGATTTTTGTAAGCTTTACGCCGTATTTTTCAGAAACGTCCTTCTTAAGGTTTGCAAAACTTGTCTGAAGTCCGTTTGCAATTTCTTCAAGTGAATAAGTCCACACTCCGTCAACCAGAGAGTTTTCCCAGTCGAAGGCACCGCCCGCTACAGGCTCACTGGCAGAGTCAATCATTACTGCCTTGATACGTGTTGAACCGAATTCAATTCCCACAACGGCAGAACCGCCGGAAATCTCCTTTGCAATTTCTTCTTTTGTCATTTTTTTTATCCTCCTGAGTAAATCGCCTTCAGCGATTTTCCTTTCCTAATCAAAAATCCATATTTTCCTTAAAGAAAACGTTGAGCGGAATATTTACTTCCTTTTCAACTTCCTTTTCCAGCACCAGATTTTTGTAGATTTCCTTCATCACAAGGCTGCCCTGTCCGCGCGGATCCTGTGAAATAAGGGCATCTACCTTATCGTTTTTAAGTGCCTCAATATTGCTGTCTACAAGGTCAAAGCCCACGACTGCAATCTTATCTTTTAATCCCATTTCGGCGATTTTCTGTCCTGCAAAGTGAACTTCCGAGTTTACAAGGCAGATTCCCCGCAAATCCTCCGAATCATGAACAAGCTGAAAAACTGCGTCCGCAATTTCTTCCTGACGGCTGCCCCGGGCAATTTTCTGAATTGCCTTACAGTCCTTAGTTTGCAAAAAGTAAGATGCAAAGCCGCGGGCGCGTTCATTCAGGTTATAGCTTTCTGAAAAGGGTTTGATTACGGCAAAGGTTCCGCTTCTTGCAGAGCAAAGGCGTGTAAGTTTTCCGGCCATAAAACCGGCTTTAAAAGGGTTTTGCGCAATTGTTGTAATGGGAAGGGCTCCCGGCAGAGGCGAGTCAATAAAGCAGTAAGGTGCAGATAGCTTTTCCTGGCTTAAGAGGAACATAATTTCTTCCTGCATAATTGGTGCGATTATGTAAGCCGAGCAGCCTGCTTTAATCATTTTTTTGAACTGAGCTTTCAGGGAAGCTGCATCCGGGCGCTTAAAGCCGAAAAGTTCAAGCTGAAAGCCGAAAGCTGCGTAATCGTTCACGCACGCGTCTAAAATGCCGTCATAGATAGCCTTCCAGTATCCGCTCTCCTCAGATATGGCCGGAATGAGTACACCAATCTTAAAATCACTCTTTTTCTTTAAAAAACGGGCAATAGGATCCGGACTGAAGCCGTTTTCAGAGATAATCTTATTAATTTTTTCTCTGGTTTCTTCAGAAACCCTGCCCCGGTTGTGAATTACGCGGTCTACGGTTCCTGTTGAAACGCCTGCAATTTCTGCAATTTCAGTTACAGTCACTAAAAATCTCCCAAAGTATCTGTATAACTGCGTGAACGTACACGCAATCCTGCATTCAGAATACACCCTGGACGCCGGACTGTCAAATAAAAAATCTCATATTTTTAAAGAAAAGATTTCCAATATAAAAAAAACTCCCCTATAATTTACGCTAGGAGTAATATTTATGAAGACAAATACCTTGTCCTTTAAAATTGTTGCAAGAATTGCACTTCTTGTAGTTTTTATCTGTATTCTGCTGACCGGCTTTTCAATTGTCCTTTTGTATAGAGTTCAGACAAAACAGGTTGTAAGTACAATGACAAAATGCCGCGATGATGCGGGAAAGCTTATTGAACTTTCCATAGAAGCATACATCCGCGAGGTTGAAGCCGTTGCCCAGCGAAGTGATATCAGAAGTATGGACTGGGATATTCAGCGGCCGATTCTGCAGGCTGAGGCAAAGCGTGTCGGCTTTGAATCCTTTGAGGTAGGAAACGTAAACGGTATGGCCCATTCAACTCAGGGAGCTGATATCTGGGTAGGAGGCCGTTCTTATTACGGAATTGCCCTTGGCGGTACGGCAAATATTTCCGATCTTGTTTACGATGAGCGTTATAATAAGATGGTTGTAGTTGTCAGCAGCCCTCTGCGTGATGAACATGGCGGAGTTGTAGGTGTTCTTTCGGGTGTGGCAGATGCCTCCTTTACAAATAAAATTACCTCTTCCATTGAACTTGATTATGACGGCTTTATTTTCATTATTAATGATGCCGGCGAAAAGATGGCCGGTGTAGATTACAAGGGAAAATCTCAGCTTGAAAATAATATCCACGATGCAAAGTACAATCCGGATGGAAAATTCGGTCAGTTCCGAGAGCTTCAGATTAAGATGATTCAGGAAGAATCGGGACTTGAAACCTTCTTTATGGATGGAAAGGAATATTATCTGTCATTTGTTACAATTAATAATGGTGACTGGCACCTGGGAATCATACAGAATAAGCATGAAGCCCTTGCTGTTTTGAATACGGTTCTTATCCGTATGATGCTTATCACAATTGTTTCAATTATTCTGGGTTCATTGAGCGGACTCATTCTTGCCCGAAGCTTAAAGCCTCTGAGAAAGGTAAGTGCAAGTATTAATGAAATCGCATCCGGAAAAGCAGACCTTACCCAGCGAATCAAAATCAAAACTGAATATGAAATTGCCGAGGTTGTGGACGGTTTTAATACCTTTACGGAAAAGCTGCAGAGCATTATGAAGGTTATGAAGGAGTCTAAGAATTCCCTTTTTGAGGTAGGAAATCTCCTTAAACAGGATACGGAAAACACACTTTCTTCAATAGAATCAATTCTTCAGCATATTAAATCTACCCGTGATGGAACCACCCAGCAGTTTGCCAGCGTAGATCAGACAGCAACAGCCGTTCATGAAATTGCTTCGAATATCGAATCCCTTGAACGCATGGTTGAAAATCAGAGTGCCAGCGTAAAGGTTGCGGGACAGGCAGTTTCTGCAATGATTATGAATATTGAAAAGGTAAATAACTCTGTTGCCAAGATGGCTGATTCCTTCAAAAATCTTGAGCGTAAGGCGCAGAATGGTGTTCAAAAGCAGGATGATGTAAGCAATAAGATTGAAATTGTAGGTGACCAGTCAAAGATGCTGGGAAATGCCAACAAGACAATCCGTGAAATTGCCAGTCAGACAAACCTGCTTGCCATGAATGCAGCTATTGAAGCGGCTCATGCTGGTGAGGCAGGCAAGGGCTTTAGTGTTGTTGCTGATGAAATCCGTAAGCTTTCAGAAACTTCTACGGCTCAGTCAAAGGAAATCGGAGAACAGCTTAAAAACATTCAGGAATCTATCAGCGAAATTATTTCCGCTTCCAATGAATCGCGGATTGCATTTAAGGATGTTAGTCAGGAAATCCAGTCTACAGATTATCTTGTTCAGGAAATTTCCCTTGCCATGGATGAGCAGAATCGTGACTCTGAAAAAATCAATCTTTCCCTGAACAGCATGAACGACTCGACTTCGGTTGTAATTTCTGCCGTAAAGGAAATGTCGGAAGGAAATACCGCAATTCTCAAGGAAATTCAGAATCTTCAGTCTTCTACAATGGAGCTCAAGCAGAGTATGGATACCATGGAAACAGGTGCGGAAGCAATCAGGCAGACGGGAAATGCCCTTTCTGAGATTTCGTCACAGATGGGCCAGTCAATTGATGAGATTGGCGGTCAGGTTGACCAGTTCCAGGTTTAAGTTTTATCAGAGAGTTTAAGAGGTAGCTAATATGAAACATAGATTTTTAGGTTTTGCACTTTTAGCCCTTGCTACGGCAGGTTTTTCTGGCTGTTCAAAGCAGAAGTCGGGAGTCGTTGTTGATAACGAAAAGGAAATTCATATCCGAGTCTGGGAATCAAAAAACGGAATTGATGAATTTATTAAGCAGGCAGGAAAGGCTTATACGGCACTTCACCCTAACGTAATTGTTGATTTTATAAACGTTGAACTTCATAACACGGTGGCAGCCCTTGCCGCTGACGCTCCGAATGGAGTTGCGCCTGATATTATTGCGGCTCCTCATGATAATCTGGGAAGCCTTGTTTCCCAGAAGCTAATTTTACCTACAGAAAATCCAAAGGATATTTCAAAGCAGGTGCTTGGAGCCTGCTCAAAGGCCCTTACTTACAATGGCACAATGTACGGTTATCCTGCGAGTGCAGAAACTTATGCCCTTTTTTACAATAAGCATCTGATCAGCGAGCGGGAAGTTCCAAAAAGCTGGGAAGAGCTTGTGACCTGGGTAAAAAAGTTTAATGCAAGTCATCCGGGCCAGTATGGTTTTGTAATGGACGTTACAAACGGCTATTATTCGATTCTTTTTACAACTGCAAACGGCAACCGTCTTTACGGTGAAAGCGGAACAGAGGCAAATAATCCTAATATGAACACTCCTGCCGCTGTTAAAGGCCTCAAATTCTTCCAGTCCTTGCGTTCCAGCCTTGGGCTTGAAAATGTAGAGCTCAGCACATCTTCCTGCGACGGTATGTTTTCTTCTGGAAATGCCGCAATGCACATTACAGGGCTTTGGAACGTAAATACCTTTGAAAAAGCCGGAATCGATTTCGGTGTTGCCTGCATTCCAGCCTTACCGGGAGAAAGTAAGCCGGCCGCTTCCTTCAGCGGAACCAGGGGAATGTTTGTAACGGCGGCATCAAGACATCCGAAAGAAGCAGCGGATTTTGCGGCCTTTATGCTTACTCCGGAAATGCAGCAGTTAAGATTTTCGCTTACAGGTGCCATGCCTGCCATAAATACAAAGGTCAGCAGTCCTTATATGCCGGGCTTTCTTGAACAGCTTGATCATGCCTTTCCTATGCCTTCTATTCCTGCAATGGGAAAATTCTGGGGCGAAACAGGGGCTGCCTTGAATGAAATCTGGCATGGAGCCGACGTTCAGTCTACGCTTGATGCTTTGAATAACAAGATTCGCGGATAAGGTTAATATTCAGAAGGAGGAAGTTCTTCAAGTTCTTCTTCCGGTTCTATAAGGACTTCCTCTTCTTCTCTTTCTTCATCTGGTATATAAGAATCCGGATTTGTCCTTTTTGCGATGATGATTGTAATGTCATCTTCAACCGGTTTGTTTTCCGTAAAATTATAAAATTCTTCAGTAATAGTTTTCAAAAGCTCAGCGGCAGAACGGGAATTATTTTCTGTAAGAATTCGCTTAATTCTGTCTGTACCAAACTGATTGAGCTGTCTGTCGGTTGATTCTGTCAGTCCGTCTGTGTAGCACATCAGAATGTCGCCTTCCACCATATCAAAATCAGCGGTTCCAAAGGCAACTGCAATTCCCTTCATTCCGATTGCACCGTAATGCTTTTTACCGTCAGTTCCCCTGATTGTCATTACATCATTATCCCTTGCGCTGTACAAAAGCGGGTAAGGGTGACCTGCGTTTCCAATTTCTACATGGCAGCGTCCGTCTTTTGACGGCGGCCCAAAGCGGCAGAGAATTCCCGTCATGTAATTTTCAATATTTCCCTTTTCATTAAGGATTGTGTTGTTAATTCGCGAAAGGATGGCATCCATGCTCTCTTTGTTGCGGTAGCCCTTCTGGAAGGTGTGAGAAATAATGCTTTTGGAAAGCATGGTAACAAGGCTGGCTGAAATACCGTGGCCTGAAACATCAAAAAGGGAAAGTCCGTTCAGAATTTCATTGTAGTTGTAGTAGTCGTAAAGGTCACCCGAAACCTTTGACTGAGGCGAATAGTAAACCGAAATTTCCCAGCCGCGGAAGTGCTTGTCTGGGCGGGGGAAAAATCTCTGCTGAACAATCGATGCCATCTGCAAATCCATATCAGCAATCAGTTTTTCTCTTTCAAGCCTTTCGTTCAAAACAGAAAGCTCGTTATTTGCATTCTTAATTTCGCGGGTCTGTTTTTCTACCTCATCCTGAAGATGATTTGTAAGCTGTTCGTTACTTGAATAAGTTCTGGCAAAGCGGATGCTGAGGACGATGATAAACACAGTAATGGAGAAAAGCCATCCGAAGAGGGATATGAAAGTATAAGTCTGTGTGTGGTCATGAAGACGTCTTGTAATATCCAGGGCCGCTGTAAGGACGAGAGGCATGAAGCCCAGAGAAAATAAAATTGAAAGCTTGCGTTTTTCCTTTTTTGTGAAGTTCATGATAACAAGAACTACGGCAAACATACCCTGAGCAATCAGCAGGGAGAAGAGGACAGGCATCATGTCAACAAGGCCGTCGTAGGTTTTCATCGCAAGTGTTATTATTACCTGAAGCAGCAGGATAGAACTTCGTGTGATTTTTACCCAGAGTGGCTGCTTAGTATGCATAAAGTTAAAGGCAAAGTGAGTAGCGAATGCAATTGTGAAAAAGGCCGGAATACAATAGGTAAATTTTGTAAAGAGAAGGAATGGAATTATTCCGCTGTTATAAATAGGAAGCTCTGTCGCAAAGAAAGGAATCAGGAAGAAAATTGTAAAAAGGTTCATCAGGGCAAAATCACGGAATTCCTTGAACTTTGGAAGACTGAAGAAAAGGCAGATGTAAAGAATAAAGGTAAAAATCAGGGTTCCCACCAGGAACATGTAAATTCGTGTGTGGTGGAAATTGATGATTTCCTGCGCGGGGAAAGCAAATTGAGGCGGTTGAATAAAGGAATGGCTTGAAATTCCGCTTTTTCCCATACAGAAAATCTTAATTAAAACAGTGTTTTTTGCCCCCGGTTCATTATTCAGAAGGTTTATAGGGAAACTGAAAAAGTGTGATTTAAATAATGTAGACTGGGTTCTTGGAGGAAAGTTTCCTGCCTGAGAAATAAAAATTCCGTTGAGCCAGAGCTGTTCTGCAACCTTCATGTGAGGGATGACAAGCATTAAAGGCTGGCCTCTGAAATAATCAGGGATTGTAAAATCAAATTTAATCCAGACATAATGTTCTCCTTTTCCAAGAACATTACGCAGATTGTTAACTGTTTTATCTTCAAGCTTTTTGAATTTATCCAGATTGCGCATTACATCGCCAGGATTCGATTCAGCGCCCGCTTCCCAGTAATAAAAAGTATCGCCTACTTCGATTTTCTTTTCTGCGCCGGGGATTCTTGGCCCGCAGGAAGTTAATATGAGGCTAAAAAAGAGAAATAGTGAAAATTTACGTATTTTGAATTTTTGTGATTTAAAATACACATAGTAATTATAACACAGTTTTTTATGATAAGGTAAATAAAATCAAAGAAAATATAACACTTTATTCTTACTAAAAATATTTAATTTTATTAAAATTTTTCTTTCAATTACTTTATAAAAAAGCTGTAATTCAGTATATTTATTATTCGGGAATGCATAAATATGCAAAAGTCAGTTCAGGTTTGCCGATTTCTGAATTGCCTTATGTGGGTGCATTTACCGAGGAGTAAAAAGAAATGAAAAATGCTTACGTAAACCGTGTATGGGAAGAAGTAAAAGCAAAGAATGCAAATGAACCTGAATTTTTGCAGGCTGTTGAAGAAGTTTTGACAACTCTCGATCCAGTTGTAGAGAAGATGCCGGAACTCGAACCAAACGCAATTCTTGAAAGATTGGTTGAGCCAGAGCGCGTAATTCAGTTCAGAGTACCTTGGATGGACGATAAAGGTAACTATCACGTTAACCGCGGATTCCGAGTACAGTTCAACAGTGCAATCGGACCTTACAAAGGAGGTCTTCGTTTCTCTAATGAAGTAAACCTTTCAGTTCTTAAGTTCCTTGGTTTTGAACAGGTTCTTAAAAATTCTCTTACAACACTCCCAATGGGTGGTGGTAAAGGTGGTTCTGACTTCGATCCTCACGGAAAATCAGACAAAGAAGTTATGCGTTTCTGCCAGTCATTCATGACAGAACTCTATCGCCATATTGGTGCTGATACAGACGTTCCAGCCGGTGATAAGAACGTTGGTGGACGCGAAATCGGATATCTCTTCGGACAGTACAAGAGAATCCGCGATGAATATACTGGAGTTTTGACAGGAAAAGGTCTTACATTCGGTGGTTCTTTGATTCGTACAGAAGCTACCGGTTATGGTCTTATCTACTTTGCTCAGGAAATGCTCAAGAAAGTTGGAGACAACTTCAAGGGTAAGGTTTGTGTTGTTTCTGGTTCAGGAAACGTTGCAGAATATGCTGCAGAAAAACTTATCCAGCTTGGTGCAAAAGTTGTTACACTTTCTGACTCTAACGGATACATCTACGATGCAGACGGTATTACTCAGGAAAAACTTGACTGGGTTAAAGAACTTAAGACAGTTCGCCGCGGTCGTATTTCTGAATATGCTAAACAGTTCCCATCTGCTAAATACTTTGAAGGCAAGAAAGTTTGGGAAGTTAAATGTGACTGTGCATTCCCATGTGCTACACAGAACGAACTTCTTGGTGAAGATGCACAGAAGCTTCTTGATAACGGCGTAAAACTTGTTGCTGAAGGTGCTAACATGCCTTCTAACATCGACGCTGTAAACAAGTTCCTTGCTGCAAAGATTCTCTATGCTCCAGGAAAAGCTTCAAATGCCGGTGGTGTTGCAACATCTGGTCTTGAAATGTCTCAGAACTCAGAGCGCCTTTCATGGTCTGCAAAAGAAGTTGATGAAAAACTCCATGACATCATGATTAATATCCACAACAACGCTTACGACACAGCAGTTAAATTCGGTGCAAAAGAAGGCAACTGGGTAAATTATGTGGCAGGAGCTAATATAGCAGGCTTTGTTAAGGTTGCAAATGCTATGGTTGCTCAGGGATTGGTTTAATTAGACTGAATCCTTGAATGAAAGGCTGTTCTTCGGAGCAGCCTTTTTTTATGCCCGCTTGATAAATAAAAAAGCCCTTCAAAGAGTTCAGGTAATCTACGGCACAACCATCATCTGAATACCGCTGCTGGATTCCTCCTCTGACGGGGTTTTCCAGCGATGATTTGCATAGCACCTGAACTCATTGAAGAGCTTTTGGGTGTCTTTATCTTATATTATTCTCTTCTTTTATTCAATAATAATCCTGATTTTGCTATAATGATGATATGTTCAGGTGTCTTCTTCCGCTTATTTTGATTTTCTCTTCTATGTTAATTTCCTGCGGGCGAGTCACAGATGAATTTAATTTCATTGATGAAAATGACGAAAATTACAAATATTATGCCTATAAAATGACAGCTTCCAGCGGGGGCTACAACATTTCCTTTTATTCAGGGACAAAGACAAGTTATGGCGGCTATGGCGCTTATGGCCAGTTAATCAGGGATTATTCTTCGGGAGATCTGGCATCTGTCGTAAAAAATGATGATAACTGTTTTTCAATCAAATCAAACGGAACTGATTCCAGAGGAACAACGACTAATACAATCACATTTGAAATCTCCTTCCCGGAAAGAAAAGTTTCTTCGATAGCTGTAAAGGCAATGTACAATGCGCTTGAAGACACTTATATGGAAAAGGCAACAAGTAAGACTCCTCATGGACTTTCTGATTTTAAGGTTACATATTTACCCCAGGGCGCCACTTCAGAGTCAAGCGTTTCAGGTATAGCAAAATCAAACTTTGCTTCCGGCCTGCTGGATGTTACTGCAAAAATTGATGCGACTATTTCCTATGTAAAAGTTTCTGCTACAATGTTGAAGTATTACGGTAGCAGTATGTCAGATCCATTTAAGGATTTATCAATGAAACAGACAGAAGGAAAATTAAGTCTGTATAAAGTAATTTTGGAGTAAAAATGTTTCTGAAAAATCTAAAAAATCATTTTATCGTACCGGGATTTGCGGTAAAATTTCCTGTAATGGTAATTTCGATTTTTGGAATGGGATTCTTCCTTTCATTTCTGATTGAAGCAGGTTTTGGAACTGATCCCTGCAGCTTTATGAACAGAAATCTTGCCAGCAGGCTGGGAATGACTCTGGGTAATTTTCAGCTTATTATTAATGCTTTTCTTTTTGTCTTCTGTCTGATTTTTGCCCGCAGTCTTATCGGCTTTGGAACTTTTTTCAACTGGATTTTTATCGGTTATATTGCTGATTTTTTCTGCGCTGTCTGGAAAAACACAGGCTTTCACGACTGTATTCTTAAATCTGAAAATTTACACCTGCGCATTATTGTTTTTGCTTTTGCAATTTTCCTTTTTGTGGTAGTTGCCGCAACTTATATGAACGCTCAGCTGGGTATAGCCCCTTACGACGCCTTCCCGATGATAATTTCCGGCTGGCTGCCTAAAGTTTCTTTTTTCATTGTAAGAATCTGCTACGATTATCTGGCAATTTTTATCGGTCTGATTGCAAGCCTTTCAAATCCTCTTGGAAGACAGGGCTCTCTTTTAGGCAGTATGATTCTTGCTCTTTCGATAGGACCGGCTGTTACTCTTGTCGGAAAATTCATGAAAAAGCACCTGGGATTCTAGTTTAAATTAATCAAAAACGTAAGTCTGCTCATCGACTTTTTTCATACCGCAGGCTTTCCAGAATTTTTCGGCGTTGTTGTCCTTTGCATCCAGCCAGACTTTTTTTGCTCCTGTTTCAAGCATAAGCCGTTCCATTGCACGGATGCCAATTCCCTTATGGCGGTAATCCTTGTTGACCTCGAATAAATCAATATAAAGGGTGTCACCGATGATTTTATAAATACAGACTGCCTTCAAAAATCCGCCGGAAGGCTTGAAGTCAAAAATCATGTATTTATTATCCTGCAGAAGGAAGGAAAATTCTCCGTTTTCCGTGTAGGATTTTAAAAGCGGAAAGCTGTCCCAGCCTTCAAGAGCCATGTAAGATTCAAAAATGTCACAGTCAAGAATTCGATAGCTTAAGTTCATTAAAAATATTTTACCCTTAAAAGTCCAAAAATCAAAATTTTATTTCAACTGATTTATTGTGACGCAGATACCACAAGTGGCAGGTAATTTTTTCCTGCGGAATGTGGAGAAGCTTGCTCGCGGCGATGCGGTAAGTTTCCTGCTGGGCTGTGTAGCGTTCAGGGACAATTTCACTGTCAGATTTGTAATCGACTATGGTGTAAGTGCCGTCTGCATTTTCAAAAATCAAGTCGATTGAACCCGTCCAGATAAAGCCTTCAAAGAACATACGGAAGGCCCATTCCGCTTTGAGAAGACGGCCGGCAGCACTGGCAGAATCCGGAGAAGAGTAGGCAGCCTTTCCCAGCGGGCTTTCTGCAAACTCATGACACATTTTGATGCAAAGTTCTTTGTTCTGTGCAATTTCCTTTTCAGAAATCTGCTTGAAAAGCTTTACAGGAGGCTGGTATTCTTTTGGTTCAATGCCCTGAGCCTGGGCACGAAGATAGTCGTGAACAAGGGTTCCAAAATCAGCAGCTGTGAAGGCTGCGGGATCGAGGGTGTCGCCGGAAGAGTCGTATTTTTTATCATTCTGGTCATCGCTGCCTGCCGTATTGTTATTGAAGTCAGCTTCAAGTCCGCTTGGAGTCTTTCTGTTAGATACAGGCTCTTCATAAGGAATTTCTTCTGTGTCTGGCGGAAGCGGGTCAAAGATGCGGCTACTTTCTTTTTTTGCGGCAGCAGCTGAATATGCTTCTTTTTTTGTTACAGGCCTTATTGAATAAAAGCTGAAAGGAGTATCAGAAATATTACTAAGTTTTTCTTCATCAAGAGCGAAATTACTATCTTCACTTGTTTCCGGATAATAATACTTAATGCACTTTTCCAGAAGCTTGAAGTTTTCGTCATTATCAGAATCTTTATATGATGATGATTTTGGAATCGGGCTCCATTTTCCTACAATATAAACTTCCGAAATTGCACGGGTAATTGCAACGTAAATCAGGCGGCGGAATTCTGCAATATCCTTTTTTCTTGAAGCAAGCTTTTGAATCATAGAAAAATAGTTTCCGGCTCCGCTTTCAGGTTTTATGGATGCTCCGAATTCTTCATCAAAGAAAACTGCATTTTTGTCATTGTTGTTTCTTGCAGAAATACAGCCGGTTACAAAAACATACTTGAACTGCAAGCCCTTGCTTTTGTGTATTGTCATAATCTGAACGGCATCCTGCTTTTCCAGAGGATAAGAAACTTCTCCAACATCAATTTCTTCATCTTCAAGGGTGTTTTTCTCTTTATTTTTTACAATCGAAAGCTGGTCTACAAACCAGGAAATATTTTTCTGATTCTGATCGCACTGACGGGCAAGTTCAAATAGGAAATCAAACTGTTCAGCATAAAGCTCTGTTTTGTGATTTTCCATTGTGGCATAGTGATAGCCGCTTTTATACCACAAATCACTGACGGTTTTTGCTATTGTCTGGCTCAGGACATTTTTTCGTTCCGACTTAATAAAAGTAATTCCGCGCACAAAGTGATTTTTCTGGATTTGAGAGCATTCTGAGAGCACTTCCTCTGCTTTATTAATTATTTCGTCTTCCTTTTCCGGGATTTCTGCAAGACTTGTTTTTACTAAGACAGCTTCCAGTGTCTGCTGATTTAGATTACAGAAAGGGGAAGCAAGAAAGCTTGCAAAGGCATTTTTATCGCCGGGATAAACACAAAGTCGTAAAAAGGCATAAATATCGTTTACAGGTCCGTCAGAAAATAAATCACTGTTTGAATCAAGCTGATAAGGAATGCCAAAATAATTAAGCCAGCGCAAAAGCTGAGTTCGATGTCGCGATTTATCAAGAATTGCAAAATCAGAAAAACGTGGAAGCTTTCCGTCGCTCTGCGGGCTTTTCAGCATCCTGCTGATTTTTTCTGCAATAAAATAGGCTGTCTGGTTGTTTTCATCAAGCAGAGAATCATTATCAATAAGGGTTGCGGTCAAGAGACAGGTATGAAGACGGATATTTTGCAGGGTAAGCTGAGGGAAGTCAATTTCCCGGCCTGTTTTCGGGTCGAACTTTACTGCCGCTTTTTCATATTTTGCTTCGTAATTTTTTTCTGTCATGGAATCAAAAATATAATTGTTTTTGCCAAAAAGATAATTAAATGAAGCAATCAGTTCTGTGTCTGAACGGTAATTGTATTCCATCTGAAGAAAGTTCTTCTGGCCAAGGTCTTTTTTAAGTTCATTGAAAACAGAAACTTCGGCACCACGGAATTTGTAAATGGACTGCTTTTCATCTCCTACAAAAAAGAGTTTATCATCCCGGATATCCTCAACCCCGGGAACTCCGTCCTTGCAGCCATAATCAAATCCTTCTGCAGTAAAATCTTTTTCCGAAAGAAGGAAGAGAAGGTCTCGGTTTTTGCCGTTGTTGTCCTGAAATTCATCAATCATTATTTTGTCGTAGGCATTTTTTTCCTGACGCCTGATTTCTTTGCGGGAAATCAAAATTTCAAGTGAAAGCTCGCTGATATCCTTGAAAGTAAGTTTTCCGCTTGTCCGCTTCTGGCGGTTGATTTGATTTTTGAAGCGGTCGAAAAGTAACTGAAGATTTTTTATGCTCTGATAATTTGTTATGTAGGTGAAAACTGCCTGAATATATGGAAGATAAACTTCTTTTATTGGTTTTACTGCTGCCCTGAGCTCTTTTGTGTAGCCTGATTTATTTTGTGGAAAATCAAAAAGATTCAAGGCGTCGTAAAATTTTTTTAATCTGGAAACCTCTTCTTTTCCCGGATTATCAAAATCAAAATCATCATTAAGTGCAAGCGGGTTAATTTCTATTTTAGAAAAAGTTTCGATGATTTTTTCACAGTTCGAAAAATAAGGAGTTCCAGCTTTTCCTTTTGTATTTTGAAATTCGTTTTCAAAAAGAGAAAAAGCATTCTGAATGCAGTTGGCATTCGGGAAATCCTTAATTTTTTCTTCAAGATCTTCTATAAAAAGCTCTGATGGTTTGCCTTCAAGTATATTTTTACTGCTGCATTTTCCAAAAATCAGATAGTTCCAGACACGGATAATTTCCTTCTTCTGAGCTGTCAGTTTGTCAGAAAAATAATCTGGATTGCTTGCAAGTGAAGTGTAGTCGATAATTGTTTTTGAAAGCACGTTATCTGCAAAGCTTTGATAATTTCCGATTGTGGCATAGTCCCTGACTACCGGATTTTCGCAGTTGGAAAAAACAAAAGGCAGTGCCTGATTTTTAATTTCTGTTTCGGAATCAGAAGAACCTGTCGTAAAGTCCGGGCGGATTCCGTAGCTTGTGGCAGCCTGCTCGACAATACTTTTGCAGTAGGAATCCAGAGTCTGAATATGAACATTAGAAAAATCCTTTAAGGCCTGAATTGCCCTTTCTTTTTCCAATGCAGGAGTTTTTTCGTTTTCTGCAAAAAAGGAAAGAGTTTCGTAAATTCGCTTGTACATTTCTCCGGCGGCTTTCTTTGTAAAAGTCAGGGTAAGAATTTTTGGAGCCGGGATGTTTTTACTCATGACAAGCCAGGCAAAACGGGTTGCAAGAACCTGAGTCTTTCCGGAACCGGCACCGGCGGCTACGATTGTGTTATCTGTCCGGCAACAGACTTCCCGCTGGCGGGGGTCAAGTTTTCTTTCAAGTAAATCAAGATAATCGTAATTTTCGCTCATTCTAGTTTTCCCCCTGCTGTGAAAGCTGTGAAGTCATCTGATGTTTTGAAACCTCGTAATTATAACGGCAGACTGATTTGAAATTGCATTTTACGCAGTCTTTGTAGATGTCGACTTTTTCTGCAGATGGTTCCAGTTTGGAATTGATGATATCCTCTGCAAAGTTGTCTGAATATTCTTCAAAGGCTTTCATTTCATCTTCAAAATCCTTCTGGCTGCTGCCAAGCCTGTTATGGTCAACGGCTACTGAGGAGGAGGCATCTTTTATAGAATAAAAATGTGCTGTATCAACATCCGGATTGCTTTTGGTTTTCTGAATCAGACTTATGTACATAGGCATCTGAAAATCGTTAAGTTTTCCTTCAGCATCCAGTTTTATGCTGTTTTCAGACGGTCTTTTTGTGTTTTTATAGTCGATGATTGTCCAGTTTTCTGAATCTGTATTTTCCAGGCCGGGAGATAAAAGTAAATCCAGCTTTCCAAAATAATTGTAAGCTTTGCCTGGATTTTCTCCGGAAAGACTTAGTTCAACTCCCCTTACAAAAAATCCGCCGAAGCCTTTTGTTTTTGAAGTTTTTGTAATTTTTTCAGGCGCTGTGTTTTTCTGCAGAAAATTATGAAGAAAATCCAGAATGTGATTAGAAATATCATCTAGCTGGGTAAGAAGCATTTTCTGAGTGAGTGGGCTTTTTGAATAATCTTCTTCTGGATTTTTTATTGCCTGCTTTGCATATTCCCGTAAAAGCCGCTGAATTTCACTTTCATTATCAAAACTTCCGTCTTTTGCTACAGGGAGAGGTAGATTTGACTCCATGTATTTTTTCATAAAAAGCTCAAGAATTTTATGATTTATGTTTCCCATGTCAAAAGGGCCTGTTAAATCAGTGTCCAGAGATTCTTCTTTAAGATTGATAACATTCGAAAAAATCCATCTGCGCTGGCAGGGGAAAAAGTTTTTCATATCACTTTGAGTAATTACGATTTTGTCGTTTTTTTCTGCATCATTTTTATGACGCTTACTGACAAGAATCTCGTTGATTTTGTTTTTTATGCCCCGGGATGGCAGATATTGCTCTTCAGAGGCATGGGGACTGTTTAATTCCTGCCACTTTTTAAGCTGGTTTTTCTGAGCAAGAGAAAGTTTAAGTGGCTGTCCCCCGGCTTCTGTTTTTCCCAGCATATAATCTTTTTCATTCAGAATAAAATCTGAAATGTCGATTTCATCATCATCAGGCTGGATTTCCTGAAGTGCATTATGGCAGATAGCAAAGCCTGCAAAAGAATCTTCTGCAAAACTGAAATATGTAGTCTTATCGTCGTTCAGGCTGTCATAAAGGCGGACAAATGCTTTGGAAAGATTTGCTTCCTGGTCTTTTTTTTCTATGCCAAGAAGCTTTCTTTTTTCATCACTTAAGAAGCTGAGTTTTTTATATTGAACTTCAAGATTCTTCTGACTGGAATCAATTACAAACTGATGTGTAAAAAATCCGCCGGCTGTTGTTTTATAGGGGTAAACAGAAATTCCGCATTTTTTATTCTGCGGTGTATAGGTCTTTTTTGAAAGTTCCGTGATGAAAAAATCATAGTGCTTTGAAACTGCCAGCTTTGAGTTTTCTCCCTTACACCAGTCGTTTTCAAGCTGGATAAGGCTTTTTAATTCTGTAATACAGCGGCCTATAATAGCGTCAGCTGTCTCCGAAAAAGAGCTTTCGCTCAGATAATTTTCCTTAAAAATCAGCCAGGCCTGCAAAATTGCTTCAAAAGAATTCGAATTACAAAGGGCAGAAATATCTTTTTTCAGGCTCTGGTAAAATTTCAGTTCAGCTTCATTCTTATAGCTTGTTGCCTTCAGTGCTTCTTCCCAGATATCAATGTGCTTTTTACTTCCGTCAGTCTGGTTTTCGTCATAGCCGCAGATACAGCGCATTGCATTTCCTTCGCTGATAAGGTTTTCGCGCTTTGTTTTATACTCTTCCTTCCAGGGAATATATTCATCAAGAATGAGGGCGCGGACAGAATCATAAGAAAAATCCGAGTTAAAGCAGTTTTGGATTTCTGAAAAAATCTGGCCAGCCGTATTCTGAATAAGAGGATAGCCTGCGCGGATTACATAAGGCACGCAGTATCTTGTAAGCTCGCGTTCAAGGTAGGGGCGGTAAGTCTGTAAATCCGGAATATTTAGGGTTATCTGGTCCCAGCGGGTAGCGCTGTCTCCTTCCGTAGCGGCAGCGTCCCCTCCGGCACACAGTTTTCGTATTCGCAGAATCGTGCGGCGAAGCTCCTTGCGGGAATCTGAATATTTTGTGCAGGGAATTTCTGCCCGGGCAGGGGAATTGGCCTTGGAAGGTAGATTTTCATCCGGCAAGCTTATGATTGTAATTCCTTTGCACTTCTGAAAAATTTCCTTATAATCGCCGTAATCCTCAAGAAGCTCCGGATAAAAAATGATGTAGTGCTTTCCTTCCGAAGAAAAATCAGGTTCAATCCAGCTTGGCTCGTAAAGATTGTTTGCTTCAAGAAAAGCAGAGTAGCGTTTGTAAAGCTCCAGGTAGTCACAGTCTTCCTCGTCCATAGTGTAGCCGGCGTTCTCCGGAGCTGTAAGGGTTTTGTACCAGAGCTTTAGTGAGGAAATTATGTGGGAAATCCAGTCGGTAAATGAATCGGCATCACGACGGAATTGGGGATTTATGATTTTTTTGAAAAGAGGAGAGTCGTCCGGGGAAGAAGCGTTTTCCCGGATAAGGGAGTTTACAAAAAACTTTCGTAAGATAGACGGAACTGTTGTTTTTCCTTCTTCTTCTGCACGGACAGCTTCCCCCTTAAACTTATCCCAGGCTATAAAACGTTCCAGTGCAAGAGCATCGACTCCGCTTTCTTCCGGATGAGTAATGCACCAGTCCACCCAGGAGTTCATCACAACATCAGTTGAAAAAACAAAATAATTATTCTGATTGCAAAGGGCTTCCTTAAAAAAACTGCCAAGCTTTTCTGGAGAAATTAATCGTTTGTCTGCCATGAAATCCTCTTTTTTAAGAATCCTATTATAACATAAATTCTTGCAAACATATTGTTATATATTATAATACTTCCTATGCGCTTAAAGTTAAAAACGAAGGCAGCTTTTGTAATCATTATTATTGCCCTTATTTTAAGTGCAACTTCGATTACAATAAGCAGCAGAATTATCAGAAAAATCATCGACTCAAATTACAATGACAAAGCGAACAGCGTTTCCCTTATGGTGTCGCGCATTATCGATAAAACTAAGATAGTCCAGATAAAATCCGAAATTGATAAAATTTATAATTCGCTTGAAAATAAGGTAATGAGTGATCAATGGGGAACTCCTGAGTTTGACAGGTACCTTTCGAATTATGCTCAGGTGGAACGTTCTCCGGTTTTCCGGGCTCTGACAAATATGCTTCATTATGCCCAGAATACGGCTAAGGTAAAATCAGTTTATCTTCTATATATTAACAAAGAAAATAAGCATTGTATTTATATTGCTGATGCTTCTGATGAGCCTTGCCCGCCGGGCTGTATCGATTATCTTGGCATTCACAAGGATAACCTGAGGGTTCTTAATAATCCTGAACTTGGTTTCCCACCTTATATTTCCAGAACTAAAGAATACGGCTGGCTTGTAACAGCGGGTGTTCCTGTATATGACGTAAATGGTTCGGTTCTCTGCTATGCAATGGTTGATATTTCTATGGATGAGGTTCGTGCCCGTCAGCGTAATTTTCTGATTGCCTTTTCCCTTATTCTTTTTGTAATTACCCTTATGATTTGCGGGCTTGCAATCCTTGTTGTAAACCATGCAGTAACAAAGCCAATCAGCAGAATAACAAAGGCTGCGGTTCAGTATTGCCAGGAAGATTCTGAAAACGAAAAAGACCGCTTTTCACATTTGAATATTCACACCGGTGATGAAATTGAAGAGCTGGCAGATTCGATGAAAAAAATGGAACGTGATTTGAACAGCCATATCCGTACCATTTTGAGCACAATGCACGAGCTTACCCTGACTCGAAAAAAAGCTGATGAAATGTCTGCGCTTGCCCATAAAGACGGACTTACCGGACTCAGAAACAAAACAGCCTTTGATAAGGAAGCCAAGCGCATTGACCAGGGAATTCCGGAAGGAAAAACTGAATTCGGAATTGTAATGATTGATTTGAACTTTCTCAAAGTTATAAATGATAATTACGGTCACGATAAGGGAAATGTTTCCCTGATTAAACTCTGCCAGATTATCTGCGAAGTTTTTGACCATTCGCCGGTTTTCCGCATCGGTGGAGACGAGTTTGTCGTTCTTATTGAAAACACAGATTATAAAAACGTAGAAAATCTTGAGCGCCAGATGAATGACAGACTGGCAAAGCTTGCTACTGATGCTTCCCTTAAAACCTGGGAGCGGGTTTCTGCCGCCATTGGTGTTGCCCTTTTTGATCCAAAGCTTGATAAGTCTGTCGACAGCGTATTTAAGCGCGCCGACGAGCTTATGTATGAGCACAAAAAAGAAATGAAGAAAATAAGGATGTAGTTATTTTTCGGCAACTTTGAGTTCGCCGTCATCGCCTGTGGAAAGTGCCAGGCTTGCAAGGTCGTCGAGGTATTGTGCTTCGGCGGCCTTTTCTTTTGTGGTGCCGGACTGGCCCAGGGAGAGGCGCTGGAGGTCTTTTTTCTCGTTACGCTGGGAAAGGAGATTTTTGGCAGAAAGAAGAATGTCGGCGGCTTCCTGGGCGCGGACGTGGATGGCCTGGGCAATGGCGGATTCCGGGGCAGCGGCAAGGTCTTCCAGGGTGGTGAAGGCTTTTTGCAGCTGAACGGCACGTTTTTCGCCTACGCCTGGCAGTTCCAGAAAAATGGATTTTGTATTTTCTTTTGTGCGCAGGGTCTGGTTGCGGCTGGTTGCGAAGCGGTGGGTTTCGTCGCGGACCCGCTGCAAAAGGCGGAGACCGTCGCTGCGGCGGGGGAGCTTTATCGGCTCGCTTGCATAAGGACGCCAGATTTCTTCATCGCGTTTTGCAAGACCTGCAATCGGGATTTCTACTCCCAGGGCCTTTAAGATTCCGTCTACGGCATTTACCTGACCGATACCACCATCGATTAAAAGCAGGTCCGGGAGCTCCTGGCCTTCGTTGAGGAGGCGGGAATAGCGGCGGCTTACGGCTTCCCGCATGGACTGGAAGTCGTCTATGAGGCCGTCTGTAGTTTTCAGGCGGAAGTAGCGGTAATTTTTTTTGTCGGGGTTGCCGTTGTAAAAGCTGATAAGGGAGGCAACCGGGAATTTTCCCCCGATATGTGCGATATCAAAACCTTCGATGCGGACTGGCAGGTTAGGAAGTCCCAGAAGATTTTTGAGTTCTTCCATTGCGGGGGTGTCGCCTCGTTCGCGAAGGCGGCGGATAATGTCTTCGTGGGCATTCTGACGGGCCATCTGGATTGCGGCTATGTCGCGGGGGGCGGTGGAGACACTGGCGTTTGCAAGGCCGCCTTCCAAAGTGGCTGGGGGCGTTAACGGCGCACTGCCGGTTGCAGGTGGCACTTCCCCAGTGGTGGCGGCACTGCCATCTGTAGGCTCGGAGGTGGCCGCGGGCCCGCAGGCTTTGACTAGTTCTCGGGCAGACTTTTCTGTCATTGTAAGGTAAAGCCTGGTCTGTGCCTGCGGGAACGAATCATCTAGCCAGTGAGATATAATTTCATATTGTGCTGTAGGAGCCACGTAAACCGCAGGGGGAAGGTTTTCGTTATCGTAGTAAACCGCCATGAACTCGCCGATAAGGTCGTCGTCGTCATTGAGGGATTCGGCCCGGTAATTTTCACGGGCAAGCAGCTTTCCGCTTCGGATTTTGAGGACCGTAAAGCTTACAAGCTCGCCCTCTGACCAGTAGGCAATGTAGTCGCGGTCATCGGAATCGAAAGTTTCTACGACGTTCTGGTTCTGCATAATCATCAGGGCCTTGATTCCGTCGCGCAGCCGGGCTGCTTTTTCAAAATTGAGTTCGGCGGCGGCGGCCTTCATCTGGGCCTGCAGTTTTGTAATCGTTTCTTCGCCTTTTCCCTCAAGTAGGCCGGCAATTTCTCCGATGTATTCATTGTAGGATTCCTTGTCGATTTTTTTGCAGCATGGGGCTTTGCACTGTTTCATGTGATAGTAAAGACATGGTGCATCTCGATTTCGCAAGGTCTTACAATGGCGCACTGGATACAGCTTGAAAATGGTTTCAATGAAGGTATCCAGTGCATAAACGTCGGGGTAGGGGCCGAAGTATCGGGCTCCGTCCTGGACTATGTGCCGCGTCTTAAAGATTCGGGGAAAATCCTCGCGGGTGATTTTGAGCGAAGGATAGGATTTTCCGTCCTTGAGGTCTATGTTGTAGCGCGGATTGTATTTTTTTATCAGGTTGTTTTCCAGCAGCAGAGCTTCGTACTCGTTGGCTGTTGTGATATATTCTATAGAAGTGGCGTGGGAAACTAAAAGCCGGGTTTTGATGTTTTTCTGACCGGAAAAATATGAAGACAGACGGTTCTTAAGATTTTTGGCCTTTCCCACATAAATTACGGTGTTTTCGGCATTGCGCCAGAGGTAAACGCCGCTGGATAAAGGAGCTTTCAGGGCTGTCTGATGGAGGATTTCTCTTGTTGAGGCAGTTTTGTCTGGCATTGGTATGAAAAATAATATCAGAAAATTGTTGATTTTTGTAGCCTTTCTTGCGTGGGCAGGATTCTGGGGCGGATGTCTTAGCTGCCTTTTTGCAAAGGAAGTTGTCCTTGGTGGTAAGGAAGGCTGGAAAGAGTTTCAGTCTCAGAAAAATGTTACCACCGGCACCGGCCGCTTCGGTTATCCCTGCATTGAGCTTGCGCCTAACTCCTTTGAAGCCGATGAAGAAACTGATCTTCTGATTGATTTTGAAAATCCAAAGAATCCTATAAGTGACGGAAATTATACTATAAAACGAAACAGTCTGAAGCTTTCTAATCAGACAAAGATGGAAAAGCAGGCTGGCCTTTCCCGTGCTCCGGGCGGCTTAAGCATTTCAGGCGGAAAGGGAAGTCTTTTTGGAACCGAAGGATTGACCGGAAGCTTTACTATTGAATTCTGGCTTTGTCCTTCCGTTGCGGAAAACGGCGAGACAATTTTTAAATGGGAATCGTCAAAAATTGTCGGCAAGAATCTTGTATATCAGCTTTTGAATGCCAGCTTTATTAAGGGGCATCTTGAATGGTCGCTTTCCAATCTTTTTGATACTGACAGGGATATTAAGGACTCCCATGATATCATTTTAAGGGGGCGCTCAACTCTTGTGCCTGACACCTGGAGTACCCATGCTCTTTCTTACAATGCAGATAACGGCTGTCTTGAATATATCGTAAACGGCGTTACTGAAGATTTGTTCTATTATACTTCGAATGGTCGGGAAGACGGCGAAGTAAGCCTTATGCAGCTTGGAACTCCAAGTGAGGTAATGTTCTGCCCGAATTATACCGGTAAAATCGATGATATCCGTATTGTGCGCCGTTCTTATTCAGTTCAGGGCTTTCAGTCTGCGGAAAATGCGGGAGCTGTCGGTCACGTGCAGTATGTTCCTGCCGGTGGCAGCTTTATAACCAAGCCGATTATGGTTTCTACCGGTTCAAAATTAAATTCTCTTGTGGCTGAAATGAATGTCCCTTCCCAGACGGCAGTTCTCTTTTTTGTCCGCTCGGGGGAAAATTACTACAACTGGACAGACACTTATCCTGAGTGGAAGGCAGTTGAGAGCGGCCGTGATATTGATGGTGTTACTGGCCTTTACTTCCAGGTGGCTGCCGAGCTTTATCCGGACGGAAGCGGCGAGCACACTCCTTCGATTACACAAATCAAGCTTGATTACTATGAGCTGCCGGAGCCGGTGCCTCCTTTCGTTGTTAATGCCGTCGCCGGAAACGGAACTGTCATGGTCAGCTGGAATTATTCGGTGGACGATACTGCCGGCGGTTACTATGTTTATTATGGAACCCGTCCTGGCGAATATTTAGGCCGAATGGCGGTGGAAGGGGATTCTCCAATTAACGTTGGAAATACAACCTCCTTCACTCTTACCGGTCTTGAAAACGGGAAAATTTATTATTTTGCGGTTGCGGCCTGGTCTGCTTATGATGACAGGGTGGTAGGAAAGCTTTCAAAAGAAGTTTTTGCCCGCCCTTTAGCAAGATTAAAATAAGGGATATAATCGCATAGTCAGTTAAAAAAGGGATAGTTTATGTCAAACCAGATGATTATTGAACGCGCCAAGAGTGCAGAAATGGCGCATGATTTTGCAACAGCTGTAAGACTTTATAAGGAACTTTTGGGTCAGGACAATACGAATGTCCAGTATCTTGCAGCTATAGGAAAGATTTACGTAACTGCGGGCGAAGATAAAAAAGCCATCCCTTATTTTGAGCAGATTCACAGCTTTCATCCTGATAATATCGAAGCAATAACTTCACTTGGAGCGATTTACCGCCGACTTGGCCGCTACGAAGAATCAATCAGAATTCTGCAGAAGGCCCTGGAAAGCGGAAAGGATCTTGTAAACGTTTACTATAATCTTGGCTTTACCTACAAGGAAATGAAAAATTACGAGGATGCCGTTGATGCCTTTGAAAATGTAATTTCAATGAATCCCCGAGACGTTCTTACTCACAATCATCTTGGTTCAATTTATCTTGAAACAAATGAGCTGGATAAGGCGGTTGCTGCTTATAAACGCGGCCTTCAGATTGATCCTAATCATCCTATCCTGCATTATAATCTTGCGCGCACCTATACAAAACTTAAGGATTACCCTGAGGCAATCCGAAGCTATGAAGCGGCTCTAAAAACCCGTCCCAACTGGCCTGAAGCAATCAGAAATTTCAGTAACCTGTTGATAAACTGTCAGCAGTCGGAAGAGGCGGCCCGAATCGTAAAGCAGTCGATTAAGATTCACCCTAATGATCCGGAGCTTTTGTATAGTCTTGGTCAGGTTTATCTGAATCAGTTTGATTATGACAATGCCCAGAAAAGCTTTAAGCAGGCTAAGGAAATAAAGGAAAATGATGTAAAAATCCTTACGGCTCTTTCATCAGCTTATGAAAAAGCTGATGAGTCTGATAAAGCCCTTGAAACAATTCTTTCTGCCATTGAGCTTGAGCCTAAGAATCAGGATGTCAGAATGCAGTATGTTGATGCGCTTCTTTCTGTCAGTGATTATGATTCAGCTTTTGAAACTCTGGAAGCTATGGATGGTGAAGAAAAGGAAAAGAACGTCAAAGTGATGGATTTATACGGCCAGTATTATATCACTCAGGGGGAAAATGATAAGGCTGAGGAAGTCTACGATCAGATTAAGAAAAAAGACCATCATTACAAAAGCTATCTTCTGGGAGCTTCAAAGCGTTTTGCCCAGATTGAAAAATATGATGATGCAGAAAAATATGCAAAGGAATATGTAAAGAGCCGATCTTCCCGGGGAGAAGGCTACAACATGCTGGGAAAAATCTACGAAAAAAACGGACGTCTTGATGAGGCCAGGGAGATTTTGAAAAAAGGCTCTTCTGTTGCCAGCCCAAATATTTTTGCCGTAAAACATATTGAAAAAATTATTTCCATACAGAAAGAACTCGCAGAGGAATCTGGCGTGGAAGAAATCCCGGCTGAAGAAGAAATTACTGAACAACCTCAGCTTGAAGAGAAAATTACCCTTCCTGAAGCTGAAGATGATTTTGATGTTTATTCTTTTGGCGATGATGTGGGAGCTGAGGCTGAAAGTGAGGCTGATGAAATCTCTTCTATTGATGATGAAATTGAAGATGACGACGAAGCTTTGATTGTCCCTGAAGAAGACGAAGAGCTTTCTGCTTCTGAACTTCTGGATGCAATCGGAACTGTTGACTCTATGGAACCTGAAAATACTCTTAAGCCGGAAGAATCTGATAACTTTGCAGACTCTTTCGGGGAGGCTGAAGAAGTTCCTTTGACAGAAGATGGCGCTTTGCCGTCCGAGCCGGAAGTTGAGCCGGTCCCAGTGGAAGCCCTTCCTTCTGCAGCTCCGGTGTATCCTGCGCCGGCCTATGTCCCGCCGGCTCCGGCCGCTCAACCTTCCGCCCTTGAGCTTGAAGCCCTGCTTTCTGCAACAAAAACTGCCCAGGAAGCAATGCGCCTTGCCCAGAATGCTGAAAAACGCGTTGATGAAATGGAAGAACGCCAGAAGCTGCTGGAAGAGGAGCTGGAAAACGGGGGTGCTGTAGGCGCTGAGGAAGTGCCGCCTAGCGACGAAGAGCTTTTCGCGGCTGATGAAATACTTGACGAGGCGACTTTTGGAGGCGATACTGAATCTGTGGAGGATTCGGAAGACCTGCCTGAGGCAGAAGATCTTTCGTTTGAAGACGAAATGTATTCGGATGATAATTTTATAACTGTAGATGACGTTTTTCCTGCCGGTGAAAGTACAAATGATAGCGCTGCTTCTGATTTTGAAGCTAAATTTGCCGCTGAAATGGAAACAAACCTCAGTACAAGTCTTTTTGTAACCGTTGATGAGCTTTATTCGGAAATGCTTTCAAAAATCGGTGATATTGATGATACAGATGCCGCCGAAAAACTTTCTGAGCTTGCAGAAAAAATTGAAGACGGCGAAATCAATCCTGTTGAAATGCAGGATGCCGGTCAGAATGCTTCTGATTTTAAAGCCCCTGAGGAAGCACCTGCGGTTGGTGGGGAAAAATCAAAAAAACTTTCTGAAGTTGCCCAGATGCTCAAGAAAATCGAGGCTATCCTCAGTGATGATGATCTTGCCCTTAAATATACAAAGGAAATCAGTCTTTTAAAGCATCTCAAGGTGCTCTGCGAATATCTTCCTGATGATGAAAAAATTTCATTTGCATCAGGCAGAATCCGAATGCTTATAGATTATCTTCTTTCAAAAATGTCAGGCCGCCCTGGACTTTTGCTTACAACTCAGTCGCTTTTGAAGTCGGGCGTGCTTGGAGAAGAGTACCGCGTTCAGTTAATTTCTGACTGTGAAGCCGAGCTGAACAACGAAATGATCCGCAGGGTTCTTGTTTATATGAAAAAGCTTTCTGAAAGCCTTGAAGATTTCGGCCTTTCCGCAGCCCTTCGTGCCTGTGCCGACGGAGCCCTGGAAAAAATCGAAATGAAAACCCGCAAGTCGGAGATTTTCTAAGGGGAGGGGACATCACATTTCTGCTGCTAGTTCTGTAATTCCGAAGCTAATTCTTTTACTTTTTCAAGTGGGAGTTCTTCGGCTTGTGCTATTTGTTCAAGAGTCAGAACTTTTAGTTTAATAAGATTTTTTGCTGATTTTACAGCCTGTTCTTCCAGACCCTTTCGGTAACCTTCACGTCGGCGACGGCGGTCATAATCTTCCTGATTGAATTCTGTTAGACAAGTGTTCAAAATTTCCATTTTCTGCTCCTCTATAAGACCTTCAAGAAAATTATTCTTAACGGCATAATCGACAGCGTTTATAACTGAATCTTTTAGCGGCATGGTTTTCAGATTTGATTTAATCAAATCAACAAATCTAGAATAATCATATAACGATTTGCAGCTTTTTTGAAGTTTATAATTATGATTTTGATTAATGTTTATGACTGTTGCTGTCCATTCAAATTCCTTGTGTTCAACAGGGACTTCAAAGGCATCTGAAAGATGATATTTTATAATATCTTCCTGCTCCCTGTTTCCATTGTAGAAGACAACAAATTTTGGAGTAGGAATTTTTACGATTGTATCGCCATATATATCTTCATCACGTTTATTTATATTCATCTGATAAAGTTGGGCAAAATACATAAGCCCTCTAAGCGGCATGTTTGGATTAATAGTTGATTGGTGCTCGTATAGCTGTAGTTGACTGTCTATTAGAAATGAAAGATCATTTTTCATTGTTAGATAAATGATATTTTCAATAGTTGTAATTGTCAGGTCTTTCGTATTCTGATGATTTGTACCGTTCAGCGCATTGTAAAGAGAAAGTAACCATCTGCGGCTACGATCATCCTTTCCGCTGTAAATAAAGCGGAAAAGGGTATCTCTTACCTGATTCTGAACAAAGATTTCTTCTCCATTTGTTTTTGTCTGATTTTCTTTTTTCATAATTTCCTCTTGATGATTGATATATGAAGAATTCATGAATTCCTCATATATATAATTCCCCAAAAACTTAATTTCCGGCAAAGATTTCAAAAATTATTTAATTATTTTTCGAAAAAGTCTCTTAATTGTGTTTTAAGATTGAAAATTGTATAATTTAAAATTAGATTAATATTTATTTATAAGGATTTTATGAAAATTAAATTTCACCACATACTAATTTATATTTTGCTTTCAATTTTGATTCTTGTAGAAGGTTGTAAGTTGTTTAATGAGGGTAATGATGAACCAAATAACGGTAATAAATCATCATCTGAAAACTCTATTTCTTCCGAATATTGGGGTACTTGGATTCGTATGGATACTGGCGATGAATATTATATTGATTCTTCATCAATAAAGAAAAAAGCTAAGTATTCATATTATAGTGATTCTGAAGTTTCACGAAATACGAATGGATATTCCTTCGATGGTGAAAACATATTAAAAAATGGCAATATAATTTATTTTAGAAAAGGTGGAAAGTTTCGAGACTTTTCTGTAAAAGTAGCAGGCTTTTCTGATATACAGGCAAGAGCCTTAGATATAGGTAAGAATGGAATACCTGGTCGTAGAAGAAATAAAGAGAACAACAATGATACAGAAACTGTTATTTCTTCAACTGATGGAACTCTTAATTTTACAGACGCGGTTGCTGGAGATACTCATGAAATAACAGTTGCAGATACTACAAAAGTTGAAATTACTCCAAATTATAATGGTGAAGATTTAGGTACAATCCCGATTGTTGAAGATGGAACATATGGCTTTAAAACGACTTATTCCATTGATGGAGATGAACAAAATTTTTGTTATGGAAATTATTATAAAACATATAATTTGAAATTAAATATAAATAATATTGGTTCCAAAATATGTTCCACATCTGTTTATTCGATTTCTTATTCTGACAGCCAGTTAAATATTATTAAAGGGGATCTTACGGGAAATTTTTCAAGTATTGAATCTGGTAAGTCAAAAGAAGTTTCTCTTTCTGTTCGTTATGGAAAACTAGAAGAGGAGTTTGTTGATGTCCCTATAAGGATTTCAATAACTGATAGTGTCTATAATCGAACCTGGGAAGATTCTGTTACTATAAGATTCTATAAAGGCGCTGTAAATTTAAAGGTTAATTCCAGAAATTTTGACGCAAATTCATCTGCAAAATTGAATGGGTTTTTAATTTATCCAGATGGCCGTTCAAAAAGATTCTCGGTTTCTCAAAATTCTGACTCTGTTGTTTTAGTACCTTGGAGTAAATATGATTATAAACTTGCTTTTAGTGGTGCTACATTAGAAAATGAAATGGCATATTCATTCGGTTTTTCTGATAAAACAAATCTTGCTGATTTGACAGGAACTTGGAATATTGCTGAAATAAATGCATATGAGTCGAATGACAGTATTTCAACTGCTTATAGAGTAACAGATTTGTCAAAACCTGTAAAAGCATATTTAAAATATGGTGATATAGATTTTTATATAATTAATTGTAAAGGTGTTGATGTAAGTTTTAAGCCTGTATCAATCGTAAATTTTTCAGTGAAAGAATATGAAAATGGAAATAACGATGATATTGTAACAGCAGGAGAGAGTTTATATCTAGATGTGAAAATGAAGAATTCAACCAATTCTACACTATCTGGAATTTCACTAAACCTATCCACATCTAGCAGTTATGTTAATCTCGTTCGGAATTCTTACAAACTGGATGAAATGAAAGCTGGGTATTATTATTCACTTACAGATTATGCTTCAAATGAAAGTTCTTGTTATTTGATGTATTCTTCATACTACTCTTCACGAGCTTTCAAATTTTCTGTATCAAATACTTGCCCAGTAGGTACTGAATTACCATTTACAGTAACTTTTACGGATTCTAGTGGATATACCTGGACAGATAGTTTTAGTGTTAAAGTTAATAGTACACAAGCAAAGATTAATCTTGTTTCAAATACAAAATATGCAATAAAAGATTCTGAGAATGTTAATAATAATTATGTAACACCCGGAAAAACTGTATTTTTGGATATAAAAGCAAATAATAGTGGTAAAAGTACCGCACTAGGAGTAGTAGTTACGCTTTCATCTAGCAGTGATTATGTTAATCTTATTCGAAAAACTTATAATATAGGTGATATGACAGCTGGATATTATTATTCACTGACAGATCATTCTTCTGGTGAAAGTTCTTGTTTTTTAATGTATTCTTCATATTACTCTTCACAAGCCTTCAAATTTTCTGTATCAGATACTTGCCCAGTAGGAACTAAATTACCATTTACGGTAACTTTTACGGATTCAAGTGGTAATACATGGAATGATAGCTTGTCCATACCTGTAAATCAATCCAATTAATATATAAGAGTTGTTATTATGAAAAAAATTGTTGTATATTTTTCACTTCTAATCTTAACTATTCCTATTTTTGCTGAGAAAGGAAAATTTCATTTTGACATTGGAGCTGAACCAGAAAAAAATGGAAGTTCCACAGTCGGGATGCTTCAATATGATTGGAAAGATGATTGGGCAAGCCGATTGGATATTCGTTATACTACTCATGTAGATACGACTGATAGTCAAGAAGGATATGGAAATGTTGCAGGAACAACGAAAAATCAATCTTTAGAAATAGATATCCTTCCTTTTGTTTATATGTTTGGCAAAAGCTTTCTCTCTGATAATTATTTCACAGTTAGTGCGGGTGCTTCTTATCAATTTACATATCAAGATGATTTTATGGGAATGTTTGACATAAATGGTCTTATGCTTGATAAATGTGATGAGGGAAAGTATTTTACAATGAAAAACGAGCGTAAAGTTAATTTTTTTGCACCACGTTTAGGTTTTACGATCAAATATCCTTTGACTTCTATCATAGATTGTAACTTTGAAACTTTTGTTCATCCTTTGTATTATGTAGTATTGTTTCAGAATACGAAGTATAATTCTAGCCAGACAACTGTACCTTTTGATTATTCTGGCACAAATAAATTTTCTGGCTTTTCAACCCCATATATTGATACAAAACTTTCTTTTGATTTATTTCGGGTATTAAGAATTATGTCACGCTTTACTTATCAGAGATTAGTTTTTGAACAGATGGGATGGAATGCTAATTTTGATGGGCTTGAGGGAAAAGCTGATACTCAGGATATTACTACATGGCGTATTGGTGCAGAACTCTTAAGTTGGAATAGAGAACATGCTCGAATTCGTGCTGGTATTTATTACTTACATGAATGGAATAAATCAACATATCTTAATAAAACAGAGCATTCTGAAAAATGGGTGTTTTGTGTAGGTTCTGAATTATAATGATAAATAAAATTGAGACGGAAACCCCGTCTAAATCACTTTTAAAATCCGGGCTGGTGCTTTCGGTAATGACACTGGCTTCACGCATAATGGGCTTAGTCCGAGAAATGACCCGGGCAAGCTTTCTTGGAACTTCCATGTATTCAGACGCTTTTACAACGTCCTTTATGATTCCAAACCTGCTTCGCCGCCTTTTTGCCGAAAACAGCATTTCGGTAGCTTTTATTCCAACCTTCAAAGACTACCTTGAAAAATCAAATGACGAAAATAAAAGTGACCAGGAGCGTCTTGCCGCCCGCCGTGAAACTCAGGACTTTTTAAAGGCAACCTTTACCCTGATTTCCTTTCTGACAGCCTGCGTTGTCGTTCTGGGAATTATAGTAACACCATTTATTGCCCAGATTTTCTGTAAAAAGCCTGCAGACCCTTCTGCTGCAGATTTTGCCCTGCAGATGGACGCCTGGCTTTTGAAAAAAAATGAAGTTACAATCCTTACCCGCATAATGTTTCCATATCTTTTTGTAATTTCCATTGCGGCATTTTTTCAGGGAATCCTCAACGGCTGTAAGATTTTTGCCCCAAGCGGCTTTACCCCGGTTCTTTTTAACGGAATTGTAATTCTTGGAACTTATATTCTGTCGCCTTTTACTGAAAATCCTGCCCGCGCCATGTCGATTGGTGTAATTACCGGCGGCTGCGTTCAGGCGCTTTTTCAGCTGCCCTTTGTTGTAAAAACCGGCTGGAAGGTAGGAATCACCTCCCTCAAAAAAACTTTCTCCAATCCGGGAACAAAACGTGTAATCGCCCTGATTGGCCCGACTATCATAGGAATGGCCGCCTACCAGATTAACGATTTGATTTCCACAGCCCTTGCAAGCCGGGCAGAAGTGGGCGTTGTTTCCAGCCTGCAGTTTTCCCTCCGTCTTCAGGAGCTCATTCTGGGCATTTTTGCAGTCAGCATTGGAACGGTAATCCTTCCTGACCTTTCAGGCCTTGCCAGCAAAAAAGAATGGGAAAAGTTTAATTCCATGCTGCTTCAGGCAATCAAAATCATCACTCTGATTACAATTCCGGTAACTTTTTACTCCCTGATTTGCGGAAACGAGCTGATTACCCTGCTTTACCGCAACAAACGCTTTGACGAGCATTCTGTAATGCTGACTGCCGGCGAATTCCGCTTTCATATTGCGGGCCTTTTCTTTATTGCGGTAAACAGAATCATTTCTCCGGCCTTTTACGCCCAGGGAAACACAAAGCTTCCGACCCTGGCCGGCATCATCAGCATGATCTGTAACATGATTTTTGCAATCATCCTTGTAATGCCGATGAGCGGAAACGGAATCGCCCTTGCCCTCAGCCTTGCCAGCGCAGTAAACACTCTTTTCCTCTTTATCTTCCTGGGAAAAATGCAGTCAATCAACATAAAAAAGGTGACTTTTGCCACAATTATTTATATTTTTAAAATAACAGCTTTTTCGCTGATTGCGGCAGCCCCTTGTAAACTTCTGCGCCCCCTTCTTCTGGAAAAATTCCAGAATTTCCCGCGCCTTATTTCACAGGGACTTCCGGTTGCCCTTCTTGCAGTGATTTTTGGACTTATTGGAATTCTGCTTCTTATCATCACAAAGGACGATATGGCTGTAGCATTGAAAAACAAAATTAAACGATAGTAAAATTAAGGACTTACAGAATGAAAGAATACTCAAAAGATGAAATGAAAAATATTTATGCTGCCCGCCGCTCAAAGCTGGCTGCTTACCTTCGCGAGCACGAGACCGGGGCCGCAGTTTTTATTGATAACGAAGAGCACCGCGATCCTTCTCTTCCATATTATACCGGCCATCCAAGCGACGCCTGCCTTATCATTTTCAGCGACGGTTTTTCTTACCTCATTCCATGGGATGAAAATCTTGCAAAGCAGGAAGCCTTTTACGACAAGCTGATTCCATTTACCCGCTACAAGAACAACGACATTGACGCTGTAAGGGCAGTTTTGAATCTGGGTTATACTCACGGCGATAATTCCAAGGTGGAACTTCCGCCATATCTGACTTATCCTAACTATCTTAAGTTCATCGACGCTCTTGCAAGCTATGACTGCCGCTGCAAGGAAGACGGAGCCTACAACTTTACGGTAAAAAGCCGCATGATTAAGGACGAATACGAAATTGAATGTACAAAGGAAGCGGCCCGCGTAGGCGACTTAATCATCAATCAGATAGAAGAAAAAATTAAGACAGGCGAAATCAAAACTGAGATGGACGTAGCCCTTTTAATTGAGCGCGAACTTCGCGCAAACGGCTGCCAGCGGACAGGCTTTGATACTCTTGCCGCAGGCCCTTCCCGCAGCTTTGCAATCCACGCCTTCCCCGGCTACACAAATGCCGAATGGCCGGCTGATGGACTTTCCATTCTGGACTTTGGAGTTGTTTACAAGGGCTACACCAGCGACACAACTTTGACCGTTGCAAAAGGCCAGCTTACAGAAGGACAGGAAAAAATCGTGCGGCTGGTTCAGAAGGCCGCAGATGAATGCCTTAAGCTTTACACAAAGGACCACACCATTGTTGAGGCCGCAAAAAAGGCCGATGCCGTATTTGCCGCCGAAAAAATGAAAATGCCACACACCCTGGGCCATGCCATCGGCCTTGAAATCCACGAGTTCCCGCGGGTAAGCACAAAAATGGATTCTGAGCTTCACTTTACTCCGGGCATGATTTTAACTCTGGAACCGGGCCTCTACGACCCTAAATTCGGCGGCTGCCGTCTGGAAAATGATGTCCTCATCACCGAAGAAGGCAATGAGGTAATCACACATTCGAAGATTATCAGAATATAAAAAAAAGTGCAGAAATCCTGAATTCCTGCCGATATTAACCTTATGGAAGAATCAGGAAATTTTGAACAGGAATTACAGGAAGCTTTAGTACAGAAAGCTGAATGGTTTAACAACGTACAACTACCTCAGACTTTGGGTGATTACCGAATGCTTCATACAATCGTAAAGAATTTGTTTGAATTGCTTTCGAAGAAAAGTCTTATTATTCCGGATCCATATCGCCTTGATAAGAGAATTTCAGAAATCATTCTTCCTGAATCAAAGCCTTTCCCGGAAGGTGACATAGCAAAAGAGCTTGGTCTGCGTTTTTCTGATTACGAGCTTATGCTGGATTTTATCTGTACAAACTTCAGGTTCTCTCTTGATAATCTTACCCTGCCAAAAATCAAAAAACTGACAGAGTTTAATGCTTCTTTTGAGTGGGACAGTCTCAGTCCTAACAGTGCAAAGGTAAATACAAAGGCTCTTGGTATTGTAATTTCTAACGCCAAGGGAGCCGCTCAGCCTGTAATGGTAAGTATGCTTTCTGATGCAATTCAGAAAAGTGCTGACTGCCTCAAAAAAATCAACATTGAAATGGCAGAGCTTGTTGAATTCCAGAAGGAAATGTACAAGGGGCAGATCCGTAAAAACGTATTTGAAAATCCAAGCTTCAATAAAGAAGCGGCAGCCTCTGCTGACGGTGAACTTGGTGAAATTAAGCGCCTCTTCCCTAAAACAATGGGAAAAATTCCTCTTTACACCGACCTTGTAAACGATATTATTCAGGAAGATTTTGCCGAGGATAAGGATAAAAGACGTGCCGCTATTTTCCAGCGTCTTCAGATTAAGCAGGTTGTCAAAAAAGAGGATCACAAAAAGAAGGGGCCGGATACTAAAGCGCTGGTACTGGAAAGCGTTTTTGCGGTAGGTGGACTTGCCCCTACAATCCAGACTCTTCATTCAAAGCTGGATGATGATTTTAAGCTGCTTTTTGCAAAAAAGAAGGGTTTTTTCTCTATGCTGGCAGCGGCAATAAAAAAAGCCTTTAAGCTTAAGGAAAAAGAACTTACCGTTGATGTTTCTATTAAGGATGCCAAGAGTGAGATGGGCCGAACAGAAACAATCAAAGTAAATGATTTTATGACGGGACTTGCTCAGAAGGAAAGAATTTACAACGGAATTGCAAACCGCGGTCCGGAATTCAATAAGATTATTTCTGCCAACGAGGAATCAATCCTTGGCTTTGTTACAAAACAGCTTTCGGAAGCAAAATCATTGTTTTCTATTATAAATGCTCTTGATATTCACTTTAAGAAAGAAGTAGATGTTATCAACCGTCCTAAAGTAAAAGGTCTTCAGATTGAACTTTCTGCCCTTCGCAATTCAATTGTTGCAATCAACAAAAAGCGGGGAGAATACCTTTCTGTAAAGGAAGAGCAGGAGCAGATGAAAAAATTAGGAATCGCAAATAATGAAGCTAAATAAACATTCTTTTTTCTTTGCACTTGCCTTTATGGCTTTTGCAGGCTTTTCCTTTGCTCAGAATTCTGAAAGTCAGCATGAAGAGCTGGATTTAGAGGAGCTTGAAAAAGAAGGGGAAAATTTATCAGAAGTAGACCCTGAGCTTCAGAAAAACTTTATCATAGTTGAGCCTCCCCGCATTCACGAACTCAATCCTCAGATTACCTCTTACGCTTCTGATTCTCAGATTCTTACAGGACTTTACGAAGGTCTTTTTTCCTATAATCCGCTTACCCTTGAGCCTCAATATGCAATTGCAAAGGATTACAAGGTCAGCCGCGATAAAAAGCGCATGCAGTTTATAATCCGTGACGAAGCCTGCTTCAGTAACGGAGAAAAAATTACCGCACAGTCTGTCCGTGACTCCTGGATTTCCCTGCTTTCTACTCCTGATGCCCCCTACGCCTCGCTGCTGGACATAATTCGTGGCGCCGCAGAATTCCGCCGGGGAGAAGTTCCTGAATCGGAAGTGGGAATCTATGTAAATGATGAAAAAACTCTTTCTGTTTATTTGACCCGCCCTGCAAACTATCTTCCAAAGGTTCTGTGCCACGCAGCTTTCAGTGTAATTCACCGCAATCCTATGGTATTTTCCGGGGCCTTTGTCCTTGAAGAGCAGAACGAAAAAGCAACTATATTGAAAAAAAATCCTAACTACTGGGATGCAAAAAATACTCATATGGAGCAGATAACCTTCCTGCAGTCTGAAGGGGCTGACCAGTCAGCTTTCCTCTTTAATGACGGCCTGGTTGACTGGGTTATCGCTGATTTAAATCCTGACAAGCTATTAAATAAATCTGCCATAAGAATGGATGCGGAATTCGGAACGGCATATTATTTTTTTAAGACTTCCTATTCGAAAAAAAGTGATGAGTATGGCGTAAAGAAAACTTCTGTCTGGGATTATCCTGAATTTCGTAATGCTGTGCTGGAAGCGGTTCCCTGGGATATAATCCGCGGAAATCCGATTGTTCCTGCGACAACCTTTGTTTATCCTCTGCCGGGTTATCCGACCGTTCAGGGCTTTGACTACACTGACGAGAGGGAAGCTCTCAGCAAAATGAACCAGGCCCGCAAAAAGTATGATATTCCTGCTGATCAGAAGCTTAAGCTTACCTTTGAACTGACCAAGTACGTTTTGAGCGAAGAAAAAATCGAGGCTTTTAAGAAGGCTCTGGAGCCGCTTGGCGTTGAGCTTGTGACAAAAGAAGTTCCTGTTCAGACTTATCTTCCGGGCGTAAAAACTTCTGATTCTGATTTATTTGCCTACACCTGGATTGGTGATTTTGCCGACCCTCTGGCCTTTCTTGAGCTTTTTTCCAGCACTTCAACTCTGAATGATTCCGGCTGGTCAAATTCCCGTTATGACGAACTTCTGGAAAAAGCCGCAAGTGTAGGGGAGACTGAAAGATTAAAGCTGCTTTCTGAGGCAGAAACAATCCTTCTTGATAACGGACTTATCATTCCGCTTTATCACCCGGTTTCTTTTAATATTCTCAATCTTGCTGAAGTTGGCGGTTGGGCACCGAATTCTTTTGACATTCATCCGCTCAAGTATCTTTATAAAAAGGCCCCTGCGGTAAAAAAAGTAAACAATGTAGTGCGTTTTTAGCCGATTTAGGTTAGAATTGCATATATGATTGAATTAACAAGCAAACAGAGAAAAGAATTAGAAAAGGCTGCCCACGATTTGCAGCCCGTAGTAATTGTAGGCGGCGCCGGTGTAACTGAAGGCGTTACAAAAATGGTAAATGATTCGCTTGCCGCTCACGAACTTATCAAAATCAAGTTCAATGAATACAAGGACGAAAAGGTCGAGCTGACAAATAAGCTTTGCGAAGACTGCGATGCAACATTAGTAAGAATTATCGGGAATGTTGCAATTTTATTCAGAGAGAAAGAAGAGGAAGAAAAATAAAAATGCTCCCGCAGGGGAGCATTCATTTACTTACGTGCCCCATACTGTTCGTAGTAGGCATCAATTTCTTTCTTAATTTCTTCCGTAATCACTTTTTTATCGCCATTCGTATAAAGCGCATCAATTACATCATCCATACTTACAATAGCGCGGGCCGGGAAGCCGTATTTTTCGGTGATTGTTTCCAGGGCTGATTTTTCTGAATCCGGCGCTTTTTCCCGGCGGTCAAGGCTTACGATTTCACCAACAATTGTAATTCCGCCGGGAGTAGTTTCCTGTGCCTTGATTTTTGGATAGGTTTCTTCGATTGATTTACCGGAAGTTGTAACGTCTTCAATAATTACAACGCGGTCGCCGTCCTTGATTTTGTAGCCGAGGAGGGCGCCCTTGTCTGCACCATGGTCTTTTTCTTCCTTGCGGTCAGAGCAGTATTTGATTTCTTTTCCGTAGAGCTTTGAATAAGCGATTGTACAGGCTGTAGCAAGCGGGATTCCCTTGTAAGCCGGGCCAAAAAGCACGTCAAAATCATCACCAAAATTGTCGTGAATTGCCTTTGCGTAATATTCACCAAGACGGGCAAGCTGACTTCCTGTTACGTAAGCGCCTGCGTTCATAAAAAATGGTGACTGTCTTCCGCTTTTAAGCGTAAATGACCCGAACTTCAAAACCTGACATTCAAGCATAAAATCAATAAATTCTTTTTTGTAATCTTCCATGCCACTTAGATTACTTATTAATATCATTTTGTGCAATATTTTTATTTATATGCTATAATCATTTAATTATGGAAGTATTTTTAGGTGTTTCTGCAGCAGATGGAACCGGAATTGGAACCGCTTTTGTTATACCGGACGCAGTAAAGCGTGCAATTTTACAGCATAGAATAAAAATAGATCAGATAAATCGTGGCTGGGAGCGTTTTGAGCTTGCCTGTCAGTCAGTAATTCAGGATATTTCAGAGCAGCTGGAATCCCTTTCAAAAACTGACCCGAAAGATAAGATTCAGCGTGAAGTTTATGAAACTTATATCCTTATGCTGGAAGATCCTGTTTTTAATAAGGAACTGAAGGAATTTTATCAGAGGGAACTCTTTAATATAGAATATTCCGTAAATTTTAAGGCAGAAGAATATGCGGCTCGGCTCCGTCAGTCAGGAAATGAATATCTTTCGGAGCGCGCTCAGGATATCACTGATATTTTTGGACGGGTTCTGGATGAAATGCTAGATATTCATCCTTTTGATATCAATTCTGTTCCGGACGGAAGTGTAATTATTGCAACTTCCCTGAGTTCCGCAGATACTATCATACTTTCCCGCAGAAAAATCGCCGGTCTTGTTTTGAGCGAGGGCGGAATTTCCAGCCACGTTGTAATTCTTGCCCGTAACTACGGAATTCCTACAATTCTTGGGATCAACGGACTGGTAAAAAAAGTTCATAACGGTGAGACTGTAATTGTTGACGGAAAATCTGCTGAACTTCTTGTAAGTCCTGATAAAACAACCATTCAGGAATATAAGAAAAAAATACATGAAGAATTTAACCGCAAGCAGGCACTCAGAGCCTTTCTTGATAAGCCGGCCATTACAAAAGACGGCGTTAAGTTCCAGCTTCTTGCAAACATCGGTACTATTGAAGAAGCCAGAATTGCACTTGATGAAGGTGCTGATGGAATCGGACTTTTCCGTACCGAGTTCCTCTTTATGGCAGAAAACGGCGCTTCTCTGAATGCGGCTGCCCGTTCCTTCAGTGAGGAAACTCAGTTCCAGGCCTATAAATCAGTTCTGGAAATTATGGGTGATAAGCCTGTTACAATCCGAACTCTTGATGCGGGTGGAGACAAGTCGATTAACTCGGTTGATATTCCTGTGCTTGATGAAAAAAATCCTCTTATGGGACTTCGCGCCGTACGCCTCAGCCTTGCAAATCCTCAGGTTTTTAAGACTCAGCTTCGGGCTCTTTATCGGGCCAGCGTTTACGGAAACTTAAAAATCATGTTCCCACTGATTACCAGTGTAAGTCAGGTTCGTCAGTGCCTGGATCTTGTAAAGCAGGTTCAGAAGGAGCTTGAAGCAGAAAATATTCCGTTCAAAAAGGATATTCCGGTTGGAATCATGGTTGAAACTGCCGGCGCCGCCCTTGTCAGTGACTGTCTTGGAAAACTCTGTGACTTTTTCAGCCTTGGAACAAACGACCTTACCCAGTATACTCTTGCCGTTGACCGTGAAAATCCTCACGTAGCTGATTTGTATAACGAGTTCAACCTTGCCGTACTCCGCCTTATTCAGATGACGCTGAACTCTGCCCAGGATGCCAATATTCCGGTTTCTGTCTGCGGTGAAATGGCCGGACGTGCTGACAGCGTTATGGTTTTGGGTGGTATGGGAATCAGAACCTTAAGTATGAGTCCAAAGCTGATTTCAAGCACAAAGGAACTGCTTTCCCGCTTTACGATTATGGAGCTTGAAGCCATCAGCGCAAAGCATTTGAATGAGCTCAGTCTTATTGTTGAAAAGTAGACTTTCTTAGGGGATTTTTATGAAAAAAACATTGATTCTTGCGGGTGCGCTTGCTCTTGCAATTTTTTCGACTGGCTGTGCAAAAAAGAATATGCATTATTATGCAAAAAAGGCCGGTCTTGATTTTGGCTTTGCCGTAACGAGTGCGGATTTGCTGGAAGAAGCAAAGATGGCAATTGTGCGGGAAAATGCCGCTATGATTGTTTCTGAAAACAATATGAAAAATGCAAATATCCATCCGACAAAACGCTTCTGGAACTGGAGCGACACGGATCATCTTATAGAATTTTCAAAAGAAAATGATATAGACGTAAAATTCCACACCCTTTTCTGGCACCAGCAGAATGCTCCTTTTATTATGAACCTTGGCAGCCGGGAAGAGGCTCTTGCCGCTATGGACGAGCATATCGAAAAGATTACTGAGCATTATAAAGGCAAAATAAAGGTTTATGATGTCGTAAACGAAATGTTTGAAGAAGACGGAAGCTTCAGAAAGAGCGTCTGGTTCAATCAACTTGGGCCGGAATACCTTGAGCACGCGCTCAGGAAGACTCACGAATGTGACCCGGACGCAAAGCTTTACCTGAACGAATACAATAACGAAAATATGGGCTATGCAAAAAGCGATGCCATGTACAATCTGGTAAAGGATTTTAAGGCTCGCGGAGTTCCGATTGACGGAGTCGGTATGCAGCTTCATCTGGATGGAACTCAGTCTCTGAACGAGGAGGCTCTGCTTGCAAATATCCGCCGCTATGCTGAGCTTGGAATTGAAATCAGTTTTAGCGAGGTAGACGTGCGTATTCCGACCGGGGAAGCTGAAAAGTGGCAGGAGGCACAGAAAAATGTTTTCTGCACGCTCCTGAAAATTGCCCTTGAAGAGCCTAACGTAAAAAGCTACATAATGTGGGGCTACAGCGATAACGGAAGCTGGGTTCCGGGCACCTTCCCGGGCTATGGTTACGCCCTTCCATTTGATAAGGACCGAAAACCAAAGCCGGTTTACAATGCAATGCTTGAAATTATGAAAAACTGGAAGGAGAAAAAGTAAAGCTTACTTTAAGGCTTCCTTCAAAACTTCAAGATTATTTTCCATAAGGGAAAGGTATGTTGAGCCTGCGGCACTCTGGGCCTTTGTAACTGACTGCATTGAGTCCAGTGTAAGTACGCGGGCATTTTTGTTTTTGCAGTTTTCTACAATTGTGCGGGCAATCTTTCCGTCGCCTTTTTCGATTTTACAAACGGCGTTCAAGCCCAGCTCGTCAACTTTTCCGGCAAGGAAGATAACTGTTTCAAAGCTTGCTTCTGTTTCTGCTGAACAGCCTACGAAAGCGGCGTAGTATTTCAAACCGTAGTCATCAACAAAGTAGCGGAATGGGAAGCGGTCTCCAAAAAGAAGGGTTTTCTTGTTGCCATTTTTTACTGCGGCGGCAAAGTCTGAATCAAGCTTATCGAGTTTTGCTGAGTAGGCGGCTGCATTTGCCTTGTAAGTGCCTGCATTTGCTGAATCTTTTTCTGAAAGTGCAGCGGCAATTTCCTGGCAGATGATTTTTGCATTGCGGACAGAAAGCCATACGTGTTCATCGTATTCAAGCTCTTCTTCATCACTGTCGTGGTGGTGATGATGTCCTTCTGCTTCATGGTCATGTTCTTCGTGTTCGTGATGCTCGTGCTCTTCTTCTTCGGCCTGCATTCCTTCAACGATTTCTTCTTCCTTTACTTTGTCGCCCAAGGTTTCCATAAGGTTGATTACTTTCATTTTTTTGTTGCGGGCATTTTTGAGGGCATCCTTTACCCAGCCGTCGCTTTCTCCTCCAACGTAGATAAAGATATCTGCGGTACTGATTTTTGCGATATCCTGAATTGAAGGCTGGTAAGAGTGAAGGTCAACGCCGTTGCCTACGAGAAGGGTAAGCTCTGCATTTGTGGCCTTGTCACCAAGAATTTCCCGGGTCCAGTCATACTGAGGGAAAATTGTAGCAACGATTTTGAGTTTGCTGCTGTTTTTGTCTGCTTTTTTAGCCGCAAAAGCTGATGTTGTAAGTGCAAGTAAAATACTTACGATTAAAACTAATTTTTTCATATTTAACTCCTGTGTAAGCCCGCCGGTCAGAGCGGGCGGTGTTTAATAGCAAAGCGTTAAAAAAAATTGCGATGCAGCAATTTTTTAGCTTTACCTGCTAAGCTATTACTTTCTCATCCAGGCATTTCATTAATTCTGCCTGAATTGCATCCTTGTTATATCCCTTGCCGATAATAACCAGCTGATTTACTCTGTCACCGAATTCTTCGTCCCAGGCTTCTTTTACGTCGGGATTGTAGTCCAGGTACTCCTGCTTCTGCTTTTCTTCCAGGGCGTCAATCCAGTAGGCAACGGGCATTACCGAAGAGTTGCGGCCGGCCTGCTCAAAAAGCTGAACATTTGCGTCTGCATCGGAAAACCAGATGTAGCCCTTGGCACGGATAAGCTCTTTTGGGTAATTGTTGTTCAAAAAATTCATAAAGCGCTCGCGGTTGAAAGGTCGTTTTTCTTCAAAAACAAAGCTTGAAATGCCGTATTCACCGGTGCAGCCTTGAACAGCGCGGTTAGGCTCATTCAGGCTGTTTATTGCTTTCTGAATTGCGGAAGATGAATCAATCTGCTCAAAGTTGAAAGGCTCTGTCGTCATGATTTTTTCGATATCAATCTGGCCGTTTACGCTGTGGAAAATCGGGGCGCGGGGCTGGAAATCGCGGATGACGGCTTCGACTTCCTTAAGCTGGGCATCGTCCAGAAGGTCGCATTTATTGAGTACGATAAAATTGCAGAATTCAATCTGGTCAACGATGAGGGTAGAAATTTCTTCTGCGGTAAGATTGTTCTGGTCAACCTGGTCGCTTTTGCGTTTTTTAAGGTCTCCTAGGAACTCCCGGTAGATTCTGTCGGCATCAACGACTGTAACAACAGAGGTCAAATAAACGTTGGTGTCGGGATTGTCTTCTTCGTAGGCAAGAAAGCTGGCGCTTACGGCACCCGGATCACTGATACCTGAGGCTTCAACAAAAACAACCTCAACTGAATCAAGACCGGAGATTTTTTCTATCTGTTTGATGAACTCGTCCCGCAAAGTACAGCAGATACAGCCGTTCTGCAGCTCGAACATAGGACATTCGGTAATATTGCTGCCGTTTTTCTTGAGGATTTCAGCATCCACGTTGATGCTTCCCATATCATTTACAATCAGGGCAACCTTGCGGCTTTCCTGCTTCAAAAGATTATTCAAAAGTGTTGTTTTTCCCGAGCCAAGATAACCTGTGATGAGGACTACCGGTTTTTTATTTAATTTTTTCATTTTTCCTTCCTTTTTTATTTAGATTGACGTTGGAAGGAAAGGCTAGATAGTCAGCTTTGTTTTCTGATTAACCAGTGTGATTGAGATAAAATATATTGTAAATAAACTGATGATAAATTCTTCAAAGAAAAGGGGAAGCTTTACCTGGGTAACTTTTGCTTTGCCTGCAAGCTTTATTGTGTTTCTGACAAGCTGAAGGACAAGGCAGACAGGGCAGTTTTCTTCATGGCAGGCTGCTTCGTGTCCGGTATGAAAAGCTTCAAACGTGAGCGAGGTGAAAATGGCGATTGTAAGGAGGAGTGAAAGGGCGCGGGTTTTCATTATTTTGAGTTGTCTTCTCCTGCGCAGTCGCCGCAAACGCCGTAAAAAACTGTTCTGAAGGGGTTCAGTGAAAAACCGTGTTCAGATTTTAAATGGCCGCTCAGTTCTGCAAGGTCATCACATTCAAGATGAATCAACTTTCCGCACTTTTCGCATTTGAGGTGGAAGTGGGCTTCGTCTGCCTTACAGCTTTCCCCTGAATATTCAAAGCAGGCAGCTGAATGTTCATCTATAAAATATTTCTGGATTTTTCCTTCCGCAACAAGCTTTTCCAGCTGGCGGTAAATAGTCGCAATTCCAATTGAAAGATTTTTCTGCTCAAAGTGAGAGCGCACATCATCTGCCGTAAAATGCTTTCCCTTCATTTCATTAAGATAAGAAAAAAGCAAATCCTGCTGACGGGTTTTGTACGCTGCCTTCTGCATTTGAAAAATCTCCATTAGTGCGCCGGGACGGGGGATGTCCTTTGTAAGGGGCTTTTATTTCCGCCCAGCGCAATTTGAAAGTGGTTATCAAATTACTGATTTATGAAGATTTTGTCAATATGAGAATGATTATCAAATTGAAAAATATTTTTATTTTGCAAGGCTGCAGATAACATCAACACATTTATCAATGCCTACTACCGACGAATACAAACATACATCATAGTATTTTGCTACGCCGAACTCGGTATTGGTAAAGTATGAGCAGTATTTCTGGCGGGCCTTATCGATTTTCTGAAGGTGAGCCATGATTTTGTCTTCCGGCATATCCTTCATTTTGTCTGCCTTAAGGTATTTTACGCGCCAGTTTGGATTTGCGCTGATAAAAACGTGAAGGGTTGCATCGAACTCTGCCAGAATGGCGTTTGCGTTTCGGCCTACAATCACGCAGTTTCCCTTTTCGGCAAATTCGCGGATTACCTTTTTCTGCGTTTCATATAGCTTTTCATCAAGCGGAGAAGAGTAAAGGTTGAAAAGGCTCTGTCCGAATCCAAAACCGTGCGAAAGGTTTTCGTCCAGCTTGATGGCTTCGTCTGGGCTCATATTTGCTTTAGCGGCAGTCTTAAAAATCAAATCTTTATCGTAATATTCGTAGCCCAGGCGTTCTGCGACCATTTTTCCGATTGTACCGCCGCCTGAACCAAATTCTCTGCTGATTGTAATAATTTTTTTCATACTGATGCCCCCTTTTCAAACTGTCTGATTCACGCTGCCCGCCCGTAGGCCGATTTGCGCCCGGGAAGGCTAATTTTTCGCTTAGAGAACCTTCTCCAGGAAGCTCTTTGTTCTTTCCTGCTTAGGATGCTTAAGAACTTCGTCCGGAGTTCCTTCTTCTATAATATAACCGCCGTCCATAAAAATCACGCGGTCTGCAACTTCGCGGGCAAAACCCATTTCGTGAGTAACAACAACCATTGTCATACCGCCCTTAGCAAGCTCCTGCATAACGGCAAGAACTTCACCAACCATTTCAGGGTCCAGGGCAGAAGTAGGCTCGTCAAAAAGCATGATAGAAGGATTCATGGCAAGGGCACGTGCAATTGCAACACGCTGCTTCTGACCGCCGGAAAGCTGCTGAGGGTAAGTATCAGCTTTTTCTTCAAGGCCAACGCGGGCAAGAAGTTTAAGTCCTGTTTCGCGGGCCTCTTCCTTGCTCATCTTTTTAAGTTCAACAGGAGCCAGCATGATGTTCTGCAAAACAGTCATGTTAGGGAACAAATTAAAGTGCTGGAAAACCATTCCGATATTTTCGCGGGCTTTGTTGATGTTGATTTTTTTATCGCTGATGTTTTCGCCGTTTACAATTACAGTTCCGGCTGTGATGTCTTCAAGACGGTTGAGACAGCGGAGGAATGTTGATTTTCCGCTTCCTGAAGGGCCGATTACTACGACTACTTCGCCTTCGTTAATATCGATATTAATATCTTTGAGGACTTCAAGCTGTCCAAATGATTTCTTTAAGTTTTCTACGTGAATTTTAGTGCTGCTCATCTATTTTAATCTTCCTTTCCAATTTTTTAGCGATTTTACTGAGGGTGACAATTACAATCATATACATAATTCCGACAATGGCCCAGGTCTGAAGGCTCTTGAAGGTATTGCCGGAAATTGTTTTACCCATATTTGTAAGCTCAGGATATCCGATTACAGAAAGAATCGAAGTATCTTTGAGAGTGATAATAAACTGGTTAATAATAGAAGGAATCATAACGCGGAAGGCCTGAGGTAAAATTACCTTGCGCATAGAAAGGCCGTAGCTGAGTCCCAGGGAACGGCTTGCTTCCATCTGTCCTTTATCAATGCTCTGGATTCCGGCGCGGAAAATCTCTGCCATATAGGCACCGCAGTTCATTGCCAGCGCAATTGTACCAGCCTGAAGAGCCGGCAGACGGAAATTGTTCACACCCATAAGGCGGAAAGCCTGTGGTACACCAAAATAAATAAAATAAGCCAGAACGATAAGCGGAACGCCGCGGATAGCGTCAACGTAAATTGTACCAACCGCATTCAACCCTTTATTGTGACTTACATTGCATAGGGCAAAAATAAGACCGATTATCATGGCAAAAACAAGGGCCAGCAGGGTTAAAATCAGGGTATAGCCCAGCGATTGCAAAAGCATATACCAGTAAACCTGGAAGATTTGCAGCATTAGAATGTTGCCTCCAAAAACTATTTTAATCTTTCAGATTATACTGGATATCAGGATAAAATTCTAGAAAAGTTGTAAATCAGCTGTTAGAAGCGCCAGGAAATTCCAACTGCCGGCATAATCTTTGTGCCTCCCCGTGTGATGCAGCTTGTTTTTACGTTTCCTGTTCCGTCGTCATATTCGTAGAAGATTTTTGTAGGGCAGGAATATGCAACAGTTGTCGTTGCAAAAAGTGAAAAGTGTTCGCCTGTTGGAGTCCAGATGAAGGTTGCATTTACGCCCGGCAAAAATGAAGCGTAATAAACATTCTGGGTTCTTCGAACTTTCGAATCTGAAGGCCAGAAATAGTCTGTGTCATAATAGAAGGCCGCAAAATCAAGACCCAGCATTCCGTAAAAACCAAAGAAAAACTTTTTGCTGCGGACAGGTGCCCATCCGATTCCTGCAAGGACATCACCGGCAAAGCCCGGAAAAGAACTTATCCTTGAATCCGGGTCTGCAATTTCAAGATTGCTGGCCGTAAAACACTGGTCAACAATGGCACGAACAGAAAAACCATTCGACATAAGAACGCCTGTGTAGGAAAGGTTCAAACCTGTCTGCCATGACATTTTTAGATTTTCATACCCCTTTGTTTCGCTGTGAAGTGTAAGCTTGGTAGGAAGTCTCCATCCGAATCCCAGATGATTGTTCCAGGCCTCTCCCGCAAAGAGCCCGGTCGAAAGCATAAAAAACGCAATAGTAATAAAAATTCTTTTCATAAAAAGTAACTCCTTTTTTTTCCTTTACTTATATGACACCCGGGGGAATGAAAAGTGTTACTTACCGAAAAAAAATTTTTAAAATAAAAAGAGGGGGAAGACTCCCCCTCGCTCCAACCGTCCGCTTCGCGTCCGTTTTCCGCTACCCCCTCTGCGGGCTCAAACGCCGCCCGCAACGCCTGCTTTTTGCAGACTTAGGAAGTTTATTATCATTTTACTTTAAATACTTATCCAGAATAGCCTGGTATTTACCATTAGCCTTGATGTTTGCAAGACCCTTGTTGAACATATCAAGAAGTTCTTTGTTTGCCGTGTTCATGATTGCAAAGCCGTATGGGGCACCTTCACTTTCCATTCCTGCAGGAATTTTAAGAGGAAGCTTTGCAGTTTTGATGTTGTCTGCCATGATTGGTGTGTCTTCGCAGCAGGCAGCTGAGTTTCCAAGAATTACATCCTGATACATTGTAGGAGAATCTTCAAAAACTGTTACTTTGAAGCCATATTTATCTTTGAGGCTGTTTGCAAAGTCCATTCCGGCTGTACCGTTCTTTACTGCAACAGTTTTGCCCTTCAAATCTTCATATTTTGTGATATTGCTGTCTTTTGCAACAACAAAAGTCTGTGTAGCATTGTAGTATCCGTCAGAGAAAATCCAGCCTGAATCAATGCGGCTCTGTTTGATTGTAGCACCGGCGATAAGACCATCAGCCTGTCCAACCTGAACTGCAGCAACACCGGCATCCCAGCCGAGTGACTGTAAGTCATATGCAAATCCCTGATCTTCTGCAATTGCAGCAAGCAGGTCAACGTCAATTCCTACGAACTTATTCTTTTCGTTTGTGTACTCAAAAGGACGGAAAACTGTATCAGTTGCGATAATCCATACCTTTCCCTTAGCCTTAGATTTTTTAGCAGCAAAAACAGATGATGTAAGCAAAACAGATGCGGCAGCCAGTGCCAGAACAATTTTTTTCATTTTTTTTATTAATCTCCTCTAAAAATGATTTAAAAAAATAGCGAAAAGCAGAATTCCTTTTATAAAGCCTCCTTGCCTTTCGCTATTTATAAGTTTATTGAAAAATAAAGCACTGTTCAAGAGAAAAAGTTTTAAGTTTTTTAGTAAAGCATTGCCGGAATTTGCATTTTTTGTGGATATTAATGTTGGAGGAATTTATGTCTGATGAAATGGAAATTTTAACATCAAATGATACGGCAGAAGGAAGCTGATAAAAAAATTGCTGAGATTTTTATGATTATGGATTGGGAATGTGGCACTGGCGTTTTTAAAAGTCGTTTGGCGCGAGCATGGAGCCATGCCGAAGGCAGTTGAGCGTAGCGAAACCGAGCCGGCAGGTGAGTGGCGGAACGCGAGTGGGTATGTGGATTCGCCTGAAATTACTATCAAAACTATTGAAAATATTCTATAATAATACACTATGGCTAAGAAAAAGCGAAAACCGGATTTTAGTAAACCTAAGGCTCAGACTAACGAGAACGAGATTTTTGATATTGAAGAAGAGCCGGATTTTATTGATGACAGTGCGCAGGATATTAAGTTTAAGAACGGAATTGCGCCGGAAGATATGGAATATGAAGGGCTGCCGACTGTTGTAATTGCGGGGCGTCCTAATGTTGGAAAATCGACTCTTTTTAACAGATTTTTGAACCGCCGTGTGGCAATTGTAAATGACCAGCCGGGCGTTACCCGTGACCCTGTTGAAACTACAGCGATTATTAACGGAAATCCTGTTCATCTGGTTGATACCGGCGGATACAAGCTTACCCGCGACATCGGTACAAAAGAGGCTGAACTGGACGATTACGTTGTTGAAAAGTCTCTTGAAATGATTGAAAAGGCTGACCTTGTAATTCTGCTTCTTGAGGCTGGCGTTATTACCGGCGAGGACGAAGAGTTCATTTTGAAAATGCGTCCTTACTGGAACAAGCTGATTGCCTGTGTAAATAAAACTGAGGGCGGCAAAAACGAAGCTGAAGCCTGGAACTATGCAAAGTACGGCTTTGAAAATCTTCTTTTTATTTCGGCAGAGCACGGGGACCGCATTTCTGACCTTGCTGATTTGATTACCGGCCGCTGTGATTTTTCACACGTGAAGGTGCTTTCGGCTGACCGTCCGATTAAGATTGCAATTCTTGGAAAACCAAATACCGGAAAATCTACTCTTTCTAACCGTCTGACTCATTCGGAAGCTTCTATTGTATGTGACTATGCCGGAACAACGCGCGATGTTGTTGAAGGCGAGTTTGACTATGCCGGAAAGCATTTTAAGGTGCTTGATACTGCCGGAATCCGCCGCAAGGCCCGGGTAAATGATGACGTTGAATATTATTCTGTAAACCGCGCCATCAAAACTCTTGATGAGTGTGATATTGTTTTTCTTTTGATTGATGCGGTTGAAGGTCTTGCCGAGCAGGATAAAAAAATCTGTTCTCTCGCCTTTGAAAAAGGCCGCGGAATTATCTTTGTTTTGAACAAGTGGGATTTGCGCGAAGAGCAGGGAAGTAAGGCTGAAAAATCCGTAAAAGAATGGATGAACATTATGTTCGGCCAGATGGATTTTGCTCCGATTTTGACTTTGAGCGCTCTTTACGGAAAGGGAATTAAAGACCTGCTTAATACGGCTCTTAAACTTTACGAGCAGCTGACCCGTAAGATTCCGACTCCGAGCCTTAACAACGCCCTTCAGGACTGGCTGGAACGCTATCCGCCTCCTGCAAGTAAAACAGCACATTTCAAAATCCGCTATATGATTCAGTCTTCTACAAATCCTGTTGGATTTATCATTTTTGCGACAAGACCTGAAGTTGTGCCGGAGCCTTATGTTACCTACCTCAAGAACAGAATCCGCGAAGATCTGGGCTTTGACCAGATTCCGGTTCAACTTGAAATGAAGGGCAGCCGCCAGAAGTGGGAAGAACGGGAGCGATAGGCGCCTTTCCGGCGAGATTTTATGGAATATACAATCGGGCAGGTTGAAGACCTTACAGGAGTAAAGCCTCATATTTTGCGTTACTGGGAAGAAGTTGTCCCGGGCTTTACGCCTCAAAAGGATTTAACTGGCCGCCGTTTTTACACACAACATGAAGTTGAACTTATTTTCCGCCTTAAATATCTGATTACAGAAAAAAAATTTACTGCAGAGGGTGCCGGACGCCAGATTCTAGAAGAGGCTCAGGCGGTTCAGAATAATTCGGAACTGATTCACTTAATCCGCCAGACCCGCGCAGAGCTTTCTCAGCTTTACCTTGCCTTAAAAGAGGGCGGAAAAGGAAATTCTAAATGAAATTTGAAATTTTAAATCATCTTTTTGAGGCTGGCTCTCTCAGCGAAGAACAGCTTCGTGCCATAGAAAATTTTGATAAGACTATTCAGTCGGTACGGCCTTTGAACAGCCGCCAGATGCAGGCTCTTCCAAAGGATATTGCGGCTTTGTCCCACCAGCTGACGGACGAGCGTGGAAGCCGCCGTCTGGGCTATATGAATGAAAACGTGCAGCTTTCTGCCTATGTGCGCTATTTTACCTGGTGGAATCTGGTCAGGCTGACGAGGCTATTTGCCAATTTGCCGGAGGAGGCGTTTCCGGTGGCAAGTGGTGCTGCGGCTGGTAGTGCGCCTTCCCAACCGGCAGGGCAGACTTCCACCGCCGCTGCCCCTCTGGCCTGCCTGGACCTTGGAAGCGGTCCTCTTACCCTTGTAACTGCCCTCTGGATTGCCCGCCCCGAGCTGCGTAACCTTCCTCTTACCTGGTACTGCCTTGATTTATCTCAGGGAGCCCTTACTCTTGGCGAGGAACTTTATCTTTCAGTGGCCGCCCAGCTTCCACCGCCTGATGCCACCGCTGCATCCCACTGGAAAATCATCCGTGTCAAAGGCAGCTTCGGAACTTTTATTAAAGAAAAATGCAGCTTTGTGACCTGTGCAAATATGTTCAATGAGCTGGATCAGGGAAGCAAAATGCCGCCTGAGTTCCAGACAAAAAAATATTTTGACCAGCTTTCAGCCTACGCCGCTCCGGATGCAAAGTTTCTTCTTATTGAACCCGGAGTTCCAAAGGCTGCCCGCACACTTTCCCTTCTTCGCGAGCGTTTCATAAAATCAGGTTTTAATGTGACTTCGCCCTGTCCTCACGCTGCTGACTGCCCTATGAACGGTTTTAAGTCTTACACAGGAAGCAAAAACAAGTGGTGTAACTTCGCCTTTTCAACCGAGGATGCTCCTGCCCGCCTGCAAAAGCTTTCGACCCTGGCAAAGCTTCCTAAAGAACGTGCGGTTTTAAGTTTTATAAGCGCGGTAAAGGGCGCTGACGCTGCAAAGGTTTTACGTTCAACCGGAAAGGCAGATAAAAATACCCTTCTTCTTCGCGTCGCTTCTGATTCATTTCATCTTCCAAAAAATCGTACCGGCTTTTATGCCTGCAGTCAGCTTGGCCTTACCCTTGTCGCATCAGAAAATCCTGATGCTTTCAAATCCGGCGACCTTATCCGGGTGGAATTAACTAAACCGGCAGATTCCCTGCCTGTAGACTTCAAATCCAGCGCGAAAATGATAATTTTATAGAAGAAAAAAATAACAAATATTTATTAACGACCGTTAGTTAATAGGCAAAATAACCTCGGTTAATATTCAATAACCTTGGTTATTTGCGCTTTTATCGTCTTGCAAAATCCCATAAGTTTAGTAAACTTAAATCATAAAAATAAATTTAGAAATAATTTAATAATATCTAATTAAAAAAGATTTTGTTATTTTGAAAAGTTCGAGTGCTGCTTCAAAAAGCACTATTTTGAAGCAGCGCCTTTAATAGGAGAAGAGGGAGTTTATTGGAGAGGGATTCCTTCGGGAAGAGTTAGATCCGGAACGCTACGGTTGTTCCGGATTTTTTTTTGCTTGCACCTTATTTTTTGTCTGTTATAATTAGAGCCATGAAAACTACTTCTGTAAAAACAATCGGAGTTTTAACTTCGGGCGGCGATGCCCCTGGCTTGAACGCTGCTATCAGAGCATTGTGTCTTTCCGGAAAGGAAAAGTACGGCATGAAATTTGTCGGTGTAAGAAACGGTTACCGCGGTCTTATTGACGGTGACTGCTTCAAAATGGACGATATGGACTTTTCCGGAATGATTTCTCTTGGCGGTACCATCCTGGGTACTTCTCGTGTAAAGCCATTTAAAAATCCTGTGCCTGATCCAAAGACTGGTCTTCTGCCGGTTGAAGGAATTAAGGAAACATTTAAAAAGTTCAAGCTGGATGCTCTTGTTTGTCTTGGCGGAAACGGAACCAACTCTACGGCGGCGCGTCTGAGCGAAGCGGGATTCAATGTAATCGGCCTTCCAAAAACCATCGATAACGATATTGCAGAAACAGAAGAAACCTTTGGTTTTCACACGGCGATTGACGTTGCAACTGCGGGTATAGAAGCAATCAGAACTACTGCAAGAAGCCACGGACGTGCCATGGTTGTAGAAATCATGGGCCACAAGGTTGGCTGGCTTGGACTTCACGCTGGAATTGCCGGAAGCGCTGATGTAATTCTTCTTCCTGAAATCCCATACGACATCAAAAAAATTGGAAAATTCCTCAAGGAAAAGCGCGACAAGGGGCAGAAATACTTTATTATTGCCTGTTCTGAAGGCGCTCTGGATCTGGAAGAAGCAAAATTGAGCAAGAAGGAATACAAGGCGGCTCGGGCTGGAATGTCTCAGTCAATCGGCTTCCGTGTTGCAAAGGAAATTGAAGCTGAAACCGGTTTTGAAACAAGAACTTCAGTTTTAGGCTATTTGCAGCGCGGTGGTTCACCAGACGCCCACGATATGCTTCTTGCAACAAAGCTTGGTTCTGCAGCGGCAGACTTCCTTGCCGAAAAACGCTTCGGTAATCTGATTGGAATCCGGGATGGCCGTGTTGCCGGTATCCCTCTTTCGTCGATTATAGACAGAATTAAGCCGATTCCTCTTGATGACGATATGCTGGCGGCTGGAAGGTCGCTGGGCATCTGTTTTGGAGACTAGACTGAAGACAGAAGGCGGGTTATAGAAGCCCGCCTTTTTTTATTGTAAAATGGATTTATGAATAATAAAGGCGAACTAAAATGCCGCCGCTGTAAGGAATGTCTGGGCTTTGGATGCCTTGACCAGCTTCCTGGACTGGGCGGCGTTTTCCATAATAAAAACTTTCAGCTGAACTGCTCTGCCTGGAAGGATTTGCAGAAGCTGGCAGAAGCGGATGGTACAATCGAAAAAATCAGACATATAGAATTTTCTTCCTCTCAGATTATGTGCGCTCCTGTTACCGGCAGTGTAGAGAACATTGGCTACGCGAACGAGGCAGATTTTTATTTTCCTTATTTTAATGAATCGCGCAAGGCTGGTTTTGGCGTCTGCGTGGGGGACGGCTGTCCGGATGAAAAGCTTGAATTTGGAATTGAAGCCGTAAAAAAAATCCGCGAAGAATTCGAGCCTGATTTTAAGGCCGCCTTTTTTCTCAAGCCTTATCCTCAGGAGATTCTTTTCAAGCGCCTGGAAAAGGTTCTTCCTTACGCAAGCCATATCGGCCTTGATATCGACGCCTATAATATCGCCACCATGCGCAATAAGGTTCATCTGGAAAAAAAGACTGCGGCTGACCTAGAGGCTTTGCGTTCCCGGGCCGGCGGACTGCCTTTTGTAATTAAGGGGATTTTTACCCCGGAGGATTTGCAGCTGGTTGCGGATTTTAAGCCGGAGGTAGCGCTTGTTTCCAATCACGGAGGGCGGGTTGAAACTCTGGAAGGCAGCTCGGCTGATTTTCTTGTGGCTCATGCCGCTGAACTGAAAAAATCTGCCGGTCAGGTCTGGGTAGACGGCGGAATCAGAAACCGCCTTGATGTGCAGACTGCAATATTTTATGGAGCTGACCGCGTGCTGGTAGGGCGCCCGGTTATCTGCGCTGTATTTGATGAAAATTTAAGCAAAATTAAAAATTTGTGGTATAATTAAAGTCTAATAAAAAAAAATATTCACGAAAAATTACGAGGAAAATATGCCTGTTACTGACTTTTTGGAAAGAAATGCAAAACTTTATACTAATGAAACTGCGCTTGTGGAGTTGAATCCTGAACTGGAAGATAACAGGCGCCTTACCTGGAAAGAATATGATTTGATTGAGCCTACAAAGCATGCCCCTTTCCGCCGCGAAATCACCTGGGGTGTTTTTGATGAAAAGGCCAACCGTGTCGCAAATATGCTGCTCAGCCGCGGAATTTCCAAGGGTGATAAGGTTGCAATCCTTATGTATAACTGCCTTGAATGGCTGCCGATTTATTTTGGCGTTCTCAAGAGCGGTGCCATTGCCGTTCCTTTTAACTTCCGTTATGATGCCGAAGAAATCCTTTACTGCGTTGACCTTGCTGACGTTGACGTTCTTGTTTTTGGTATTGAGTTCGTAGGGCGTATTGAGCAGATTGCTGACCGCCTCAGCAAGGGCCGTCTTTTGATTTATGTTGGTGATAACTGTCCTCCATTTGCAGAAAGTTATCGCGAACTTGCGGCTGACTGTTCCAGCAATAAGCCAAATGTAAAAATTACCGAAGATGATTTTGGTGCCATTTATTTTTCTTCCGGAACAACCGGCTTCCCTAAGGCAATTCTTCACAAGCACCGCAGTCTGACTCAGGCTGCCGAAATGGAACAGGTTCACCATCAGACCGGCCGCGACGATGTTTTCCTTTGTATTCCGCCTCTTTATCATACCGGAGCCAAGTTCCACTGGATGGGCTCTCTGGTTGCCGGAAGTAAAGCTGTTTTGCTCAAGGGAGCAAAGCCTAAGGTAATTCTTGATGCTGTTTCATCTGAAAAATGTACGATTGTCTGGCTGCTTGTGCCTTGGGCTCAGGATATTCTTGATGCCTTTGATTCCGGCGAGCTTAAAAAAGAGGATTACCAGCTTGATCAGTGGCGCCTTATGCATATCGGTGCTCAGCCGGTTCCGCCTTCCCTCATCAAGCACTGGCACGACTATTTCCCTAAACAGGATTACGATACCAACTACGGACTTTCTGAATCTACTGGCCCCGGCTGTGTTCACTTGGGAATGGAAAATACCCACAAGGTCGGCGCGATTGGTGTTCCGGGCTACCGCTGGCAGTGTAAAATTGTTGATGAGCACGGCGTGGAAGTTAAGCGGGGCGAAGTTGGTGAGCTTTGCGTAAAGGGGCCTGGCGTTATGACCTGTTATATCAAAAACCTGGAGGCGACTGCTGAGTCAATTAAGGACGGCTGGCTTTTTACCGGAGATATGGCTATGCAGGACGAAGACGGTTTTTACTTCCTTGTTGACCGTAAAAAGGACGTTATCGTCAGCGGTGGTGAAAATATTTACCCGGTTCAAATTGAAGACTTCTTGCGCACAAATCCCAAAATTAAGGATGTTGCCGTTATCGGCCTTGCAGACCGCCGCCTTGGCGAAAAAACAGCTGCCATCATAGAAATAAAAGAGGGTATGACAGCCACAAAAGAAGAAATCGACGAGTTCTGCCTTGGTCTTGCCCGCTACAAGCGTCCAAAGGAAATCATTTTTGATTCAATTCCGCGAAATGCCACCGGAAAAATTGAAAAACCTGCCCTCCGCAAGCGCTACGGTGCCGACCAGCTTGTTGCTCAGGAAAACAGAGGATAATGAAACTAATATCTCTTTCTTTTGACGACGGACCGAACCTTACCGGCTCAATAATGAATGATATGCTGGACCTGCTGGAAAAGCACGGCGTTCCCGGCTCTTTTTTTCTTATTGGAAATAAGATTAATGAAGAAAATGCTCCCGTAATCAGGCGGGCAATGGCTCTGGGCTGCGATATTGAAAATCATTCCTGGTCGCATCCCGATGCCGTAAAAGAAGGCCTTTCAAAAGCTCAGATTGAAGATGAGTTCTGGCGGGCCGAAGAAGCAATCTTTAAAGTTACCGGCCGCCACACAGAATTTTACCGCCCGCCCTATATTTCCGTAAATGATTTGTGCTACCAGGCCGTACCCCGTCCCTTTATCTGCGGCCACGCCTGCGAAGACTGGATTCCCGAATACTCAGCCGACACCCTGCTTGAAAAAATGCTGTCCGGCAGTCAGGACGGCGTAATTTATCTTCTTCACTGCGGCGAAAGCAACCTTCACAGCGTAGAAACCGTCGGCCGCGCCATCCCCATCCTCAAAGCTCAGGGCTTTGATTTTGTCAGCGTGCCGGAGCTTTTTAAGCGCAAAGGCATTCAGCCCGCCCCCGGCAAGCTCTGGACGGTGGTGGAATAAATTCCAGAAAAATTGCAATGTTACTATTGACAGTAACAATAAGTGATGTTATATTGTTTCTATCAAGAGAAACGTTTCTTTTTATAGAAACAGGAGATTATTATGGCATCACGTACAGATTCACTTTATTTTACACTTCCTTGTGACCGTTATACGCCTTTTTCACTTGCGCGAAAAATCGGGGCAAAGGCTATTCTTGAAAGCGCAAATTTTGCCCGGGGAAAAGACCGTTATTCGATTTTGATGCTGGAAGAGGCTTTTCATATCATTCAGGATGATGAAGGAGTTGCCTTTCTGATTGACGGCCGCCGTCTTCCTTATCACGGAAAAAACACTACAGGTGAAACAATTGCACCGGGAAGCCGTGTCCTCCATACGCCGGACATTCTGGATGCCCTTTTGTATGTGGCCCAGCAGAATGATCTTAGCGTTCTGCGTCATGCTGATGGCTCTGAAACTCCAAATTCAATTCCTGTTCCTGCAAGCGGACTCGGCTACCTCAGCTATGAATTCTGTGCCCGCTGCGACACAATCACCATGCAGGCTCAGACCGACGAGCTTCACATTCCTGAAAGCGATTTTATTGCCGGTCACATCTACGTGATTTTTGACCACTTTACAGAGCAGCTTCACGTTTTTGCCCTCAACTATAACGAACATCAGATTGATCTTGAAAAGGCTGTTGAAGATTTGAAAAAACGCCTTAATGATATGGATTTTACCTATCTGCAGGGGCCTGAAGAGCCTAAGCCTGTCCGCACAATCACCAATCTGGAACAGAGCGAGCGGGAATATAAGGAAAAAGTTAATGCCATCAAAGAGCACATTATTGCGGGTGACCTTTTGCAGGCTGTTCCAAGCCGCCGCCTTCAGGTGGAAAATGCAAACTCCGCCCTGGAAATCTACCGCCGTCTTCGTTCAGTGAATCCTTCACCATATCTTCTTTACATTGATTTTGGAGCCATGCAGCTTGTGGGCTCTTCACCTGAAAGTCTTGTTCGGGTTCGTAAGGGCCTAGCTTCAATCCGCCCGATTGCGGGAACACGCCGCCGCGGTAAAAATGATGCAGAAGATGAGGCTTTGAAAAAGGAGCTTCTGGAAAATGAAAAGGAAAGGGCAGAACATCTTATGCTGGTTGACCTTGCCCGCAATGACCTTGGCCGCGTCTGCGAAAACGGCAGCGTAACTGTTGACCGCTTTATGGACGTGGAACTTTTCAGTCATGTAATGCACATTGTCAGCGACGTTCAGGGTAAGGTTCGCTCTGATTTTAAGCCGATTCAGGTTTTGCGTGCTGCCTTTCCGGCTGGAACGGTTTCCGGCGCACCAAAAATCAGTGCCATTCAGATTTTGAGCGGTCTTGAAAAAATCAAACGTCGTTTTTATGCGGGCGCAATCGGCTACATTCAGAGTAACGGTGATTTGGACTTCTGTATCGCAATCCGCTGTGCCATGAAGCAGGGTAACGTGTGGACAATGCAGGCCGGTGGTGGAATTGTCTATGATTCTGACCCGGATCGCGAATGGGAAGAAACAAACGAAAAATTAGGCGCTTTGAAGGCCGTTCTGGAGGGTAAGTAATATGATAGCTTTTATTGATAACAAAGATAGTTTTACATTTAATATCGTACAGTCGCTGGAAAGAGTGAGCGGCGATCAGGTTTGTGTTTTCCGTTCTGAGGAATGCTCGGTAAAGGAGATTGAAGATGCTAAGCCTGATTTTCTGGTTGTGGGACCGGGACCTGGAACTCCACAGCAGGCCGGAATCAGCATTGAGGCAATCCGATATTTTGCGGGAAAGCTTCCAATTCTGGGAATCTGTCTTGGTCATCAGGCAATTGGTGCAGCTTTTGGTGCAGAAATTGTTGGCGCAAGATATATCCGCCACGGAATTGTGGAAAGCATGAATGCCGACGGAAAGGGGCTTTTCAGAATCATCGGAAAAAGCGGAACTTTTACCCGCTATCATTCCCTTGTAATTGACGAATCGACACTGCCGGAGGAATTTGAAGTGAGCTGCCGGGCAAAAGACGGAGACATTATGGGAATCCGCCACAAGTCCATGATTATTGAAGGCGTTCAGTTCCACCCGGAAAGCATTGCCAGCCAGCTGGGGGACAGTATTTTCAAGGCCTTTTTGAATTACCGCCGCGAAAATCTTGATACTGCGGCTTACATCAACAAGCTGCTTGCCGGAAAAGATTTGACTGAGGAAGAAGCTGCCAGCTTTATGGATGTTGTTACTGCCGGAACTATGGATGAGCGCATTATGTCTGCAATTCTTGTGGCTATGGCGGCAAAGGGAGTTTCTACCGGCGAGATGGTTGGCTGTGCCCGGACTCTTTTGAATAAAAAGACAAAGCTCCCGCTTGAGAAAAAGGGTCTTGCAGAAATTGTAGGAACCGGCGGCGATGGTAAGGGAAGCTTTAACATTTCTTCAATGTCAGCCCTGATTGTTGCAAGCTGCGGTCAGCCTATGGCAAAACACGGAAACCGCGCTGTAAGCTCAAAATCCGGTGCAGCTGATTTCTTTGAAAATCTTGGCTTAAAAATTATGGCTAAGCCTGCCGAAACTGCCAGTCTTATTGAAAAGACCGGTTTCGGATTTTTGATGGCGCCGGTTTACCATTCTGCAATGCGTTTTGCGACTCCTGTGCGCAAGGCTCTTGGTGTAAAAACAATTTTCAACCTTCTGGGACCGCTTTTGAATCCGGCCGGGGCAGAATATGAGCTTCTTGGTGTTTATGATGTAAACATCCTGGAAGATTATGCAAAGGCCGCAAAGGGGCTTGGTGCAAAGCGGGTAATGGTAATTCATTCCCGGGACGGCTATGATGAAATCAGCCCATGCGTTCCTACTGATGTTTACCAGATTGACGAAAAAGGTAACGAAAACCGCTATGTAATTGACCCTGCCAAGCTTGGAATTACAGGCTGCGATGAAGATGAGCTTATGGGCGGAAACGGTGCCGACAATGCGGCCCTTGCCATGGAAGTGCTGCAGGGCGGCGGCAGAAAAACCATTAAGGAAGCTGTCTGTCTGAATTCCGGAGCAGTCCTTTACCTCAGCGGAAAGGCAAAAAGCATTAAGGAAGGCTACGATATGGCCCGTGAAGCTGTTGAAAGCGGAAAAGTCCTTGCTAAGTTGCAGGAGATTCAGGAAGTAAGCAAAGAATTTGCAGCATAAAATACAATTGCTATGGAGAGTTGATATATAAAAAAATCGTCGTGTGGGACGCAGGCGGAAATTAGGGGGAACCCGTGAGGGGGTGGTACCCTGATTTACGCCGTCGCTGGGACCCGCACGACGATTTTTTTATAAGTAAAATTACAACTTACTGATAATTTTTCTGTTAATTCTTCTGTAATACAAAATTGAAAGTGTAACGGCAAAAACTTCGGCAACAGGGAAGCAGAGCCATACCATATTCAGCTTGCCTGTAAGCGAGAAAAGATAGGCAACAGGCAGCAGAACGAAAATCTGACGGATAAGGGAAACTGTCATGCTGTAAACGGCTTTTCCGAAGGCCTGGAAAACATTCGAAAGGGAAATTGCGATGGCGGCTCCTAAAAAACTTGGAGCAATCAGGCGCAGGGCCGGAACACCAATCGCAAGCATTGAATCTGAGGCGCTGAAAAGTTTTAGCAGCAGGTGAGGGAAAAGCTCAAAAATTGTAACGCCCACAAGCATAATTGTAATTGCCGAAATAATCGAAAGAAAAACGGCTCTGTAAATGCGGGCCTTGTTTTTTGCTCCGTAGTTGTAAGCAATGATTGGAACAACACCGCTGTTCAAACCGAAAACAGGCATAAAGATAAAGCTGTTGAGCTTGAAGTAAGAACCGTAAACGGCAATTGCAGTTGTGCTGAAGGCGCCGATAATCAGGTTCATAAAATATGTTGTAACCGAAGTTACTGATGTCAATATAATAGAAGGAATCGCGATTTTGTAAATGCTGCCGATGATTTTTCCATCCGGGCGGAAGCCTTTTAGGCTGATATGAACTTCGTGGTTCTTAAGCAGGTTTGCTGAGCATGAAACGCAGAGGCCGGCAATCTGACCGATGATTGTTGCAACAGCCGCACCGTAAACTCCCATTTGAGGAAAAGGGCCCAGGCCGAAAATCAAAACCGGGTCAAGGATGATGTTTGTGATTGCACCCGCCAGCTGAGAAAACATTGTGTAAATCGTTTTTCCGGTCGACTGAAGAGTACGGTCGAACATAATTCCAATAAAGCAGAAGGTACAGCAGTAAACAATTACGTGCATGTATTCAAGACCGTACTCGATAATCTGTTCGTTTGAAGTCTGCGAGTGCAGGTAAACCGGAATAAAAAAGTATCCAAGAACGATAAAGGCAATCGAAGTAAGGAAGGAAATAAAAAGTCCGTTTATTGCAGTTTTATCTACAGCTTCCTGATTGTGCTCTCCCAGTCTGCGCGAAAGAATTGCGTTTACACCGACTCCGGTACCAATAGAAAATGACATGAGCAGGTTCTGAACCGGGAATGCAAGCGAAAGTGCGGTCAAAGCTTCCTCATTAATCATTGCAATGAACATAGAGTCCACGATGTTGTAGAGTGCAAGAATAAACATGGAGAACATCATAGGAAGCGACATATTAAGAATTAATCTTCCAACCGGCATCACGCCCATTTTGTTTTGTGTCTGAGGTTTATTTTCCATAGTTCGGCTATTTTATTCTGATTCAGCGTATTTTTCAATAGAACGGTAAGAAATTACAAGGATTTCAAAGAAGGCTAAAAAGTCTTCATAAGGTTGATGATGGCCTTCTGCTGATCTTCGTTCAGCCGGTTCCAGTTCTGGATTAAATCGGCCTGATCCTGTGTAAGGGATTTTATTTGGGTCATGTCTTCGGTAAAGAATTGGGAGAGCGTAATGTTGAAAGCCCTGCAGATTTTAGAAAGTGATGGAATTGTTGGCAGCTGATTTTTTCTGTACCAGGAAGAAATAGTTGATTGAGGCAGTTCTGATTTCTCTGCCAGCTGATATTCTGTCCAGCCCCGTTCAATTCTGTATTGTCTAATCTTTTCTAAAATATCCATGTTACTACGCTTTTACGTAAATAATAATGAATAATGTCCTTGTAAATTAATTATTTTAGGCGTAATATTTTAACGTTAATAATTATTAAGTTTTCAGGAGAAATTTATGAAAAAATTATTAAAAGAAGTCTTATTTCTTGCTGCCGGCATGATGCTGTGTTTTACATCATGCAGCAATGGTTCGGATGACCCGGCTCTGCCTAATCCGAATGTAAACGGTAATGGCTCGGGACTTATTAATGCTTCGGCCGGATTAAAATTTGATTTTTCGGGAGCTAAAGCCCTGGCTGCTGTAGATGCAGGTGCGCTGACTCAGGGGGCTGATGGAGAAAGCACTGCAGATTCACCGCTTATTAAATTTCTTGAGGATGGAAGTGCAGTTGCGGCTGTAACTAAGACAGGAAGCGGTAATCTTTCCAAAATTAAGAAAATATATAAATCTCCTGTGGCTTCTTCAAAAGATGTTTTTGTGGTTTTTGAAGGTCAGAGTTGGTTCAATGATAATGGTAAATCTTATCCCCTTGGCACTTTGGTTTGTGTTCATGAGGATGGGTCTATAGCTGACATTTTGAAGAAAACAGATAGCTCTGATAATAGGGTAACAGGTTATTATAGTTTAGATTCATCAAAAGATATAAAATTTGACGGAGCAGGAAATGCTTATTTTATGACAAAAGAGTATAGTTCTGGTTCAGATACAAGTTTAATCTGCAAGTTTAATCCGAGTGATAACAGTTTGACACAGTTAACTGCCGGAGTTGAAGGAATTAGCTATGGTAAATTTATGATTACTTCTGATGGACAACTTATCCTTGTAAGTGGTTACAGATCTCCTTCTACTTATTTTTTAAGGGCAATTCCTGTTTCAGATCCAAATCATTTTACAAATATTTATTACAGTTCAAGTAGTAGTTCTGTACAATGGGAATATGATGATGTGAATGGAATTTGTTATTTTTCTGCAGATGTTTTATCACGAAGTGTTCGTAATGGGAATACATTTTTTGAAGCAGAAAAATTAGATGCAGATGTAAAATGGTATTATTCACAATTAATTGAGGAAAAAAACAATAATCAGAACACAACTTATGTTTGGAAAGACATGTTTTTAAAATCTGATGGTTCTGTAAATTCTAAATTAGTATTACAGTATATGTTTAATCGCTGCTGGACTTCAGGTCAAAAAGAATTCAGACTTGATTATTTCAAAAATCATCAGGATTATTCTTTATTATATTCAGATTTAAAAGATGAAGATGCTATTATTTATATCTCATCAGATGTCGAAAAAATGAAATTATTTAAGCAATATATAGAATCTTCTTGGACTGATAATATGGGATATTCTAATAGTCTTGAAAATATTATCTTCAAAAAAGGAACTTCTGTATCTGCCTTTCGAGAAAATACAGAGAATGATAAATATGTAAATCATTCGTGGGGATATGATAAAGATTATTTTACAAACAGTGAAGGGCTTTGGAAAAGTTTTACCTATAGTAATAATGGAAATAATGCATTTTATTTAGTCCATATTACAGATGCTTCCGGTACTCCAATCTGGGAAGCAAAAAAAATTAATCTTCCAAATGGTAAAATGGTTTCATCTCAACAGTATAATGGCAATATCTATATGTCTTATGCCCTTCTTACCTCCAGTGGTGCTGAAACAGGCTTCCATCAGATTTATAGTGTAAATCTTGATACCGGCGACTACAAAAATCTTTTCCAGAATGTTCCAAACAATTCAATGCTGGAAGTTATTTCATATTCAGTCGGCAGTGATTTGCTTTATTACAGTGCTGTCCGTGGAACTGCCGTAGAAAACGGCGTAGTAAACGTAACAAGCGGTGAATACAATCCTCTTACAATTAAAAAGAAGCTTACCGCAATTTATACCTTCTAATTATTTTGTTTACTGATTTTGCCGCTCCTTTTCGGGGCGGCTTTTTTATAAAAAAGCATTATAGCAAAAAGAATCCAGGGAGGTCATAAATATGCTTTGTGCGAAATATGATTATAAAACTGATATAGCCGTAAAGCAGGAAGAGGCGTTTGAGCGCGGACAGGAACAAAAGGCAATTGAGGATGCCCGGGCATTTTATGCGAACGGAGTTTCTATAGAATTGATTGCAAAATCCTTAAAAATGACAGAAGAGCAGGTAAAAGAAATAATTTCCACAGAACAGGCAGATATGAATTAAAAGAAAAATTCTTATTGCTTATTGTTTCTGTTGACAGAAACATTTCTTTAGTATATTGTTACTACATATAGAAACAAAAGGTTTTGCAATGGGTAAGGATATACTTAAAGAAATTGTTGAAAAAAGAAAAGCTGATATTGAGAGGCTGGGACTGGATTTTGGCTGCGGAGTTCCTGTTGCCCGTTCCCGCAAAGTTCATCCTTTTATTGAAAAAAAAGGCGCAATTCTTGAAATTAAGCGTGCTTCGCCGAGTAAGGGCGATATTGCCCCTGACCTTGATGCGGCAAAAACTGCCTGCCAGTATGCAAAAGCCGGGGCACGTGCCATTTCCTGCCTTACCGAGATGAATTATTTTAAGGGCTCCCTTTCTGATTTTATGAAAGCGGCTGCGGCCCTTGACCAGCTGGAAGCTGAGGGAGAGGAAGTTCCTGCTCTTTTACGCAAGGATTTTCTCCTTTCTGCTGATGAAGTTGAAGTTTCTTACCGGGCCGGTGCGGATGCTGTCCTTCTTATTGCCCGCATTCTTACAGCCCAAACTATGTGCGAAATGGCAAAAAAAGCCGAAGAGCTTGGAATCAGCGTTTTGATTGAAGTTCGTAAGACTGAGGATTTGGAAAAACTTTCTTATGTGATGGCCAGGGTAAATCACAAAAATATTGTATGCGGTGTGAACAGCCGCGATTTAAAAGATTTTTCTATTGATATGCTGGCTCCCTGCGCTCTGCTTTCTGAAATTAAAAAGATTGCAGCTGATGCCCGGGTAACTTTTGAAAGCGGAATTCTCAGTCCGGATTCGGCAGCCTTTGCGGCAGGTGCAGGCTTTTCGGCCATTCTGCTTGGAGAGGCGGCTGCTAAAAATCCGGAAGAAGCGGGACCTTTTGTAAAGGCTTTCTGCCAGACAAATGAAAATAAGGCTGGTCAAAGCTGGTGCCAGTATGCGGAAAATCTTCGTACTCGCGGGAAAGGTGCACCTTCGGATGAAAGTGCACGTAGGCGCGGTGCGGGGGTATGTCCACTTGTAAAAATCTGCGGAATTACGCGGGAAGAGGATGCCCTGCTTGCGGCTCAGCTTGGCGCAGACTTTTTAGGATTTATTTTCTGGAAGGGTTCAAAGCGCAATGTTGATGCTGATAAGGTTTTTGAAATTGTAAAGGCTGTTCGCCAGACAGCTTACAAATGCGGCTTTGTCGGTGTGATTGTTAATCCTGACGATGAAGAGGCTAAGGCTGCCTTTCGTCTTGTTCGGGAAGGAATTCTAGATAAGATTCAGTTTCACAGCTGCAAAGTTCCGGGGCCTTCGGATGCGGCCTTTTCTGACATTCCCCGCTATGGAGCGGTAAATATCAGGGCGGAAGAGGATCTTATAAAGCTTGATGATTTGATTTTACACGGTCAGCCCAGGGTTTTGATTGATGCCCAGAGCGGAAATACAATCGGAGGAACGGGAAAAACTGTGGATGCTGACCTGGTAAGGGCGGCTTCTAAGAGGGCAAGGCTCTGGCTGGCAGGCGGAATTACGGCAGAAAATGTCTGCCAGATTATAGAAGATTTCCTGCCGGAACTGATTGATGTGGCAAGCGGCGTGGAAAGTGGGCCTGGAATTAAGGATGCAGAAAAGCTTAAGAACTTCTTTAGTGAACTTAAGAAGATATAGACTAGAAAATGCGTGAGGGATTGTAGTGGCAGCGAAGCTGTTGCGAAGCAATGGAGCGGAGCGGAACCACGAAAAGCCCGCCCCGAGCAAAGCGAGGGGCACGCCCAAAAGGAAAAAATATGGAATCGAACAAGGGATTTTTTGACAGATTTGGCGGAAAGTATGTGGCCGAGGTTTTGAGACGGCCTCTGGACGAGCTGGAGGTGGCCTTCAAAAAAGCGATGGCTGACCCGGAATTTCTGGAGGAATTCCGCACAATTCAGAGGGATTATATCGGGCGGGAAACTCCGCTTTATTTTGCGCCGACGGCAACCCGCATTCTGGGAGGCGCCAAGATTTACATAAAACTGGAAGGTCTTGCCAACACTGGTGCCCACAAAATCAATAATGCTATCGGACAGTGCCTCCTTGCAAAGTATATGGGCAAAAAACGTATTATTGCGGAAACCGGAGCCGGACAGCATGGTCTTGCTACTGCCGCAGCCTGTGCAAAGCTGGGACTGGACTGCACCGTTTACATGGGCGAAGTTGATGTCCGCCGCCAGCAGCCTAATGTTGCCAGCATGGAAATGTACGGGGCAAAGGTTCATGCTGTAACAAGCGGAAGCCGTACCCTCAAGGACGCAGTAAACGAAGCTATGCGTGACTGGGCTGCCAACCCCGACACAACTCACTACGTTTTGGGTTCAGCTCTGGGACCTGCGCCTTTTCCTGATATTGTCCGCGAGTTTCAGAGCGTTATCGGCCGGGAAGTTGAGCGCCAGTGCGAAGAAAGGGGAATCAAGCCTACTGCCCTGATTGCCTGCTGCGGCGGCGGCTCAAACTCAATCGGATTTTTTGCGCCATTTATCGATAAAAAAGAGCCTCGCCTGATTGCGGTAGAGGCGGGCGGAATTGGCCCTGGAGTAGGCGAAAATGCCAGCCGAATGACCGGAAATGCCAGCCGCGAAGGAATCATGCAGGGCTATAAGTCCCGCTTTTTGCTTGATGAGGACGGTCAGGCGCTTCCGACCCGCTCGATTTCTGCGGGCCTGGATTACTGCGGAATCGGGCCTCAGCTTGCGGCTCTTGGTATGAGCGGGCGTGTTGAGTTTACATCGGCTCTGGACAGCGAGGCTCTGGATGCCCTTAAGTTTTTTGCCCGTAACGAAGGCATTCTGTTTGCCATGGAAAGCTCCCACGCTGGTGCCGAAGCAATTAAGCTGGCGCCGAAGTTGAGTAAGGACGATGTAATTATTGTAAATATGAGCGGTCGCGGCGACAAAGACGTCTTTATCACAAGTCCTGTTTTCCGCCGCAAGGAATGGCTGGACTTTTTGCACGCCGAAATTGAGCGTCTGGAAGATAATAAGGATATTCACGAATCGGAGGTTATGAAATGAGCAAAATTAAATTAATGAGTCATCTTGTTGCCGGTTACCCGACCGACGAACTTGCCTTTACAGCTGCCCGTGCCCTTGTTGACGGCGGTGCAGATATTCTTGAAATCCAGCTTCCTTTCAGTGACCCGAGTGCCGACGGTCCTGCAATTCAGGGCGCCTGCACCAAGGTTCTGGAACGCCATTATAAAACTGCCGACGGCCTCGCCTTCATCGCAAAGCTTCATAAAGAGTTCCCGAATATTCCAATTTACCTTATGAGCTACGGTTCTCTGATTTACACTCCGGGCCTTGAATCCTTCTGTAAAAAAGCGGCTGACTTCGGTGTAAAAGGTATGATTATTCCTGACCTTCCTTTTGATTTTGATGAAGGCCTTACCGCTGCCTGCAAAGCAAACGGTATGGTAAATATTCCTGTTGCTGCTCCAAGTATGAGCCCTGAACGCCTTGAAAAAATGGCAAATGCAGGCTTCCCTTATATTTATGCGGCCCTGCGTACCGGCATCACCGGAACAGAAACCAGCGTTGATGAGGCTACATTAGCCTTCATAAAAAAAGTTGGCTCTGGTGGCAGCAAGGTTTACGGTGGTTTTGGTATCAGTAACGGAAATCAGTCTGCACTTCTGGGTGATAAAGTTGATGCTGTTGTTGCAGGTTCAGTTTTTGTCCGCCTGATTAGCGAGCATCAGAAGGATGCAGAGGCACTTTACAAGGCTGTGCGGGCAAAAGCGGCTGAGATTTCACATCTTTAAACCTTTTGTAAACTAAATTTAGTGTTTTCTTATGATTTTATTTTACTTTTTAACTGAATGCGTTTACAATTAAATATAACGATAAACGTTTTCAGGAAAAAGTAAATGCTCACATTAAAAGATATTGCGAAGGAAGCCGGTGTCAGCGTGATGACGGTTTCTAACGTCATCAATGGAAAGAATTCCAAAGTTTCAAAAGAGACCATTGAGCGGGTTCAAAAAATCATCCGGGATATGCACTACACTCCAAACCTCAATGCCCGTTCTCTTGCAAAGCATGAATCAAAGCTGATTGCAGTTTTTGTCAGCAGTTTTATTTCTTCCGAGAATGTTTTCAAAGATCCTTATGTGAGTGATTTGTTTGGTGAAATCGAAAGCGCAATTCACGAAAAAGGCTACTACACAATTATTCAGACTGTAGAAGAGCCTCAGAACGCAATAAATCTTCTTCAAAACTGGCAGGCAGACGGGGCAATCTTCCTTTCTAACCAGTCGCCTGAAAATATGAAGTTCCTTTCAGAATACTGCCAGTGCCCCCTTGTATTTATAGACAGCACCAACAGCCTTCTAAACGACTATCTGACTATTGAAATTGATGATAAAAAGGGCGGTTACCTTGCTACAAAATATCTGATTGAAAACGGCCATAAAAAAATCGGATTTGCGGGCTTCCTTGATGAAAAAGAATCTGTAATCAAAGAACGCTATAAGGGGTATATTCAGGCTATGGAAGAGGCCGGTTACACAAAGTTTGTAAATCATATTCAGACAGCTACCAGCTATGAAGAAGGAATAAAAGTTGGAAAGAAGATTGCAAAAAAGAAGCTGGATTTAACCGGACTTTTTGCAACTGCCGATTTATTTGCTCTTGGTTTGATTGAAGGTGCAAAGCAGAACGGAATGAACATTCCAAAAAATCTTTCTGTTGTCGGTTTTGATAATCTTTCCCTCTGTCAGTTTGTTTCACCGCGTCTTACTACCGTTTCCCAGGATATTGCTCATAAGGGCAGGGCAGCTGTAGAACTTCTTCTCAAGGCAATTAAAAAAGAAGAAATAACTTCAAGACGCATAATCTGTGATGTAAAGCTTGAAGAGCATCAGACTGTGCGAAAAATATAGGAAGGGGCTGACTTTTTAGTTAAAATATCTGTCTGTGAAGGCAAATACTGTATCCCAGTAGAGGTCCGGCTCTGCAAAAACTGAGCGGGCGTGAGTAGCTCCCTTTATCACAAGCTTTTCTTTAGGGCAGGCAGCGGCATCGTAGAGAATATCAAGCATATAGAATGGAACATAATCGTCGATATCGCCGTGAATAAAAAGTGTCGGAATCTTTGATTTTGACACAGCATTCTGGGCAGAAACTTTCTTACAGTCAATTTTCAGATGGCGGCTGATGTAAAGCTGAAAAATATTCATCAGTAATTCGCCCGGAAGATGATAGAAAGTGTCAATCTGGTAAACAAATTCATCCCATATTGAGGTAAAACCGCAGTCTTCTACGCAGCAGACAACGTTGGAAGGAAGATCAAGGCCTGTCGCCTGCATAACTGTTGACCCTCCCATTGAAATTCCCCACAAGGCGATTTTTGCCAGCGGATCTTTTTCATTTATGAATTCTACCCAGGATTTTACGTCATAAGGTGTGAAGGCTGACATATCAACAAATTTTCCCTGACTCCAGCCGTGTCCCCGCTGTCCAGGAACCAGGATATTAAAGCCTTTTTCATAGAATTTCTTTGCATACATAGAAACATTTTTTGTTGAATCCCGGTAGCCGTGCATAAGAATTACGTAATTGTGATTATCAGGCTGAAGGGCAAGGCGGGCATTTAGGTTTAGTACGTCAAAACTTTTTATGGAAACTGTTTCGCAAACAGAAAGAAGCCAGGGAAAACATCTTTCCTTTTCTTCATGATTTCTGATTGATAAAGGATTGTCAGAATGATGAGTACTTTTTGGGTCAATTATGCAGGCAGGTGAATCAGGATTATTTTCAGGTTTTACCGGACCGAATCCTGTGTAAACAAAATAGGTGCACGACGCTTGTATAATAGAAAACAAAATTAAAATGATGATGCCGGTGATGACAGAAATTTTTACGATTTTTTTATTTTTCATTTTATATATTCTACAATAGAAAAAAGTCTATTTCAATCTGATGATTTTTGATATATTTGAGCCATGAATAAACACAATATGCAGCGCCTTCAGGAACTTGCGCTTAAAAATGGTCCTCTTTGCGTTGGTCTGGATACAGATCCTTCTTATATTCCGGAAAATATCCTTAGTCAGTATGAATCGCCGGCTCAGGCAGTGCTCGCCTTCAACAAGGCTTTGATTAAAGCTGTTGCCGCAGAAAAGGCTGCCTGCTGTTTTAAGGTTCAGATTGCTTATTACGAAGCTATGGGAATTGAGGGAATGAAGGTTTTCTCAGAGACTTTGCAGGCTGTGCGCGAGTCTGGTCTTGTTGCTATTTCTGACATTAAGCGCGGTGATATTGCGGCTACTGCCGGGGCTTATGCCCGTGCCCACTTCAGCGGCGATTTTGAAACTGATTTGATTACCGTAAATCCATATATGGGCTTTGATACCCTTAAGCCTTTTACCGAATGGTGTAGTCCGGAAAAAGGCGGAAAAGGTGGTTTTGTTTTATTGTGTACTTCAAATCCTGGTATGGTTGATATTGAGCATCAGAAGCTTGCAGGAGAAGACGGCCGCGATGGCGGACTTTTGCTTGAACGCGTAGGTGATGAACTTGCCAGAATCAGCGATGAGTTTAAGGCCTTTTATCCTGATCAGACCTGCGGTGTTATGGGCGCTGTTGTCGGTGCTACCCAGGAATCTGATGCAAGATGGATTCGTGATAAATATCCTGAAATCTTCTTTTTAATTCCCGGCTACGGAGCTCAGGGTGGAGCTGCCCGCATTGCCGCAACCTTGCTTGATAAGGCTGGTGGAACAGTAAACTCTTCCCGCGGAATTCTCTGTGCCTGGAAAAAGGATGAGAAAATTGCTGCAGCCCGCGAAGCCGGAAAGCTTACGATGGAAGATATCGTTTCTGCCGCTGTAAGGGCAAGTATCTTCAGTAAGGATGATTTACTCAAGGCTAAGGCAGAATTATAAAGATTATTGTAAAAATCCATAAAATCCTGTAAAGTTAGTTTTAACTAACAGGGTTTTTATTATTATATTAATACTGGAACTAACCTACAACCTAGTAGTTTGGTGTAAAAAAATATTAATACAGGAGTGTACAATTTATGGATTTAGCCGAAATCGATGAGAATGGAAAGGGTTTATTGTTTTTTGGAAACACTAAGGTTGAGCGCCTGGAAAAAGTTGAAGGTCAGCCTAATGTTTATCTCTTGCAGACAACAATAGAACTTGAACGACCGACTCAGCTTTCGCCTAAATCCGGACAGTTTTACCTGATCCGCTCTGCAAAATCAGCTGTAAACTATAACCGCCCTATCAGCGTTTACCACGCAGAAGAATGGACCAATAATGAGGGTAAAAAGAAGGTTACAGTTCAGTTTTTGATGCTGGAAAAAGGCCGCGGAACCGGGGAGCTCTGTCACATGACTCTCTGGGATGATATTTCTGTAATCGGCCCTTTGGGCACTCCATGGCCTGTTGAAGAGTGTCAGGCTCTTGCCAGCAAAAATCCGGGTAAGGCAAAAATCTGTATTGTGGGAGGCGGAATCGGCGTTGCACCGGTTGCAAATCTTGCCCACAGCCTGCCGGACGGCTCTTATGATTTTTATGCTGCCTTTAAATCTGGCTCTTACGGGCTTGAACATGTAAGGGCAAATAAGCTTGCAATCACAACTGATGACGGTTCCTGCGGAATTCAGGGAATGCTGCCTTGTGCCCTTTCTAAAGAAGCGGTAAAAGAGGCCGGATACGAGCTGATTCTTGCCTGCGGCCCGACTCCCGCCCTTGTTTATGTAAAAGCCCTTGCAGAAGATCTTGGAATTAAATGCTATATCAGCATGGAACACAGAATGCTCTGCGGTCTTGGTGCCTGCCTTGGCTGTACCCTTGAAACTACAGAAGGTCTTAAACGCTGCTGTAAGGACGGTCCTGTTTTTGACGCTTCTAAAATCATCTTTGAAAAGCCTTACCGCCGCCGCTTGCCGTTGCAGAAGGAGGATGAACCGGATTTGTCTGTAAAGATTGCGGGAGTGCACTTTAAAAATCCTACCATCGCCTCTGCCGGCACCTTTGCCTTTGGACAGAACTTCCGCGGGGTAAGTGACGTTGCGGCCTGGGGCGGAATTGCTTCTAAAGGTTGTACCTTTGAGCCTCGAGAGGGAAACCACGGTGAGCGCAGTCTTGAAGTTGCAGGTGGTAACATGAACTCAATCGGACTTCAGAATCCCGGAATCCCGACTTTTATAAAAGAACTCCTGCCGGGTATGATTGGTCTTGGTCCTGTTGTAATTGCAAATCTTGCCGGAAGCGACATTGAATCTTATGTAGAAGGTGCAAAACTTCTGGATAAAACCGACTGCGATATGATTGAGCTGAATATTTCCTGTCCTAATGTAAAAGCTGCCGGACTTGCCTGGGGACTCAGCCCTGATACTGCCTACTACTGCGTAAGTTCTGTCCGCGCCGTAACCAAAAAGCCTTTGATGGTAAAACTTTCTCCTAACGCGCCCGACAATCGCCCTATTGCACTTGCCTGCATTAAAGCCGGTGCCGACGCCCTCAGCATGATAAATATGGTTCACGGCGTTGCAATCGACATAGAAAAAGGAAAGCCTTTCTTTAATAACGTTCATGCAGGATATTCAGGACCTGGTCTTAAGCCTCTTGCCCTGCGCATTGTTTACGACGTTGTGGAAGAAATTAACAAGCTGCCGCCTGAACAGCGAATCCCGGTTGTGGGAATTGGCGGTATTTCAACCTGGCAGGATGCAGTTGAGTTTATCATGGCGGGTGCGAGTGCAATTGAAATTGGTCAGGCAAAGTTTACCAATCCGAATGTTGCAATCGACGTTGTAAATGGCCTCCGTACCTTTATGAAAACTCACGGTTATCACAATCTGGAGGAAATGCGGGGAATTGCCCAGGTAAAACATCCGACTGTGCTGGGCCCTGGCGACGAGCGGGCAAAATATGCAGAGCTCAAGAGCATGATTCTTGCCGACAAGCCGATTGTTTCAAACCTCTGCGGTTCAAATGTCAGCGCTTCCTCTTCAGACAGCGTGTGCATAAATTAAAAAATCTGCTACAATGTCCCCAAAATGGGGGCTAAAAATGATTAAAGATTGTCACGGAAATCCGCTGCCGGTTTACAGCAAGGGTATTGTTTCTTTTAATAGGTCTGTTGACGGTGCTGTGCCGGAGGGCAGTGTAAGCCTTCTCAAGGTTGTTATGTCATCTGATTGTCCGCAGCCGCTTGCCGGGCAGTTTTTTATGCTGCACGCAGAACGCAGTAATTTTCTGCTTCCCCGTCCTATCAGCGTTTATCACAGCGAAGTAAATAAAGACGGAGACCTTGAAGTCTGGTTTTTGATTCTGCTTAAAGGCCAGGGAACCCGCGAGCTCTGTGACCTGCAGTTAAAAGACAGAATTAATCTTTTAGGCCCCTGCGGAAACCGCTTTGAAGAGCCTGCCGGAAAAAAAGTCTGCATTATCGGAGGAGGAATCGGAGTTGCTCCGGTTGCCGGCTTTGCAGAATCCCTTCCGGAAGCTTCTTATGATTTTTTTGCTTCTTTTAAGAGCGGTTCCTACGGACTTGATTTCATTAAGCCTGCAAATCTTACTATTACAACTGATGACGGTTCGGTTGGCGTTCATGGAATGCTGAGCGCCGCCTTCACTGCTGCTACAATCCGCGAACGCGGCTACGAGGTTGTTTACGCCTGCGGTCCGACACCTATGCTGGCTTATATTCAGGGCGTTTGCCGCGAAGCCGGAGTTCTCTGCTGGCTCAGTATGGAAGCGCGAATGGCCTGCGGTGCCGGAGTCTGTCTTGGCTGCGTAATTCCAACTACAAATGGAAAGCTTCGCTGCTGTAAGGATGGCCCAATTTTTGACGGAAGCATTTTGATTTTTGAAAAATCTGATTCTGTTGGCGGAATTAAGGTTCAGCCTCGCCGTCAGCCTTTAGCCCAGGACGAAGAGCCTGATTTAAGCGTAAATATTGCGGGCGTTCACTTTGAAAATCCTGTAATCGGATCTTCCGGGGCCTTTGGTTTTGGAACTGAATATCAGTCGGTTTTTGACGTAAACCGTCTTGGAGGCATTGCAAGCAAGGGACTTACCCTTGAGCCCCGTCAGGGAAATGACGGAATCCGCCTCTGGGAAACACCTGCCGGCCTTATGAACTCAATCGGCCTTCAGAATCCGGGAATTCCTCACTTTATAGAAAATGAACTTCCTCAGATGATGGCTTTGAAGCCTGTCTCAATTGCAAATCTTTCCGGCTCTTCCTTAGAAACTTACGTTGAAGGCGCAAAACTTCTTGATAAAACTAACGTTCCTATGATTGAGCTGAATATTTCCTGCCCTAACGTAAGTGCCGGCGGCGCAGCCTTTGGAATGACCTGTTCTGCGGCAGGGGATGTTGTCCGCGCTGTTCGAGCCGCAACTTCAAAGCCGCTTGTCGTAAAGCTCACGCCTCAGGCACCGGATTTAATCGGCGTTGCAATGGAATGTATTAAAGCTGGCGCCCAGGGAATCAGCCTTTGTAACTCCTTCCAGGGAATCGCAGTAGATATTGAACGCGGAGTTCCTGTTTTTGAAAAGGTAAAGGCCGGAGTAGGCGGTCCTGCTGTCCGCCCGATTGCCGTTCGACTGGTTTATGAACTGGTAGAAGCAATCAATAAGCTGCCGGAAAATCAGCGCGTGCCGGTGATCGCTATCGGCGGCATTGCCAGCTGGCAGGATGCAGTTGAATTTATTATGGCGGGGGCAGCGGCGCTGGAAGTAGGCACTGCGACCTTCGTAAATCCTCTTGCTATGGTAGAAATTGTTGACGGGCTTGCAGCTTTTATGAAACGCAAGGGATACAAGACTCTTGATGATTTCCGTGGCTGCATCCAGAAATGAAGAACTTTCGTTAAATAAAAAAGGCTATCGGGTAAACCCGACAGCCTAAACCTCCTAATTCGCAAGTGGTAAACTTGCCAAGGAAAACGTACATCCGTACGATTTCCTAATGAATTATCAAATTAATTAGTTTCCTGTGAGCCAGCCGTAGATTGCAGCAAGCCAGCCGACAAGAATTACATAAAAACCGATATATGCGTGCTTAATAAAACTTTTTCCTGCGGCACGCATAATTTTTCCACCCAAAGAACTGTCACTAAGAATCCCGGTGAAAAGAAGAAGGAGAATTACTCCACCTGCAAGTGTTATTGCAAGTGCAATCAATTTATTTGATTTTGCAGATAGTTTGTTGATTAATGAAAAAAGGATACCTAATGCTGCACCAATCAAAATAAGAAGAATGGCAACTGTTGTTGTACCGAAGTTCTTCATATCAAGGAATTTAAAAGCATTTGGAGTTTGTCCCATTACTTTTACAATCGGAAGCAGAAGGCCTACAATAACCAGAGCCATTCCAATAAAATAAAGAAGACTACCGTTTAATAATTTCTTTCCCATTTTTTTCCTCGTTTTTATAGTATTTAAATTATACCACAGCTTTAAAAATAACAAAAACCTAATTTTTTGTTATTTAACGAAAAATCAGGTTTTTTAAGGTTATACAAATAGAGTTCCTGTATCGCGGCATAAAAGCTGGACTGCGATACGACCTGAGTAAGCCGCAATTGGAAGTCCGCCCGGCATCATAGTTCTCTGACCTGCAAAATAAACTCCGTGAATTCCAGGAAGCTTCTGCGGGTAGTTATACTGCTTTGTGCCTTTTTCCCATACACTCATCCAGCTGCCTTCAAAGCTTGAGCAGTAGCGCTCGTAAGTGCAAGGGGTCGCAATATCAACAAGTTCAACCTTGTCCTTTGTTTCAGGAATGTATTTTGCAAGCACTTCAACAAAACGGTCTGCAAGTTCCTGTTTTTTTGCCTTGTAAGTTCCGTCTTCCTTTGCTTTTTTCCAGTAATAATATGAAGGACCAAGGAAAAGGCTTGTGATTGCGCTTCCACCTTCAGGGGCACGTCCCGCAAAGCTTGCATAGTTGTAAATTCGGAATTCATTGAATTTTACACCAGCGATTTCAAAGGGCTCTTCAAGAGGGAAAACAATCGCTTTTGGAAGATGATTCAAATCGGCTTTTACTCCGGCACAGACAAAAACGTTCTGCTCGGTAACCACATTTTTTCGGATTTTGTTTGCGACAGGATTATCAATCATCTTATCAAAAAGAGTGTCGATTGCATTTCTCATATCCTGACTAACGATTACAGCATCGCAGGCAAGGTCCTGTCCGTCAATTTTTACGCCCGTAACTTTGCCGGCGCCGTCGAGTTCAATATTTTCGATTTTCTTTCTGAATTCGATTTTTCCGCCAAGTGCTTTGTAAGTATCCAGCATATTCTGTCCCATTGTTACAGAACCGCCTGCCGGATATCCGCAGTCACCACTTGCAAAGCTTGCAATAGTATAGATAAAACTCATTGCGTTGTAGCGGTAACCGATTGAGCCCATCAGAAGGTGGCGTACATCAGGATTTTTAAACTGATTTACGTATTCCTCGTAGCTCATATTTACAAGGCGGGCATAGTTGAGGCCTGCCGGTGCCATTTTAAGAAGTTCACCAAGGCCAGGATGACGGGGATTTTTAGCCTTTAATCCCATTATGTCATTTACTACAAGATGAACGCCAAGAAGTGATTTTACATCCTTACGGAACTTCTTAATCATCTTTTTATCTTCCGGTGCAAACTCCAAAAGCTGATTACAGAGCTTGTCTAAATCACGCCACATATAGAGCGTTTTATCGCCGTTTTTGTAAACGTAGTAGGGATCTCTGTTTTCAATAGGATTGTTTTCTTTGAGGGCGCCTAATTCTTTCCATATGTCATAAAGAGGCATTTTTGGAGAAGAGCCTGTAAGCCAGTGCATACCGCCTTCAAAATAGTAGCCTTTGCGGCTCCAGCTTGTACTGAGTCCGCCAAAAGTAAGGTGCTGCTCAAAAATTGTGACGTCAAATCCGCATCTTGCTGCATAGATTCCCGCACTTAAGCCTGATATTCCTGCTCCGATAACAAAAACTTTCTTGCTCATACTTCTTTAATTATACACTAGATTTTTACAATCCGTCAAAATATATAGGAAAGCGCCCACTTGATTTCACATTGATTTCACTTTATCATAGTAAGGATGAGTTTGTTTATTATTCTGGCATTTGTGCTTTCTGCACTTTCAATGCCTTTGATTATAAAAATCTGCGAAAAACTTTCGCTATATGATTATACAAATGCAAGAAAAATCCATTCAGGAAATATTCCTCGCCTTGGCGGTATTGGAATTGCCTTAGCATTTTTTATTTCAGCCGGATTGTATCTGAAATCTAATACAAGTATAAGCCTTATGGCAAATCTTCCTGTACTTGTTGCTGCCCTCATCGTTTTTGTTTTTGCTTTTTTTGATGATATTCTGAATTTTCATGCGAGCGTAAAACTTGCTGCACAATTGACTGCCTGCGGAATCGTTATGTTCAATAATTACCGCTTTACACAGATTTTCAACTGGCAGCTTCCTGTGGCTCTGAGTTATTTAATTACTTTTTTGTGGATTCTCGGACTCATCAATGCCTATAACCTTATTGACGGTATGGATGGATTGTGCGGTTCCTTGTCATGGACTGTAGGTATGACAATCGGAATAATTCATCTTCTTACAAAAAATCAGATTGCCGGCTTAAGTTTTATTTTTGCCGCAGCAATTACAGGCTTCCTGCTTTTTAATAAACCGCCTGCAAAAATCTTTATGGGAGACTGCGGAAGTCAGTTTCTTGGTTTTATGATAGCTATTCTTCCGCTTTATCCTGCATCAAGAGACATAGAATTTAATAAATTTATGGTAATGATTGTTTTAACATCATTTCCTGTATTTGATACAATAGCCGCAATCTGGCGCCGAATTCGTGATAAAAAGCCTATTATGGTAGGTGATCGGTCGCATCTTCATCATAAGCTTTTGAATCTGAATTATTCAAAATATAAGGCTCTTATTCTTATTGACTGTATACAGGTGCTTGTATGTATCAGCGTAATTGTGGCAACCCTTCTTGAACGTCACAAGGCATCTGCTCTTCTTGCAGAAACAATGATTTTACAGACAATGTTCTTCTCTATTATTCACTTCACAAACCGTAAGGTGATGATGAAAAAGCAGCAATAAGCCATTATGGGAAAAATCAAAATTATCTAAGGTGACATAACAAAGCTAAGCTGCGATGCAATTCATTATGCTGCCGGGCCAGAACTTCTGGACTTCTGCTAGCTATGTTTGACTTGTATTATCTTTACGCCTCTATAAATAAAAAGGCAAATCGTAGCACATACAAGCTTATCTACAAAGTTTGTGATTGTGCCGCCTATGTATGCTGCAACCGGCAGGCTTCTGATTACAACGTAGATTCCCTGGACGGCGTTATCAACCTGCGGAATTGAAGTGTTTGCACCATAAACAAAGGTCGAAATTGTGTCGCCGATAATTGAATTGCTGATTGCGGCTAAAAATCCAGCCCACATAAAGCTGTCTGCGGAAAGAAGTTTTTCGTTAGGATGATTTTTTCTTTCAGTGCGGAAAACCAGCCAGGCAATTAAAGCGGTAGAAAGATGACATGCAGAAAAGAAGATTCCCGTGTGTGCAAAAATGAACAAAAGCAGATTTGAACCAAAAGCGCATATTAAGCCCGGTATAAGTCCGCACAAAGCAGTTACCGCAATCGTCATCACTGAATCAAGATAAAGGGGAAAGGCAATCAATCCCGCCAGAAATGAACCTAGATAATTTATTCCGATAGAAACGGCGGTAAAGAGAAGAGTAAAAATTATTCTGTGCGGTGTCCAGTTTTTGTCCGGCAACCTGCTGTTTATTAAGTTGCCGCTCATACTGTAAGCCCCAGAAGTTTTGCTTTTTCAAGAAGATCGTGCCTGTCTTTAATATCGAGTTTTGAATAAACTTCGGTTCGCTGATTGATGACAGTTTTTTCTGATTTACCGAGCTTTTTGGCAATGTCTGCAACGTGCATATCCTGCGAAAGAAGAATAAAAACTTCACGCTCTTTTTTTGAAAGTGATTTGTAGTTGTCAAAAAGGTAGCTTAAATCATTTGTGATGTCGTGTTCGCGTCCATGTTTTGCAAGAAGCGACTGCATCAGTTCAGTTGCAGCCTTATTAAAATATGAATTGCCGTTTGCAACAGTAGTGATTGCAGAGGCAAGTTCATCAATTGTTGCGTCTTTTGTAATGTAGCCCTGAACTCCGTTCAAGAGTGAATTTTCAACATGAATCACATCATTGAACATGGTGTAAATCAAAATAGCAATGTCGGGAGAAAGCTTTTTGAGTTCGGGAATCAATTCAAGTCCGCTTCTGCCGTCAAGGTTCAAATCAAGAATGACAATTTTGATGCCGAGGTTTTCCTTTAAGGTTTCCAGTGCGCTTTCATAATCACTTGCGCACACAAAATCAAAAGAGGAATCTTTATTTTTAAGCATCTGAGTCATGCCGTCCCGTAAACCCACATGATCATCAACAAACAGAATCTTTAATTGTGATTGCAATTGTTGTTCCTCCCTCGCTTATAAAATTGACAGTACCGCCCAAAAGTTCCACTCGATCTTTGATGTTTGAAACGCCGTAATGCTTTTTTGCGCTCTGCTTGTTTTTAAGTTCAACTTCTTCTTCCGAAAATCCCTTGCCATCATCTTTTATAATAAAGCGGAAGTCGTCGATGCCATCTACAAAACGGATTTCCACATTGCTCGCGTTTGCATGGCGGCTGATGTTGGAAAGCGCTTCCTGCAGGATTCGGATAAGTTCAATCTGAACATTTTCGCTTAAATGCTGGATTTTTGTTGAACCAATATAGACCTTTGTTGAAATGTTGTAGTTTGCTTCAAGCGTTGCCGCCAGTTTTTTTACAATTTCTTCAAAGCTTTCGTTCAGGTTCAGGTGAGTGGTTCCAATCATATAGCGTACTTCGTTAAAAGCCTGCTGAGCATAAAACTTTGATTTTGAAATATCTTCTTTTTCAAGATAAAGCTTAAGTGCCGCAAGATCCTGAGCAACACCGTCGTGAAGGTTGCGGCTGATTTTAGACTGTTCTTCGCTCATTACTTTAAGGCGGTGAAGGTCAATTCTGTTTTTAAATGATTTTTCTACAATCAGAAAAACTGCAATCATAATGAGGATGAGAGAGCAGTACAAAAGCGTGTCGTAGCCAAGGTTGAGTCGGTTCTGTGTCTGGTGCATGTTGTTTTGAAAAGTGATTATCAGTTCGATAGTGTTCTGATTTGTTTCCAGAAGTTCAATAATCTCTGAAAGTTCAGTTTTTAATTCTTCATCAAAATAAGTAAAAGGCGCGTAATCGTAAGTGAGTTTTTCAATCAAATCATCATGATTAAAATTGCCGCTGTTTTCTTCCAGCTGGATTTTGAGCATCTGAGAATCCAGTTCTGAAATCTTTTTATTCGACCAGGTCTTAAAATAAATGGAAAAACCAAAATTGATTATTGCCACATAGATGATGAGTAATTCAATTTTTATAAGATTTTTCGGGAAAAAAGCAGCACTTTTGCTCATGCGCCAAGTATACAGCAAAAGTCCCGTTTTTGTTTGGGAAATTTTCCCAAGAATTTTAGGAAAGCGTCCCAAGGGAATTTTGAAGCGGTGGAGTAGAATTGAAGTCATGAATGAATCACAAATAAAATTTCTTAAAGACGAATTTTTTATGCTCTCATGGGGCGCAGCTGTTGAACACAATAGGGTTTGGAAAAATAACCCCACTCAGAAGGCAAAAAATGACTTTAGAGAGAAAATAAAAGCCTTTTTAGAAGAAAAAATGAATACTTATGCTGCACAAGAAGAGAAAACAGATAACTGTCCGGTAACAGAAGAGCAGCATATCAAGAATATTGCAGAACTTCAGAAAAAAAGCATAGAACTGGGAAATAGATTGAATTTCGGCACCTGTCAGAAACTTCTGAATATGATGTGTAAATATTACTGGTGTGCCGGCTATATAAAAGAACCGCCGCATCTTCCAATCGACAGAATCAACCTTAAAAATGCAGGGATTAAAGGCAAAGATATGGTTAATTGGACCGAAATAGAAGAGCCTCAGGTTTACATAAATCTGATTAATAAGATAAAGGAAAAAACATCCGGGCAATCCCTTGCTCAATGGGAAGTGGATAACTGGAATAGACGTAACTATAAACCAGTATAGTATAAAAAGTAAAAAAAATCAAAAAAAGTTAAAAAAATTTACTTAAAAAAAACACCTTTTGCGTATTTATTATATGGGGGTATTTATGGGAAGTGTAATGATACCAGAAGCATTAAAGAAAAAACTAAAAAAGTTACCAGCCTGTCCGGGCTGTCAGAGGAAGCTTCCGGTTAATGTAAAATTCTGTCCGAGCTGCGGCAAAGAAATTCCACATTCAACATGGAGGCACAACGTAAATTATCAGACTACTTACAAAAACAGTCCCTTCTATCATTTTATAATGAGTGTTCTTCCAAAAAAAAGAATTACTGAATATGAAAAAATGGAAGGCGGTTTTGAACGGGATGAAGAATTTATGGCTTCGCACCCAGATTTGCAGTTTGCCTTAAAATGGTGTAACAAACTGTTGAAGGATCATTATTCTTTGTCAAATAATAGTCATTTCAGTCAAATAATGGACTTTTATGCTAAAAAATTTCTTAAGAAAGGTGATATTGAACCTTATGATTTCGCATTTCGTTTTGATGAAGATGTAGACAGACGTTTTAATCGTTATGCAGAAGATCTTGAGTATATTTTTGAAAGTGAGAAGATAAATTTTATGCCGGGAATCTATCATCATCCTGGTACTGATTATATAAATCTGAATATTTTCGGATACAAAAACACTTTTTCTGAAGAGGAACTCTGTCTTATTCCTCCTCTGCAAAAATATATGCTATCAATTCTTTTACCGTCTTACTGCTCATATCTGCGTGGAAAGGAGAGAGGGGAATAATTATGATAATAGAAATTTCTCAGGATGACATTCTTAAAAACGTTGGTACGGAAAATCTTTTTGAAAAGAATAACTATTCGCTTAATGAAGAAACTGACATCATACTGAACGGAGATTTTGATGGTGATGTTATATATGATTTTTTTGATTATTTGAAAAAGAAAGCATGTAGAATTAATAGTATAACGGCTCCCAGGGTGGAATTTCTCCCTCAGACCTTTTTTTGCGGTGTAAAAATGGTAAAGAAAATCATAATTCAGGAAGGAACAAAATATTTGGGACTTAATGCTCTGGCAGCTTGTGATATTGAAACTCTGGTACTGCCTCAGTCATTAGAAAGGTATGTTTCATATAGGGGCGGAAAAGGAAATCCTTTAAGGGAGTCTAAGATACGCAATATAGAATTCAGCGAAGAAACAAATAAAGATGAAGAAATATTAAGGATGAGAGATTATTTTGATTTTGAAAAGATGACTCCGGAAGAATATGAACTGTTTAAGAAAGATCCTGCTGAAAGAATAAAAGAAATAGAAAAAAAAGCACTGGAAAGATTAAGAGATCCTCATCGGAGATCATTACGCGATTATATCGAATCTTAAGATTAGTAAAAGTTAGCAGGGTTTAGAGAAGCGCGGACTGTGGAGAATTTCAGCCTGTGCAAATTGGTATAAGCTCTGCTTTTTTGTATTGGAAATATAAGAGGTGACATCATGTCTAAAGAAGAATTTTCTGAATGGGTAGCCAGAAGAGGTGGTCATATTACGGAAACAGGAAAATGTTGCTTCTGTGGAAAAGAATACACAGACTATGGTAAATCAACCTGGGGCGTTTGGACCGCTGAAGAAGAACACGAAGCATTTGGTGAAAATAAACGCTGCTGTGCGGAATGTAATGAAAAGATTGTCAATGAAGCGCGAAGAGAAAAAGCGGATGCCATAGAGCAAGGAAAAATCGAAAATTTTTCGCAAGATTTTTTTGAAGTCATTTATGAACGGCGGAGAAAGGGGTTAGTAGAAGGTGGAGAATTTATACTACGAGTCTATGACAATGGTCTATACCGAAAAATACTTCTTCCCAGAGAGAAATATAAAGGGAAAAAATATAAAGGGGAGCGGAAAGACATAGTCTACGGTAAGGAACTTTCTGTAGTACCTAAACTCCTTGAGTTCTATAGGGAAAATCAGGAAGAGATAGATTCCCTTTCAGACCGATTAAAAGATCCCTATGACGATCGTATATACAGTGAGGAGAGCATACGGTTTGGCAAAAAGCTTATTACCGGAAGTCATATTTTTGGTGCTCCGCCTGATGAATATTATGATGAAATTCTCGAAGTTAAACGGACTCCGGAAAAGGATGCAGTCGTACAACAGATAAGAAAACTCTGGAAGCTTGCTCAAAAAATTGAAAACGGGATTTTAGAAGACGAATTTCCACTGTATAAAAAAGAACGGGACGATTTTAGAAAGAAAGTTGAAAGAAACAGGGAACGCTATAGTAAAAAATAAAAGGAGGATGATTTGGCTATATTAACACAGTTAAGTCTTGCTGAAGAGTTTATTAGAACTATTTTGCCAGGAGATATGAACTATAAATTGTTCAATTCAGAAGCTGACCAAATGATCAAGATTTGGGAAGGTTTTCGAAAAGCTCTTAACAAGAACAAGCCGTTAAAATATAATCCAAGTTTGTCACCTGAAGCAAAGAGATATCTTAAAAGATATTCAAAATCTGTTGCTTTCAATTTGATGGATCTAAGAAAAAAAGCTCAAATAAATACAATTATTCCGGTCAAAACAGAATACGAAAAAAATGAACTTGAAAGGTATAGGCTGCGAACTGAAGGTTTTATACTTGATTTTGAGCATACTGAAGATAGTTCAACAAAAGCTTTTATTAAACTTGTAGAAGATACTAAGAATATGATTTTAGGGGAAAAAGAGAACTCTTAAAAAAACTAAATTTAATTAAATAAATCATCCATCAAAATGACATTTGAGGACACGCTGCTGTATTCGTTTTTCTTTAATCCAAATGTTGTCACTAAAGTACTTCGGATTACTGTCTTCGGGGAAACTTCTTTTTGAAGGAGAGATTCTCTGTCCATCAGAGTTTTATAATATTTATTGTCTACATCATATTCTCCGCTGTAAAACTTCAGTTCACACATATTGATTACATTATCATCCCTGATAATAAGCAAATCGATTTGAGTTCCTTCTTCATCTTCTGCTCGTTTAGACCAGGCAGAAGATGATGTATTTACACCAGAAATCCCCAGTGATTTTTTTAACTGTTCAACATGATTGAAGCAGACATTTTCAAAAGCGTTACCTCTCCAGGATGATAGTAAAGAAGTCTCCTGTTATTAGTGCATTTAAATTTTTTGTAATGCTTATACCATCGGTTATATGTAGCTTTTCAACAATTTCTGCTCTTGTATAACCTGCATTCTTTTTTTCGACCAATCATAACCTTATTCCTTAATTAGAGATGAAGTTGTATTTTATATGTTTCATCTCTAATTAAGGGTAATAACACAGGAATATGCTGGTGTCAATGAATGGATAACCAATTATCATACATGGGCAGGACTCGAACCTGCGGCCTCCGGGTTTTCTGACAGTTAGGAAAAGACTGAAAATTTTAAACTAACAGTTTACTATTCTTTTTCTGATTTCTCTTTATAATGAATTTATGGAATATTCATACTCACTTAGACCGGTAAAACGAACTGTCGTTGATATACCGGCTACCTCAAGACTCCTAAAAGAACTGCGAAATAAAAATGGATATAGCGTAAAGCAGCTGCAAGAGATATTCGGATTCGAGACACCGGTAGCAATCTATGCCTGGGAAAATGAAAAGTGTAAGAATATTCCGTGCATCGAAAATTTCGATACTTTGGCTAAACTGTATAAATGCCACGTTGAAGATTTATATGTCCTGAAGCAAATTGATTTCTCAAATATGGAAGTCCATGAAGATATACCTGAGTATAAAACTTATAGGACTCTTGTTAATCACTTGCTTGAGGGGCTGGCTGATATTGAGGAAGGCAAAGTTCAGGACTTTCAAGAGGCTATGAAAGAGATTCGAGAAGAGCTTCAAATTTAAACTAATAGTTTAATGACAAATGAAAATTTATTTGTTAAAGTGAAAATACAAATCACAAATTAAAGTCGCTGGCCCTATGGCGGGTTTATCAAAAACCCGACAAACGGGGATGTCAAGGCCAAAGAGCGAAGCGTGCCTTGACATTCACGTAAGAAGCCGAGCGCCGTGTCTCATTGGTTTGATGCCAGACAAAAACCCGCTGCGCCGTTGGCGTAAAAATATCTTTTATGAAAGGAGTGCGTAATGAGCACAGACACATTTGACATTACAAAATTATCTCGTGCACTGATTGGCAAAAAGAGATGCTATTCGACAATTCTACGCACACCTTGGATTTATGGTTTGCTAAGTGCAGGCATAAAAGATAATGGAGTTTTTGTTGATGGAGAAATGAACTATGAGGACCGTAACTATTCAAAGGCCGGTTGTTGATCTGAAAGCAACCGGTGCACAAATCAAATCACTCAGAATCAAAAGTGAATACACTGTCCACGATATTCAGGCTATATTCGGTTTTGAATATCCGCAGGCTGTTTATGCCTGGGAAAGTGGAAAGTCAATTCCAACAATCGACAACTTGCTGGTGCTTGCTCACTTGTTTGATG
>ONPD01000001.1 GCA_900319625.1 uncultured Treponema sp. | reverse complement strand
CCGCTCGACTTGCATGCTTAAGACGCGCCGCCAGCGTTCGTTCTGAGCCAGGATCAAACTCTCCATGATTATTTCAAAACCCCGAAGGGTATTGATTACCATAAATTATTCGAACCCAACTTATTAAGTTGAATTGATTAAAGTTAGTTTTATAGAAAACTAATAAACATCTAGTCAATTTTTCAAGAACTAAGCTAGCGATTTACATCGCTTTTACTTAATTTCGAACCTTACTTGTTCTACTTTTCTTTCCTTCCTTAAACTGTCAAACAACTTTTTACTACGACTTCTTGTCGCTTTTTGTTGGTGTCGTGCAGCAGTGCTGCGCGACGGTGAATATGAATATATACTTCTGAAGAAAAAGTGTCAACACTTGTGAATAAATTTTTTGAAAAATTTTTAATAATTTTTTGTTTTTAAAACTCTGCAATGGTCGTAATGCAGTTTTTAACTTCCGAATTACCCGAACCATTGCTTAACATTTTACTTCGTAAAATGTTGCTGGTAATTCTTGCCTGTTCATAGAAGCCCGGGCTGGAGCGGCGCCGCAGGCGGTCTGTTTTGACAAAAAACAGACTGAGGGTTACCGAACCGCGGAACGGCCGGTGACTAGGCGGACTGCTTCAGAATAAATAAAATGAGGATATGAAGAAAACAAATGCAATGAGAATCCTTGAAGGACTTAAGATTCCTTATGAGGCTAAAGAATATGATGATGACGGGGAGCACGTTCTGGAAAAGGGAGCGGCCGGCCGTATGGCTGAAAAACTTGGCGTAGACCCGGCTATGGTTTTTAAGACTATTGTAATGAGAACCGAAAGCCGGGAAATCTGCGTATTCTGTCAGAGCGCCCTGCACGAGATAAATCTGAAAAAGGCAAGGCAGGCTGCCGGCTGCAAGGAAATTAATCCTGTAAAGCCGGAAGAACTGCTGGGACTGACGGGATATATAAGGGGAGGCTGCACTCCGGTTGGAATGAAAAAGCTTTTCCGGACTTTTATTGATGAATCGATTCTTGGGCTGGAAAAAGTTTGTGTGAGCGGCGGGCAGCGGGGTCTGCAGATTATTCTGAAACCGGAAGACCTGATTAAGACCTGCAAGGCCCAGGTGTGTGACCTGGTACTGTAAAGCGGATTCCAACGACAGTTTTCGTCAGAAAACTGTTTGGTTACCATAGGTTGACTGGCATTGTAATGGTGATTTTTATGGTAACCTTAGTCAGCAAATACCTTTTTGCGCCATTCCTTTTCGAATTCAGTGATTGGTTTTGCCTGCGGAGTAATTGCTGTAATTTCTGCGCGGATGTAGGGCTCTACGACCTGGCTCTTGTAGCTTTCCCAGCGGGCAGGAAGCTTGTTTGGAACTTCAAGCATCTGGGCCGGAGGAAGGTTTGAAAGGAGCGGTGTGTAAAAAATCGGAAGAATATGCTCGGTTACGCTGCGGACAGCAGAAAATCCGCCGGCTATTCCGAAAAGCTCTGTTTCAAGGCGCAGGCTTTCCTTGCGCTCAAGAATCTGGCGCTGAACATCAGCCTGGCAGAACCAGGTGATAAATTCTGAGGCCCCGGTACGGTTTCTGGATTTTTTATAAACTCCCATCATTACAAAGGAATCGTCCATAAAAATCTTTCCGTTCTGAACAATCCACCTGTAATCAATAGGGATTTCCTGTTCGTGCATAATCTTAAAAAGCGAATCACTTTTTGTCGCGGCAAAGAGGGTTCTGCCGGATAATACCTGGCGGTAGTAAGGCATAAATAAATATTTGAAGGCAAAATCTTCTTCTATGCGGGCTGAACCGTTTTCGCTTTCGATCCAGTTTTTCAGGAAGCTTACGGCATTAATAAGGTTCTGATCGTTCCAGATAATATTATTTTTCTTTAATTCAAAATTTACGTTAAAGAGCTTTGCTGTGAGATACAAAAATGAATCATCATTCAGCGGGGCAAAGCCGATTCGGGAAAAGGCTCCGTTCTGTCTTTTCTGATTATACTCCGCACCAATTTTTCTCAGCTGCTCAAGGGTGAGCATATAATTATCGGTGACAAAGGAATCATTATTTTTATCAAAAATTACTGCCGGAAGGTTAAAGCTCACCGGAATCAGAAACTGTCCGCCGTGATGCTTTCCCGCCTCCAGGAGATTTTCGTAAAACATAGAAGAAAAAAGCTGCTTGTGAGAAAAGAGATAGTCCAGACTGCAGAAGCTTTTGTGCATTGTATCGCTTCTGAGCCAGGAACCGACTATTAAATCAGGGGGCAGTTCGTCTTTGGCAGGAGGAAGAGAAAGAGCGGGATTTTCCTTATAAACAAGGATAGCCCGGTTTTCCTGCGAAGTAGCGTTAAAAAGTTCTATATATTGGGCAAATTCACGGCAGCTGGTCCAGATTACGATTCGTCTGTCAGCCTGCGCAAACTGCTGAGTGCCAAAAGCCGGCTTTTTTTGAGCGCAGGAAGAAAAAACTGTAAAAAGAGTAATAAAAACTGCTGTAAAAGATAAAAATCTGAACTTCAATGTAAAAATCCCTGTAAAAAATCCGTGGCAGACAAGGCCCCTCGGATTGATTTTACACTATTTTACATTGCATCTGCAACTTCGTAAATCTGAGAGTAAACCTGCTCAATTTTATCTTCATCAATACTTGAGAAAGCAACGCGCAGAGTATGAGGATCAATCTGAATTACACCGATTCCCTTTTCTTTGAGAAGCTTTTTGCGAAGTTCTTCTGCAATGCCGCCTTCAACGTGGAAGCTCATAAAGTAGCCTGAGTTGAAAGGAAGGGCTGTAAGACGCTTTGAAGTATGAGTGTTTACAAAATTGCGGACAGCGTCGTAGCGTGCCTGAAGCATTTTGCGGAGTTCTTTTTTCTGAGCTTCGTGAGCCGGATCCTGAAGTGCTTTGAGAACAAGCGACTGGGAAGGAGTTGCCGAGCAGGAAACCGAAGAACGGATAGCGCCCATAAACTTGGTTGTAAGGGCTGTATACTGTTCGTCAGTAAGGGCTTTTGAAGCAAATGTGATGAAACCTGTGCGGAAGCCCCAGGCAAAATCTTCTTTTGTAGGACCGTCGGCCTTGATAGCAAGAACATTTTCGTGAATGTCAGCCATATAAGCAAAAAGTGACTGAGGTTCGATATCATCCTCGTAGTTGAGGCCAAAATATGCGTCATCAGAAAGAACAAGAACCTTATTTCCGGCTTCTGCAAGTTTGCGGACCATTTCCACAATTGCTTTCGCCTCATCCTTTGTAGGGCTGTAACCAGAAGGATTCTGAGGGAAGTTCAAAAGAACGCGGACAGAACCGTATTTTTCACATTCAGCCTTCATTGCAGCTTCAAGACCTGCAAGGTTGAACTTTCCGTTTTCAAAGCATTTGAACTGATGGAAGTCAGCACCGCGGCGGGCACAGGCAATCAGCTCATAGTTATCCCAGCAAGGATCTGCAGCAAGAAGAGGCTTATCAGCATCAACAAAAAGGTCAGAAACATAAGAAAGAACCGCTGTAAGTCCCGGAACCAGAACCGGCAGAGAAAAGTTTTTACCCTTAAGAAGAGGATTTTTTTCAATGATTTTTTCTTTCCAGAGGGCGCGGATGTCAGGAGAACCGGCAGTTTTTGCATAAGCAACAGTTTCGCGCGAAGAAAGCTCCGGCATATTTTTTTTGTATGAGTCCAGTTCTATCGGAGTGCCGCCTGCAACAGCCATACCGATTGTACCGTTTGCAAAGTGCGCATCTTTTGCAGCCTCGCCGCCCTGAGAAATAATACCGTTAGGAAAATAAAGGCGTTTTCCCATATCAGAAAACAGAGCCTCAACCACACTACCCTTCAGGGTTTCATTCAATTCCAAAGCCAATGGATTCATACTTATATTCCTTACCGAATCAAAATTTTGTAAATAATTATTCAGATTTAAGGGTAAAAAGTCAAGAATTTTGCATAATTATGCAAAATTGAAACAAACCTTGCGAAGCAAGTTTGTAAATATTATTTTTCTCCACTTTTTCAATTCCTGTGGTAAAATTAAGGTATGGGAAAATTTATTGAACGAAAACCTTGGTTATTTCTGGATGAATATAAGGGAAAGATTTTTAACGGCGAATGGCCGACTTTTCCGGAACTATTAAAAATTCAGGTGCAGCGATTTGCAGAAAGGCCTCTTTTTACTGATTTTGAAGGGCCGAACGGAAGCAAAAATACTCTTACCTATAATCAGGTTTATCAGAAAGTGATAAAACTTGCCCTCTGGCTTTGCGAAAATGGCATCAAAAAAGGCGACAGGGTTGTTATAAGCGGAAAAAATTCTCCCGAGTGGGCAGTAAGCTATCTTGCAAGCTTCTTTGCAGGAGCAATTGCGGTTCCGATTGACTGCGCCCTCCGCCAGAACGAAGTCTGCAATCTTATAAAAACAGCTGAGCCTAAAATTACCCTGACAGATGATGATAAGCTGGACTTTATAAAGAAAGAATTTCCGGGCGTAATTGCAAAATCACTTAATCCTACGATTGCGGAAGACTATGTTTATAACCTGAAAGCGCATGCAGGTGCTGATGAAAGTGCTTTACCTGCCAGTCAGCAGCCGGCCTGCGACGACACAGCAGTCATTCTTTTCACTTCGGGCACGACAGGAAATCCTAAAGGCGTAATGCTTTCACATAAAAACCTTATTTCAGACGCCTTTATTGCCCAGACAAACCTGGATATTTACCCGACGGACGTTTTCTACGCCCTTCTTCCTATTCACCACGCCTACACAATGCAGGCGGCCTTTATCTGTCCTATAAGCTGTGGTGCAGAAATCGTATTCGGAAAGAGCATGGCAGTTTCTAAGCTGATGAGGGAGCTTTGCGAAGGAAAAATTTCTGTAATGCTGGGAGTCCCTCTTTTGTACAACAAGCTTCTTGCAGGAATCAGAAAGGGAATTGCGGCAAAGGGACCTCTTGTTGTTGGACTTCTGGGAGCCTTCCAGGGACTTTCCTTTATCATCAAAAAGCTTACAGGAAAAAATATTGGTAAGCTTCTCTTCCAGTCAGTTTTGAGACAGGCAAATATTTACACTTTGCGAGTTGCAATCTGCGGAGGAGGTCCCCTTGCAGCCAGCGTTTTCCGGACCTACAACGCAATGGGAATCGATTTTATTCAGGGCTACGGCCTTACAGAAACTTCCCCTATCATCACGCTGAATCCTATTGAAAACTTTAAGCTGATTTCTGTCGGCCGCGATTTTTCTCCTTACGAGGAAATCAAAATCATCAATGCAAAGGAAGGTGTGACCTCAAAAGGCCGGGGAATGATTGGCGAAATTGCAGTAAAGGGGCCGATGGTTATGCAGGGCTACTACAAAATGCCTGAAGAAACCGCAAAAATGTTCACAGAAGACGGATTTTTGAAAACCGGTGACCTTGGCTGGATAGACAGCGAGCATTACATAATGCTTTGCGGCCGTGCAAAAAACCTGATTGTAACTAACGGCGGTAAAAACGTTTATCCCGAAGAAATTGAGGACGCCTTCCAGCTTTGCGACAACGTTCAGCAGATTACGGTGCAGGGTTACACGGTAGAAGGCGATGACGCTTCTGAGGAAATTGAAGCCCTCATTTATCCAAGTGATGATTTAATCAAAAAACTGGGAATTGAAAGGACTGCTGCAGGCGCGGAAGAAAAAATCCTTGAAGAAATCAATAAGGACGTAAGCGCGGTAAACAAGAACCTTCAGCCTTATCAGAGAATCACAAGAGTTACGATTTTGTCCCAGCCGCTTGAAATGACGACAACTCAGAAGGTGAAAAGAAATTATAAATAATTTATAATCTGCCTTATGCAGACTTCTATCACTATTACTCTTTTGCCCGAAGAAGAAGGCAAAGAATCTCTTATTAACTCAAAAATTGCCGCACAGTTGAAAAAAACTGCTGGAAAAGACTTTGCTAAATTCGGCGGAAAGTTCGAAGCGGTTTTTGTAAAAAAATCTATTGATGCCCGCCACGGACAGCTCAAGCTCCACCTGCGCTATAATGTTTTTCTTGGAGAAAAGGCAAAAGGACTTGAAGATAAGGACGCCCTGCCGGACTGGAAAAAGGCTGACGGCAAAAAATCTGTAATCATAGTGGGAAGCGGGCCTGCCGGCCTTTTCGGAGCCCTCAAGCTGCTTGAAAAAGGCATAAAACCTGTCATCCTGGAACGCGGAGAAAAAACTTCCGATCGCAAAAAAGACATTGCAAAAATCAGTACAAAAGACAGCGTAAATCCTGATTCAAACTACTGCTTTGGAGAAGGAGGAGCGGGAACTTTTTCTGACGGAAAACTTTACACAAGAAGCAATAAAAGGGGAAATATTGGCCGCACACTTTTGATTTTCAATCACTTCGGAGCGGATAAAAAAATACTTACCGATGCCCATCCCCACATCGGAACAGACAGGCTTCCGACAGTCATCAACAATATGAGGGACAAAATCATTGAGCTGGGCGGAGAATTTTATTTTAACACCAGGGTAACTGATTTAATCACAGAAGAAAATAACGGCGGGCTTTTTGTAAAAGGTGTGACTGCTGAAAATACAAAAACAGGCGAAAAAGCTGATTTTTATGCGGACGCCGTCGTGCTTGCAACCGGCCATTCCGCTTCGGATATCTACATGATGCTTGCAAAAAAAGCCCCTTCCGCGTTGGAAGCCAAAACCTTTGCGGTTGGAGTGCGCGTTGAGCACCCGCGAATCCTCATCGATGCCATTCAATATCATGGAAAAAGACCGGATAACCTTGGAGCGGCAGAATACCGGGTTACAACTCAGGTTGACGAGCGGGGAGTTTATTCCTTCTGCATGTGTCCGGGCGGCTTTGTAGTTCCGTCTGCATCGGCACCAGATGAAATCGTAGTAAACGGAATGTCTTCTGCCGCCAGAAACTCAAAGTGGTCGAATGCGGCAATCGTAACTGAAATCCGGCCGGAGGATATACCTCAGAAATTTGTGGAGGCTGCAAAAAAGGCAGGAGCGCCTCAGCTTGCGGGGCTTTTCTTCCGCGCAGAGCTTGAAAAGCTTGCCTTCAAAAACGGGAAAGGCCAGGCAGCCCCGGCACAGCGCCTTTCTGACTTCCTCAAAAATCAGACTTCGGAAGATTTGCCGCCTTCAAGCTACACAGCGGGCCTTGTAAGCTCAAACTTAAACTCCTGGCTCCCGCCTTTTATTTCTCACAGGCTTGCCCAGGGCTTCCGCCAGATAGACAAGAATATGAAGGGCTTTATCTGCCCGGATGCCCTTATGATCGCGGTAGAAACACGAACCTCTACGCCGGTGCGCATTTTGCGCGATAAGGAAAGCCTTGAATGTCAGGCTCTTAAGGGACTCTACCCCTGCGGAGAAGGCAGCGGCTATTCCGGTGGAATCGTTTCCAGCGCTATGGACGGGGAAAATATTTGCGAAAGAATCATAAATGCTCTATAATGATTGCTTATGAGAAGCTTCCGGATTAATCCGGAGAGAGTTTTTACGATTTTTTCGTCAATTTTTCTTTTTGTTGCATTTTATTCAAGCTTACATCTGAAACTACGCGTTGCAACTTTCATTCCGTCACAAACTGTTGTTTCAGTAATTCACGCAGTTTCTTTTGTGATTTCGCTTGTGATTTTGTTTTATCCTGCAATTTATCTTCAGGTAATTGTACTGCTGGCAGAAAGCGTTCTTACAACAATGACCGGTTATATGCCTTTGGGAATTTTTCTTTTTTACGCAATCATCATCCTTATGTTTGCCAAGGGACAGCTCAAGCAGAAGCCTTTTGCCTCAGTGTGCCCGATTGTGATTATTCATATTGCCGCAATTATTTCTACTTATAAACAGAGCTGGCATTTTGTTGCACTGGGCTTATCTTCAACTCTTTTTTACGGTGCCTTTTTCTATCTGATTTATGATATTTTAAAGGCAAAGCTTTCCTGCTATCTCCCGTCGAATTCTATGAATAACACGGTGATCAAGGAAAAAATCGGGGAAGCCCTGCATTTAAGTGATTACAATCTTTCTGAACGCCAGACGAATTTCGTGCTGGATAACCTGCACGAAAACTGTTCCTATAAGGATTTGAGCGAAAAGTATTTTGTGAGCCTTTCTACAGTGAAAAAGGAATTCTCTGAAATCTTCAGGATTTTTGACGTAAAAAAGCTGGAAGAACTTCACATTCTTTTACTGCAGTATCAGGTTTCAAGATAAAAACTAATTGCTCTTTGCCAGGCGTTTTTCGAGTTTGGCGAAGAGTTTTGTGAGGCCCAGAGTCAAAATCAGGTAAATGATTGCACAGGTGAGAAGGGGAATCCAGGCATTGTAGGTGGCGTTTCGAATCATATCGCCGGATTTTGTCAAATCTGTTACCGCAATAAAACTTGCAACCGAAGTTTCCTTAATCAAAACAATGAACTCGCTGGTGTAAGTCGGAAGAACAGCCTTCAAAGCCTGGGGCAGCACGATCTTAAACAAAGTCTGCCAGCTGCTGAGACCAAGTGAACGGCCGGCTTCAGTCTGCCCGCGGTCAACGCCCTGAATGCCGGAGCGAAAAATTTCTGTACAGTAGGCGCCCGAGTTAATACCATACGAAATAATAGCAACAACCAGTCTGTCCCAGCCGAGCGGCGCAAAAACAACAAAGTAAAAAATCATCAGCTGAGTTGCCAGCGGGATTCCGCGCAAAACAGTTGTATAAACTTCAGCAATTCCTTTAAGAATCTTGTTATGAGAAACCTTCATAAGGGCAAAAATACAGCCCAGAACAGTACCTATGAGAACGGCAAAAACAGCAATTATAAGAGTGATTTTGAGTCCGCTTAAAATAAGAAGCCAGCGGTTACCCGAAATCATTGTGTCGTAAATTGATTGAAACATAGGAAGATATTATATCGGATTTTGACTTAAATAGAAAGTATGGAAGGAAACGTATAAATTGAATAAAAAATGCTCCCGGTCGCAGAGCGTGGTTCAAAACCGCGCGATATCGCGCTACACGTATTGTGTGGTAAAGTAACTATCGAACCTGCCGCTCACGCGGCAGCCACACAATAAGTGTTTTTGCCCCACGCTCTGCTTCCTCGCGCATTTTTCCGTAAATTATATAATCATCCTATTTACGTACAATAATTACCTGTTCAGAAGCAAAATACGGAACAGAGAAATCTACATTCTTTTTGCGTTCTTCTGTTACAGACATACCGGCAGCGATGAAATCGATTGTTCCGGCCTGAAGAGCTGGAATAAGGCTGTCGAATGCCATATCTACAACTTCGAGTTTTGCATCAGCTTTTACTGCAATTTTCTGACCCATTGTGATATCGAAACCTACAACGTCAGTTCCTTCAACATATTCAAATGGAGGGAAAGCGGCATTTGTTCCAAGCTTAAGCTTTTTAGAACCTTTTCCGTTTTCATTTGCAGGAATCTGAATGTTTCCGTCAGCAGGCATAAATGCGTTTACAAGAGCTTCATAACCGCCGTTGTTTTTCAATTCAGCGATTGTAGCGTTGATAGTATTCAAAAGGTCAGCATTTCCCTTTTTGATAGCGATAGCATACTCTTCTTTGTTTGCAGCAAAGTATGGATCGCGGATAATCTTAAGTTTTGGATTGCGTTTTACAATCTGAAGGGCTGGAAGCTCATCAAGAACAACAGCGTCGATAGCACCGTTTTTCAAGTCCATAGCAGCATCCATACCGCTTTTGAAAGATGAAAGCTTAGCGTTTGGAACTTCTTCCTGAACATAAAGCTCACCGGTAGTACCGGCCTGAACACCGATTTTCTTTCCTTCAAGATCAGCAACTGAGTTGATTTCTACTTTTTTAGGTTTTGCGCTGAGTGCAGAAAGAGCCAGCAAAGCCGCACAAATTGTTACGATTTTTTTCATGTGAATTCTCCTATAAAAACCCCGCGTTAGCGGTGAGCCATGGATGGCGAATATCGCAGTTTGTGAAAGCAACGCTTGAACAAACTGCAATGATAAAAATTACATGGATGTAATTTTTATCATGCCTCCTATAGTCCCCCACTCGTTAGCGGGGCTAAAATTTTTAAGTATATTTTAATGAGAATGAATGAGTTAAACAATATTTCGGATTATTCCTTATTTTCCGGCGTAAGATACACTGTAAAGTCTGCTCTACCCTTCGAACCCGTAAATGGCACAGTAAGTTCAGCATCCTCGAAGGCCTTATAACCATTTCGGAAATACATATAAACCAGTTTTTGTAAGAATACTGACATCAAGCCTCTGACATTCCAGACTTTTTGCGTCCAGAAGATATTTATATTCAACAGTCAGCTTTCTCCATTTTTTTGTGAATGGCACAGGCCTCTGTTTCTGCATAAAGATTACCTGCAGCAAATAATAATCCCGCAATAAAAGCAAAAATAGTTTTTTTCATATGTTTCCTCTGTTAGAAAATGCGGTGCACCCGTTTTTCTATAGAAACAATTCTAACAATTTCTTGAAGGAGGGAGAAGTCTCTCCCTGCGCTCCCAAGTCCTCACTTCGTTCCGGTCTTGTCCGCTACCCTCTCGCCTAGGGGCAAGCCCCTAAAACCCCTTTATTTTGTTATCATTAAAATTAACTGTTATATTCATATTTTGTAACATCATTTTTATTTCATTCATATCATTAAAAAGTATCTGCAATTTTGGATATAAATTTGCAAACATAAGTTCTGCAACTTTATTGCTTATTTCAAGGGCATCTGATCCACCAAATAACATAGACGGACTTACAGCAAGAACTTCTGAAAGTTTTTCTATTAGATGTGATGAAGCAAACTTTGTACCATTTTCAATATCTGACAAATGCTTTTGCGAAATTTCTAATTTTGTAGCCAAATGTTCCTGAGTAAGCTCTTTAGATTTCCTGTAACGTTGAACATTAGAGCCGAAAATCGCAGCAACATTCATTTCATTTTCATTCATATATCTATTATTACATTTTCTGTATTTTTTATCAACAAAACAAACCTATTAGGTATATATTTCACCTTATATAAATTTGACAATATAAATAAAAAATATTACAGTGTAGCTAATAGTTTATATATTGAAACTTATAGGAGTTAATATGAAAGTAAAACTAAATCACCAAAAGCCTTTTCTTAAAAAACATACCCCTTCATCAATAGGTACGCTAAAAGGCGAAATTTACGAAAATTTTATATTTGAAAAATTACAACTAATATATCCATACTTAGAATTTATCTCAGCTAAAATTCCTTCAAAAAAGATAAAAAATAAGAATGAAAATGGATTTTATTATTCTAAAACCGGGCAAATTCTATACTTTGAAAATAAAAAAATAATTGCTGAATTTGATGCAATCGCAATTAGTAATAAAACAATTTATCTTTTTGAAATAACACGGATATCAAAAAAATATAAACGATATGCTATAGAGAAAATTCTCAGAAAATACCGACTATTAAAAAATATATTTCCTAATTATGAAGTTAAACTTACAATCATTACTCCTAAAAGATTTTCAGCATTTGAAAAAACAGGTTCAAAAATTCTAGAAATTCCTGAACCTAATTATGAAAATTATTACAATATTGATTTCTATAATTTTAATGATGCGCTAATTTCAAACTGTAGTCCAATATTAACTTTGAATGAAATCATAAAAAATCTCCCAAAAGTATAGTTTCGTAAATGTCTCTTATGTTTTAAAAAATTCCGAACCGTCAAAATTATTTACATCAAGATTCATTACCTTACATAATTCATTGCCTTAAGACATAAATTTTTCATAAAACTATCTTCTAAGATTTATAATTATCTATTGCATTTCTAATATTTTCATCATTTGAGACATTTTTTAGGGGAAATATAACTTCATAAAGATATTTCCCGTCATAATATTTTACAATATTGTTTACTGTTTCTTTTCCATCATTTGACATAATAATTTTCTCTACAAAAATAAATTCTCCTGATATCCCAGTTGCAGATTCTTTTTCAAAAGAAGCTTTTTGTATGTCATCTGGAATAATAAATTCTTCACGATTATTATTATCTACTGAAATCCATCGTCCAACTATTCCAACTTGATTAGGCTTTGAAGGTCTCATCTTATTATCATAGTTTATAAATAAATAGCCATTATAAAAATCAACACCAGCTTTCTCTTTTATTTTTTCTACATCTTGAACTTCTACGACTGTACCATGAAGCAATCCGGTTTTCTTTACTTCTAAATTTAATTTATCTGCCGATTGCGCAGTAAACTCTATTGCATACTTTTCTATCGGATTATATGCAAAATAAGTATCTAACTGCTGCAATTGCATAGTAAAATGCTGTATTTTTTGTTTTTCTTGCTCCGAAAGTTGTTTATATTCAGATTCTGGAATTGCAATAATTCCATCTGAAGTCTTTATACCAAAAATATCAGCGTAGAAAGGTTCATTATTTTCGTATAAAAAAATTATTTGTTGTTCATTTAAAACTTTTGTCGATTTACAAGAAAATATAAAAAAAATGAAACCGATTCCCAATAAAAAAGATTTCTTCATTATCACACCTCTCAACTGTAAAAATAGAATATTCTGTTATACAGGTAATATTTTAAGACAGAAAATAGGCTAAATCAAATAAAAACAGACTAAAATCAGCGGCGTCGGATATACAAAAAAAAAGAACAAAACCTACGGTTCAGTCTGCGTAATCACTTATGCGGGCAGATCAAGGACAATTAACTTTATTCCTTTCTCTCCGCAAGCAGGACCGCGGCAAAAATCAAAATACAGCCGGCCAGCATTCGGGGAGTAAGGCTTTCGTGAAGGAAAATGCTGCTGAAAAGGACCCCGAAAACTGATTCAAAGCTCAAAAAGAGGGATGCGAGCGAAGATTTTACATATTTTAAGCCTATGTTCTGAAGACAGAAGCAGATCATTGTGGCAAAAAGCCCCAGGTAAATTATGGAAATCAGGATTCTTGAATCGGTCAAAATTGAAGGGGTGAATTTACCGTCAAAAATCCAGGCTGTAGACCAGGCTAAAATTGTAGAAACAATAAACTGAATGTTCGTAAGAAGCAGGGTATCATCACCTTTGGCGTTGTAGCGCTCGGTAAAAATGATGTGAAGGGCATAAAAAATGCCGCAGATCAGGGTGAAGATGTCACCCTTGTTTACGCCGGCTGTGTCTCCGGTTCCCAGGGCAAGCAACCCGATTCCGGTTACAGACATTATGGCGGCTATAAAAACATGGGTTCGCGGACGGTGGTGAAAGAAAATCCAGGTGAAAAAGGGAATCAAAATCACATAAATTGTGGTAAGAAAGGCGTTTTTTCCGGCGGTGGTAAAGGCGCAGCCGACTGTCTGACTGATATATCCAAGGCCCAGGAAGCAGCCTGTCAGGATTCCGTGCTTAAGGTAAGAGCGGTTAAACTTTTTCCATCTTTTTGCAATTATGACTGCCATTACGAGGCTTGCGAGAGTGTAACGAAGGGCAACAAGATAAAAGGCTCCCACGTAATCCAGGCTGTCCTTTACAACGACAAATCCAAAGCCCCAGATTGCGGCGGTCAGCAAAAGTCCAAAAGAAGATACAAATGAAATCAGTTTAGCGTTCATAGCAGGGAAGTATAGCGTATCTATTATTTTTTGCAAGAAACAAAAAAAAGGCGGCCAGTCATCCAACCGGTCGCCAATCTATTCTACTAATAAGTTTTTTATCGGCTCGCTAGTCTCGCCTCTGAGGCGATTCTATCGATAATCCTAAACCGACCCGCTGTTGCAGCTCGGTTTTTAACGGATTTTCGATTTTAGCCTTACTTTCCCTTCACTTCTACCTTCTTCAGGTGCCAGATGTCGCGAACGTAATCTTCGATTGTACGGTCAGAAGAGAACTTACCGCAGTTTGCGATGTTCTTAAGAGCCATGCGGGCCCATTCTTTCTTGTTTCCGTAAACTTCAGCAATCTTTTCGCGGGTCTTTGTGTATGAGTCAAAGTCTGCAAGAACGTAGTAAACGTCAGGACGCTGACCTTCAACACCGTAAACCAGAGAATCGTGAAGCTCTTTGAAAAGCTGGTGAGTTGGATCGTAAGTGCCGTCGATAAGCTGCTCAACAACCTTGGCAAGACCAGGATTGCGCTCCAGACATTCCTGAGGACGGTAAGAGTGCTCTGCTTCCATCTTCTTGATTTCTTCTGTCAAAAGACCGAATACAAAGCCGTTTTCTTTTCCAGCTTCCTCGAAGATTTCGATGTTAGCACCGTCCATAGTTCCCAGTGTCAAAGCACCGTTAGCCATAAACTTCATGTTTGAAGTTCCCGAAGCTTCAAGTCCGGCAGTAGAAATCTGCTCTGAAACATCAGCTGCTGGGAAGATTTTTTCTGCAACAGAAACGCGGTAGTTTTCTACGAATACAACGCGAATCTTACCACGAACGCGGCGGTCATTGTTTACGCGCTCAGCAACAGTGTTAATCAATTTGATGATTGCTTTTGCACGGCGGTAACCAGAAGCCGCTTTTGCACCAAAAATGAAAGTACGAGCCGGAGGGTTGTAAGAAGGATCTTCTACAATACGGTTGTACAAGTACATTACGTTCAAAATGTTCAAAAGCTGGCGTTTGTACTCGTGGAGGCGTTTTACCTGAACATCAAAGATTGAATCCGGGTCAAGGAATTCATTCTGAGTGTGCTTGAGGTAATCAGCAAGAGCCTGTTTGTTTTCCTGCTTGATTTTTGTAAGTTCGTCCAGAGAAGCATCATCATCAAGGAATTTTTCAAGGCCTTTAAGCAAAGTAAGGTCTTTTTCCCAGCCGTGACCAATGCGGTCTGTGATGAATTTTGCCAGTTTTGGGTTTGCGTTCAAAAGCCAGCGGCGCTGTGTAATACCGTTTGTTTTGTTGTTGAACTTTTCTGGATACAAAGCATACCAGTCTTTAAGCTCGGCAGTTTTCAAAAGCTCTGTATGGAGCTCAGCAACACCGTTTACGCTGAAGCAGGCGTGAATTGCAAGCCATGCCATGTAAACCTTGTCGTTATGGATAATAGACATGTGCTGCTGTTTTTCGTAATCATCAGGATATTTAGCGCGCAAATCTACAACAAGACGGCGGTTGATTTCTTCAACAATCTGATAGATACGTGGGAGAAGTCCCTGGAAAATATCAATAGGCCACTTTTCCAAAGCTTCTGCAAGGATTGTGTGGTTTGTATAGGCAAATGTGTGAGTTACAACATCCCATGCTTCTTCCCAGCTTACATTGTATTCATCCAGAAGGATGCGCATAAGTTCAGGAATTGCAACTACCGGGTGAGTATCGTTGAGCTGAATTACGTGAAGACTTGCGAATTTAGAGAAGTCTGTACCGTAGTCAGCAACATAGTGGCGAACCAGATCCTGCAAAGAAGCAGAAGAGAAGAAATACTGCTGCTTGAGGCGGAGAGCCTTTCCAGAAGGACCCGAATCGTTAGGATAGAGAACGCGGCTGATATTTTCTGCGCTGTTCTGGCGCTCAACGGCACGGTTGTAATCCATATTATTGAAAAGCTGCAAATCAAATCCGTTTGGTGATTTTGCTGACCAGAGACGGAGTGTATTTACAGTGTTTGTGTCGTAACCAATGATTGGCATATCGTAAGGAACGGCTGTTACTTCTTCTGCATTTTCGATGTAGAAGCGGGGTTTTCCGTCCGGAGTTTTTCCGTAAGCGATGTTTCCGCCGAATCTTACAGTAACAGAAAGGTCTGAACGTTTGATTTCCCAAGGGTCGCGGTGAATAAGCCAGTTGTCAGGATATTCAACCTGGTATCCGTCTTCAATTTTCTGCTCGAACATACCGTATTCGTAGCGGATTCCGTATCCGTGTCCAGGGTAATCCAAAGTTGCAATAGAATCGAGGAAGCAGGCAGCAAGACGACCAAGACCACCATTTCCAAGTGCTGCATCAGGCTCTTCATCTTCAACCATGTTGTAATCAATGTTCATAGATTTCAAAACATCTTTTACAGCATCTTTAATCTGAGCATTCATAAGGTTATTGCTCAAGGCACGTCCCATCAGGAATTCTGCAGAAAGATAATAAAGCTGCTTTGTAGGCTTTTTCTCATACTCAGCTCTTGTTGCCATCCAGTTTGGCATAATCAGTTCAAGAGCACTGGCTGAAACTGCATCAAACAAATCGTGCTTGTTTGCCTGTGAAATGTCCTTACCGTACTGACGGCGCAAACGTGCTGACAAATTCTCCTTAAACTCTTCAGCATTAAATACCATAATTCTTCCTCCAAATTTTTAGAACTTGGCTTAATTTTTCGGGAAATTACTTTCCCATCAGTAAAACAGAGCAGCCGGCGAACAAAACATATCTGCGCTGTTCGTTCAAAAGCTCTGCATTTTCTGTTTCTAATATATCTTCAGGGCTGTCGTAAGAGGTATCCACCACGCGATACCATTTCTTACCGCCGCCTAAAGCCGGTAGTGTTACTGTAAGGTCGTACAAGTCCTTATTTGTTGCCAGATAAAAATCATCCGAACCATCATTTGCCGAAATCTTAAAACCAAGGAAACGGTTCATCTTAGACCAGTCAGGATTCTTTGCCTGTTCATTATACCAGGTGATGTTAGAGCCAGAGCCCTGACCTTCACCAAAGAAATGACGGTTTCTGAAAACATGATGGTTTAGCCTTAAACATATCAGATTTGACACGTATCTGACAAGACCCGCGTTCTTTTTTTCCAGCGACCAGTCAATCCAGCCGATTTCGTTATCCTGACAGTAGGCGTTGTTGTTTCCGTGCTGGGTACGGCGGAATTCATCTCCGGCAAGCAGCATAGGAACGCCCTGGGAAATAAAAAGATAAAGCAGGTAATTTTTGATGGCATTAAGGCGGGCCTTTTCAATCTTAGGATTTGTACAGTCACCTTCATAGCCGTTGTTATAGCTAAAATTATCATCAGAACCGTCGCGGCCGCATTCGCCGTTATCATCATTGTGCTTTCCGTTATAGCTTACCAGGTCGTTCAGGGTAAAACCGTCATGAGCGGTGATAAAGTTGATGGAAGACTGAGGAGTTCGTCCGTCGTGATTGAAGAGGTCTGAGCTGCCGGCGATTCGGGTTGCAGCGGCAGTCGCGATATTTTCATCTCCGCGGATAAAACGGCGGATATCGTCGCGGTAACGGCCGTTCCATTCAGCCCAGCGGGGACCTCCAGGGAAGCCGCCCAGCTGATAAAGGCCGGCCGCATCCCAAGGCTCAGCAATAATTTTTGTATTGCACAAAATCGGGTCTTCGTGAATAGCGTTTGTAAGCGGAGGCAGTTCCATAGGAGCCGCATTCTGACCACGGGTTAAAATAGAAGCAAGGTCAAAGCGGAAGCCGTCAACGTGCATTTCAAGAACCCAGTAGCGCAAACTTGAAAGAATAAAATCAATTACAACCGGATGATTGCAGTTCATTGCATTTCCGCAGCCCGAAAAATTCATATAATACTGCTTTTCAGACCATGGAAGGGAATAATAAACGTCATTCTGGAAGCCGCGGTAACAGAAGGTATAACCGTGCTCATTTCCTTCAGCCGTGTGATTGTAAACAACATCAAGAATTACTTCGATTCCGGCCCGATGCAGATCCTTGACCATCTGCTTGAATTCTCGCACAGCCCCGCCCGGAGTCTGGTCAGCGGCATAAGTCGTCTTTGGCGCAAAAAATCCAATCGTACTGTAGCCCCAGTAATTTACCAGATGCTCGCCAGTACGAGGATTTATATTTGCATTTTCGTTTTCATCAAATTCAAAAATTGGAAGCAGCTCAACCGCCGTAATTCCAAGCTTTTTAAGGTAATCAAGCTTCTGGGCAAAGCCCTTGTAAGTTCCCGGATTATCAACATCAGATGATGGAGAAGCCGTAAAACCCTTGAGGTGAGTTTCATAAATCACCGACTTATACATAGGAAGATTGAGAGGCTTATCCCCTTCCCAATCGAAAGCCTTGTCATCAATTACAACACACTTTGGAAAATCCGAAAGGTCAGAAAGCTCGCCTGTATCCATGCCGGCGCGGCGCAGCTTATTATAGGAACGGAAAACCGAACCGCGGGTAAAAGCCTTTGCGTAAGGATCAAAGAGATATTTTTGAGGGTTAAAGCGGAGGCCGGAAGGAGGCACATAAGGCCCCGTAACCTTATAAAGGTACAAAGCACCCGCTCCCAACCCTTGGACCATGATATGCCAGATATTTCCCGTACGGTTATTTACAGGATCAAGTTCAATTTTTACAGATGGCTTTTCCGCAGCTTCACAATCAAATAAACACAGCTCCACGCCCGTTGCCGATTTGCTGTAGACGCTGAAATTCACGCCGCCCTCAACAATCACAGCCCCAAGCCCCAAAGGAGCACCATTCTGAAATTTTACTTCAGTCATATTGGAAGATTTTAACACAGAAAAGGTGGATTTTCCACAAATTTGTTATTAAAATGTCGCATTATCAAAAGCAGAGGCAACATGAAAGAAGGTGGATTGATTGACGGCGCAGCGGCACTTGTAGTCTGCGCGGTATTGTGGAGTACAGGCGGAATTTTCATTAAAAATATCGAATGGACGGGGCTTGCGATTGCGGGAATCAGAAGTCTGATTTCCGGAAGTTTTATGCTTTTGGTAACAAGGCAGGGCCTTCAGTTTTTTGTCCGGGATGAAAAGGGACATGTAGATAAAACAAGCAGCCTTTTTTTCTGGATTGCGGCCATATCCTATGCCCTTACCATGATTTTATTTGTAGCGGCCAACAAGCTTACCACTTCTGCAAATGCAATTCTTCTACAGTATACCTGCCCCATTTACATAATTCTACTGGCACCTCTTTTAACCGGCGAAAAAAATCTTCCGTCAGATTACATCACCGTTTTTGGAGTAATGCTGGGAATCATCCTCTTTTTTGCTGACGGTCTTGAAAGCGGAAACCAGCTGGGAAACATTCTGGCAGCCCTTTCCGGCCTCTCCTACGCACTTGCAACAATTTTCATGCGCCGCTGCCGGGGAAATTCTGGCGGTGCAATGGTCCTTTCTCATCTGATTACAGCCCTTGTCTGCCTGCCTTTTGTAATTCAAAGCGGAGCCCCCTCTCCAAAATCGGCATTTTTCCTTATGATGGTGGGAATCTTTTCCATCGGCATTCCTTCTATTTTATACACCGTCGGAATTAAAAAAGTCCGGGCCCTGACAGCCTCCTTCATCACAATGCTGGAACCACTTTTGAATCCGGTCTGGGTAATAATTTTTGCCGGCGAAGTTCCGTCCTCAAAAACAATTCTTGGCGGTATCCTTATTCTTGGCTTTATTATGATAAGGTCAGTTATACAGAACAGAAAATAATTTGAAAGAAAAATTTTTTCTGGTTTGAGTAATAAAAAGAATTACGTTAATATAAATCATATGGAAGAAAATCAGGAACTTAAAACTGCAGTTGTTGCAATTATCGGGCGGCCGTCGGCTGGAAAATCTACTTTTTTGAATACGGCCTGCCAGGAGATGGTGAGCATTGTTTCGCCTATACCACAGACTACTCGAAATGCAATTAAGGGAATCGTAAATACTTCACTTGGACAGCTTATTTTTATTGATACGCCGGGCTATCATGATTCAGAAAAAAAACTGAACCTGCGCCTGCGCTCCGTTACAGAAAGTCAGCTGGAAGACATTGATGCCGTTTTGTATGTGATTGATTCAACAAGAGAGCCTGGTGAAGAAGAAAGCCACACTGCAGCCCTTCTGGAAAAACTTCAGGAAAAGGTAGTAGTTGCAATAAACAAAACTGATTCAGCCCAGTCCCGCCCCGAAAAAATCCACAGCTTTATTATAAATGCCCTGCCCCAGATTCCTGATGCCCGCATTTTTGAAATGTCTGCCGAAAAGGACACTGGAATTAACGAAGTTCTGCGCGGCCTTTATGACATTTCTCCGGTTGCGGCTCCAATTTATGACGAAGAAACCTACACTGACCAGGATTTGGTCTTCCGCGTTCAGGAAGTTATCCGGGGCGAAGCAATCAACCGCCTGGAGCAGGAAATTCCTCACGCAGTTTACGTTACCGTTGCCGACGTAGAACACCGTAACGAGGGCAAAAAACTCTGGATCCGCGCCTTCCTCTGCGTAGAGCGGGAAAGCCAGAAGGGAATTGTAATCGGAAAAGGGGCTTCAAAAATCAAGGAAATCCGCGCTGCCGCCCTCAAAAAGCTCAACCAGATTTATATTCAAAAAGTAGAGCTGGATTTGCAGGTAAAGGTTGATAAAAACTGGCGTCAGAAAGACAACACACTGACAAGACTGATTCCGGAGTAATATTATTTAGATTTTCCATTTTTTCCTTTCCAAAATATTGAACAAAAACACTAGGGATAGTATAGTTAACCTTACGTATCCGCTATATCTAGCACTAGAGCTAGTGGGCACAAACGAAGAGGCGGACACGAACATCAAAAAAGGTGGGAAAAATGAAAATCATTAAACGTAACGGCGAAGAAGCAATTTTCGATATCAGAAAAATTGAAACTGCTATCTCTAAGGCAAATGCCGTTGTACCGGAAAGTGACAGACTTACAGACGAATATATTAAGGCGGTTGCCGCAAAGGTTGGCGCTGAGTGTAAGGCCAGCAAGGTTCAGCTTAACGTTGAAGCTATTCAGGACCTTGTAGAAACCGAGCTGATGAAAATCGGTGCATTTAACATTGCAAAAATCTACATTACTTACCGCTACCGTCACGCCCTGCTTCGTAAGGCAAACTCTACCGACAAGCAGATTCTTTCTCTGCTGGAATGTGCAAATGAGGAAGTAAAACAGGAAAACTCAAACAAAAACTCGACTGTTGTTTCGGTTCAGCGTGACTATATGGCAGGCGAAGTTTCCAAGGATATTACAAAACGCTTCCTTCTGGACGAGGATATTGTTCAGGCCCACAATGAGGGAATCATTCACTTCCACGATGCAGATTATTTTGCCCAGCATATGCACAACTGTGACCTTGTAAACCTGGAAGACATGCTGCAGAACGGAACTGTAATCAGCGGAACAAAAATCGACACACCTCATTCATTCTCTACAGCCTGCAATATTGCAACTCAGATTATTGCTCAGGTTGCATCAAGCCAGTACGGCGGACAGTCAATTTCGCTCACTCACCTGGCTCCCTTTGTTGACGTAAGCCGCAAAAAGCTCATCAAAGAACTGAACAATATGATTGAAGAAACCGGCGTTAACTTCACAAAAGAGCAGTTCGACAAAATTGTTGAACGCCGCCTTGCAGACGAAATCACAAAGGGTGTTCAGACAATCCAGTATCAGGTTGTAACTTTGATGACTACAAACGGACAGTCTCCTTTTGTTACAGTTTTCATGTACCTGAACGAAGCTAAAAACGAGCAGGAAAAAGCTGATCTGGCCCTTATTATTGAAGAAGTTCTCAAGCAGCGTACACAGGGCGTTCGTAACGAAAAAGGCTACTGGGTTACACCGGCCTTCCCTAAACTGATTTACGTTCTTGAGCCGGATAACATTACTCCGGAAGGTAAATACTACTACCTTACAGAGCTTGCCGCAAAATGTACTGCAAAACGACTTGTTCCTGACTATATTTCTGAAAAGAAAATGTTCGAGCTCAAGGAAGGAAACTGCTACCCTTGTATGGGCTGCCGTTCATTCCTTACAGTTTACCGCGACGAAACCGGCCGTCCTAAATTCTACGGCCGCTTTAACCAGGGTGTCGTAACTATCAACCTGGTAGACGTTGCCTGCTCTTCAGGAAAAGACGAAGAAAAGTTCTGGAAGATTTTTGACGAGCGTCTTGAGCTTTGCCACCGCGCCCTTATGATCCGCCACAAAAGACTTTTGGGAACTCCAAGTGATGTTGCCCCGATTCTCTGGCAGAACGGCGCCCTTGCCCGCCTTGAAAAGGGCGAAGTAATCGACAAGCTTTTGTTCAACGGCTACTCTACAATTTCTCTGGGCTATGCCGGACTCTGCGAATGCGTACGTTACATGACAGGAAAACCTCATACCGACCCAAGCGTAACTCCATTTGCCCTCAAAATCATGAAACACATGAACGAAGCCTGCGCAAAATGGCGTGAAGAAAGCACAATCGCATTCAGTCTGTATGGAACACCGCTCGAAAGCACAACCTACAAGTTTGCAAAAGCCCTTAAACAGCGCTTCGGCGAAATTCCAGGCGTTACAGATAAAAACTACATCACAAACAGCTATCACGTACACGTAACAGAAAATATCGATGCTTTCTCAAAGCTCACCTTCGAAAGCCAGTTCCAGGAGCTGAGCCCGGGTGGTGCCGTAAGCTATGTTGAAGTTCCAAACATGGAAAACAACATTCCGGCTGTTATGGCAGTTTTGAAGCACATCTACGAAAACATCATGTACGCCGAGCTCAACACAAAATCTGACTGCTGCCAGAAGTGCGGCTACACCGGCGAAATCCAGGTTGTAGAAGACAACGACGGAAAACTTATCTGGAAATGCCCTCAGTGCGGCAACACCGACCAGTCCACAATGAACGTAACCCGCCGAACCTGCGGCTACATCGGCACCCAGTACTGGAACCAGGGCCGAACCCAGGAAATTAAAGAGAGGGTTTTACACCTGTAGGAAGATTTTATGGAAGAAATCACATATAAAACTCACGGTACCTGCGCCCGTGCAATTCACTTTACCCGGGGCGAGGACGGCACAATTACAAACGTAAGCTTTGACGGCGGCTGCAACGGAAACCTGAAGGCAATTTCTAAGCTGGTAGACGGAATGAAGGCTGAAGAAATTGCGGCAAAGCTTTCCGGAAACATCTGCGGTTTTAAGAGCACCAGCTGCGCCGACCAGCTGGCAAAAGCGGTTTTAAGCTGAGCCCCCTGCATTAATTTTTCACCCATAAAGTCCGATAATACTTCTATGAACTACGGAGCAATTAAAAAAATTGATGTGGCAAACGGCGAAGGGGTTCGCGTTTCACTTTTTGTTAGCGGCTGCCGGAATGCCTGCAAGGGCTGTTTTCAGCCGGAAACCTGGAATTTTCATTTTGGAAATGTTTTTTCAGCCGAAACAGAAGAAGAAATCATAAAGGCTCTTGAGCCAGACCACATTTCGGGACTTTCCCTTCTTGGCGGAGAGCCTTTTGAAGAAGAAAATCAGGCTGTACTTGCTCCCTTCTGCGAAAAAATCAAAGAGATTTACCCAACTAAAAATATCTGGTGCTGGACAGGCTATATTTATGATAAAGACCTGATTAAAGGCGGCCGTAAATATACCGAGTTCACAGACCGGCTTTTAAACTGCATCGACGTGCTGGTAGACGGACCTTTTATCGAAGAAAAGAAAAATCTTATGCTGGAATTCCGGGGTTCGGAAAATCAAAGGATTCTAAAGCTGGCAGAACTCCGCGCTGACAAGTAAACTAGTCCCGCGCCGCCTTCATCTCCTTTTTGCGCTGATACATGGCCTTGTCTGCGCGTGCGAACACGTTTTCAACGCTGGAATCTACAGCCGGATTAAAATCTGCCATACCTATTGCAGCAGAAACTCTTTCCCATACAGAAAGCTTATCATCCTTAGAAAGAACCTCAATTCCTTTATTAAAATCCTCTAACAGCTGAGTGCGGTTCTTATAATCATCATTTTTAAGGATTACAATAAATTCATCACCACCAATACGGAAAACCGGCGAATGCTTAAATACATGACAGACAATATAACAGAGCCGCTTAATTGAAATATTCCCCTGCTCATGACCAAAAGTATCATTAATTCTCTTAAGATAATTCAAATCGATCATTGCAATTGAAAATTCAATTGCTCCCTGCCCGATTTCCTGATCCAGCTGCTTAACCGCCGTATCATAAGCCGTTTTATTTCTGATTCCTGTCAGGGCATCCTTTGTTGCAAGTTCATTCATAGCATCTGCCTTCTGCTTGGTATCCCGAAGCTCCTTTGCAGTTTCCAGAAGATTGCGCATATAATTTTCAAGTTCAAGAATCATCGAGGAAACCTGCATTGCAAGAACAGAAATTTCGTCCTGACCGGTCGCATTTTTTTCTATATCAGAAGCAATATTTGCATTTTTCCCCTGGGAATAAAGCTTTACGCTGTCCTTAAGGTGAGAAAGCTTTTTGATATAATGCCTGTAAATATAAACAAGGACAAGGAAAACCATCACGACAATAATCAGTCCGATATAAAGCATCTGCCTTATTGTGTTGTCAAGGATCGTCTTGTTAAGTTTGAGAATATCAACTTCAACCCCTATAAGTCCAAGTTTAACTCCGTTTATAAAAACCGGACTATACCAGGCGTAATCCTTTCCATATTCATTATCAAAGGTATCAAAGCCCGATGGACGCATTCCTGTATTCCAGGCTTCCCACTCTTTCTGATGTTCTTCAGGCTTGTGTTCTACTGTAATTCCAAGCTCTATATATTTTTTTCCGTCAATAATCCTCTCATCACGCATTGAATCCAGAGCATACATAATATGATAAGTTTCTGCAAAAGGAATAATGTATTCTACATAGGCAAGATTAAAACGCAATCTAGCCTGTTCAAAATGATTCAGATAATATTCATGCTTATAAACCGTGTAGGCATCCTTAACATCCTCAGAAAGCTCATCAAAAGAGATATTTACATCAAGGATTTTTCCAGGATGACGCTTATAAAACAAATCCTCGTATTTTTTTCTGGAAATCTGAACATCGTAGGAGGTAAAGCTATGAGGAACAAGTAGTTCTTTATAATGAGCCAGAAAATGCTTCTGCCAGTAAGCAAAATCATTTCCGTCAGCTGTTATGATTTCTTCAAGATATGAGGCAACCTGCTTAGTGGCAACTTCCCTTTCATTTTTATAAGCTAAGCTCTGAGTCTGATAGGTTGCAAAACCTGCCATAAAAAGGGTAAAAACCGTAAACACAACAAAAATTACTGCAAACTTAAAAAGCAGGCTTTGTGATTTTTTGCCCATAAAAACCTCTGAAAATAAAACATATTACTTAAAAAATTATAAGGGCAAAAATCAAATATAGCAAAATTTAAAAATGAAGGCGGCGAACGTGAGTCATACGGCTTACGTAAAGCTGAAGAAGCTCTTTGTCAGGCTCTGAAATCAGGCTCAGTATTGCGTCGGTAGGAGAACGCATAATTGTATCCGGCTTTCCAACAATTGTCTGGTAGCCCTTGCTGCCATCGGAGTTTGGAAGCTGAATTTCAAGAAGGTCGCCCTGCTTTTGAGCCGCATCAATCAGATGAAGCTTTCCGTAAAAATCCATTCCTTCCGCTTCAAGAATTTCCGTTCGAACCGCTTCTGCAGAAAGCTGACTTTCCGTAATTATAAGCCTGTTGAGGATTCTGTTTCTGAGCCCTTCCTTCTGATTTTTATCAAGCTCCAGTCCGGAAAGCTTTTCCATAAAAGATTCTATAATATGGTCAGCCCCCTCAAAGGCCCCCTGTGCCGCCTTCTCATCAGCTTTTCTGTAATCAAAAGCCCTTCCGCTTCTCAGCAATGGAAAAGCAAGAATCTCGTGCTTTACAGCAGGCATTTTTACGCTTCCAACGGAGGTCAGGCCGCATTCAGAAAGGAATTCTGTAATATCAGAATCCAGGGGAATATTCAGAAGATAGATTCCGTCAGCCAGCTTTTCCTGAATATATTTCTGGATTTTCGGATTCTTTTCTACAAAAGGAATATTTTCCGCAATCACCTTGAGCACAAAGCCCTTGTAGATATTTATAGAAGAAAATGAATTGTACCATTCCTGAACATTGATTTTAAGATTCTGAGGGATTTCGTAAAGACAGAAGCCTTCAAGCTGTTCAAAAATTGAAGAGGCTGACATTCCGGCATCAAAGGCATTTGCCGCAGATTCGCGGGTAAGCTCAAACTGACAGACAACTCCGTACTGGCGGATTTTAAGGAATTTTGAAAGAATCAGGCTCTGGGAAAGACTGAGGCCGGGCATTAGGGAAACGGCAAAGGTTGATTCAATGCTCAAAGGCTTCATTCCTTGCGGTGCCTGAGAGCCTTCAATTTTTCCGGCCGCATAAACTTCGTCACCATTTTCACCAAGACCGATTTTCTGAATAAGTCCAAAGTGAGCGGCTGAATCTATCATACGATCCAGGATATTTACGTTCTGGAAAGCATCGTAATTTTCTTTTGCTTTTGCCGCCGCCAGAATCTGAGAAAAACGGCTGTTTTTTGCCACAGCAGAGCCGTCTTCAGTTTTGGAGCCAATCATAAAGGCAAGACGCAGAAGAGATTTTCTTGAAAATCCTGAAGCGGGAACAGATGCAAGACAGTCTAAAAGCAGCTGAGCTTCCTTTTTTAATCCGTCCCGGCTGAAGCGCGAACAGGAAGCGGCGCACAAGAGCGCGTATTGCTGCGCCTCTGCAAGCCCTGCAAAAAGCTTTAGTCTCTCTTCATCAATTTCCAGGGATTTTTTTCCTTCCTTCATCAGAGAAAGATTTATAAAGGCATTGGTCAAAAGCTGAATGCATTCCCCCTGCCCCGGAAAAACTGTTTCGATTGCAGAAAGAGAATTCTTTTTGAGCAGACCATCAGATTTAAGGGAAAAATTATAGTTTCGGACGGCAGAAATAAAGGAAACTAAAAAGTTTGGTGAAATGATAAAAAGGTCGTCGAAGTTTTTCTCTGCGATTACCGGCGCGGGGAGCAGTCTTTCCATTGAAAGGAGGGGGACCAGGCGCGGGAGGAGGATAGGATTTACAAAGAAGATTGTTTTTTCATCCTGATTTTTTACAGTGTAAATTAAAAGGCGCTCCTGAAGGTTTGCAATTTTTGTATAAATCAGAGGAAGCTTATAGGAATCAGAAAAAAAGAGGACAAGATTATCCTGGGTAATATTCTGAATAAAACGAACTGCACACAAAATCTCTATATCAAAATCATCAAGAAAAGAAATGATTGTTTCGATATGCCCCGGAGCCTTGAGAAAGCTTGCCAGCTGACTTGAAAGGCGCTGCTTGTTATAGGGAGTTTTTATTTTTCCAAGATAGAGGCGCATTATATTGAAAAATTCTTTATCGGGAAGAGAAGCTATTGCTTCTGCCCAGGTATCAATTGTGTTTTCCATGTCTGCGCCTCCTTGTGTAAGCCCGCCGGTCAGAGCGGGCGGTGTTCTATAGCAAAGCGTTAAAAAAAAATTGCGATGCAGCAATTTTTTAGCTTTACCTACTTAAAGCTCTATGCCCGGCTGGTAGCGGACAATTTTATACTGATAGCCCTGTTCAGCAAGGAATTTCTGGCGGTTTGAACCGAATTCTTCTTCGACGGTATTGCGAGTGATAAGTGTGTAAAAACGCGAAGTACGCTCTTTTGGTCGCAGGATTCGTCCAAGGCGCTGAGCCTCTTCCTGGCGGCTGCCGAAAGTTCCGCTCACCTGGATGGCAAGGCTGGCGTCCGGAAGGTCGATTGCAAAGTTTGCAACCTTAGAAACAACCAGAACCCGGATTTTTCCGCTGCGGAAATCGGCATAAATCTTATCGCGCTCTGCATTTGGAACTTTTCCCGTAATGATTGGCGCACCCAGCATTTTTGCAATTTCATCCAGCTGGTCAAGATACTGGCCGATTACAAGGATTTTATCCTCCGGGTGAGAATCAATAATTTCCCTTACAACCGGCAGCTTTTCCTTGTTCTGGCTGGCCATCTTGTGTTTTTCGCGGACGTTGGCAACCGCGTATTCAATTTCCTGACTTACAGGAAGGTCTATTCGCACTTCAATACATTCTGCAGTCGCAATCCAGTGGTCACGTTCAAGCTCCTTCCAGGGTACATCATAACGCTTAGGGCCAACAAGGCTGAATACATAGCCCTCGCAGTGATCTTCGCGAACAAGGGTAGCTGTAAGTCCAACGCGGCGCACTGCCTGAAGTTCTGCAACAACACGGAATACAGGAGCCGGCAGCATATGAACTTCATCATAAATAATAAGTCCCCATGGACGCTCGTGGAAAATCGAAAAATGAGGATAAGGACCTTCTTTATCCGGTCGCCAGGTCAAAACCTGATAAGTTGCAACCGTAACCTGCTTGATTGTCTTAGATTCGCCGGTATATTCAGCAATCTGGTCAGCAGTAAGATTTGTTTTATCAAGCAGTTCATCAATCCACTGGTGAACGGCAGAAATATTTGTCGTTATGATAAGGGTGCTTGTTTTGAGCATGTCCATAATCGTCATGCCGACAATTGTTTTTCCGGCACCGCAGGGAAGCACAATCGTACCAAAACCGGTTCCAGGCCCCTTATCACCAACAAGGGCACGAGCCGAAGCCTTCTGATACTCACGGATTATAAGAGGCTTTCCGCCTGCCGTAGTTTCGCGAAGGCTTACATCAAGAGGCTCACCTTCCGCCAGCACGACCTCGTCCTTAACAGGCCAGCCCGCCTGCAGCAAAAGCTGTTTTATTGTTCCCCGGTCTGTAAGATGAAGAAGATAGCTGTACTGTTTTTCGTCTGACGCACACAAGTATTTTTTAACCGTAGGATTTACCCCGATTTCCTTAAAAACAGGAGCAGATTTTGCTGTAAGATAAAGATATTTTTCTATAATCAGATTTCCGTCTTTGTCTCGGGTTTCTGTTTCTTTTTCCGGTCCCGGAAGCAGGCGCAGCATTCCAAAGCGGTCTGCAATTTCACGAATCCACTGGGGAATCGACTGGGGCACATCATAACGCGCATATTTTTCCAGAACCGCAACAGCGTCATCAGCCGAAAATCCTGCACTGGCTGCATTCCAGAGTGAAAGAGGAGAAAGTCTGTATGTATGAAGATGTTCCGGTGATTTTTCAAGCTCAGCAAAAGGAATAAGGGCGTTGCGGCATTCCTCAGCAAGAGGAGCGTGCACGTCCAGAAGAAGAGTTCGGTCACTTTGTACAATCAGCGGATTTTCGTAATTCATAAAAGATAATTATACAGAAAAAATCATCAAGTTTCCATTGACAAAAAGTTATTTTTACCCTATTCTGTTTCTATAAATAGAAACATTAAAAGCGCAGAAGCTTTCTGCGCACGGAGGAAAATATGAAAAAAATTATACTTACAGCTATGGCACTTTCGCTCTGCCTTTCTTCACTTTCGGCTGCAAAAGCAAAAAAAGCTAAACAGGTAAAAATCGGAATCGCAAAAATCGTTCAGCACCCGGCTCTGGATGATGTTGAACGCGGTGTTATGGATGCAGTTAAGGCTGCCGGAATCGATGCAAAATATGACTTGCAAAATGCAAATGGTGACATCAACACAGCAAATCAGATTGCAGCTCAGTACCGCGATGAACGCGTAGACGTTGCAGTAGGAATCGCAACACCAATCGCAATCGCCCTTGCAAACACAATGAAAGATACACCTATCGTATTCGGTACAGTTACAGACCCTCTTGGAGCGGGCCTTGTAAAAACTCTTGAACACGGAGACCGTAACGTTACAGGTATGAGTGATGAACTTCCTTCTGTTGAGCACATCAAGCTTTTCAAAAAAATCACAGGAATCAAAACTCTCGGTTACATTTACACTTCAAACGAAGATAACTCAATCTCTGGTCTTGAACTTGTAAAAAAAGGCTGTAAGGAAGCTGGTCTTGAACTGGTAACTCAGTCAATTTCAACTTCAGCAGAAGTTCGCCAGGCCGCAGAAGCAATCGTAGGCCGTGTAGACGGAATCTACCTTACAACAGACAACACTGTATTCAGCGCCCTCCCAAGCCTTGTAAGCGTTTTCAACAAAGCTAAAAAGCCGATCTTCTCCGGCGACGTAACAGGTGCTAAAAACGGCGGCTGCTTTATGGCAAGCGGCTTCAACTACTACAAGGCAGGTTACGCAACAGGCGAAATCGTAGTACAGATTTTGAACGGTAAAAAACCTTCAGAAATCCCAGTACGCTTCATGACCCAGCCAAGCGACTCAGACCTTCTCTTCGACCTGGACACAGCAAAAGCTTGCGGCATCACAATTCCTGAAGAATATTTAAAGCAGGCGACTTTTGTTATTGAAAATGGTAAACTGATTGAAAAATAATCAGTGAGTTTTCCATGTTTGAAACAATTTTAATAGAAGGCCTTATCTACGGCATTATGGTTCTGGGCCTATTCATTTCCTACAGAACCTTAAATTTCTGCGACATGACAGTCGACGGCGCATTTCCAATGGGAGGCTGTATCTTAGCAGCCTGCCTTTTACACGGAATTCCGCCCTTTATTGCACTTATTTTTGCTTTCCTGGGCGGCTGTCTTGCCGGTCTCTGTACAACAATCCTTTACACAAAACTCCGCATTCCTGATCTGCTTGCCGGAATCCTTATGATGACAATGCTCTATTCTGTTAACCTCCGCATCATGAATAACCGCGCAAACGTTTCTTTTTTGCGAATCGAAACACTTTTCAGCCGCATTCAGGACTTTTTTGCAGATAAATTCCCTTCTCTTCCGGGCGACACCGGAATCCTTATCTTCCTGGTAATTTTTATCGTGATTTTTAAGGAAGTTCTGGACATCTTTTTCCACACAGATCTTGGACTTACAATGGGAGCTCTTGGTTCAAACGAGCAGATGATAATTTCTCAGGGTGTCAATCCTCAGATTGTGCGCGGAATTGGAATTGCTGTTGGAGACGGACTTGCTGCCCTTTCCGGAGCCTTCTGCGCTATGTTCTCAGGCTTTGCAGACGTTGGAAGCGGAACCGGCGTTGTGGTAAGTGGTCTTGCTTCATTGATGCTGGGAGAATTCATTCTAAAATCAAATAAAATCGGCGTACAGACCCTCCGAGTCCTTATCGGTTCGATTATTTACCGCGCCCTTATGATGCTGGCCCGCCGCTACGGTCACTTTATCCACCTTACTCCGAATGACCTCAAGCTGATTACAGGTATTCTGATTGTAATCTGCCTGATTATCGCAAAAATGAAAAGAAAATCTACTGCGGGAGGAAGAAAATGCTAAGACTTGAAAATATCGGAATTACTTTCCACGCAGGAACCCCGGACGAAAATATTGCCCTCAAAAATATCAACCTTACAATTAACAAGAGCGACTTTATCACAGTAATCGGTTCAAACGGAGCCGGAAAAACCACTCTTTACAATCTGATTTCTGGAACACTGAGCCCGACCACAGGAAAGATTTACTTAGACGACAAGGGCACAGAGCGCGACATCACAAACGATGCAGAATACAAACGCGCAAGCTATATCGGACGTATTTTCCAGAACCCGCTTTTGGGAACAGCCGGAAAAATGAGTCTTGAAGACAATATGGTTATCTGCCGCAAAAAAGGCTGGAAAGGCTTAAAAATCAGTCTGAACAAAAAACTCCGCGAAGAGTTCAAAGAGCAGCTTAAGGTTCTTAATATGGGACTTGAAAACCGCCTCAACGACAACGTAGAACAGTTTTCCGGCGGTCAGCGCCAGGCCCTCACCCTTTTGATGGCCGTAATGTCAAAGCCAGCCCTGCTCCTTCTTGATGAGCACACAGCAGCCCTGGACCCTGCAAACGCCGCCTTAATAATGAAGCTTACCCGCAAGTTTGCAGAAGAATACAATTTGACTGTAATGATGGTAACCCACAATATGCAGCAGGCCCTGGACTACGGCAACCGCCTTTTAATGATGGACGGCGGCGAAATCATCTACGACGTAAGCGGCGACGAAAAGCAGAAACTTACCCTGGACGACCTGGCCCAGAAATTCCGCGAAATCAAAAAATCCGGCATGACAAACGACCAGATGGTTTTGCAGTAGATCAAACTTACTTTCTTCTTACAATAAACTCAGTCTGTTCCTTCTGGGCTGTCTTTGCGGCGCGCTTTTTGTAAATCTTGTAAAGCTCGGCCTGAGCCTGGAAGGCAGTTTTTCCTTTTTCAACAGGAAGCCAGCTGCCGTTAGGCTGCAGAACCTGGGCATTTGTGTTGTCTTCAAAGTAGGTATCCAGAATCATCTTAACTTCCTTGAAGGCCTCCTTGTCCAGGATAGGGAACATAAGCTCAATTCGGCGGTCAAGGTTGCGGCTCATCCAGTCGGCACTTGAACAGTAAAGCTCCGGAGTTCCGCCGTTCTGGAAGTAGAAAATGCGGGCGTGCTCAAGATAGCGGTCTACAATCGAAGTTACAGTGATATTTTCACTCATGCCCTTTACACCCGGAACCAGCATACAGATTCCCCGGATATTAAGCATAACCTTTACGCCGGCCTGACTCGCCTTGTACAAGGCTTCAATCACTTCTTCATGGGTCAGACTGTTCATCTTTGCCATAATCAGGCCGGGATTATCAGGTGTGCTGCGGTCAATTTCCCGCTGAATCATACTCAGAAGGCGGCTCTTGATAGTTACAGGCGCCATTCCCAGAAGATTCATCTTCTGCAGGGTTGAATAGCCGGTTACAAGATTAAAGAAATTCGTAGCGTCGCTTGCAATTTCCTGGTTTGCGGTAAAAAGTGAAATATCTGAATAAAGCTTTGCAGTTTTCGGATTGTAATTGCCTGTTGCAAGGTGCACGTAGCGGCGGATTGTGTCTGCTTCCCTTCTTACAACCATCAGGATTTTTGCGTGAACCTTAAGATTTACAAGTCCGTAAATTACGGTAACGCCGGCCTGCTCCAGCTCGTTGGCCCAGGCAATATTGCGCTCCTCATCAAAGCGGGCTTTAAGCTCCACAAGAACCACAACCTGCTTACCGCGGGCTGCCGCCGCTTCCAGAGCCTTGATGATTGGAGAATCACCGCCGGTTCGGTAGAGGGTCATTTTAATTGCAAGAACATTTTCGTCGTCTGCCGCATCGCTTATCATTTTTACGACTGGGTCATAGCACTCGTAAGGAACGTGAAGGATTTTATCGTGGCGCTTAAGACTGTCCCAGTAAGGCTCGTCTTCGGGTAAATCACATGGGTAAAAATGCTCCCATTTTTCAAAGCTCATTTTACCCTCTTCATCTGTGCTTCTAAGCTCCATCAGACCGGCTGGATTTAAAATTCCGTCAATCAGATAAATATCCTCGTTTCCAAGCTCCAGCTTTTCCTTTAAAAACTCCAGGATTTCCCTGCTGGAACCGTTACAGCTAAGCTGAACCGGGAAGGAAGATTTTCTCTGAATCAAAACATCCTCCATAGCATGAATAAAATTGTTTCCCGCATCTTCATCAACCGCAAAGTCAGCATCGCGGGCAAGCTTAAAGAGCATAGACTGATTAACTTCAAGACCCGGGAAAAGGGAAGTTCCGAAATTTGCAATAATATCATCAAGAATTGCAAAAGGACGCTCGCTTTTATTTTCGCTTGGAAGCCAGTAGATGTAAGGAATTCCGTCAGGCACTTCAACAAAGGCAATGCGTGGAAGCTCATCACTTCCCTTTAAGGCCTCGCTGCCCTTTTCCATTTTGATTCCGGAAATTGGAGAGAGACTGTAAGCCGCATAAACCGAAAGATTTTTGATATGAGGGAAAGGCTCTGTATCAGTTCTGAGCGGTGTCAAAAGAGGATAAATATCCGACTTAAAAACCTTATTGATATAGGCACTCTGCTGAACCGTATAATTTTCAGGCTTCACATAAACAATGCCAGCCGTTTTTGCCAGGGAAGGAAGGACGTCATTCATAAGGCAGTTCTGCTGGTCACGGATAATCTGATGGGCACGGGCAGAAATGCTTGTAAGCTGCAGGGCCGGAGTAAGTCCGGAAACGTCGGCTAAGTCAGGATTCTCATAAAGGGCACGTTTTACGGAAGCTACTCGCACCTGGAAAAATTCATCAAAATTAGAAGTAACAATAGAAAGAAACTGAAGTCTTTCCAGAAGAGGTAATTCCTTTCTCAGGCCCTGATACAAGACTCGGGCATTAAATTCCAGCCAGCTCAGTTCCCTGTTAAAAAATCTGTTTTCCATCTTCTGCCTCCGTCTATAACAAAATCACCCTGTAACCAAATACGCTTTCGAACATACCGGCTTTTTCGGAGAGGGCAATACGCTCCAGAACTGTATTTCTTGAGTTTTTTGTACTGATTATAAGAGTTCCTTGCTCAAGCTTTGCATCAAAATCACTGAATTCCTGAATGTGTCCGCGGTCCATTGCATCCGCAATTCTAAGAATAGCAGTCAGCTTCAAAATAAGCATACGGTCGCTGCGGGGCATCATAAGGAAGTTTTCTTCATCCTGCGGCATCTGGGCGCCACGATGATATTTTGAAATCTGGGCAACAATGGAAATTTCGCGGCGGGTAAGACCGAAAATCTCCGAATTCTGAATGATATAGGCTGAATGAAGGTTGTGCTGGGCAAACTTAATGAAAACTCCGATATCGTGAAGAATTGAAGCAGTTTCCAGAAGGATTTTTGCGTGTTCTTCCAGTGCCATCTCAGACCGTAAGGCTTCAAAGAGCTTTGCCGCAATCATTCTTACACATTCAGCGTGATTTTCATCCCCGTGGTATTTACGAAGGAGGTTTTTTGCAGAAGCAACAATCTGCATATCGTATTCATTCTGAAGCTCCTCGTTTAAGCCCGAGTTTTCACTCAAAATCAAACCGCTTCGAATACTTGTTTCAGGCACGATGATTTTTTTGGCGCAGGTAAGATTTAAGAAAAGCTGATAAATCAAAAGACTTACCTGCAGGGTTTCGGCTTCAGAATAAGAAATCTTAAAACGTGCGACACTTTCATCAATAGAATAGCTCTGAACAGAACGCACAAACTCATCGAATTTTTCGTTGTCAATTTCCCAGAGGAAGGTTGAAATAGGATGACCGACCAGAAGGGCCGCAAGATTCATATCCTGTCCGACAGCAATAAACTGGCTCACTTTAGAAAAGTTCAGTTCACTTTCCAGAGAACCCTTTGTATTGTTGATTGACTCTTCAACATAACGGCGGATTTCCTTGTAGGAAGTTGTCTGGCCTGCGATGTGCTGCTCAACACGGACGGTTCCAAGACGCAGGGAATGAACGCCCGCCATCTTTCCGCCCGAAAGCATCATGATTTCGGTAGAACTTCCGCCAACGTTGAGAATAAGAGTATCGCTGTTTTTAAAATCCACCGGCTGGTCTTTAATACAGTCCGAAACCGCAAGGTACATAAGGCGGTTTTCTTCAATTCCGTCTACAATTCGGACACGAAAGCCTGTCTGAACAAAAATTCTATCCATAACCGGGTCGCAGTTTTTTGAATCACGAAAAGCAGAGGTTGCAACGCAGATTGTCTGGGAAGGAGTAATACCCCAGCCCGCAATCTGTTCCCTGTAGCGCTTGAGGATTTGAATGCACTGGTTTTGAGTTTCAAGGCTTATTGTGCCGCTTGTAAAAACATCCTTTCCGATTGGAATGGGATTATCCGAGCGGTCAAGGATGAGCTGTTTTCTGTCTGGAGTAATTTCTGCTACAAGAAGGCGAACTCCTGTAGAACCTATTTCAATAACTGATTCTGGTGCCGACACTAAGCCGCCTCCTGCGCGAAATTAGAGTTTATCAATAAGCATAGAACACTTTCCAGAAGGAATAGGCAGAGTCTTTTTCTTCTGATTCAGGATATTGATTGTGAAATAGTAAAGCTTTTCACTTTCCATCTGAATTTCCCATCCGCGGGTAGACTTATTACTCAAAATTGTAATGAGGTTTCGCTTGAGGGAAAGATTTTCAATTCCCATGATTTCAAGGTTAGGAATAATCCAGTCTACAGTCTTACGAGGCAAAGAGATTGAAAGACCGATTACGTTTTCAATCATCAAAGCGATTGTAGAAAGAGCCGCTGTAAGAAGATAGCGTGGACGGGCAAAGTTCGGATCTGATTCAGAGCTTGCCTTTCCTTCCTTATTAGGACGATAAGCTTCGTAAAGGTCACCCGGAACATTTTCTTCATTCGGCATAAGAGTTTCCAGAACAAAGTAAAGGTGACGGATTGCACACTCGCGGGCAAGCTCCAGCTGACCGTAGCGTTCAAGTCCCTTGATAATCATAAAGTTGAAAGCAGGCATAACACTTCCGCAGTAGCCGTTTCCTTCTTCACTGAAGTGAGGGTCATCAGCGCTAAGACAAGGGAAAGGATGCTCTGTTCCAAAAGATTTAGGGTCGTTCAAATGTTCAACAAGGCGGTCAGCCTTATCTGCATTAGGGATTTCTGCAAGCATTGTCCAGTAAGCGGCAACAGTTTTTACAGAAAGTTTATTTTCATCCTTATCAAGATCATAATAGAAGCCAGTATCATTATCCCACATAAGAGAGTTGATACGGGTTTTAATAGAAAAATACATCTTGCGGTACTGGAAGCTCAAATCCTTATCATTGAGGATATCACCAAGAGCCGACATATAAGATGCGTTAACTGCCATGCAGGCGTTAAAATCAACAGGATAGAAAGTGCCGTCACGAGGAGAATTCATCATAGTTGAAGCACAGTGAGGAACAGCGTAAAGTCCGTTTTCCTGCTTGAAGTTTGCATCCAGCCAGTCCATGTACTTCTGCAGTGCAGGCATAACTTCCTTAATGCGGCGCTTGTTTGCAGATTTATGATAGAGGTTAAATTCAGCAAAAGCAAAGAGAGGGAGACCTACCCCCTCCGGATTAGCAGAATCCAGCTCGGGCTTATTAGTTACAGCATCATACTTCCAGCGGATAGCACCGTTTTCTTCCTGACGCGCATAAAAATAGTCAATGTTCTTGCAGGCATCAAAATTTCTGTTCGAATATACCAGAAAGAAAGTAGAGAAAATTGATTCAAACTGGCTCAAAATATACTTATTGTCCTGAGGATACACGAATAAACCGTTATCGGTATCCTGCTCACCGTTTGAAGGATTAAGCCAGAATGATGAAACCCATGACCATGTTTTATTATAAATGTCTACAAAATCCTGATCATAGAAATGGATTTTTGGAAAATCATGTTTGTTCACAAAGAACTCCTACTTTTACTTGATGTATTACTCTATTGCAACTCTCAAAGTGTAAAATAACGTATCTATTAATATACCACAGAATTTGCAAAAAAGTTTAAAAAAAATAAAAAATTTTTCAGTTTTTCGTATTTTCACACTTGAAAAAAAAGATACTTTTATGTTCAAACAAAAATTTATTAAAAATCTTTAAAATTTTTCAATTTTTTTCTAAAAACATTGCCGGAATTTGAAATTTTTGTGGACTTTATATAGGACGGGCTTTTGTCCGGCAAATAAAAGTTTTGAGGTTTTTTATATGAATATTTTTTCCTTTTCTCCTTTCGGTTACGAGGGCGCTCTGGTAAATGTAGAAGTTGATTTAAGGCGCGGGATTCCGGCCATTGATATTGTGGGACTGGCTGACGGCGCTGTAAAAGAATCGCGGGAAAGAATGCAGGCCGCCATCAGAAATGCCGGCTTTGATTTTCCTATGGAAAGAGTTTTGATTAGTCTGAGCCCGGCCGATTTGAAAAAGGAAGGAGCCGGCTTTGACCTTCCAATTGCCCTTGCGGTTCTTGCGGCAAATGCAGAAAGCAAGGGAGAAAATGATTTTATCTCGGAGCCTGTTTTAGTGATGGGAGAACTTGAGCTTTCCGGAAAAATCCGTCCGATTAAGGGAGTACACGCGGCGGTTGAAACGGCAATAGCAAACGGAATAAAAAAATGTATTGTGCCTTTATTGAATGCTGATGAAGCCCGCGAAATTTCAGGTATGGGAGTTTATGGGGCAGACACGCTTCAGAATGCAGTTTACGCCCTGAAAGAAGAAGGATTTTATGTAGAACAGACTTCAACTCTGGAAGGAAAGCTTACCCTGCCGGAAAACTGCGTATGCGTAGACGGGGTAATTTTTCCCAAGGTTTCGGAGGGCTTTGAGTTTGCGGAGGTAAAAGGCCAGTTCCAGCTGATTCGCGCCCTGCAGATTGCGGCCTGCGGAGGTCACAACCTTATGGCGGCAGGAGCTCCGGGCTGTGGAAAAACCATGGCGATTCAAAAGTTCCCGGTCATAAATCCGATTTTGTCTCTGGAAGAAGCCCAGTCTGTTACACGGATATGGTCACTGGCAGGTCTTATCAAGCCCTCCCAGCCTTTAGTGCGCATTCCCCCCTTCAGAACACCTCACCAGACTTCCAGCATAGAAGGAATGTGCGGCGGCGGAGTTCAGTGCAGGCCCGGCGAAATTTCCCTTGCCCATAAGGGAGTTCTCTTTCTGGATGAAGCTGCGGAATTCAAAAGCTCAGTCCTTCAGATGCTGCGGGTCCCGATTGAAAAAGGAAATATAACCCTCTGCCGGGCCGGACGAGTTACAACTTACCCTGCTGATTTTCAGCTTTTTATGGCTGTAAATCCCTGCCCCTGCGGAAACTACGGTTCAAAATCAAAAATATGCCTTTGCAGCGCAAAATCCCTGGAACAGTACTGGAAAAAGTTTTCCGCCCCGCTTTTAGACAGAATTGATTTACGGGTTTTTGTTGATAATGAAGAAACAAAAGATTTGCAGGCAGCTGACTCCCTCAGGGAAAATCTAAAAAGCACAGCCGATATTCAGAAATCCATTGCAAAAGGAATTAATTTTATGAGAAAACGCCAGGGCAGCAAAAAGAACGCAAAACTTCTTCCCGAAGAAGTAAGTAATTTCTGCATTCAGACAGAAGAAAGCAAGGCAGCCCTGGAAAGAGCCGTTGAACGTTACGGCTTCTCTCCCCGCGCCATTTCCAGCTGTCTGAAAACCGCCCGCACCATAGCCGACCTGGCCCAGTCCGAAAGGATTGAAGTCCCCCACATGCAGGAAGCCATAGATTTGCATAAATTATGTGCATCACTGGTTCCGGAGCTGTAACAGTTGTAAGGGAGTTAAATAAAAAAAACTCCCAAACAACATTTGCTTTGCAAATGTTAAACGAACGTAAGGCACGTTCGGAAGTTGGAAGTTTTCATTACGACGTTCGTAGTACCGGAGAAGAGACTAGCGTACAATCGAAGAAGCGTTAAAAAATGGGCTGCGACAGCGGGCCATTTTAGCTTCATCGATAGAACCGCTCAGAGCGAGGGTAACCGAGCGAGAGTTCAAGTCTCTCACATACATAAAGCGTTCGTTAAATAAAAAAGCTTTCCCGTCCAACGAGAAAGCTTAAATACCGGAGAAGAGACTTGAACTCTTACGCCATCGCTGACAAAAGATTTTGAGTCTTTCGTGTCTACCATTCCACCACTCCGGCGAATGTTTGGAAAATATATCATATTTAAAAGGGTTTTTCAAGTGCCTATGAGCTGTTATAATAACTATGTGAAAATAAAATCAAATGCCTTTGAAGGCCAGGAGCCGGAATTCGTTCTGCAAACAGTTTTCGGCTACGATTCTTTCAGGCCTTCCCAGCTAAAAATCATAAACAGCATACTTCAGAAAAAGGATACTCTTGCCGTAATGCCGACCGGCGGCGGAAAATCAATCTGCTATCAGATTCCGGCTTTAATTCTAGAAGGCATTACAATCGTCGTATCGCCACTGATTTCCCTTATGCAGGACCAGGTTGCTTCACTGGAAGCGGCAGGCGTTCACTCCGTATTTTTAAACTCTTCTCTTAATAAGGAAGAATATTTTAAAGCCACCTGCGACATCGTAAACGGAGATGCAAAAATCGTTTATATTTCGCCGGAAGGCCTTTCAACCTCCAGAGTACGGGATCTTTTCAGCAGAAATTTCTTAAAAATCTCCTGCATTACGGTTGATGAGGCCCACTGCGTTTCTCAATGGGGACACGACTTCCGCCCGGATTATATGGAAATCAGTACAATGAGGCGCTATTTTCCAGACGCCGTTATGGTTGCCCTTACCGCAACTGCAACCGACCAGGTCCGCCAGGATATCATCAAAAATCTTATGATGAAAAGTCCTTCAATTTATATTTCCAGCTTCAACCGAGAAAATATTTTTCTTGAAGTTCAGCAAAGGGAAAGGGGAGAAAGCGCCGTCTTCCAGGTAGTAGACTACATCAAAAAACACGCAGGCGAAAGCGGAATCATCTACTGCAATTCCCGCCGCCAGGTTGATGAGCTTTCCATGACGCTTGATAATATGGGCTTTTCAGTTATGAATTATCACGCAGGTCTGACGGATGCAGTCAGGGCAAAAAATCAGGAGCTATTTGTAAAGGACGAAATTCAGATTATGGTTGCCACAATTGCCTTTGGCATGGGAATTGATAAACCCAACGTGCGCTACGTAATCAATTTTGACCTTCCAAAATCAATAGAAGAATACTACCAGGAAATAGGACGGGCAGGACGCGACGGGCTTCCTTCTTCTGCCCTCCTTTTATACAGTCCCGGCGACATCCATAAAATCCGCTGGTTCTTCGAAGAAAGTGGAAACCAGGAGAAATCCGAAAAGCTTTTACAGGCTATGCTGAAATTTGCCCAGGCCAGATCCTGCCGCAGAAAAACTCTTCTTGCCTACTTTGGAGAAAAATATGAGCCCGACGAAGATAAGGCAGACTGCTGCTGTGACATTTGTAAGACTTATGGCGGCTCAATTCCCCTTACTGACGTAACAATCCCGGTTCAAAAGCTTTTGTCCTGCATAATCCGTACAAAAGAGCGTTTCGGTCAGGCCTATGTGATTGATGTCCTTTTGGGCTCACGAAGCAAGAGGATTTTAGAGAACGAGCATAATTTTTTGAGCACCTGGGGAATCGGGCACGAGCTTGATAAGGATGAATGGTTTGATCTGATTGCACTTTTGCTGAATGAGCACATTCTTGTTCAGACAGGGGATTACAATATCCTTCAAATCACCTCAAAGGGCTACGAGCTTCTTTCTAGCCGCGAAAGCATAAAGCTGCCGTTTACGATTAAGCCTAAAACAGGAGTTGCATCAGGCAGTCTGAAAAAGCCGTCATATATTGTCCACAAGAAATCAGATTCCGGCGAAAAAATTATTGCTGAACGTCCTTCCACCGGCGATGCCCTTGCCGACCGCATAATACAGGATCTGAAAAACTGGCGCAAAAAGAAGGCCGCTGATATGAACGTACCGCCCTACGTCATCTTCGGAGACAAAACAGTGTATGATATCGCCGCCAAAAAGCCTAAGTCAAAGGCAGACTTGAGGAAAATTTACGGGCTTGGCTCTGTGAAAATCGAAAATTTCGGAAATTCCATACTCGCACTCATAGATTAGTCAAAAAGTCCGAAATCAATTGATTCGGGATAAATCTTTTCTGTATGACTGTTTCTTACAGCTCTTTCCATACAGTGATTTAATTCCCGGATATTTCCTGGCCAGCTGTAATTCAGCATTTTTTCGATTGCCAGTCTTGAAAGAAATTTTTCTACTTTATTTTCTTTAAGATACTGCTTTGCAACATAAGGAATATCCTCCGGCCGCTGCCGCAGGGACGGAATTGTAAGTATATTATTATCAATTCGGTGGTATAAATCCCTGCGGAAGGAGCCTTTTATGTACATTGCCTTTATATCCGCATTTGTTGCCAGAATTATCCTTGTGTCTATTTTTTCCTGCTTTGTAGATCCCACAGGAGTTATAAGGTAATTTTCAACAAAAGTAAGAAGTTTTTCCTGAAGAACAACCCTTAGGGTTCCGATTTCATCAAAAAACAAAACCCCGTGATTTGACCGTAGGAAAAATCCTTTATCAGCTTTTGCGTCGGTATAGGCCCCGATTGTCTTTCCAAAAAAAGCACTTTCACAAAGGGAAGGAACAATATCAGCCGGAGACACAGGTATAAAGGGACCATCTCTTCGTCTGGACAGGTTATGAATCAGTTTTGCCGCAGAAGTCTTTCCGCAGCCCGTTTCACCAAGCAGCAGAACTGGAGTATCAATCATAGCAGCCTTAACCAGAGACTCCCTGAACTTCTGAATTCCAGCAGAGACTCCGGCAAAAAGCCCTTCAATCGGTTTATTTTCACCGGAAATTGGACTGCCAAGCCGGATAGCCTGCTTTTCACCTTCTATCTTCTCTAACAGATATCTTTCAAGACCATCCATTTTACTGCCGGAAAATCCGGAATAGACCCAGAAGGAAGAAACATCCTTTAATTTTATTTGTATAAAAGCACTTATGCAGGGGGATATGATAGAAACTAGGGTTACATTGTATTTCTTAATTTGCTGAAGAAAATCAAAGGTGACGGCATTATCAATTGCATCAAAAATAACAATGCACGAACAATTTAGCGGCACTTCACTAATAGCAGTAATTCGTTGGACCGTTGCGAATTTTTGAAATACCCGGGTGCAGAATACAACAACGTCCCCACGATAAGTAATCAGGTACACCTGATTAGGATTAAGAGTCGAAGACATTTTTTTGTTCCTGTGTTTTTAAATAATTTTTTATTATATTTATAATTTATTGTTATTATATCACTTTTTGAACAGTTTGTACCATAGCACAACGAGAGAAAATACAAATAATCTTAAAATATAAAAGATTTTAAAGGGGTTATGAGCAATTTCTGTGAAGAACTCCAGGCCCTTATCGAAGGTCTTTTCGTTTACACGGCGAACGCGCTCAGAGAAAATTCCGAAGGCGTCCCTGTAGTAAAGGAAAGCACTTGAAGAAAACTGATTGCGGCGGCGGTAAGCCCAGCAGTTTTTCTCGCGAATGCCGTCACTGATGAGAACCAGGTCGGGCTGAGATTTAAAGATTGCCTGAATAATATTTCCTTCCGAGTTTTTTGGAAAATAGCCAACATAGCGGCCGATTACCTTCAGGGTCGGGAAGGTGTCCTTAATATTATGTTCAACCTTTGTAAGGGTCTTTTTTGAAGAACCAAGAAGATAGATTGATTTGAAATGCGAATCAAGAACAGAAAGAATCTGGATAACGGCATTGAAGGGATTATAGCGGACAGGAAGAGGCTTTTTTAGGAAAGCTGCCGCGCGCAGGATAGACTTTGAAATCGGCAAAACTAAATCCGCGCTCTTCACACAGTCTGCAAAGTCTCCGCGTTTTCTTGCCTTAAGCAAATCCCAGATTGAAAGGAAAATAATCTGCTTTGTTCCCGGTTTTGCAAGAATCTCCATAATTTCATTTTCAAGATTTTCCGGCTGACAGATATCTACCGGTACACCTACTAAAGAAATTCTCTGAATTGCCATATTCCATTCCCACCTGTTTTTTATTTTACAAAATTGCCTGCGAAAGTGCGCTTTGAAGAGCCGCAATTCCGTAGAGAGCCGCCGTTTCACAGCGGAGTATATTCACGTCAAAATGAATGGTAGAAAAAAATCCTTTTTCCTTCAATAGCGAAATCTCAGAAGGACTGATTCCACCTTCATTTCCAACCGCAATGCAAATCTTTTTTGCAGCTTTCTTTTCATTTATAATCTGCTGCAGGGGAACTTCGCCTTCCGTCCGCTCCCAGAGAGCCACCGCAAGTGAAGCTGCACCAACGGCAGGTGCTCCTGCCACAGCTTCAGTGCCACCTGCCTCGACGCCAGCGCCTTCTGCCCCGGAAAAGTCCCTCCACCATTGGGCCGCCGCCGCTACGTTCATTGGCTCCATAATTCTTGTAGCCACCGGAGAGCCGCTCTGCTGACGGGCCTCGCGTATTATTCGCTCAAAACGTTCCCGCTTGGCGCCCTCAAACATAGAAGTGCAGTTTTTTTCAGAAAAATCTCCGATAACCGGAACAATTATGCTGATTCCGCACTCTGTCGCCTGACGAACAATCAGCTCAAATTTCTGAGCCTTTGGAATAAACTGAAAAAGTACGAACTCGCGCTCAGAAAAAAATCCGCCGACAGCATCCGCCTGCACACCGCGGGTAATAGTCTGGTCCCCGGCGGCATTTTCGCAAATCTGCAGGGTGATTTTTTTAGCCTTATCATCAATGAAAGCAACCGTAGTTCCCTGAAGGCTTCCGTCATCCAGGCGGACATTGAGCATATCGCCTTTTTTTACCCGCAGAACCTGACGCAGATAGCGGAAATCCTTTCCAATCAGTTCGATGAGGCCGTTTTTTATATTTGCTGTTTCAACTATAAACTGGCGCATTCTTAAAATCTTATTTTATGGCAACAGTTTCTTTTGAATCTTTTTCTGCTGCCTCGTCCTGAAGCTGCTTCAAAGTTTTAGTCTGTTTTACAAGCTCAGAAAATTTTTCTTCTTTAAGAATTCTGATTGCTTCCTTGAGCTGAACATCATAATCCATATCAAAGAGCGGAGTAGGCTGATGGCGCATAAGCTGAACACGAATCAGACGGCGGAGCAGGCGTAAATCAAAAGGATATTCTTTTGCAAGCTTTTCAGCCGCAACCGCAATCTCACTTTCCTTCATGTTAGGATTTTCATCAGCAATTTTCTGAACTGCCTGATTTTCAAACATCTTAACGTACAGTTCTTCCTGCTCTTTGCTGAATTTTTCAACATTGTGAATCTCAAGATCTGGTGGAATTCCGATTTTATCGATATTTGTATCGCTTGGTGTGTAATAGCGGGCAATTGTCAGCTTGATTCCGTTATCTTCACGAAGAGGAACAACCTGCTGAACAGAACCCTTTCCGTAAGTGCGTTCGCCGACAAGGTAAGCCAGATGATTGTCTTTAAGGGCCCCGGAAAGAATTTCAGAGGCACTTGCCGAACCATGGTTAATCAAAACTACGATTGGAATACCGCTTACAATCGTCTTATCTTTATTTGCCGTAAACTGGTGATTTTCCAGAATCAGGCGGCTCTTGGTTGAAACAATTGGTCCTTCACTGATGAACTTATCACCAACTTCAACGGCACTTGTAATCAGTCCGCCCGGATTATCGCGCAAATCAATAATCAGGCTTGTGTAACCTGCAGCCTTAAAACCGTCAATTGCTTCCTGAACACGCTTTGGAGTTTCAGGAGTAAACTGAATAAGGCGCATATAGCCGATTTTACTTCCTTCAATCATTCCGTCCTTTACAGTCGGAACTTCGATCAAGGCGCGGACAAGCTTGATATCGAACTTCATGTTGGCACCGCGCAGAATCGTAACATTTACCGGAGTGCCTACTTCCCCGCGCAGGTTTGCCAGAACCTCGTTCATACTCATTTCCGGAGTAGGCTTTCCTTCAATTGCTACGATATAATCCCCAGACTGAATTCCGGCTTTTGCACCAGGAGAATCTTCGATTGGTGACGAAACTTCTACGTAGGCAGGCTTATCAGGCTTATTCTCAGTCGGCTTGGAAATTGTAAGGCCGACTCCTCCAAAGCTTCCGTTTGTTGTATCACCCAGATCGCGCATATAATCAGAATCAAGATAAAGGGTATAAGGGTCGCCGATTGCCTCCAGCATTCCCTTGAGAGCTCCCTCGTAAAGCAGCTTAGGGTCTAAATCATCAACATAATTCATCTGAACAAAGTCAAAAACTGAATTAAGTTTTTTCATGTATTGGAAGCTTGATATTTTGGAGTCTGAATCTATTGAAGACTGAGCAAAACACTGAGATGCAAATGTAAGAATTAAAAAGGATAAAGTTACTTTTTTAATATTGTTAATTGTGCGTTTCATAACAATTCATTTTACGGCACAAATACGAAAAATTCCATATATAAAATGGCATGATTGTGTTATAATTTTTCTATGGCACAGATAATTCCAGTAGCAAGCGGTAAGGGAGGAGTTGGAAAAAGCCTTCTTTCTGCAAACCTAGCGATTGCCCTGGGTCAGCAGGGAAAAAAAGTTGTTTTAGTCGATCTTGATTTGGGAGCTTCCAATCTTCATCTTGTAATCGGACAGCACCCCGGAGCAGCCAGCCTTGGTTCCTGGTTCACAGATAAAATTGATTTTAAGGACATCATCCAGCCGACAGATTATGACAACGTCAGCTTTATTGCGGGCGACAGCCAGATTCCTGATTTGACTTCCCTTAAACACGTTCAGAAAGTAAAACTGATCCGCAATCTTAAAAATATAAATACAGATTACGTTATTCTAGACCTTGGAGCGGGAACCCATCAGTTCATTCTTGATATGTTCCTTCTTTCTCCACAGGGAATTATTGTTTCTGCGCCTGCCGTTACTGCAACCTTGAACGGTTATCTCTTTTTGAAAAATGCCACCTTCCGCCTTTTATACACAACCTTCAAGAGAGGAACACCTGGCCGCGCTTACATCGACGGGATCAAAAAAGATGCAAAATCAATGCAGAAGCTTTACATTCCACAGCTGGTAGCAGAGCTTGAAAAACAGGATCCGGCAGCGACAGCGCTTTTTAAGGCCCGCATGGAACAGTTCCGTCCCCGCCTTGTTATGAACATGATTGAAGATCCAAAGGATGCTGACCGGGCCCAGAGAATCAAAAAATCCTGCAATCAGTATCTTGGACTTGAAATTGAATATCTTGGACTTATGTACCGCGATATGCTGCAGGATAAGGCTCTTGCAAGCCAGCTTCCTGTTGTTGTTTATAAGCCTCAGTCCCTCTTGGGTCAGGCAGTATACCGCATTGCCGACAAGGTGATTGCAACTCCGCCTCGCGCCTTTGACGCAGCCTTTAATCTCGAAGGCGCAAGCGACAACTTCCAGAACGCGGATGAAGATGCAAACGAAGATTATAATCTCAAGCTTGCAGGCATTGAAGATTTAGTCAGCGGCGGAACTTTGAGCGTGAGTGAACTTGCAGAAATGGTAAAAACCCTCAATTATGAACTTACTCAGGTGCGCAAGGAAAATCAGCTTTTGAAGTCAAAACTGATTAAGGCCGCCGGACAAGGATTTAAGATTTAATATGAACTTTTTATACATAAACTACCCTTCCTGGATTCATCCGCAGATTTTTCCGGGAATTAAATTTTTAGGACTCCTTCGCTGGTACGGTCTGATGTACGTTTTTGCCTTCGGAACAGCTTACTGGGTGCTTTCAAAATTATTTAAAGAGGGCGCGCTTGATTCACCTTCCCAGGCGACAGCTTCCACCCCGGCAGGAAAAGCTTCCGAAGACGATGTTTTCAGCTTTATAGCAACCGGAATCGTTTTCCTTTTAATTGGAGCCCGCGTATTTTCCACTTTGATTTACGACACAACAGGCCTCTACTGGAAAAAGCCCTGGCTGATTTTCTGGCCTTTTGACGCAGCCGGAAACTTTACAGGCCTTGCCGGTATGTCTTACCACGGCGGCTTTATCGGCGGTTTAATCGGAATGATTGTCTGGTGCCGGGTACACAAAAAGCCCTTCTGGAAATGGTGCGATGCCATGTGTATTGCAATTCCTCTTGGCTACACCTTCGGCCGCTTAGGCAACTTCTTAAACGGAGAGCTTTACGGCCGCATTACTACCGCTCCCTGGGGCATGGTCTTCCCTGCCGCAGAAAAATTTTCCGCCTCAAAAAGCTGGGTCATTGACTTTGCTCAGAAAATCGGAATGGACATAGCAGAAAAAAATCTTGTAAACCTTCCCCGCCACCCAAGCCAGCTTTACGAAGCCCTTTTTGAAGGCGTAATTCTCTGGTCGATTTTGTGGCTCATGAGAAAGCACAAAAAGTTTGACGGCCAGCTGGGACTTTCCTACGCCTGCGGTTACGGCTTCTTCCGCTTTTTCATCGAATACTTCCGCGAACCAGATGCCGACATCGGCTACCGAATCGCCAAGGACGCCACCGCCCCGCTCTACACCAATACTTCGCTCCTAAACTTCTCCACCGGACAGATTTTATGCTTCCTGATGGTGGCCGGCTCTGTAATTACAATGGTAATTTTAGGCATAAGGAGTAAACACAAGTATGAAACTAACAATTAAGTACAAAAACGGCTCATCAGAAACTTTAGACGTAGAAAAGCTGGGCCATTACAGCAAAAACCCCTGCATCCACTGCCGCAAAGATGGCGGCTGTTACGAGCACGGCTGCTTTATGCCCGAAGAATGGGGCGACTTTTTAGACTTAGGACATCATCACATCAGAGTGCAGGACGTAGAATCTATGCACGTTTCTGAAATGTAAATCATAAATACTTCAGAGGTTTTCAAATGACAGTTTTTCAGGGAATTTTACTCGGAATTTTACAGGGAATCGCAGAATTTCTTCCGATTTCATCTTCAGGCCACCTTGCCGTAGCTCAGAATCTTTTTAAGCTGGACGACGTTCCGCTTCTGTTCGACGTTTTTCTTCATCTTGCAACTCTTTTTGCCGTTTGTCTTTACTTCTGGCGAAAAATAGCAAGACTTTTTTGTGTTTTAGGAAGATGGATTGCACGCCGCGCACAACCAGAATCAACCCTTCACCCGGAAGATTTACTTGCCGGAAGTGACAAGGCAGGGCGGCGCACAATCATCGCCGTAATAGTTGCAACAATTATTACCGCCGCTATCGGAATCCTTACAAGTAAAAAAATGCCCCAGCTTTCTATTAAATCAACCTGTGCAGGCTTCCTTGTAACTGCAGTTTTACTTATTGTAAGTAACCTCAAAAGAAAGCAGAACGAAGCTAAAGCCGAAAAAGAAGGCTCAGCTCCAGCGGAAGGTATTTCTTTCTTTCAGTCAATTATAATTGGAATTATGCAGGGCTTTGGAACCTTGCCAGGAATCAGCCGCAGCGGTTCTACAATCGCCGGTGCCCTCTACAGCGGAGTTGACGCAAAAGCCGCCGGAGATTTTTCTTTTATCATTTCAATTCCGGCAATTCTTGGAGCCTTCCTTCTTGAACTCAAGGATTTGGGCGAAGTAAACAGCAGCATCGGTGCAGCACCTGTAATTGCAGGTTGTGCCGCAGCCTTTGCAACAGGCTACATTTCGCTTACCTTCCTTATGAAAGTTATCCGCAAGGGAAAGCTTCACTGGTTTGCGGCATACCTGATTCCAGTGGGTATTTTGGGATTACTCTTTTTGAAATAAGGATTCCGGGAGGATTTTATGAAAAAGATTATTTTTACACTTTTTATTGCAGCCCTTTTGTGCGGCCCGCTTACTGCAAAGGACAATAAGAAAAAGGACAATTCTTCTGAATGGAAGGAAGTTGGCGATCAGGGAAAAAAAGCTCTGAAAGAAACCGGAAACTTTTTTAAAGACTTGGGAAAGAAAATCGGTGACGGTGCAAAAGAGGCGGCCAACGATGTAAAAGAAGCTGCTGAAAGTGCAAATGAAGTAAAGTGCATCGGAAAGTGGGGTTTCAACAAGAACACAACCACAATAGAAGTAAAATCAAACGGAAAAATCGAAATCCGCCAGAAACAGGGAAGCGACACCTACTTCTGGAAGGGCACTTACACCTCAACCCTCAAAATGCTTACTATAACAGTTGAGTCAGAAGGCACTTCCAGCTGGACAGTTTCAAATGAAACAAAATCTGACGGTCCTAAAAAAATGCGGCTCACATATTCGACAATAAAAGATGATGATAAAGCCATGAAATTCTCCTGCACAGATATTCCGGATGATGCTGACGGAAACAGCTTTGCCAGCTCTAAGATTTTCACAAAGATGTAGGGCATCTCCTTTCGGGGCAAGGTATGAAGGCAGTTTTTTCTGATTCCCAGAGCGTAGAAAAAGAAGCAAAAGCTCATTACGCTTTTCCAGAATTTGTAATGATGGAAAATGCGGCAGCAGCAATGGAAGCAGAAGTTTTGAAGGCTATCTGCCGGGATGAAAGTGATTCTACACACGCCAGTGCCCCCTGCCCCCGCGTCCTGATAATATGCGGAAGCGGAAACAACGGCGGCGACGGTTATGCTCTTGCCCGCCGTCTCTGCGGAAAAATCCCCTGCGATATTTTTGCAATAAAAGCACCAAAAACAGAAGAAGCCATAGCACAGCGAAAAATGGCTGAGTCAACCGGCGTCCCGATTTTTACAGAAATCCCCGCAGACGAAAAACTTTCTTCCTACAGTGTAATTGTAGACTGTATTTTAGGAACCGGATTTTCAGGGGAACTCAAAGAGCCGCTGGCAGGTATAATTGAAAAAGTAAACTCCCTGCCTGCAAACAAAATCGCCTGCGACATTCCTACAGGTCTGCGTTTTAAGGTTAATTTAACCATAACAATGGGCTGCCTGAAATCAGCACTTTTTGGCGACCAGGCAAAAGACCTTTGCGGAACAATCCAGATTGCAGATTTGGGAATTACGCCAGCCAAATTCGAAGCCTGCGGAAGGCCGGATGCCTTTTTAATTGAAAAAGATGATATAAAACTTCCCTGGCGGAAAAATAAAGCTTCCCACAAGGGATCTTACGGACATACAGCAGTTTTCGCCGGAGAAAAATCCGGAGCTGGAATACTTGCAGCCTCTGCCGCCCTTAATTTTGGAAGCGGACTTGTTACTCTTGTAAAAACAGAAAACTCAAATCTAGAACAGTTCAAAATAAGCCCAGAGCTGATGATAAATGATGAAATCCCGGCAAACACGACCTGCGTGCTGATTGGAAGCGGATTAGGCGGCGTTTCAACACTGACAGCGTCACCTGCAAGGGAAGTGCCCCCCGCCCCGGCGCAAAAAGCCCTCGACCAAGTAAAAGCCTGGTTCCGCTCAGCAAAAGCACCTGCCTGCCTTTTCGATGCCGATTTATTCAGCTGGAAAGATCTGCCGGCCTTTTTAGACGAACTTTACAGCTCCCGCCCGGAGGAAAAAATCATACTTACACCGCACTTAAAAGAACTAAAAAGCTTCTGTGATTTTGCTTTCCTGGGCGAAGCGCCTGTTACAATTGCAGAACTTACTCAGGCTGAAAAAAGAATTGAAATTGGAAATAAAATCTGTCAGCGCTTCCCTGGCATCACGCTGATTATGAAAAGCGCAAATACCTTTATTGCGCATGAAGATGATATTTACATCTGCGACGCCGGCTCCCCAAGCCTTGCAAAGGCCGGAAGCGGCGATGTCTTAGCAGGAATGACTGCCGCCCTGCTCGCCCAAGGCTACACAACCCGCGACGCCGCCATCACCGCAGTTTACGCCCACGCCCTAGCCGGCTCAAGCTTTGCAAACGGCGAAGACTGGGCACTAACAGCCGAAAAACTAATTAATAGACTGGGAAAATAGCGGGGTTTTAGGGGCGCCGCCCCTAGGAGAAGGGGTAGCGGAAAACGCTGAAGGCGGTTGGAGCGAGGGGGAGGCCTCCCCCTCCTGCATATTACAGCTTTCCGCTTTCAGCCGCACCAGGTAAACCTATGTCGTTACGGTGGAAGGCGCCTTCAAAATGAACGGCATTGATTCCGCGGTAGGCAAGTTTCCAGGCTTCGTCGAAAGTGCTTCCGTATGCACTGCAGGCAAGAACACGGCCACCGCTTGTTACAAGCTTGTCACCGTCTTTTACTGCGCCCGCAATAAATACTTTTGCAGTGCTTTCTGCAAGCTCTGCTGCATCGTATGTGATTTCACAGCCTTTTTTGTAGCTTCCAGGATAGCCGCCGCTTACAACAACAGGGGCGCACTGGAATCCCGGCTTCCATTTGAATTCAAAATCTTTCAGAGTACCGTTGAGAATTGCGGTACACATAGCCATCATATCAAAGTCCATGAGCGGCAGAACTGCCTGAGTTTCAGGATCGCCAAGGCGGACATTGTATTCAAGAAGCTTAGGACCGTTTTTAGTAAGCATTACACCAAAGAAAATAAAGCCACGGTAGTCAAAACGCTCTTTGATAAGACCGTTCAAAGTCGGTTCAAGACAGTCCTTTTTGAACTGTTCCATAATTTCAGGAGTTACGTCAGAAAGAGGACATACAGCTCCCATTCCGCCGGTATTTGGACCCTTTGCGCCGTCGTTCAGGCGTTTGTGGTCCCGGGCAGGAAGGAAAGGAACGATTGTAGCGCTTCCCTGCACTGCATATTCAGGAGTTACAGAAACCGCAGCAAGAACTGAAATCTCAACTCCTTCAAGATAATCTTCAATTACAAGCTTTTTACCGGCATCGCCAACACGGCCGCTTTCCATAATATCTTCGATTGCGAAAAGTGCTTCTTCCATAGTGGCAGCAACAACAACACCCTTTCCTGCCGCAAGACCGTCAGCCTTGATAACGATAGGAGCGCCGTGCTTTTTTACGTACTCGATTGCGGCATCTTTATTTACAAAAGTTTCGCTTGCGGCACAGGCAACGTTGTATTTTTTCATAAAGGCCTTGGCAAGGTCTTTACTGCCTTCAAGCATTGCGCCGGCTTTTTTTGCACCTACACAAGGAATATCAGCCTTCCAGAATTCATCTGCAATTCCTTCGCAGAGAGGATCTTCCGGCCCGATTACAGCCATGCGGCAATTTTCGTGCTTTGCAATGGCAACATAAGGATTTTCACCCTGGGCAATATAATCACAATCTTTTGGATTTACATTCTGACACTTTGCTTCATCAGCTGTTCCGCCGTTTCCCGGTACAACGATGACTTTGTCTACAAGCGAGCTCTGGGCAAGTTTCCAGCAGATAGTGTGCTCACGTCCACCACTGCCAACAACGATTATATTCATGCGGGTATTATATAGAAAAAAGCTTAGAAATTCTACTTTTTTGAAGGCTTTGAAAGGCTGGTTTGCCCCTGCCACAAAACACTGCCACTTGCAGCATCAAGGGCTATCATATCAAGATAAAAGGAAGAAGTTACAGAACCCTGAAGATAAAAATCAATTCCGGCATTTTGAGCCGCATCTTTTAAGGCTTCTGTATCAATAAAATCGGAAAAATCATCTTCTGAAAGGCGGGCAAATTTCTTCTCGGAATCAGAAACATTTTTCATTGTGCCGTTATTTACTATTGCAGTCTGAAAACGGCGGCCAAGCTTTGCTGTATCAATATGAGCTCCGCTCCTGTTTTTGATTTCGCCTACAAGCACGCAGGGCAAAGCCTCACTTTCAGTTCTATAATTTCTGACAGCTGTAGAATTAGCAAAGTCTTCAACAAGAAGTTCTGCGGCTATACGAAAATCATTATCGCTAAAGGCGACAGTCGTTTCCGTCTGTCCAGCCTGTTCAGGACGGCCGGCATTTGTACTTACACAGGAAGATAAAAGAATCGAAGAAGCAAAAATCAATCCCGCAAATAAGCCGGCCTTACTAATTCCACCCACCTTAAAAATCCTGAAAGAAATTATTTAATATCAAGAACATCATCAAAGCCTGTAACCTTGAAAACGTCCATAACATCATCATTTACATTAATTAATGTCATTCCTGACTTCTTTGAAAAATTCTTATGTGCAATAAGCAGAACTCGAAGTCCAGCTGAGGAAATATATTCAAGACCAGAAAAATCAAGAGTAATCTTTTCAGCAGAATCCAGAGTCTTCAAAGCCTCTTCAAGTTCAGGAGAATTAGATGTATCAAGACGTCCGGTAAGTTTTACTGTTGCCGAATTTCCATCAATCAGTTTTTCAATTTCCATAATTAATCCTCATCAATAAGTAATCAATAATAAGAATTATATCACAGAAAGCTACAACTGTGAAACTTCATTTTGAGCAACTGTGCGAATTTTTGCTTTTTCCAGGATTTCTTCAGTTTTCTGAACGTCAGTTGTACGGATTACCATAAAGGCAGCGTTTGTCTGGCGTCCTGTAAAGCCGTACATATATTCCACGTTGCGGCCGTTATCAGCAAGAAGCTTTAGGATTTTATTAAGGCTTCCTGCCTCGTCCGGGATTTCAATCGCAATAACCGGAGTCTGCTTTACAATGTAAGCAGAACGTTCAAGGGCCGCTTTTACAGGTTCCGGGTCATCTACAATAATTCGTGCAATTCCAAAATCACTTGTATCTGCAATCTGAATTGCACGAAGATTGATATTATGCTCAGCCAGAACATTTGTAAGCTCCGAAAGAGCGTTTTTACGATTCTCAATAAAGATAGAAATCTGGTTAATTGTCATATGGGATCCTCCTGATTTTTTTGTCACACGGATTGCGGATTCCTGGGGAATCCATTTTCTAAAGCTGAAACGACGTTAGTCGTTTCGAATCCGTGTGACTTTTTTTTAATCATGCAACTTACGTGTATCAATAACTCGCTTAGCCTTGCCTTCCGAACGTTCAATGCTCTTTGGCGCTACCAGAGTAACCTTTGCCTTAATCTGGAGAACACTGAGCAGTGCACTTTCCAGAGCCTTTTCCTGCTTGTTGATTTCCGAAATAACATCGCTGAACTTGTCGGCCGTCATTTCCACCTTGATTTCGAAAGTATCGTTGTTATTTACGCGGCCAACGATAATCTGGTAGTTTGGCGGATAACCGTTCTGCAAAAGCACGCCTTCAATCTGGCTTGGGAATACATTAACACCGCGGATAATAAGCATATCATCAGTACGACCCATAGGCTTACTCATACGCACAAAAGTACGACCGCAGGCACAAGGAGCGCGGTTAAGAACACCGATATCCTTTGTTCGGAAGCGCATAAGAGGAAAAGCCTGCTTTGTAATTGCAGTAAATACAAGTTCACCCTTTTCACCGTCCGGCAGACGTTTTCCTGTTTTTGGATCAATTGTTTCTATAATAAAGTGGTCTTCGTTTACGTGCATCCCCTTCTGTTCGCTGCATTCGTAGGCAACGCCAGGGCCCATAACTTCAGTAAGACCGTAAATATCATAAGCCTTAATACCAAGTGATTTTTCGATATCGCGGCGCATTTCTTCAGTCCAGGGCTCAGCACCAAAAATACCGGCCTTAAGATGAATGTCTTTAGGGCTCAGTCCCATTTCGTGCAAAGTCTCGCCCAGGTAAGCCGCATAAGAAGGAGTACAGCAGAGCACAGTCGAGCCCATATCCTGAAAGAAGGTAATCTGACGCTGGGTATTTCCCGCAGAAATCGGAAGCACCTGGCAGCCAAGCTTTGTAGCACCGCCATGAAGGCCAAAACCACCGGTAAACATACCGTAACCATAAGCATTCTGAACAATGTCATTTTCATCACAACCGATAGCAACCAGCTGACGGGCACAACAGTCATTCCAGATTTCAAGGTCATCCTTTGTGTAACCAACAACAATCTGCTTACCAGTAGTTCCCGAAGAAGCATGAATACGAACAACCTCCTTCATAGGAACCGCAAAAAGTCCGTAAGGATAAGTTGCGCGAAGGTCATCCTTGCAGGTAAAAGGAATTTTATCCAGGTCATCCAGTCCCTTAATGTCGTCAGGGGTTATCCCAGCTTCTTCGCAGCGCTTTCTGTAATATTCAACATTCTCGTACACATGACGGAAGTTTTTCGCAAGTCTTTCGCCCTGAAGTTTTTTAAGTTCCTCCAGAGGCATACATTCACTTTCTTTCTGATAGTATTTTAAATTCATAAGTGTCCTCTATTCCCCTCTTCCCAGCAAAAATGCCTTTTTATTCATTTCCAGAAACTGTGGTTTTACAAGCTTTTCGATTGCGCTCAGCCAGGCACTCTCCGGGAAGTCCATGTATTTTGAAAGGCGGCCCATCAGAACGATGTTTACAGCCTTTGCAGTTCCGGCCTGCTGGGCAAGTTCCAGACAGTCGATTGCGTCTACCTTAATTCCGGCAGCGGTCATTTTTCCAACAAGGTCTTCCGGGTACTCGGCAACGCCCGTAATTACCGGCATAGGGTCGATTTTCTGAGTATTTACGACAATCTGTCCGTCTGCCTTCAAAAATTCTGTGTAACGAGCCGCCTCAAGCAGTTCAAAGGACACAATAAAATCAGCCTCTCCCTTGTCTACAATTGGAGAGTAAACTTTTTCGCCATAGCGCACGTAAGTTACAACCGAACCGCCGCGCTGGCTCATACCGTGAACCTCGCTGACCTTTACATCAAAGCCCGCATCAAGCAGAACCTGTCCCAAAGTTTTAGACGCAAGCAGCGCACCCTGCCCGCCCACGCCGACTATCATAATATTCTTAACCATTATAGCGCTCCAAATTTACACATGTGTGAGGTCGCTGGCGACCTCTGTTCTATAGCAAAGCGTTAAAAAAATTGCGCTCAGCAATTTTTAGCTTTACCTGCTTTGTTATCATAACGCGCCAAACTTACACATTTGTACGCAAACCCCACAACCCACACACAGGGTCGGGTCAATCTTAGCCTTTCCGCCCTTCATCGAAATTGCAGGACAGCCGATTTTCATGCACATTTTGCAAGACTTACACTTAGCTTCATCAACTACAAGCGCAGGCTTTGCCTTTACTTCCTTAAGGAGAACACAAGGTCTTCGGCTGATAATCAAACTTGGCTCTTCAACAGCTAACTCTTCCTTAACAGCGGCTTCACATTCCGCAATATTATATGGGTCAACTACGCGAACACGATTAATTCCCATTGCACGAGCCAGAGCCTCAAGGTCAACACGGCCAGCCGGGTCGCCATAGAGGTTCTTTCCTGTTGTTGGGTTCTGCTGATGACCTGTCATACCGGTAATCGAATTATCAAGTACGATTACAGTAGAGTTTGACTGGTTATAAGCGATTGTCGCAAGACCTGTCATACCTGAATGCATAAAAGTTGAATCACCGATAACGGCAACAGATTTCTTTTCGTTTTCAGCACCCACTGACTTGTTCCAGCCGTGAAGTCCGCTGAAAGATGCACCCATACACAAAGTCACATCCATTGCAGAAAGCGGCGCAACCGAGCCCAAAGTATAACAGCCGATATCACCAAAAACGGTAACCTTAAGCTTATTTAAGGCATAGAACATTCCGCGGTGAGGACAGCCGGCACACATAATCGGAGGACGAACAGGAATCTGAACTCCGTCGAGTTTTTTGCCCGAGTGAACTTCCTTTCCAAAAGCAGCAGCAACAATATTCTGACTGAATTCGCCGCAAATCGGGAACATATCTTTTCCGTGGATTTCGCAAGTCAAACCAAGACCGCGGACAAAACTTTCAACAATAGGATCAAGCTCTTCTACAACGATGATTTTCTCAAGACCATCTGCAAACTTTTTAATCATATTTTCTGGAAGAGGATTTACCATTCCAAGCTTGAGGATATTTACAGAATCACCCAAAACTTCCTTTACATACTGATAAGCAGTTGAAGAAGTGATGATACCAGTCTTAGAATCAGCCTTTTCTACGCGGTTAATTCCGCTTGTCTCGCTCCATTCAGCAAGTTTTTTCATTCTTTCTTCTACAAAAGGATGTCGGCGGATTGCATTTGCGGGAGCCATAACGTATTTTGTAATGTCTTTTTTATATTCTTTATGAGTAATTTCTCCACGCTGGCAAGACTCTGTAACACTCTGACTGTGGGCAACGCGGGTACACATCTTGTACAAAACAGGAGTATCGAATTTTTCACTGATTTCAAAGGCAAGCTTTGCAAACTCGCGGGCTTCATCAGAATCGCTTGGTTCAATCATAGGGATTTTTGAAGCAATTGCGTGATGGCGGCTGTCCTGTTCGTTCTGAGATGAATGCATTCCGGGATCATCTGCAACTCCAATTACAAGACCGGCATTAACGCCTGTATAACTCATTGTATAAAGAGGGTCTGCGGCAACGTTCAGACCAACGTGCTTCATTCCACAGAAGGCACGGCGGCCGGCAAGGCAGGCACCAAAAGCCGATTCCAGGGCAACCTTCTCGTTTGGTGCCCATTCACAATAGATTTCCTTGAATTTTGCAGCTTCTTCCGTAATTTCTGTACTTGGAGTACCAGGATAACTGGAAACAAACTCACAGCCGCCTTCAAAAAGACCTCTGGCAGCTGCGGCGTTACCTAACATCAACTGTTTCATTTTGTCCTCTATAAAAACTATTTAATAATATTTCAGATGTTTAATATATTTAAAAGTTTAGCATTTAAACAATGTTTCTTCTATATGTTAACAAAAATTGCCTTCCGGTCGCAGATCGAGGTTCAAAACCGCGCAATAATGCGCTACACGCTGATTGTTGCAAAGAAACTATATGACTGACCGCTTTCGCGGTCACAACAATCAGAGTGTTTTTGCCCCTCGTTCTACTCCCTCGCGGCAATTTTTCCTACAATGTACAAGTATCTTTATATCATTGAAAAACTAGTCTGCGCGGGGCCGGTGGCAGTTTGAACAGCCTACAACGTGGACGTGTTTTTTTCCAAGCTGTTTATTAAAAAGGCGGGCGGTAAGACTCTGATCCTGGCCTACAGTTTTTCCGCAAACAGGGCAGGTTCGTTTTACTCCGGGCTCGCATACCGGATAACAGTGGGGGCAGCCCATTACAATCATCAGCTGGTCGGGAACATTCATAGGACGGAAAACTTTGGAAACCAGATTTTCCCCGACGTAGAGGCTGGACTGACAGATGGGGCACTTTACATCCTGAAGGGGGCGGTTAATTTTCTGAGCCTGGGACGGCTTATGACTATAGCGGAAATAAAAAACAAGCAGGGCAATTATAAGGGCTGAAGCCGCGCCCATTATTAAATAATCCATTCTAAAAAAAATCAGGGGAGCCGAAACTCCCCTTTTATAAACTATTTATTCAACAACTTAGCCAGGTCTTCTGCTGTGAAGTGGAAGTATTCAGCAACCTTCTTGGCAGGACCAGAAGTACCAAAGTTATCCAGACAGAAGCAGTTTTCTTTAGAAGTGAACTGCAGCCATTCCATAGAAATGCCGGCTTCTGTACAAACAACGCGTTTTGGATTTCCCATAATCTTGTCCTGTTCAGCCTTAGAAAGACCTTCGAACTTCTTCAAGTCTGGAACAGAAACAACACGGATAGCCTTTCCGCTTACAAGCTTTGCAGCATCCAGAGCCATATTTACTTCAGAACCGCTTGCAAGGATTGTGATGTCAGGACTAGCTGAACCTTCCTGAACAACGTAAGCACCCTTTTCTACCATGTTCTTCTTCCAGTCCTTATCAGCTTTTTCGTAAACTGCAAGAGCCTGGCGTGTAAATGCCATACAAACCGGATGATCTTTAGAAGCGTAAGCAATCTTCCATGCTTCCATAGATTCTTCAGGGTCACCAGGGCGGATTGCCTGAACACCAGGAATAGCGCGCAGAGAAGTCATAGTTTCGATTGGCTGGTGTGTAGGACCGTCTTCACCAACGTAAATTGAATCGTGTGTAAATACGTAAATTACAGGCTGCTTCATCAAAGAAACAACGCGGAGAGATGGACGGAGGTAATCTGCGAATACTAAGAATGTAGCACAGAACGGGCGGAGTCCACCATGCAGAGAAATACCCGCACAAACAGCAGACATTGCAAACTCACGGATACCGTACTCGATTGTGCGGCCTGCGCGGTTAGCAGGGCTGAATGTACCGTTATCAGTTGCCTTGAATGCAGTTTTGTTTGGTCCCATAAGGTCAGCAGAACCACCAACAATGTTAGCATAGCGGGCTGCAATTACGTTCAATGCCTTTCCGGAAGCATCACGAGTAGCGCAAGCGTCGCCTACCTTATATTCAACGTCTTTTACAGATTCGTCTGTTACGCTGTCTGAATGATAAGCATCCCAGAGCTTTTTAAGTTCAGGATTTTCTTTTGCCCATGCATCAAATTCAGCATTCCAGTCAGCTTCAGCCTTAGCAAATGCTGCTTTTTTATCTTCAAAATATTTGTAAGCTTCAGGAAGAACGTAGAAGTCTTTGTCTGTTGGAAGACCAAGAGTTTTCTTTGCTTCAATAATTCCTTCAGCTCCAAGAGGTGCTCCGTGAACATCAGCAGTTCCCTGTTTTGGAGCGCTCTTTCCGATTACAGACTTAAGCATAATCAAAGAAGGCTTGTCTGCGCATTTTTTAGCTTCTGCAACAAGCTTTGCAATGCCTTCTACATCATACATATCACCTTTCAAAACCTGCCAGCCGTAAGCTTCATAGCGTTTTGCAATATCATCAGTGAAAGTAATGTCTGTATTACCGTCAATAGAAATTTTATTCTGATCGTAGAATACGATAAGTTTACCAAGTTTAAGGTTACCAGCCAAAGAACAAGCTTCAGATGCAACACCTTCCTGCAGACAGCCTTCACCTACCAGCGAGTAAGTGTAGTGGTCTACGATTGTGTGCTTTGCTGTGTTGAACTTAGCAGCCAGCATGCTTTCTGCAACTGCCATACCAACAGCCATAGAAACGCCCTGTCCAAGAGGACCACCAGTACATTCAACACCGTCTGTATCACCAAATTCAGGGTGTCCAGGACATTTAGAACCAACCTGACGGAAGTTCTTGATATCATCCATGCTTACTTTGTAGCCGGCAAGATGAAGAATGCTGTAAAGAAGCATAGAACCATGACCAGCTGACAATACAAAGCGGTCGCGGTCAGCCCATTTTGAATCAGCCGGGTTGTGCTTCAAAACTTCGCCATACAATACAGCTGCAAGTTCTGCAGCTCCCAAAGGAAGTCCAGGATGTCCAGAATTAGCCTTCTGAATTGCGTCCATAGACAAGCTGCGGATTGATGTTGCCACAGCTTCAATAGTTTTTTTATCCATAATTTCACCTCAAAAAAATGCAGATTAATTATTTTTATGCCAGTTCTCTGATAATTGCAGCAAGTTTTTCTTCATTTGCCTTGATTTCAAGAGCCTTCTTAAAATTATGATTATTAAGATAGCCTGCAAGTGAAGAAAGAACTCCAAGATGGGTCTGATTATTCTGTGTCAAAAGAACAAACATTACATTTACAGGAGCGCTGTCAGGAGCGTGCATATCAATAGGCTTTTTAAGATAAACTACGTAAATACGCTGATCAATTTCTTCCTTAAAAATAGGGGAACGTGTGTGTGGAAGGGCAACTCCGTGACCGACAGCAGTACTCAAAACGTGCTCTCTGTCGCACAAGGCTCTGTAAAGAAAATCCGAATCAATTCCTTCCGGAAGGTTGATTTCAGCTGTAAACTTTTTGTAAGCATCTTCCGTGTTTGCAGCGTCAATTTCCATAACTCCACCACGATGAATCAAATCTGCCAGATTAACTTTTGTATCCATACTTTTTTCTCTCCATCTTTGTTTTATTCTACTAAACCAAAGCCTTTATATTTATTTTTTTCTAATGCGGATTTCAGTGTGTAAACAATATCCTCAAAAGTTTCTTCCATTCCATCAAGTGACAAGGCAACGTCATCAACAGGAAATTGTTCACGCAGGACAAGATTTTCAACATCTTCCAGTAAATGAGCCACGTGACTGAAAAGCTGTGATAAAATTACAAGTTCCTGCTGAGGAAAATCCGTCACCGAAACATTTGAACCGGCAATATCACAGACAAGCTCATTTATGTGTGTAAAAAGCTCCAGAATCCGTCGCCTGATTGGAGCAATTCCATAATCAGAAAACGAATTGAAATTTTGTTTAATTATATCATGTCGTTTTTCTATGTTCAACAAGATAGACTGTCTCTCATCCGCAGTAAGATGCAGCATTTTTGGAAACATAATATCCGCAAGCTGGTCAAAAGTCATTTTTTCCTTTGGATTCTGATTCCGGCAGATAAAATCCTCAAGATATGCATCAAGTACAGGAGGAGAAAAGGTCATTGTCATATCAGAAAAAATAAATTCCGACGGAACTGACTGATTCCACTTTCCAACGTAAGGCACAGATTCCCCTGTGCGCCAGATTCTGCTTTCTACCCCGTAAGACGAAAAACCGATTTTTGTAGTGTGCTTCAAAAACTCTTCAGCCGAACCACATTCCCTTATGCAAAGCTGCTCCTGATTTTCAAGATAGAGCAAGGCCAGCTGATCTTCAATCGAATCACAAGGTCCGTTCTTATCAAAGCTCTGCAAAAGCCCGTTCTCGAAATCTGTATACCAGTTTTCACGTTTTATGGAAGCTTCCGAAATTATAAGCTGATCCTGATTTTCGTGAAGGACAGTCATTTCAACAATATTTTCAGCCCAGTCAAAAACACGGCACAAAATTCTGTCACCATATTTAATCCCTTCTTTACCGGCAATTTTTTTGAGGGGCCAGGAAGTAAGGCGGACTTCTGACGGCATTGAATACTGAACTGAACCTAAAGAAAGGTCTTTGTTGGAAGGGTCATTGATAATATAGGGAATTACATAACCTTCACCGTAAAGGGCAAAGGTGTCCAGGGCAAGGTTCATTGAAAAAACAGCTGATTCGCTTTTTATGATTTTTGATCCCGCCATAACAGAAATTGAATCAGGTGCAGCTTCAGGATTTATAAAAGGAACGCAGCGGTGTCCGATAATAATCTGCCCTTTTTCAATTTCTTCTTTACTCGGAAGAAAACTGAACCATCTTCCTTCAAAAACTCCGGCTCGTGTTATGAATTCTTTATTTACAAGGGGAAAAACAAGATTGGATGAATGTAAAAGACCAATAACTTCATCTTTAGTAGCCTTTACTCCCTTTGATTTTAAATAGTGATAAAAATCATCAGAAGTAAAAACATCATCCTGAGAAAAAAAGTATTCGTTAATTATTTGAGCAACATTTAAGTCTATCATGTGGTGTAAAGAATTTATCCTTACATCATTCTTATGTCAATCAACTCTGCACCAGATTCTGAGAGAATTGATTTCATAGCATCAAGACTTATATCGGTTACCTTTACAGTTACACGTCTTGTACCGGTCTTTTCAGATTCACGGGTAACAATAGCAATAAGGTTTCCCTTTGCTTCGGCAACCTTTGCAGCAAATCCGGCAAGCTGACCAGGTTTATCCTGCATATAGAAGTTGGCTCGAACACCCTTGTAGCGGGCACCAAACATATTTGTAAAAAGCTGGAAGAGGTCGCTTTCAGTAACAATACCGACAACAACATCATTTTCAACAACCGGCACACAACCGATTTCGTTATCAATCATGATTTTTGCCGCTTCTTCTACAACTTCATTTTCACTTACGGTAAGAACCTTTTTTGTCATGCACTTGCCGCAGGTAAGTTTAGAAAGAAGATAAGAGATTTCATACATATCCAGGGTTGTAGCCTCGGACGGAGAAGCCTTTGCGATATCGTTTTTTGTAACAATTCCTACCAGTTTTTTTGAGCTGTTCAAAACAGGAAGTTTTCCAAATCCGTTTTTAAGCATTATCTGCTTTGCTTCTGTAATCGGAGTTGATTCTTCTACACAAACAGGATTTTTTGTCATTACATCTTTAATAATCATAGTTAGCCTCCTAGGTAAGCACTCTTAACGGCAGGGTCAGAAATTAAATCCTGAGCATTACCGCTTTTTGTAATTTCTCCTGTTTCTAGTATATACCCTCTATTGGCAATTGACAAAGCTTTAAATGCATTCTGTTCAACCAGAAGGATAGTAGTACCGGCTTTATTGATTCTCTGTACGATATTAAAGATTTCATCAACAAAAATAGGAGCAAGTCCCATACTTGGCTCGTCCAGCAGAAGAAGCTGAGGCTGAGCCATAAGTGCACGTCCCATTGCCAGCATCTGAAGCTCACCGCCGCTCAAAGTTCCCGCATTCTGGCGGAGTCGCTCTTTAAGACGAGGAAAATATTCAAAAACCATTTCAAGGTCGCGGGAAATCTGCTCCTTGTCATTACGCAGAAAAGCACCCAGCTCAAGATTTTCCTTTACAGAAAGATTCTGGAAAATGCGGCGTCCTTCCGGAACCTGAATAAGATTACGGGTAACGATTTTATCTGCCGCAAGATTTGTAATATCCTCGCCGTTAAAAGTGATGCTTCCGCTCTGCTTCTTAATCAGATTGGAAATTGAATGCAGGGTTGTAGTTTTTCCCGCCCCGTTACTTCCAATCAGAGTGATAATTTCACCCTTTTCAACGTTGAAAGAAATATTTTTCAAGGCTCTGATTGAGCCGTAATTTACAGAAAGATTTTCTACTTTTAACATGCCCCTGCCTCACTTCCTAAGTATGCTTTGATAACATCCGGATTAGCCTTAATTTCCGCCGGAGACCCTTCCGCAATAATGCGGCCGTAGTTCAAAACCATAATGCGTTCACAGATGTTCATTACAAACTTCATATCGTGCTCAATCAAAAGAACAGTCAGCTTAAACTCTTTGCGGATAAGCTCAATCATCTGGCGCAGCTCTTCAGTTTCCTGAGGGTTCATACCGGCAGCAGGCTCATCCAGCAAAAGGAGCTTTGGATTAGAAGCAAGCGCACGGGCAATTTCCAGCTTTCTCTGTTCACCATAAGGCAGGTTCTTTGCAAGCTCGTATTTTTTATCGCTGAGCTTGAGAATCGAAAGCAGCTGATCTACCTTCTGGTCCATAAGCTGCTCGTCACGACGGAACTTAGGAAGGCGAAGAAGCACATCAAAAGGATTTACGATTCTCTGATTATGAAGGGCAATGCGGACATTATCGCGAACTGTCTGGCTGTTAAAAAGACGGATGTTCTGGAAGGTTCGCGCAACCCCCATTTTATTCAGCTGGGCCGGAGATTTTTTATTTGTAACGCGAACCTTATTGTTTCTGTCCCAGAAGGTAATCTGACCGCTGGTCGGAGTATAAACACCGCTCAGCATATTGAAAACTGTAGTTTTACCAGCGCCGTTAGGACCAATCAAACCGACAAGCTCGCCGTCCTTAAGGTCGCAGGAGAAATTAGCAACCGCAGTAAGTCCACCGAATACAATAGAAATATCTGACGCCTGCAGAACTGATTTTCTTTCTTCACTCATTAGTTTGCCCCCCCTTCATTAGCCCCGGAAGAGGCATTTTTCTTTGCAAAAACTTTTTTAAGTCCACCGGCCTTAATCCAGTCAACAAATCCAACAAAAGAGAACTCTTTGAATCCAAGTAATCCCTGAGGGCGGAAAAGCATTACGATTATCAAAATTACCGGGTAAATCAAAAGTCTGAAGTTCTTTAAGAAGCGGAGGAATTCCTGCAGGTAAGTCAAAACAAAGGCCGCAAGAACAGAACCGGTTGTAGAACCCATACCGCCAAGAACAACGTAAATCAGATAGTTGATAGAGTTGTTGAAAGAAGCCTGTTCAGGTTTTACAAAACCAATCAAAGAAACGTAAAGACCGCCGCCGATTCCCGCAACAAAAGAAGCAATAACGAAACCAATCATCTTGTATTTGAAAATCGGAATACCGGAGCTGTTTGCCGCAATTTCATCATCACGAACCGCAAGAATAGCGCGTCCGTATGTAGAACGGATAAAGTTCTGAATCAAAACAATCAGCAGAATCAAAGTTCCGATAATGCAGAAGTAAGCAAGATTAGCGTCAAAAGCCATCATAGTTGTAAACTGCTTACCGTTTGGACCGCCTGTAAGAGCCTTAAGGTTTACTAAAACTACACGGATGATTTCACCAAAGCCCAGAGTTACGATTGCAAGATAGTCGCCGTCCAGCTTCAAAGTCGGAAAGCCGATTAAAAATCCGAAGAAGGCTGTAATCAAAGCCGCAATAATAATGCTTACACTGAGAGGAAGCCCGGCCATCTCATTAAGCATAATCGTAGAATAACATCCGATAGCCATAAATCCGGCCTGACCAAGCGAAAGCTGACCTGTAATACCACAGATGATGTTTACGCTCAAAGCCATAATCGCATTGATTCCGGCAAGGTTGATAATCTGAGCCGTATAAGCATCAATAATTTCAAATTTAATGAGGATAGAAGGAACAATAAGGGCAAAGGCCACAAAGCAGGAAAGAATAATTGTACTTATGATAAACTTATTTTTCATACCCGCCCCCTTATACCTTTACAGTTCTCTTAGAACCAAACAAGCCGGTTGGTTTTACAAGAAGAATTACAATCAGGATTGCAAAAGAAATTGCATCAGCATACTGAGAGGAAATAAACCCCTTTGTCAAAGTTTCAGCAATTCCAAGAATTACACCGCCAACCATAGCGCCGGGAATTGAACCGATTCCGCCAAGAACGGCCGCAACAAAGGCCTTAAGTCCCGGCATATATCCCATCATAGGATCAATCTGAGGATAAGCTGTAGCGTAAAGAACACCACCAGCACCTGCAAGAACCGAACCGATTACAAAAGTGATTGCAATAGTTTTATTTACGCTGATACCCATAAGGCTAGAAGCGCCCATATCATAAGAAACAGCGCGCATAGCCTTACCGGTTTTAGTGTAATTTACAAGAATATTAAGACAAACCATCAGAACTGCTGATAAAATGATTACAATCAGCTGAAGGTTAGAAATTGAAACCGGACCAAGCGAATAATTCAAAAGAGGCATTGTCGGGAACTGGCGTGGGTTAGGTCCAACAAAAGGAAGAACACGCATAACGTTCTGCAGAATAAGTTCAACCGCAATAGCAGTGATAAGGGAGTTCAAACGAGGAGCATTACGAAGCGGACGATAAGCAAAACGTTCAATAACTAAAGAAAAAGCGCCGCAGAAAATCATAGCAGCAAGAAAAGCGCAGGTCATTCCAAGAGCATTTGCTCCCATAGCACGAAGCACAAAATAGCCGGCATAAGCACCCAGCATCATTACATCACCATGTGCAAAGTTGATGAGTTTTACAATTCCGTAAACCATCGTATAACCCAGAGCTATCAACGCATAAATGCTTCCAAGCGACAAACCGTTGATAAGCTGCTGTAAAAACATAGAAGCTCCGTCCAAGGACATCCTCCAAAAATAAAACGATTTTACAAAAAAAATGCGGAACGCCTGGTATTAATTCGGTCACCATCGCCTTCCGCCTATTAAATAAGTTTATAGAATTCAAGTTTTGATGTCAATAAAGTTGTTTAAGTATAATTAAAGATGATTTTTTAACATTTTCATTCTATAATAAAGATATGAAACTTCTTTTTTTAGGCACCGGTACAAGCCACGGAATCCCTGTAATCGCCTGCGACTGCCCGGTCTGCAATTCAAGCGACCCTCACGATAAGCGCCTCCGCTGCTCAGCCTACGTGACAACAAAAGACAATAAGCACATCCTGCTTGACTGCGGCCCGGAATTCCGCATACAGGCCCTGGAAAATCACATAAAAGAAGTTGATGCCCTTCTGCTCACCCACTCCCACGCAGACCACCTGCACGGCCTGGACGACCTGCGCATTTTTTCAACAGCTTTTTCTCACCCGGTTACAAATCCAAAAGCTATCGAGCAGATGAACAAACCGCCCATCCCGATTTACACAAACGCAAACACACTGAAAGACGTAGAAAACCGCTTTGATTATATTTTCCGGGCCCACAAAGAAGGCGGCGGCGTAGCCAAAATCCAGCTTTTTGCCCCGGAAGACACTTTCAGCTTTGGGGATACAGAAATTACCCCGGTGCCTATGATGCACGGCTCACTGCCAAGCGTAGGCTGGGTACTGAGTGAAAAGGTGGCTCTGGCCGGCGCAGGTGACTCCTCCGCTCTGCAGAAAAACTCCATCGCCTACCTCACCGACCTCAACTACATCAGCGACCAGTCAATAGAACTTGTAAAAAAATCCGCCGGCCGCTTAGTCCACCTGGTAATCGACGGCCTCCGTATAAAAGAACATTCAACTCACTTCACGATTCTGGAAGCCATGCAGTGCGCCGCAAAAATCGGAGCCGAACACGTATGGCTGACCCACATCACTCATATGAATAGCCACGAAGAAATTACCGCATATATAAAAGAACAGATTGCCAATGTGCCGGGCTTAGAAAAATGCAAGTCTGTTTTGCCGGCGTACGATAAACTTGAAATTGAAACATAGATAAGGGGCGTAAAAAAAAAAAGAAACCGTCCCACCCGGACGGTTTTCAAGCGCTTGTAATAGTAGTCTGAAACTATTTGTTTTCTACAACCTGAGCGTCTTTTGGAACTCTTACTTTCTTTGTAATGAAACCAGCGTTCAAGCAGTTCATGCAAACTTTGATTGTACGAACAGTTCCGTTTCCAAGGTCAGCTCTTACAGTATGAAGATTAGGTCTCCAAGTTCTGCGTGTATGGTTATAAGATTTACTAACTTTATTTCCAGACATAACGCCTTTGCCGCAAACATCACACATTCTAGACATAATTTATACCTTCCTTCGCTATGATATTCAGATTAAAAAGTAGTTTAAAAAATATATAAAAAACTTGCAAAATAGTCAACTGCAGGCACAGAGAATTCACACAAGTTATTGAGAATTCCTACTTCCCATAAGTCGCTTCAATTTCCCTAATCTGATCCCTTATCGCTGCGGCCTGCTCGTATTCCATGCGGTCGGCGCAGTCGCTCATCTGCTTTGTAAGGGCCTTAATCAGCTTTTTGCGCTCACCAGGATTAAAGAGGTTGGCAGATTTTTTAAGCACTTCCACGTTCATGCGGGCATCTTCATCGGCATCAGTTTTTTCGTGAACAAGAATATCCTGAACAGCCTTTTTGATTGTCTTAGGCGTAATTCCGTGTTCCTTGTTGTAAGCCATCTGAACTTCGCGGCGGTGGGCAGTTTCCTTGATTGCGGCTTCCATGGCAGGGCTCTTGTGGTCAGCATACATTACAACCTTACCTTCCGCATTTCGAGCCGCACGTCCTATTATCTGAATCAGCGAAGTTTCCGAGCGCAAAAATCCGATTTTATCCGCATCCAGAATTGCGATAAAAGAAACTTCCGGCAGGTCAATTCCTTCCCTCAAAAGGTTAATTCCAATCAGAACGTCAATTTCACCCTCGCGCAGGGATTTCAAAATCTCCACGCGCTCAAAAGTGTCAATTTCTGAATGAATATATTTTACCTTCAAATCCAGTTCAGTAAGATAATCAGTTAAATCTTCCGCCATCTTTTTTGTCAGAGTCAGGACAAGACTACGCTCACCCCGGGCAATACGGTCTTTAATTTCCCTGTAAATATCTTCCATCTGACCTTCGCTTGGGCGTACTTCAATTTCCGGATCAAGAAGACCTGTAGGACGAATAAGCTGTTCAACAACTTGGCTGCTCTGCTTGATTTCCTCCGGACGCGGAGTTGCGGTAACATAAATCACCTGATTTATTTTTTTATCAAACTCTTCTTTTTTTAGCGGGCGGTTATCAAGGGCACTCGGCAGGCGGAAACCAAAATCAATAAGATTCTGCTTGCGGCTGCGGTCGCCCTCGTACATTGCTCCAATCTGAGGAACAGAAACATGAGCCTCATCAATCATACAGAGAAAATCATCGGGGAAGTAGTGCAAAAGGGTTGCCGGCGGCTGCCCGCGGCTTCGGCCTGAAATAGGACCTGAATAATTTTCAATTCCAGGACAGGTTCCCATTTCCTTAAGCATTTCAATATCGTAAGTCGTGCGGGTCTTAAGGCGCTCAGCTTCCAGCATTTTGCCGGCCGCGCGGAACTCTTCAACCCTCTCTTCCATTTCCTTCTGGATTCTGTCGCAGGATTCAAGCAGCTTATCATGAGGCACAACAAAGTGCTTTGCAGGATAAAAGACCGTTTCATCAAGCTCTTCCAAAACGCTGCGGTTCAAAACATCAAAGCGGCGGATTTTTACAACCTCATCCCAGTCAAGCTCAATGCGGTAGGCGGCGTCAGTTTCCATATAAGGCGGAAAAACTTCGATAACGTCCCCCTTAATGCGGAAGTTGCCCCGGTCAAGCACGTCATCATTGCGCGAATACTGCAGGGAAATCAGCTGTTCGGCAAACTTCTTGGTATTCAGAACCTGGCCTTTTTCCACGTGAACCCGCATTTCCTTGTATAAATCAGGCATACCAAGACCGTAAATGCAGGAAACGGTGGCAACTACAATTACATCCCGGCGCTCCATAAGGCTGTAGGTGGCGCTAAGGCGCAGCTGGTCAATTTCCTTATTGATATCGCAGTCTTTTTCTATATATAAATCCCGGGCCGCAACGTAGGCTTCCGGCTGGTAGTAGTCGTAATAAGAAACAAAATATTCAACTGCATTGTTAGGAAAAAAGGATTTAAACTCGCGGTAAAGCTGGGCAGAAAGCGTTTTGTTATGGCTCAAAATCAAAGTAGGCCGCTGAACCTTTTCAATGATTTTTGCCATAGTAAAAGTTTTTCCAGAGCCTGTAACACCCTTTAGAGTCTGATACTTATCGCCCCGCAAAAATCCTTCAGAAAGCTTTTCTATCGCCTGCCCCTGATCCCCGCTGGGCTCAAAAGGCGAAACAACTTCAAATCTTCGCATGGGCCACTCCTACAAAGTAACGCGCAGACTCACATCCCGGCGGTTCCTTCTTACAACCACCGTAATCAGGTCTCCCGGCCGCTTGCTCTCCAGCGCCGAATAATAATCCGCCAGAGTCTTCACATCAACATCATCAATTTTTGTAATAATATCGCCGCCAAGGTAAATCACGCTGCTTCGGTTTCCATAGTAAGCCGCTTCAGTACCGCCCTTAAGCCCGGCAGCCTCAGCATTTCCGCCCTTAGTAACTTCCGAAACAAGCATACCGGTCGCAATATCAAGACCCGCATACTGGGCAATACGACGGCTATTCTGAACAAGCCGAGCCGCAATAGTTCCCCGGTTCACTTTTCCGTATTTAATCAAATCTGCAACAACGCGAACTGCTGTTTCCGAAGGCACCGCAAACCCCACACCGCTGGAAGACCCGGAAGAAGACATAATCATCGTGTTGATTCCAATCATGCGCCCGTTAGTATCCAGCAAAGGTCCACCCGAGTTTCCAGGATTTATCGAAGCATCCGTCTGAATCATATTGCGGATAATTCTGTTATTGGAATTCTGAATCGGACGTCCCAGTCCCGAAACAATTCCGGTCGTCATAGTACGTTCCATACCAAAAGGGTTTCCGATTGCAATAACCTTCTGCCCAACCTTCAGCGCCGTAGAATCCCCAAAAGAAATCGTTTTCAATTCCATTCCGCTTGGCGGCATAAACTTAATTACCGCAAGGTCGCTGTCCAGATCCTGACCAACCACCTCCGCCTCATATTGAGTGCCGTCAAAAAGTGAAACATAAATCTTAGTCGCCCCCTGAATCACGTGCACGTTAGTCAGAATATAGCCGCGTTTATCAATAATCGAGCCCGAACCAGAGCCGCCGTCCTGAACGTAAGGCTCCAGAAACCAGTCGTAACTCGTCACCTTAGTATTAATGTTCACAACCGCCTCGTTGCAGGCAGCATAAACACCAATATTCTGCTGCTCGTCCTGGGTATAGTTAGCGCTTGTCGTAGAAACAGGTATGATTACCGCCGGATTCTGCTCCAGCCCAACAGTCAGCTCATTACCCTGCTCTCTACCTTCCAGACTGGAATCCACCGAGTCGGGATTTATCTTCTCATTAACAGTGTCAGCTTCAGCCTCAACCTTTGCAGCTGCGGCCTCATTTTTTGCCAAACCACCAGTGACAGCCGAAATACCCCAAACAACAATCGCTGTCAAAGCGCAGAATTTTATAACTTGTGAACCCGAATACAATTTCATATAACTGAATTTAATAAATAGGAATAAATATGGCAAGAGATTCAGCGCATTTGAATAAAATACCTCTGTCCGTAATGCGCTTTTACAAAAATCGTATGCTCCTGGGGCTCGCAGTCCTTCTTTTCAAGACGCAGAATATAAAAGCCCGGCGTCAAATCATAAATCGTAAGATTTGTCCGTCCCTGGTAAGTTTCGTTCAAAAAAACATTTACATCCGGTACATTGGCAGCAATTTCAAGCACCGTACTGTGATTTTCAATTTCATACATTTTTTCAGGCTCTATAGTCTCCTGAGCAAAAAGCATTCCGCCCGCAAAGAAAAGAAAAAATAAAATCAGGGTCTTAAAAAATTTCATACCTTTATTTTACCCCTATCCTAAGCTTCAAACAACACTCCATTCTCCAAAAAACTGAAATATGAATTACATCCCACAATTACGTGGTCTAAAATCTCTATCCTCATTATTTCCGAAGCCTCCAGCAGTACCCGTGTCGCCTCAATATCCTGCTCTGAAGGCTCGCAGCTACCCGACGGATGATTATGGCACAAAACCATTGCAGAAGCCTTATCCTTTATCGCTTCAACAAAAACTTCCCGCGGATGAATCAGCGAACAGTTGAGAGTTCCCACACTGACCACATGAATCTGAATGATTTTGTGCCCGCCGTCCAGAGTCACCATAAGAAAATGTTCTTTTGAACTAACAGCATAATTGCGCACAAAAGGAATGATATCACAGGGGCTTTCAATTCTGGCTCCAAGATGACAGGTACGTCTCTTACCAAGTTCCAGTGCCGCCGCCACCGCCAGAGCTTTCCCCACACCTACACCCTTCATGCCAAGCAATTTTTCCACAACCTGGTCTTCGTTACTTGCATCCAGAACTTCTATCATCTTTTTTGCCATTACTTCTACCGGCATTTCTTTTGTCCCGGCGCCTAAAATCAGCATTAAAAGCTCTTCATCATAAGGAAAGCCCATTCCATATTCCAGAGCCTTTTCCCGCGCCGCCGGCCGGTCTTTTTTCTTGATTTCTTTCATACATATATATAATTGCAAAAATTTAACAAATCCGGCAAAAAATCCGAAAAATAATTATGAAAAAATCAAAAATTTTTATTTATTTATCTGCCTTTCTTTCACTGGCAATTTTTTTTGCTTCCTGTAAATCAATTCCGTCTTCTTATCAGCAGCCTATGGAACTTTCCCGCAATATTCTTGCAGTAGGCCAGTTAAATGAAAATCAGCTGGCAGATTATTTTATAAAGCACAATCCGTCAGCCCGAAAAAATGAGATTAAAAAATTTGCTAAGATTTATATAGAAGAAGCCCGCGCCGAAGGAATAAACTCCGACGTAGCCTTTGCCCAGATGTGCCTTGAAACCGGCTATCTGACCTTTGGAAATTTAGTTCAGCCAGAATGGCATAATTACTGCGGTCTTGGCGCCATGGATGCCGAGCACCCCGGCGAACGTTTTGATACCCCTCAGCTGGGAGTCCGCGCCCACATCCAGCACCTGCAGGCCTACGCCACCACCGAAGAAGTCAAACTGAACAAAGCCCTTGTCGACCCCCGCTACAACTGGGTCCACAAAACAAAATTCATAGAAGACATCTTCGGCCTGACCGGCACCTGGGCAATGGACCCCAACTACGCCGCCAAGCTTGAACGCATCTTACAAGAGATGGAAGGACAAAAATAAGGGTAACTATATTACTTTACGAAAACCTGGCGCGAGGGAGTAAAGTGTGATACAGAAACACTCTGATTGTTGCGACCGCGTGAGCGGTCAATTCTATAGTTACTTTGCAACAATCAGCGTGTAGCGCATTATTGCGCGGTTCTGAATCACACTTTGCGACCGGGAGCCAGTTGTATGTAAGGTAGATTTTTATCCTATAGTTGTTCCAATATATTCTTTGTCATTCAAAATGGCATTGATATTGTCAATATTTTTTCCGCCTGCGCAGATAACTTTCATTCCCAGCTCACTTGCCTTCTTTGACGCAATCGGGTCAAAAGGACAGTTCTTTCCAGGAGTCCATTCATCACCTACCATCTTGCGGAAGTCTGCCCAGGAAATTGTATCCAGCGGCTTAGCATCAGGATTTTTGCGAGGGTCATCAGTATAAACCTTTTCGATATTAGAAAGATTTACGATTGTTTTTGCATCAAATTTTTCACCAAGATAAACAGCATCAGTATCAGTAGAAAAGCCTGGTTTCCAGCCGGAAGCAACAAGCACCTGACCATCAAACTTCAAATCAGGTTCAGTAGGATTATAAACAACGTCATTTTTGCAGTATGAGCCAAAGCTTGCCTTCAAAAGCTGAGCATTAATACGGGTTGCCATAATTCCAATCCAGTCAGCAGCATTTGCATCAAAGTCAGCACCAGTTTTTTCGCAAACTTCTTTGTAGCCGTTCTGATATACGCGGGCAGGAGCTCCTCCTCCGGCAACAAGAATCAGACGGCGGCTCTTGTCTTCATCAAGCCACTTTGTGCACATAGCAACAAATTTTCCCAAAAACTCTGTATCCGGCTTATCCGGAACAATAATTGAACCACCAACACTTAAAATCTTTGTCATTTTTATACTCCTGTGGAAGGCGGCCGGTCAGAGCCGCCTATGTTCTATAGCAAAGCGTTAAGAAAAATTGCGATGCAGCAATTTTTTAGCTTTACCTTATTATTTTAATATACACCCTTAACGACTGGGACACTCCAGTAAGAGCTGTATTTATTTACGTTGCTGGAAGCTTCTTCCCAGATAGACTGCAAAGCAAAGCTTCTCGGCTGTTTTACAATTTTATTATCCACACTAAACGGCTTCAAATCATTCAAACCGCGGCTGAAAAGCACATGATGCGAATCCATGTTACCAAAATAATAATCCCTTGGAGCCGCTTCAAAATCTCCCCAGGCCTTGTATTCAAGTCCCGCACCCAGCGAAATATCAACCGGAATCCAGCCGAAGTTTTCAATATAAAATTCATTCCACCAGTGAGCCTGAGTTGTCAAATCCTGTCCGATAAGTATTCCGGCATCCATAAAGCACGGAATTCCGCTTGCACGAAGCAGGGCCGCATAAATCACAGCATAATCAAAAGCATCACCCCGTTTTTTAGCGACAAGGTCCCGCGAATCAGCTCCACCCTTTCTCAATTTCTTCAAAAGAGTGTAGTTGTTTATCATATAATCATAAATCAACTTTGCCTTTTTGTAAGGATTTTTTTCACGCCCCGTAATCTGCTTTTCAAGGGCAATAATTGCTTCGTCAGAGCTTGGAATAAGAGAATCAGCCTGAGTCGCATAGCTGTAAAGGGTTCTTGAAGTCATCTTTGAATAAGCACCGATTTTTTCCGCATTCACCGCAGTATTGATTTCATAAACCGGAAGAACAAAGGTGTAATTCATAACGTTCTTAACCGTGCTTGTCCTGTTTTTTGTAATCTGATGAATGATATCATGCTGATATTTCATAAGCGAAGGCACCGGCACAACTTCAGTTGTTTCTACATTCGGCTGGGCAGCAGTTTCATAAGGAATAGGAGCCCGCAGAGTGATTGTAGAAAGTCCGTCGCAGTTTACGTCGGCCACATCCGCAGAATAAGAAAGCAGATAGATTTTTTTATTTACATAAGATTTTGAGCCCGCATTTTCATTTACAGTAATTTCGCGGGGGTCTGAACGCTGCTTCCCGGTATCAACAATCACAACACCCGAATAAGCGCCGTCCGGAATCACCACAGAAATCTCTGTATTCGACCACATAATGTAATCAAATTCATCCTCATTAGCGCCAATCATATTTTCCGTAAAATACGAAAGATTTTTTACGTTTGAATCGCGGATTTTGCGGTTATAGTCAATTGTAAAAAGAACCCGGCTCTGATTTCTTGCTTCCCCAAAGTTGCTTCCGTAAATAGTAAGAATGTCGCCGGTATTAACCTTCTCTGAAGAAAGATTTGTGATAACAGGCTTGCTGATATGATGAACCGAAGGAACCGGAATAGGAATATCAACTTCATTAGCAAAAAGCGAAGGATTTGACCGGATATCCTTTATGCCCACGTAAACAAGGCCGTCCTTAACGTTGGCAGGAAGAACCAGCTTAATGCAGGTATCAGTCCAGGAAATATAAGAGCTGGCTGTAAGACGGGTTCCCGCAATTTCAACATAGTTCATATCGCGGTTATTTCCGAAGTTCTTTCCGTTAATGAGAATTACGTCGCCCGGAGAGCCTACAGGGGGCACAATCGATTCAATTTCAGGAATTGATTTATTCTGAAAGCTGATAAAATAGATTACAAAAATGACAAGGCCAATAAAAAAGCCGCCGCCCAGCACTCTGAGCAGGGGATATTTTCGAAAAAGATAACTGAATTTTCCAGATGAATCCACTAAAATCTACCCGACATTACTTCGGCAGGCAGCTGGATTTCGGCAGTTACAGGAACTGAATTCATGCCCGGCAAAGTAATCTTAATTGAAATAGTTTCGGATTCATTAAAGTCCGGACGAAGAACCTCTACACCTTTCATGATTTTACCAGGATTAGCATTCGTGCTTACGTTCTGAATTTCAGCTCCAGAGCCTCTTTGTCCGTGAACGTGTGACAAATCCGACTCATTTATATTACCCGAAATTACCATTGAGTTTCCACTATTCAAAGCGACATTTGAGGCTGCTGGAGTAAAGGAAGTTGCCGTAGAAGCATTCTGTCCCAAAGCAGAAATCTGAGCAGAGGCAAGAGCGCCGTCAGCCGCAGGAGCCTTTCCCGCCCGCACAGGAAGCACCACTGCTAAAATTGCAGCAGCCGCAATACCGCTTGCCGCATAAGTAATGCTTCTGAAATTGATTTTTGACTCGGCTTTTTTACCTGTATTTTTAGCATAGCTCATCTTAATCATGAGCCGCTCGTATGACTTATCCAAAAAATCAGCAGAAGGCGCAATTTCATCAGAATCAGCCTTTAAGACCGCTCGAAGACCGCGCAGTCTTTCAAGTTCCGCCTTACACTTAGGGCATAAAGCAATGTGAGATTCGTATTCTGCCTTATAAATTTCCGGCAGTTCGTTATCCAAATAAACAGAATGAATATCTTTACTCGGGCAAAAAGACATTTTCCTCTCCTATTAATTTGATAAGCTGCTCCCTGGCCCTGAAAATTCTTACCTTTACATTTCCTTCAGTAATTCCAAGCACACGCCCAATTTCCTTGTAGTTCAACTCAGTGTACTCTTTCAGAATCACAACTTCCTGAAGATGTTCCGGCAGCTTTTTCAAAGCCTCCCTTGCCTTATCTACAGACTCTTTTTTCAGAAGGTCAGTTTCACCAGAATCAGCCTTACGGTGGTCTTCATACAAAGCCTTTTCGTAAGCCTTACGTTCCCGCTCCTTGCGTTTGACGTAGTTCAATGCCGCATTTTTACTAACCCGGATGAGCCAGTATTTTGCGTCATTTATCGAAGGAAAAACAATCGCCTTTTCATTAGCCTTGATTAAAGAATCATGAGCCAAATCCTCAGCCGCTTCCTCGTCATTCACAATCCGGTAGCAGATTTTAAAAAGCATCATCATAGAAGCATCATAAATCTTTTTAAAATCCACAGGATTTCCGGCATTAAGCGGAGTATTATCTGTCTGACTTTCTACTGCATTATAAAACACGGAAATCCCCTAATAGTTACATGCCGATAATCGAAAAAGCGTTAAAAAAATTAGTCGAGGACTAATTTTTAGCTTTATCAAGAAAACGGCTCGGTCGATTTATCGACCGCTGCTTATATTAAACCACAAACACTGTCCCAAGTTACTAATTATTTTGGGCACACTCGTCGCTTCGCGCCGAGACGCTACGTTTCGCCCTTCGCTAGCGCTCATACCTGCACTCACTACGTTCGTTCCGGTACTTCGGGGCTACACATCGCTTGTGCATCAAGTACAAACCCTTGGCAACTTCCACTTATGGAAGTTGCGGGTAAGGTACGGTGCATTCGGAAGTTTTCAAAGTCCCTTACGACCTTACCCGATGCCACACCGCACCTGAAGGCCCGTCAACGATAGTAATTCCTCTAGCGCTCAGCTGATTTCTAATCTCATCAGCGCGGGCAAAATCCTTATTCTTTTTAGCGGCGGTTCTTTCAGCAACCAGAGCGTTTATCTCTTCTGCCTCAGGGTCACCTGCGTGGTCATCAGCAGCCGGAGTAGAATTAATCTTCTGCTGCTTTTCAAGAACATCAAAGGCATTCTTAATTACATCAATACTCAGAACTGAATCCATCTTCAAAATTGAGCTCAAAGCGTCAGATGCCTTTACACCGCCCTTAGCCTGAGCTTCCTTCTGAATTGCAGCCATTGCAACCGGAGTTGCCAGGTCGTTTTCCAGACCTTCGCGGAACTTAGCAAAGTTTTCACTTTCGTATTTAATCTTGCCAAGAACTTCTGCAAAGTTTTCTTTTGTAAGGCCAAGTTTTTCTTCATCATTTGCACGGGCAATCAGCTTTGCAACGCGGGCATTCAAAGCCGCACGTCCGTTTTTTGCCGATTCAAGGGCATCCAGAGAGAAAATCAGCTGCTTTCTGTAGTGGCCGCCCAAAAGGAAGAAGCGGTAATCAAGAGGCTCAAAGCCCTTGTCTTTAAGGCTGAAGCCCTTTTCTGCAGGAAGGGAAGTCTGAAGGGTAATAAAATGCCCGCTGGACTTACTCATCTTTCCGCCTTCAAGAATCAAAAATTCGTTGTGAAGCCAGTATTTTACCCAAGGTCCCTGAGCTGCTTCTTCAGGAGTAAAACTTCCCTCACTCTGTGCAATTTCATTTGTATGGTGAACAGGCACGTGGTCAATTCCGCCTGTGTGAATATCAATGTGCTTACCAAGATATTTCATGCTCATTGCAGAACATTCAATATGCCAGCCAGGATATCCGCGACCCCAAGGGCTGTCCCAGGTCATAGCCTGATCTTCAAACTTAGAATTTGTAAACCAGAGTACAAAGTCGCCTGGATTGCGTTTGTTTTCATCAACAACTACAACCTTACGTTTTCCAGCTCCAGCCTTAAGTTCATCAAGATTAAGATTTGCAAGCTTTCCGTAATCTGGGTAAGTAGAAATATCATAATAAAGGTTTCCGCCGGCCATATAAGTGTGACCGTTTGCTTCAATCTTTTTAATCAGCTCAATCATTTCAGGGATATGTTCTGTTGCCTTACAGATTACGTCCGGGTGACGGATATTCAAAGCGTCGATATCCTTCATAAAAGCGTCTGTATAAAAACGCGCAACTTCCAGAACCGACTGATGACGTTCCTCAGCAGATTTTTTCATCTTGTCTTCACCGTCATCGCCGTCTCCGGTCAAATGTCCAACGTCTGTAATATTCATTACGTGCTTGATATCATATCCAAGCAAAGTCAAAGTCTTATCAAGAATGTCCAGGAATACGTAAGCGCGAAGATTTCCAATATGCGCATAATTGTAAACTGTTGGACCGCAGCCATAAAAACCAACGTGGCCTTCAGTAATAGGATGGAATTCCTCCATCTTGCGTCCCATAGTGTTATACAATCTCAAACTCATTTTTTACCTCTAGTTCTGTTCATTATACCTAAAATCCCGGCTCTCTTCAATTAAATCAAAATTTTCATTAAAATTACAAAATATGAAAGATTTCTCAGGCTTTGTTGAATACATAAAAAATCACGATAATTTTAAAGGCACAATCACCCAGGATGAACTCCTGGCGCCAAAATCAACCTTTAAAATCGGCGGAAGGGCAAGCGTTTACGTCGCCCCGGAGGATTACTATTCCTTCCAGCTCTGTCTCCGCCGCATCATTGCTGACAATCTTCCTTTTTACATTACCGGCGGCGGCTCAAATCTCGTTTTCCCGGATGACGGCTTTAAGGGCGTAATTCTTTCTTCCCAGAACTTCAGCGACGTAATGCTCTTTCCAAAAGGTGACCTGCCTGAAGATTTTCCCCCAGAAGAAGCCCAGAAACTTGGCAAGGACGACCTTCTTGTAACCTGTTTTGCAGGCACACCAATGGCAGCCTTCGTAAGCTTCTGCACAAAAAATGATTTATCAGGCGCTGAGCAGTTTGCAGGCCTGCCTGGCACAGTAGGAGGCGCCGCCTATATGAACGCCCGCTGCTTCGACAAATCAATTTCAGACATCATCTATTACTACACCTGGATGGACTACTCAGACAAGGATATCCCCCTTCATCACGAACGCATCAATCCCGCTGACTGGGATTACAAAAAATCCCCTTTTCAGAACAACAGGCGTTTTGTCACGACAGTAACCTTTCTTTTAAAACGCATACACGGCGATGCCAAAATGCAGATTGCAAAAGACTGCCGCCATTACACAGTTGAACGCATTGATAAGGGCCACTTCAAGTTCCCTAGTGCCGGCTCTGTTTTCAAAAATAATCACGACTTTGGTGCCCCAAGCGGCAAGCTGATTGACGAATGCGGCTTAAAAGGTACCAAAATCGGCGGAGCCCAGATTGCCCCTTTCCACGGAAACTTTATCATAAACGTTGACCACGCAAAGGCAAATGACGTCCGTCAGCTGGTCCAGCTTGCCCAGGAAAAAGTTAAAGAAAAGTTCGGCTTTGACCTGGAAGCTGAAATTATTTTTTTGTAAACCCTAAGTTTACACTCGCAAATAAGCCGATATATGGTTATAATAAAAAGGTATTAAAAGTTTTTTTACGAAAGTTAAGGGAGGCTCTGACCGGCCAGCCCACACAGGAGCAAAAAGTTGCTGCATTTACAGGTAAATAGATTTCAGGCAGGCGCATATCTCATTGTAGAAGGCAAGGATGATTCCGACCATTTCTACATCATTCAGCAGGGCCGCGTTTCCTGCCAGAAGGGAGCAAACCAGAATAAAATTTATTTAGGTCCAGGAGACTTCTTAGGCGTTGTTTCCTGCTTTGCTACCCGCCCTCAGATTGAAACAATTATTGCAGAAACTGATGTTCTTGTTATCGCTGTAAAGAAAAGCCAGTATGCAGATCTGATTGTTAACAACACTCCTGTCGCTCTTAAAATCATCAAAACCTTTGCCAACCGAACAAGACAGATGAATGATCAGCTTACAAAGCTCACTCTCCATAAAGTTGAAAACGACAACTACGAACATATTTTCAATGTAGCCCAGTATTACGAAAAAGCAAGAAGATTTAATATAGCTGTTTTTGCCTACTATCAGTATTTAAAGACAAAACCAACAAGTCAGAATCTTCTTACTGCTCAGAATAAATTCCGTGCGCTAAAACCAAAGACCCACGCAGTTTATTTTGAACCGACTCCGGAAATGACCCGAACCTACCCTGAAGATGCAATGATTTTCTCTGAATCAGCACCTGGAGCAGAAATGTTCATTATCCAGTCAGGACACGTTGCAATCACAAAGGTTGTAAACGGAAACGAAGTAGTTTTAGCCGTTCTTGGAAAAGGCGATATGTTCGGTGAAATGGCTCTTCTTGAAAATAAGCCTCGTTCGGCCAGCGCAATCGCAAAAACAGAATGTACCCTGATGGTCGTAAACCGTCACAACTTTAATACAATGGTAAGCACACAGCCCCAGCTGATTTCCCGCCTTACCACAACTCTTGGCGAACGTCTCTGGTCTATGTACCGTCAGCTTGATAATGCAAAGCTCCAGGAACCAATCGATAAAATGATTGATATCCTCTGTCTTCAGCTTGAAAAACAGCGCGTTGATTTTAATACACTCGGCTCAAAACAGCGTCAGACAGATTTCACTGTAAGTGACCTTGCAACAATGTGTGGCCTCGATGAAAGAAGAACTTCAATCGGAATAAACAGCTTTATGAACGATAACCGCTTTAAGATTATTGAAGGCAAAATCTTCATAAAAGATATTACCGAAGTTTATAAGGCTTCTTTCTACGCAAGAAAGCACATTTTGAACTAAGCATACTTTTTTATTCTCCGATAATATCAGTATGCGCGCATTAAGAAAATTTTTTCTCTTTTTATTCTTATCGTTTTTATTTGCTTCTCTTTCTGCAAAAGAACCTCTTCCAAACGGCTATAAAAGCATAATCCTTGGAATGAATCTTGAAGATACAAAACAGGAATTACTAAAAGATACAGATTTTGGTTATCACGGAGACCGGGACGTTTCCCTTCTTCCCGGTGAAAACCGTATGCTTATTGAAACAGATGCTGACCGCGGCCTTGGTTCAAACTATCTGACCCGCTGCTGGTTTCAGTTTTCAAATGACCAGCTTTACATAATAACAATCAATATGAACCGCTCGCGAATTGATTATTACAGCGTTTTTACGACACTTAAAGAAAAATACGGTGAGCCAGATACAATCACACCCCAGGCCGCTACCTGGAAAAACAATGAAATTACAATGAGCCTTGAAAAGCCTCTGACTCTTAAATATATTGATAATGAAGTATTTAAAAGCCTTCAGACTGCTTCTAATATTGCTCCTGCAACAACAGAAGTAACACAACAAATGTTCCTGGATAAACTATGATAAAGAATAAGATTACATTTTTGATTATTTTTCAGCTGATTTTAATCTCAGTAATTTTTGCAAAAACCCTTAAAAAAACGGATATTACAATTACCCGCAGCGACGGAACAACTATAAAATGCAACTGCGAGCTGGCCATCAAACCTGAAGAAAGAAATTATGGTTTTATGAACAGAAAAAACATCCCCGACGGAACTGGTATGCTCTTTATTTTTGAGAACGAACAGATCCTGTCATTCTGGATGAAAAATACGCCACATCCCCTTTCAATTGCTTATATCGATAACCGGGGAAAAATCCGCAATATCTTTGATATGAAGCCCTTCAGTCTTTCTCCAATCGTAAGTACCGCTTCATGCCGCTATGCTCTTGAAGTTCCCCAGGGCTGGTTCAAAAAAAATGGAATCACAGAAGGTGATTCCATTTCATTAGATTTCTGATTACTCCTGCTCCAGTTTTGCAAGCTCGCTTGCCGCAATTCTGTCATTTGAGTCATATTCAAGCACAGTAGTAAAGAATTTTCTTGCTTCTTCTTTATTTCCCTGGGCAAGTGCAAGATAGCCAAGGTTAGAAATGATTTTTGTGCTCTCTGGCTCAATAGCCATAGCCTTCATCAGGGCATCCTTTGCAGCATCAAAATCCTTTTCCTGAACATAGCAAAGTGAAAGCTCATTATAAGTATCAGAATTAGAATCTCCACCACACTTCAAGGCCTCAAGGAAAGCCATTTTAGCGTCACTGTATCTTTCAAGTCTTCTTAAACCCCAGCCCAGCATAAACCAGGCATTCCAGACCTTAGGATTATTCTGCAAAAAGCGTCTGATTTCTTCGAGTCCTTTTTCTTCCTGGCCCTTAGAAATAAAATCATAAGCAGCACGGAAAGATTCGTCATCCATATTCTGATTTTTGATGTTATCAAGAATTTCCTGGGCCCGTTCCTTTTTATAAATACCGTTTTCACCAAGCTCATCATCCGCAACGTCGCAGGTAAGAGCGATATAAGTTTCGAAAGCATCCTTTGCTTCACGGTATTTGTGCTGCTTCATATAGTAGAAACCGGCATTGAAGAAAGCATCAGGAAGAGCAGGCTCTGCATTCATAGCTGAAGCATAATATTCCCCGGCATCATTATCATAAGCATCAGCATCATCATTCAGACCGGAATTACGGTAAGAATCAGCACGCTGATCCAGGAAAAGTGCAAGATTCAAAATGATTGCAGGATCCTCAGGATCAAGTCCGTTCAAGGCAAGGAAGATTTCCTCTGCAAGATCAAAATCTTCATTCTTAGTTTTAAGAATTGCAGCCTCACAAAGCTCCTTTTTAATATCTGGCTTTACCTTTTTAATAATGCTTCTGTAATAATCAAGATTTCCATTTTTTTTGTCGTAAGCAAGAACTGTAAGAATACCAGCAAGAATCTGCTCAGATGTAATTTCAGTTGGATTAAAACTTCCCGGAGCCTCATCAGGCTTTTTCTGAACAGGAAGAAGAATCTTAGGATCAATCTTAAAAGCTTCGTCAGAAGCGACAAAATTTTCAGGAATACTGATATAAAACACAGATTCCAATGGATTTGACGGATTCATATTAATTCCTTAATAAACGAGATATTGAATAAAAATACTTATTTTAAGAGCAAAGGTCAAACAAATAATTACGAATTTGGAGTTGATTCTGCATTCGCAATTGCATCATCAAGTTCACTGTCAACTTTCTGCTTAAATGCAGTTGCCTTTTCATCTGTTGCGCTCATTTTCAGCTGATGTCCTGCAACTGTATCAGAAGACTGCTCTGCATTTTCACCGGCAGTTTTTTCTTCTGATGATGCGCCTTCTGCAGGTGCCTCCGAAGCATCTTCTGCACCCCCTTCAGCACCAGCCTCTGCCTTAGGCCCTTCTCCTTCAGCTTTCTGCTCGCCCTCAGCGCCAACAGCTTGTCCTTCCGCCGGAGTAGCAGTCTGGCCTTCCCTGGCGTTTGCAGCCGTACCAGTAGCAGCACCCGCAGCCTTAGCTGTAGCCTTCTGTTCTTCAGCGGCTTCAGCAGCGTTATTTTCAGCGATTTTCTTTTCGCGTTCAGCCTTTACTTCAGCAGCCTTCTTAGCCTCTTCTTCAGCAGCCTTAGCGGCAGCTTCAGCATTTTTCATCTGATTTTCGATGATTTTCTTCTGGTAAGAAGTGATATAGCGGTTGATATGGAACTTATAGCTCATTGGAATTTCTGCTGCATTAAACTGAATGTTTACGATAGAAATATCCTTTCTGCCTTCCATAAATACAGCGTTAACAACAGTTCCGTTCAGGGCAACCTGTTCGTTGGTATCGGAGAACAAAAGTCGTAACTGAACAATCTTATCCTGAAGGAATTTTGGAATACCAAGAAGCATTACTCTGGCGCCACCAAAAGAAACATCCTTCAAAATACAGCGGCGTGGTACATTGGCAATAAAAATTACCGACTCTTCTTTTAAGATTCCAAGTTCACGCATCGAATTCTTGTTGATTCCAATACGCTCTTCCTTGCGGATATTAAAGTTTTCATTTACTTCAACGAACTCACCGATGCGTGAAATCAAATCATCAGGCGGACGCTGGGTAAATGTTAAAGTTACAATCGCAAGCTCATTCGAGCCCTGATATGCTTTTATTTCTGTTACAGTACAGTTTACAAAGAAAAAAACCGGAGCTCCGTCTTCATCAATAAAGCAGAATCTAAGGCTGACCGGAATTTCTTTTTTCTTGTTTATTTCTACATAAGCACCACTTGAAGTTCCGACAATAACCTTTGCCATCTGCAGTGAAGTTGAGTTAATAATACAAGGCCACTGTCCGCCATTACACTTAATGTAAATCTGACGCGGATCCATTCGAAGGTAGTTTAAATTTGCCTTAGTAAATACAACTTCCTTATCTCTGAAGTAATCGTAGTATCTGGAAATTTTGTTGCTATTCTCAATGCCCATATAATATTTTATTTTAACTCATGCTTACCAATCAAGCAAGATATAAATTCAATTTAAAATAAAAAATCCGCCCTGCCTTGAGGACGGATTTATCGTAATTTGAAATTAATTACTCAGCTGCTTCAGCAGGAGCTTCTTCAGCGGCTGGCTTAGCCTTACGAGCTTCAACCTTAGCCTTATTTTTCAAATTAGCGTTACAGAATTTACAGATCTTTACTGTTTTGCCATCGATATCTTTTTCAAAAAGAACTTTAATATCTGTCTTTCCACAGATTGCACAAGTTCCTCTTCCTTTAGCTGGCAATGAACGAATTCCAGATCCGCGGTGGTTCTTTGACATATCTAACTCCTAAATAATACTTTAGCTTATTCAGCCTTAGCTTCGTCTTTCTTAGCTGCAGCTTTTTTAGCAGGAGCTTTCTTTGCCTTTGCTTCACCGTCAGCTTCTTTTTTTGCTGATTTTTTTGCTTTTGGAGCTTCAGAATCAGCCGATTTTTTAGCAGCTTTTTTCTCTTCTTTAGTTTCTTTAGCTTCTGTATCGAGCTTGTAATCAACCAATTCGAGAATTACAACATCAGCAGCATCACCCTGGCGGAAACCGAGTTTAAGAACACGTGTATAACCACCGTTGCGATCTTTCATGCGTGGACCAATTTCTGTAAAAAGTTTGTTCAAGATTTTTTCATCCTGAATGAACTTTGCTACTTCACGACGATTATGAACAGAATCTACTTTTGCTCTTGTGATGAGTTTCTCAGCTGATTTTCTTACTTCAAGAGCCTTAGATTTTGTTGTAGTAATTCTCTCGTATCTGAAGAGAGAAGTTACCATATTTCTTGACATAGCACGACGATGTGCTGTTGTTCGTGAAAGCGGATTAAAACCATTTCTATGATTCATCTGTTTCTTCCTTCTGCTTCTTTACATTAGCAGCATTCTTAAGATGACTGTAATCTGTCATTCCAAGTGTCAAATTCCATTCCTGGAGTTTTTCAATAATTTCCTGGAGTGATTTCTTACCAAAGTTTCTTGTCTTGGCAATGTCATCTTCTGTCTTACGAGTCAATTCACCAATTGTACGGATATTTTCTTTTCTCAAACAATTTGATGAGCGGACAGAAAGTTCCAGTTCTTCAACAGGAGTGTTAAGAAGTGCCTGGATTCCTTCATCTCCATCTTCACTGTCATCAGATCCGATTACATCTTTGTCATTAAAGTTTACGAAAATTGCAAAGTGATCTTTAGCAATCTTAGCAGCTTCTGCCAAAGCATCTTCAGGATTGATTGTTCCGTCAGTCCAGATTTCAAGAACAAGCTTATCGTAGTCATTGCGCTGACCAACACGGCATGGTTCAATAGAATACTTTACTTTTGGAACTGGAGTGAAAATGGCATCCATAGGAATTGTACCAACAATTTCGATATAGTGCTCATTTGTTTCAGCAGGAACATATCCTCTACCCAAATCAACCTGAATTTCAAGGTCTAAGTGAGCACCTTCCATCATTGTGAAAACTGTTGTGTCTTCTGTCATGATTTCCAGCTGTCCTTCTTTTGCAAAGTCTTGACTCTTTACAACGCCAGGTCCCTTGAATTCATACTGAATTGTGTCCTGTTCAACTTCATTTGGCAAACGAAGACGAATCATTTTCAGAGTATTAATGATTTCGAGTGTATCCTCAGAAACGTTTGGAATTGCTTCAAATTCACTTGAAATTACGTGAGAAATTCCGTTCTCATCGTAAGAAGTAATTCGAATTGAAGTAATAGCATAACCCTGAATTGACGACAGCAATACACGGCGAAGTGTATTACCTACTGTTGTACCAAACCCTGTCTCAAAAGGATATGCGGTAAATTTACCGTAATTTGGATTTGTACTGATGTGTTCAAATGAAATGCCCTTAGGCTTCTTAAAACCTTTAAGCAAATTTTTGCGAGCCATCCGAACTCCTTACCTAAACTGATATAAACTCTATATTTGCAATCTTTCTTATCCAAGAAAAATTGCAAATAAACCTACATACGGCGTGTCTTTCTAGGACGACATCCGTTATGTGGAATTGGAGTTACATCCGAAATTGATTTAACTTTTAATCCCAATGCACCAAGACAACGGATAGCATTTTCGCGACCCATTCCCGGACCTTTTACAAACACGTGTACTTCACGCAAACCATAACTAGCGGCCTTCTGAACTGCTGTTTCACATACAGACTGTGCAGCAAATGGAGTTGATTTTTTAGCTCCACGGAATCCAAGTCCACCTGAAGATGCCCAAGAAAGAGCATTTCCCTTCAAGTCAGTTACAGTTACGATAGTATTATTGAACGTAGCCTGGATATAAATGTTTCCTTCGAATACGCTCTTCTTTTCCTTTCGCTTTTTAACGGTAGCCATTATTTACCTCTGTCCTATGCTTTCTTCTTATTAGCAACAGTCTTCTTCTTACCTTTACGTGTGCGCGCATTTGTTCTTGTGCGCTGACCGCGTACCGGAAGACCTCTCTTGTGACGAAGACCACGATAACATCCAATATCCATAAGACGTTTCAAATTAAGACCGATTTCAGAACGAAGACGACCTTCTACCTTATAGTCTCTATCAATTACTTCACGAATTTTACCAATTTCATCCTGAGTCAGGTCATTAGCCATCTTCATTGGATCAAGTTTGGCAGCTTCGCAAATTTTCTGTGCCGCAGAACGGCCGATACCGTAAATGTAAGTTAATGCGGTACCTAAATGTTTGTTAGGGATATCTACACCCGCAATTCGAGCCATTTGTTACTCCTTAGCCCTGTCTCTGTTTATGTTTTGGATTCTCGCAAATGATACGAATGATACCATTACGCTTGATAACCTTACATTTGTCACAGATAGGTTTTACACTGGTTCGTACTTTCATATAAAAGCCCCCATGAGAATATTTTTACCGAATCTTAAGCACCTCGCAATGAGAGCAATTCGGTAAAAGATAATATATCACATATTCCCATTTCTGTTCTACTAGGAATTCACGAAATTCTTAAAAGTTTGTAATAATCTTTTAGAGACTTCGTGATCTGATTTTGCCCTTCTTAGTAAGTCCTTCGTGATGATGCATTTTAAGGAGAGCTTCAACCTGACTCATTGTATCAAGATCTACACCTACCATAATGATAAGTGAAGTTCCGCCCATAAGCATTGAAATTGACTGTGGGAATCCGAACAAATGCTGAATGATTGTAGGGATGATAGCAATCAATGCAAGGAACAATGAACCTGGTAATATAAGTCTATTCAATATTTTTGTAAGATATTCTTCGGTTTTATCGGTACGAACACCCGGGATAGATCCACCATTTTCACGAATGTTTTTTGCAATTTCTGTAGGGTTCAGTGTTACCTGAGTGTAGAAGTATGCAAAGAAAATGATAAGAACAACTAACAAAACATTATACCAAACACCATTTGGAGTCAAAACTCGTGAAAGTGTACCAACCCACTTTGCAGCGTTCTGGCTCTGTGCAAATGTTGATGCAAGAGTTAATGGAAGGGTAAGAATAGAAGAAGCGAAGATCAAAGGAATTACGTTTGAAGGGTTTACTTTAAACGGAATGTAAGTTGTCTGACCACCGTACATTTTGCGTCCTACAACGCGTTTTGCATAGTGAACAGGAATCTTTCTCTGACCTGATTCTTCATAAATTACCAGTCCGATAATCGCAACGAACATGATAAGAACAAGGATGACAAATACAAGCTGGATTTCGTTGTTTGAAACCTTCTGTCCTAACTCAACAATTGCGTTAGGAAGGCGGGCAACGATACCGGCAAAGATCATCATTGAAATACCATTTCCGATTCCGCGAGCTGTAATCTGGTCTCCCAGCCAAACAGTAACCATGGAACCAGTTGTAACAGTCAGCATTGCAAGCAATTTGAATGCAAGCTGATTGTCCAGCATAATACAACCAGGAATACTGTTTGCATAAACAGTAACACCGAAAGACTGAATCAAACATACAAGGATTGTACCTACGCGTGTATAAGACGCAATCTTTCGCTGTCCACCATCTTCTTGAGAGATGCGTTTAAGAGATGGGAAAATAATCACAGCAAGCTGCATGATAATCTGCATAGAAATATAAGGCATTACACCGAGCATGAAGATAGAGAAGTTTGAGAAAGCTCCTCCAACAAAGAAGTCCATATAGCTGGCGAATGCATTTTTATTCTGCGATGCCAAGTCGTCAAAGTACTTAATAAGAACGTTTGCATCGATTCCTGGAATTGTAAGAACGCTTCCAAGTCTGAACACTGCAAGAATAAGCAATGTAAAGAACAAACGATCTCTAAGCTCTTTAACTCTAAACATATTTACGATTGGATTGCTTGCCATGTTTTAACTCCGCTTCTACTTTGTGCTTTCAGCAGCTTCGTCAGTAAGTTTTACTGAACCACCTGCCTTTTCAATTTTTGCTTTAGCTGATGCAGAAGCTTTATTAACTTCAACTGTAAGTTTCTTTGTAATGTCACCATTACCAAGAATCTTAACCAAAGCTTTTTCAGATGCTTTCTTAGAAACAAATCCCTTTGCAACCAAAGATTCTTTGTTTACTGTTTCACCATCATTGAACTTAGCTTCAAGCTGATCAAGGTTGATACAAACATATTCTTTCTTGAAAGGATAGTTTGAGAAACCTTTGTGAGCAATACGTCTGTAAAGAGGCATCTGACCGCCTTCAAAACCAACGTAAGGTACACCAGTTCCAGTACGAGACTGCTGACCTTTGTTACCTTTACCAGCTGTTGTACCGAGTCCTGAAGAAGAACCGCGTCCAACACGCTTTGGTTTTTTATTAGCACCCTGAGGAGCGCTAAGGATTGGATTGTATTCTGCCATTTTAGATCTCCTCAACTTTTACTAAATGAGATACAGCAGCAACCATACCTTTTACAGCATCAGTAGCCTCAAGAGTGTTAGAAGAATGAATCTTCTTAAGACCAAGGCTTCTTACAGTTGCTTTTTTCTCTGGCTTCTGGCCAATTACGCTTTTCATTAATGTTACTTTAATCTGTGCCATAATTAACCCCACATCTCATCAAGAGTTTTACCTCTGTTAGCAGCAACTTTCTTTGCATCCATAATGTGTACGATTGCATCGAATGTAGCGCGAACAACGTTTACAGCAGAGCTTGAACCGAGTGATTTAGAAATCAAGTCAGTAGCACCTGCAGCGTCCATAATTGCACGAACAGTACCACCAGCGATAAGTCCAGTTCCTGAACAAGCTGGTTTAAGCAAAACTGATGAGCTCTTGTATTTACCAAGAACTTCGTGTGGCAAAGTACCGTTTTTAAGAGGGAGCATAACAAGGTTACGTTTAGCCTTGTCGATACTCTTCTTGATAGCTTCAGATACGTCATTAGCTTTACCAAGTCCGTATCCTACACGACCTTTCTGATCTCCAACGATTGTAAGAGCAGAGAAAGACATACGGCGTCCACCCTTTACAGTCTTACAAGTTCTGTTAAGAGTAACGAGTTTTTCTACAAACTCCTTCTCTTTTGGATCTTTATCAAATTTTTTCTGATGTTCTTCCATTTCTAACTCCTAGAATTCAATTCCGGCTTTACGAGCGCCATCAGCGAGTGCTTTTACAACACCATGGTAAAGATATCCATTGCGATCAAAAACGATCTTTGTAATCTTCTTTTCCTTAAGACGAGCTCCAATAGCTTCACCAAGTTTTGCAGCACCTTCAGTATTAGGCTTGAGTGCAGCGAACTCTTTTTCCAATGTAGAAATAGAAGCTAAAGTTTTACCTTCATCGTCGTCGATTACCTGTACAGAAATATTCTTGTTGCTTCTTGTAACAGTCATTCTTGGTCTGTCAGCAGTTCCGCGAAGAGTCTTGCGGATATGAATCTTTCTGTGCAAGCGTTTTCTGTCTTTATCGTTCAGTTTCTTAAACATACAGCTTCACCTTATTTAACACCAGTTTTACCGACTTTACGTCTGATAACTTCGTTGTCATAGCGGATACCCTTTCCTTTATAAGGTTCAGGTTTACGCAACTTACGAATCTGAGAACAGAATTCACCAACCAACTGCTTATCAATTCCGGCAACAGTTACTTTTCCATCAGGAGTTGTAGTAACAGTTACACCGTTAGGAATGATTACAATGTAGTCGCTTGAATAACCAAGGTTCATAACAAGTTCTTTACCTTTAACTTCTGCACGATAACCTACACCAGTGATAACCAAAGTCTTTGTGAAACCTTCTGAAACACCTTTTACCATGTTGTTAAGAAGACTTCTGTAAAGTCCGTGGTCAGCGCCAGTCTGTTTTGTATCGTTCAAAGTTGAAAGTACAACTTCGTTAGACTGAACATCAATTTTAATGTTGCTTGAGAATGCCTGTTTAAGTTCACCTTTTGGACCTTTTACAGTCATAACATTGTCAGCAACAGTTACAGTTACACCTGCTGGAAGAGCAACAGGAAGTTTACCTACTTTAGACATACTTTCTGCCTCCCCTTACCAGATTGTGCAAACCAATTCACCACCAACCATCTTTTCAGAAGCTTTCTTACCAGTTGTTACACCAGCAGAAGTTGAAACGATGATTGTACCGTATCCGTTATAAACACGTGGTAAATCTTTATAGCCAGAATAAACACGGCGACCTGGTGTAGAAATTTTCTTTACACCGTGGATTACCGGGTTATTATCATCATCATATTTCAAGAAAATACGAAGAGTATTCTTTCCGTCTTCCTGAACCTTTTTGAAGTTTTTAATATATCCTTCAGTTTTCAGAATCTTCACGATTTCGAGCTTCAGCTTTGATGCTGGAACATCTACTTTCTCGTGGCGGGCAACAGCCGCATTCCGAACCTTTGTGAGCATGTCTGCTACTGGATCTGATGCACTCATTACATCCCCCTACCAACTAGATTTTGTTACGCCAGGAAGCTGGCCTTCGCTTGCTAATTTACGGAAGCAAAGACGACACATCTTAAACTTGCGTAAATATCCGCGTGGACGACCGCAAATCTGACAGCGATTGTATTCGCGTGTCGAATATTTCTGTTTGCGGGCTGCTTTAATAATCATTGATTTCTTTGCCATACTTCACCTACTTTCTGAACGGCATGTTGAACTTGGTAAGCAAAGCTTTAGCTTCAGCGTCAGTCTTTGCGCTAGTTACTACAGTAATATTCATACCAGCAATCTTAACGATTTTGTCGAAGTCGATTTCTGGGAAGATAATCTGTTCTGTAATACCAAGAGAGAAGTTTCCATGACCATCAAAGCCAGTAGCTTTAATTCCACGGAAATCCTTTACACGTGGGAGTGCAACATTGATAAGGCGGTCAAGGAACTCATACATGATGTTACCGCGCAATGTTACCATTGCTCCTACTTCATTACCCTCACGAAGTTTAAAGTTAGCAATACTCTTCTTAGCTCTAGTTTTAACAGCTTTCTGACCTGTGATAGCAGTCAAGTCAGTAACTGCGGCATCAAGGAGTTTCTTATTTGTGAGAGCTTCACCAACACCCATGCTTACTACAACTTTTTTGATAACAGGGATCTGCATCGGAGTTGTATAGCTGAACTCTTTTGTAAGAGCCGGTGCGATTTCGTCTTTATAGACTTTCTTAAGCCGAGGTACGTAATTTGCCATTACAAAGTTTCTCCACATTTACGGCAAACGCGAATTTTCTTGTCGCCGTCAATTTTGTAACCAATCTTAACTGGGCGACCGCATTTTTTACATACGATTCCCACGTTAGAAATATTAAGAGGAGCTTCAACCTCAGCGATTCCGCCCTGGTCCTGCTGGCTTCTCTTTTTCATTGCCTTTTTAACAATGTTTACACCAGATACTATTACTGCTTCTTTTTTAAGGTTTACGCTAACAACTTCGCCGCGTTTTCCCTTATCTTTTCCAGCAAGTACTTCTACTGTATCGCCTTTACGGATTTTTGATTTTACTAACATCCTCATTACTCCTTAAAGAACCTCTGGAGCGAGTGAAACGATTTTCATAAAATCCATATCACGAAGCTCGCGAGCTACAGGTCCAAAAATACGCTTTCCTTTTGGGTTCTTGCTGTCATCAACGATAACACAAGCGTTATCATCGAAACGAATGTAAGTTCCATCAGGACGGCGGTACTCTTTAGCCTGGCGTACAATAACAGCCTTTTCAATAGCACCCTTTTTGATTGTAGAAGTAGGAATAGCATCTTTGATAGCTACTACTACGATGTCGCCGATACCAGCGTAACGGCGGTGTGAACCACCAATTACTTTGATACACTGAGCAATTTTTGCTCCAGAGTTATCAGCAACTGTCATACAAGATTGCATCTGAATCATAATTCTTTAACTCCTTCGCTTATTTTGCTCTTTCAATTACTTCTGCAAGACGCCAGCACTTGTTTTTACTGAGTGGTCTGCATTCTACAATACGAACTGTATCACCTACATGTGCATCATTGTTTTCATCATGTGCCATGTATTTCTTTGATCTAGTAACATACTTCTTGTAAAGGCTATCCATCTTTTTAGATGAAATTGTTACTACAATTGTTTTGTCCATTTTTTCGCTTGTAACAATTCCTGTAAAAGATCTTTTTGCTGCCTTTACAGTCTGAACAGTATTTTCTGCCACGGTTCAGCTCCTATTTATTTTCGCCAGCAATTTCTTTCTGGCGGATGAACGTATTCAATCTTGCGATTTCGCGACGGATTGTACGTTTCTGCAATGGGTTATCTACATGTGATACTACCATCTTAAAGCGGAGATCCATGTATTCCTTTTTAAGCTCATCACGTTTAGCAACTAGTTCTTTATAAGACAGTTCTTTGTCATTCTTTTTCTTTGAATCAGCCATCTTATTTCCTCCTAGTCTCTTGTTGGCTTATAAGCGATTTTTGTAATAACTGGAAGTTTATCACTTGCAAGTTCCAAAGCTCTGTGAGCAACTTCAAGGTCAACACCACCAATTTCAAACAAAATCATACCAGGTTTGATAACAGCTGCCCAATGATCTGGAGCACCTTTACCCTTACCCATACGAACTTCAGCAGGCTTCTTTGTAATAGGCTTGTCTGGGAAAATACGAATCCAGACATTACCTTTACGCTCAAGCTTACGGTTGATAGCAACACGGGCTGCTTCAATAACCTTAGCATCAAGCCAAGTTGGTTCCATTGCTACGAGAGCGATGTCGCCGAAGTCGATTGTATTATCACGTGTAGCGTTTCCCTTTTCGCGGCCACGCTGCACTTTTCTATGAATAACTCTTTTAGGACTCAGTGGCATAACTAACTCCTTGCCTTTTTAGGTTCAGCACCTTCAGCCTTGTCTGCAGTTGGACGATTACGTCTTGGCTTCTTTACAAGCTGACCGGCATCTTCGTTACGTTCAATACCATAGTTCATTCCATTGTAAACCCATACTTTAACACCGATTTTACCGTATGTAGTAAGAGCTGCGAATGTTCCATAGTCGATATCAGCACGAAGTGTGTGAAGTGGTACACGTCCCTCTTTGTGCTCTTCTGTGCGGCTCATATCTGCGCCACCAAGACGACCACTAACACGAACTTTAATACCCTGTGCGCCTGCACGCATAGCATTGCTTACAGCCTGTTTCATAGCCTTGCGGAATGAACCACGACCTGCAAGCTGACGACCGATGTTCTGAGCAATCAAAGAAGCGTTCAAATCAGCACGTTTAATTTCCTTAATCTTGATCTGAACTTTCTTTGTAAGCTGCTTCTGGATGTCAGCGCTAATCTTTTCGATTGAAGCACCTTTTACACCAATAATAACACCAGGACGAGCTGTATGAATTACGATTGTAACGCGCTGTGGATGGCGTACAATTTCAATTTCAGCAATGTCTGCATTTTTACATTCTGGAAGTTCAGAAACCATTTTACGGATTTTAATATCTTCCAAAACTAAATCTGCATATTCACGAGGATCTGCATACCATCGTGACTGCCATGTTTTGTTTACGCCCAAGCGCAAACCAATTGGATTTACTTTCTGTCCCACTTTATTCCCCCGCCTTTTCGTCAACGACAACGGTAATATGGCACATACGTTTCAAAAGCTGATCAGCACGACCACGAGCACGGAACCAAACTCTCTTGAGTCTTGGACCTTCGTCAATTCTGATTTCTTTTACGTAAAGCATATCTTCATCTAATTTGCTATTCAAATTAAGTGCGTTAGCAGCAGCTGACTTCAAAGTAGCGCTGATAAGACCTGCACCTTTCTGTGGCATATTAGCAAGAATTGCCATAGCTTCCGAATAGGACTTCTGTTTAATTACATTAGCAACAGGGCGAACCTTTGTTGGTGATGCAATAAGGAATTTTGTAGTGGCTACATAACCTTTTTTCTCAGCCATAATATCCACCTATTAATTGCCTTTTCCGGCAGATTTATCTGAACCACCATGTCCGTGGTAAGTGCGAGTTGGTGCAAATTCACCGAGCTTGTGACCTACCAGGTTTTCTGTAACGTATACAGGAATCCATGATTTACCATTATAAACAGAAATAGTGTTTCCAACCATTTCTGGGATGATTGTTGAGCAGCGAGAATATGTTTTAATCATTTTTCTGTCTGCTTCTTTATTCATTGCCTGAACCTTTTTGTAAAGTGATTTCTCTACGAAAGGTCCTTTTTTAACAGATCTTGACACGATTATCTCCTCGCCTACTTCTTCTTACGACGGCTAACAATGAAATTGTTAGATGTCTTGCGTTTGTTGCGTGTCTGGTAACCTTTACAAGGCTGTCCCCAAGGAGTAACTGGGTTACGACCTTTACCGGCACCTTCACCACCACCAAGCGGATGATCATGAGGGTTCATAGCCATACCGCGAACAGTAGGTCTGATACCCAACCAACGTCTGTGACCAGCTTTACCAAGCTTAACATTCATGTGTTCTTCGTTTCCTACAACACCGACTGTAGCATAGCAGCGTCCGTTGATTTTTCTCATTTCACCAGAAGGCAAACGAACGATTACGTAGTCACCTTCACTACCAGAAATCTGAGCAGAAGCACCAGCAGAACGAACAAGCTGTCCACCCTGACCGAGGTTCAACTCGATGTTATGAATAGTGAAACCAACTGGAATTGCTTTCAGAGGAAGAGCATTTCCAACTGTAGGAGTTGCATTTTCGCCAGACATTACTTTCTGTCCAACCTGCAATCCTTTTGGAGCGATGATATAACGTTTATCACCGTCAGCATAATAAATCAAAGCGATGTTAGCACTTCTGTTTGGATCGTATTCAATTGATTTTACGGTTCCAGGGATGCCGTGCTTATCACGCTTAAAATCTATATCACGATAAAGTCTTTTGTGACCGCCACCCTGATGACGTACAGTAATACGTCCTGCAGAGTTACGACCAGAATGTGACTTTCTTTTTGACACCAATGTTTTTTCGGGTCTTGCTGATGTCAATTCATCACGACACAAATCTACACGTCCACGTGTACCAGGTGTCATTGGCTTAAATACTTTAAGAGCCATCTTTATTCCCCTTAGTTACAACTTGGAATTAAACACCTTCAAAAGCGCTGATTGTTTCGCCTTCTGCAAGACGTACAATTGCCTTTTTGAATGATGCAGTTCTTCCCGGACGACCGCGAAGACGTTTCATTTTTCCAAGCACATTCATAGTTGTGCAGCCAATAACCTTTACTTTGAACAAATCAGCAACAGCAGCTTTAATCTGAGTTTTTGTTGCGTCAGGATGCACGATAAATACATATTTATTCTGTTCACGTAAAGTACTTGCCTTTTCAGATACAACAGGCTTAATAAGGATATCAGTATTAGTCATTATTTAGCCTCCTTATCATCAGCATAGAAGTCAGAAAGATTTTTTACTGCGCTTTCAAGAGCAATAATTTTTCTTCCGTAGAACAAGTCATGAGCGTTCAAACGATTGTAAGACAAGAATGTAAGATTCTTAATGTTTCTTGCAGCCTGTTTTACTTTTGCATCGTCATCTTTAAGAATCAAAACTGTTCTTTCATCTTTAGCAAAGTTCTTAAGGATAGCAACCAAGTCCTTTGTTTTACCGCTTTCAACTGTAAAGTCTTCTACGATAGTAAGTCTGTCACCCTGAGCGTGTGAGCTCAAGATTGTTTTCATAGCAAGTCTCTTTTCCTTTTTAGGAATTGAGTAACTGAAGTCGCGTGGTTTTGGTCCAAAAATGATACCACCGCCAACAGTGATAGGAGATTTCTTATCACCACGACGAGCATTACCTGTACCTTTCTGGTTGTAAGGTTTTGCATTACTTCCGTGAACTTCTGCACGAGTTTTAGTACAAGCTGTACCAACACGTTTATTTGCTAATTCATTTGTAATTGCGTAATAAATTACGTCGTCATTTACTGGAAGACCGAATACTTTATCATCAAGTGTGATTGTACGCAGTTCTTTACCAGAAGTTGAATAGACTTTCTTTTCCATATCTTATTCCCCTTATTTCTTAACTGCGGACTTTACGATGAGAGTACAGTCTTTGTTTCCCGGAACAGCTCCGCGAACCATAATTACTTTAAGTTCAGGATCTACTTTAACAATCTTCAAATTCTGAACAGTAATCTTCTTGAATCCCATATGACCAGGAAGTTTGATGTTTTTAAAGCTGTGTCCTGGAGTAGTACATTCTCCAGTTCCACCCGGCTCACGATGGAATTTAGAACCGTGAGTAGCACGTCCACCATGGAAGCCCCATCTCTTCATTACACCCTGGAATCCTTTTCCCTTTGAAGTTGCAGTAACATCCAAGAAACGGCTGCCTTCAAAAAGTTCAAGACCAATTTCATCACCAACATTTACTTCTTTTTCGAAGTTGCGGAACTCTTTCAAGTGACGCTTAGGGTTGATGTTCTCTGGGAATTGTCCGGCATATGCTTTGTTTGCTTTAGAAGCTTTAATGTCTTCCAAACCAAGAACAACTGCATCATAACCGCAATTTTCCTTTGTTTTCTTGGCAACGACAACATTTGGCTCGACCTGGATCACGGTTACTGGTGTCAGATTTCCGCTTTCGTCGAATATCTGTGTCATGCCAACTTTTTTAGCAATCAGACCTTTCATTCTGATATTCTCCTGTTAGAACAAACTGAGTGGATTTTATCCAAACCATTGTCCTATTGAATTATTTTGGGCCGTCTTCCCTGATCCAAAGGGAACGTACCTTGCAGGATAACACCTGCTGTTTTTTGCGAACTAAAGTCCGCGATTTTCACTACTGTGTGATAACTACGTCAACACCGGCAGGAAGTTCAAGTTTCATCAAAGAATCCATAACATCCTGAGATGGGTTCATAATGTCAATAAGACGTTTGTGTGTACGCATCTCAAACTGCTCACGTGACTTTTTATTTACGTGTGGTGAGCGAAGTACAGTGTACTTGTTGATTCTTGTTGGAAGAGGGATAGGGCCTGAAACCTTTGCTCCCGCCTTCTGAACAGTCTGCACGATGGCTTTAGCACTCTGATCGATTAACTCAACGTCAAATGCGCGAAGTCTAACTCGAATCTTTCCATTAGCCATTTTCTATTACTCCTATTCACAACAAGGAACCGGCTGAGCCAGCCCCTTGTTTGAAAAAATCAAAAACTATTCGATGATTTTTGTAACCTGTCCAGAAGCGATTGTGTGACCGCCTTCACGGATAGCAAGTTTAAGACCTTCGTCCATAGCGATTGGGTGGATAAGGTTACCGATAACTTTTACGTTGTCACCTGGTTTAACCATATCTGTACCAGCTTCGAGTTCTACAGTACCAGTAATATCTGTTGTACGGAAGTAGAACTGTGGGCGATATCCAGAGAAGAATGGAGAGTGACGTCCACCTTCTTCCTTTGAAAGAACGTAAATCTGAGCTTCGAACTTTGTATGAGGTGTGATGCTGTTTGGCTTTGCCAAAACCTGACCACGAACAACGTCTTTCTTCTCAACACCACGGAGAAGGAAACGTTATCACCAGCCATACCCTGATCAAGAGTCTTCTGGAACATTTCGATACCTGTTACAGTTGTATCAGCTGTTGGGCGGATACCTACGATCTGTACTGGGTCGTTCATATTTACAACACCGCGTTCGATCTTACCTGTTACTACAGTACCACGACCAGAAATTGTGAAGATATCTTCGATTGGCATCAAGAATGGTTTATCAGAATCACGAACTGGATCATCGAACCATGTATCCATAGCCTGAAGAAGTTCTTCGATACAAGCTGTATCTTCAGCTGTAGCGCCTTCCTGAAGAGCTTTGAATGCAGAACCCTTAATGATTGGTGTGTCAGCAGAGAAGCCATAAGACTGAAGAGTGTCTTTTACTTCTTCAACAACCAATTCAAGAAGATCTGGATCGTCAACCAAGTCAACTTTGTTCAAGAATACGATAATCTTTGGTACACCTACCTGACGAGCAAGCAACAAGTGCTCTTTTGTCTGAGGCATAACTGAGTCTGGAGCAGATACTACGAGGATAGCACCATCCATCTGAGCAGCACCAGTAATCATGTTTTTAATGTAGTCAGCATGTCCTGGACAGTCGATGTGTGCATAGTGACGTTTGTCTGACTGATACTCAAGGTGACGAGTATTGATTGTAATACCACGCTCTTTTTCCTCTGGAGCGTTATCAATTTCGTCATACTTAAGTTTCTTATCACCATACTTATTAGCACAGTATGTTGTGATAGCTGCAGAAAGTGTTGTCTTACCATGGTCTACGTGACCAATAGTACCAACGTTCATGTGAGGTTTGGTTCTTTCGAACTTCTCCTTTGCCATGTTTTTCTCCTTGCCGGAACTTACGCCGGCATACTTATTTTTTATGTGCCGCACTTTAAGCCAGAACGAAAACTTTTCATAACAAGAAAATTTCCATTCGCAGACACAATGTTTGAAAGATTATATAAATGACAGATAGGAATCGGATAGGAAGAAGATTCAATTCATTATCTATTCAATGAACCGCAACCCGGTAACCACCATCATTATCATCTCTTCACTGACAACTGGTTTGGTATATTCGAGTTTAGTCGTAGCGACCAGTCAGAAACCCAAACAAATTGTCTTTATATTTACTACCAACGGTAGAAAATCCACAAAATTAGGGCCGTGAAATCCTGAAAACCTGCAGTGTAAAAACTGCAAATTAACTTTACGGAAACACCAGAATACATTTTTATAATTTCTTTTTAATGTTTCTGCCTGACTCTCAAAGAACCCTTCGACCTGCAATATTTTCAAATAAGCATAAAAAGTCGAACATTAGAAAATATACAGTTTTTTAATTTTTTGTTCAAGTGGTTGAAACAAAATTCTGTTATTTGCGAAAAACCGCAACGTTTGCAAAAAAAAATGGGAACCCCGGATTTCCGAAGTCCCCACCTTATTAAGCCGCCATTAAGCAGCTAAAACTACCAGCGGTAGTGAGCAAAAGCTTTGTTTGCTTCTGCCATCTTATGTACATCTTCACGCTTCTTGAATGCAGTACCTGTATTGTTGTAAGCATCAAGAAGTTCAGCAGAAAGAGTATCTGCCATTCCGTGTCCGCTTCTATTGCGTGCAGCTTCGATAATCCAGCGCATTGCAAGAGCTTCACGGCGGTTCTCACGGATTTCCATTGGAACCTGATATGTAGCACCACCTACACGGCGTGATTTAACTTCAACCATAGGTTTAACATTTTCAAGAGCCTTCAAGAGAACTTCAAGAGGATCTTTTTCTGTTTTAGCCTTAAGTTTATCCATTGCTTCGTAAACAACTTTCTGGCAAGTAGCTTTCTTTCCATCAAGCATCATACGGCAAACAAATTTAGAAATAACTTTGCTATTATATTTAACATCCGGCATCAATGGACGTTCGATTGATTTCTTATGTCTTCCCATCTTAGTCCTCCATTAAGCCTTAGGTTTCTTAGCACCGTATTTAGAACGACCACGTTTGCGATCTTCTACGCCAAGAGTATCTTTTGTACCACGAATGATATGGTAACGTACACCAGGAAGGTCCTTTACACGACCACCGCGTACCAAAACAACTGAGTGTTCCTGCAAGTTGTGTCCAATACCAGGAATGTATGCAGTAACTTCAATACCATTGCTCAAACGAACACGAGCAATCTTTCTAAGAGCCGAGTTTGGCTTTTTAGGTGTCATAGTCATTACACGTGTACAAACACCACGTTTCTGCGGACAAGAATCAAGCGCGGGAGCTTTGGTTCTGTTAGCTGCAGACTTACGACCCTGACGGATTAACTGATTAATTGTAGGCATCGCCTAATCTCCTATATTTGTTCCGGCCAGCACTCCGGAAAGAATTCAAAATTAACAGATTTTGATAGGTTTAAAGAGTATATAAAATTCAAAAAATGAATTCAACTGAATTTGTCAAGAATTTTTTATATTGTAAGAAAAAAAATGTCCCGGACGGGTAAAATTTCCTCTCTCCGGGGCATTATGATTTGAAATTTACAGTTTATTTACGCGGGCGCAGGAAACTACGTTTACACCGGTTCCAAGAATATCGTGAAGAAGGATTTCGCCGGTTTTAATCGGAGCTTTTACTGTGGCACGACGGATAACTTCCATACACTGCAAGAGCATATTCTTAGGAACTTCACCCGCAGTTTTTACAGGAACTACATTCAGATTTCCGTTTTCCACGGTGATTGTAGTTGTAAGCGTTCTGGTCGGATTCAAAAGCTCTTTTTCTACATATTCAGGGCCGCGCTTGCAGCCGTTGTCAGTTACGCTGATTACACGGCGGTTTGCGCCCTCGCCTTCTGTGGTAACTTCCATTGTGCAGCCCATAGGGCAGATTATACAGGTCATTGGGAAAGTTTTTTTCTCACTCATTTTCACTACCTCTCGTTAATCCATATCTTCTTCCGGAATTTCAATCGACACTGTCAAATTATCATGCACCTTTGCCAGCTGCTCGGGATTAAGTTCAAGCACCTGCATTTCGCCCGGGCGGACAATCTTCTTTTTCATCGCCTTGATGCGCTCATTATTGGAGTAGGCAACAATCTGAACGTTGCGGTAAACGTCTGTAGGGCGGAACATGATTGAAATCGGAGTTTCAGATTCTGTTGATTCAATGTGCTGAGGAACTGTATAGCGCACACGGTTTCCAGGACGAAGAACAACATTTTTAGGATTCTTTGCTTTTGCACCCTGAACGTATTTAGCAGCATTTTCACCGGCACGAATACTTTCTGCAGTTACAAAGTCTACCAGGTCATGAACATGAACTGTGTTTCCGCAGGCAAAAATGCCTTCTACACTTGTCTGCATATGTTCGTTTACGACAGGACCGGAGGTTGTAGAGTCAATGCTGATTCCACAGCCGTTTGAAATCTCATTTTCAGGAATAAGACCAACAGAAAGAAGAAGGGTATCACATTCAATAAACTCTTCTGTTTCAGGAATCGGACGGCGGTTTTTATCAACTGCGGCAACAGAAACACCTTCAACACGCTCTTTTCCGTGAATCTTTGTGATTGTATGGCTGAACTTAAGAGGAATATTAAAGTTTTCTACACACTGAACTATATTCCGTCTGAGCCCGGCACTAAAAGGCATGAGTTCACAAATCAGTTTTACTTCGGCACCTTCCAGAGTAAGACGGCGGGCCATAATCAATCCGATATCACCAGAACCAAGAATTACAACCTTTTTGCCAGGAAGATAACCGTCAATATTTACAAAGCGCTGGGCAGAACCTGCTGTAAAGATTCCGGCAGGACGGGTTCCTGGAATTACAAGAGCACCTCGGGTTCTCTCCCGGCAGCCCATTGCAAGAATTACAGCCTTTGCCTGAATCATCATAAGGCCGTCTTTTGTGTTGATTGCAGTTACCTGTTTTTTGGCATTTACTTCCAATACCATTGTGTCTGTCTTGTATTCAATGCCAAGCTTTTCAACTTCATCGCTGAAGCGGCCTGCATATTCAGGGCCTGTTAGCTCTTCACCAAAATGATGAAGACCAAATCCGTTGTGAATACACTGAAGCAGGATTCCGCCGATTCTTGTATCGCGTTCCAGAATCAGAATGCTGTCACTTCCGGCTTTTTTTGCGGCTACCGCAGCTGCCATTCCGGCAGGGCCACCGCCAACAATAACTATATCGTAATTTAAGTTTGTCATAAATTTCTCCTAAAATTGCCAGTGCCGCCCGGCAGGGGGCACTCTCGCAGTTAGCGAATCTTCGAATTCAAAATGTACGAACATCCGCCGTTTTTTGTTACCGATGTCATCGGAATTGAAAGCTCGCGGCTGATGATTTCTGTAACGCGAGGCGAACAGAAACCGCTCTGACAGCGTCCCATACCGGCTCTTGTGCGGCGTTTTACACCATCCAGGTCACGTGCTCCAACCGGCGAATGAATTGCGGCAACAATTTCAGCCTCGGTAATCATTTCACAGCGGCAGATAATGCGGCCGTAAAGTGCATTTTCTTCTATTAATTCTGCTTTTCTTTTGTCACTGGCGTGCTTAAAAGATTCAATTCCCTTTCGGATTGCAGTAAAGTCAGGATTCATTTCAAACTTTACATTCAGAACCTTTTCAACAAGCCCCGCAACATAAATGCCGATTGCAGGAGCGGCAGAAAGTCCCGGAGAACAGATACCGGCAACGTTGATAAAGCGTTTTGCCTTTTCATCTTCTTCTATTATAAAGTCCTTAATCACGTTTCCATTTTCATCATAAGGAATGGCACGAACACCACTGAAAGAGTTGATAATATTTCTCTTTGGAATATTTGGAATCGTTTTTTCAGCAGTTACTGTAATTGCTTCCTGACCGTTGCGGGTAGTTGCAGTATTAGTCTTATCCTGGTCGTCATCAGCGCTAGGACCAACAAGAATATTTCCGTCGGCAGTAGGAGTTACAAGTACGCCCTTTCCCTTTTCATCCGGACACTGAAAGAGAGTGTGATGCGCGAGGTCGGCGCATTTGTTATCCAGAAGGAAGTATTCACCGCGGCGAGGCTTAATTGTAAACTTACGGGCCCCTGCCATCTCGCTGATTTTGTCTGCAAAAAGTCCTGCAACGTTGATTACGCAGCGGGCAACAATGTCCATCTGGCCTGTTTTTATAGTCCAATAACCGTCGCGGGTTTCAGGAGGCACAATTTCGTGAACTTCATTTTCCAGAAAGAGCTTTACTCCGTTCTGAACGGCATTTTCTGCCACCGCCCAGGTCGCCTGATAAGGGCTTGTAATGCCTGCTGACTCTGCAAGCAAAGCACCAACAGCTTCTTCAGCAATATTTGGCTCCATGGCACGAAGCTCTTCCTGATTGATAATTTTCATTCCTGGAACGCCGTTAGCAGTTCCGCGTTCATAAAGCTTTTTGATGTGTTCCATATCGGCATCAGAAAATCCAACAACCAGAGAGCCGATATTTTTATAATCAAAATGAAGTTCCTGCGAAAGTTTTTTATACATTGCAGTTCCTTCAACATTGAGTTTTGCCATCAGAGTTCCCGGTACAGGGTCGTAACCCGCATGAACAATTCCCGAGTTAGCCTTTGAAGTTCCGCAGGAAACATCATCAGCTTTTTCTACCATGCACACATTCAGTTTATACTTTGAAAGCTCGCGTGCAATGCAGGAACCAACAATTCCCGCACCGATTATCGCAACATCATAAGTCATCTATATACCTCTTATAAAAACTATTATTAAACACACATTCATCAACTTTCGCTTGCGAAAGTTAAGCGAAGGTTCGGCCATCTTACATTTCTAAGAACCATTACGACCTTCGCAAACCCATTCTTTTGCTCTTTCTACAGCCTTTTTCCAGCCGCTGTAAAGTTCTGTACGGCGTTCATCATTCATCGAAGGCTCAAAAACCTTGTCTGTTTCGCGGCGCTCTAAGATTTCATCCTTGCTCTTCCAGAAACCTACGGCAAGACCAGCAAGGTAGGCGGCTCCAAGGGCTGTAGTTTCAACATTCTTAGGACGGCACACGCGTGTATTGAGAATGTCAGACTGGAACTGCATCATCACGTTACTTACGCAGGCACCGCCGTCAACATTCAAAGTATTAATTGAAGTTCCCGAATCACGAACCATTTCATCAAGGACATCTCGGACCTCAAAGGCAATTCCTTCCAGGGCAGCCCGGCAGATATGAGCCTTTTTTACACCCCGGGTAAGACCGACAATTGTTCCGCGGGCATACATATCCCAGTAAGGAGTTCCTAGCCCTACAAAAGCCGGAACAAGGTAGGCTCCGTTTGCATCCGCTACACTTTCAGCCAGCTTATCAATTTCCGGCGCACTCGAAATCAGTTCAAGCTCGTCACGAAGCCATTTGATTACAGCTCCGCCGATAAAAACGCTTCCTTCCAGCGCATATTCCACCTTGCCGTTCATTCCGAGGGCAATTGTTGTCAGAAGATTTTTGCTGACAACAGGTTTGTCACCGGTATTCATAAGCATAAAACAGCCGGTTCCGTAAGTATTCTTCGCATCACCCTTTTTGAAACAGCCCTGCCCGAACAAAGCAGCCTGCTGGTCACCAACAGCCGAAGCAATCGGAACAGAAAAACCGCACAGCTGCTTGTCTGTTTCGCAGTAAACCTGACTTGAATCACAAACCTGGGGCAAAATGCAGCGGGGAATTCCCAGAAGCTTTAAAAGCTCCTCGTCCCATTCGCATTCGTAAATATTATAAAGCATAGTTCGGCAGGCATTTGTAACATCAGTAACGTGAGCCTTTCCACCCGAAAGCTTCCAGATAAGCCAGGTATCAATTGTTCCCGCAAGAAGCTCGCCTTTTTCAGCCCGCTCGCGCACGCCTGGAACATTATCCAGAATCCATTTGATTTTTGTTCCACTGAAGTAGGCATCTATCAAAAGACCGGTTTTTTCCTTAATGATTTCGTCATAACCCTCTTTTGAAAGCTTTTCGCAGATATCAGCGGTACGGCGGCACTGCCATACAATAGCGTGGTAAACAGGTTTTCCGGTCTTTTTATCCCAGATTACAACGGTCTCACGCTGATTTGTAATTCCGATTGCGGCAACTTCATCAAATTTAATGTCATTATCAATAAGAACGCTTTCCAGAACCTTGAGCTGACACTTAAAAAGCTCTTCGGCATCATGTTCAACCCAGCCCGGCTTAGGATAATACTGAGTAAATTCACGCTGTTTTGAACCAATCGGATGCGCATTCTGGTCATAAACGATTGCACGAGACGAGGTAGTCCCCTGATCCAGCGCAATCACATATTTTTTTGCCATATTTTTCGCTCCTAATTCCCATTACTATTTATACGATAGTCTATATGTTAATATGATAGCATAACTATCACATAAAGCAATAAAAAAAGCACCCGGTATTTTTGTACCGAGTGCCCCCTGAACGCATCCTGAAGTTGGAATGCGCCTTACGACCATACTACTTTCTTTTCTTTGAAACTAAGTCAAATACTACGGCGCCAAGCAATACAGCACCTTTTACGATTTTCTGAATATCAGTTGACCATCCGATCAAAGACATACCATTATTCAAAACTCCCATTACGAAAGCTCCGACTACGGCACCAATGATTGTACCGATACCACCGGCAGTTGCAGCACCACCAATGTAACAAGAAGCGATAGCATCCATTTCAAAACCATCACCGGCTTTTGGAGTTGCTGAACCGTTGCGGGCAGAAAGAACGATACCGGCTACAGCGGCAAGGAAGCCCATGTTTGTATAAACCCAGAAGAATACGCTGCGTGTATTGATACCAGAAAGACGGGCAGCCTTTTCGTTACCACCAAGAGCGTAAATCTGACGACCGGCAACAGTACGGCTTGTAATGAAGTTGTAAATTGCAACGATAATACCACACAAAACAAGAACGATAGGTACACCATTGTTCTGAGCAAGCTTAAGGAAGAGGAACCAGAGGATAAAGATGATTACGATAAGCTTTACAACACGCTGCCAGAGAGGGTTAATATTGAAGTTATACTTAAGCTTTGTACGTGTAGCTTTAATATCACCAAGAATGATAAATACTGTAGCAACAGCAGCAATTACAATTGTTACAAGGTCAATTTTTCCCATTTTAATAGAAGGAAGGAAGCCGGCACCAATCCAGTTATAAGCCTGAGGTGTAGGACCCTTTGTCTGAGCCTTGAGCATTGTATAAGTAAGACCGCGCCCCATAAGCATTGTAGCAAGTGTTACAACAAAAGGCGGAATACCCAGTTTAGCAATGAAGAAACCTGCAAATGCACCACAAGCAATACCAACCAGAAGAGCAACAAGGAAGGCAAGCAGGATCGGGAAGTGCAGATCTACAACACAAATTGCTGAGATAGCACCTGTAAGAGCTACAATAGAACCTACACCAAGGTCAACGTTACCGGTAAGTACACAAAGAAGCATACCAGTTGCCATAATTACAACGTAGCCGTTCTGCATTACCAGGTTATTGATATTCATTGGCGAAGCATTCTTTCCGCCGGTAAAGATATTAAACAAAAGGAAGATTGCTACAAGCGCAATAACCATTCCGTACTGTTTAATGTTGATGTTTTCATAATGTTTAGTAAGTTTTACATCACTCATTTTTATTTTCCTCGCTAAATTTGTTAAGAATTATGATTAACAATGCATTTCATAATGTTTTCCTGAGAAAGTTCATTTTTATTCAATTCACCGGCAATTTCGCCTTCATTGATAACATAAACTCTGTCACAGGTACCGATTATTTCAGGCATTTCTGATGAAATTACGATGACAGCTTTTCCAGCTTTTGCAAGCTCATTGATTACACAGTAAATTTCATACTTTGCACCAACATCAATACCTCGTGTAGGTTCATCAAGAATCAATACATCAGGCATTGTCATCATCCATTTTGCAAGAACAACCTTCTGCTGGTTACCACCAGAAAGAGTTCCTACAACCTGATTTACAGATGGAGTCTTTACGTTGATTTTCTTTCTGAAATCTTCTGAATCAAGAATTTCCTTATTGCTGTCTACAACACCCTTGTTTGCATAGTAATTTCGCAAAGCTGCCATAGTCATATTTGTCTTAACATCAGCAATCAAGTTCAGACCATAATTTTTACGGTCTTCCGAAGTATAGGCAATACCAGCATTTACGGCATCTTTTACATTATTGATTGTAACTTTTTTGCCGTGCATATAAATCTCACCGGTAATTCCCTGGCCGTAACTCTTACCAAAAATACTCATGGCAAGCTCTGTACGTCCGGCACCCATAAGACCTGCAAAGCCAACTACTTCACCAGCGTGAACCTTGAAGTTTACATCTTTAATCATCTGGCGGGTTTCATCTTCCGGATGCCATACATTCCAGTTTTTAACTTCAAGAATAACTTCACCGGTAGAAAGATTATCACGAGGAGGATAACGGTTAGACATTTCTCGTCCTACCATTCCCTTGATGATACGGTCTTCCGAACAATCGTCAGTTTCCTTATTCAAGGTTTCGATTGTTTTTCCGTCACGGATAATTGTAATTGAATCTGCAATAGCATTGATTTCGTTTAATTTATGGGAAATCATAATACTTGTGATTCCCTGTTTTTTAAGCCCGCGCAGAATATCCAGCAAGTGGGCACTTTCTTCATCATTCAAGGATGCTGTAGGCTCATCAAGAATAAGAAGCTCTACGTTCTTACTCAAAGCCTTTGCAATTTCAATAAGCTGTTGTTTTCCGACACCAAGCGTGTTTACAGGCGCATTGATATTTTCGTTTCCAAGACCTACTTTTTCGAGCATTTTTTTTGCGTTTACACGGGTTTTATCCCAGTCAATAACTCCTGGGCATGAAAGCTGCTCGTTACCCATAAAAATATTTTCAGCAACCGAAAGATACGGGCTGAGAGCCAGTTCCTGATGAATAATTACGATTCCTTTTCTTTCACCGGCCTTAATATCGTGAAATTTACAAAGCTCACCCTTGTAAATAATGTCACCTGAATATGAACCAAATGGATAGTTTCCAGACAAAAGGTTCATAAGAGTTGATTTTCCTGCTCCGTTTTCACCACAAAGCGCATGGATTTCACCCTGCTTAACCTTGAGGTTTACGTTATCAAGAGCCTTAACTCCAGGGAACTCTTTTGTAATGTTGTTCATCTCCAGAATATATTCTGATGCCATTTTTTCCCTTCTTTTAAATTCTTCCATAAAAAAAGCCAGTTTAAAGCTTCCGCTCTAAAGCTGGCTTTTATCCATATTATGGGGCTTAATCAGCCCCAACCCGGTATTTAATTAGAGACCGAGCTGCTCTTTTGTGTAGTAACCACCAGCAACGATTACGCTTTCTACGTTGTTCTTATCAACTGCAACTGGTGTACAGAGATATGAAGGAACAACAAGTTTACCGTTGTTGTACTGTGAGCGGTCATTGATTTCTGGCTGTGATCCCTTAAGAACAGCTTCAACCATTGTTACACATTTTGAAGCCAAAAGACGTGTATCCTTGTAGATAGAACATGTCTGTGAACCAGCGATGATGTTCTTTGTAGCCATAAGTTCAGCATCCTGACCAGTAATGAGAGGCCAGTCAACTCCAACTTTGTATCCTGCACCTTCACAAGCAGCTTTTACACCATAAGCGAATCCGTCGAATGCTGTACAAGCAATGTCGAGTTTTTCGTTAGCATAGAAACCTGAAAGGTAGTTTTCACACCACTGCTGAGCAGTTTCCTGAGACCAGCGGAGAATACATGTTTTTTCGAATGATGTACGGCCTGTCTTACATTTAAGAACACCGTTATCAAGGTACTGCTGAAGAACTTCCATAACACCGTTGTAAAGGAACAAAGCGTTGTTATCATCTGGAGAACCCATAAAGAATTCGATTGTGTATGATTTTCCGTTTGCTTTTGCATTCTTGAGGTCTTTAGCTTCCTCGATGTATTTAGCGATTGCTGTACCAACACCCTTGTTATCGAATGTAGCGTAGTATGAAACTGCGTCTGTATCCATCAACAAGCGGTCATAAGCAATTACAGGAATGTTGTTCTGTTTTGCTGTTGCAAGAACGTTAACCAATGCAGTTGAGTCGATAGCAGCAACTACAAGACAGCTAACCTGTTTTGCAATCAAGTTTTCGATCTGAGAAACCTGAGCCTGAACATCGTCTTCTGCATACTGCAAATCTACTGCGTATCCAGCTGCTTCAAGCTGTTTCTTCATGTTAGCACCGTCGTTAATCCAGCGCTCTGATGACTGAGTAGGCATTGCAACACCTACAGTCTTCTTTCCACCATTTTTGCTTCCGCCGCATGATGTAAGCAGCATTGTTGCTGCAAGTGCAAATGCAGCTACAACATTTAACATTTTTTTCATTGTTTCCTCCTATTCTAAACAATTGAAAATAATTTTTTTAAATGAATTATTAATATAATTCTATTCCAGATTAATAATAAGTACATAGATTTTTTTCAGAATTTAGTTTCAATTTCTTTTGAAACTGAATATACCGCTTTCAGAAACTCAGTTTCAAAATAGAAAGAAGTTTGAAAATTTACTGAAAAAGTTTGTTTTTTTACGAAAAATTAAGATTCCTTTGTTACAAGGCCGGTTTCTGTTACCATAATAACAGAACGGCATTCAAGACATCGGAAACGTCCTGCGTGAGGAGCCTTGAGGTTTTTTCCACAGCTTGGACAAACGACGATTTTTGGGAAAGTTGTAACAGATTCACTTCTTGCACGTCCAGTAAGATATGCAAAAGCTTCATCAACAGTTGGTTTAATATTAAAGAACTGAACAAATCCAAGAAGCTCGAATGTGTCGTAAATATTTTCCTGAACTTCGGCAAGTATAATATTACCGCCCATTGCACGAACCATCTTTAAAAGATTTGTAAGAACACCAAGTCCGGTTGATGCAATAGTTGTTACCATTGAGCAGTCAACAATAAGATTTACATAGCCTGCAGTAATAATTTTTGTCATCTGATTCTGGAAAAAGGTTGAATTATAAGTATCTACAAAACCATAAAGAGAAATAAGACAGCCTTTTTCTACATTAGATATTTTTTGCAAAGAAAACTGAATTGAATCGTCTTTTTCTGAATCAAATCCAGGTACTAAAGAATCATTTGTATCCATATAATAAAATCACCTTCCGAAATTTTTCGACTGTATCATTATGATTATAAACATAAAAATACATAAAAGCAAACAATTTATAGCGCTAAATTATTAAAACTCACCGCGTCCGCGGAAGCTCAATGAAAGTGTACGCTTATCAATATATTCAAGATCTCCTCCGACAGGAATTCCTGTTGCAAGACGGGTCACCTTAACTGCAGCAGCCTCTTCCCCGCCAGAGCCCTGTTTCAGTTCCGAAATCACCTTGTTAAGATAAAGGGCCGTCGTATCCCCTTCCACCGTCGGATTTGTCGCAATAATTACTTCCTTTACATTACCGCTTTTTATTCTTCCAAGCAGAGGCTGAATCGAAAGCTGAGCCGGTCCCACTCCTTCCAGCGGTTTAATGAGGCCGCCCAGCACATGGTAAAGTCCCCGGTATTCTCCGTAAGCTTCTATTGTTGATACATCCTGAGGCTGCTCAACAACACAAATAATAGAAGAATCTCTAAGCGGATTTGAGCAGATTGGGCAGGTTTCGCTTTCTGTCCAGGTGCCGCAAACAATACAGGGCTTTACCCTTTCCTGAAGGACGCCAAGATTCTGGGCAAAGCGGTGAACATAAGCCGAATCCTGCTTGAGAAGCCAGTTTACAATGCGGACAGCGCTTTTTTTTCCAATTCCGGGAAGCTTTGAAAAATTTCCCGTCAAATCATCAAAAGTACTCATAGCGTTAATTAAAGTCCCAGAGCACCAAGGTCAAGTCCACCCAGCAGGGAAGAAGTTTTTGCTTTTATCTGCTCCTGAACATTGTCCATTGCATTTTTGTGAGCCGCAACAATCAAATCTTCAAGCATAGGAACATCGCGGTTATCAACACAAATCGGATCAAGCTTGATGCTAATCATTTCAAACTTTCCGTTCATGGTGATTGTAACCATCTTACCGCCGGAAGAACCTTCTGCACGAATCTGTGCAAGTTCCTGCTGAAGTTTTTCACTCTGCTGCTTAATCTGACCGGCATTTTTTAAAATATCAAATGGATTCATAATTTTCCCTTCCTGAGAACGGCTAGCGTCCCATTATTGTTCCTTTAAATATATCTACAAGCAGTCTTACCTGTGGAGGAATTTCTGCTTTTTCTGCCCTATTTTCTACAGTTTTATGCTCTTTGAGGGTTACCTTAAGTTCAAAAGCGGTTCCGGTATATTCCAGGAGCTCTGAATTGATTACAGAAAGCTTTTTTTGAAGCAGGGAATTATCATATTCCGAATAAATTTCCACTTCGATTTTAAGTCCGTTCAAAGTCCAGTTTGCTGTTTTTTCCAGAGTTGATGCAGCAAAATTATCCTTTGTGTAAAGAGCCGAAATAAGGTCATCGTGAAGCTTATCAAGCGTTACAGGCCCTGAAGAAGTAACTACTGTCGGGCTTTTTCCTTTTGGGGCAGCAGCCGTAACAGGCCCTTCAACGAAATCTGGCTCTTCCATAGGATAAGCTTCGTCTTCACCGTAATAAGGCTCCGGCGGCGGCTCGTCTACGTTGGACCAGTTTCCGTCGTCCATATCATCTGGATTTAAAGAATAGCCGAAATTTCCATTTGCATCCGAATAGGCCGCAGATTTAATTATCTGGGAGGGATCCAGCTGGATTGTCTGAGACTCAATATTGATTTTTAATCTTTCATCAAGTTTTTTCGGCTCTTCTGCTGTCTGACCGTTCACTGTTTGTTCAGGCGGCAATGAACTGAAACCGCCATTATGAAAAGGGTTTTCACCTTCCTGTCCGGAAACTTCCGGAGAATCTTCTTCATCGGCAAAGGCTGCGTCGTTATCAAGCATTGAAAGACGTGGCAGGCCGTTTGGAATGTTCATACCAGCGGGCTGCGAAGCCTGGGAGGAGGCAGTTTGCGAAGCCGCCTGAGCTTGAGCCGGGGCAGATGGCATTTGCGCTTGTGTGGCCGCCGGAGCCGTGGAAGACTGCTGCGGCTGAGCAAGCATCATCTTTTGAGGCTGAGAGCTTCCTGCTGAGCCCGAACTTACCGGAGCCCCCTGCAAAAGTGCCTGAGCCGCATCGATGGCTTTTTTAACTTCCACGTTGGAAACGTACTGACCGATCCAGCAGAGACGGCTGAAGGCCAGTTCAAGCTCGTAACGCGGACTGAGAGAATAGCGGATATCGCGGTAAAGCTGGAGGAAAATGCTAAGGGCACGCTCCAGCTGAACTGCATTCCAGGCACCGAGAACCAGGCTTGAGTAACGCTCAGGCGAATTTCCCAGAAGGGATTCCTTTTTTACGCCGCTTTTTATGAGGAGAAGGGAGCGCAGGTAATCGGCACAGTTTGAAATCAGCTGTTCGATTGAAATACCGCCCTGAAGGAACTCGTCCAGCAGGTTGATTACAGCTTCAGCCTGATTCTGGGCGCAGGCTTCGAAAATGCTGTTAAGACGTTCAACGCCGACAAGTCCAAGTTTATCGCGGATTTTTTCGTATGTGATGTGGCCGTCACTAAATGCGAGAACCTGGTCGAACAAGGTGTAGGCGTCGCGCATAGAGCCGGTTGATTCGCGGGCAATCCAGAAGAGGGCTTCGTCGTCGGCCTGAATATTGAGTTCTGCGGCTGCCTGGGCAAGACATTCCTTTACTTTGTCGATTGCAACAAGGCGGAAGTTGAACTGCTGGCAGCGGGATTTGATTGTTGCCGGCACCTTCTGAAGCTCTGTTGTAGCAAAAATGAAGATAACATATGGAGGCGGCTCTTCAATAGTTTTGAGCAGGGCGTTGAAAGCCGAGTTCGAAAGCATATGAACTTCGTCGATGATGTAGATTTTATAGCGGCAGTTGCTCGGAGGAAAAAGAACCTCGTCCTTAATCTGGCGGATATTTTCTACACTGGTGTTCGAGGCACCATCGATTTCTATAACGTCAAGGCTTGAGCCTTTTGTGATTTCCTGACAGGCAGAACACTGGCAGCAGGGCTCGGCAGTCGGGCCGTTCTGGCAGTTAAGTGCTTTTGCTAAGATTCGGGCAGTTGAGGTTTTTCCGCAGCCACGGGGACCTGAAAAAAGGTAGGCATGGGCAATTTTTCCCGAACTTATTGAGTTTCTAAGGGTTTCCGCAACAAATTCCTGGCCGACCAGGTCGCCCAGCCGCTGCGGTCTCCTTCTTGTAGCTGTTACTTCGTACGACATAGGAACATTATAGTTGGAAGATGAGTTTTTTTAAAGACAGACGGACATAAATCCGTCCTCAAATGACTGTAAATGCCTGCTACTGAACTTCAATCACGTCTTTAAGAACGTAGCAGAAGCTTGGGGCAGAGCGTTTTTCACATTCTATAAATGGCTTTCTTAAATCCCAGGTATCAGATTCGTCAAAAGGATTTACGCCTGTGTAATTTCCCTGAAAAACTGAAATTCCATCGTTCTTAAAGCGGGAAACAATTTTTTCTACCTCTTCCAGGGTGCCTTCTGCCAGTATCAGACGGTTAATTCCGATAATTTCAATCCAGCTGCGGTCAAAACCGGCGGCGGCGTCTGTTCCCTTGTAAGGACTTTTTACAACTTTTTCAATTTCCTTTCCTTCCAGCAGTGCCTGAACAGCCCCCATCATGTATGGAGTCCAGTTGATGCGGCTTGAAACAAGAGAGGTTGTTGGCGCAACATCAATCATGCTCTGATTGTAGCCAACGTGGAAAACAGTTTTTCCGCCTTTTACGCTGGCTTCTTCGCAGGCGATGGCCGGCCCTGCAGTATCTGAGTGCTGACTGATTATTACGCAGCCTTCATTTATAAGGCCTTCCGCACATTTTTTTTCAATTACGTGATTACTCCAGGTTCCTGTGTAGCGGACAAGCATCTGGGCTTCAGGAATAATACTTCTTACGCCAAGGAAAAAGGCCGTATAGCCCGAAATTACTTCTGCATAGGAAAAGGCTCCCACATATCCGATTTTTGCTTCACTTCTTTTGATTTTTCCCTGATTTATCAGCTCTTCAAGCTTCATACCGGCAATAATTCCGCAGACATAACGGCCTTCGTGAATGCGGCCCATAAAGGCGTGATAATTTGGAAGAACAGGTTCTGTATCTGCAAGGTCGCCGGTTGCGTGACAGAAGTGCACTTGGGGATATTTTTCTGCCATCTTTTTTACCACGGCTCCGTGGCCGTAGCTTACCGCAAAAATAAGACGGCAGCCCTGAGCAACAAAATATTCAATGGCATCTCCGACGTTTGCTTCAACCTCGCCAAGATTATATTTTGCGTAAACCTTTATTTTGTCGCCGAAGTAATCTTCCAGCTCTGTCTGAGTGCGGGCAAAGTTATTTGTGTAGGCAGTTGCAGTATCTGCGTTGTAAATAAAGCCCACCTTGAGGACTTCTTCCATCTCATTTTTTGAAAAAAGCTGTACACCAAAGAACATCAGCAAAACAAAAAATAAAGATGTAATCGTTGTAATAACATATTTATTCAGCATCACTGTCCTCCTTAATTTCACTGATGGTACTTTCTTCCATTGTTTTGTAAACGTTAAGTCTGCCGCTTTCAATCAGGTCAAGCATGATTTCTACAAGGCCAGGGTCAAACTGAGAGCCGGACCAGTGTCTTAATTCTTCCTTTACGACATCCATATTCAAGCGTTTTCTGTAAATGCGGTTGGCTGTCATTGCATCAAAGGCATCTGCAATACCGATGATTCTGGCATTCAAAGGAATTTCCTCTCCCTTGAGGGCATAAGGATAACCGCTCCCGTCGTAACGCTCGTGATGATATTTTGCCCCCTCGTCTACGTGAGGAATAAGGGAAAGACCTTTAAGGATTTCACCTCCGATAAGGGTATGCTTTTTAATAATTTCATACTCTTCGTCAGTGAGTTTGGAATTTTTGTTCAGAATATTATCCGGTACACCGATTTTTCCGATGTCGTGAAGGAGGCCTGTTTTTCTGATCTGTTCCTGCTGCTCTTCCGTAAAGCCCAATTCCTGGGCAATCATCACGGAATATTCAGCAACTCGGTAGGAATGACGGCCTGTACTCTTATCACGGGCTTCGACAGCGTTTGCAATGGCAAAAATTGTTTCGTTACCCATCTGAACCTGCTGTTTTACTGCGTCAATTTCCCTCTGCTGCTTTTCCATACGTCGGTGCTGAATAGAAAAAGTTGCAAACCAGGTAAGCCAGATTACAATAAGGATGACAACTCCCATTGCGTAGAGTTTGAACCACCAGTTATCGTGAAGATTGAATTTTTTTACGATTGTATAGACAGTCTCCTCCACGCTTCTGCGCCCCTTTGAATCAAGGACGGAGATATGAAAGCGGTAGGTTCCCGGCTTTATGTTGGTATAACTTATGCTTGAAAGATCGCTCTGCAACATTACAAGGGGACTTTCATCAACGCCTTCAAAATAAAGGCTGACATAAGGATTATATATAGAATAATTTACTATTTCAGGAACAATTTCCACAAGCTCGGCATCGGCCGGAATTGCAAAAGGAATGTCTTTCTGCACGATATGACGTTTTGAATCAATAATTACAGACTTAAGCTGCATGCGGTAGGAAAGTCCGCTCTTTGCGTAATTATCAAGATTGAGGCGGCTTGAACCAATATCGCAGGAAAGATACAAATCCCCGTTAGCTTCCAAAAGGTTCCAGGAATTGGCGGTAAGGGAACCGCGAAGGCCTTTTTTCAGATCCAGAAGCTCGTAATCAATTTTCGGGCTGTGAAGAAATTCTTCCCGGTTCACAACAAAGATTCCGACGCTGCTTAGAACGAAAATATTTTCATCCTTATATAAAATCAAATCATAATTGTTTGAAAATGGAAAACAGGTAAGAGGCTTTATATAAATCAGCTTTGAATCAGAAAAATACATATAGCAGATTGAATTGCTGGTGATTGCAAAAACATTGCCGTTTGGACTTCCGTTTTCATAATCATTTACTGTTCGCAAAACAATATTTGATGTAAGTCCGTTTTTCTTTTTTATTATAGAAGAAATAGTCCAGCTTTGATCATCAGCTTTCTGGCAGACAGCAATTCCGCCGCCGTCTGTCCCCGCAAGAAGAGATCCGTCCGGATTCTGGCTTAAAGAAAGAATTATGGCATTTTCAAGCCCTTCTTTTTCGCCAAGCCATTGAGTGATTTTTTCATTTTTAATGATTGCAATTCCGTCTCCGCTTCCTGCGGCAAAGCTTCCGTCAGAAAGTTCCTTGCAGACTCTGAACTGATGTCCCTGGCTAAGATAAACAAGGCTTTCGTCTTTACGGGCGTGAACCAGGCCTTTTGATTTTGTACAGATCCACATTGAGCCGTCAGAAGCTGTCGTAAGGCAGCGGATTCTGACATTGGAAAGCGCCTTTGTTAATTCATTATTAAGTTCCCTGCCGCTTTTTGAATCAACCGCCTTAAGACCGTTATCAGTTGCAAAATAAAGATTTCCCTTAAAGCGGGCCGTTGAGTTTACTACAGCTTCTGAAAGCCCTGCAGAAAAATAAGCGTCGGAAAAAGATGATTTACACATCTTAAAAAGACCAAGACGTGATGAGGTAAACCAGAGATTTCCCTGATAATCTTCTATCATATTGTCGATGGAATTGTTGAAGGAAGCTGTTTCTACAGGATAAAAAGTCTGACCTTCGATGTAACCTACCCCGGTATCTGACGTTACAAAAAGAACTCCGTCATAAAAAGCCAGGGAATTGATGTGCCTGCTGCCGGCGCAAAATACCTTCTGGATTTCATTAAGCGAAAAATCAGCTTTACCGCTATCTCCGGCCTCGTTCTGACCAGACTGCTCTCGGATTTCGAAGCATTTTACATAATTATTTTCTGTTGAAGCATAAAGGATTCCGTCATCAGAAAATTTTACCGAAGTAAAACGATCTGCCTGAGGCGAAGACTGCCACAAGATTTTTGAATCCTTGATTATGTATAAAAGTCCTGAACTGGTTACTGCCGCAATATGATCTTTTTCATCAGAGCATACCCGGATTGCACACTGAACCTCTTCTATGAGATTTACAACTCCCAGTCCGTCCGCAATTGTAACGACCGCAAGAGCTTCCGAAGTTCCCACATAATAGAAGCCGTCCGAACACCTTGTAATGCAGCGTACCGAGTCGGAAGGGAGACCGTTCTGCTCATCAAGCATGTTTGCTATCGTTTCATTTATGATGATTGAAAGGCCGCTTTCATTTGTTCCTACAAAAAGTCGTCCTTCGTCATCAACGTAAAGACAGCGTACAGCCTTTACAGCATCAAACTCTGTCATAAGGCGGAAAGTAAGACCGTTATAGCGGTAAAGACCTTCGTAAGTTCCTATCCAGAGAACGCCATCGTTTGTGCTGGCAATATCATTTGCCTTGCCGCTTAAAAGGCCGTTTTCCTTGTTGTAAAGGGTCCTTACAAAGGAATTATAATCCTTGGTGGTGGCAAAAGATTTTTGAGCTGCAGGAAGGGCAAGCAAAAACAAAAGAAAGCAGGCCGCAGACTTCAGATTCTGAATCTGCAGGATTTTTGGAAGCTTATCTCTTACGCGCCTGTAAATTTTTATGGAAATATAGAGCTGGCAGAGGGTAAAAAACTTATCGACAAAGTCCACGTAAAACTGGCCGGTGATTACCCGGAAAATCCAGGGAACGTCGAACTCTTCAAGGAGGCCCTGAATCTCGTTTCCCCAGGCATTTCCAACTCTTCCTTCAAAAAAAGCTATGTTCAGGGTCACGGAAATAAATACGCACACAATGGTTACGATAACCGAAAGGCTCATGGTTTTAAGAAGGGTTTCCATCCAGCCTTTTGCAGAAAAGATTCCAACAATGATTGCCATAAAAAGCGAGGAAAGGGCATAAACTGTTGCCACCGGATTTACAAAGCCTTGAATTAAGTTTCCTGTGACGCCTACTATGACTCCGCAGACAGGCCCCAGACAATAAGCAGTAAAAAAAGTTCCAAAGGAATCAAGCCACAAAGGAAGATTTAAGGCAGAGGCAATAAAGTTTCCCAGCAGATTCGCTGCCAAACTGAAAATAACGATCAAAACAATCTGACAGGGTCTGTAGGTTTTCATTTAGTATTCTCCTTTGTTACCGTTCCGATAAAACACAAGGGTTCACCAGCGTAATCATATTTCACGGCTATCGAAAGCAGGCAGTTTTCATTATTTTTTTTGCAGCTTGTAAAATACTGTCCGCCATTTCCTTCATTAGATTTTTTCAAAAGCCTGAGGTTTTCTACATCGGTGAAGTTGAACAAATCGCGCAGTGACGGAGAAGCATCATCATCAAGTCCAAAAACCACCTGAGCCTTTGGATTACAGGTAGTGAGTTGACCATCAGTATTGAAAATTAAAACCGGAATATCAATTGTATAATAAACTTCCTGACAGACATTTTTTACAGTCGGAATAAAGGAAATGTGCCAGCGGGATGCAAAAAGCCAGGAAAAGAATACAAGGGCAAAGGCAGAACTGTAGCCGAAAGTCGGATACTTAGTAGAAAAATGAGTATGAAAAACATCCGGGATTGTTACTAAAACAAGCAGAAAATTTGCACAGATTAATTCAAGCGTAAAAAGCTTATCACGTTTAATTCTCTTACTTTTATACCATTTTACTGCCAGAACCAGCAGGATTAAGAAAAAGGCAAACATCATACCATAGTGGAACTGATGCTCCCTGCTCCTTACATTTTCATAAGCGGTGTAATGGGCATATCGCACATAACGGATGCTGGCAGGACGTCCAAAAATCAAAAGGTCAAGAAGTACAAGCAGGGCGAAAAATCCAATTATTATACTGCGGATTGATGTTTTGATTTTTAAATCCCGGGTAAGAAAGGCCAGCTCAAGCAGGAGGAAAAGTTCGATTCCGTAAAGTCCAAAGAGACGGGGAATCCAGGCCTTGCTGGTATCTGTAAAAACACTCATAACCGAATAGCCGCCGCAGATTAAAAAGGCCGCAACTGCAAATAAGAGGATATAGCATCTTATAATAGTGTTATCTTTTTCTTTTATATAGAAGGAAATGCCCGAGGTCAAAGAAATTGCTCCCAAGGCAAAAAGAATCATATTAAGAAAAACTCCCAGCAACTTTTTTCTCCTTTTTTTATTATGATATTAATGGCAAAAAAATACTAAGTCTAGAGCTCATAACCTCATTTCTTATAGTCTATTTCGCGTTTTTATAATAAAATTACAGTATGAAAGTTTCGGGTGAATTTCTGATTTTTTTGCTTCTATTAATAACTAACAGCCGCGTATTTTTTGTTGAATCCCGAAAAGATTCCGTAGTACTTCTTGCTCCTCTGGCAGTTCTTCTTTCAGTTTTCCAGATTTTTTCCTGGGGCTTTGATATTTTTACAGGAACTGCCCTGATTTTGAGCATTCTGGTTCTGTTTTCAAACTTCCATGCCCTTTACCGCTATTTTGAACGACTTTACGTTGACCATTACAGTCCCTTGATGTATATCTGGGCGATTTCTACTTGTCTTGTATGTATTTTATGTCTGGGCTTTTTGATTTACTTTGCCCCTTCTACCCCTCTCATCCAGCGAAGAGTAAATAATTCAACAACAAACGTTACTATGAGCAGGGAACGTTACACCGGCAGCTTCCGTTCCGGTTTTGAAAAGGCAGGCTCTCTGCAAAAGACAAATATCCAGCTCAGTTTTTTTACACCGGAAATTAAAAATGAAAATCTCCCGGTAATCGTATTTTTCCCGGATAAACGTGCAGAAACCTACCATTATATACCTTATCTTTTAAAGCTTGCAGAAAAGGGCTTTACTATCATAAGTGCAGACATCAACACAAAGGACTGCCTCTGGCTGCACAATCCCTGTGATACGCGTGTACTCCGCCGCTTTGGAATGGTGATTTCAAGCCTTCTAAACCCCTTTAAGTTCCAATCTCAGACTGAATTTTATACCTACAATTCTTCTCTGGAATGCAAGGCTCTTTTCGACATCCTGGATAAAAATTTTGCTGATAATCCGGAGCAGAAATACATTATTATGAGTGATTTTATGGCCGACACTGCCGTAAGTGATTTCAGAAAAGCTCATCCGGACCAGATTGCAGGAATTCTTTATATGAACCAGCTTAAGGAATATCAGAGCAAGGGTTACGGTTTTATTGCCCAGACAGATCCCCTTCTGGCAACTATTCTTAAGATTGACCGCGATAAAACAGGCTTTCATACAGACGCGGCAGTAAATGAAAGTCTTTCCATTTTGAAAGCAATGACGGAAAAAGTGGAGGAAGCAGATGACACTGAATCAGCTGAATGATTATTTTAATGATTTTTTGAAAAAAGAAAATTTTCCTGCCGACCCGTCGAGAAACGGAATTCAAATTCAAAACAGGGAGCCGGACAGCAAAGAGATAAAAAAAGTTGCCTTTGCGGTCGATGCCTGCCAGGCTACAGCCCGTCTTGCCGCAGAAAAGGGCTGCGACGCGCTTTTTGTTCATCACGGACTTTTCTGGGGCGGCTGCGAAACAATTACCGGAAGCTTTTACAAAAGGATTTCTACCTTTATAAACAATGACCTGGCCCTGATTGCCTACCACTTACCCCTGGACGCCAACATTCCATACGGAAACAATGCAGGCCTTGCGGCACGTCTGGGACTGACAAACCTGGAAAACTTTGGCGAATGGCGAGGGATGACAATCGGAGTTAGGGGAATTCTGCCTGCTACCCTTACAATAGAAGAAGTGACTGAAAAAGTTCTGGCACCCAGAGAAAAACCGCTGGCAATTCTTCCATTCGGGAAAAAAGAAATCCGCACGGTTGGAATAATTTCCGGCGGGGCAACTGAAGACGTAGAACAGGCTATTGAGCTTGGCCTTGATGCCTACATTACAGGTGAAGCAAGCCATGAGCTTTATCACTATGTTGAAGAATGCGGCATGAATATGATTTGCGGCGGCCACTATCAGACAGAAACTCTGGGCGTAAATCTTGTAAAAGAAAAATTAGAAAAAGAAAAGGGCATTGAATGTGTATTTATTGACTTGCCGACAATGCTTTAGAGAGGTTAAATTAAAAATATGACAAATGAAATGAAAAATAAAGTGATTCCTCTAAGCCTTGCGCTTTTTGTGATTCTTGCAGACCAGATTACCAAGGCTCTTATTGTAAGCTATATTCCCCCTTACACAATCGGAGCCCAGTTTTTCGGTGATTTTCTGAGGATTATCCACGTTTCAAACACAGGCGTTGCCTTCAGCTTTGGAGCCGGCTGGGCACATTCAATCAGGCAAGTGGCCTTTTCTTTAATGCCCCTTGTCGTCGTAATTCTTGTTATTTCTATTTACTTCCGTAACAAGGATTTTAACCAGCTGCAGAGATGGGCGATTATGGGAATTGTCGGCGGCGGTCTTGGAAATATTATAGACAGAATTTTCCGTTCAGAAGGTGTTGTAGATTTTATTGATGTAAAATTCTACGGACTTTTCGGACTTCAGCGCTGGCCAACTTTCAACGTTGCCGATGCCGCTGTAGTTGTATGCGGAATCCTTCTTTTTATTTCATTTATAATCACAGCTAAAAAAAAGCAAATAGATTAGACGAGGTAATTTATGATAGAAAATGCAGATTTTTCACCGGAAGAACTTGAACGCCGCAAAAAGGATAAAATTGAATTTCAGGTAAAAAAGAGAAATTCAACAATTTTCGTTCTCTGCTCCACTGTAATTCAGATTGTTGAAACTCTGGTTATCCTGGCTGCCCTGCTTTTTGCAGACCTTATGCTTATGTTTAAGGTTTTTGATTTGAATAAGATTGAAGTTGGTCCTACCATCCTTCAGCTTTCCTTCTTCGGACTTTTCTTCGTAGGCCTTGTTCTGGGATTTTTTGCCTACAAATACACAATGTATTTTATAGTAACAAAATTTGATTTGACTTCAAAGCTTCTTGATACAACTCTGGAACACTATAAAACTCTTAAAAAAAAAACAAAAGTAAGTAAAGCTGCAAAAGTGCTGCTGGCATTTTTTGTAACGCTTTGCTATATAGCTGAACCTGCACAGACTGCCGGTCGCAAAAAGGAGATAAAAATGAATAAAATCGGAATTATCGGAGCAATGGAAACTGAAGTAAAAATGCTCCGTTCAAAGCTGGAAAATCCCTCTCAGACTGAATATGCCGGTCTTACTTTTTACGAAGGTACTATCAGCGGAAAAAATCTTATTATCGTAAAAAGCGGTGTTGGAAAAGTAAACGCTGCCTTGTGCGCTCAGGCTCTTGCCCTTAAATTTGGAGCTTCTAAAATCATAAATACAGGAATTGCGGGAGCAACCGGCGGCGGATTAAATATGTTTGACTTTGTTGCTTCTACCGAGGCCCTTTACCACGACGTTGATGTTGAAATCTTCGGCTATAAACCAGGCCAGATTCCGGGAATGCCGGAAACTTTCAAGGCAGACGACAATCTTGCAGAAGCCGCTGTAAAAGCCTTTGCAAACACAGAAGCTTCAAAAGAGCACAAAATCCTGAAAGGAAGAATTGCTTCGGGCGACCAGTTTATTTCTGACAGCGCCGCCAAAAACCGCATTAAAACAACCTTCGCTCCGCTTTGCGTTGAAATGGAAGGTGCCGCAATTGCCCACGCCTGCACTTTGAACAAGGTTCCTTTTGTAATCATCCGCTGTATGAGTGATATGGCTGATGACAGCGAAAGAGGCGAAAGCAAATACAAATTTAATGAGGACAGCGCCGCAGAAGAAAGCGCAAAACTTATTCTGGAGCTTATCAAGCTGATTTAGTTTATTATTTATATTAATAGATGAATATTTTATTAAAATTCAAGGAAACAGCCGTTTCTGTTCTCCCGGTTATTCTGATTGTGCTGTTTCTGGGCTTAACTGCAGCTCCTCTTGAAAAAATCTTTCTGGTTCGCTTTGTAATAAGCGGTCTGATTCTGATTTTCGGGCTGACGCTTTTTCTTCTTGGTGTGGATTTGAGCATCCAGCCTATGGGAGAAAGAAGTGGTGCCGCCCTTACCAACAAAAAGAGCCTTCCCCTGCTGCTTGTAACAGCCTTTGTTATTGGCTTTATCGTTACCGCGGCTGAGCCTGACATTCAGGTTTTCGCTGACCAGGTAAAAAGCGTATTTTCTTTTGTAAATAAAACTGCCTTTACCTTTGCAATTGCAGGCGGTGTCGGCTTTTTTATTATGGCAGGACTTTTACGCACGGTGTTAAATCTCAGCCTTAAACTTACCCTTTTTATTTCCTACGCAGTCCTTTTTGCAGTTACAGTTTTTGTTCCCCCTGCCTTCCTGGGCATCGCCTTTGATTCCGGCGGTGCCACTACAGGCCCTATGACCGTTCCCTTTATTATGTCACTTGGTATTGGTGTTGCCCGTGTTATGGCGGCAAAGGACGAAAACTCCAGCTTTGGTCTTACGGGCATTGCATCGATTGGACCGGTGATTGCAGTTCTGATTTACGCAATTCTTTCTTTTTCACCGGCAGACTCAAGTTTAATTGCGGCTCTTGAAGACGAAAGGCTTTTGGAGGAGACCGCAAGTGCGGCTGCCCAGATTGCTGAAAGTGGTGTGGAGGCAGCAGCACAAGCGCAAAGTTCTGTGAATGCAGCCGGACTTGTTTCATCTTATCTGGGGGCAATCTTCGGGCCTTTTTCACAAGTATTGTCTGAAATTTTTCATGAGGTGGTGCTTTCGATTGCGCCGCTGATCGGGCTTTTTATTGTTTTTCAGGTCTGGCTTTTGAAGATGACGGGGCGCCAGGTCACAAGAATTATAATCGGTTTTGTTTACGCTTTTTTTGGACTTTTGATTTTTCTTACCGGGGTGCACGGCGGATTTTCTGAGGCCGGGGCCCTGCTGGGACAGCAGCTGGGAGAAAAGGCCCTGAACGCAGGAGCCGGCTGGATGACACTTTTGATTTTTACAGGGCTTGTCTTGGGGGCCATTATTGTCTGTGCGGAGCCTGCGGTCTGGGTTTTGAGCGAGCAGGTTGAGCAGGTTTCGGGCGGTACGATTAAGCGAAAAATGCTGCTGGTCTTTCTGTCGGTTGGAACGGCGATTGCGATTGCAATTTCTATGTGCCGTGCGGTCTGGGGCTTTGACTTGAGGATGGTTCTGCTGCCTGGCTATGCCCTTGCCTTCCTGCTGATGATTTTTTCGCCGGGACTTTTTACGGGCATTGCCTTTGACTCGGGCGGCGTTGCGTCGGGGCCTCTTACCTCGACATTCGTATTGTCATTTACTATCGGGGCTTCCAGCGGGGCTTCGGGCGCTTCGGATTCCTTCGGCGTGATTGCCCTGGTTGCCATGATGCCTTTGATTGCCATTCAGATAATGGGAATTATTTTTAAGATAAAATCGTCAAAAGTGGAAAAGGAGGAATAAGGTGTACAAACTGATAATAAGCATTGTTCCCCATGATTGCGGAGAATTGATTACTTCGGCGGCGGCCAGCAGGGGGGCCGGAGGCGGAACTGTCATAATGGCACGTGGTACTGCCCAGAATAACATAATCCAGCTGCTGGGACTGGGCGACACCTCCAAGGATATAGCCTACGTTATCGTTGACGAATCAATTCATCAGGCGGTTTGTGACGAAATCCTTTTGCAGACAGGGCAGAAAAAGAAAAGCTTTGGCGTAATGTTTTCGGTAGATTTGATGGATTTTATAAAGGCGGGAGCCGGGGCACCTGCAGCGGCAGGGGGCACTGGCATAAGGCGGGGGGCACCTTCCCCGGCAGGCGGCACTATCACAAACACAGGAGATACTATGGCAGAAAAAAACGATTCATATCAGATGATAAGCGTAATTGTAAACAAGGGCTATGCGGATGACGCAATGGCAGCGGCAAGAAAGGCCGGAGCCGGTGGCGGAACTATCATAAGCGCACGTGGAACGGCTAAGGAAGGGGACGCAAAATTCCTGGGCATGGAAATTGTGCCGGAAAAAGACCTTCTGATTATTGTTGTTCCGGGTGAAAAATGCGAGCAGATTGTTCAGGCTATTAAAGATCTTCCATGCATGCAGAAAGCCGGCAGCGGAGTTATCTTCTGTAACGAGGCCCACGGATTTACTTTACTTGGAAAAAAAGAATAGCTTATCTTCGCTTTAAGATGATAACTGTCATATCATCTGTAATTTCTTTTCCTTCCTGGAATTCCTTGAGGGCCCTTGTAATAAGCTTAACCTGATCGCCGGAAGGAAGATTTGAATTCTCTTCGATTATTTCAGGAAGCTTTGTTGCAATAAAACGCTTTCCGTCAGAATCCGCAATATCAGAAATTCCGTCCGTAAAGAGAATTATTTCATCACCCTCACTGAAATCTACAAACTGTGAATAAAAGAAGGTTGGAAAGCCTGCAATTCCGATCGTTCCCCCTGCAAACTCCGACGCCCTCTCCAGAACCGTACATTTTCCCGGATTTTTTCGATATACAATCGGATAGGGGTGGCCTGCATTTACAAGCTCCAGCGTATTTTTGCTTATTCTGATAAGAATTCCCGTCATATAATTCTGAATCTTACCTTTTTCAGCAATTACACGCTCATTGATTGTATTTACGATTTCCCAGAGCTCATTATCTTCCTGTAAAGAAAATTCCTGCTGGATAATATTTTTTACAAGCATTGTAACCAGACCGGAAGAAATTCCGTGCCCCGAAACATCAAAAATTCCAAGACCCTCAGTTCCGTTTTTTGTTTCATAAAAATCATAAAGGTCGCCCGAAACACCTGCCAGAGGACGACTGTAATAAGCCAGATCCCAGCCGTCAAACTTGAGATTATCGTGCCTGTAGAAATTCTGCTGGATAAAAGCCGCAAGACGGATTTCGTTTTCCAGGTTATCGTTATGACTTTTCAGTTCCCTTTCAAAATGGTAGACGACTATAATGTAGACAAAAAGAACGATTACAATCATCAAAAAGCCGACAAAGGTATTTACCATTCTGAAGGCAAAAAGAATATCCGGACTCAGAATAAATCGGCTCTTAAAATTTATACCACAGAGAACAAGAAAAATCGCCGTAGTGATAATTGTAAAAGGAATCGAATACTTAAAATCATCCTCAAAGACAAGAAAGGGCAAGAGACCAAGAAGAAAAATAAAATAATGAAAGCAGGTATAGGAGCCCAGCAGGTATTCCGCCATAATCTGATGATAAATAACTTCTATGGAAGCCATTGTGTACATCAAAACGTAGCTTTTTGCCTTTGGAATTAAAATACAAAGTCCCAGAAAAAGGGAAACGCTGAAAATATTGGAAATAAAAAGCGGATAAATCCTGAGGATACCGAAGGTAACAAAAGCAGCAGCATGGTATAAAAACGCAAAAAAGCAGGCAAAAAATGCAACCATTGTGGCCCGGTCGTGAGCAGAAAGAACTTTTTGCTTTTTGCGTAAAACACCAAATTTCATACCCTATAATTTTAACATAACTTTGTGAAAAAAAATAGAAATTAATATAGAATAGACTTATGAATTTGAAGAAAATTGTCATCATTCTTGATCATCCTGATGAGCCAAGAAACATAGGTGCTGCCTGCCGCGCAATGGCCAACAACGACATAAAGGAACTGCGCATTGTCGGCCGCCGCGAAGATTACGACATGGAAAAAGTCCACACCCTGGCCATTCACGCCGCCTACATTTTTGACCAGGCCGGCTTTTACGAAGATATAAATGCCGCCACCGCCGACTGCTCCCTTAGCGCAGGTACAACCCGCCGCCGGGGAAAGAACCGCAAGGGAAAGCTTCTACTTCCCGAAGAGTTTGCAGAACAGGCCGATATGATTACTGGAATCGATGAAGATGATTCCTCGCCTGACGGCTCGCCGGAGGATTATGCAGACAGCAAAGTGGAAGGGGACGCAAAAGGCGGCAAAGTCGCTGTAATTTTCGGCAACGAAAGAACGGGCCTTACAGATGATCAGCTGGACATGTGCACTTTAGGAGTCGCCATTCCATCATCACAGGAATTCGGTTCCCTCAATCTCTCTCATGCCGTTCAGATTATCTGCTATCACCTTTTCCGCCAGAAGCTCAAAAACAGCGGTAAAACAAATGCAGGCTTTACCCCCCTCACTCTGGAACGCCTGGATAAAACCGTTGCAAACATCACAGACAATCTTCAGAAAATCGGCTTTTTCAAGCTTGCCGGCCGCCCCGACATGGAACGCTTCTGGCGCAGCCTTCTTGCCCGCGCTGCCCTTTCCGAAAGCGAGGCTCAATACATAGAAAAGACCTTTACAAAGATGGCAGGACTTGCAGGGAAAAATAAGGACTAGCTTTTTACAAGGTCTGCCGCTTGTATTTTCTTTCAACTCTTTTTGAAATATTGCAGACGATTTCATAGCCGATAGTTCCAGCAACCTGAGCCATATCATCTGTGGTTATGATTTCGTCTCTGTCCTGGCCGATTAGAGTCACTTTAGAACCAGTTTCGACGCCCTTGATATTAGAAACGTCAACCATAAACTGATCCATACAGATGCGGCCAAGTACAGGAGCCCTCTTTCCATTAATCAAAACATAAAAATTGTTGGAAAGGAGGCGGTTATAACCGTCGGCATATCCGGCACAGACTGTTGCAACCTTCATTCCAACTTCAGCTTCGAAAGTTCTTCCATAACTGATTGTCTCACCAGCTTCCACCGTTTTTACCATTGAAACTACGCTGTACCAGCTGAGGGCGGGTTTAATTCCCTTAGGCAGGGTGTTCAAATATGAAGGCTTTAATCCATAAAGTATGATTCCAAGGCGGGCAAAAATTGATTTACTGCATGTCGTCCATAAGCCGCCGGCAGAATTGAGACAGTGAACATAGGGAAGCTTAAGGTCAGAAAGCCTTTCTGCTACAGCTTCGAATTTTTCAATCTGATTGTTTGTAAAAGCTATTGCTTCACTGCTGTCTGTATCAGCAACGCAAAGGTGAGTAAAAATCCCCTGAACAGAAAGTTTTTTGATATAAGAGCGGATAATTTTTTCGCAAAGATCAGGATCATCAGCATCAAGGCCTATTCTGTTCATTCCGGTATCCAGGGCAAAAACCGCTTTTATCCTGTTTCCAAACTTACTCAGCATTTTTGCGTGATTTTCATCAACAACCGCCTGGGTAATATCATATTCAATTAAAGATTGAGCCTGTGCAATAGGAGTGTAGCCTAAAACAAAAATCTGTCCTTTAATTCCGCCTGTTCTCAGCTTTACCGCTTCATCGAGAGTTGCAACTGCAAAATCATTTACCCCTTCCTCCTGTAGAACTTCGGCAATTTCAATGTCACCGTGACCGTAGGCATCAGCTTTTACAACAGCCATTACCTTAGTCTGGGAAGGAAGATAGCTTTTATAAATCCGGTAGTTTTCGGCAATTTGAGAAAGATTTATTTCTGTCCAGCAGCGTTTATCAGTAACAAGCATAGAATCCTCCTGCACAAGTTGATTTTTTTTACATAGCTTCGATTTTTATATTCTCCTGAGTCAGGCGCTGGCGGATGAGCTTTACGAAGTTCAAAGCCTTGGGATTGTCACCGTGAACGCAGATTGAATCAGGCTTGATTTCGATTTCCTTACCGGTGATAGTCTGCACCTTACCAAGCTTTATCATTTTGATTACCCGCTCGATAACTTCATTTTCATCAGCAATTACGGCACCAGGCTTTGTTCTGGCAACAAGAGAGCCGTCTTCTTCGTAGGCCCGGTCCGCAAATACTTCGGCTGCACTTTTTAAGCCGACTTCCTGAGCGGCCTTCAAAAGCTGACTTCCGCTCAGTCCCAGAAGAATCAGAGAATCATCAACTTGGGCAATTCCTTCCGCGATCGCAAGGGCAAGCTTGATATCCTTTGCGGCCATATTGTACATCGCGCCGTGCGGCTTTACGTGGTTCATTTTTACGCCCTTTGCCTTACAAAAGGCCGCCAGCGCCCCCACCTGATACATAACCATAGCTTTTAATTCGGCAGGGGAAACATTTATGTTGCGGCGGCCAAAGCCAACCAGGTCAGGAAAACCCGGATGAGCTCCGACTTTTACTCCATTTTCTTTTGCGAGTGCAACAGTTTTTTCCATTACCAGGGGGTCTGAAGCATGAAAACCGCAGGCAATATTTGCCGAAGAAATGAATTTTATAACTTCCTCATCCATCCCGATTTTATAGTTTCCAAAGCTTTCGCCCAAATCACAATTCAAATCAATTTTCATATAGCCGCTCCAAGAGAATCAATAATTTCTTTTTCCGTTTCCATTCCAAAGCCGTCCACGCTGACAATCTGCTGTTTTAGAACTCCGTCCACACTGCCCAAATCTACAGTTTTTTTGATAAAGGCCCTGGCATCCTCGAAATTCATAAAGACCTTCTGACCGCTCAGCTTTTCAAGGTAAGCAATGATTGCGTAGGCGCCCCAGTTGGAAACTGTCGCAATCACAAGATTATCTACCGTTACGACGCAGGGCTTAAGTGAAAGCTTTTCTTCTATAATATCAGCGACATTTCCCATTCCGATTTCGTTTCCGCCGTCCCCTACCCCGATTGTAGGAACAATTCCAAGTGCTATGCGGAAAAATAAATCGGCAGCGGCAGTTTTGTCTGTAATACTCACGCCCCTCATATTGGCATAATCCCGCTCAGTATTTTCACCGCAGCGTTCAATGCTGATTAAGCCGACAGGAGTAAAGGAGCCCAGAGTTTCCATGCACCAGTCCAGGTCAGCATCAAAGGGCATATAAATCACCTCAACGCCTTCACCATCAAAAAAGCCGCGGCAATAATCATCAGTAAGGATTACCGGCCTGTAGCCCAGCATTTTCAGGGCCTTTGCAAGAAAGACTGTTCCTACCGGGCCGTCAGTTTCGGCAAAACCTGCCACGTAAAAGCCGGTTGTCAAAAAAACTGTACCTTTCTCCCAGTCAAGAATTGTCCGGGCGGCAGCTTCTGCGTAGCGGTCTCTTTTGTAACCGCGAAGGATATCCATACCGCGGCCGGAGTGACGCAAAACTATGTCTTCAATCGATTCTTTTTTTGTCGCTTCTTCTTTCACAGGCTCCCCCCGCCACAAGTCTAAATGATGTCGGCCTTAAAGCCGGTTTCTTTTTCAAAATCTTCGACAGCAGCCTTCTGCAGTTTTTTGAGCAGGTCAGGTGCCTTGCCGCCAACCTTCTTTCCGTCAATTTCGTAAGCAGGAAGACCAAGTGTTCCAGCCGAAGTAATGAAAATCTCGTCAGCGGCAAACAGCTCGTCCAAAGTGAATACTCTTTCTTCATAAGGAACGCCAAGCTTCTGGCAGATTGAAATATAATGACGGCGGGTAACTCCCGGCAAAATCAGCTCGTCCAGGGGAGGTGTGATATAAACTCCATCCTTGAGGATGTTTACGTTAGTGTGGGCACATTCAGTAACGCGCTGGCCCCGGTGGAAAATTACTTCCTTTGCGCCGGCTTCAAAAGCCTTCTGGCTGCCCATAACGCTTGGAAGCAGGTTCAGGGTTTTGATGTTACAGTGGAAAAAGCGGGTATCTTCTTCGGTAATCAGCTTGCAGGGAGTACGAAGGTCTGTGAGCTTTGACTCTGTAATATTGATTATAAGATTTGGTTCTGCATCCGGGAAAAGGTGATTTCTTGGAGCGGTTCCGCGGGTAACTTCCCAGTAAACAAAGCAGACCCCGTCAGAATCCATAGCATCAATACATTTCTGCAGTTCTGCAAGAAGCTGGTCTTTAGTCATTTTGAAAGGAATTTTTACTGCTTTAAGACTGTTAAAAAAGCGCTCAAGGTGCCAGTCTTTTTCAAAGATTTTTCTGTTTGCGCTGTAGGTGGCATCGTAAACGCCGTCACCAAAAAACATAGCTCTATCCAGGAAAGGAATTGTAAGTTCCTCCTGTAGTCCGATTTTTCCGTTGTAATATGCAACATTTTTCATAATTTAATCTCCTTATATTTCAAGCGGTAAATGCCGCGATTAGTTTTGCAGTTGAGCTTCCGGTATATCCGTAATCAGCATATGACCAGGTGCGTGGGTGATGCAGAAATCCGGCTTTGAATTCATAACAACGCTCTGAGGAGTTACACCGCAGCACCAGAAGACAGGAACTTCTCCCTCCCTTATTGTGCTTGCCTCTCCAAAGTCAGGACTGTTTAAATCCGTAATTCCAATTACCTCCGGCGAACCGATATGAACCGGAGCTCCGTGAACCTTGGGAACCTTTGCGGTAACAGTAACGGCCTTTACAATCTGATTATGAGGAATAGGCCGCATTGAAACGACCATTTTTCCGCTGAAAATACCGGCCGGCTTTGTATCAATATTTGTAAGATACATAGGCACATTGTGATTTTCAGAAATATTGCGGACATCAATTCCGGCCGCCATAAGTGGAGCCTCAAAGGAAAAACTGCAGCCGATTACAAAAGTCACAAGATCGTCGCGCCAGTAATCACCTACGTCGGTAAACTCACCCACAAGTTTTCCGTGCTCCCAGATTCTGTACTTGGGCACGTCCTTTGTGATGTCACAGTCTTTTGCAGAAGTGTTCAAGAAGCGGCTGCCTTCATCACTGACTTCAATAAGTGGACAGGACTGGGGATTTCTCTGGCAGAAAAGCAGAAAGTCGTAGGCATATTTTAGAGGAAGAATGCATAAATTTGCCTGGGCAAAGCCGTCGCACATGCCGGAAGTCTGCCCGGTAATCTTTCCTTCCCTGATTAATTTTCGAACTTCATAGGGACTCATGTTTTTATATGGATTTGCATTAATCATCTTTTTCCTCCAGATTAAATCTAACTTTTGTGCCGGGCAGGGCCTGGGCCAGGCGGCACATTGATTCCTTTTTTACGCAGGCGATTTTTGCATAGCCACCGGTCGTCTGCCGGTCTGAGGCCATAACCACAGGAAGGCCGGCAGACGTAATCTGAACAGCCCCCAGGGGAATTGCATCAGATATTATGTCTGTCTTTCCGCAGTTGAGACTTTCTCCCGTAAAACGGATTCCCATGCGGTCACTCTGGGGCGCAATAGTGTAAACAAGACTTGTAAAGCGCTTAAGGCATTCCTCATCAAAAAAATCAGTCTGAGAAGATTTCTGGCACTTCAGGGTAAGAATTTCGCCTGGGAATACAGTAACTTCTGTCTCAAGCTCTGCCTCCCCAGGTTCCACAGCATTCTGCCCAGGCGCCCGACCTTCCTTTTTATATCCTAGTGCAAGCTGGTCGCCTGCTTGCAGTTTTCTTCCATAATATCCGCCGCTTTTACTCTTAAGGTTTGTCGAGCGGCTTCCAAAAAATTCAGGCACAAGAATTCCGTCGGAAAATGCAATGTAAGAGCGAAGTCCTTTTGAGGCAAAGCCGCAGCTAAGCTTTGAACCGGCAGCCGCATGATATTTCTTATTCATTTCAATATGCTGTCCGTCCAGACTTGCAGCTTCAAATACCGCGCCGGTCAGGACAAAATCACATTCATTTACAAAAGTGAGAGTCGGGCCGGAAAGAGTTGTTTCCAGACAGGCGGCATTCTGGTCATTTCCGCAAAGCCTGTTTGCAAGTTTGAAGCTGGTCATATCCATAGCGCCGCTCTGTGAGATTCCGTATTTTTGAAAGCCCCTTGTTCCTGAATCCTGAACTGTAGACAAAAGACCCGCTTCAAGGATTTTGATTCCCCCTCCACAGACAAGACTTTCTTTTTTGCAGGAAGCCGTGACGCTGGCAGCGTTGCTCGCAGGAGCCCCCAGATTTTCCTTCAGCCAGAGCTTTTCATCAAAGCTGTCAAATTCCTGGCGGCTTACCGGCACAAAGCGGATTTTATCTCCCGCCCTGTACAAAAACTGGGAATTTCTGGATAAATCGAAAAGTTTAAGTGGAGTCCGGCCGATTATATTCCAGCCGCCGGGAGACTCCACAGGGTAAAGTCCCGTCTGAGCCCCACCTATTGCAAGGCTGCCCGCTGGAATTTTTGTACGGGGACTTTCAAGACGGGGTGTATTAAGCCTTTCATCCATTCCACCAAGATAGGGAAAGCCCGGCAAAAATCCCATCATATAAATCAGATAGTCAGAAGCAGAGTGAAGACGGATAACATCCTCTTTTGTCATCTTTGCGTGAGCACAAACCTTTTCCAGGTCCGGAGCAAATTCCTGGTCTTCATAACAAACCGGAATGGAGATAATTCTACCCCCCTCCGGTAAGTCGCCCTCCCCTGCCCTGGCACCTGAGCCTTCCTTATCATCCATTTTTTCAAGGACTTCAAGGGCAACTTTTCTAATCAGTTCAGGACTGGCAATTTTTTCATCAAAATAAATTGAGACTGCACAATAGGTCGGAACTATTTCAATAATTTCGGGCATATCCTTAGTCATAAGCTCAAAAGCCCGGCAAAAAACCGAAATCTGATGATTTACCTCCGGGCATATTTTCTGCTCAAACTGAATCTGAAGAGAATCCTCACTTGCTGCTACAATCTTCACTCCACTCATCAAAAGCCCCGCTAAAATCAAGTCTTCCGTCAACCACCAAGATATGCTTTCTGAACTTCCGGATTTGAAATCAGCTCTGCACTGCTGCCACTTGCAATTATTTCTCCGGTATGAAGAACATAACCGCGGTCAGCAAACTCAAGGGCAACCTTAGCATTCTGTTCTACAACCAGAAGGGTCATTTTTTTCTGAACGTTCAGCCTTTTAAGGGCACGGAACATTTCGAACATCAGCTTTGGAGCAAGTCCCATACTTGGCTCGTCCAGCATGATAAAATTACAGTCGGTCATCAAAGCACGGCCTACCGCCAGCATCTGCTGTTCACCACCACTCAAAAGCTCACTGCGCTGTTTGCGTCTCTCATAAAGGCGCGGGAAGAGATCATAAAGAAGGTCGTAAAGCTCCATGGTGCGCATTTCGTGCATATTGTCATCTTTACGGCCGTAGCAGGCCATCTGAAGGTTTTCTTCAACAGTCAGGTTTCCAAAAATATGACGGCCTTCCGGTACCAGACACATCATTTTTTTCTTAATCAAGGTCTGGGGCTCTGTTTTCAAAATGCTCAAATCCTCATAAAGAATATCCCCTTCAAGTACAGTCGGTGCTTCCGGCTTTGGAAGGCGGGACAAGGTAAGCAAGGTTGAAGTTTTTCCAGCTCCATTTGCACCAATCAGAGTAACAATTTCACCGTAATCAACATTAAAACTAATTCCGTGAAGGGCTTCTATATTTCCGTATCCAACTCTTAAGTTTCTTACATCCAGCAGCATATTTTCCCCCTTTTAACTCTTTCTTTTTTCCGGCAATCCCGAGTAAGCATCCTTAATGCTTATATCCGCATTTCCAAGGTAGGCTTCAATAACTGCAGGATTTTTCTGGATTTCTTCGGGGCTGCCTTCAGCAAGCTCCTTTCCAAAGTTGATAACCTTAATATTGTCAGCCAGTGTATTTACAACCTGCATCTGATGTTCAATCATCCAGATTGTGATTCCGAAGGTGTCGTGAATCCAGCGAATATAAGAAATAAGACCGTCCAGGTCGGAGGTTGAAAGACCGGCCGCAGGTTCATCCAGCATCAAAAGCTTAGGATTCAGGCTGAGGGCGCGGGCAATTTCTACGCGGCGCTGAATTCCGTAAGGAAGATTTTTCGGATAATCCAGAGCCTTGTCTGCCAGACTGAATTTTTCCAGAAGCTCCCAGGCTTCCTTATGAATCTGAGCTTCCCGCTCCTTATATTTTTTTGTCTTAAGAAAAACATCCTTGATTCCAAAGCCAAGGCGGGAATGCTGGGCAATGCAGATGTTATCAAGAACTGTCATATCGCTCCAAAGGCGGATATTCTGGAAGGTTCGTCCAATCTGCAAATCTGCAATCAGATGAGGCTTAAGACCATTGATTCTTGTACCGTCAAAAACAATGTCTCCTTCAGAAGGCACATAAAATCCGCTTACAAGATTGAAAACCGTAGTTTTTCCGGCTCCATTAGGACCAATCAAGGCGTTTATGCTACCCTTTTTAATGTCCACGTTTATGTCTGTCAAAGCCTGCAAACCGCCGAAACGGTGTGTAAGATGGCTGATTTTTAATAAAGTTTCACTCATGCTGCGCCTCCTTCCGATTCTTCTGTATTTCTGATTTCATTTTTGTTAATCGGGAAAAGCTTTTTGAGGCGCGGGAAAACCTTTGTAAGTTCCTTAGAGCCCATAATTCCTTCCGGATGGAATTCCATAATCAAAATCAGAATCAGAGGGATGATTACCCACTTCAAAATCTGGGCAGGACGTAAAAGCTCAAGAAGGATTGTAAATACAACTGCCGAAAGAACCGAACCGCTCAAAGAGCCCATTCCGCCCAGGTAAACCATTACCAGAGACTCAGTTGATTTCATAATTCCAAAGCTTGAAGGGTTGATAAAGCCAAGAAGATGAGCAAAGAGACCGCCCGCAATTCCTGCAAGGAAGGAACTGAATGTAAAGGCTATCAGCTTCATGCTGTTTGTATTTACCGACATAATTTCAGCAGAAATTTCATCATATTTAACGGCGCTTATTCCCTTTCCCAGAGTTGAGTTCATCAGAAAGTGAATTGAAACAATGGCAAGTACTGCAAAAATAAGGCCCCAGATCAAAATCCATGGTATATCAATTACATCTGCCATAGAATTCATCACACTTTTCATTCCCATAAGACCACGGCTTCCGCCAATCAGAGGAATATTGTTTATTGCGGTAGTTACGATGAAGTTTGCCGCAACAGTGATAATAGCAAGATAGTCATCTCGTGTTTTGAAAGAAGGGATTGCAACAATAAGGCTTACAAGCATCGCACCAAGTCCACCAGTCAGAATGCAGATTGGAAAGCCCAGAACTGCAAGTCCTTCCGGCAAAAGGGCGTGGCCGGTAATCGAATTTCCGTCCTTGAACAAAATTAAAGAAACAACAGAAGAAATATAAGCTCCGGTTGCCATAAAACCGCCGTGACCGCAGCTGAACTCGCCCATATAACCGTTTACGATGTTCAGGCTGGCAGACATAATCGCGTTTATACAGATTGTAACGATGATTGTCTGAAAGTAATTGTTGATAAGCTCAAACTTTGCAAGAAGCGTAAGAATCAGAATGGTCACGATTGTCGTAACCGGCATAAATAATTTTCGCTTTCTATCAGTCCATCTCATAAAATCCTCCTAAAACCTTAAATCTTTGTACTCTTAGCTACACCAAAAAATCCTGTAGGTTTGATAGTCAGAATAACCAGAAGGATTACAAAGGAAATCAAATCCTTGTAGCTTGAAGGCAGAAAGGCTGTAACAAAAATCTCAATAAATCCCAGCAGGAAGCCGCCGATAAAAGCACCCTTAATATCGCCGATGCCGCCTACAACCGCCGCAATAAAGGCCTTCCATCCGATAATCATTCCCATATAAGGGTCCATTACCGGGTAAGACATACCAAAAAGGATTCCGGCAACCGCCGCAAGGGCAGAACCAAGGGCAAAAGTAAAAGTAATAACTGTATTTACAGGGATTCCCATAAGAGGAATCGCGAATTTGTCATAAGAAATTGCGCGCATACTCATTCCCAGTGTAGTTTTCTGAACTATGAACTGAAGAACTGCAAAAATCAAAACTGCGCTGACTATAACAAGAACCTTAAGACTTGTGATTGTAACAGGCCCGATATTCCATACGTATTTTGGAAGAATATCCGGGAAGCTGCGGGCTGAAGCTCCCAGCACGGCAAGGTTTCCGTTTTCAAGAATAAAACCAATCATCAAAGCTGTGATGACAACGTAAAGTCTGTTTGCACCTTTGGCACGAAGAGGTTTATAGGCAATTTTTTCTATTGTAACGCCTAAAAGAGCTGTAAGGGCCATTGTCGCAACCAGAGTGATAATAAATAAAGGAAGACCGGCAATACCTGCAAACTTTGCCGTAATAAAAGCTACGATAAAAAATGCAATGTAGGTGGATGTCATAAAGATATCACCGTGGGCAAAGTTTATAAGCCTCAAAACACCGTAGACCAGACAATATCCAAGAGCAATCATTGAATAAAAGCTGCCCCACTGAAGTGCATTAAAAATATTTTGAATTAAAAATGTCATATGTGCCTCCATTCAGACTGCGGTAAAAATCCGGCAGGAGCCTGAATCTCTCCTGCCAGACTAGAACTATGGCTGTAAGCTCTTTACGAACTCAAACTCGCCTTCTTTTGTAACGCGGACAACGACAGCATCCTTAACAGGGTCACCGTCCGGAGTAAACTTCATGTTTCCCGTTACACCGGCAAAGCTCTGGATTTTACCCATTGCATCCTTTACAGCTACGCGGTCCTTTTTGAGGTTTCCTGAGAGGCCAGCATCCTGAATTGCCTGAAGAACAATGTAAGTAGCATCGTAAGTGAGGGCAGCAACATCATCAGGTGTATAACCGTAAGCTTTCTGATATTTTTCGATAAATTCCTTTGTTTTTCCCTGGGCACCCTTTGCAGCATAGTGAGTTGTAAAGTAAGCACCAACTACAGCTCCTTTTGAAAGTGGGAAAAGGTCTGCCGACCCCCAGGAATCAGAACCCATAACAGGTTTTGTCCAGCCCAAATCCTTTGCCTGAGAAGTAATCAGACCAACAAAGTTGTAATAATCAGGAAGGTAAAGAAAATCGGCTTTTGAGTTGACAACCTTTGTAAGCTGAACACTGAAGTCCTGGTCTTTCTGTCCAAAGGATTCAAAAACGACACATTTTCCGTATTTAGCTTCCCACTCCTGCTTGAAGAGCTCTGCCAGAGTTTTTGAATAGTCATCCTCAAGGTTATAAACGATAGCTACATTTTTTCCGCCGAACTGCTCGCTGGCAAACTTTGCGGCAACAGGAGCCTGGAAAGGATCAAGGAAGCAGGCGCGGAAACAGAAAGGACGGCCTGCAGTTGCTTTAGGGTTTGTTGCCCATGGAGTAATCATAGGAACTTTCATATCGTTGTAGATTTCTCCGGCAGGAATTGCACGGCCAGAACCTTCAGGACCAATAGAAGCAAGAACTTTATCAATATCAATCAGCTTGTTAGCGGCGTTGATTGCAGAGTCGGCCTTCAATTCGTTATCTACATAAACAAATTCAAGAAGATATTTTTCACCTTTTACATCAAGACCGCCGGCAGAGTTTATTTCTGATTTTATAATTTCACCGGCAAATTTTGCGCTTTCACCAACTTTTGGGGAGTCGCCGGTAAGAGGAATGTTAAAACCAAGTTTGATTGTTTTCTGCTTTGCTGCGAAAGCATTTGGCATTGCAAGGGAAGCAATAAGGGCAGGAACGATAATTTTGCGAAGTCTTTTCATACTAGGCTCCTTGTCGTACAAAGAACCTTTCTGAAATCCAGCAAAGCCCTTTGTACATAGAATTAAAACGTCATACGACATTTTTTCATGTACACAGCGTCTTTGCTGACCTGATACATTCAGAAGAGTTTGTTTCTTCTGATGGCATTAACTTATAAAATATTCAGATTTTGTTCATTATGCAAAATGCACAAAGAATTTAAGATTTTTTTGTGCATTTTGACTGAAAAAAATTGATTTAAAAAAATAAACGCCCATTCAGAGTTTTCTGAATGGGCGTTTGGGCCATACGTCGCATTCGCTCCGTTTGGCAAATTGGAAATTATTATAGTGTAATTGCTCGTTACACTACGCAATTACTGGGCCATCTTGGATTTGAACCAAGGACCAAAGGATTATGAGTCCTCTGCTCTAACCGCTGAGCTAATGGCCCGAAATGGTAAGAAAAATAATATCAGATTTTGGCGGGGCAAGTCAAGGTAAGGAAATTCCCCTCCCTCCCCCGGCAACAGCTTTACATAAAGTCTTGCAAACTTTGCGACTTGGTGATAAATTTTTGCAACTTATTACTTATACTATAGAGGGAAAATATGTTGTTTGCACAAATTCTTGCAACGGCAATCTTCTTGATGATGTTTTTTCTGGTCATCACAGAGGTTGTGGAACGTCAGTGGGTTACGCTTGGCTGCGGCCTTTTGACGCTTTTACTTGTTTTCGGACTTGGCTTGCATTCATGGGAAGCCGTGATGAAAACTCTGAATGTCAGAAGTATTTTTACACTTGGATTCTGGATTGCTTCGGCTGGAGAAGGCGAAAGTTCGAGCGGTATTAACTGGGCAACTATCATCTTTATTGCGGGTATGATGGTTATGGTTGAAGGTATGGCTCGCGTTGGATTTTTCCGCTGGCTCTGTATGCTTCTTGCAAAAAGCGTTAAATATAAGGTTCTTCCAATCTTTGTAACCTTCATGTTTATGTCTTTTGTGCTTGCAATGTTCATCGATTCAATTACTGTAATTCTTTTCCTGGCTGCTGTAACTGTTGAGCTCAGCCGTCTTTTGAAGTTTAATCCCCTTCCTATGATTCTGGCAGAGGTTTTCTGTGCCAACTTAGGTGGTTCTGCAACTATGTGCGGTGATCCTCCTAACATCATCATCGGAACTTCTTTCGGCTATTCTTTTATGGATTTTGTTAAGAATACCGGTGCAATTGCTGCTATCTCTCTTATTTTTACAGTTGCATATTTCTATCTTTTCTGCAAAAAGGACTTCGCAAATTCAGGAAAGGATATTGATACTTCAAAATTCCCGACTCCATCTTCTGCAATTACTGATAAGGGCGGCTTTGTTGTAAGCAGCATTATTTTTGGAATTGCGGTTGTGCTTCTGGTAACTCACGCTCAGACCGGGCTCAGTGTTGCAACTATTGGTCTTGGAATTGCAATTATCACTCTGATTACTTCTATTAAACATATTCCGGAAATTATGAAGCACGTTGACTACAAAACTATTTTGTTCTTTATCGGGCTTTTCGTCGTAGTTGGCGGTCTTGAAGAAACCGGCATTCTTGTTCTGATTGCAAGTTTTATTAGCAAAATTTCAAATGGTAACGTATACTTAATGATAGCGATTATCATTTGGGTTTCTGCAATTGCAAGCGCCTTTATCGACAATATCCCGTTTGCTGCCACAATGATTCCTGTAATCCAGACTCTTTCTGGAACTACCGGCGTTCCTTTGGAAACTATGTCTTGGGCACTTTCTATGGGAACTGATATCGGTGGAAGTGCAACTCCAATCGGAGCCAGCGCTAACGTAGTTGGAACTTCTGTTGCCGCAAAGGCCGGTCACCCGGTTGGATGGGGTAAATACTGTCTTCTCTGCGGTCCTGCAACTGTAATCGTAATGATAATCAGCACTGTCTTCATTTTTGTACGCTACTTGTAAGAGGTAAAAAGTATGGAAAAACAACTGATAATTTCGATTGGACGTGAATACGGAAGTGCCGGTCACGAAATCGGGCGCAAACTTGCTGCAAAACTTGAGATTCCATTTTACGATAGAAACCTTCTGGACGAATTTGCAGACCAGTCTGATGTGGATGCTGACGTCCTTGCAAAATACGAGGAAAAGCCTCGACGCTTTTTCTTCAGCCGTACAGTTTCTGTTCGCGGACAGAAATTCAATAACTCTCCTGCCCAGAATGTAGCAGACATTCAGTTTGCTCTTTTAAAGGGTAAGGCTTATGATGATGATTCTTTTGTAGTCTGCGGCCGCTGTGCTGATGAAGTTCTTAAGGAATTCCCTGGCCTTGTTACTGTTTTCATTACTGCCGATTACGATGCAAAAGTTAAGCGCGTAATGGAAAAGCGCAATATGAGCGAAAAAGAGGCTAAAAAAGCCATAGAAAAGCACGATAAAACCCGCCGTGCCTACCACGACTACTTTGCTAAAACAAAATGGGGTCTGGCTGACAGCTACGATTTGTGCGTAAACTCCACTGTTCTTGGAATTGACGGCACTGTAGATATGCTGGCGGATTTCGCTAAGCGGTTCATAGAGAAATAATTTTTTATCAAATAGCCTGTGTGACGCAGGCTATTTTTTTCCCTATTTGTAATTATTTCTACCTTCTGATATACTAGGAAAATAGGTTATTTTCCGGGGGTATATATGATTGTTTCCACACGCGGACGATATGCACTTCGCGTTATGATTGATTTAGCGGAACAACACGAGGATTCATTCACACCATTAAAGGACGTTTCTGCACGCCAGGCAATTTCTCAAAAATATATTGAAGCTATTATGACTATGCTTTCTAAGGCCGGACTTGTTGACGGAGCGCACGGAAAAGGCGGCGGTTACAAGTTGAACCGTAAACCTGAAGAATACAAGGTTGGTGAAATTCTTCGCCTTACAGAAGGTACTCTTGCTCCTGTTGCCTGCCTTGAAAATGATGATTTTAACTGTGACCGCAAGGCTGACTGCCGAACCCTTCCAATGTGGACAAAGCTTGACGAACTTATTGAAGGCTACCTGGACAGCGTTTCCCTTAAAGATTTAATGAAAAAATAGGATTATTATGACTTACACAAATCAGAATATGCCGCAGGCCGGGGATACTGTGCTTGTTGGAATGAGCGGTGGTGTCGATTCTACTTTGACTGCCCTTCTTTTAAAGCAGAAAGGCTGCCGCGTAATCGGAATTACAATGTCTCTCTGGGACGGAAAACTCCCTGAAATCAAATCTGACAAGCCGATGAAAGAAGCCTGCTACGGTCCCGGCGAAGAAGAAAACATTGAAGAGTGCCAGAAGTTCTGCAAGGAACACGATATTGAATATCACGTTGTTGACGTAAAAGAGCAGTATCAGAGAAAGGTTCTTGAATATTTCAAAAACGAATACAGAAGCGGACGCACGCCAAACCCTTGCATTATGTGCAACAGAAACATTAAATTTGGTGCAATGCTGGAAGTTGCTGCCCAGAGCGGAATTAAATTCGACTATTTCTGTACGGGTCACTATGCCCGCATTGTCCGCCCGGACGAAGGACTTTTTGGCAGCCAAAACCGTCCATTTATGATTGCTGGAGCAACCGACGTAAGCAAGGACCAGACTTACTTCTTATACCGCATTCCATCTTCCGTTCTGGAAAAGGTTCGCTTCCCGCTTGCAATGATGAAAAAATCAGAGGTATTTGAACTTGCCCGTCAGGCAAATCTTGATGCAGCCAACCGCGAAGAAAGCCAGGATTTTGTCGGTGAAGAATATTTTGATATGATTTTCAGCGACAAACCAAGCGTACCGGGGGATATTATCGACCTTGACGGCCACATTCTGGGACGCCACCGCGGAATTGAACACTACACTGTAGGTCAGAGACGGGGTCTTGGCGTTTCTGCAAAGGTTCCTGTTTATGTTCATTCTATCGATGCAAAAAATAACCTCGTAGTTCTGGCACCGAACGATGCCCTTAATTCAAATGCTTTAATTGCTGATGATTTTATCTGGCCGGGCGATATAGAACCGCCGGAAGGATCTGTAATTGAAGCTATGGTAAAAATCAGGCTTGCTTCTAAGCCGGTTCCATGTAAAGTGGAAAGATACATACCGGAAGAGGAGGATGCTTCCGGCAATGCACCTTCCGGCGCGCCAGTCTTCACAGGTCAGCCGTGGAAAATCACCTTTGACCAGGCTCAGCGTGCCGTAGCCCCGGGACAGTCAGCCGTACTTTACAAGGACGGAGTGATTATCGGGGGCGGAATAATAAGCCGCGCTATTTAGCGTGATTTTCGCTGTTTAGAAACAACGTCGAATATTACGGCAAGCAGTAAAACAAAACCTTTTACTGCCTGCTGCCAGTTAGAGTCAACTCCAAGAATTGACATACCGTTATTCAAAACACCCATAAAGATAGCACCGATTACAGCACCACTTACAGTTCCGGTTCCACCGTATGCCGAAGCACCACCAATGAAGCAGGAACCGATAGCATCCATTTCGTAGCTCTGTCCGGCAGTAGGCGCAGCTGAGTTGAAGCGGGCAATACAAACAAGAGCGGCAACAGCTGAAAGGAAGCCCATATTTGTGTAGGCAAACATCATAACGTTGTCTGTATTTACACCGGAAAGCTTTGCGGCCTTTACGTTACCACCGATTGCATAGAGGTAGCGGCCAGGAACTGTGTGCTGTGTGTAGTAGCTGTAGCAGGCAATTACAACTGCAAGCAAAATCAAAACTGTTGGAATACCGTGGTGATGTCCCAAAAGCCATGAAACAATCAGAACTACGGCAGTAATTACAACAAGTGATGAAATAAAGCTTGTGCGGCTTGGAACACTGTAGCCCTTGCGCTCCTTAGTCTTGCGGCTTACAAACTGCATAACGATGAAAAGTGCACAGATAAGGATTGCAACAATCATTGTAACATTCAAAGAAATTGCCTGAAGATGAGCTTTAGCGGCTGCATCTGTCAAAGCCTGTTTAGAAAGCTCTGGCATAAATACTTCAGGAATATAGCTTGAGAAAAGGTTGAGATATTTCTGTGGGAAAGGTGAAATTGTCATACCGTCAAGAACGATAAGGGCAACACCGCGCCACAAAAGCATTCCGGAAAGTGTTGTAATGAATGGCGGAATGTGCAGATATGCGATAAAAGCACCGTGCCATGCGCCGATTGCAGTACCAATTACCAGGCTCAAAATGATTGCAAGGTAGATATTACAATGCAGGTTGACTATGAGGGTTGCCGCAATAGCACCGACAAGACAGATTACAGAACCAACAGACAAATCGATGTTACCACCGGTAAGAATACAAAGAAGCATACCGGCAGCAAGAATCAGAACGTAAGAGTTCTGAAGGATGATATTGTTTACGTTGGCAGGAACAAAAAGCGAACCGTTATCTGTAACTCTGATAAGAACCTCAAAGAGGAACATTACTGCTACAAGTACCAGAAGCATTGTATTTTCTTTCAATACCTTTCGAAGATTGAAAGGCTCTTTTCTAACTAAAGTTTCTCCCATTTTTATCCTCACTTATTTCTATTTTCCAGAATTGATGATTTCTGTCATGATTTTTTCCTGAGTTGCCTCAGAAGCCGGCATTTCTGCAACCATACGACCTTCATTCATAACATAGATTCGGTCACTCATTCCAAGGATTTCAGGCATTTCCGAAGAAATCATAATTACAGATTTTCCCTGCTCAACCATCTGATTGATGATGCAGTAGATTTCGTACTTGGCACCAACATCGATACCTCGTGTTGGTTCATCAAGAATCAGAATATCAGGTTCGGCAAAAAGCCACTTACCAATCAAAACCTTCTGCTGGTTTCCGCCCGAAAGATTTCCGACATTTTCCATAACGGTAGCACACTTTGTGTGCATTTCAGTCTTCTTTTCTTCGGCGTACTTCTTTTCCAGATCGAAGTCAATCGAAATACGAGGTGTAATTTTTTTAAGGTTTGCAGCCGTCGTATTTTTTGCAATTGATTCGGTAAGAATAAGTCCGTTGCCCTTGCGGTCTTCGGTAACGTAGGCAATACCATGGTCGATTGCGCTTTTTACAGTCGGAAGCTCAACTTCCTTGCCGTTCAGGAAAATCTGTCCCGTAATATTTGCACCATAAGAACGGCCGAAAATGCTCATGGCAAGTTCAGTTCGTCCGGCACCCATAAGACCGGAAATTCCAACAACTTCACCCTTGCGGACATTAAAGCTTACGTTATCGCAAACCTTGATTCCGTCAAAAATCGGATGGTCGACGCTCCAGTTCTTAACTTCAAAGCAAACCTCACCAATTTTTGGAGTTCGTTTAGGGAAGCGGTCGGTAAGGCTTCGGCCTACCATTGCCGCAATAATTGTATTTTCGTCAAATGACTCTTTTGCCTTGTCCAGAGTTTTTACAACTGTACCATCACGGATTACAGTGATTTTATCTGCAACATAAGAGATTTCATTTAACTTATGAGAAATAATAATCGAAGTCATTCCCTGCTCTTTTTTGAGTTTCAAAAGCAGGTCCAGAAGCTTTTTAGCTTCCGTATCATTTAAAGATGCCGTCGGCTCATCAAGAATCAAAAGGCGTACCTTTTTTCCAAGTGCCTTGGCAATTTCTACAAGCTGCTGCTTTCCAACACCAATATCCTTAATCAGTGTGTGAGGATTTTCATGAAGTCCTACAATTTCCAGCAGTTCAGATGCTTTTTTAAATGTTTCATCCCAGTTGATTTTAGAAGCTTTTCCTCTTTCATTTCCAAGGAACATATTTTCTGCAATCGAAAGAAGAGGAACCAGAGCCAGTTCCTGATGGATGATTACAATACCTTCTTTTTCACTGTCTTTAATATTCTGGAATTGACAGGTTTTTCCATCATAAATAATATCGCCCTCGTAAGTGCCGTACTGATAAATACCACTCAAAACATTCATAAGAGTAGATTTACCGGCTCCGTTTTCACCACAAAGAGCATGGATTTCGCCTTCAGTTACCTCAAGATTGACATTCTCAAGGGCAACAACAGGGCCAAATCTTTTTGTAATATTTTTCATTTCCAATAAAGTGTTTGCCAATTGGAAGTCCTCCTTTTTTTAATTCAAAAAAAACCGCCCGCCCGGTTAGGGTGAGCGGCTGTTTCAGATACAAGTTTTACTACTGAAGATCAGCTTCTTTGTAGTATCCTGAATCGATAAGGAGTTTCTTGTAATTTGATTTGTCACCGAATACTGGTTCACAAAGGAATGATGGGATTACACCAGTTCCGTTGTCGTATGTCTGGCGGTCATTGATAGGAGGTACTGTTCCCTTAGCAATAGCGTCAACCATTTTTACAACCTGTGAAGCAAGTGTACGTGTATCCTTGAATACAGACATAGCCTGTGTTCCAGCAATCATGTTCTTTACAGATGGCTTATCGCAGTCCTGACCAGTGATGATTGGGAAGTTAGCAGCTGTGTATCCGGCACCTACCAAAGCGTTTGTGATACCGTTTGCACAAGAGTCGTTTGATGAGTAAACTGCATCAAGTTTTGTTCCGTTTGGACCATAGCCCTGAGAAGCGATAAGAGCTTCCATACGAGCCTGTGCTTTTTCTGTTGACCAGTTCAATGTAGCACACTGAGCTTTAGATGTCTGGCCTGAGCGGCAAACAAGAACACCACTGTCAAGGTAAGGCTTCAAAACATCCATAGCTCCTCCGAAGAAGAAGTTGATGTTGTTGTCATCTGGAGAACCTGTGAAGAATTCGATGTAAGCTGGATCTGATTTTGAGCGGTTCTTGAGGTTCAATTTGTCTACAAGATAGTCACCCTGGAGTGTACCAACTTTGTAGTTATCGAATGTAGCGTAGTATGTAACTGCGTCTGAGTTCATAATCAAGCGGTCATAAGCGATAACCTGGATTCCTGCTTTCTTTGCTGTATCGAGTACACCTTTAAGTGCTGAACCATCGATAGAAGCGATTACGAGAATCTGATTTCCTTTTGTTACCATATTTTCAATCTGCTGTGTCTGCAAAGCGATGTCGTTGTTTGCATACTGAAGGTCAACCTTGTAACCTGCTTTTTCAAGCTCTTTCTTCATGTTAGAACCATCCTGGTTCCAGCGCTGAAGTGATTTTGTAGGCATTGCAACGCCAACTTTTACTGCTGATTTTTTACCAGCTCCGAATACAGCACCTGCAAGCATAAGTGCTGCCATACAAACTGAAATGATTTTTTTCATTATGGGTCCCCCATTAAAATTTTTAATACCGCAACTTTTTAGTTTTTTTACGATACAGATTCAGTATAAAAGGGGATTTTGATTTTGCGGGAACAATTTATAGGGATTTTTTGCGATTATTATGAAAAATTTGAGCAAAATTCTGCTATTCTCAGACGAATAGGTAATATTTTGCAGTCAAAATTTTACCAGGCGGTATCAGGATTTACAGAAAATGCTTTCCCGGTATTCTGAAGGACTGAGCCCGTATTTCTGGCGGAAAAGCTTGGCAAAATAATTCTGGTCGCTGTAACCTACGCTGGCAGTTATTTCCTTAATTATTAAAGAATTATCTTCCAGAAGTTTTTTTGCCTTTTCAAGCCGGAGTGATGTAACGTAATTGATGAAATTTTCACCTTTTTCTTCCTTAAAAAGCCGGCTCAAATAATAAGGACTGACTCCGATTATAGAAGCAAGCTCTTCAAGACCGAAGTTTTCGTTTAAGTGCGCAGTTATATAATCGCAGGCCTTTTTAATCACAGGATTTTCATTTCCATTTCTGATTGCCGAAATTGCGCCCAGGCATTCCATTGCCCGCTCAATAACATAGGCTTCGAATTCCTCGCGGCTTTTAAAGGCTGAAAAGGCTGAAAAAATGCTGTCAAAAGCCGGATTTTTGTAAGAGGAATCCAGCTCATAAACTACGTTGCGCACATTTACAAGAAGCTCAAAAAGATTGTTACGGATTTTATCAAGGTCGCCGTAAAGAGCAAAAAGGGCAAATACATATTCGGCGCAGAGGGATTTTACTCCGGCTGAATCTTCAGCGCGAAGACGGGCTATAAGACGCTCTGCAATTTTTCGTAAATCTTCTGCATTTTCAGCTTTTGCCTGGCCCTGGCTGAAAAAAGTCAGACCCCCGCTATCCGCATTTTTATTCAGGGCAGAAAGCGAATTGTTGTAGGCAGTCTGGGTGTCAGAAATATCAGAAAAAAGGTCACTGACTCCGATTTTTATGCGGCTCGAAATATTTGTACTTAAGAAAAGAAAGATTTTTTCTATTATATTACGCTGATTTTCTTCCGTGCCGGAATCCAGAGGGAAAAAGGCGACAATCTTATTTTCCATAAAGGAGCCGATTATACAGCGGGCCTTGGAAACTAAAATGTCGCGTATTTTTTCGTAGGAGGCGCTGCGATTCTGCAGGGAAAGCTCGGGAACTTCAATAGTAATCATAAAATAAGGACAGTCGTTAATCCCGAAATATTCCAGATAATCAGAAAAATCAGTGTTTTTATTGTTGAAAATACAGGAATAAATAAAATCACTTTCGACCATAGTAGAAACAAGACTGAGTTTTTCGTGAAGTTCAATGCTGTCACTCAGATTCTGGTGGCGGCTGTCGATTATGGTCATTGCACTGCGCACCGTCTGAACCAGCAGCTCGCGGTTTACAGGCTTTGTAAGATATTTGTAGGCGCCAAGATTCAGAGCCTCCTGGGCATACTGGAACTGGTCGTAAGCCGTAACAATTATAATTACCGCATTTGGATTTATCTGCTTGATAAGGGAAACCGTTTCAAGCCCGTTTAGGCCCGGCATCCTGATATCCATAAAAATGATGTCGACAGGCTGCGAACGCACAATCTCCAGAGCCTTTGCACCGGAAGAAGCAGCCAAAACAGAAATTTCGCTTGAAAAATTCTTTGTAAGCGTGAGTTTAAGAGATTCAATTACGATTTTTTCATCATCAGTCAGTAAAATTGTATACATTTTTTGCCAGTTTTTTATACTTTTATTTTTATCAGAAATTCGCTGCCTTTTCCATCGGGATTGTCCTTAATTGCAAAAACATCGCTGTATTTAAAGTACATTCGAAGACGGGAAATTACATTTACAAGGCCGGCAGAAACATGACCAGAATCTTCAATACCTTTTTCTGCCTCGCTGACTTCAAGAGAAACTCCGTTTCCTCCACGTTCTGCTTCTGCCAGAACCCGCTCGCGAACTCCAGGCGCAAAACCGTTTCCGTTGTCGCTGATTGAAATTTCGATAAAGCTGTCCTTACCAGTGCCAGCGTCACCTTCCGCCAGGCTGCTGTCACCTTCCTCCCCGCCAGTCTTTTTCTGCACGGAAATCTTCACTATTCCCTTCTGATTTTCATCCATATCCTTAAAGCCGTGTTTAAGGCAGTTTTCAACAAGAGGCTGCAAAATCATATTGGGCATACGGGCAGACAGGAGCGACTCATCAATATTTTTTATAAACTGATATTTTTCGTCGAAGCGCACCTTCATAATGTAAATGTAGTTATCCAGCATTCCAAGTTCCTGACCAATAGTCGCTTCGTTTCCCGGATGTTGAAGATTGTAGCGAAGGAAGGCCGAAACCTGTTCCAGAAAGCTGCAGGTTTTATCAGCCCCTTCGATATTTGCAAGCTGGGCCCCGGTATTCAGCGTGTTGAAGAGAAAGTGAGGTTTAATCTGGTCCTGCAAAGCCTTAAGCCGGGCTTCGGTATAAAGGGCACGGATTTCAATTTCCTTTTCGCGCAGTTCATTTTCCTTCATCGCGCGTTCCCAAATCTGGTCGATGTAATCACGGATACTGATAATCATGGCGTTAAAAGCCCGGCAGATGTTTCCAACCTCATCATTATCTTCGTTCTTAAAAAGAGGAACATCAAAATCTTTTTCGGAAAGGCGGCGGGCAGTAGAAGAAATTTGGGCAAGCGGCTTTGTAATCGTGAAAACAGAAAGAAGAGGAACAATTACCATAACAATAATCAGAATAAACATAGCAACAAGAAGACGCTGCACAATATTCTGGATTCTTTCGCGGTTTGAATTGTAATTTTTGGCGTTCATATTAAAGAGGATAATATCGAGCTCGACAATTTTCTTTTTTAAGTGGGAATAACAGTCCAGGCTGCGTTCATAGTAAAAACGGGCGTCTTCACTGCGGTTTCCCCGCCTTGCCGCTATCGCCTTCATACTCAAATCAAAAAAATTAAGGGAAAGCTTTCTTATTATATACTCCTTCTGAAAAACTTCGATTGTTGAAGGATTTTCATGCAGCTTCAAGGCCATATTCTGGGCATTTTCCATAACGTCATAATATTTATCGATGCTGCCAAAGCTTTTATATTTTACATAGGCTTCCATCGCTGATTTTGTGACAGAAAGCTGTTCGAGATAATTATCAAGATAAGTATTTGTTTCAAAGGAATTGCCGGTTTCATCCATGATTTTTGAAAAAAGCGATGCCATAAAAAGGATTACGGCAATCGAAATCAGGGAGTTCAAAATCACAGAAAAAAAGATTTGAGAACGAATTGAACTTTCTTTTGTAAAGCGGATAAATCTTTTGAGAATCATTTCTGGCCGCCTTTTTTGAGGACGTCAATTCCCGCAATTATGTAAGAGCTGGATTTGCCGTCCTTTTTGTACTGGAAAATCTCTTCAACTGCACGGCGTCCGATTTCAAGAGAGTTTACAAGAATCAGTTCTGTGATAATGCCTTTTTCAAAATAAGCGCGGCTATCGGCTCCGTTACTGAAGCCGATAATCGATATTTTTTCTGACTGATAAAAATCAGGAATTGACTGGGCAAGAGATACAGAATTTTCTTCTGAAAGTGTGACAAAAAGCGCTTTGCCGTCGGAATCCAGAAGCTTCTGACTGATAAATCCTGTCTGCGAGTTTTTTTCCTGAGTAATATTTACCGTAGAAATGTTAAGCTTGGGCTGATTTTTTACCCCCGCCATAAGTGATTTTAAAAGCAGGTCGTAATTATTATTCAAAAAATCTGAATAAAGAATGTAAGCGTTGCCCTGGCCGCCGGTAAAATAAAGGATTTCCTCTGCAATTGTCCGGCCCAACTCCGAAAAATCAAGGCCAATATATGATACCTGAGGCAGCTCCGGGATATAAGCTCCAACGGTTACCAGGGGAATTGGACTTCCGTCCCGCTTTACAGGAAGTGTAAGATTTTTTTCTGCGGCCGGGATGTAGGCAATTACGCCGTCTGCATCAATGTAGGAGGCATAGTCAAAAAGTGCCTGAACTGAATAATCCTCCGCCTGATTTTCGGGAACAAAAAACTCGATTGCGCAGTTATATTTCTGGGCTGTCGCCTGAGCCCCGCGTAAAACCTGACGTGAAAAAGTTTCTCCCTTAAGTCCACTGGCAACAAGAATATTATATTTTCTTTCTGTTCCGCTGCTTCCTGCCCCCTGCGGCAAAACCTTAATGCCCCGCGACAAGAAAACAAAATAAAAGCCGAAAAGAATAACAACGCATAGGCTCATGAGTGAAAAAATGATTTTGAGGATGAAACTTTTTTTCATATATTTATTTTAACTCACATAAACAAAAAAAGCGAACTGCTTTGCAGTTCGCTTTTTTTTTATTTAATCACATACCTATTTTTTAGTAGGCTTTACCAGGAACAAGCTCAGACAGAGCGCTACAATGTAAAGGGCGCCGGTAACAATCAGAACGTGCTGATAGCCGGTTGGATTTACCTTGATTCCGTGAAGCTCTACGAACTCGCCGGTGCGCTGAACAATTGCGTTGGCCATCTGATTTCCGGTAAGACCTGCAAAAGCCCAGGCAGAAAGTGTAATTCCGTGGATTGCAGAAATGCTTCCCATTCCGTAGTGGTCAGAAAGCAGAGTCGGGATGTTAGAGAAACCGCCGCCATATCCGGCATTTACGATGAAAATAAGGGCAAGAACGAAAACTGTAAGAAGGATGTTTCCCGCACCATTTTCGATACCCTTTGCAAAGTAAACGATTGCTGTGAAGGCGATGGAAAGGATGAAAATCAGCTTATAAACTGAGTTGCGGTCTTTCATTGAGTCTGCCCATGCAGAGAAGCCGAGGCGTCCGCCTGCATTGAAAACTGCTGAAATTGTAGAAATGATTCCTACTGCGCTTGCAAGGCCAAGACATTTTACAATCATCTTTTCCTGTGAAATCAAAGCAAGACCACAGGTAATGTTGATGTAGAACATAAGCCAGATTGCAATGTAACTGATAACAGGCTCACGTTTGAGAGTTGCGATAATTCCTTCGTCCTTAGATTTTGTCTGAGGTTCAACCCAGTCAGCTGGTTTTGCAAGGATGAGGTGACCGATGAACATCATCACAAAGTAAACGCAGGCAAGAATATAGAACATCTTGAAGATTTCGCCGTTTTTGTTGTCGCCGAGCAGGGCCTGCATGATTGGAGAAGCGATTGCCTTTGCGGCACCGAATCCTGCAACTGCAAGACCTGTAGCAAGCCCCTTGCGGTCCTTAAACCAGAGCATAAGAGTTTTTACCGGGCTTAAATAACCTGTTCCAAGACCTACACCCATAATAAAGCCGTAGCAGATGTAAATTCCGACAAGTGAAAGAGGATTTCCGCGGTGAGCGCCACCGTACTGAATAAAAAATCCTGTTCCAGCCATACCAAAAGAGAAACAGAGGGTTGCTATCAAAGATGACTTGTGAATGTTCTTTTCAACAAGATTTCCCAAAAAAGCTGCGCTCATTCCCAAGAAGAAAATGGCAAAGCTGAATGCCCATTCAGTCGCACCTTTTGAAAATCCGATGTAATCTGCGATTTCCTGACTGAAAATAGACCAGCAGTAAACTGTACCAATACTGCAGTGGAGCAAAAGAGCCGGGATAGCACCCCGAATCCATTTGTTCTGAATGTTTTTCATATAAACCACCAAATAATAAAAATAAACCTTTTGTTATTATACGTAGGATTCTGGGAAAAATCTATGCAAAGATGTGTAAAAATAACATTTCCCGCTACTATCTTCCATGTTATAATTTCCTCATGAAATCTATTTTCATAAACACAGTTAAGATTTCGGCAGCAGCGATACTTGCGGTTTTGTGTGCTCAGGCAATGGGGCTGGATTTTGCAGTCTCGGCAGGAATTGTGGCGATTCTTTCGGTGCAGCCTACAAAGAAGGAGACACTACGTACCGCCCTTGCACGCCTTCTTGCCTTCGCCGCTGCCCTCGTTATTTCAATCACGCTTTTTAATCTTCTGGGCTTCACTCTGCCGGTATTCTTTCTTTATCTTGTGATTTTTATTCTTGTCTGTCAGTGGCAAAAATGGATTTCCGCAATGGCCATGGATTCCGTGCTGATTTCACACTTTCTTTCCTTTGGGAAAACCGGCATCACAGAGGTCACAAATGAGATTCTGCTTTTTCTTCTTGGCGTAGGTTTTGGAATTCTTGTAAATATTTTTCTTCACAAAAAGACTAATTATATAGAAGAATTAAAATCAAAAACCGACAATCAGATAAAACTTGTCCTTGCCAGAATGGCAGCCCGCATAAAAAATCCCGCCCTGCCGGATTACGACGGCAGCTGCTTTACATCTCTTAATCAAAGCATCTTCACCGCCAAAAAGCAGGCCGAAGAAAACTTCAACAATCAGTTTTCCCATAAAGACACCTTCGACAGCCGTTATCTTGAAATGCGGGAAAATCAGACAAAAATCCTTTACGAAATGTTCAAGGCCGCAAGTAAAATCCGCGATATTCCTTCCACCGCAAGTCTTCTTTCCGATTTTCTGGAAAAGGTGGCCACTGAATATCACAAGGACAACGATGTAAAATCCCTTCTGGAAGAGCTTGCCCTCATCAGCGAAAAAATGAAAACCCTTCCGCTGCCTCAAAACCGTGCCGAGTTCGAAGACCGGGCAAATCTTTTTATTCTTATGGAACGCCTGAAGGATTTTCTTCAGATAAAAAGAGATTTCATGCTATAATATCCCCATGCCCGCCAGCACACTTATCACACATCCGCTCCCGCCGGTCTGGAACGAAGAAAGTAAAGTTCTCCTGCTCGGCACAATGCCCTCTCCCAAAAGCCGCGAACTCGGCTTCTTTTATATGCATCCTCAAAACCGCTTCTGGCGCGTACTGCCACAAGTTTTCGGCGAAAGTCTGATCCATCCAAACAAGACCCCGGACACCCAGGCCGCCATCGCAGAACGACGCGATTTTTTGATACGCCATAATCTCGCCCTCTGGGATGTTCTCGCCAGCTGCCAGATAGAAGGAGCCGCAGACTCCTCAATCCGCCAGGAAATCCCAAATGATTTTTCGAAAATCCTTTCAGAATCCAAAATCCAACATATCTATTTTACAGGCCAGACAGCTGCCGCACTCTGGAAAAAACACTGCGCCCGCCTCTACGAAGAGCGCTTCAACCTGGCAGTCCACACCCTTCCCAGCACCAGCCCGGCAAACGCCCGCTTTACGCTTGAAAAATTAATAGAAGAATATCAGCTTGTACGGGAGTGTATGCAGCAGTAAAAGGCCCCGTAAGGCCCGTCAGCCCTACTTCCAGCTTTCCCAGATTTTCTGCGCCATTCCAACCGTGGCCTCAGTCTTCCCGTTACGGCAAACCGGCTGCTTCAAAAATTTCGCCTGATTTTCAAAAAGTTTCTCTTCGATTTCGCTGTCATCAAGGTAAGCGATGCTGGCATAATCCTTAGCTTTTTTATCAATCATCGCCTCAATCGCTGCCGCCCTTCCGCCTTCCACCCGCGCAAGAGCCGTCACCACCGAGTCAAACTCCCCGGCACTCATTTCCTTTTCCTTCAGATCAACAAACTGAAAATCAATCCGCCTCTCCTTAAAAAATCTCTGCGCACTCTTAGTATCAAACGATTTATTAGTCCCAAAAATTTGAATCATGCCTTATTTTATATTTTGAAAAATCCCCTGTCAAATAAGGCAGAAGATTATCAGGCTGTTCCCGTCTGCCTGCGGCAGCCGGTCGGGCTTTTGCGAGTTTGCTATGCAAACTCGTGACTAGAATGGCTGTGCCATTCTAGCGAGTTCCGCTATCGCTCCAGCCTCCTCACTTCGTTGCGGTGGCCGCTTCGCGCCCCTACAATCCCTAACAGGAAGAAACTAGATGAATATTATTAATAATTCCTCTTTGAAAAATTTAATAATTTAAATATTTCTCGTAAAACTCAAGATAATGATTATGTAAAAGTTCATTGTCTTCATCTAATATTGTTTTTACAAGTTTTTCAATTGTTAAAACCCTGATGTGGTCTCTAAATTTTTTATTACATCTTTTTTTTGCATCCTCAACATCTTGTATTAAATCAGTTCTATCTTTTAATACAACAAAATAGACTTCATTAATTATATTTTCATTTTCATAAACATGGCAGATATTTCGCCATAATTGATAATTATTAAAGAATTCCCTTTCAGAAACTTTTGGAGCAACTATTGCTAATTGTTTTTTATAATAGCTATTAAATTTTTCATCATGTGTTGGGTCGATTTCTGATACATAACCAAATGTACCTTCTGTGTATTTAACTTCAAAAAAATATTTTTTTAATCCATCTTTTATAAAAAAATCAAAATTGGTTTTGCCTTTTTTTATAGGATACTTCTCAAAACTATTTTCTTCAGCATGTTCAAATTCAGAAATAGCATTTTTGGAAATATTTGGATTAATTAAATCTAGCCGATTTTCTACTTCTTCAGATAAAGGATAAAACAAATTAAAGCATAAAGCTTGCGAAGATACTAATGATGAAAAATAAATATGTAAATTTTCCTTCATCTTGATAAAAAGATTATCAAAGTTTTTTTCATATGAAATATCTATCAAATTTTTTCTAATATCTGTATCTGGTAAAAGATGTGAATAAAATCTGCCATTTTGCCATTTGCCACATTCAGTAGTAATACTGTTGTTTTTATAATCTGCTAAATGAAGTTTTATTTTATCCTAAGAATACCTTTTTTTAGGGCTAAGAGCATCTTTTAATTGTTCCTTATTTAATTTTCTATTTCTATGAACAGCATTATGTTGCGCAGGAGTTAGTAGAATTAAATTCTTTAAGCTACAGTCATATCCATTATTATCAATATGGTGAACATGTAAACCATCCCCATCCTGTTTACCCATAAACATTTTTGCAACAAATGTATAAACACATGTTGTTGTATTAATAGGAGTAACATCATCAGGTTTAAGTAAAACTAAATAACCTTGCTTTGAAACATCATCCTGTTTCAAAAATTTGTCATCATATTTAATTCTTCCAAAAGTACTTACATAGTAATGTCCATGTGGACCATCCCATTCTTCCTTTTCACCATTAATTTCCAAAACAGGTTCCTCTGAGTCATAATACTTTTTAAACTTTTCTTTTAATTTGCTAATCTCTTCATCCGTTGGCCAATTAGAATAAAAATGTGGAGTTGCTTCCCATAAATCATCATAACATTTCTTAAATTCTTCATCTGTTAGACGATTTTTTCCAATAAAGTTTTTTACCAATTCTTTCATACGTTTATCTCCTTAAAAATTATTTACAAGAAATCTTTTCAATCATTGCTGAAACATTAATATTCCATTGATTCACCAACCATTCCGGCTCAAGTGGCTGCACATACATTCCGTGACTCAAAACCCATCCTAAAACTGGATAATTCTGGTTTGTTGTAAATGTCATAATTGTGCTACCATCTGATTGCTTTTCAAACTCCTGGTCTTCAGCCCATTCATAGGTTTTAATGTAATTTAGAGTCTTTTCAGAAGTAATTTTAAGTTTACAATGTAAGAGGTCTGGACCAATATAGCGACGGAAATTTCCTTTTGCGCGTTTTGTGTATTCAAAGTCGGGTGGAAGTTCAAAAGTTCGTGAATCAATTTCCAGATTATGAATTCCCGGAAGATTAAAGAATCTTGTTTCCTTTTTTAGCGGATAATATGAATATAAAGTCCACATACCTTCACTATATACCAACTGCCATGGTGCTACCACAAATTTCTTGTCATAATTTAAATAATCAAAACTTACATAATTGTTCTTTGACATTGCTTCTTCGAGTTTTGTCCAGATTTCATCATCAATTTTTACAGGATTCATACCAAGGAACAGAATACGGTTTGAAAGTTTTTTGGCATTGAGTTTTGTATCCTCATCAATATTTTCTGATAGAGAATTAAATATCTCAATTGCCTTTTTGTATACCGGGGTATTCTTTATCAGATTAAGAAGATTAGACATAAGCTGAGCAGCAATAATCTGTTTCTCCGAAGTAAGCATTGCAGGAATACGAAAAGATGGTTGGGTATAATAAAAGCCTTTTCTGTTCCTGTCATATTGCAAAATTCCTTCTGCACCAAATTTGTTTCTTAAATCACGTAAATCGCGATTAATTGTTGGAATTGAAGCTTCTGTTGCCTGTGCTAAATCTTCAACACTTGGATATCTACCAGCAGCAATTAAATGGTCAATTTTTAAGATTCGTTCATAACCATTCAGAAACTGTTTCTTAGTTTTTTCCTTTTCCATTTATTCCTCTTATTTGTCTATATATTATAAACCCAGACTATCAAGATGAGATAGCCAAAATTAATTACATACAAAATCCCACTTTTTTGCTTGAATTATTGTTTATAAGCTTTTCAGACTTACATAGTTCTTCGAGACGATTCATAGTTACTTTTGAACCGTTGAGGATTTCTTCCATAGTAGCTTTTCTTACAACATTATCAATTTCTCCACCGGAAAAGTTATATTCATTTGCAAGCTGCTTTGCCTGTTCTTCTGGCAGCCAATTTAACTTTGATTGCCAGATTGCTGTTTTTGCTTCAAGTGTTGGATTCTCAAATTTGATTTTATAAAGGAAGCGGCGTTCAAAAGCTGCATCCATGTTTATTTCGAGATTAGTTGTGGCAATCATAATACCATCAAACTTTTCAAGGTTTTCTAGCAGAATATTCTGCATTGCATTTTCTGTTTTTTCTGCCCCGCCACCTCTAAATTCAGTTCTTTTCTGAATTATTGCATCAACTTCGTTGAATAATAAAATTGGATAATCATTTTTATTATTTAATTTCACCTTCTCACACATACGTTTATAATCATCAAAGATTTTTTGTATTTGCTTTTCACTTTCACCAAACCAACAGGATTTTGTCTGGCTTATATCTACATGATAAATTTGTCTATTTGTTGCTTTTGCTATTTGATATACAGATTCTGTTTTACCAGTACCTGGAGCTCCATAAAGTAGAATACAAATACCTGTTGGAAATCCTCTTTTCTTAAGACCACTTTGAATAGAAATAAGATTATCTTTACATAGAGAAGAATAAAGTGTGTTGATTTGTTTCTGGTTTTCTTTACTATAAAATAATTGTTTTTCTAAAATAGAATCTGGAGAAATCAAAGTTTTTTCATTAAGTTCTGCTTCAAATAAATATAAATTTTCACCAAGAAACATTTCTTTAGTTTTATCTGTAATCGTTATTGTTGAATCATTAATTGACCCTTTATTAATAAAATCAATAAAACCTTTTTTATATAAAATATGCTCACCAGAAAGCATTAATTTTACATAATCTATATAAAGATAATCATATACATTTATAAAAATTTCTTGCATTCCAGCAGTACAATCTTGTAAGAAATAATAACACAATAAATATAGACAGAACCTGCATTTTTCATCTGAAATATAAGTCTGTATTTTTTTTACAAATGATATATGCAAGTTTTTTTTCTCAAATTTCTGAGCTTCTAAAAGACTTTCATTCTTATCACCCCCTCTACGAACTAAAATCTTATAAAATTCATTTACAAATGACACAGGATTATCTTCTTTACTACTTTGTATAATTTCTTGATTTCGTAAAATTGCTTTAATAACATTTGAATTGCACGAATAACTATGCCCTGAATCTACAATTGAAACATGAAGTAAATCTCGTTCATCCAAATCTTCAAGCTCAGAATTGTGTTGAAGATATTCCAAAGCTGACATTTCAAAATATTTACTTATCCCCATTCTTTCTTCATGAGAAAAATTAAGATCCAACACAGCACAGAGAATAATTGTTTGGTTATTATTTATTCCTCCAAAATAAGATTTAAGATGTTCTAAGCATTTTTCTATTTTTTTTGTTCTTTCATATTTTAACTGTTTACCCTTTGTCTGTTTGCAGATGTAATCAATTGCAGCAAGTACATTCCATCTCACCTTTCTTGGTTCTTTCATTTATCTATTCCCCCCAAAAATTAATCAACCAAAATATCTGATATAAGAAACTTACCTATAAAAATCTCTCCTTTTTCTTCCAGGCGGAGAATAATTTTTATAATTTCATTTCGGCAAGCTTTAACATCTGATAAAAAAGCAGGGCCCATCCATTCCATATCTTCCTTAATCATTTTTGCTGTTCTGCTACTCATATTGCGGAAGAACTTATTTTGAATCTCTTGAGAAGTTCCTTTTAATGCTTTTCCTAAAACGATTACATCTACTTCACGGAGAATTTTTTGAATTGCCCTGTCATCAAGCAAAAGAATGTCATCAAAATTAAATATGCAGTAATCAAGTTGTTTCTGAAAAATTGGAGTTTCTTTACGAAAATCTTTTACTGCTCGTTCTGCAAAATCATGAGATGTATGAAGTAGATATTGTTTGATAGTTTTGTAATCATTTGAAAAATCCATACCAGAGGTTGAAAGAATATGTTCAACTTCGGAAATTACTGCTTTATCTGATTTTGAAAAATCTTTAGAAAAAGTAGAAACCGTGTTTCTTGTGTTTTCATCCATACTTGAAAGCAAATCTTTTCCATCATCAGATTCTGCACCAAGATATGCAATTACTTTCGCAAAGCTTACAAGATACATACTGATTACATAATCCATAAGAACTTTTTTGCTTGCTCTTGTAATTTCATCCATTGCAGAAAGAACTTTTGATTCTGCAAATTCTTTAGCATTGATTTTGTTATTTTCCATAAGCATAGCCTCCTTTCGTATTTCTGTAATAAATATACGACAGGTAGACTATCATGGTGAGATAGGCTGAAAAAATATTTTTGATTTTTTTTACTTAGAGCATAAAAAAACCGCCCTATAGTGTGACGACTCAGTGGGCGGTTTCATAAAAACTGCTAACGGAGGCAAGTCGCTCTTTTACAAGCGTCTCCGTTTTTAATATAGCATACTTACTATAAAAATCAACACCAACACAATGAAGTCAGCGATTGAATTTATAATCTTGACTTTGTAACACTACAGTGTTACAGTTTATGTATGAAAGAATACTTAGCGTATAAAGGCTTGAAATTCATAGTCGAATGGTATTTTGATAAAAAAAGTCAAAGCCAGCCTTTGGATTTCTTTAATAATCTGAGCATGATTGAGCAGCAGAAATTCTTTCATCTTGTAAAACGAATTGGAGATTTTGGCTTTATTTCTGACAAAACAAAATTCAGAAATGAAGATGACGGTATTTATGCTTTCAAGCCTCAGCCTAACAGATTTTTGTCTTTCTTCTATGAAGGCGGAAAAATAATAATTACTTATGCTTTTATAAAGAAAAGTCAGAAATTAAAGAAACAGGATAAGTCTTGTGCACTAACTGCACGAGAAGATTATGCAAACCGAGTAAAGGAAGGAACTTATTATGACAAAGACTATGAGTACATTTGATAGAATGATGGAAAATCCGGAATGGAAAGACGGATTTGAAAAAACTTATGAAGAATTCCTTATCTCTGAATTTATGTGTGAGCAAATGGAAAATGCTGATTTAAGCGTTCGTGAGCTTGCGGAACGTGCAGGTGTTTCACCTACTACAATTCAGCATCTTCGTACTGGCAAGGCGGAAAATGTCAAAGTAAAAACTCTTCTTTCTGTGCTTCATGAATTAGGCTTTAGTCTTAAGCCGGTTGCAGCAGCATTCTAATCTTTCATATAAAAAAAGACCTGCATCTAACAGACACAGGTCTTCATCTTCAAAAAATTATCCTAAACTAAAACAATCCCAGTACCTTGTCCGGGCAGGCTTTGATACACTCGCCGCATGAGGTACATTTTGAGTAGTCCACTTTTGGAATGCCGCTGCTGATGTCGATGGCGCCTTCAGGACATTTTTTGGCACAGATGCCGCACTTGAAACAGCCGGCAGCGCAGTCCTTGCGAATCTGTGGCTTGTTGTCGCTGTGGCATGAACAGCGGGCGATTGCGCCTTTTGTGTCTTTTGGCATAAGAACAAAAAGATGTTTAGGACAGGTTTTTACACATTTTGCGCAGCCTACGCATTTTTCACGGTTTACGACCGGCAGTCCGTCTTTTCCCATTGAAAGGGCACCGAACTGGCAGACTTCTACACAGTCGCCAAAGCCGATACAGCCGAAAGCGCATTTCTTTGTTCCGTTCATTGTGAGCTGGGCAGCGGCACAGGTTGGAACGCCGTTGTATTCGCCTTTCTTCTGGGCTACGGCTTCTGTTCCGTGGCAGGCAAGGAAGGCAACCTTTGGAACTACATCTCCGGCGCTTCCACCCATGATTTCTGCAACTTTTGCGGCACAGCTTGCACCACCGGCAACACAGCCGTTTGTAGGTGCTTCACCTTTTACAACTGCTTCAGCAAAGGCATCACAGCCGGCATAACCACAGCCGCCACAGTTACCGCCGCTGAGTAAATCGCGTACGGCCTGAACCTTTGGATCAACCTTTACATAGAAAATCTTCTTAAAAAGCCCGAGCAGGACACCAAGCAGGAAGCCTACTACCAGGGCAACAAGTATTGTATAAATTACTAACGTCATAAATCATTTCTCCATAAAAAATATTCCTAAAAATTTGCAAACCGCTTCCGCGGGGAACCGAACTTTGCTCTGCGGTGAAGGCTCGTCGCAGGCTTCGCCTGCTCTGTATTCCCACTACGCGTTGTATCAACCGCATCGCCTTCAATGCGTCGCAAAGTCCGAACCCCCGCTCCGCTATTCCCAAATAATCGGCAATATTTTTGCCAGACAACTAACATAATCAGGCGGGGGGGGCGTTGCGGGGGAATCCCCCGCAGAGAGGGTAGCACGCAACGAAGTGCGGGCGCAGGGGGAGACTTCCCCCTCCTACTATTCCCTATAACCTAACACCTATCACCTATAACCTACTTTATAAGCCCCTTGAATCCCAGAAAGGCAAGGCTCAAAAGGCCGGCTGCCACGTACAAAATTGGGGTTCCCTGGAAAGAACGAGGGAGTTTTGCAATCTTAAGACGGCTGCGGACTCCGCTCATAACTACCATACTGATTAAAAAGCCGAGAGCTGAACCCAGGGCGTAAACAAGACTTTCACCGTAGTTGTAGTTTTTGCTGATGCAGTTGATTGTTACACCAAGTACGGCACAGTTAGTTGTGATAAGGGCGAGGTAAACACCCATTGAGCGGTAGAGGGCCGGAATAGATTTCTTAAGGAAGAATTCTACCAGCTGAACCAGAGAGGCAATTACAAGGATGAAAATCAAAGTCTGAAGGAACTGAAGTCCCAGAGGAATCATTACCAGCTTGTAAATCGGCCAGGTTACGGCTGTTGCAAGGATGATTACAAACGAAGTTGCAATACCCATGCCGGTTGCCTTGTCAGTTTCGGCTGTCATACCGATGAAAGGACAGATAGCAAGATACTGAATGAATACTACGTTATCTACGATAGCAGATTTTATGATGAGCTGAATTAAATCGATCATTATTCACCCTCCTTTGCTGGGGCTGCAGCGTTAGCGGCCTCAGCTGGAGTTTCTTTTTTGCTGGAGCAAACTGCATTACAAGCTTCGCATGAAGGCTCTGTACAAATTTCAACCGGCTTATTCTGTTTTTCTGCGGCCCGGATTTTTAATCCCTGCATCAAGGCAGCAAGGAATCCGAATACCATAAATCCGCCTGGAGCACTGTTGAATACGCCGATTCTGTAAGCTTCCGGAATCAGCTCGATTTTCAAAGCAGTTCCGGCCATCAGAGTACCGCCGCCAAGAAGCTCGCGGAAGAAAGAAATCAAAACAAGAACGATTGTGTAACCGATTCCCATTCCAAGCGCGTCGAGAATTGAGTTTCCTATGTTGTTTTTAGACGCAAAGGATTCAACACGACCCATGATGATACAGTTTACAACGATAAGCGGAAGGAAAACTCCCAGCGCATCATAAAGGGCTTCAACGTAAGCGTTCAAAACCAGCTGAACGATTGTAGTAAAGGCCGCAATAATAATAATAAAAATTGGAAGACGGATAGATGAAGGAATCTTCTTTCTGAAAATACTGATTACGATTTCACTCATAACAAGTACGAAAGTCATACCCATACCCATTCCAAGTCCGTTAAAAATGCTGGTTGTTACACCAAGCGAAGAACAAAGTCCGATATTCAAAACCAGAAGCGGATTTTCGCGTACAAATCCGTTGGTAAAAATCTGAAGCTGTTTATTCATTTGCAGCCCCCTGTTTTTCAAGATATTTCAAGAGAGAGCCGGTTCCTTCTGCAAGAAGATTTGCAACACCGTTACTTGTGATTGTTGCCCCGGAAATTGCATCAAAGGTTTCGCCGGTTTTAAAGCCGTCCTTTGCGTTCTTACCTTCGAACTGGCCGAAAAATGTCTTACCATTTGAGAGCGTAAAGGTAGGATCATTTGCCTTAAGTCCGAAGCCCGGAGAGTCAGTGTTTTTCAGGAACTGGAGTCCTGTGATTGTACCGTCAGCCTTCATTCCGACAAGGATTGTAGCCTGATCGTAAGTAGGACCGTTTACCTGAGCAGCGCCGCCTACAGCCTTGCCGTCTTTCTTTGCAATAATCATGTTTTCAATTTTGATTGTGCCGACGCTGGCCCCATCATAATCGCTTACTGATTCAAAGGTGTAGCCGTCGCCAGGGAAGAAGCTAGCCATAGCCTGGTTTACTTTTTCCACCTGGTTCTGCGCGATTTTTGGAGCTGTAAAATTATTTACAACTGCAAGAACAGTGCAGGAAATTACTGCGTAAATTGCCAGAGTAAGGCCAAGTTTAATCATTTCTTTCATTATTTTACCTCCTCTGGTTTGCCTGCAGAGCTGCCTGCCGGGCGGGCGTTCTGAACGTCAAAAGTCTGAACAATTTTTGCAGGTGTCGGGCGGCGGTTGCCTTTTTTACCGTAACCGTACATGCGGCCTGTAAAATTGTTCAAAAGCGGAGCAACAGCGTTCATAATCAGAATACTGAACATAACTCCTTCCGGGTAACCGCCAAATCGACGGATAAGCCAGGTGATAAGACCACAGCCAAAACCGAAAATCAAACGGCCGGGACCTGTGATAGGGCTTGTAGCGTAGTCTGTTACCATGAAGGTGGCACCAAAAATCAATCCGCCTGTGAGCAAAGCAACAAGAACATCAGTTCCAGCAGCAGCTACTCCAGCGTGGAGTCCACCAAGGAAAGTGCAGACAACAACAGTTCCTACCATCGCAAGCGGAGCCCGCCAGTCAATAATGCGGGTCAAAGCAAGGAAGGCAAAAGAAATCAGCAAAAGCAAAATCGAAGTTTCACCTATACAACCTGCACGATTACCGATAAAAAGCTGCCAGAAAGTATGAGAATCCGCAACAAAGTTTCCGGCCTTTACCTGACTCAAAATTGTTGCAGAAGTAATTCCATCCCATACAGTAGCCTGACTCATAGCGTCAATTTCTGCGGCAGTCTTTCCCATTTTTTCAAGCTTATCGTAAATATGAGGAATTAAAGTCGGATCATACCAGCGTGCACCAATTGCAGCCGGGAAGCTCAAAAAGAGAACGGCACGACCAGTCAGAGCCGGGTTGAAAACGTTGCTTCCGATTCCACCAAAAAGACCTTTTGCAACAACCATTGCGGCAAGGTCACCAAGCAGAACCATCCATACCGGAGTAGTAGAAGGCAAAACCAGGGCAAGAAGAACGCCGCTTACCGCAGCACTCAAATTGCTTACAAGAATCTTCTGCTTTGTAAGCTTCTGGAAGAGGGCTTCAAAAAGCACGCAGCCAAAAACTGAAACTACAATTTTTACCAGAGCAGGAAGTCCAAAAAATACAATTCCCGCAATACACTCAGGAAGCATGGCAATCAAAACGCAGGCCATGATTTTCTGCGTAGTTAATCCTTCTGTAAAATGCGGGCTCGAAGAAACAGTCAATTTTTTACTCATTTTGCCCCTCCTTCTTTAGCCTGTGACTCAGCCTTTGCAGCGGCGGCAGCAGCCTTTTCCCGCTCGGCAGCCATTTCGGCACGAACAATAGATTTTCCAAGTCTGATTCTCTGAACAAGCTTTACGTGAGCCGGGCAGACAAAAGCGCAGGAACCGCATTCAATACAGTCCATAAGACCGTAGCGGCGGGCCTTTTTAGTATTTGCAGCCTTAAGCTCGCGAATCATCAGAACAGGATTGAGATGCATAGGGCAGACGTGAACACAGCCGCCGCAGGAAATACACTGATCTTCATCACCGATGAAGGTTTCGCGGTCAGTCAGGAAGGTGACGCCGCTGGTTCCTTTTGCAACAGGGAAGTCTGCACTAACCATGGCAAAGCCCATCATAGGACCGCCGGAAATGATTTTTGCAGTCGCATCCTCTTTCAAAGTAAAGAAATCTGGCATAAGGTCACTTACCAAAGTTCCAACCGGCACTCGAAGGTTACATGGCTTTTCTACAGCACCACCACTGATTGTAAGGGCGCGCTCAATAAGAGGCATTCCCAGGCGGAAGGCGTCGCTGATTGCGCAGACAGTTCCAACGTTGGAAATGATACAGCCCGCATCAGCCGGAAGCTTTGCAGAAGGAATTTCCACACCAAGGCAGGCAGAAACAATGAATTTTTCCGAGCCCTGAGGGTATTTTGTTTTTACCAGGCGGACAGACATATCGTCGCCATAGCCTTTTTTATAGATGATATCGTCAAGAATCGGCTTGATATAAGCTTTGTTGTCTTCAAGCGCAATGATTCCAGCAGCTCCAACCATATGAAGGATGATTGCAAGACCATCAATCACTTTTTCAGGAGTTTCCTGCAAAGTGCGCTCATCGCAGGTAAGATAAGGCTCACACTCAGCAGCGTTCACCAGAACGTAGTCAATTTCTTTGTCAGCCGGAGGATTAAGCTTTACATGAGCCGGGAAGGAAGCACCTCCCATACCAACAATACCGGCATCGCGGATGCGTGCAAGCGCAGCATCATGCTCACAGGTAAAAGGATCAAGCGGCTCCATAAAAGAAGTTCTGTTTTCGTCATCAGCCTCGATGATAATGCATGGAACTTCTGAGTTACCGGTAACAAGGCACTTCTGAATCTTTTTTACCTTGCCCGAAACCGAAGAATGAACAGGACAATTCATAAATTTGTCGCCGTTCGCAATAATCTGACCTTTTGCCACAAGGTCGCCCACTTTTACAAGCGGAGTATTAGGAGCTCCGCCCATAGTTACAGGAATCGTCACCGTTTTTGATGCAGGAAAAGCCGCAGTAATCGCACACTGATTGCTCAGCTCCTTCATCTCTTTCGGATGGATTCCCCCTTTAAATGTAAATGCTCTCATATACTACCTATATGCGTAATAAATTCGTTCTATATTATAATGCAAGATTTCCGATTTATGAAGATTTAAATAAGTAATATACAAAAGATTAAGGGCGTTCCCGTCCGGCTCCTTCGTCGCCGGCCGGTCGGGCTATCCGCGGTTCCGCCTTTCGGCTTCATTGCTACAGTCGCAAAGCTCCCTCCGCAACGCTTCGCGCCGCTACTATCCCTAACGCAAAAAAAATGCCCGTGCGAAATTGCACGGGCGTTATAGCTAAAGGTTAGAGCTTATTTCTGGAGAGTAAATACTTTAGGAGCTTCATTTCCGCCGCTTGTTAAAGTTCCAGTTCCCTGTCCAACAGTCAAAGTAGAATCTCCATCATCAGATGTAAATTTCTCTTCCGTCATAGAAGCAGATTTCTCTGTCCATTTGATATTAAAAACGCCAGTTTCCCAAGTAGCTCCAGCTGACTTGGTAAACTTTCCCTTTTTTATAATACCTTCTGTATATGTTCCTACAGCTTCCTCACGTGCCAAGGCGCAAGTATCATCATTATATAAGAAAATTTTCCACCATTTACCATTTTCAGTTAACTTATAAGTTGCAGAAACTGTTGCTGCGGTGCTGCTGTTGTTAGTATTAGTGTTTGTACAGCTGCTATCATTGCCAGTAAGAGTCCAACTACCACTTGTTCCATTTGTAAGGGTCAGAGTATCTGTTTTGTCTCTTTCATCTACAGCACCCCAACTTCCATCCTTTTGTAATTGTTTATCCCATGTGATAGTAATTGTGCCTTCTTTATAAGTACTTGTCTTTACAAAAGTTCCTGTTTTTGTAATACCATCTTTTACACCACCAGCAAGAGCATCTTGACTTGCTCTAGCAGCTTTACCATTAGAAAATAAGTAAATTTTTTTCCATTTGCCTTCGTCATCTTTCTGATAAGTTGCATCAAGAGTTCCCAAAGAAGAAAGTGCTACACCAACACCACTGCTGCTATTACTACTATCGCTGCTGTCATTTGCACAAGAAGCGAATCCAAGAACAAAAGCACCTGCCAAAAGCATAAGTGCAATACTTTTTGAGAATTTTTTCATTTAATTCCTCCGAATTTCTTATAGTATTTTCACTATACAATATGGGGGGGGGTATGTCAATATATGTTCCGAAGAAATCCTACTGAAAAATAAAGCACAAGCCGCCACTTTTATGCTATAATCAGCTCAGGATTTTTCTATGCAGCAAATCACCGACATAAAAAACTTTGCAGATTTTCATTCGGTTCCAATCATGAAGGACGAGGGAATTGAGTTTATCTGTGACTATATAAGTAAACATAAGGTAGGACGCATGCTGGAAATCGGTACCGCGATTGGCTTTTCTTCCATTAATTTTGCCCGTACCACGCCGGACGTGTTTGTTTCTACAATCGAAATGGATATTGAACGCTACAAGGCGGCCGTACACAACATTGCTGATAACAATCTTTCCGACCGCATAACCGTCTACCTTGGCGACGCAGGCGCCTGGACACCTCCGCAAGGTGAAACTTACGACCTTATCTTCATCGACGGACCAAAGGCCCAGTACATCAATCACTTTGAACGATTCGCACCTTTTCTGGCTTCCGGCGGCGCAATCATAACCGACAACCTTTCCTTCCACGGCATGGTAGAAGACCTGAGCCTGACCCACAACTACAGCACCATCAAAATGATGAGGAAAATCCGCCGCTTCATCAATTTTTTGAAGCAAAACAAAGAATTTAATACTACTTTTTACGATATCGGTGATAAAATATCAGTAAGTGTGCGAAGGTCGTAATCAGCGTTACAATATGCAATGAACCGCACCTTCGCTTAACTTGCCCCTTCGGTGCAAGTTGCTGCAATTTTCGGAGGTTTTCATGCAGTTTTTAATCATCATCGCGGCAGTTATTTCCTTTTTGTTTTTCCGCGTATTCTATTTTCTGGGATTTCCGATTCCGGAAGTAATTGCTAAAGGCGTAACAAGCGAGTTTTTTGTATTTTACGGATTTTACTGTTTTTTCAAAAATCAGGACAAAAGCCCGGCCTTTACCCGCTACGGAATTAAAATGCTGGCAGGCCTTTCTGTAGCCGTTCTTGCCGACGTTGTAATCAACCTGAACATTCCGGCCGGCATGATGACCTTCCTGGTAATGCAAATTTTCTATATCGCAGCCTTCAGCCACTTTAAACCGATTTCTGCCAAATACATTGCGCTCACAATCGTGGTTGCAGTCATTTTCCTTGTCGGCGACTTGTTTACGCCTTTCTTCTATTTAAAAACCCTTTTCGTGCCGCTGGCAATCTACACATTTTTCCTGATAGGTTCGACTCTCAAGGCTCTGGATGCCTTAAGCCTTGCAAACAAAAGGGCCAGTCTCATTCCATTCGCAGCCATCCTCTTCCTGGCATCAGATTTCGTTCTTCAGTTCACCCTGGGCGACATCTGCGAACTGTCCTTCATTCCAGACCAGATAGCAAACAACCTCTGCCACGTGCTATATTATGCCGCCCAGTTTATGTTCGCCCATAGCCTGAGTAAGGACTTTTTGAAAGAATAATATATCTCAAAAATGTAAGAAATGCTCTCGCAGGGAACCGCAATTTGCTCCGCGGCTTTTCGCTCGACGCAAGCTTCGCTTGCTCTGTAGGCACCGGTCCGCGTTGTCTGCCCGTTATCGCGAAAAATGCTACGCAAATCACGAACCCCTGCTACGCATTTTTCCTTCCTAAATTATATATTCAGTCCCCATTCCTCAGGCTCCGGCACTTCAAACTTCAAATGTTCATGCGTAAAGGGGTGGTCAAATTCCAGCGTGCGGGCGTGAAGGCACAAGCGGCCAAAGGGATTTGTCTTTGCCCGGTAATTTTCATCGCCCGCAAGAGGATAGCCCTTGCTGGCAAGGTGGGCTCTAATCTGATTTTTTCGGCCGGTATCAAGGCTGAGTTCAAAAAGAGTGTGAGTTTTTCCGCGGGCAATAACCTTGTAGTGAGTGCGGGCTGTAATCGTTTTGAATTCTGCCTTTCCGCCCTTCACCGTAAGGTTTCTTTCATAAATCGACTGCTCTCCCCGGCTTTTATTATAGTGATTTTTTATCGCAGTTTTTGTCAGTTTTGAAACACTGGGCTTGTCTCCCGGCTTTGGCACAAACCCCACGTTATAGGCATTGTAGGCAAGCTCGTCATCAATCAGGCCGGAATCAGGCAGGGGCTTTGCATTTTTTCCAAAAGGATTTTCCGCAAGGGCCCGGTAAAGACGCTCAGTCACCATCTGGTGCCAGGAATCCATAATTTTTTTCTGGGCCGCCTCATTCAGGGCAAACATCATTACGCCGGAAGTATCCCGGTCGAGGCGGTGCACTGTAAAAGGCCTGTGATTTTTTGACCAGCTGCCCTTTTTCCGCATTATCTGTTCCAGTAACCCCAGGGCCGTTCTGTTTTTGCTTCCCGGATATGGCACGGAAAGGAGTCCATCCGGCTTGTAAATCACGCAAAGCCATTCATCCTCATAAAGAATGTCTATTTTTTCCCGACCAAAATCCTTTTTGTGGGCCATTTTATACTGTGTGCTAGCTTTCATACCTTGCATTGTAACGCACTCTCCATACGCTTAACAACCGCCGGGATTTTTTCTTTTTCCAGAGCGGAATAATTGATTACGAAGGTTCGGGCGCCTGGCAAGGGGGCGCTGGCGCTGCCCGGACCCGGCTCAAAATTGGGAGGGGAGATTGTGCTACCCTGCTTACCTGTCACCGCTTCTTCGTAGTCTCTTCTATAATAAAACTCACTTAAAAGGGGAAGGTTGAGGCCCTGGGCCAGGAAGGCGGATTTGAGCTGGTCGCCGCTTTGGGGAGTTTTGAAGGAAAGCAGAAAATGAAGGCCGGCCTCCTCTTCCTGAATTGTCAGGAGGGGGGAAATGCGACTTTTTTCAAGGGCGTAGATGAAGGCGTTGCGCAGGTTGCGGTAATAGTTTTTCATGCGGATAAGATGGCGTTCGTAAAGACCGTCGTCGATAAAGTGGGCAAGAGTGAACTGCTCGAAGGCTGAGACGGGACAGGAATAAAAGCCCAGTTTTTTCTGAAAATCGTCGGTCAGGGCGGGCGGCAGAATCATGTAGCTGATTCGGAAGGATGGGGCAATGGTTTTGGAAAAGGTGTTCACGTAGATGACCCGGCCTGTGCCGCTTGCCTGCATTGTTGGAAGGGGTTTTCCGGCAAAACGGAACTCGCTGTCGTAATCATCTTCTATAATATAGCGGCCTGGGGCTTGTTCGGCCCAGTTCAAAAGCTCAAGGCGGCGGCGGATTGGCATAACGCGGCCGGTCGGGAAGTGGTGGGATGGCGAAATGTGAATTATGTCGATCTGATTCTGCTCAAGAAGCTGGGGCGGGATTCCCTGCTGGTCGATTTGAACGGGGATTGCCCTGGCGCCGTTTGCTTCAAAGATTTTTGCGATTTTGTGATAGCCGGGATTTTCTACGGCAATTTTTTTTCCGCTGCCAAAAAACTGAACCAGCATGGAATAAAGGGATTCGGTTCCCGCACCGATGATAATCTGCTCCGGGGTAACGCGCATATTGCGGAAGGAAGCAAGATAGCGGGAGATTGCAAGGCGGAGTTCGTAAATGCCGCTGACGGTCTGGCGCTGAAGCAGCTTCTGGTCGCCGGCGGAAAGGACGGAGCGCATTTCGTGGGCCCACTGGGAAAAGGGGAAGCGCTCGGAGGAGGTGGCGTTGTTACGGAAATCGAAAAAGAGGGAGGGGGCTGTGGAAGGGGGCCTTGCCGTAGTGGAATATGCCTCCTCGGCGGTGGCAGGGGACGGTGGCGTGGTGGAAGGGGCACCTGCGGGTGCGATATCAGTTACAAAAAAGCCTTTCTTCTCAATCGAATAAATATAGCCTTCGCCAATCAGCTGCTCGTAGGCATTCTGAACGGTGATGACGCTGACACCCAGATGGGAGGCCAGCGCCCGCTTGGAAGGAAGCTTTTCGTCAGCAGTCAGCTGCCCGCCCCTGATCTGAGCGCGAATAGAATCACAAAGAAAATCGCAGAGCCCCGCCCCGCCCCGCTTAGAAAAATCAACCGTAATCATAATCTGATATTAACAAAAATTAAGTTTATTGGATATATCAATAATACCAGATTTTATTTAGACTATGTCAAAAATGCGTAGCAGGGTTCCTGCGGAAGCATTTTTATTTAGGCAAACTTATACAATCTGAGGTGTATTCTTATGGACAAAAAACTTCTTACTATTCAGGACATTTCCTGCGTCGGCCAGTGCTCCCTTACAGTTGCGCTGCCAATCATTTCTGCCTGCGGAATCGAAACTGCAATCCTTCCGGGCGCCCTTCTTTCCAACCACACAGCTGCCGGCTATTCAGGATGGACTTTCAACGACCTGACAGATGAAATGCCGAAAATCCTTGAACGCTGGAACAAGGAAAACATCACTTTTGATGCTTTCTACACAGGCTACGTTACAAAAACTCAGATTCCTTACATCATCGATATCATGAATAAAGCTGCCGCTCCGGGAGCCCTCCGCATCGTTGACCCTGCAATGGCTGACAACGGTAAGCTTTATGCCGGCTTTGACGATAACTTCCCAAAAACTATGGCTACTCTCTGCCAGGGCGCAGACTACATTCTACCAAACCTCACCGAAGCAAGCTTCCTTCTCGGCATTCCTTATGTGGGAGATAATTACGATCAGGCTTATATCGAAAAAATCAGCCGCGACCTTGCAAAGCTGGACGTTAAAAATGTTGTGATTACAGGCGTTTCTTTTGAAAAAGGTAAGGTTGGTGCTTCTGTTTACCACGCAGATACAGATACTTTTGAATATTACTTCAATGAAAAAATTGACGTTGCCTTCCATGGAACAGGCGATGTGTTCTCATCTGCCTTTGCAGGTGCTTTGATGAACGGCAAATCTGCTATTGAAGCAGCAAAAATTGCCGCCGACTTTGTAGTAGAAGCCATCAAAAAAACTCTGGATGACAAAAAAGACCACTGGTACGGCGTTAAGTTTGAAAAAGCAATTCCTAGCCTGATTAAGGCTTTGAACTAGTGAAATTCCTCCAGAAAAATTAGCCTTTCTGCCTGCTTTCGGAGTATAAATAGGCAGAAAGAAAAGCAGAACAATTTCAGACTGGTTGTTTTTTCAGGAGGAAGATATGAACGAAAAGGAATTGAAGGCACAGTTGCTTGAAGCGGGTGCAACAGAAGAGCAGATTGCAAAAGTTGATTTTGCAAAGATTGAAAGCATTATTGATAATGCCAGCAGTATTGAGGGTCTTTCTAAATCATTAAAGGAAGCCTATCCTGATTTTAATGAGGAAGAATTTAAAAAGGCTGTCGCAGAAAATACTAAAGACAATGATGCTGTTGAAGACCTTTCTGATGAGGCTCTTGAAGCAGTTGCAGGAGGAAGCGTTGGCAGCTGGCTCAACAAAAACAAGGCTTGGCTTATTCCTGTAGCAACAATTGCCGCTGTTGGTATTGGGGGAGCTATTATTTATGGAGTAAAACGTAAATTAGCAGCAAATGCAGCGGCTAAACAGCAGAGAAGCTCTAGTATAAGCAGCACTGATACCAGCTATAGTAACGATTCCAAATTTCAGTGGTTATGTAATGACTAGCAATTAGCGCAGGAAAGCAACTTCCTTTTTATTCAACCCTCTGCCAGCCCGGTAAAGTGCAGAGGGTTGCTTTTTTTACTGCTGCTCAGCGTAGAACCAGACAGTTCCTATTATTTGAACGTCGTTTGTTGTTCTTTTTAACTCAGCCATCTGAGCCTCGATTGAAGAAGCAGATGGCGTAAGTTCACTGAGCGACTGTCTGAGCTGAGTTTCAGAAACAGTAGTTTTATTATAGGCCGTATTGTTTTTATACAAATAATTACGTAACTCTTTTTTATCAGAAAAAGAGGCGTATTGACCAATATTCTGTCTCCACTCGGTAGCAGATGCAACTAAAGACTGAGGAATCTGTCCGATTTCAAGAATGTATCCACTGCCGGAAGCTCCTGAACCTGAGCCTGAAGCATTACTGCAGCCGGTAAATGCAAAGGCAAATGCCAGTGCCGCGCAAATTACAACTAAAAATTTTTTCATAATAATCTCCTTTTTTTTGCCAGTTTTTTTTCTGTGCGTTTTTAAGAAAATTATAAAAAAGTTTTCAGCTTGAAAATATGGAGAATTTCTCCTAATTTTCGGCTTTGTCCTCAAATTTTTCAATCAGTTCGCGGCGATTTTTAACGTTGGTTTTGTCATAAATAAAGCTGACGTAATTTTCTACAGAATGAGATGAAATAAAAAGTTCCTCTGCAATCTGACGGTTGCTTTTGCCCTGCAGAAGTTTTTCAAAAATGATTTTTTCCTGGCGAGAAAAAAGGCTGTCGACACTACCAAGCTTTTTCTGCAGGCTTTCCATTCGTTTTTCTATGTATTGGCCGCCCTCGAAAACTGTTTGCAATGCAAGCAGCAGCTCCTCTTCGCTGGCAACCTTGGAAATATAGCCTTTTGCACCGCTTTCCTTTGCCTGAAGAATGTAGCCGGGAGTATCGTACATCGAATAAATAAGGCATTTTATATCAGGCCAGCCTTTTGTGATTTTTTCGACAAGCTCGAAGCCCGATTCCTTTCCCAGCTGAACATCAACAATTATGATTTGCGGGAAAGCCCCCTCCCCGCCCGAATTGATTTTTTCAAGAGCGCAGAGACATTCTTCTGCTGAGGTAAAAGTCTGCAAAACCTTCCATTCAGAATTTTCCGAAAGATAATTTTTCAGCCCCTTCAAAAGCATATTGTGGTCATCTACAATAAAAAGTGATTTTTCCATATCTGCCGCCAGCACTAATTTTCCTTGTCCTCAATTTTAATGCTCAGACGGACCTGCATTCCTTCATCAGCTGCCGAAAGGAATTCGATTTTAGCTCCCGCCGCCTTTGCAAAGAGTTTCATATTACGCATGCCAAAGTGAGTTTTCATATTCTTTTTGGAGAGGGCATTTATATCGCATCCCACACCGTCATCAATAATTATAAAGGAAAGGATTTTTCCGTCCTGCTTTTCATCCTCTTTCTGACGGATTAGAAGCGTAAACTTTGTCGCAAAAGAATGTTTTTGAATATTCGAAAGGATTTCCTGCACGATTCTTGAAACATAAGAAGCCTCTTCTTTTTTCAAAAAGGCAGAACTAAGATTCTGCTCCAAATCAAGCTGAAAAGGAATCTTTGTTTTTTCCGAAAACTGTTCGCAAAGAGTCTGAACCACAGAAATCACATCAACTTTTGCCCCCTTGAGCTCTGCATTTGCAATTTCAGCCGGATTAAGTGAATAGCAGATATCACGCATCTTTTTTATGCAGTCAGTAAGATTTTTTACCGCCGCCTGCTGTAAATCTTCGCTTTCCTTCTGAACCTTAAGGCGTTCAACATCAAGGCGGACTGCCCGGATATCCTGAACAACCGAATCGTGAATATCAGAAGAGATTTCCGAGCGGATTTTTTCTTCCACGGCGAATCTGGCACCTGCCGGCGCCAGTTTTTTTATCACAAGAACAAAGGCTGCCGCAAGAAGGGCAAGGCAGGCAAAGGCCAGTCCAAGGATGTAAAATTGTGCGAAAGATTTTTCTGATTCCTTAAAAGGTGAGGCAATTTTTTTGAAAGACAAATCCTTTTGAAGCTGATAAAAATCACTGTGATTTACGTCGCGGACAAAAAGTCTGCCCTCAAAATCAAAAAGCGGGGCCGTGTCAGACCGCTGCGGGAAGGGAGTTTGGAAAACCTCAGCACGGATTTCACCATAGCCCGCCGGCTGAGTAATCAGAAAATCTTTTTCAGAATCAAAAATCAGATAAAGCTTTGAATAATCCTTTGACCATTCCGATTTTATCAGATATCCCCGACCGTCAAAAAGGCTTTTTGTTGAACCGATATTTTCCAGCATAAAAACACGTCCATTCGCCGCCTTAAAATAATGCGATTCAACCTGAGCTGCACCGTCCTTAAAAAAGACCTCTGAATGATTGGCAGAAAGGGCCGAAATTCCGGAAGGCTTGCCCTCTTTATCCAGGCAGAATAAATAATCTTCAAAAGCAGAACGATAATTTTCCTTTTCGCCGGTAAAGATGGAATCCAGCAGCGATTTTTCATAAAGATAAGAAAGGGCTTCCTCGTTCAAAAGTTCACGCCCGTCTGACGTCCTGTAAACAAAACAAGGATTAACATCAAAATCACAAAAAGCAAAAAGAAAAGCCAGAAAGCCCTTGTAATCCGGTGACGGAAGCTTTTCAAAGTAAGCAGATTTTGCCCGCTGACAGAGCCAGGGCTCCAGCTTGGAAAAACGACGCAAGGCTTTAGGGCTGTATTTTCCGTTGGTATCCTTTTTTAGAAGATAAGTTCCTTCACCCAAGAAAAGCTGAACGCCGTTTACAAGTCCGTGTCCGTTATGAATGCCAAAATAAAGTGTCTGATTTTCCGAAAGATAGCAGAGATTAGAAAAAATTCCCGCCTCGCCCGCCGGATTTTCAAGAATCAGAAGCGAGTCAGCCGGCTCCCGAAGATTGACCGCATAAAGATTTTCAAAAGCCTGCCCTTTTCTGCTGGCCGTTACAAAAATCCAGCCCTCCTTTTTAGCATCAGCCGTCTGAAAAATAATATCAATATTTTCCCGCTCTATAAAATCTGAGAGCTCCTCAAGCGGCAGCTTTTGCGCAGCCAGGAAAGACGGCATAAAAAGAGCCGTAAAAAAAATCACTGCAAAGGAAAAAAATCGCCTCATAAATTGGATTATAATGCAAGCTTGAAAAAATATGCTATACTTAATGAATCAAAGAGGAGGACTTATGACAGACTTAATCAAAAAACTGGAAGAATCAAAAAAATATATTGTTGAGAAAATCGGAAGCAGAAAGCCGGAACTTGGCATTGTTCTGGGAAGCGGACTTGGCGGACTGGGAGACGAAGTTCAGGATGCGGTTATCATACCTTACAAAGATATTCCTAACTTTCCGGTTTCGACTGCGCCGGGACACAAAAGCCGCCTGATTATCGGTACGCTCGAAGGAAAAGAGGTAATCTGCATGCAGGGCCGCTTTCATTTTTATGAGGGCTACGGCATGGACGAGGTTGTTTTCCCTATTCAACTGATGAAAATGCTGGGCTGCGAAAATCTTCTATTAACTAATGCCGCCGGCTGCGTAAACAAGGACTGGAAACCCGGCGACCTGATGATTATTTCCGACCATATTAAGATTTGCGCTGAAAGTCCAATGCGCGGGGCAAACTGTCCGGAACTTGGAGTCCGCTTTTTTGATATGGGAAATGCTTACGACAAGGATTTGCGCGCCCTTGCTAAAAAGCTTGCCGGCCAGCTTGGAATTGAAGTTCGTGAAGGCGTTTACCAGTATTTTACAGGACCTCAGTATGAAACTCCTGCTGAAATCCGTTTTGCAAGAAGCTGCGGTGCAGATGCCGTTGGTATGTCTACTGTACCGGAAGCAATTGCCGCCAGCCACATGAGAATGAAGACTCTGGGAATTTCCTGCCTCACAAATATGGCAGCAGGAATTCTGGACCAGCCGCTTGATGAAAATGAAGTTATAGAATGCGCCCAGAAGGTAACAAAAAGCTTTACCGCGCTGGTAAGAAAAATTATTCAGGAGTGGAAGTAACCGCATCTTCCCCCGGTATTTTTCCTGCCGGGGGGATTTTTTGTCACATTCTCCGCTAAACAACCGAGTAAAGCATATCTCCGTAGCTTGGTACCGGCCACAGGTCCTTCGGAGTGAAGACTTCAAGCTGATCAACGGCAGATCGCAGCTCCTTCATTGCGGTAAAGATGTGTTCACGGCAGAAGAAAGCAAGCTTTGAAGCCTCTTCAATCTGCTTTGAATCGGCAACAGCCTTATCAAGAACTTCAACAGCCTCGTAAATCTTTCCTGTCAAATCAGAAACTTTTGCAAGGCAGTCTTCCTCGTATTTTACGTTTATGCGGCCGTTTGCGGCGCGTTTTGCATTGATTGCATCAGAAAGACGGCGGCCAAAGCGGCTGGCCGCAGGAAGATAAAGCTTGCGAACCATTTCAATCATTGTTTCTGCTTCGATTCGGACAATCTTCGAATAGTTTTCGTTGTGGATTTCAAAGCGTGATTTCAATTCAGTTTCTGAGTAAACATTGAACTTTTTGAAAACCTCAATATTCTTTTTATCAAGCAGATGAACAAGAGCTTCCGGAGTAGAAGGCAGATTCATAAGTCCGCGTTTTTCAGCTTCTTTTACCCATTCTTCAGAATAACCGTCACCATTAAAGATGATTCTCTTGTGCTCTTTGATTGTGCGCAAAATCAGGGCATTCAATTCCTTAGTAAAATCCTTTGCACCCTCAAGTTCATCAGCAAATTCACTCAAAACCTCAGCAACACAGGTGTTCAAAACTGTGTTACAGAGGGCAATGGAATCATTTGAACCGAGCGAACGGAACTCAAATTTATTTACAGTAAAGGCAAAAGGAGAAGTTCGGTTGCGGTCAGTTGTATCGCGGCTGAATTCAGGCAGAACTGTAACGCCAATCTGCATTTTCTGCTTGCCCTTTCCGCCGTAAGGTTTTCCCTGCTCGATGGCATCAAGAATTGCAGTAAGCTCGTCACCAAGGAAAACTGAAATAATGGCAGGAGGCGCCTCGTTACCACCAAGACGGTGATCGTTACCGGCAGAAGCAACAGAAATACGCAGTAAATCCTGATATTTATCAACAGCCTTAATAACGCCAACAAGGAACAAAAGGAACTGGGCATTCTGTTCAGGAGTTGCACCCGGATCAAGCAGGTTCTTTCCTGTATCAGTAGAAATAGACCAGTTATTATGCTTACCGCTTCCGTTTACACCTTCAAAAGGCTTTTCGTGGAGCAGACAAACCATTCCATGCTTGCGGGCAGTTTTTCTCATAAACTCCATGGTAAGCTGATTGTGATCGCAGGCAATATTTGTTGTAGTAAAAATTGGGGCAAGCTCGTGCTGAGCCGGAGCAACCTCATTGTGCTCAGTTTTTGCAAGGATTCCAAGCTTCCACAGCTCCTTGTTCAAATCCTTCATGAATTCCTGAACGCGGGCTTTAATGTTTCCAAAATAGTGATCTTCAAGCTCCTGTCCCTTTGGCGCCTTGGCACCAAAAAGTGTACGGCCTGTATAAATCAAATCCTCGCGTTTTTCCCAGACAGATTTATCAACCAGGAAGTATTCCTGCTCAGGACCAACTGTTGTAATTACCCGGCTGACATTTTCATTGCCTTCAAAGAGGCGCAGAACGCGAAGGGCTTCTTTTCCGATTGCTTCCATAGAACGAAGCAGCGGAGTCTTTTTATCAAGAGCATCACCTGTATAAGAACAGAAGCAGGTAGGAATACAAAGGGTACCGTCCTTTATGAAAGCATAAGAAGTCGGATCCCAGGCAGTGTAGCCTCGGGCTTCGAAAGTGGCACGAATACCACCGTTAGGGAAAGAAGAAGCATCAGATTCACCCTTTACAAGCTCCTTTCCGGAAAATTCCATAATAACGCGGCCGTCTTTAGTCGGCTCAATAAAGCTGTCGTGCTTTTCGGCAGTAACACCAGTTAAAGGCTGGAACCAGTGAGTGTAATGAGTAGCGCCTTTTTCAATCGCCCAGTCCTTCATTGCATTTGCAATTACAGCCGCAACATTAGGATCAAGCTTTTCGCCGCCCTGAATTGTCTTCATAAGCTGTTTGTAAGTCTCTTTTGGAAGACGTGCCCTCATCGTATCTTCATTGAATACGTTTTCGCCGAACATTTCTGTTACAGAACTTTCCATTTTAGCCCCCGCTCAAAAATAAAAAAAACGCCGCAAAAATACCCCGAGATTTTTCAGAATATTTTTTACGACGTCGTTTCCATATCAGATTTTTACTATAATAAAGAACTTTAGTCAAGGTTAAGCAATCAGCGGCTTCTGCTTTTTGCTTACCGGCTCGCAGGTCAAATCTACGCCCAGCTTTTTGAAAATCTTGCGGTCAACCTCGCTGAGCATAACGCTTGCGTGAACCTGACAGCCCTTAAGCTTTGGAAGCTGTTCCATTGCTTTGCGGCAATTTTCGTCATCGCGGCTGAGCATGGCAAGGGCAACAAGAACTTCGTCTGTGTGAAGGCGGGGATTGTTTCCGGCAAGGTAATTTACCTTCATCTTCTGAATAGGCTCAATCATTTCGGCCGGAATAAGCTTTACCTTGTGGTCAATGCCGGCAAGATGCTTTGTGGCATTCAAAAGCAAGGCAGCGCTTGTTCCCAGGAGCGGAGAAGTTTCGGCTGTAATAATTGTGCCGTCTTCCAGCTCGATTGCCGAAGCAGGGCCTTCCGCACGGGCAGCTCTTTCCTTTGCCGCAACCGTCACCTTACGCATATCAGTTGTAATGTTTGCCTGCTGCATCAAAAGCTTGATTTTGTTTACTTCTTCTTCTGTGCCGCTTCCATCGGCAAAACGGTTTGTAGCAGTATAATAGCGGCGGATAATTTCCTGACGGCTTGCTTCACAGCAGGCTTCATCATCAAAAATGCAGTAACCCGCCATATTTACGCCCATGTCGGTAGGAGATTTATAAGGATTTTCGCCGTAAATGCCCTTGAAAATTGCATCCAGAACAGGATAAATCTCAATATCGCGGTTGTAATTTACAGTAGTTTTTCCGTAAGCCTCAAGATGCCATGGGTCAATCATGTTTACGTCGTTCAAATCGGCAGTGGCAGCTTCGTAGGCAATATTTACAGGGTGCTTGAGCGGCAGGTTCCAGATAGGGAAGGTTTCAAACTTTGCATAACCAGCCTTAATTCCGCGTTTATTTTCGTGATAAAGCTGGCTCAGACAGGTTGCCATTTTTCCGGATCCAGGACCTGGGGCTGTAATAACAACAAGCGGACGGCTTGTTTCTATATAATCGTTCTTTCCGTAGCCTTCGTCACTGTCAATAAGGGCAACATTAGAAGGATAGCCCGGAATTGTATAATGGTAGTAAGCCTTGATATTCATTTTCTTAAGGCGTTTTCCAAAAGCTTTTGCACTTTCCTGACCCGTATAATGAGTGATGCAGACAGAACCAACCATAAGTCCGCGCTTCTGGAATTCATCACGAAGGCGCAGAACGTCCTTATCGTAAGTAATTCCAAGATCTCCGCGCACTTTATTTTTTTCTATATCAACTGCGCTGATTACAATTACAATTTCTGCAACGTCTGCCAGCTGCATAAGCATTTTAAGCTTAGAGTCCGGCTCAAAACCCGGCAGTACGCGAGACGCATGGTAGTCGTCAAACAACTTTCCGCCGAATTCCAGATACAATTTGTCGCCAAACTGGGCGATTCTTTCCTTAATGTGCTCTGACTGAATCTTCAGATATTTATCGTTATCAAATCCCTTTTTCATACGGGAATATAATTTAACGTATTTTTTGGGATTTAACAATGGAAGGAGGAGGGGGGGATGGAGGATGGTAGAAAACGATAATGAATATACAAGGTAAAGCTGGCGCGAGGGAGCGATTCGTGGGGCAAAAACACTCTGATTGTTGCGACCGCGTGAGCGGTCAGTTCTATAGTTACTTTGCAACAATCAGCGTGTAGCGCATTATTGCGCGGTCTTGTACCACGAAGTCGCGACCGGGAGCCATGTTTAAATTTAATATATTCCTAATACGCGCACTTCTTCAGTTACCGCTTTTAAATCCGCAAGCACTTCTTCCACGTCCTTCTTTCCCTTAATATCTGCCACTGCGAAAAACCAGTATTTCCACGGCTCGCCGCCAATCGGGCGGGATTCAAGGCGGGTAAGGTTGAGCTTGTGGCTGTCAAAAACGCCCAGGGTGCGGTAGAGGGCACCGTGCTCGTTCTTTGTCTTAAAGATAAAGGTAGCGTTCGACGGCTTGCTGGACTGAATCTTGATTGCAGGGTTCTTGTCCTTGGCGGCAATTACCATAAAGCGGGTGAAGTTTCCCGGATTGTTTTCAATATCCTCCTGCAGAACTTCAAGGCCGTACAAAGCCGCATTGTTTTCGCTGGCAATAGCCGCATTTTCCTTACTGTTCCAGTCGCGCACATTGTTAGCGGCTGTCGCAGTAGAAACTGCATCAATTTTTTCCCAGTCAGCGTGAGCATCCAGGAACTTCTTGCACTGGCTCAAAGCCTGAGGATGAGAATAAACCTTCTTTACATCAGCAAGAGTAGCGCCCTTTACGCCAAGCAGGGCATGGCGCACATTCAGCGTAATCGACCCGATAATTTCTACATCAGCAAAACGGGTAAAGTTATCGTAGTTTTCGTAAATAGTACCCGCAAGGCTGTTTTCAATCGGAACCATACCAAAATCAGATTTTCCGTCCGTAACCGCCTGGAAAATGCCCGCAAAAGAATCTTCAGCCTGAGCGCGGACATTGTCACCGTCAAAATAGCGGTTGATTGCCTGCTCTGCATAAGCCCCGCGTTTTCCGCTGAAAGAACAGATAACCTGGTGGGGCTCCTCCGATTTTTTAGTCTTAACCACCACCTGGCTGTCGTGAGCCGCCTCATCATCACGGATATGGGCAACCGCCTTTCCCAGAACCGGCGCAAAAGCCTCTACGTCGTGCATAAGCTTATCAAACTGTTCCGGAAGAAGTGCCTGAGGCCCGTCACTCATAGCCTTTTCCGGATGATTGTGAACTTCAACAATAATTCCGTCCGCCCCGCAGGCAATGGCGCCAAGTCCCATCTGAGGAATCATACTGCGGATTCCAACCGCGTGGCTCGGGTCAACAATAATCGGAAGGTGGGTCAGGCTTCTGAGCACAGGAACCGCGCTCAAATCAAGGGTATTTCTGGTAGCCTTTTCAAAAGTTCTGATACCGCGCTCGCACAAAATTACTTTTTCAGTTCCGCTTGAAAGCAGGTATTCGGCGCTCATCAAAAGGTCATCAATCGTTGCTGCAAGTCCCCGCTTCAAAATTACAGGTTTACCAAGCGCTCCGACCTTCTTTAAAAGCTCAAAGTTCTGCATGTTTCGCGCGCCAATCTGGTAAACATCCACCCCGTATTTTTCCATCACGTCCACAAGCGAAGTGTCAACAATCTCGGTAACAATAGGAAGGCCGTATTTGTCGCTGGCCTCCCTCAGATATTTGAGCCCTTCCTCGCCCAGCCCCTGGAAAGAGTAAGGTGAAGTTCTAGGCTTGTAGGCACCACCCCTCAGCATAACCGCCCCGCTGGCCGCAACCGAAGCCGCAATTTCCATCATCTGTTCCCGGCTTTCTACCGCGCAAGGCCCCGCAATCGTCACGATTCTTGGCCCCCCAACGCGCACAATCTGTCCGCGGCTGTTAGTAATTTCCACAACTGTATCTTCTTTTTTATATTCTCTGCTTGCTAATTTGTAAGGTTTTGTTTCCATAATAATTTCTCCTTTTGTCTTTAATTTTTTCAGGTGAAACTTTTAAAGACAAAAAAGGCGATATTATCATTACTGTGACTTCTGCTATCGAATCCCAGCAAGAATAATATCGCCTTCATATCGGTGTGAATCAGATGATTCAACGCTGTATTTGAGTTTATTCTTCTATTTTTCTTTGTAATTCTGTTTTCCATGTGCTTTTACCTCCAAACGCCATATCTTTACCATTAAAAAATGCTGAAAATGCAAAGCTAAAAAAGCTAAATGAGAAAAAGTTAAAGCTTTTAAAGGAAAAATTAAAAGTCATTTTCAGCCTCCAAATAAAGATAAGCGCGCAAAAGCACACTAAAACTAGCAAAAATATAGCGGATTTATTTTTCTGTGTCAAATAAAAAAAGGACCTGTTAACACTCCTTACATTTTTAGTAAAGATTTTTAACAGGTCCCAGGTTTATTATTGGTGGATTTGTTAATCCTTTATGGACTATTTAAGAAGCGTTTCTGTGATTTTCAACAACAGCGTCTTCAGAATAGAGGTAGCTGAACAAAGCCTTTGCTGTGTCGTAAAGCGGATGCTTTACTGTAAGCTGGCTGTCAAAACCGATTCTGTACATAAATGACGCAGCAGCTGTAGTTGAACATGGCTTCCAGAGTTTTGCGCTTTCAATATTAAAGAATTCGCAGCGTTCAGAAGCGGCAATTGCCTTGATGTGGCGGTTCATATCACCAATGTTCTGGCTTCCTGTAGGGTTGCATACAGAAACAAGCTGGATTCTCATTTTTGAGTCAACAGATTTGAGGTAAGAAATGAAATCAAGATAGAGAGAATCGAATTCTGATGGATTTGATTTGAAAAGTTCTACATCGTTTTCACCAAGCTGAACGATAAGAGCTTCTGCCTTATAAGATTCAGCTGCAATTTTGAACTGAACTTTTGCATTTTTAACAGAAAGATTTTCAACGCTTGCATTTACAATCTTAAAGTTGAAACCAAAAGATTTGCCAAGCTGGGCAACAGGAATAACTTTTGCAGTGCTTGCTCCAAACAAAACTGTCATGTCCTTAGCTTTTTCAGCCTTAGGAAATCTGTAAAAATCAAAATCAAATACTTTCATATTTACTTACCTCTCAATTAAAATCTCATTGTACAACTTCAGCCGAAGGCTGATGTTAAGCAAAGGTTCGGAAAACCCACAACTGTAATTCCAGTTACGACCTTTGCAGTTAAGCTCCTAAAGTTTCGCGTTTTGGATATGAAATAACTGCTGTTCTCTTATCCAGTGCACGATTTCTGAAATAAACCATAAGGTTTGTTGTAACAATTGCAAGGTTCAGGAAGTAAACAACAAGTACGTAACCAACTGAGTGGTTCAAGAACTTTGCAATAATTCCGGCAATGTAACCGGTAATTATCAAAAGGATGAATGGAAGACTTGTTCCTTTTGCTGTGCGGGCTTTGTAAGCTTTAAGAACATTCAAAGGCCAAGAAAAACCAAAACAGATAAGCATAAGACTTTCAAAAATCGGTGCTAAAGACATTTTTTATAACTCCTGTGTAAGCCCGCCGGTCAGAGCGGGCGGTGTTCTATAGCAAAGCGTTAAGAAAAATTGCGATGCAGCAATTTTTTAGCTTTACCATTTTTAAATCTTGACCCTAGTATATACCGCGAAAAATAATTCACAATTTTTTGAAAGAAAGAAAAATAAATCACCGCCTTTTAATCACTTTTTTTAGTTTAAAAAGGCTTAAAAAATGTTTAAAAACTTCATTTGTGTTAAAATTGAAGTATGAAAAATAAATCAGCAGATAATCTCCGCAGAGAAATCCAGCATACTCATCTTATTTTAATCATCATAATTACAATTTTATTCAGTCTTGGCGGTGCCGCAATCAACGTAAATGCCCACGACAAAGCCTTTGACCATAACCTCCAGGACACCGCAGAGCTGATTGCCCGCCTTTACGGCTTTACAAAAAATTATCCCCCGGAAGATTTATATGCCTATTTTGACTCTATTGAAGAAAGCCTTCCCGATGTCGATGTTATTTCCATAGTAAATAAAAACAACACCCGCCTTTATCACACAAACCATCATCTGATTGGAACCCAGTACGACGGAAAAGTTCCAAATCTTACCGAACACAAAAACGGTTTTTATACGGAAAGTGATATCGGACCTTCGGGTCCTCAGCGCCGAACCTACTACGCACTTTTTGATAAAAACGGAAATTATGACGGATTTTTAATGGCAATCGTCCTCAAAACTACAATCCACTCAGTTACAATCAAGACAATCATGCTTTTTGTGGCAATCACCCTGGGCGCAATCCTGATAGAATTTTTCCTTTCAAAGGGTGTTTCGCATAAAATCAAAAAACGCCTGCTGGGCTTTGAGCCGGACACCTTCACATCAATGTTCAAAATCCGCGATAACATTCTGGAATCTATCAACGATGGAATTATCGCAATTGACCACAATGGAAATTTTCAGTTTTCAAATGCCGCCGCTAAAAGAATCCTCAACTGCTGCGGAGAAAATGAAAAAGTCGATTTGATAAAAAAGAACGTTTTTGCCCAGAAATTCCTGCTGCCGGTTCTTACCGAAGGAACTTCCCAGTTCGGACTTCAGGAAACAATTGATAACAAAACTTCCGTCCTGATTGACTGCATCCCGATTAAGGAAGACCATAGCGTAATAGGAGCCGTTTCGATTTTGCACGACCGCACAGAATACACAAAGCTGATGGAAGATCTTGCCGGTACAAAATATCTTGTTGATTCAATGCGGGCAAACAATCACGACTTTACCAATAAGCTTCACGTCATTCTGGGGCTGATTCAGATTGGTCAGTATGAAAAGGCAGTTTCCTATATTGAAAATATTTCGATTATTCAGCGGGAAACCTTAAGCGTCGTAATGCATTCGGTTGATAATGCAACTCTGGCGGCCCTTTTAATCGGGAAAATTGCCCGCAGCTCTGAATGTAACGTGCGCTTTATTCTGCGGGAAGGCATCTGCTTTAAGAGTGCTGATATTGATATTCCTTCCGAAGCCCTTGTTACAATCGTCGGAAACCTGATTGATAACGCCCTTGATTCTATGAACACTTCTAATTCTGATTTGCGCGAGCTGGAATTCGGTGTTTTTACCCAGCCGGGAGAGCTTTTAATCACCGTGGATGACACAGGCTGCGGAATCAGCAAGGAAAATGCCGATAAGGTTTTTGATAACGGATTTTCTACCAAGGGTAAGGGACGCGGCGTCGGACTTTACCACACAAAACAGCTGGTAGAAAGTCTTGGCGGCAGCATCAGCTTTGAAAGTCAGGCTGGCGTGGGAAGCTCTTTTATGGTAAATTTCAAAAGGTAGCATATGGAAAAAACATACAAAGTTCTGATTGTAGATGATGATCCTATGGTCGCAATGATTAACGAGCAGTATGTCTGCAAGAACAAGCAGTTTAAGGTTGTCGGTTCCTGCAGAAACGGTCAGGATGCCCTTAATTTTCTGGAAAAAAATTCAGCTGACCTTGTAATCATGGATGTTTATATGCCGGATATGGACGGCCTTGAAACCCTTAAAAATATCCGCCAGAAAAAAATCCAAACCGAAGTGATTATGGTAACTGCCGCCAACGACGTTGCAACCCTGGAAGATACCATGCACCTGGGCGTAATTGATTTTCTGATTAAGCCCTTTGCCTATGAACGCTTCCAGATTGCCCTGGAAAAATTCATTTCCAACAGAAATGCCTTCCGCGATTCACCAGTCCTCAATCAGAGCAGCGTAGACAGCATCATTACAAATGCAAAAAAAGTCAGCAGTAAGGAATATCCTAAGGGCATTCAGGAAAAAACTCTGGGGCTTATCCGGGATTATTTTGAAAAAAACAGCGGCTGGCTTAGCGGCGAAGTAATAGCAGAAAACGTAGGCCTTTCTTCAGTTACAATCCGCCGCTACATGAACTTCCTGGTCGGCAGCGGCGAAGTAGAAGAAAGCATAAACTACGAAACCGGCGGCCGCCCAAGCATGCTGTACAAATTATCGTAAGGAACGTTGAAAAATAGCGCGAGGGAGCGGAGCGTGGGGCAAAAACACTCTGATTGTTGCGACCGCGTGAGCGGTCTGTTCTATAGTTACTTTGCAACAATCAGCGTGTAGCGCATTATTGCGCGGTTTTGAACCACTCTCTGCGACCGGGAGCAATTTTTCAAAGGAGATTTTATTATGATTAAAAACATTATTTTTGATATCGGTGGTGTTCTGGTTTCTTTTGAACCGGACAGAGTTTTCCGCGAAATGGGGCTGCCTGAAGAGGAAGTCCAGATTCTCTATCAGCACACGGCAAAAAGCCCTTACTGGAAGGAGCTGGACCGCGGCGTACTTCCTAAAGAAGAGGTTTTCCAGACAATGGTAAATACTATGCCCCAGGCTTACCGCAAGGACGCCATGGAATTCTTTACAAAGCGGATTCCGGAGGCCGTTACTTCTTTTGATTATTCAGCAGACTGGCTTAAGGGCCTTAAAGAACGCGGCTACAATATCTACCTTCTTACAAATTATCCTGAATGGCTTTTTGAAACCCATTGGAAAAAGGGCTTTACCTTCGTTCCATACGTTGACGGAAAAGTAGTTTCCGGCAAGGTAAAACTGATTAAGCCTGACCACGCAATCTATGAGACAATCATCAAAAAATACAGTCTGAATCCTGCAGAATCGGTTTTTATTGATGACGTAAAAGAAAACGTTCAGGCGGCAAAAGAGACCGGCCTGAACGCAATTCAGTTTACGAATATTAATGATGTAAAAAATCAGCTGGAAAAACTTCTTGCTTCCGACTGATTAAACCTTAAACTCGTTGATTTCGCTGTCGATTGCAGTAATCGAGCGTTCCATATTGTGGGAAATCTCGCTTAAAGTTGCGCCGGTTTCATTGATTTTCTTAGCGCCGATTGTCATTTCTTCCATACTTGACTGCATAATGCCCGTAGCACTCTGCAAATTCTGAACTTCAGTCAAAATTGCCTGGTTTCCTACAGCCATTTCGTTTGAAGCAGTTTTGACCTCGCTGGTAGAGTCAGTCATAGTATGAAGGGCATTGATAATCTGCTTTGAACCTTCGTTCTGTTCTTCCATTGCAGATTTAATCTGTCTTACAAGCTGATCAGTTTCAGAAATGCGGGTAATCAAAGAATTGAATACAGCCCGCGACTCGCTTGAAGCCGTAACCATCTGCATAATCGACTCTTTGATTGATTCCAGCTGATGGCCGATTGTATTCGACTGATCAGAAGAAGTTTCAGAAAGCTTACGGATTTCGTCGGCAACAACCGAGAAGCCTTTTCCAGCCTCACCGGCGTGAGCGGCTTCAATAGCGGCGTTCATGGCAAGAAGGTTTGTCTGCTCGGCAATTGCAGAAATTGCGGCATTTGCTTCCTGCAGCATAAGAGATTCTTCCTCAATGCGCTCAATTCGCGAGTTTACATCCTCCTGCTTCTGGGCACCGTTCGCAGAATCAGCCTCCAGAAGTTCAAAAGCCTCCGCCATTCTTTCAACCGAAGTATTTACCGACGCAATATTACCAATCATCTCTTCAACGGCACTGGAAGCATCAGAAACACAGCGGGACTGATTTTCTATCATATGTTCAAGCGACTGAATATTTGATGCAATTTCGTTTACAGCCCCAGCAGTCTGCTGAACACTGTTGCTCTGGCTTGTAATCTGCTGATGAACGCTTTCTATATTTGCAATAATCTGAGTAATCGAGCTTGAAGTATCCTGTGTGCTGGAAGACAAATCACTTCCGGCAGAATTAAGCTCCTTGCCGGCAGACATAATCCGCGAAATAATCTGATGAAGCTTTTCGGTAAAAAGATTGAAGCCGTCAACAACGTCCCCTATCTCATCATGAGAATCCTTTGTAAGTCATTTAGTCAAATCGGCATTTCCAGATGCGATTTCCTTTACTGCATCTCCAAGCTTTTTAATAGGCTTTACAAGCGCATGTGAAACAAAAAGTCCGACAGTAACTGCAATCACAAGGCTAAAGGCAAGCATGATTGTTACAAGGCCCGCAGATTTATTGATTGTGGAATAAATTTCAGATTTTGGTCCGATTGTAACAAAGGTCCAGCCTGTAAGCCCAGGCATTCGGCGGGAAGCAAAATAATAATCACCGTATTTTATGTGGATTGTCTTTTCGTTGGAAAGAACCTCGCCTTTAAGCTCACTGATTCCGAATTCATCATAAAAATTGCCAGTAAGGATTTTTGCCTTGTCTTCGTTGGTAACAAAAAGACCATCAGCTGTAATAAGGAAGGAAGTTCCGCTCTTTGAAATTTTCAAATCCGAAACAAATTCTGCAAGCGTATTGATTGTAAAATCAGCACCGATTACGCCCCGGAATTTATTGTCAGAAAAAACACCGCGTGAAGTGGTTACAACCAGGTCGCCGGACATTTCATCAACATAAGGCTTTCCAAAGTAGGGGTCGCGGGATTTTTTTGCTTCCTTAAACCATTCGCGGGTTGTCTGATTAAAATCTGTCGGAACCCGCCAGTGAATATTATCAAACAGGAAGCCGCCTTCAGGAATCGGCTGTGCACTCGTAAAATAAACCATTGAGTAAATAGGATTATTATCTACCGCCCGAACCAGAAAATCCTCCGAATCATCAAGATTATAACTTGAATAGGAAGAAAAATGGTCTGTGCAGGATTTTACCAGGCTCTGGGTAATATTAACAAACTCACTTACACGCGAGTTCACTCCCTCAAGCCTTAAATCAATTTGTTCGGTAATATCCTTTTCCAGAATGCCAACTTCTGTATTGATTGTAGGAACCGCAATCAAAAGGGCACAAAAAATTGCGATGGACGCATGAGTAAGAGTTAATTTTGTCTTAATCTTCATGCATATAGTGTAAACCTGAACAGAAGAAATAACAAAATTTTTCTTAAATTCTGCAAAAAATCTACATTACTTTGAAAGTTCCGTTGCCAGTTTTTCAATTTGTGCATCAACATCTGTGTTTACCGCAATTTTGATAGTAACCTTGTTCTGGGCAAAAGTAATATTTTTGCAGCCTTCAAGAAGAGTCTGCATCTGTTTTGCCGCAGCCGGAGCCCAGGCGCCGTTTTCTATGAAGGCTATGCGGCGGTTCTGGTAATTACGCTCAATAAGATTTTCGATAAATTCCTTCATCTTAGGGAAGATTCCGCCGTTGTAGGTTGTTGTTGCAAGAACAAGGGTACCATAGCGGAAGGCATCTTCAATACATTCGTGGAAGTCCTCGCGGGCAAGGTCACATACGCTTACCTTAGGCAGCCCCTTATCAATAAGAGACTGAGCCAGCTTCTGCGCCGCAACCGCCGTATCACCATAAACCGAAGTATAGGCAATTACAGCGCCTTCAGATTCAACTCCATAAGACGACCAGATATTATACAAATCAAGATAATGTGAAATATTTTCTTTAAGAACAGGACCGTGAAGGGGACAAATTGTATCAACCTCAAAGGCAGAAAGCTTTTTCAGAACAGTCTGAACGTTTGCTCCAAACTTTCCGACAATTCCAAAATAATAGCGGCGGGCTTCACAATCCCAGCCTTCCGGATCTTCCACATCATTTGCACCAAACTTACCAAAAGCATCAGCCGTAAAAAGGGCTTTTTCAAAGCTTTCATAAGTCATTATAACTTCCGGCCAGTGAACATTTGGAGCGGCAATAAAATTCAAAGTGTGTTTTCCAAGACTAATGGATGTTCCTTCTGCCGCAGGAATCTGCCTGTCAGCAAAATCAGTTCCAAAATATGACTTCATCATTGTAAAAGCCATTTTTGAAGCCACAATTTTTGCATCAGGGAAGGTTTCCATAAACCACATGATGTTTGCAGAATGATCCATTTCCATATGCTGAACGACAAGGTAATCCGGCTTTTTACTGCCAAGAGCCTCTTTAAGATTTTTCAGCCACTGGTCACCAAAATCTTCATCCACAGAATCCATTACGGCAATTTTTTCATCCATAATGACGTAGGAGTTGTAAGCCATTCCAAGGGGAACGGCAAACTGCCCTTCAAAAAGGTCGATTTTGTGATCATTCACACCAATGTATTTTATGCTTTCAGAAACATCCATATATCTTTTCTCCAAAAATCCTGCTTACTTAGATGACCAGAGGCCGTGCAGGTTACAGTAAGCGTAGGCTTCATTGACCTTGTTTCCGTCAACTACCGCAAAGCTTGCCTTTGGTTCCTGGCCAGGCTGCAGAGTCTTAATGTGAATTCCCTGATCTGACTGCAGGGCAATCCATTCAATGTAGTGCTTGTCTTCCATTGGGTGGGCAACCGAACCAACGTTAATTTCTACAATATTATCATGAGTTGTGACTACCGGAACGTGCTTTTCAACAGCGCCGTCTGTAGTTCCAGCGTGAAGCTCGACCATTTCTTCGCCGCAGCAGATTGTTGGAACATCTGTTTCCTTAAGAATTGCAATAACTTTGCCACAATGTTTGCACTTAAAAAATCTCATTTTCATATTCGTCTCCTTAAAACTAAAATATGCTATATAGCAATAATTATAAATGAAAAATCGGGAAACGCTAGGATTTTTTTAATGACTTCTGCGGTCGCGGCGGCCCTTGTAAAATTCCTGCTTATTAAAGTACATAGCCTCATCAGCCCGCTTGAAGACAGTCTTGTAATCCTTGTCATCATCATAGAAGGTGAAGCCCATAGAAATGGAAAGGGTCGTGTCATAGCTTCTTTCCTTATTATTAATGTCTGACACGTTCTTTTTAAAATCTTCAATAAAACCGTTCAAAACATTCTGACTGATTTTTTCCTTAACGACGATAAATTCATCGCCGCCAATACGGTAAACGCAGTCATCGCCAAAGGCTTCCTTAATGGCATAAGCCGCATCTGTGATTAAGGCATCTCCGATTTCGTGCCCCATATTATCATTAATCTGCTTAAGTCCGTTTACATCAAAAACCACGATTGCAAAATCAGCCATCTCTGCGTTAATTTTTCTTTCCAGCACTTTGATTTCGTCCATGTAGGCGGCCTTGTTTCTCACGCCGGTCATTGCGTCAGTGTAGGCCTGAGCGTGAATGTAGGAAATATACTCCTTGAGCTCCACACCCATTTTTCTGATGCTGTCTGCAAGAAAGCCGATTTCATCACTTGATTTATAGCGGATAGGAAAGTTCAATTCACCCTTTGCGATTCTTGACGCCGCATTCGTAAGTTCCGCAATAGGGTTTACAACGTGGCGCATAATCAGGTAGATGGCAAAGGCGGCCACAATAGAAATGCCCACTAAAATCAAAAGCATTGTAGTTCTGATTTTTACCAGGGGAGCGATAACCTGAGCCCGGGAAACACTGATGGCAAGAATCATTCCGTTTATCATTTCACCACCAATCAGGTATTGTTCCTCATCATGCCACTTGTAGGTTCCGATTTTATCTGCCCCTTTTTCTTTCAGCAAAAATTCCGAAGCAGCAGCAAGCTCATCATTAAACTGGATTGCACTCAGGCCTGCCGGATAATCAGGATGATAAACAAGTCCGCCCCTCTGTCCCAAAAGGAAGCCGAATCCTTCTTCATATTCGATTGAATCAATCACCCTGTGAATTGTGGACATTTTCATGTCAATTCCGACAACCCCAATAAACTGACCTTCAATATAAAGCGGCGAAACGTATGAAATCATATAAACGTTGATGTTCTTGTTGGAATATGGCTCCATCCACATGGGGCGGCCCTTTTCTTTTGGTTCATAATACCAGCCCACTCGTTCACGGTCATTTGAAGCATACTGAAGGATATTTGTAGGAATTACGTTGATAAATTTACCGGCACCGTCATCTACAATAAAAACTCCGCTCTGGCCTCCGTAGTAAGTCGGTTCAAGGCGAAAATAAACTGCGGCCGTATCAACCGCAATATTTGCGGCTTCCTTTGCAAATGGGGAAAATTCTTCCATAAAGTGTTCCCTGTAGGCGGCGTCTGTAGTAAATCTGGAAAAATCTACCTTATCAAAAATATAATTTTCCATAACTTTTACTGCCCGCTCAGCACTTTCCATCTGAGAATTTATGGCATTTACTTTACGTTTACAGATGACTTCCATATTTTCAGCATTGTAGTCCCTGACAAGAGCCCGCATCTGATGGGCAGCAACAGAAACAACTGAAATGTAAATTCCAAAAATGCAGGCAACAAAAAGTGTGTAAAGTTTTTTCCTGATAGACATCTATTTCCCCTGTAGATTTATCATAGAATTTTTTATGAGCGTTTTACGTCGTTTCCGCCCATTTCCTTAACAAGATAGCAGCCCTGAGCTGCCCTGTAATAATTCTTTTTAATGGTATCTGAAAGGCGCACTGTAGTTACACCAACCGAAACCGTAACCTTTCCTTCATCCGCTACCATATGACAGAAGGTCTTGCAGCTGTCATAAGCCTGATTTACGGGCTCCTCCATTAAAACTGCAAATTCATCTCCACCCCAGCGGAAAATCTCACCATTCAAACCGATTGTCTGTTTTGCGGCTTCGGTAACATCCTTAAGAATCTTGTCTCCGTCCATGGTATCGTTGGCTTCCTTAAAGGAGTCAATATCAAAAACCGCAATAGATTTATATCTTGTGGTATTGAAAACACCTTTTTCACCATAAACTTCCTTAAAATAATTGCGGTTAAAAAGTCCGGTAATGGCATCAACATTTCCGGCGTTTCCACCACTTTTGAAGTTCCTGCTTATTTTTCGGGAAATTAAAAAGCCCGCAAGAAGCAGCAGAAGAAAAGAAAGAAGCTGGGCAATAATATAATGCGGATCCAGCAAAAATTCAGAACGCTTTAATTCCTTATTACGCACAACAAGATACCAGCCCAGCTGACTGATATAACTTGTAACGGCAAAACCTTTTTTCAATTTTTTATAAGTGTAGTCATCATCTTTTGAAAAGACCTGTGTACTGTAGTAATTTGTTTCTATATTAACTGAGCTGGTATCAACCTGAACAAGACCGTTTTCGTCCACAAGATTTATTTTGATGTTATACTTGTTTTCATATTCATTAAAAATCTCCTGCAGCTCATTCATTGTAATTCCCAGTCCGCAAACACCAAGAACATTTTTATTTTCATCCTCCATGCGGGCATTTAAGAATACAGTCCAAATCTGCCGGTTATTCTGATCTACATCCACATCCAGAGCAAGCGGAACATTTCTGCTTATAAAATCATTGTACCAGATATCGTGAGGGTCAGAATAAGGATCAAGCGTTTTAACAAGTCCGTCACCTGTAAAATAGCGCCGTGTTTTTTCAGAAACCAGAAAGGATGTTGAACACTTTCCTACCCGCTTTTTATCACCAAGCCAGGCTTTCATAATTTCTGTAAGCCTTTCTTCAGTGTAATTTTCTTCTTTCTTCAAAAGAGCCTTTAAAAGGGTGTTATGAGACATACTCATGGAAAGAAGAATCGGAGCGTCCAGCTTTTTTTCGATTGCATTATGAATTGTTTCCGTAAGCAGAATATGAAAGTCACGGGCTGAATGCTCCTGCTTCAGCGGAAAAACAAAATAAAAAACTGTCGATAATATTAAATAAAGTGCCAGCAGTGAAGAAATTAATACTGCCAGTCTGCGCTGATTTTCTTTCATAAAAGTCAGCAATCCTCCCGACAGTATTATATTAAAACAAATAGTTATTCTCAATAATAGCTTTACTAATCTGCTTCAATTAATTTTAAAATTTCTGCCTGATCCGGCATTACGCAAAGGGCCCCCTTCCTTGTAGTGATCAGGGAAGAAGCCGCATTTGCAAACCTCAGCATCGCACCCATTCTTTCCATAGAAAAGTCTTCATAGCCATTTTTAAGTATTTCATGCAGTATGCAGGCGCAGAAAGTATCGCCGGCTCCTGTTGTATCAATTGTTTTTACATTTGAAAAAGTTTCTGCCTCAAGGAAAAGCTCGCTTCCATCCTTTCCAAGATAAGAAGAGGCGCTTCCATGCTTTCCCATTGTGATAGTAATCAAAGGAATTTTATTTTTTTCCCTGATTGCGGAGATTCCCTTTTTTATATCCTTTTCGCCTGTGATGAATTCAAGTTCATCCTCAGAAATTTTAAGAATATTGCAGACAGAAATTCCATACCAGATGCGCTCTTTTGCCTTTTCAAGGGAATCCCAGAGAGGCTTGCGAAGATTCGGATCAAATGAAATTAAAAGTCCTGCATTTTTTGCCCTTTCCAGAGCAAATTCTGTTGCTTCATTTACAACAGGATTTGTCATGGAAAGAGTCCCAAAATGGAAAATACGGGCATTTTTAAAAGCCTCAGCCTTAATACTCTCTTTTTTCAAAAAAGCATCAGCGCCGGTTTTCCGGTAAAAAGAAAAATCCCTGTCGCCATCCGGGGCTGTGTGAACAAAAGCCAGAGTAGTATTGTATTCATCAGACAAAATAAGATTTGATACATCAATTCCGATTGCGGAAACTCTGTCCTTCAGCATTTTTCCGAACATATCATTTCCGACTTGTCCAAGAAAAGCAGTTTTATGCCCCAGTTTTGTAAGCATGGCAAGCACGTTGCAGGGAGCTCCGCCTGGATTTGCTTCCATCATCCAGTTGCCGGCCTGACTTATTCCATTCTGCGTAAAATCAATCAAAAGCTCACCAAGAGCAATTACATCATTTTTCATTTATTTCTTCTCCTGAATTTTCCAGAAATCATAAGTGAGTGACTGATTTGTACCGTTTTCAATGACTAAATCAGATAAAACATCACTCATAAAAAAAATATTGGTAAAAGTCATAATTCCGTCATTTATAAAAACTTCCAGCGAACAGGTATCACAGATTATCTGAAATTTAAATTTTCCGCCGGTCTGGCTGTTTTCCCCGCCGGCATTTTCCTCAGTTCTGATTTTTGCCTTTCTATAAGGAATTTTTCCCGCAACAAGGCTTTCTGATCTGTCAAAAGAAATGGATTTATCATCCAGATTGATTTTGAGCATCACTTTTTCAGCCCCGCCCGCGAGACTCAGATTTATCTGACCGGAAGCGGCCTGACTTTTAAGATCCAGTTCAAAATGCCTCCTGCCCTTTTCAAAAATACATTCATTTTTGCCGCCGTCAATTTCTCCTGTCCTGCCCTCAGACTTCCAGCTTTCAAGTTCCCTTACAGGCTTCTGGTAAAGCCTTCCATTTTTTAAGGAAAGCTCGCGGGGCAGAGTCATCATTCCCGACCAGATGTAATTTTCCGGTGTAATATAAGATTCCCAGGCCTGCATCCAGGCTGTCATAATAAGGCGTCCGTCAGAAAGCTGCAGACTTTCAGGGGCATAAAAATCAATTCCGTAATCAACAAGGGCGGCAGTATAATTATTTTCAGGACGACGCTCGCGGGTAAAGATGCATTTTTCGTAATCCAGTTTTCCGCTTACATAAATGCTGTTGTTACCATCGTGAAAGCCAAGATCATAATTTTCCTTCATCTCCTGGGGTGAAAATATCAGAAGCTCTTTTCCATTTATTACAGAAATATCCGGACATTCCCACATAGTGCTGAGTCCGTCTCGACTTGAATCAATTACGCCTTTGTAAGTCCATTTTTTTGCATCCGCTGATTCAAACATTACAAGACAGCCTTTTCCATCCTTCTGCTTAAGTCCGCAAATCATATAGATTTTTCCATCTTTCTTCCAGATTTTTGGATCGCGGAAGTGGGCATGAACATAATCAAAAGGAATATCGCGGGCTGTAATTACAGGCTGACTGCTGACTTTTTTGTAATTTTTTCCATCCCCAAAGGCTAAACACTGGTTCTGAACTTCACCTTCTTCATTTTCAGAAACTCCGGTATAGGCAAGAAGGTGCTTTCCTTCATACTCAATTGCCGTCCCGGAAAAACAGCCTTTAAAATCAGCCTCAGAGTCAGGAGCAAGGGCTACCGGTTCAATTTCCCATTTAAGAAAATCGCCGGATGTAACGTGGCCCCAGTGCATGGGCCCCCACTGTGTTGAATAAGGATGATACTGGTAAAAAAGATGAATTTTACCGTCAAACTCAGAAAAGCCGTTAGGGTCATTACACCAGCCGCCGGGAGTTGCAAAATGAAAAAGAGGTCTCTGCTCTTTAATTTCCTCTGATGCCGCAATAATGCCAGTCAATTCATCCTGTTTTTTCTGAGCCTTCAATAATGTGTCAGTCATAAAATTATCCCTTAACCGCCGAAGAACCGACTGATTCTATAAAGTTTCGCTGGAAAATAATAAAAAGCACAAGAACCGGAAGAAGCATTACAACGCTAGCCGCCATAAGCTGATCCCAGTAAATATCTCCGCCAGTTCCTGTAAAAGACGAAAGTGCAACAGACATAGGGCGCACCTTCTGATCAGTTGTAACAAGCAGCGGCCATAAATACTGATTCCACATATCCATTCCCTGAAGAATACAGACTGTGATAATCGGGGCTTTATTCATAGGAAGATAAATGTCTTTAAAAATCTGCCAGAAGGAAGCTCCTTCCAGCTCGGCATTTTCCGAAAGCGAAACAGGAATCTCCTTAAAATAATTATAAAAAAGATAGATGTAAAGCGGACTTGCCACAAAAGGAAGAATCTGCACGGAAAAAGTATCCGTAATCCCCCATGAAGAAACCTGGTACATCAAAGGCAGCATGATTGCTTCCATTGGAATAATGTAAAGCGAAAGAACTACAAGAAAGATAAATTTCTTGATTTTAAGCTTTCCCCTCTGCAAGGCATATCCCGCCATGGAACAGACTATCGAAGTCAGCACGACAGTAACCGAAAGTACAATTATAGAATTAATAAATGAACGGCCAAAGTTCTGAACTGACTCAAAAAGCACTTCCCTGAAGTTGTGTAAAGTCGGATGCAGAACAAAAAAAGCCTTAAGGCTTCCCATATCACGCATAATTTCATATCTGTCATCCTTGAGCGAAGAAATGAACATGAGGAAAATCGGAGTGATAATCAGAAGTCCAAGAATAAATAGAAAGCCTGAAAAATATATATCTTTTTGTCTATTTCTTACCATAATAAAGTCTCCAGTTCAGTTAGTCCCGTGATTTTTCTTCTTTTCCACGCAAAAGCTTATTCTGAACAAGGAAAATCACAAGAATTAAAAGGAAGAGAATTACAGAGGCTGCGGAAGCATATCCGATTTTTTGTCCTGTAAATCCGCTCTGATATATATAATGAACAAGGGTATTTGTGGCACCGTTAGGACCACCCTTTGTCATGATATTTACCTGAGTAAAAAGTTTTAAAGCCTGAATTGTTGTAATAATAAGAACAAGGGTGTTTGTTTCTTTCAGGGCTGGCCACGTAATATTGAAAAAAATCTGGCGGGAATTTGCACCGTCAATATTTGCAGCTTCATAAAGTGAAGAAGGAATGCTCTGCAAGGCACCAAGATAAACAATCATCTGAAAACCGAAAGCCTGCCAGGCAGAAAGCAGAGTAATTGCAATCAGGGCTGAATTTTTATTTCCCAGCCAGTCTAAAGGTTTTCCAAAACCAAGAGTACAAACTTTAAGGGCAAGATTTGCAATACCGTCCGGATACTGATAAATAGATTTCCAGATTACGGCTACAATAACCATTGGAGTAATATAAGGAAGAAAAAACATGCTCCTCAAAAAGCTTTTGATAAATCTGACTCTGTTCAGAGCATTTGCCATCAAAAGGGCAAAGCCGCACTGCAGGGGAATTACCATAAGCGTAAATAGAATTACGTTTTTAAAAGCCTGCCAGAAGCTTATATCCTTAAAAATCTGAATGTAATTTCTTAATCCTATAAATTTTGCCGGAACCATAGGATTTGGAATCAGCTTTTGATTTGAAAGCGAAAGGCCGAAAGCTGAAAAAAAAGGCGCAACCATAAAAATAATGAGCAGTACGCAGGCCGGAAGAAGCATTAAGATTTCCTGCCGGATATTCTTTTCCCCAAGGGATTTAAATACTGAGTTCTTCATATTTTACTCTCTGAAAAAAAATTAGAGGAAAGTCCCGGAAAAATCAGGAGGTTAATTCTTCCGGGATATTTTTAATTTTTATTACTTTCCAAATGGAGGGTATCCGCCATTATCACTGATGTCTTCATCAATTTTCTGGGCAGCCTTATCAAGTTCAGACTTGATGTCAGCACCGTTAAGAACAGCTTCAAATGCATCAGAGAAAGCAAGTGTGATTGTCGGATAAGCAGGATGGTTAGGACGGCTTACAGCGTAGTTTGACTGCTCATAAGCAATAGCCATTTTTGCAGGATCCATGTAAGTTTCACAACGGGCAGCAAACTTTTTCAATGCAGGATAGCAGGCATTTGCTTCCATAGCATCAAGGAAGTCTGTATCAGTCATCATAAAGCTCAGGAATTTTCCGGCTTTATCAGCTTTTTTACTTGTTGCGGAAATACCCCAGATCCAGGTTGCGTTTGGAGTACGAGTTCCCTTTCCAAAGTTAGGAAGTGGAAGGGCAATTACTTCGTCACCCATTGCAGCTTCGCAGGTAAGGAAATTCCAGTTTCCGTTCCATGCAATAGCAGTCTGGCGCTTGTCATTGTAAAGAGTGTTTTCTCCGGCAGATTTTGGAACAATCCAGCCCTTTGTACCCCATTTCTGGAAGTATTTCAAAACATTTACTGATTCAGGACTGTTTAAAGTTCCGTCAGCCTTCCATGTTGCGCGGTCAATAAGATCAGAACCACCGGAAGCAAGACATTCATAGAAAGCATATGTTCCCCATTCTGAACCTGCAATATTCCATGCCCACATTAAATCAAGAGGCCATGTAACTTCAGGAAGAGCTGCAAGCTTTGTAAGGATGTCGTCAAATTCTTCAATTGTCCAGGCATCTTCTACCGATTTTGGAATTCTTGCACCAATTTTGTTAAGATATGTTTTATTACAGTAAAGTAATACTGTTGAGTCTGCATAACTGATGGCATAAAGCTTATTGTCTACAGGATAAGTACACTGAGCAATGTTGGAAGGTGTCATATCCTTTATGATTTCTGAATCGATATAAGGCTCTACGCACTGAATAACGCCTGACCATGCAAGGCTTGCCAGAACAGGACCATCAACACTGATGATATCAGGCACATTTTTGTTTTTAATAAAGCTTGCGAGCTTAGATGTATAAGAATCGTGAGGAGTGTACAAAAGTTCAACATTAATTCCAGTCTGTTTTGTAAATTTTTCAGAGCAGGCCTTGATTGCGGCCTGTTCTGAATCCGAACCCTGGAACATAATGCTGATTGAATTTGATTTACCAGACTTTTTACATCCCGTAAAAACCGATACAGCCAGTAAAGCTGCACACAAAATTAGATTCGTTTTTTTCATAAAATTCTCCATAATTTACTTTTCATAATAAAAGGAAGCCAGCTAAGCCTTAGGATTCCCTTTTTACAAGAGACGGATGGAAGATAATGCTTTGCGGACATTTTTCCCCATTCTTCCCTTCTTTTATTTTGCGGCACAAAAGATTAAAGCTTTCGGCGGCTATTTCTTCCAGCGGCTGACTGATTGAAGTCAGAGTCGGATAAGCCATGTCGCATATCATTGTATTGTCAAAGCCTACTAGACTAAGCATGTCTGGAATTTTGACATTGTTTCTGTGGGCAGCTCTGATTGCACGAACCGCAAAAAGGTCATTTACACAGAAAAGACCGGTTTTCCGGTCAGAAAGCTTTTCCTGCATAAAATAATCCATCTGACCTGAGGCTTCATCAAAATTTGTAGAATACCAGTCGTTGTCACCAAAGGTCTGAATTTTTTCCTCCGCAATTCCCTTTTCCAGCAGTTCCTTTCGAAATCCTGTAAATTTATCATCATCTTTTCGGCCGAAAAAGAAAAATGACTCACAGTTATTTTCAAGTAAATGCCTTGCAGCCAGAGCACCACCTTCCTGATGATCAATGCAGACAGAGTTCAAGCCTTCAATATTCTGGCTCATTACAACAACCGGGAAGGTCGCCTGTGTTAGAACCGGAATTGATTCTGACTTATACTTTGTCATGGCAATAAACATTCCGTCTGCCTGACGTGCCATCATTTTGTTTACAATGTCCTTTTCCTTTTCACTGTCACCCTTGGAGTTAAAGAAAATCATTGAATAGCCATGACCTACACACTGATTTTCGATTTCTGAAAGAAGTCGTGAAAAGTAAGGGTTTTCTACATCCGGAAGAATTACGGCAATAAGTCTGGATTTTCCTGCGGCCATGGTTCTCGCAGTTTCATTCGGGAAAAAGCCGGATTGGCGAACCAACTCCATGACACTTTCCTTCGTTTTTTCAGAAACCTTATCGCTTCCGTTTAATACCCTTGATACTGTGGCAAGAGAAACTCCCGCAGCATCAGCCAGTTCCTGCATTGTAGTTATTTGTGTAAGCGCTTTCATAGTTAAAATGTAAACGCTTACATTTTGTCTGTCAAGTTTTTTTTTCGAAATCCGGCTGAATTTTTGACATTTGAAAAAATGCCGGGACTAAAACAGAAATTTCTCGCACGCCAGCCGCTTTAATGCTATATTTATATACGCATATTTTTAGTTTTTATAGGGGCATTTTATGGCAAGTCCAAAAGAAAAGTTTTATGAGGTTCAGGCTGCCGGGATTATCAAAAATCTCAGCAAACGCAAGATGGAAGGTTTTTACTGTGCAAATGTCAAAGAAGCAAAAAAGAAGCTTTGCGAACTTCTGGCACACACAGAGGAAGGCCAGTCAGAAAAGAAATCAGTTGCTTACGGCGGATCGATGACTCTGGACGAAAACGGATTTAAGGACGCTGTAAAAGCAGCCGGTCACGAACTGATTGTCCGCGAAGATTACAAAACAGCAGAAGAAATAAAAGAGCTCAAGGCAAAAACTGTAAATGCCGACGCCTTTTTGATGAGCACAAATGCCATTACACTGGACGGCGAACTTATAAATATTGACGGCCGCGGAAACCGGGTAAGCTTTTTGATTTACGGTCCTGAAAGCGTTATCGTAATTGCGGGAATGAATAAGGTTGTTACAAATGTGGATGACGGCCTGCGCCGCGTTCGCAACACAGCCACACCGCCAAACTGCATCCGCCTTGACTGCAAGACTCCTTGCGCCGTAACAGGCAAATGCGGCGAATGCTTCGGCGACTCAATCTGCTGCCAGTTCGTAGTAACCAGAATGAGCCGCGTACCCGGCCGCATCAAAGTAATTTTGGTTGGGGAAGAGTTAGGATATTAGGAGGGGGGAAGTCTCCCCCTGCGCGCACACTTCGTTGTGCGCTACCCTCTCTGCGGGGGAAGCCCCCGCAACGCCCCCAAATTTAGAACAATTTAAGAGTTGCTCCTAACGAGAACATGAACAATTTTTTGCTTAAGTCGATGTCATATCCTGATTTTGTATAAGTTGTATCAAAATACTTAACCCAGGTTCCGCCGGCAGTGATTGTAAGAATCTTAATTGGTTTAATTTCTGCACCAAAACCAATCTGGAAGCTGTCCAGAATCGGGTTGAATACGTTGTTTGCCGAGCTTTTTGTTCCCTGCTTACCGTAAGCAAGACCGGCACTTACAAGAACAAAGTCATTGATTGTGTAATCAGCACCTGCCGCAATTTCAAAGGAATCGTCATAAGAGCTTGTTCCGATTACTGTGTCGCAGTCAGCTGATTTATTGAAATAGTAGTTAAAGCTTGTGCTTACATAAAGAGGATCGATTACGCGGTAGCCTACGCCAAGGTTCAGGGCTGTAGGAAGATCTGAGTGGAAAGTTTTTCCGTCTGTTACGCCAATACCTGCTGCAAGAGTAGAACCTGTAACTTCTTTTACTTCATACTTCATTACAGTTTTTACCTGAAGCTGGGCAGCGATATCAAGTTTTTCAAAAAGACGTACGTGAGCACCGAAAACCGGGCTTACACCAAAGGCAAAGGATTTACAGCCGACTTCGTTTCCCTGACCAGAAATAGCATTGAAATAAGCACTTTCCAGAGTAAGCTTCTGGTCACCCTGCAAAAAGCGGATGGCTGCTGAAAGTGAAACGATATCAAAAAGATTGTAAGCTACGCCAATTTGTTCACCGTATGTGATTGAGTTAATTGTGAGGGAGTGGTTTGAAGCAGCACCAAGAAGATTTTTTGCTGCATTTCCGGCTGCCTGAGCCTTTTTGCCATATTCTGCTGCTTTTGCTGTATCACCTGCATATTTTGTTGCGGCTGCCTCTGCCATTTTTGCACTTTCAGAATAAGTAAGAGCCTTTCCCAGGAAAGCCAGTGCTGTTACGCTTGTTCCTTCTGAATATTCAAGCTTTCCGCCGCCGGCATAAATACCAAAGTTTCCGAAGAAAGCCCAGTTATTCATTTTGTAAACGATGTCGATGTTAGGATAAAACCAGACAAAGGTTTCATCGTTGTATTTTGTACCGGACGGAATAGTTCCGGCTTTTGTTGCCAGAGTATTTGCATACTCTTTAATGATAAACTGGTTACCAACTTCAATGTGTAGTCCGTTTTCCATAAAGCCTGTTCCGGCAATGTTGTAAAAGGAAGCTTCCGGGCGGGCAGCCTCAACGTTGCGGCTTGGGTTACGAAGGTAGCCTGTACTCATGTTAGTTTTGTTTTCAATTCCGCCTGCAAAAGCGAATCCGGTAACAAGTGCACCGGCAAATAATAATGCAATTGATTTTTTCATAGTTTTCCCTTTTTTCAGATATAAATAGCTTGTTATTCTGACATTTATTGTCTTATTGTCATTATGACAAAATATATCAAATATGTCAGAATAAAGTCAAGCAGTCGAGCGCGACGGCAAGCATAGCTTGCCGAGCCATTTTTATCGATGAAGCTAAACGACAGTCACGATGGACTGTCGTTTTTAACGCTTCTTCTATTTTCGGCAGGGGAGACTTCCCCCTCCTAATGCAAGTATGCTAAAATACTTTAATATAATTAAAGAAAACGAGGCAATTTAATGGAACAGTCTATCAACACAAAATGCGTTCAGGCAGGTTATACACCTAAAAACGGCGAACCGCGCCAGATTCCTATCGTTCAGAGCACAACTTTTAAGTACGACACCAGCGAAGACATGGGAAAACTTTTTGACCTTGAAGCAAGCGGATATTTTTATTCACGCCTTCAGAATCCGACAAATGATTATGTGGCAGCAAAAATTGCCGCTCTGGAAGGGGGCGCTGCCGCAATGCTTACTTCCAGCGGACAGGCTGCAAACTTCTTTGCCCTTTTCAATATCTGTGAAGCCGGAAGCCACATCGTAGCATCATCTTCGATTTACGGCGGAACCTTCAATCTGATTGCCGTAACCCTCAAAAAAATGGGAATTGATTCAACTTTTGTGTCGCCGGATGCCAGCGAAGAAGAATTGAACAAGGCTTTCCAGCGCAATACCCGCGCAGTTTTCGGCGAAACAATCGCAAACCCGGCATTAACCGTACTTGATATCGAAAAATTTGCCAAAGTTGCCCACGAACACGGCGTTCCACTTATCGTAGACAATACCTTCCCTACTCCTGTAAACTGCCGCCCTATTGAATGGGGTGCTGATATCGTAACTCACTCAACAACCAAATATATGGACGGACACGGAGCTGCAGTAGGCGGATGTGTCGTAGACAGCGGAAAATTTGACTGGATGGCTCATGCCGACAAGTTCCCGGGCCTCTGCACACCGGATGAAAGCTACCACGGAATTACTTATGCAGAAAAGTTCGGACAGGCAGGTGCCTTCATCACAAAGGCAACAGCCCAGCTTATGCGCGACCTCGGCTGCATTCAGTCACCACAGAATGCTTTCATTTTGAATCTTGGACTTGAATCACTTCACGTGCGCATGCCACGCCACGTAGAAAACGGACAGGCAGTTGCAGAATTCCTGGAAAAACAGCCTCAGGTTGCAAGCGTAAGCTACCCGACACTGCCTTCAAACAAATATTACAAGCTTGCCCAGAAGTATCTTCCTAACGGAGGCTGTGGTGTAGTAAGTTTTGAATTAAAGGGCGGACGTGCCGCAGCAGAAAAGTTTATGAAAAACCTCAAGCTTGCCGCAATCGAAACTCACGTTGCTGATGCAAGAACCTGCTGCCTGAACCCGGCAACTTCAACTCACCGCCAGATGACTGACGAACAGCTTGAAGCCGCAGGAATCCCGGCCGGTCTTGTAAGAATGAGCTGCGGATTGGAAGACAAGGCTGACTTAATTGCGGACCTCAAACAGGCTCTGGAAAAGATTTAATTTACAAAGCCTGTTACCAGCGCCAGATTACACCGGCCGCAGGTGTCAGGCTGAATATACCGTGACCTGCCTTTGTGTAGTTTTCCGTGCGGGTAAAGTCGTCCTTTACATAGGAAAGGCTGCTTACAAAGGCAGAAAGAGGCATGTAACGGGCAGAAAGACTTCCGAAAAAGCCGAAGTGAGGCTTTATATACAGACTTGCCGTAATATCCGCCCCCACTGTAAATGCAGCAATTGTGGCAGACATTCTGCGGTCTACAGCCCCTAGTTCCTCGTGTTTGTAAGACTTTGCCTCGCTTTCATAACGGGCAGCTTCAAGTCCCAGCATGCCAAGAACAGAAAGCGTAAATTTTTCATTGCGGATGAAACTGTAACCGGCTCCAAGCTCAATAGCCGCAAATGAACCTACCCGTATACCGTCATCGCCAGCAAAGGCAATGCTGTTGGTAAGGGAGATACCTGTATTTACCGTCGCTTTTACTGTAAATCCATTTTGATGCATGCCCAAATACATCAGGCTTACCGCAATGCCTGTCTGGTCAATTTTGCCGCCGTCTGCATCGTATTTACTGAATGGTACGGAAAGCCCCGGGCCTGCATTGTTAGTCCATTTTTTTGTTTCGTTTTCCTGCGCAAAAACCGCCGTAAACATGAATAATGCGGCAAAAGCTATAAATGCTGTTTTCTTCATATGAATCTCCTTACTCCGTCGCAGTCAGTCCAATTTCAATCGGATAAAAATTCAGGACAATTGTTTCAGCGCTTAAAATGGAACCGTTTTTTGTTTCAAAGACAAGCGTAAGTGAAGAATTATCGCCATTTTCTATGAATTTGTAGGTCGCATCAATACTCTCTTCCTCACTTTCATCAATATTGTTCTCATCTGTGTCTTCATCACTTGAAATAAACTCATGGAATGTGATTTTATTTTTCTTAGTATCAACGCTAGTCAATTGCCATTCGTATTCATTTCCATCATCAGATTTAAAATAAAGGTTTCCATCATAGCCATAGCCGAAAAGGACTGCACCCATTGCGCCCGATGTTGCGACGAACGGATTTACGAAAACAGCGGTTTCAAAATTTGTGTAGTGCTGGGTAAGCACATAGTCATAGATAACGCTTTCTTCCGTGATGCTGTCGTCGTCGTTTATGTAGCTTTCGGTGATGGCGGCATTTGTATCGTAGGTGTATGAGTACGGCTTGAAGGCAGCCTTTACCATGTACCAGTCGTTTGCAGAGAGTTCATTATAGCGTTGTTCAAACACTGTCTGTGCGACGGTAAGCTGTTCAAGCTGTTCTGTCGTGGTTACGTCGGTTGCACCATAGACCATGCTGCCTTCGGAAAGCGTCGCCCCGGTAAGCGAAAGTGCATAGGCAGAATCCGCTTCGGTTGTGGTTGTGCCGTCGGTCGTAGTTTCTTTGTACACAGTAACAGTTACAACCGTGGTGAATTCGCTTGAGCTGTAATCGCTTTCGATTACCGTGTAGCCCTCAAGGTCAGTGAAAAGCGGTGATTCCGTGCCGCCGCTTGCTTTGCTTGTTCCGCTTGTGGTCCGCTTTATTCCCGACGAGCTGCAGGAGGTTTTGTTCGTGTATGTGTAGACCGTGCCGTCGCTTGCTGTAATGGTGGTAGTTTTTGTGGTGTAATAATCGCTAATGCCCTCAGTGATGTATGACTGCTTGAAGCTTTCCGAGTTCCAATAACCGATGTAGCCTTCTTGTGTAACAAGCAAACCGCTTCCGTCAGGGGCGCAGATTTTCTGCATTTGAAGTGTGAGCGTGGCGGGCGTTGCGCTGTAGGTATACAGGTTTTCATCTTCACTCAAGCGGCTGTTGAACATGGTGACGTACGCACGGTGCGAGCCTTCAAAGCGGGCTTTCATGTAGCTGCCGTAGAGTGATTTTCCTTCAAGGCTCACGGCACGGTCGGCGATTGAGTTTTTTGAGTTCTCCACTTCCTGTGCCACATCCAATGTGTCGTTCGAGCAGGATGCAAGCGCAAAAAGGAAAAGGGCGAGCATGACAGTATTTGTGTGCTTCATCTTGATTCCTCCTTATTTTGCAAGAACTGGCGTGTCAGTCTTTACGGGGTAGAAGAACTTGCGGTAGGAACTGTAATCATCGTGGATTGTGTGAATTATTCTATAGTCATCACTTTTATTCCATCCATTACGATAGACCCATACCCTTGTGTAGGTGCATGGAACAGCCTCATGGTCACCAATATTCATCAACTGATATATAACACAGGAGTCATTATTGCCCATAACTACAGGAACAAGCAGATGGTATTCAGTTTCACCATTTCCTTGTTGACGTACATAAGGTCGGCGGCTGGTTATAAAAAGCTCTTCGTTACTTGCGTAGCTATACTGGCTAAGCGAGATTTTCCGACCATCCGCAAAAGAAAAGCCCATATCCTTGAAAATCTGCATTATAGACTTTCCTTTTACACCGCTTGCTGAATATGTTTTGTATGCATCAAACATTTCTGTATACCATTCTTCTGGCATTGCCATGCTAGCGGCTATACTGAAAACATTCCTTTGCTTAGGGCTGAACGGACCGTCTACAGCATTTGCTTTGTATCCTGCATAGAGCCTGGACGCATTGTATTCATAGCCATCTGAGCGAATAAATTGTTTAGTGGGCATTTGGGCTATATTCTTTGTTGATTTATACTTGCATTTCCACCCACCATTATTTATGACATTCACATAATTGATTTGTTTGATAGTACCGGTAAATACCTGCCCTTGCCACTTACTTCCCCATTTCTGGTAAATTGGCGTTGAATGACGGACTATTGCAGTATTTTTATTCAGTGCAATTGCTGCATCCACATAATCAGACAGTTCTTTGCAATTAGTACTGGAAGAGCCAAGACTTTCTGTAACAGCATAATACCAGTAGGCAAGAGGGCTTGTCATGGCAATAAGGGCACTGTCCTGATCCCTCATCTGCTGACGGAAGTTGTAGCCTTCCTGTTCCCATACAAAGCAGGCTTCAGCGTATTTGTCATAAAGCTGAAACATATTAAAACTTTCATTCGCCGTCCCTTTATTGGCCTCTGTCAGGTATTTGCAAAGCTTAAAAACGCTGGAAGCTCCTGTACTTTGATTTGTACCCCATTTTTTTATGACAGCTGCAAGCTTTGTGCCTATTTCTTCTGCGTTATTCTCAAAATACTTGGTAAAGTTTTTTCCGGCATCACTATCTACGATTTTTACTTCATCTATACTTGCAGCCTTTTCCCAAGATTCAGCATCAATAAAGCTTTTAAGATAGGAAAGGCGGTTTTCTTTTGTGGAAAGCTCAGCAAGTTTTGCAGCTTTTTCACTTGCATCAGAATATTGAGAAGAAAGTGCCGCATCCAGCAAAATGTCATTTATGCTGTTCCATGCTACCAGTGCATCAATATAGATGTTGTTATACTGACGGTCACGATTATCCATAACAGTGTAGTAACGGGTAAGCATTCCCTGATATTTTGTTTCTGTATTTACTTTTTGAACCTGCTCTCCTAATTCTTCAATCATGGTCTGCATGGTATTCAATTGCTTTTGAATGGCATCCAGCTTAGAATTAATTTCCTTCAGGTAGCTGGTAGTCGACTTTATAATGCCCAGAGCATCCAAAGCCATATTCACGCCAACAGTCACAGACGCATTGATTCCACCAGTAAGAGCAGCGCCTCCTGCCCAGGTAAGCAGATTTGTACCAGAGAAATTTTTTACCAGGTCGCCGAAGCCGTTGATTGAAGCAGCTGCATTACCCTGCAAAATTGATGTAGAACTGTCACTTATTGCATCACGATTTGCAATATCTTCTTCAGTCGAAATTGCAGTACCTTTAGTGGCAGAAAAAGGCATTCCATTCTTTGCCCAATAGTTATTAAGCAGAGTAATATCATATGCCGGGTTCCCCGTAAAACTGATTAAAAGTCCATCTGGAGTTCCGCTTTCTGATGTTAAATCAGAATCAGCATTTATATTTGGTTCTACAATGCCTATGTCATTTGAACATGATGACAATAAAAAGACAACCGCCGTAAGGGTTGAAAAAAATGAAGTCACTTTTCTCATACGCCCCTCCTTTCAAAAAGATATAAAAATAAAAGGCCAACAAGTCACCAATAACAAAGTATTACATCATGTACAAAAAGAAAAACAAAAAAATTTATGAATTTTTTTACCTTCCCCAGGTCATAATCAGATCGTAATTATCTTCCCGCACTTCAAAGTAAGGATTCTTTTCCCCGCATGTAGGGCAGAATTCCGGAGCAACAGGTCCTGTTACGATGTGACCGCAAACCAGACATTCCCAAACCTTGATTTTTCCATTCTTCAAAAGCTCTTTTGTATCTTCATCTTTCAAAAGTGAACGGTAACGCTCTTCATGGCGCTTTTCAATTTCTGCAACTGCACGGAATTTTTTAGCAAGCTCCGGGAAGCCTTCCTTTTCGGCAGTTTCCGCAAAGCCCACATACATATCAGTCCATTCGTAGTTCTCGCCGTCAGCCGCATTTTTTAGATTTGTTGTTGTATCACCAATTCCTTCCAGCTCTTTAAGCCAGATTTTTGCGTGATTTTCTTCGTTCAAGGCAGTCTTTTCAAAAATTTTTGCAACCTTGTCATTGCCTTCCTTCTGTGCCACCTGCGAAAAATATGTGTATTTATTTCTTGCCTGTGATTCCCCTGCAAACGCAGCCAGAAGATTTTTTTCAGTTTGTGTGCCAGTGTACTTTCCCATAGTATCGCTCCTTATATAAAAACTACTTAAAATTATAACACGAGATTATGGGATTTCAAATTTATATTATTGCTTACGCTGGCTCATCAGCTTATACATATTTCTTCTGCGGAATCGTTCTATGGAATTTCCAAAGGTCTTTGTCCAGACGTAGCCGAAGTTGCTGTTCAAAAATGAAAGGGAATTTTTACTTACGTAATAGCCGTGCACATAAGAATGATTGTAAATCGGCATAAACAAAAAGACATTGCTGCCCTCTGTAATCATTTTTGACGGGAGAAGCTCACGCACATTAAGGATTTCGCGGGGATATTTTTTATCATTTTGAATAGAAGCGATTGCCTGAACCTGTTCTCCATAAGAAAGATTCTGCGGCAGCTTTTCTTCCGTATTAATCAGAACCGAAGACCAGTCCGACTTCAAAAAGATACAGAAATCCGAACCTTCAAAAAGATGTGATTTCTGGAAAAGGCCTTCAAGATTTGTAAGAAGAGTAAAAGTATCATTTGCCTCCAGGAAGATTTCATTCAGCTGCTCAATCTGAGTGTTAAACTTTTCCTTCTGGTTCAAATCATCAATTATCTGAAGTGAATATGATTTTCCCTCCGGCTGACTATTTGCCTGACAGCCGCAGCTTGACCTGTAAACCGGAGAGCTTTTGAGCTTAAGCATCTGAGCCTCGCCAGCCGGATTCAGAACCCGGTTTGCCGCTTCAAAACCAATCTGCTCGGCATTACTTCGCACGGTAGTAAGGGCAGGAGTAACAGTTTTTCCCCAGATTGTATCACCATAACCGATAATTTTAAGCTCGTCAGGAACCTTTACCCCGCGCTCTTCAGAAATCCTCATAATAGCAAGAGCAATATAATCGTTCGCGCATACGACCGCCTGGGGCTTTGTCGCTCCCAGCTTTTTAGTTTCCATAAGATATGCATAGGCATCGTTATAGCTGCTGGCAGGAATTGTATGAACGTTTTCCATATTGATAGGAATATTGTTGTCGGTAAGGGCTGTTCTGTAGGCCTTGTAGCGCTCAGCAATTTCGATTGTGGTTTCCTTGCCGCTAATCCAGGCAAAATCTTTTACGCCGTGGTCTTTTATAAGGTGATTCACTAGCTCGTAAAAACCTGTGTAGTTATCAACCTTAAGGCAGCTGACATCCTTCATTGCAAGATTGATGGAAATTGCAGGCTTGCCGGCCGCTATGATTTTCTGACGCTCCTTTTCCAGAATGCGGGCGTTCTGTATCAAATCAGAAAGGATAACTACGCCGTCATAATCCTCGTAATGAATAAGATTATAGATGGAAAAGCCGCTGTTATTGATGTAGCCGTCAAATTCAACGTAGTTATAGCAGTTAAAAACGTAGATGTCGGTGTCCTTGTCTTTTACGGCACGCAGCATTCCGTTGATGAAATCTGTAATAAAATCGTATGACCAGCCGCAGCTGAGAACTGCAAGTTTCTTCTTCATACTTGAATTTTCGGCATGGAATGGGGATTTGTCAAATTTTAGTTTAAAAAACAGAAGGGCTGCCTTCTCAGGAGCCCTTCTGTTTTTTTTTAAGATTAAATACTGCTAATCTGAAAAACGAATCTTTTGCCAGATATTATAATATTTTTCTACTTCGTTGCCTAAGTCTTCCTTGAGGGTACAGGTGTTTGCCTGTTCAGCAGGATACATAGAAGGCTTTGTTGTGTACTGCAAAGCTTCTGTGTTTACAAGACAAGGATAGCGGAATGTATCAATAAAGATTGCATACATTTCAGGACGGTGAATGAAGTTGATGAACTCGTTTGCAAGCTCAGCATTTGGAGCATCCTTAAGAACTACCATACAGTCCATTGTTGCAGGACCACCCTCAGGAGGAATGAAGAAATCAATTGTATCTTCCCAGAGGCTTTCATCTACTTCACCGTAAACGATTTCCGGATATCCCTGACAAAGCCAGAAGTCACCGGCAGCGAAAGATTTTCCGAATCCTTCTGCATCAAATTTAACAAGGTTTGGACTCCACTTATCTCTGATAAGGTCTTCTGCTTCTTTAAGTTCCTTATCATCAAGACTGTTCAAATCATATCCAAGATTTACAAGGGCACAACCAAGAACCTCGCGCATTTCATCCATCATTGTTGCGTGACCGGCAAAGCGTTTATCTTCAAAAATGCTGTAATCACGCGCATAATCACCCTGAACCTTTGTTTTATTTACCATAACACCAGTTGCAGAGAAAGCGTAAGGAACACAATAATCCATATCCGGGTCAAAAGTAAGCTTTTCAAGAACAACAGGATTGATTTTATCGCGGTTTGTAAATTTTGATTTATCAAGCTTCTGAACCATACCCTGTTTAATCATAATAGAAACAAAGTCGTTAGAAGGAATTACAAGGTCGTAACCCTTTGCACCAGCCTTGAGTTTTGCATACATTTCATCACAGGTTGCATAACAGTCAAGCTTTACCTTGCAGTTAAATTCTTCTTCGAATTTAGTAATTACTTCATCTGGTGTGTAATAAGTCCAGTTGTAAAGATAAAGAGTTTTTTTCTTTGAGCAAGAAAAAAGAGTGAAAATTGAAGCTGCAAGAGCTACACAAAGAATAGATTTAAAGAAAGTTTTCAATAGAAGACTCCCGGATGCGCCTCAGGCATCCTAAAAATATAGTAAAATGTTATATAAAAATATAACAGATTTAACGCAGAATTGCAAAAGAAGTTGCGCCGGCATAACACAAGAGCATGATTATTCCTTCCAGACGTCCGATTTTCCTTCCCGAAATAGAAAAAATCAGCGTCAGGATGCTTACAAAAATCAAAATCATCATATCGTAAACAGAAGCGGCATTTACTAAAACCGGATGAATTGAAGTTGAAACGCCAAGAATAAAAAGCAGATTGAAGATATTTGAGCCGACAACATTTCCTACCGCAAGCGAAGTTTCGCCTTTTTTTGCGGCCACAATCGAAGTTACAAGCTCAGGAAGGGAGGTTCCAAGGGCAACAACAGTAAGTCCTATCAAGGTTTCTGTCATTCCAAAGAAGCGGGCAATGTTCTGGGCGCTGTAAACGACAGCCTTTCCGCCGGCTACAATCAAAACAATTCCGATTACAATAAAAAGCAGGGCCTTCCACAAAGGAATATCGCTGATTTCCTCTTCCTCGACCGGATGGCGGATTGAATCAAAAATCAGGTAAATGATATAGCAGACAAAAATCACCAGAAGGACAAGGCCGATTGGACGCGAAACGATTCCTGCGTTGTCTGCCATGCCCATTGCAAAAAGCTGTCCCCCGCTTAAAACGGAAACTGAAACCGCGATAAAGAGGACTGCAGTTACAAGGATGGAAAGGGGGAAGTCGCGGCGGATAATCACATGGTCAACCGGAACTGAATGAATTACGGCGCAGACACCAAGCACAACCAGAAGATTAAAAATGTTGGAACCGATTACATTACTCAGGGCAATTTCATTTGCCCCCTGCAAAGCGGCTGTCGTACTTACCGCAAGCTCAGGAAGAGAAGTTCCCAGGGCAACAACGGTAAGACCAATAATAACGCCAGGCACTTTAAATATTTTTGCAAGGGCAGAACTTCCGTCCACAAAAATATCAGCGCCTTTAACAAGGGCAACAAAACCTGCAATCAGAATTAAAAAATTTACTACTATCATATTTTGAAATATCCTATATTTTTTCTTGCGACCCTTCAAGATGTAGTGATAAAATGTTGTTATTTACAAGGAGTACCCCTATGAAGAAAAAAATTTTATGTGCAGCTGCAGGACTGATTTTATCAGGTCTGATTTTTGCTGATGGTCCAAAAAATTATGGTGGTGGAAAACCATGGATAAACAGCCTTATCAAAGAAAATGATATGAAGGTGCAGCAGACTTCGCCAAAAGAAGATTTTCACCTTTATGTAAATTTGAACTGGCTTCAGAAAAATGACATTCCTGAAGGAAAAAAAGATTTTGGTTCCTTTAGTGAAGTTGAAAATGTCATCCAGAAGAATATCCTTGAAGTCCTTACAAATCAAAATATCCAGGGAATTGATGCAGAAAACGTTCGTTCTTTGTATCACGCAATTCTTGACTGGGATGCAAGAAATGCTGTCGGAATGAAACCTCTTGAAGATATTATCAGCCAAATCAAAGGAATTACTACAATTGACCAGCTTTCTGATTTTATCACTGATCCGGAAAAAACTTTTCTAGTAAACCAATTCTTTTCTGTTTTTAATCAGCCTGGATATGATGATTCCACATCCTATATTACTACTATCGATTATGACAACTTTATTCTGGATGATGCGGCAGAGTATAAAAAACGTACGGAAATCGGAGACAGATATTATCAGGCTTATCTTTACAGAACAAAGAGCCTCTTTGCCCGCTTAGGTTATTCCGAAGCCCAGGCTGAAAAAATGCTGGAAGACACTTTGAAGCTCGAATCTCTTCTTGCAAAAAAATCCTACACCAATGCAGAGGAAAACTCACCGTATTTTTTAAAGAAAGTTATGAATATTTATTCTCCGGAAAAAACTTTCGCCCTCTGTAAAAATTATCCGCTCAAGCGCTTTATAGAAAGGGCAGGCTATGGAAATGCAAAGGAGTTTATGATCATATCTCCTAAAAACCTTGCCGAAGTGGATAAAATTTACAAGAAAGAGAACCTTGAGCAGATAAAGACCCTTCTTATAGTAAAAGTTGTAAATCATTATTCCAGTCTTCTGGACAAAGAAGCTTATGATATTTTCCTTACTGCAGAGAATATGATTAATGGTTCAAGCGGAAAAATTTCTGACCAAAAAATGGCAGTTGAATCCGTTCAAAATATGCTTAATACACCTTTGAACCGCGCTTATCTTGCACGCTATGATCTTTCAAAATTAAAGGAAAATATTACAGCTATCTGTAAAAATCTCATTTCAATTTACCGCAATATGCTTGAAGAGGAAGACTGGCTTTCTGAAACCACAAGAGCAAAGGCCATTGAAAAACTTGATAACATAAGAATCAATGCCATCTACCCTGAAAAATGGGTTGATTACAGCGGATTAAAGCTTAAAGAACTTTCCTTCATCGACTGTCTTAAAACCATTGATGCCTATAACAGAAAGCTGACTGCTTCACATACAAATGAAAAAGTTGATAAGGAGCTCTGGGCCAGTGATGTTCTTCTTATTGCTAATGCCTTCTATAATCCTTCGGAGAATTCCATCAATATTATTCCAGGCCTGCTGGATAAGCCTTTCTATTATGAAGGAATGTCTCAGGAAGCCCTTTTGGGTGGTATTGGAACTGTAATCGGACATGAAATAAGCCACGCCTTCGATACTCAGGGCGCCCAGTTCGATAAGGACGGTAACATGTGCAACTGGTGGACAAAGGCTGATTATGCCGCCTTCCAGAAGCGGGCAGCCAAGCTTATTGCTTATTATGACAATATTACTATCTGGGAAGGCTTACAGGCTCAGGGACAGCTTGTTCAGACAGAGGCTATTGCTGATATGGCCGGCGTAAAGGCCATCCTAAAATATGCTGAAACAATTCCGGATTTTAATTACAGGGAATTCTTTGAAGCCTTTGCAACTATCTGGCGCAGAATTATGACACCGGAAGCAGACTACTGGTACACCTTCAATGATGTACATCCAAAAGCCTGTTTGAGAACAAATGTAACTGTTCAGCAGTTTGATGAATTCTACAAAACCTACGATGTAAAGCCGGGTGACAATATGTACCTTGCACCGGAAGACAGGATTCTTGTCTGGTAAGTAATTTGAAAAAAGGCCACTTTCAAAAATGAAAAGCGGCCTTTTTTTTTATTTTAAACCTTGAACAAATCTATTTCACTTCCAATCTTTTCGATTGAAGAGTTCATAACTCCGGAAATATCAGAAAGGGCAGTTCGCGTTTCGTGGATTTTCTTTGCACCGATAGACATTTCGCCTATGCTGTCCTTGATTTTTGCAGTGGCATTCTGCAGGCTCTGAACCTCATTCAAAATCTGCTTGTTACCCTCAGCCATTTCTGCCGAAGCCGTGCGAACCTCCTGGGTAGAGTCGTTCATAGTGTGGAGGGCATCGCCAATCTGCTGGCTTCCCACCTGCTGCTCTTCCATGGCTCCCTTAATCTGGCGGACAAGCTCATCAGTTTCATGGATTTTGTTTGTAACTGCCTTGAAGGCTTCGCTTGATTCAATGGAAGCAGAAACAACCTCCTCAATTGAATTGCGGATATTTCCAAGCTGAACACCGATATTTTTTGACTGTTCGGTTGAATCCTCAGAAAGCTTACGGATTTCGTCTGCAACAACGCTGAAGCCCTTACCAGCTTCACCGGCGTGTGCCGCCTCAATAGCCGCATTCATGGCAAGAAGATTTGTCTGTTCGGCAATGGCAGAAATAACGGTGTTTGCATCCTGAAGCATTTCCGACTGGTCTTTAATCTGCTCGATTTTATTATTAACGTCCTGCTGTTTTGCACTACCGTTCTGAGCATTTTCTTCAAGCTGCTCAAAGGAAGAGGCCATTTTTTCTACAGTCTGATTTACGCTGGAAATATTTCCAATCATCTCTTCAACTGCGGCAGAAGCCTGAGAAACCTGATTAGTTTGATTTACAATCATGTTTTCAAGAGACTGAATGTTAGATGCTATCTGATTGATTGCGCCCGCAGTTTCATCAACGCTGCCGGACTGATTTACAATCTGCTTGTTTACACTTTCAATGTTTGCAATAATTTCGGTAATTGAAGCCGCCGTATCAAGAGTGATGTCGTTCATCTGACCGCCGGCGCCCTGCAAATCGCTCTTAGAATTCTTAATCTGACTGATAATAGACTGCAGCTTTTCCGTAAAGCCGTTGAAGCCGGTAACAACGTCCCCTACCTCATCTTTAGACGAAACTGAAAGCCTCTGGGTCAAATCCGCATTGCCGGAAGAAATCTCCGTAATAGCAGTTTTCAGCCGTCTGAGCGGTCTGATAGAAAGGCGGATTACAAAGCCGACCACAGAGAGGAATATCACTGTCATTACAATTACGCCGACGATAATAGAAATGATAAGGGGTCGTAAACGCTCCTGGAAATCAGAAAATGGAACCGAACAGGCGGCAATCCAGTTTGTATCAGGAATGCGCTCAAATACCGACATCCACTTTTTTCCGTTATCAAGGTAAATATCGCTTCCAGTTACCCCGGAAAGCATAAGTGTAAGGTGGTCTCCAAGGGTTGTTCCCTGATACTGCTTTTCGATAGCACCTACATCCTCAACACCGACCTTCCAGTGGTCTTCGTTGGCAAGGGTGATTTTTGTTGCAGAGCTGATTACATAAGGATTTCTGCCCTTGGACATAGGATGCTCAAGACACAAATCACTGAGGCTGAAGCCGTTTACCTTACAGTAAAGAACATTGATTACCCTGTTTGAAAAATCGCGGACAGGATAAGAATAAACCATGTAAACTTCTTCTGTTTTTTTATCAACAGTCGGGTCAGTGATTACAAGGTTTCCTGCTGCGGCCTTGCGGAAATATTCTTCTGACGAAGCAGAAAATGGAGAACCATTTCTGTCAATTCCCTGCCCCTTCATATCAAGAAGAGCAACATCAAGATAATTTTTATCAAGGGCGATTGCGTCGCGGGCAATGGCATTTTTTTCTTCAAGGGAAAGCTCAGGGCTTCTGAGTTCATCATCCAGGGCAAGGGTCTGCAGCATACGAATTTCACGCTGGTTGTTCGTCTTCATATCCTTTGCAACAGCAGAAACAGAATGAAGCAAATCCTCATAAATCATCTGCTGCAGGGATTTTGATGATTCATTACATACAATAATTCCGATTACAAGGTTGGAAATAATAGTTCCGGTTAATACGGTAAAAATAATTTTAAAGCTAAGGCTTTTTAACGGATTTTTCAAAAGCTCCTCCAGTGCGTAAATATAATATTCTATTATAATTATACACCAGAAAAGCAGGAAATCTAGTAAAATAATCTCCTAACGAACCAAACTTTTACTCATCCACTTTTTACTTATCCAGCGGAATACCATAACTATTCCCCGGGTTGTTTCATCAAGGCCGATTCCAAGCCAGCAGCCCGCAACGCCCCAGCCCAGCTTCAATCCTAAAAGCCAGCTGAGGAAAACCATAATGCACCAGTTGGAGAACATTCCGTACAAAACCGGGAAGCGGATATCGCCGGCGCCTTTAAGACCGCCGATCCAGATGAGGTTGAGGGAACGTCCGAATTCAACCAGGATTGAAAAACGGAGGAGAGTATTTACAAGTTTGAAAACTTCCGGATTCTTTGTAAAAATCGAAATTATCGGAGCGTCAAAAATGTTGACTAAAGAAATCATGCTGACAGAAACCGCAGTGGCAACAAGGGAGTAGCCGAACATTTTTTTGTAGGCAATCTGGCTCTGCTGGGCGCCAACGAAGTAACCGGCCTTAATCTGGCAGGCGGCCCCCATTCCGATTGCGACGATATAAACATACTGGCAGATTGTTCGCGTGTAAACCTGAGCCGACATAGCGTAGGTTCCCAGAGTGGAAATCATGGCCATAATTACAATCTGAGAAATATTGTAGGAAAGGCTTTCGCTGGCAGTAGGCACACCGATTGAAAGGATGAGTCTGTAAAAAGAGCGCGGAGTTGAACGCACGGTTTTGAGGTTGAAAGCAACATCCTTTTTTTTCTTTATGATTATCTGAAGCAGAATGCAGGAAACAATCATAGAAACAAGGGAAGCGCCCGCAACACCCTTTACACCCAGAATAGGGAAGCCGAACAATCCGTATAATGAAAGGGCATTACCCGCAACGTTGATGACATTGGCTACAAAGGTAACGTAAAGAGCCTGCTTGGTATAACCGTAAGCGCGCAAAATTGCTGACTGCAAAAGGCTGCCTGCATTAAAAATGGCACCGATACCGCCAAAAATTACAAAATAGTCAAAAGCCGCCCTGCGAACCTCATCTTCCAGAGTGTAGCAGCTCAAAAGCGGCTTTGTTCCCAGAATTACAAGGAAGGTGAGCAGAACTCCCAGGGTCATAATCATTACGGTAGAGGCATTTGCAACGTGATTAAGCTCCTGTTCCGACTTTTTTGCCCCTATGTACTGAGCCAGCACGATTGTAGTTCCGGTTGTAATCACGCTGAAAAGCAGCATGAGAAAGAAAACATACTGGGTCATAAGGCCAACGCCCGCAACCGCAGCACCAGAGTAGGCACTGAGCATTACAGTATCTGCCGAGCCGACAAGAATTCGGAAAAACTGTTCCAGAACCAGAGGCAGGCAGAGCTTATGCATTGGCAGGGAGCCCTTAGGCGCCTTGGAAACTTCCATTTCGTACAAATATTCCTGACGCTCCTCCGCCGGATTTGCCTTATTAAAACGTCCGCCGCTTACAGAAAACCTCTTCATACCAAGGTTTTCCATAGTCTTATAGGAAGCAATATTTTCCGAATCGCAGTGAGCAATGTATTTTTTGATTTTGAGGTTTTTACTGCCCCATTCAATCAGGGCCTGAGCCGCTTCTGCCGCATAACCGTTGCCCTGAAAGGCCTTCTGAATAATCCAGCCAAGTTCTGCATTCTGGCCGTCCAGAATCGTAAAGGAAATGCCCCCGATATGCTGCTTTTTATACAAAATTGCATATTGAAAGTCAGTCTGATTTTCGCTGTGCCACTGATTTTCACTTTCCTTCACAAATTTCAGCGTATCTTCCAGCGAATCGCTTGGCAGAAAGGTCATCATTTTTGTGATTAAAGGGTCAGATGCATAAGCGTGAGCTGTCTGCAAAAATTCACTTGTCATTGGAACAAGTTCCAGCCGCGGAGTTTTTAAGTAGTAAGGCTTCATTTTATTTTCCTACGCAGAAATTAGCAAAAATACTGCCCAGCACGTCGTCCGGAGTTACGTCGCCGGTTACTTCGCCAAGGCAGTCCAGGGCTTCTTCCAGATCCTGAACAACAGCATCCAGAGTATAGTTATCGTCTGCACTGATAAGTGCGTGCTTTACGTTTTCCAGGGCTTCCGCAACCGAATCCCGCTGGCGTGCCGAACCAAGTCCAGCCTGTTCGCGGTCAGTAGTCAGTCCAGAAGTAAGGATTTTTGCAATCTGGGCGAAAAGGAGGGGAATGCCGGTGCCGGTTTTGGAAGAGATTTGAATCTGTGGACAGGTTGTTTCATAAGCTGGTCGTACATCTTCATTTTTATCAGACTTTGTCCAAACTACAATAAGGGGTTCCTTACAGTTTTTAATGAATTCTTCATCTTCGGGGGTAGGCTTAGTCGTACTGTCAATTAAATACAAAACCAGGTCGGCATCACTGGCAAGGTTTCGGCTGAGTTCAACACCCTGAGCTTCAATTACATCGTCAGTTTGGCGAAGGCCTGCAGTGTCAAAGAGGCGGACAGGAATTCCGTTAATACTTGCCCAGCTTTCCAGCCAGTCGCGGGTAGTTCCTTCAATGTCACTTACAATGGCCCGCTCTTCTTTTAAAATTGCATTGAAAAGGGAAGATTTTCCGGCATTGGTACGGCCTGCAAGAACTACGCGGGCACCGTCCTGGTAAAGCTTTTCGCCCTTCCAGCTGTCGGCAAGAGTCTGCAGGCGGTCGCGGGCAAGTTCGATGTCTTTGCGGTCAAAAGTGTCTGCAATGGTTTCTTCGTCTTCCGGGTATTCTATTTCTACTTCAATTGCGGCAAGAGTGTCCACAATCAGCTTTTTAATGCTGTCGATTTCTTCAAAAAGTGAGCCCGAAAGGCGGCCGACGGCATGACTGCGGCCTGCGTCTGTGTGGCTGTCTATGATTTCCTTTACAGCTTCGGCTTTTGTAAGGTCGGTTTTTCCGTTGATGTAGGCGCGGAAGGTGTATTCACCACGCAAAGCCTGGCGGAAGCCTGATTTAAGCATGAGAGTCTGAATTGCAGTGACAACGGCTGGGCCACCATGGCAGAAAATTTCGACCATGTCTTCACCGGTAAAGGATTTTGGCGCCCGGTAGACGGCAAGCATAACCTCGTCGATTTTTTTACCATTATCTACAATCCAGCCATACACCAGCGTATTTCCCGGGGCGGCCAGAAGTGCCTTGGGGCGCGAGAAAACTTTACTTACTAATTCGATGCAGTTTTTGCCGCTTAAACGGACAATGCCCAGAGCTGCGGGAGCCAGGGCAGTTGCGATTGAGGAAATTGCTTCTTCCGGTGTGTAAGAGCCTATTGTCATAGGCTCATTTTACTTATTTTGAGGGCAAAATGGGAAGAGCCGGGGTCATAAGGAATGGAAAATAACCGCCTTTTATATCGTCTTCAAGGGACTGTGGCAGAATTGTATCCAGAATGGAAAGTCCGGTGTCCACAAACTTTGGCTTTTCGGCAAGTCCGACTGCTGGCTTTGGCACGCTTTCTGCGGCTTCAGGGGTTTTTCCAACGTAGGGCTCGGTGCCCACGTCGGCCGGAGTTGTGGTGTAGTCGCCGCCGTTGTTCCAGCACATATATCCGCGGTTGATTGAGTCGCGTGTGCCGTAGAATTCGCGCTTGATGTAGTCAGAGTTGTAATAGAGGCGGTCGTAGCTTACGCCAAGGTAGAAACTCTGAATCCAGGGGCGGATGATGGCACGGTTGCGGCAGAGAATTGTATTTCGGTATGAGCCGTAATAGTAAATGCGGTAGGTGCGGTCTTCTGCAGGTGGATAGTTCATAAAGGTCTGCTCGAAGTGGCTTGGGTAGAACATAGGGCCGATTACGTCTACGTATTCTGCGAGCATTTCGGCGTCCTGGCCTGTGCGGGTGCCTGAGCGGTACCAGCCGTTTGCACCGTAAATGTCGATTCCGATTGGGGCGTCGATATTTTCGCGGGCATAAGAGAGGAAGCTGATGAGGGCGCTTTCCTTGTCCATGCCGGGCGACTTCCAGCGGTAGGTGGCGTTGCCCAGGTTCAGGCCGTCGGTCGGGAAGCGGATATAGTCAAACTGGATTTCGTCAAAGCCGCGTTCAATCAGTTCTTTTGCAACTTCGATATTGTATTCCCATACTTCCTCTGAATAAGGGTCTACCCAGTTTTCGTCGTAATAGCCCATTACCTGCTCGCCTGTCGGATTTCCTTCTTCGTCGAGAACGTCTTCCATGCCCTTTGTTCCAAGCCATGGCTTTTTGAGCTTGTAATCCCAGACTGCATATTTTCCGCCTGCATATGAAGCAAGGGAGCGGTCCTTAAAGGTTACGATGCGGGCAACCATGTAGATATTTTCTTTTTTGAACTGGCTGATAAAATCGTCCAGTTTGATTGCGTACATTGAGGTTTTTGCCTTTTCCAGAACTGCCGGATTTTTTGAATCGTAGCGGAGCAGGCCGTAGTCGTCTTTCATATCGATTACAAGGCCGTTCATGTTGCGGTCTTTTACAGCTTTGATGTACTTGTCGATTCCGGCCTGGTTGCGGCACTGGTAGGCAGAGGCGTAAATGCACTTGCGGCCGTTGGCAACTTCTGCATATGGGGAGTTTACGCTGCCCGGATAAAGGAGCCAGAGCTCGTTAAGAAGAAGGCCCTTTGCAAAACCGCTGCGGCCGGTCGGAATCCAGGCGGTGTTTATCATGCCGGGAACCTTTGAAAAGGCCTCGTTCCATTCGGCAAAGCGGGCAGGAACTCCCGGTGATGTCAAAGATTCAATATCAACTGAGCCGAAGCCTTCCAGGGTTGTGTAGAGAATTACGTTGTCTATAGAAGTAAGGCCGTCGATTGTTGCGGCAGGCTTATCGCCCCTGTAAATGAGTTCGGCCCTTTTTTCATCCCAGTTGAAGCGGTAAAGGCGGGGAAGATAGGTCTGGGAAATGTAAATTTCTGTGAAAACTGAACCGTCGGCGCGGGTGCGGACGATTGGCAGGATGTCAGCAATTTCGTCAGGCGAAGAGAGTGACGGCATGATTTCAAAGCCTGAAGAAACGTCGTTCCAGACAGGATTAGCCCGATCCGGGAAAATATAGCTTAATCCGAAAATCGGGTGGCTCATAAATACGACAGTTTCACCTTCAATTGTTGCAATGGCAGCTGCCTTTACTCCGGCAGTTGATTTACTCATTGAACCGATATTTTTCCAGGATTTTCCTGCGTCACAAGAATAGAAAACCCTGTCTTTTGTGGCAGTTACCAGCTGAGAATTATTTACTGGATTTACGCATATATCCTTGAGCTCCTGAATCTGTTTTTCAAGAGTTGTTTCTTTATTTTTGTATTTTTTAATAGTAAGAAATGGAAGTCCCTCGTTGCGTTCTTCAAAATGCTCCAGGTCTGAAGTAAAAATAATTCCTTTTGAAGTGCGCATAATCCAGCAGGGAGTAAGATGCTTTTTTTCTGTCTGGATATTTATCTGAACAATCTGATCAACACGTCCCTCAGACCAAAGGGGAATTGCGTTGTTATTGCTGGTGATTTTAAAAAGCCCGTTATCCGAGCCTACAAGGAAATTCGAAAGGTTAGAATCTTTTTCATCGACGGGCACAACACGATCTGGAAGCTGATACAGCGGTTTTACGCTTCTTGAAGAGGAATCCTGTGCAAATGCCGGTACGTTTATAAATAAAAAGCCGAGTACAATGAGTAGTATAGTCATATTCATTGTATCGGCAATTTTTTACAAAAGTTAATATAAATTATCTTTATAGACTTTATACAATCTGATCAAGAACATCTACGACAGTTGAATCGTAGAACTGTGGCTGTTCACGGAGCTTAGCGATTGCAGTCTCCTTATCCATTGTTTCGCGGTAGTTTCGTTTACTTGAAAGTGAAACAAAAGTTTCTGCAACGCGGATAAGGCGGGCAATCTGAGGAATCTCATCGCCCTTAAGTCCGTTTGGATAACCTGAACCATCAATATTTTCGTGATGCTTCATAGCGGCATCTTCAAATACTTCCCAGTATTTCTTTGGAACGAAATCAAGATGCTTGTCTGCAAGTTTTACGTGCTCGTTCAAAGCGGCCTTCTGCTCGTCTGTAAGGTTTGTAGCGCCAAGCAGCTCAGGGTCGATTCCAAGGAAGCCGGCATCGTAAATCATTGCGGCACAGAAGTAGAGCATACTCATACCCTGAGGAAGTCCAAGTGCCATAGAAAGCTTGTAAACAAGTTCCGATACGTTCTTTGAGTTGTTTTTACGGCCGGTAACGGCATCAATTTTTGTACCGATTTCCTCACACTTGATTGCAAGCTGCTTGAGTTCTTCCTGATCATCTTCACTGAATTCTACATCCGGCAAAGCTGCGGCCGGAGCCCAGGTAGAGGAACCCGCAATACGCATTGTAGGATTTGCACCGTAAAGATCTGTTACACCGCCCAGCATAATGCGGTTTGTCTGACTCTGGTTTGCAGCCAGCATTTTGAAAGCCTGAACATACTGTTCCTGCTGAACCTGCTGAGCCTTAAAGCCCTTGCGCACAACAAGAACAATAAGTGAAACTATAATAAGAATCAAAAGAGCAATTCCGATGATAGAGAAAGTCAGCACTTTAGTAGAACGTTTTGTTTCAGCAGCGCTGTCTGTGAAAGCCTTTCCCATATTTGAAAATCCGCTTTCGATAGACTGCTTGAATTCTGCATCACGTCTACTGCGCTGTTCAGCTTCGGCTCTCTGCTGTTCAATCAGTTTTTCTGTCTGAGAAGTATTAGCTTCCATCATCTGATTGAACTGGTCCTGCTGACGCTGAGCGGCTTCCTGCTTTTCTGCGCTTGCCACGCCATTTTCAATCTGGCGGATAAGAGTCTTTATTTTACGGTTTTCAATCTTTGGGTAAGCTTCAATAAAACCTTTAACCTCTTCAAAGGCGTTTTCATCGTAATTTTCCCAGATTTTCTGAAGCTTTACAGTATAAACTGTCTGAGCAAAATAAAGCACGTTTGCCTGAGAAGACTCATCCTTGGCAACGGCAAGTGCCTGATTTACATATTTGTAGGCGTCATCAATGTTGCCATCCTCATAAGCCGTCTCCGCCTTATCAAGAAAGCGGGCAGAAAGATCTGTTGTTGCAGCAAAAACAAAGCATACAGCAGCAAACAATCCTAATGAAATAATGAATTTTTTAATCTTACTTGTTACCATTTTCAGCTCCAATTGCAAGAATTATATTTGCACGATTTTCCAATCCACTCTCCTTCAGGAAAATCTTGTCTTTAACCCCAACGTTAAAAGTCAGTTTTACCTGATCTAAATTCGTAAACGGAATAGCAAGATTTGCTCCTGCCGCCATTGCCGAAGTTACATCATTATAATAAAGATGTCCTATATAATAGTCAAAATTTGCCGTAAGTTCTGTAGGGCCAATTTTGAAATCTTCAATCTGAAGACCAAGAACCGGAGTATAGAAATTTCCGATTACATTATCCGTTTTTGTTGAATCCTTCTGCTTTCCGGTTTTCATACCGGCAAAGCCTGCCCTTAAGAATAGATTTCTGAAAAAGGACGGAAATCCAATTTTTGGAATAAAGTCAAAATCAAGCATAAGAGGGATTTTTGACTCTCCGCTGCCCAAATCCAGAAACTTAAAATCAAGTCCGGCGTCACAGCCTATAGAAATTTTTTCCAAAAAATGCTCACTTGTAACAGTTGCAGAAATTCCATAGTTTCTTGCATTTACACCTGACTCTTCCTCCATAAGAAAGCTCACGTTAGCTACACCCAGGGCAGCCTTCCAGGCAGAGCTCGCCGCCTGAACATCTTTTCCGGAAACATAAACCGAGCCGCCGCCGGCAGTTTTCGTTGAAACATACTGCTTTTCAACTCCCGCTCGTTTTGATTCCTTCTGCTTTTCGATTCTTGCCTGCTCCTTCTGACGCTTTTCCTCTTCCTTCTGCTCGTATTCCTTCTGAACCTCATAAGCATCCATGATTGTAGAATACATTTCAACAGCACGTTCGTTATCCAGATTGTTTTCGATTACAACCTCAGTAGCGACCATTGCAAAGTCATAATCATTTGCAACAATAAGACGACGGATTTTCTTTTCAGTATAGTTTTCAATCAGATAATAGTATGGGTCATTCTGATTTTTCTGCAGAATAGCCGAAAGCTCCTTCTCTGATTTTTTTACAAATACCGCATCAATTTCTTTATAAATCTCACTTACATATTCTTCTACCGCAAAAAGAGGAGAAATTAATGTCAGAAAGAATATCGCTGTAAAAACTTTTATTATATGTCTCATAATTTCTAAACCTTTCTCTCCGTTTTTAGAATATATTCGTTCTTAATCCGATAGCGAATTGAGGAACAATACTCTGAATTTCTACCGTACTTGTTACGTCGGTAGGAATAAACCACAGCGAACCTTCGAAGTAAAGTGCAAACTGACTGAACATCTTTACATTCTTTAATTTTACTTTCGGAAGCTCAATCTGTCCAACTAAAGCTGACAAAGTTTGCGTTTTTCCGCTCTGAGTCAAATCAAACCAGCTGAACTGGGCACCGACCGCAACTGAAGAATGCAGCCAGTCAAAATCATGACCAAAGAAGTAGCTGAAAGGAATTGAGACAATGTTTGCCAGAATCTTAATTCCCAGAATGTTACTTCCTCCATAACGGGTATCCGTCAGTTTTACACCGAACAAGTCAGAAACAGCGTCTCTCTGCTCCTGGGTAAACTGACCCCACTGAACCTGAAGTTTAACGTTGTCATCAAAGAAGGTAAGGCCTGCTCCCAGTTCATACAAAGTTGCGCCCCAGAAGTGGAAATCCAGATAGAGTCCCTGTATGAAAGACGGAACCTGGTAGGCTGACTTATCACCTTTTCGCAGGGTAATTGTTACGTCTTTCAATTCGATATTATCGTTAGAAACTCCGGAAACAAGGAGCGTCTGATTATAACGTCCACCGCGCTCAGGAGAAATCAGCCTTATCGAAGGCTTTGTATTATCCACCTGAACTATTGTTCTGGTAACGGCAACTTCACCATTTACCATTGTAGCACGAATAAGAAGGAAGTGGTAACCTTCTGTCATATCTTCGTTTTCAATTCTGTAGAACCAGCCGTCTTTTTTGGAAATCTCTTTGAAGGTCTTTCCGTTATCAAAACTCAAATCAATTTTTGCAACCCGCTTTGCCGCTGTAACGGCCTTTTCTTCTGCGGAGGTTTCCTTTGTTCTTGAAAGAAGAAGCTCTTCTTCAGAAATTGAGTAGCCGGCCTGACCGCGGATAAAGGGACGATTAACGGCAAAGTCGCCGTAGGTAAAGTTATCGATAGTAATCCACGGGCCTGTCGGGCTGTAGGTGATTGTCTGCTCGTTAGAGAAAAGCTCCCTGCCGTTTTCAAGCACCGTTCCAATCTTGTAAGTATGAAGTCCTTCAGAAATATCTTCCGGTCCCAGATCAAACTTGAAGAAGCCGCAGCTTGTAAGCTCAGTCTGCCCCACAATTTTATTATCAAGATAGAGGTTGAGATGAACTATTTCCAGTTCGCCTTCCGACTGTCCATAAATCGTAAAATTACCGTTTTTATGCTCCCCGTTCAGAGGGTAAAGAATATCGACGGTGGCAGGCTGGCGGTTCTTGTCCAGACGGAAGTTTCGGCTGATGTTTGTTGTGTTACCCGCCTTATCCTTTCCTGTAAATTCAAGGTTGTAAAAACCGTTTTCCATATCAGAAATGTCGATTGTTTCACCGACAACGCGATTTACCGGAATATTTTTTACGACCGGCTTTCCGCCCTTATCAAGATTTCTGAGTGTAACGTGAAGGTCTGTAATTCCCACGTTATCATAAGTAAAGCCGGAGAAGAAAAGCCTTCCGGTTGTTACAGAATCATCAAGAGGAAGCTCCAGAGTGAGTTCCGGCGCCTCGTTATCAATATTGATTAAGCTTGAATAAAGTCCCTGAATTCCGTATTTATCAGAAATCTTGAGGAAGACAACCTGAGTTCCGCCCGGAATTACACGGGTATCAAGTTCATAAGTCCATTTTTCAGTTCCGATTGCGTCGTTGTAACTGTTACCGTTATCAAGAGAAACCTGAACCTTTTCTATTCCGTTTTTATCACTCGACCAGCCGGATAAAGTAACTTTCTGGCGGTTATGAGTATCGATGGTAGGAAGCTCAACGGCACCCTTAGGTTCTTCAAGAGAAATTCTGAAGGTTCGCGAAGTTTCAGGACCCTTAACTCCGTTTATATCAACTGCATAAACAGTAACTGTATGTTCATTATCTGTCATAGTAGACAGAGGAATATCGATTGCAAAGCTTGTTCCCAAATCCGCAAGCTGATGATACTGGCCATCATCAATCTTATAGAACATTGTTGTGTCGCCGTCATCATCGTAAACTACTCCGGAAATTGTAAAGTCTCGGGTAATTACCTGCATTTCTTCAGGAACATGTATTTCAGAAATCGGTAAATCCGATTCATTATCAATAATAAAGTCCCAGATATCCATTGTATTTGTGTTTCCGGCGTCATCCGTAAATACAAAGGACATTGCATCATTAATAGGACAGGCTTCAGTTCCAAGGAGGATAGAAGTCAAATCAGAAAGTTCAAGAGGAGTTCTCACAGGTGTTTTGCCGCGAACCGGAGGGCCCACATATTCTGCTTTTGCAAGATGTCCGTTATCTTTTGCATTAAAGACAATCAGAGTTTCGCCGTTTACAATGTCATCAGCAGTAGGAACGACAACCACTACTGAAGGCGGCGTTACATCCTTAAAGAGGGCAAGATGCGCCGTAGAAGTTTTTCCTGAAGCATCTGCGGCCCGCACATCAAGATTGATAAGGCCTTCCTCCAGGTCATCAATATTCACATCAGTTGCAAAGGTGATTCCTGGATTTTTTCCGCCGCTGAATCTGATATCCTTCCAGGTTTCACCATTATCAAGAGAATATTCGATAAAGGCAATTCCGGAAGGATCTGCAACAGTTCCGCTCAGCTTGAATACATTTCCAAGCCACTGACCGAATACCGGCTCCACAAGATTGAGAACCGGACCAGTATTATCCACCGAGAAATTCAGCTTTTCTGAATCAAATACATCACCGTATTTATCGTAAACACGAACCGAAACGCCGGAGTATTCTCCGTCCTTTTCTGCGCTCAGGATGATAAGCTTTCCGTCTGTATCAATTTTGAGTCCGTCAGCCTTGGAAATCAATTCTGCACGGAAAGGCCCCGTAACATTTGCATAGAAATAGAACTTAGAACCGTTAGAAATAACCCAGCGGTTTTCAACTTCATCAAAAAGGGTTCCCCTGGCAGGATAAGCAAAAACCTTTTCTGCATCGCTGATTGAATCCTCCGGATTTTCACGGAGGACTGTAACGGCACCCTGCACTGTTTTTGTAAGGGAGCCCGCCTTAACGGTTGCAGTGAAATTATTTACACGGGCAGGAAGATTTCCAAGCGGGATTTCAGCAATCCACAGGTTTGGATTTTCAGCGCCCGGCTTAAGGATTTTTGCAGAACCAGTCTGTTTTACGTCCCCTCCGCTCACTTCAGCGCCCGTAATTTCATAGCTTACAGAGCCGACAGAAGCCGAAGAGTTAATGTAAAGCTGGATTTTTCCGCCGTCTTTCACACCAAAAGGAATTGTGACCGGCATACCGCTCAGGTAAGGCTCCTCATTAACAGAGGCAATATTCACTTCAAGAGTAGCCTGCTTTACGGCATTGTATTTTCCTGCCACCGGCGCCTTTCCATCCACTGCCATCACAGTCACAGAAAGAGGATTGTTCCCCTCCTGCAGCTCCGACCGGTGGAAGGTCTTAAATGTATCATAAAGAGTATCTAACTCACCCTGATAAATTGCGATTGCGTAAATATCAAAGCCGCCGTCCAGCCAGGCAACAAAAGGAGGCTTTGCGACCGGCATTTTTCCTTCTATTTCTTCGATTTCCGGAATGGAAGTAAAGGCCACAGCGTTTGCAACTATGATTCCGTTTGCCGCTTCTGCAACAAACTCAACAACATGGGCGCCGTCACCAAATTCAGCCGGGTCAATTTCCAGGCTGAAATTTCCGTTTTTATCTGTTTCCAGTGGGATTTCTTCTTTAACCTCAGTTGTAATTGCTGCAACTACCCCGCCCTTCATTTCTGTGTGGGCTGAAAGCACGTGATAATAAAGGCGGGAAAGCCCCGTAACGCAGGCAGCGTTTCCTTCCACCTTTACAGGCCCCGCCTTTCCGTCAAGAAGTCCTACCGCAGAGCTGTCCAGCGTCAAGGTTGGAAGGTCTTTTCCAGACTTAAAGCGGATTGTGCGCGATTCAACGGTTTTTCCCTTGTCTGTGGTAACGCGGATTTTTACGTCAGCTGAACCACCAACAGCATCGCCCGGCATAAGAACAATCTGATTTCCAAAAAGTTCGGCTGTGGCAAAAGGAGTTGCAGGAACAAGTTCTACCTTCTTTGCGACACCGCCGCTAAAGTAGGCACTGGCAGGATATTCCTTGTCATTTACGATTGTTCCTTCTTCATCAATTCTTGTTTCATCAAAAATGATTTCCATTTCATCAGCTTTTACAGCCGAAGTATTTGTGATGTACATAAGGGCTGAATATTCAGAGACGTGGTCTGCAATATCAGTAACCTGAATTTTAAGGTTTACTACTCCCTTTGGAAAATCACTGGCGATTGGAAGGTTGAATTTATATGAGGCAGCCGGCTTTGCAAGCTGGTCATCTTTTTCAATTTTGCCGTTTTTTCCCCAGAGGATTTCTGAATGAACATTCTGTATTCCGATTGCGGAACGGGCAGTAAGCTCAAAAGTTGAGCCGCTTTCCGGATGGATTTCCATACCGTCTGTAAAGTTCTGGATGCTTTTTCCGTTTACGATATTTATGTCAGAAAAATCAATATCAGAACCGGCAGTATAGAAAGTTCTTGTTACAGGATTTCCTTCAAGTCCGTTTTCATCAAGGGCTGTTACAGTTATGGTGTGCTTTGTCATTTCAAAGCTGTATTCAAGTTCCGGAGTATAAATAAAAGGACCACGGGTTTCCTGAATAAAAGGCTCTCCGTTATCTACCGTAATTTTTACACTCTGAACGGCATCATCATCTGACGCAATTCCCCGGATTACAAAGCTGTCATCCTGTCCGAAAATCTGATCCGGGGCAGGTTCATTAAGCTGAACGACAGGCCTGTCTGCCTCCTGGTTCAAAGGAATAGTTCTTGAAACTTCAACATTATTTCCGGCCTTGTCACTTGCATGAATCGTAAGTTTTACGCTTTTTTCCTTCATACCGGTCGTATCAAGATCAAGCTTCCAGTATGGGTTTCCCGGAATCAGTTCAAATTCACCGGTCTGAGTTCCAAAGGTCCAGGAAAGATTTGTGATACCGATTTTATCTTTTGCAAAGCCGGCCGCAGAAAATTTTCCGTTTTTAACATCACCTTCAATGGGACTTACAATCTGCACATAAGGTTTTGTGTTGTCTATAAAATAAAGGTAGGAAAACAGTCCCACGGAGCCTGTCATATCAGTTGCGCGGAACCAGAGAACGGCAGGACCATCTGCAAAGGCTTTTGTATCTATATCAAGGATAAAGCTTCTTGAAGACATATCCTTTGTCTTTGCAAGCTTAATCTGAGTAAAATGCTCTCCCTTATCAGTTGAATATTCAAGCTTTTTAATGCCGTTTCCGTCTGTAACAAGACCATGAAAGTTCACCTTACCGGAAACCAGCATACCCATTTCTTTGCCAATCAGATTTGTAACCGGCGCTTTTCTGTCCAGCTGCCAGGTAAGAACAAGAGGATTTCCTTCAACAGGAACCGTATTTATATCGTAACCGATAACCTTGATTGTATGAGTTCCCTCTTCCAGCTTTGTTGTATCAAGATAATATGACCAGAATTCTTTTCCGTCCGCATCAACCGTCAGCTCACTGGCCTTTCCCTCATCAAGAATGAGCTTTACACGCGAAACTCCGTCATCATCAATACAGGTTCCTACAATGTTCAGGTTTCCAACAACCCGCATATTCGGAAAAGGGTTTGTAATACTGCACACAGGCAAATCTGATTTAGGATCTATAAAGATATTATAGGGACCTTCGGTAAATTCGTTTCCGCCCAAATCCTTAGCGTTAATGAGGATATTGTACTTGCCGGGCTTTCTGGATTCCAGATCAAAGCTTTCTTCCCAACTGTTCAAATTCCGGGCAGTTATACTTTCCACCTTTGGACTAGTAAACTGACCAAAAAAAGGGGCCGCAAATGATAAACTCAGAACTCCTGCCGCAAAAACCTTTTTAAACATCAAAAAAATACCTCGATTTTCATTTTTGTAAAAAATGAGTTATTTACTTATCGGAAGAATTGGACTAATTTATAAGTACAAAGGTTAGGATGAGGAAACTAATTCAATTCCAAATTTAAAAAACTAAAATCAGGAAGGTTGCTATGATAAGCAAAAAACAAAAACTTTTTAACATCGATAGTCTACAGCAAATTATCGATAAAAGCAAAAGCATAGTATTCTTTGGAGGGGCCGGCGTTTCAACTGAATCAGGAATCCCCGATTTCCGAAGTGTTGATGGTCTTTACAATTTAAAGTGGGCTTATCCTCCTGAGCAGATTATCAGCCGAACCTTTTTTTACGAAAATACAAAGGAATTTTACCGCTTTTACCGTGAAAAGCTTTTGATTCACGGAGTTCAGCCAAACAAGGCTCATTACAAGCTTGCAGAACTTGAAAAGGCCGGAAAACTTAAGGCCGTAGTAACCCAGAATATTGACGGACTTCACCAGATGGCCGGAAGCAAGGTGGTTTACGAGCTTCACGGCAGCGTCCTCAGAAATTACTGCGAAGACTGCCATGAATTCTATGATGAAAAAATTATTGAAGAAAGCGCAAAGGCCCCGGACAAGCTGCCTCACTGCACAAAATGCGGCGGACTCATTAAGCCGGATGTAGTTTTATATGAGGAAGGTCTCGATAACGACATTGTAAACGGAGCCATTAACGCAATTAAGGAAGCAGACACCCTTATAATCGGTGGAACCTCGCTGATTGTATATCCGGCCGCAGGTTTAATTGATTACTTCCACGGCGAAAATCTTGTTCTGATAAACAAAACCGCCACAATGAAGGATAGCCGTGCCACTCTTGTAATCCACGACAAGATTGGAGAGATTCTGGATCAGATTAAAGTGAACTAAAAGTTCATACTAAAGCCCAGTGCCCCGTAGCCATAGCTTTTAGTCTCTTTCAGCGCTATGCCCGTTTCAAAATAACTTTCTGTCTTAAAGCGGTTGTTAGCCGTAACACCATAGTTTGGCGTAATTCCGGCCGCCACTTTCAGACCGAAGAAGTGTTCAAGCGGCACATCCCCGCCAAGCTTTTTAAGATAATCCTTCAGGTCAAAAATACGCCAGTTATCATCATCATGAACTTCCGAATAGCTGAAGCCAAGCTTATAATGGAAAAGAAGACGGATATCATTAAAGAAAAGAATTCCGGCGCCTTTCTGAATATCTGCCCCAAAAAGAATCGTTTCAAAATCAAGGGTAACGGCATTAAATTCCGGAAATCCGTCCTGCTTAAGACCAGCCAAAACAGAAAAATCTGCTTTTTTTTCTTCGGCAAAGATATTAAGACTGAGTCTTGCCGGAAGATTATAAGTCAAATTCAAAGTATCACGAAGGGGAAGCAGGCGGGGGAGAGCAAGTGAAGCTGTAAATCCCAGATCATTATAAAACTCGTATTTATCCAAATCATAGCGGTTATTAGCGTTATATCTGGTGAAGAAAATGCTTCCTATAGAAAATCCGCCGTCTGAATATTTTCCGTCGCCGCACTGATGAATATTAGAGTAGCCCGCACTGAAAGAGTCCAGACCATAAAAATACTTTTTACTGCTGTCTGAATATGCCCAGCCATATCTAAGAGAACCATACTTTCGTTTTGCCTGAGCCTTTGTAAGGTTGGAACGGCCGTAGTGAAGCAGGAGTGTGTCGCTGAAAATCAGCTTTGATACGCGCCCGAAAGGAATTGTAGAAGTTATAGTTCCGCTTGCACGCGACTGCTTCCAGCCCGCCTTATCAAATTCAGTAAAGCCTGAAAGTGAATACTTAAAAACTTTGGTAAAGCTTCCGCTCTGGTATTCAACCTGAAGGCCAAGGGAATTTGTTATTAGTCCGAAACCAAGTTCAATAATAAAAATACCGGAAGTCCAGGGGCTTATATTCAGGTAAGATGCAGAAACCAGCATAGGATAAGAAGTTTTCTGACCATAATTGTAAGAATTTGAAGAAAGTGAACTGAGCGGATAAAGTGAACCGCGCAAAAAGTTCCTGCGGTTATAAGGCTTAGTTTCAATCTCTCCTTCCACCGGCGGCTCCACCTGCCCAAGCGAAAATTCCGGCCTTCTGATTTTCTGGGCCTCATTCCCAGAAATCCCCTCCGAAAGTCCGCTCTGGTCATTTTTTACTAAGAGTCTTTTCTGGCGGTAAAAGTTTCCCGCATAAATAATCTTTCCCTGAACACAAAGCGGATAGAAAATACCGCCCGAAAAATCAGCCTTTTCAAAAAGGAAAGTTTTGCTCTGTAAATCAAAGCTTGCAAGGCGGGGCATTGTGTCCGGCTCTGTGTAGCTGAATAAAAAGCGCTTTGCTTCTTCATCATAAGAAATATATCGGGCAGCTGTGTTTTTTCCAGGAAGAGGAGATTCAAAAAGAAGCTGACCTTTAATTGTGTAGCCGCAGATAAAATAATTCAGGGCAGATTTTTTGATTGCGGCAAAGGCAGGCACTTTTTCAGCGTTCCCTGCACCCCCGGCGGCAGCTGCATCCCCTGCGCCCCAATCAGGCAGCCAGGTCATAGACTGGAATAAGGTGGCTTTTTCAAGGTCAAAGGAGGCTGCTTCGCTAAAGCCAGCCAAATCTCCCCTGTCATCCAGCTGCAATTTATAAGTTGCAATCTTCACAATCGGCGATTCATAAATCTGGCAGACAAGATAATAATTGCCTCCCGACTCAAGAATTACAGCATCATGAACATTTGTAATTTTTGACAGGGTCTTAAAACGCCCATTTTTCCTGTCATAAACCAGGATCTTTGATTTTGTTGCGGCCGCCCTCTGACTCATAATCTGAAGGGCAAGAAAGCGTCCGTCGCGGGAAATATCAGCCTTTTCCATCTGCTGGAGGGTAAAGAGTTTTTTCGGCTGAATTTTTCCCCCGCTAGAAAGCGAAGCATTATCAACAAAATAAAGTGATGAAGTTTTTGAATTAATATAGATAAGACCGTCATCGCATTTTTTCAGATTTCCATAAAGGGCACCTGAATCATTGGCTACAGAATAATCAGCTGAATCCGGGGTAAAAAAATCTTTTGCAAGCCCCTTTTTCACCGGATTTTTGTCACCGCTGTCAACCTGCACGGCAAGGTCATTTTCATACTCTTTCCAGGCTGAACGAAGGCTCTGACCAAAGGCCTTCTTGAAAGCCCCGCTGACCGTAATCGACTTTAAGTTACAAAGCCTGTACCAGAAGTCGGCATATTTTTCCATTCCGTATTTATCCTGAACCCACTGGTAAAAAGCCCCGTTAAATTCATAAAAGGCTCCCATAGGATACTTGTCGGAAGCCCCCTGAACATCACTGTAATAAGGAAATTCTCCTTCAATTTTTGCCTGCTTGATTACATGCCTGCTGAATTCGCTGTTCAGGCGTCCCTGGCCGCTAATGCTTTCGCTTGCAACGGCGGCACCCTCAGCCATTCCCCTGGTAACGGTAAGAGAACCCGGATAAAATTCATCACCAAAAACAAGACCTAGTCCCTGCCAGAAGGGATGCTTCATATTATAGGTAATTGAATGGGTGATTTCGTGCCAGAAGGTTCCAAGAATTGTGTCTTCCATCACCTGAAGATTATCCGTCGGGAAGGTGTCATAAAGCACAATGTGATTATATGGATAGGAAGACCAGTTTGCATTAAACTGCTCGACCTTCTGCGTGATTACAAGGGGCATACGGCACTGAGGCTCAATTCCATACTGGGCGGCCGCTTCCTTATAGATGCGGTCGGCATTTGCAATAAGAAGACGGGCGGTCTGCTCGTTTTCGGCGCCATAAATTACGTCAAACCATTGGGTTTTATGAACCAGGATTTTTTTATAGCCGGAAACAGCTCCGTCAAAAGAAAAAAGTGAAAAGCTTAAAAGCAGAACAAGAGCCAGAGAGATCAGTTTTTTCATATAAGCCTCCCCTTTTATTTTTGAGATTTGATTTCGATAGCTTTTTTAGCAGTAAAAAGTGATGTAAACAAAATCGTTTTTTCAGTGATATTTTTTCTTTTATCCTGCACAGAGATTTTTATGCTGCTTTTTGAAAGCTCATCTGCAAAATTCTGACCGTAAAAAGAAGCGACTAAATCAAGGTAGCCTTTTTCATCAAGATTAGAAATTTCTTCATCATCACTTAGGACGGGAACAAGAAAGACATCGAATACAGCGGCAATTTTTTCAGAAGAGCCGTTGTAAAAATCGCGGAAATTTTCCTGAGTCAGACGGAAGCTTATAATTCCGTCCCGGACAAAAACGATTTCATTGTCTTTCGGGATAAAGCCTTTAATTACAAGCCCGCTTGTCTGGGAAGGATAAACCTGAACTTTTGTAAAGCCTTCTTCCTCAAGTCCGACCTTGAGTTCATCAAGGTTAAGCTGTGTAAAATCGGTACCTACGCTTTCCAGAAGCTTTTGAATTGCCCCCTCCTGATCAAAATTACATTCCGCCGTAAAGGCAATGCTGTCATCATCAAGAAGAGTAAAAGACAGCTGATTTTTGCAGGATGTGAAAAAAAGTCCAATCGCAAAAGAGAAAAAAATAAGGACAAATTCAAAAAATCTTTTCATAGAGAACACAAAAGTCCTTTATCGTACAAAGGTACTGAGCGGCAGAGAAACCCTGACTCCTGTAAACATTACAAGACCTGCCGAAAGGGATTCAAGGAAATTAAGGGCCGCATTATCCGTATTGTTGAAAACCGAATAACTGATATCCTGTACAAACTGAACCTTTGCTTCCTTAATCGAAAAACTAGGAGTTGAAAAAACAACGCCGATTGTTCCCGGGAAAACAGAAGCAGAAATTGTCTTATCTGTTGTAACAAGATGAGCATTTGTAAAGGAAATTACAGGACCGGCATATAAGCGCACATATTCACTCATTGTTGCGGTGAACAAAAGCGGAATCTGAAAAACATCCTGGCTGAAATTTATGCGGGCGCCGATAGCAAAACCCGGCTCAAGGAACCACTTCTTATAGCGGGCATTAATCTGAATATCAAAGGCACGGAAGCGGAACATAAAAGAATTAGGGGCTATCAAAGACCAGCCGATATTTGTGCTGGCATCAAAAATAATATTCCTTGTAAGGTCATTGCCGCTGCGGGAAGCGTGAACCTGGCGGGGATGCTTTTCCTTTTCCTTAGCATCCTGGGCAATTGCCGCCTCTACCTGCTCTTCGGTGCCCGTTCCCGACTTCATAAACTGGCCGGTCGCAACGTATTTGCCCTTCCAGTAAGTCTGATTAAGTGAAGAAATGATTACACCTGTGTTTTCGCCGTCACTGATGGCAGAAATAAACTGTCCGTTTCCGATGTAAATTCCCACGTGACTGATATTTCCGGTGCTGTTTGTCTTAAAAAAAACAAGGTCCCCTACCTCCCGGCTCTTGTCCGGTACAATACGGCAGAAGCTGTAAATTGCCTTTGCGGTTCTTGGAAGCTGAATTCCAACCGATTCACGGGCAACATAATAAATAAGGCCGGAACAGTCAAAGCTGTCAGGACCAACTGCCCCAAGCACATAAGGACAGCCTACATATTTTTTAGCCTCAGCAACGAATTTTTCGCGTTCAACCTGGGCCTGAGCCGGAGTAATATCCTCGGCACACAGTTTTAAGCTGCAAACTGTAAAAATAAGGAGAAGCAGAAATAAAACACGCTTTCCCCACTGATTAGATTCATTTTTAAAAATAGTATTCTGCATATCTATATTTTCGGGATTTTAATAAAAGTCATTAGAAAAAATAAAAGCCCGAGCTTCCACCTGACCCGGGCTTTATCAAAGAATTTCTGCTGAACTAGAAATCTTTTTTTGTTACTACAACTGAATTGTCGGCATTCGAATATGGAGCTGGAATATATTTGTCTGCCTTCCAGTCATTTTCCCATCTTGAACCGTCAATCAGATAACGGAACTGATATTCACGACCTGCATCAAGTTCAAGCTTAGCAGAAAACGAACCGTCTTTTGCTTTCTTCATTGGTGTATCAGTACTGCTCCAGCTGTTAAAATCGCCGGCAATATTAATTCTTGATACCCCGTTAGCAGCTTCTGCAGCAACAGAAAAAGTTACAGTACATTTCTTACCGTCTTTTGAAAAACTTTTCTTAAGTGCCATTAATACTATCTCCAAAATGCCTCTTAAAAATAAAGAGACCTATCCTATTTTTGAATTTGGATTAATATATCAATATTTTATATGTTTGTATAGAGTACAAATGGCAGAGTTAAGGATAAACCTTGTAAAAAATTTGAATTTAAAAGTAAAAAGCAGTATTATTATCTTGTTGCTGCATAAGCACTTTCTTCTATCCGCCGATTTATCCAAATTGCAGGGCGGAAACAAGCTCGTATGAGTTTGAAAATCTTGCTAAATAGGAGACTTAATATGTCTATCTTATCTAACAATCACTATTTATTTACTTCTGAATCTGTTGGTGAAGGTCACCCGGATAAGCTTTGCGATCAGGTTTCTGATGCAGTTCTTGATTACTGCCTTTCTCTTGACCCGGAAGCTCACGTTGCCTGCGAAACTTTTTCTTCTACAGACTTTCTTCTGATTGGAGGCGAAATCGGTTTCCAGAATATCAAGGTTGATGCTGAATTTACAAAGAAATTCAATGCTCAGGTTGAAAAAATTGCCCGTGGAGTTGCACTGGACATCGGTTATAACTCGCCTGAAGTTGGACTTGACGGCGCAAACTGTCTTTTTATGAACAGACTTCATGCTCAGTCAGCTGATATCAACCAGGGTGTTGTAGGAAAAGGACTTGATGAGTACGAAGGACAGCAGGGTGCCGGCGACCAGGGAATGATGTTCGGCTTTGCCTGCAACGAAACTCCGGCCTTGATGCCTGCCCCAGTTTATTATTCACACCAGATTTTACTTCGTGCCCACGAGCTTCGTCATTCAGGTAAAATTGCCTGGCTGCGCCCGGATGCAAAATCTCAGGTAACAATTGAATACGACGGATTTAAGCCTGTCCGCATTGATACAGTTGTTCTTTCTCACCAGCACAATCCTGATGTTTATTACGAAACAATCAGAAAAACTTTGATTGAAGAAGTGATTAAACCGGTTCTCCAACCAACAGGCCTTCTTGATGACAAGGTAAAATACTTTATCAACCCTACAGGAAAATTCGTAATCGGTGGACCTGACGGAGACTCAGGACTTACAGGACGCAAAATCATCGTAGATACTTACGGCGGAATGGGAAGACACGGAGGCGGTGCTTTCAGCGGAAAAGACCCATCTAAAGTTGACCGCTCGGCAGCCTATATGGCACGCTACATTGCAAAAAACATTGTTGCGGCAGGGCTTTCTGACCGCGCCGAGGTTGAACTTGCCTACGCAATCGGAGTTCCTTTCCCGGTTTCAATTATGGTTGAAACCTTCGGAACAGAAAAAGCCCCTCGCGAAAAAATTGAAGAAGCCGTAAAGAAGATTTTTGACTGCACACCGGCCGGAATCATCAAAACCTTGAACCTTAAGCAGCCGATTTACCGCAAGACAGCCAGCTACGGACACTTTGGCCGCGAAGGCTTCCCTTGGGAAAACACAGACAAGGTTGAAGAGTTGAAAAAACTTGTAAAATAATCAGATACAAAAAAATGAGGTTACGGAAATATCCGCAACCTCATTTTTTTGCCTTACCGGAAATCTTACTTAGTTAGTAGCAAAATTTGCTCTTACAACCTTGTTAATAAGGTCTAAGACACCGGAATCAGTATCATCATTGTCAAGTTCAGTGTTGATTTCATCAATGTTTGCATCATAAGCCTGACGGAAACTTGCATCGTTTGATCTGGTTTTTGCTGGTATTTTGAGGCCCTGTTCTTCAGCTATACTACGACGAATATTGTTTCTCCTCGCTGATGTTATAGTGTCAGCACACTTTTTTTTGAAAAAGCCTTTTTCTTATTTCTCTTCGAACTGAATATTTTTCTGATTTTCTTCACGCAGCTTTTCATCGGCTTTTGCCGAAGAATTTGCAAAATCGTTCAGTGCCTGATCAAAACCGCTGCTTTTTCCCAAATCATTATTGCCGGAATTAAAAGCATTTTTTAAATCATCTGTAGAAACAGAAAATTCATACTTTCCCTTCGGCAGTGTAGTTTCAGGATCATTAGCATTAAACTGCGCAAAAAGCCCTGAAGAAATCAGCAGTACAAATCCAGCCAAAAATACATTTTTTTTCATATTAATCACCTCACTTGATTTTATATATTTATTTATACGAATAAGATGATAAAAGGGCTAATTTATTTTGCGGAATGGGAGGACTAAAGTCGCTAAAGTGTCATCTCTTTTCACTTGTAACCGCAGTGGCTTCCAATTTTTTTCGCAAATCTACATCAGTTCTACGCAGCCGTAAGGAGTATCTTCCCAGCTTAAAAAGTCTGTGATAATTTTATCGGCTTGAGGGGAAACCTCGCGGATTCGGCGGACAGAGCCGTCTGGCAGCTGAACCAGAGGATTTATATAGCGGAGTTTGACCTTTAAATTCACGCAGAAATGGCCGGCGAGCTTGCCTTGAGCATGAACTACGGAGGTCATTTCGCGGAAGGTGTGGTAAAGAGACCTGAGTTGTTGCGAGCCGGACATCTCATCATCAATCTTTTTAATAATTTCAGCTTCCGAAAGGGTCATAAAATCTTCTTCGCGGACAATGCCTTCTTCCACCGCAAGGTTCATGATTTGTCCAAGCATATGCAGGCAGAGCTTGTCCTCATTGAGCTGGAGAATGTGACCGATAAGACAGAAGTGCTCGGTGTATTCGGTGGCAATTTCCGGGCTGGAAAAGCCAAGCTCGGGAAGGCCATCTTCATTTGTAAGCACGCGCAAATCGCCGTAAGTGCGGCGGATTTCCTCGTAAGTCCAGCTGCCGTCCAGAGCCATTCCGCTGGGGTACATGTATTCAAGTCGGTCGGCGCTGAGTTGGGGGATTTCGTTATCGGCAACCGGGTAAAGATGATAGTCGCATACCTGATCGGCGATGAGACCGTCAGCCGCAAGAAGGCGGGCAAGCTGGGCATCGTTTCTGATAAGCAGCTCGTTAGGCTCTTCGGTGGCGGTCTGGGTCAGGGCGTCTCCTTTTCGGAAGTCGCTCACGTGGCTGAAAACCGGAGTTGAAACGTCGTGTAAAAGGCCTGCAAGGGTCTGAGCTTTGTCGTGGGTAAAATGCCAGATAATCAGGGCAACGCCCAGGCTGTGATCATAGCGGGAATAGTAAAAGCGGTTGCGGTAAAGCTTCGTCCAGTCGGTGCCGCACAAAAGGCCTATGCCCTTGAGGCGGGTAAGCAGAGGCAGCTCAAGGTAAGGAGCCAGGAAGGCCGGATAATCAGCGCGGGGGCAGAGGATTTCGTGATAGTCGGCGACGCTGTAGGCGCGGGGCGGGTTCCGCTCCAGCATGTAGTTCCAGTCGTAAGGCTCGAAAAAGTTAGGCATTGTGCACCACAATCTTGCTGTAAGGAATTTCTATTTTTGCCTGGTCAAAAACTTTTTTGATTGCAATAAAAGTTTCATTTTTTACGGTTACAAAATCCGGATTGTTAAACCAGATTACAAGCACCAGATTTATTCCGCTTTCGCCAAAGCTTTCAATCCAGGCATTAGGAGCGGGATCGGTGCGGGCAGTAGGACAGAGTGCCGGCGCCTTTTTAAGGGTTTCCAGGGCAAAGGCAAGGTCACATTCGTAGGCAACGCTCACATTTACCATAAAACGGCGGTAAGAATTGTAAGTATTGTTTGTCAGAATGGAGTTTATAATAGAAGAATTCGGAATGCGAACCATCTGATTGTCGTAAGTGTGCACCCGCACCGAAAGCAGGCTGATTGCATCAACTACGCCGGTCACTCCGTTAATGATGATTGTGTCACCCAGTTTGATTGATTTTTCCGAAACAATAAAAATACCGCTTATCAGGTTACTGACAGAAGTCTGGGCTGCAAAACCGATTGCAACTCCGGCAATTCCCGCCGCACCCCAGATTGCAGAAAATTTAATTCCAAACATTCCCAGTACGTGAACAATTACCGCAAAATAAAAAATGTATCGTGCAAGGCGCATAAGAAGGTGCTTCCTTTCATCAGAAAGCTTCTGCTGGTCAACCTTATGAATGCCCTTTCTCACAAGCCGGTATATAATATAGTAAATAATTACCGCCATAAGTACGCCGGCCGCCATAAACATATGATGAAGGGTAAAAACCTCATGAAACCAGGCGATAAAATCTTCTTTATGATCTAAAAAATCTTTTTTTAAGATTGAAAGTTCTTTTTGCATTTATGTCCTCGATAACTTACTTTAAGATACTTTAACATTGATAATAAAAATTGCAAACTGGAATAATGAATTTTATAATAAAACAATTCAGAAAGGATAGGGTAAAAAATGAAAAATAAATTAAAGAAAGTTTTTTCTGCAATTTTATCAGTTTTATCAGTGATTTTTGTATTCTCCTGCAGAAATTTATCAGATGATGATATTTATAGTTCTGAACTTGCAAAGCATGAAAATGTAGTAAATGCCGAAAGTCTTATAAAGCAGGAAAGTGATATTTATACTGCTGATTCCTCTGGCAATCCAGTTCAATATGGAAAAATTAATCTCTATTTTACGAAAAGTGGAGAAGAAAAAGGTGATATTCCTTATGTTGAAATTGAGGATTACCTTGATACATGTATTCCCAATAAATTTATTGTAAGAAAAAATGAAAGCCTTTATAAAATCATAAATAAAGAAGATCAGGTTTTGTGTTTTACGATTGATTTTGCAGACGGCAGCCTTTGTTACAATGATCTTGATTATAATATTTCGACTTCAGATACAGAGATTTATGATGGTAAGGACTGTTCTTATGTCAGAAAGCTTACATCCTTATATGAAAAAGGAGGAAATCCTGCCTGTTCCATAAATCTTAAAGATTATTCAATTCCTCTTAAATTTGAAAATGGATATGGTTTTATTCCTCCTTCTGTGCTTTTACTTTTTTTGCTGCGTACAAAAGAAAATTTTTTTATATACAATGGAAAAGATGTCTTTTTGGATAAAAATTCATATTATAAAAATCCAGCCTATAGTGAAAAAATTGCCAGCAAGCAGGAGTCTTATTCCCAGGACTTTGCTGATTTTAATTATAACTTTTCCTGTCTTGCTTTTGATTTTCTATATGGACGAAAAGATTATATCGGTATAACAAATTTTGGTGACTGGTTTACAAATATCGGAATAAAAAAGGAACTTAAGTCTACAAATATTTTCGATGCCGAAAGTGCGCTTGTGAAAATTCTCAATCATCATATTTCAGAACTTCATACATATCTCGGGCATTCAACGCCATTTTTGGGTTTAAATGAAAATCAAACCTTATTTGATTATGAAACTTGTAATTATCCCAAATCTCAAGCCTATATAGAATATACTGATTATTATTATCAACTAAATTATATTTTATATACTGCGCAAAATACTTCCTATTATGCTGAATACAATAATATGATGAATATCTATATAAAAAATAAAACACTTTTTTTGGCTTTAGAAGATTTTCAAGGCAAATATGTTGATGATCCTGATTTTTATAAAAATCTATTTTTAAATACTCCGCCAGGAAGTATTAAGGGACTGGCATTTTTTAGAAGTAATGGCACAGGTGATGAAGCCTCACTCAAACCTTTTACTCCAACAGAAACGGATAAGGAAAGTGGCACTGTTGATGGTCTTATTTCTGAAATCATTAAAAATCCTAATCATGGATATGGAATCTCTTTACTTTCTGACCCTGTTAAGCTGACAGTTATTGCAAATCATATTGTGAATAAACTGAATGTCGATGAGAATAAGCGTATTGAAAATGTTGTTGTTGATATATCCTTAAATGTAGGAGGCTCTCCTTTTTATGAAAGTTTTATGGCTTCCTGGTTTTTGGGACGGGCAGACTGGCATTATAAAAACAACAGGACAGGTACAAAATATTCACTTTCTTTTATTGCTGATGTTGATTTTGATGAAAATTTCAATTCTATCGAAGATTTTGCAATTGATAGTGATGATAATATTTGTGATTTAAATAGATATTGCATTATTTCTAATGAAAGTTTTTCAGCCGCAAACTACTTTGCTTTCCAGGCTCGAGCCAGTAAAAGGGTTAAGCTTTTTGGTAGTAAAAGCTCAGGTGGAAATTGTTTTGTGATGCAGGTTTGCACGCCTGCCGGAACTGTATTTTCAACATCATCATTTATGGAAGTTTTTAGCTTACATAATGGAGGATTTGTCGGAGTTGAAGATGGTGTTGCTCCTGACATTTGCTTCCCAATCACAGAATTTGATAAAGTTTATGACAGAAATAAATTCTATAACAAATATCTAAAAAACCAGTAAGATTAGCAGTCGGAATTTCTTTTACATAAGTCACTTATCAAGCAGTCCTGGCACTTGGGATTGCGGGCGGTGCAGACGTAACGGCCGTGCAGCAAAATCCAGTGGTGGGCGTGCTGTAAAAATTCTGCCGGTATTCGTGACAGCAGAGAGACTTCCACCTGCTCAGGAGTTTTACCTTCCGCAAGGCCAATTTTCGGGGCAACGCGAAGCAGATGAGTATCCACCGGCATTGTCGGCTGATGAAATACCACGTTCAAAACTACGTTTGCAGTTTTTCTTCCAACTCCGGGAAGAGTCATAAGGGAGTCGCGGTCGCCCGGAACCTGGCCGCCAAAATCTTCAATCAACTTGCGGCTAAGTCCAATAACGTGTTTTGCCTTGTTTTTATACAGCCCGATGGATTTTATATAGGGAATAAGCCCTTCTTCACCCAGTTCCAGCATTTTTTCAGGGCTGTCTACGACCTCAAAAAGCGGGCGGGTGGCAATATTCACAGATTTGTCTGTAGCCTGGGCACTAAGCACAACCGCTACCAGCAGAGTAAAAGCATTTTTATATTCCAGTTCCGACGCCGGCTGGGGATTCTGAGCCTGCCAGCGCCTCATGATTTCTGTAATTTCGGATGTAGAAAGAAGGTTCATATCTTAAATATTATCAATTACCCCGGCACGTGAAGGATTTCGCGGGGTTTACTTCCGTTGGCTGGGCCTACGATTCCACGCTCTTCCATTTCTTCTACTAAGCGGGCGGCACGGTTGTAACCAATACTGAGGCGGCGCTGCAAATAACTTGCACTTGCCTTACCTGACTGAATTACGATTTCAAGTGCCTGGTCATAAAGAGGATCCCCGTCATAGTTTCCATTCAGTTCAAAATCATCACCATCTTCTTCATCTTCATAGAATACCTGATCATCGATGTAGTCCGGCTCGCCATATTCTTTAACGGCATTTACAACATTCTCAACTTCCTGATCACTGATGAAGGTTCCCTGAATGCGGACTGGAGCCGGGTCAACGGCAGAAGCGTAAAGCATATCACCGCGGCCAAGGAGTTTTTCAGCACCCACGCTGTCGATGATGATGTTAGAGTCTGTACGGCTTGAAACCATAAAGGCAATTCGGCTTGGAATGTTAGCCTTAATCAAACCGGTGATTACGTTTACAGAAGGACGCTGGGTTGCAAGAACCAGGTGAATACCAACCGCACGGCTCATGGCTGTAAGGCGGGCAACTGTAGATTCAAGTTCACGGCCGCTTGTTGCCATCAGATCGGCAAACTCATCAATAATTACTACGATATATGGAAGCTTTTCTGTAGCAATGTCGCGCTCCTTAATTCTCTGATTGTAAGTAGAAATATCGCGGACACCCATGCTGTCCAGAAGGGCATAACGGCGCTCCATTTCACAAAGACACCACTGCAAAGCCTGCAATGCCTTCTTCGGTTCTGTGATTACAGGAACCAGCAGGTGAGGAATATTGTTGTAGAGCTTCAGTTCAACTACCTTCGGGTCAACCAAAATCAGTTTTACGTCGCGGTAAGAACGTTTGTACAGAATAGAAAGAATAAGTGAGTTTACGCAGACTGATTTTCCCGAACCTGTTGCACCCGCAATCAGCATATGAGGGGTTTTTACAAGGTCAATCAGCTGGGCTTTACCCAGAATATCCTTTCCAAGTACAACAGGCACTGCCATTTTATCCCATTCGTCCAGCTTCATTTCGATGATTTCACGGAAGCCTACGATTGAGCGGTGGCGGTTTGGAACTTCGATTCCCACAGCCTGCTTTCCAGGAATAGGCGCTACAATTCGCACTGACTGAGCGGCAAGGCTGAGGGCGATATTATCCTGAAGGGCAACAATCTTCTGCAGGCGAACACCAGGCGCCGGCAGAATCTCGAACATTGTAACTACAGGACCTTTTTTAATATTGATAACCTTTGCCTCAATGTTGAACTCGGCAAGAGTATTTGTAAGATTCAAGGCAGATTCTTTTGTTGCGTCATCAATAATCCAGTACTGGTCGTCTTTGTAGGCTGTGAGTAAATCAGATGGAATTACGTAAGGGCCTTTTTTTGTTGCCCGGTTTCCGATTTTCGGCGGATTTGGCATAATCTGAGCGCGCTCCGGCTCAGGCTCTTCTTCCAGTTCAAGCTCGTCGTCTTCGTGGGCAAAGGCATCGCTTTCTTTATAATCGCCGTTTACATCATCAGAAAAGGCTACGCTTTCATCATCATAAATTTCGTCGTGGTCGGAATCATCTTCCATAGCGGCAATTTCATCTTCGCCATTTGCGGTAAGGTCGTTTGCACCAGAAACAGGTTCCTCGTCATCAAAATTAGCTTCGATAAAATCAGGATCCTGGGCAATTGCGCCAGGGGCTTCAGGGACAGCAGCCTCAGCAAAGGAAGTTGCTACTTCAGGGGCAGCTTCTTCTGTTTTTAGTTCGCCATTCTGATAAGCGCGTTCGGTTTCTTCAGAGATTTTTTTCAGGCTTTCCTTGCGGATATCATCTTCCATCTGGGCAAAAACATCAGAAGTGCCGAAAGCGTCATCATTTTCCTTGTGGGAAGCGGCATAAAGCATAGAAGACTTTTCCGCAGCATGCTGGATGGCTTCTGAAGATGGAGAAGAAAGAGGTGAAGAAGGTTCTGCAACCGGAGCAGGGGCAGCCTGGCGAACAGGCGGCACAGGGCATGAGTCAGGCTGATTTTCTGCCTGCTCCTCCTGCTGGCCAAGATTTATTCTGAACGGGTAAACTGGCTTTTGGGGCTCAGAAGTTTTTTTTTCCTCTGTTTCTTCTTCAGCTGCTTCCCCTTCCCTCAGGGTAATTCCATGTCCGAAATTCGGATTTTCTACAACTGAATCAATGTATTTTTTGCTGGAATATGGAGTTTCCGGCTCGCTGTCAGTATTGTCATCAAGATTTACGTCAAAAGCGGAAAAAGGGTCATCTTCTGAAGCGGCTGCAGGAGAACTTTCGCTGGCAGGCGAAGCTTCCTCGTCTTTTGGCGGAAATTCAAGAGCCGGGTCATCCTCATCAATATAATCTGGCGGCAGAGTATCCTGTTTTGGAGGAAGATTATTCCATTCAAGCTCGTCTTCAGGCTCTTCTTCTTCAACTGGCTCATCATCACCAAAATCTGTGAGGGCAGCATATTCTTCTTCTGTAATAATTGAAGCACCTGGTTCTGCATAATCATCAGCTTCCGACTCGATTTCTTCTTCCGGTTCAGGAATTCTGTCAACTGCGCCAATTTCCTCAATTTCGCCGATTTCTTCATCCGAATCTACAGGCTCAATATCTTCAATAACGTCTGTTTTTACCTCAGAAAGAGCCTTGTCGAAAACTGAAGAAATCTGACTCTTAACCTCATCATTTACTTCATCTGAGCTGCCATCGCCGTCACCAGGCTCTACTTTATTTTCAAAATTTTCAGAGCTCATTTTTGCAACAGACATAGCGGAAACTTCAGATGATTCAGTATCGCCAGCCTTATTTTTGCCAAAAATGAGAGAATCTGTATTTAATTTTCCAATCTGATTGAGCTGGGCAAGCGGATTTTCCTGAGCAGGAGTCTGATCAGCGCCAGCAGCAAGTCCAGACTCTGAGCCTGTTGCATCAGCTACAATTTTTTCTGCAGCGGCTTCAGCATCATTCTGAGGCTGAGGATTCTTTTTCAACTGAGGAAGAGGCTTCTGAACAAGGCCTTTTCTACTGTCACTTGCAGCTTTATCAGCCTTATTTTTGTTTCCAAAAAGGATTGGATTGAGTTTATCGGCAATAATTCCGGCACCAAGGAACTCGATAATAATCAGCATTACGCCGGTTACGACTGCAACAAAAACCTTAACGCCCGGGAAACCAGAATGTTCAAGGGCAAGAATAGAACGGCAGATATTTTCTGTGATTACAGCAGTGAAAAATGGAACGATTGCGGTCAAAAGACGCATTGTTTTTCGCGCTGACCACTTGCTTGCAAAGCAGGAAAGTCCCGAAATAAAAAGGAAAACAGGAATCAAAATGCTGGAAAATCCGTAAACTGAGTAAAGAATGTTTCCCAGCATGTAAAACATATTTTTCTGGCCCGCTTCGGTAAGTCCAAAGTCCAGACCCTGTAAAATCAAACTGATTGAAAAAAGAGCGGCAACTAAAAGCAAAGCAACGCCGGTTACAATTGTAGTTTTATTTGAAGTCTTCATAATGTGATTATCGGCCTCCCAAATAAGTAGTTTAGAAAATTTTGTTTTGTTATAATAGAGGGTATGAGTATAAAAGTGATTTTTCTTGGCATTCTGGCCCTTATTGCCGGCCTTGCTTTTCTTGCTGTCGGCATATATTTTTTAAGTCAGAAATTTCTGGATAAGCTGAATCAGAGTAATTCAGATAAAAAGAACGAATTCCGTGCCCGAGGAAGCGGCTTTACCGCAATTTCGCTGGGAGTCCTTACAATCGTCTGGGCCCTTATGCTCTTCACCTTCCCTCAGATTGCCCCTGCCCTGGCCCTGGTTTATATGGTATTTTTAATTGCCGCTTTCGGCGTGCTGATGGTAGTGTTTAAGTAGATTTAGGAATTAAGAAAAGTAAACTATCTCAAAGCCTTCGCGGTCCTGGAAGCCGAGTTTCTGGTAGAGGGCACGTGCGGCGGTGTTTTTTTCTTTTACGTAAAGGGTGACTGTGCGGCCAGTTCGCAAAATTCTTGCGCAGAGATTTGAAACAAGTGTCTGGGCATAACCGTTTCTTCGATAAAGAGGATGAGTATAAACGCCCCCTACCTGCACACATTTCCACCCTATCGCATTTGTATTTGCCTTTGCAACTGGCTCACCGTCTGAAAAAAGCGCCAGGCAGATTTGATTTTTGATTATCTGTTTGAGGATGACATTGATTTCAAGGTCACCGGGATTTTTGCCGGCGGGTGCAACTTCTTCTATTAAATAAGCTTTCTGAAGGGCAAATAATAAATCTGCATCGTGCTCGGGATTGGCGCAGCGTCGGATTTCGTCGTCGTTTACAAGGGGGTCTGCCGGGGCTGGCAGCGGACTGCCGGCTGGAAGAGTCATAAGGCGGTAGCGGTTTGTCTGGGTGGGAAGGCGGCCCTGAGCCTGCAAAAGTGCCTTTATTGCTTCTGTCACCGTAGAGGAGCCGTTGACGCATTTGACCTGATGGGTAAGAAGGAAGTCCGATAAGACCTTGGTGACTTCCCCTGCACAGTCTGTAAAGTGGGGTATGCAATGTAGGAGGGTGCCTTTAGCATAGATAATGCCGACTGTGCTTTCATCATCCTTAATGACAAAAAGATTTTCCATTTCCTTACGGACATAGGAAGCAAGCTGAACACAGTCTGCTTCATAGGGAAGAAGAAAATCTTTTGCACTATCGTAATCAGTTAGAGGTTCGATATTCATAAAAAAAGCAGCTCGCTAGTCTCGCTGCTGAGATGTTTTTTTCGATAATCCTAAACTGACCCGCTGTCGCAGCTCAGTTTTTAACGGATTTTCGATTTTAATCTAATTTCGGAAACTATGAATTGGTGCCGGGATTCTTCCGCCACGGTTGATAAAGTCTGCGCAGGAGAACTTGTTTACGTCCATTACCGGGCAGCCGCCAAGAAGTCCGCCGAACTCAACCCAGTCACCGGCTTTTTTGCCAGGAGCCGGAATCAGGCGGCAGGCAGTTGTCTTATTGTTTACCATACCGATTGCAAATTCATCAGCCATAATGCCCGAAATTGTAGTTGCCGGAGTATCGCCAGGAATTGCAATCATATCCAAACCTACAGAACAAACTGTAGTCATAGCTTCAAGCTTTTCAAGACAAATCGAGCCCTGCTGAACGGCATTAATCATTCCCTCGTCCTCAGAAACAGGGATAAAGGCACCCGAAAGACCACCGACATTTGTGCTGGCCATTACACCGCCTTTTTTAACCATATCTGTCAGCATGGCAAGGGCAGCTGTTGTTCCCGGGGCACCGCAGCCTTCAAGACCGATTTCTTCAAGAATACGGGCAACAGAATCGCCAACGGCAGGAGTAGGTGCAAGCGACAGGTCAAGAATACCAAAGTTAGTATCAAGGCGTTTTGCGGCCTCACTTCCAACCAGCTGACCCATACGGGTAATTTTGAAAGCCATCTTTTTAATTCCGTCTGCCAGAACGTTAATTGGCTGTCCCTTGTATTCGCGGGCAGCCGCAAGAATTACGCCCGGTCCGGAAACTCCAACGTTGATAACGCTGTCGCCTTCTCCGGGACCGTGGAAAGCACCTGCCATAAAAGGATTGTCTTCCGGCGCATTACAGAAAATTACCAGCTTGGCACAGCCGTTTACCTCGTTGTTTTTAGAAACCTCGGCAGTTTTTGCAACAGTTTCACCCATCAACTTAACTGCGTCCATGTTGATTCCGGATTTTGTAGAACCGACGTTTACAGAAGAACATACAAAATCAGTAGAAGCCAGGGCTTCCGGAATCGAATCAATCAGAATGCGGTCAGCAGGGGTAATTCCCTTCTGAACCAGAGCCGAAAATCCGCCCAAAAAGTTCACGCCAAGGTCTTTTGCGGCGCGGTCGAGCGTCTTACAGTAGTCAACATAAGATTTAGCATTGCTGGCACCGGCAACCAGGGCAATCGGAGTAACAGAAATACGCTTGTTGATGATAGGAACACCGAATTCCTTTTCAATATCCTGACCGACCTTTACAAGATTTCCGGCTTTTTTCATAATCTTGTCATAAATCTTGTCGCAGGCCCGCTTGCTGTCAGAATCCGCACAGTCCAGAAGAGAAATACCCATCGTAATGCAGCGGATATCCAGCTTCTGGCGCATAAACATATTTACAGTTTCCTGAATTTCTACCGGTGAAAAAATCATAATACCCTCGATTTTCAATAATTATACTAAAATTTCTTTAATAATACTGAAAATCGGAGTCTAAGAAAAGTGGACTATCTGTTAATCTTAATCCACTCCCATAATGCCGGGTCTTCAAAGCCTACCCGCCAGAAGCCCATTTTGTGAATGTCAAAGCTTTCGTAGAGGCGGCAGAATTCCAGAACTGAATGAACATCGTTAAACCAGCCGGTTACTTCCACGTTTGCGGTGTATTTGAATTTTGGGATTTCGCCGTCGTATTCAATGTTTTCTACGCCATGCTCGGTCATGATTTTATTGGCCCCGTTGAAATACCAGGCACCGGCGGTTGTTTCGCTTGCCCAGCTGCGGCCGTATAGAGGAATGCCCATTATCAGCTTTTTTTCCGGAATGGATTTTTTTGCATACTCGGTGATTTTCCGGCACCAGTCAAGAGATGCTACCGGCCCCGGAGTGCCTCCTGACCAGTGCTCGTCGTAAGCCATTACAAAAACGCGGTCACTGTACATGGCAATTTCTTTGTAAGGGTAAACATCTTCCGTCAGCTGCTTAAAGCGGGCCGGAACGCAGACTGTAAACCACTTTTTCTGACCCAGCATGTAGCGTAAATCAGATAAAAAAGTGATGAAGTTATGGCGGTCGCGGGCTGGAACCAGTTCAAAATCAATCTGAACTCCGTCGTAGGGAGCCCCGGCCCGGACAATATCGCGCAGAAGTTTTTTGCGGACATCACTTCCCGGCTGCAGGACAAAGTGAGTCAGGGATTTACTGTCGCAGACAATTACAAGGTGGCAGCGGGCACGCCCCGTGTTGATTTTTGAACGGTTTGGAATGCCGGTAAGCTCGCCATAGCAGTTTACCTCTGCGGCAAAAAAACAAACGTCGGTAAGGGGAATTGAAGAATTATATTCAGAAACGCGGGACTGCGAAACATAGCCCCAGCTTTCGCGGAGTTTTACAGGTGCTCCGTCCGGCTGGCGCAGTTTATATTTCGGCTGGGGAACTTTTTCCTCTTCGGGTAAGTCTTCCGCGCTGATGCTGTATTCAACTTCTTCGGTTGGAAGGTCGGGATCAGGCAGATTTTTTTTAGGCTTCTTTTTTGCGCAGCAAAACGATGTTAAGAGTAAACAGGCTAGTAAAAAACTGATGCATTTTTTCATGCTTTAACTATCGGCATGAAAAATGCAAAGTTTGATAACTACCTTTCTACTATCTTATACATAGGATTCTGATCCGGGCAGAGCTGCAGAACGTGATGCTCGCAGGCAAGAACTTCACTCGGGTCGTGAGTTACGTGCAGCATAGTTGTAGTTCCTCCCTCGCCAATCAGCTCAAGAAGATGAAGGATTTTTTCACGGTAGCTTTCATCCAGGCCGTGGCAGGGCTCGTCAAGAATCAGAACCTTTGGAGTTTTAACTGCTGAACGCAAAATCAAAATTGCCCTCTGTTCGCCGTAGCTGAGATTGCCAAAGCTTTCGTTTTCACGGCCGGCAAAACCGCCAAGTGCCAGCCATTTTTTTGCGGCCGCAGCTTCAACATCTGTAGCGGCTCCGTACAAGCCGATTGAATCGCGGAAGCCTGAAACGATTACGTTCAAAAGGGAAGTTCCCCCTACCATGCGGTATTCCACGTGCAGGCGGTAAGAAACGATTCCCAGCTGCTTTTTTATATCCCAGATTGATTCACCTGAACCGCGGCGGGCTCCGAAAAGCCTTACATCGTTACAGAAAACCTGCATGTTGTCACCGGTAATCAGCTCCAGAAAGGTTGTTTTTCCGCTGCCATTGGGGCCCTGAATAAGCCAGTGCTGCCCCGGCATAAGACGCCAGTTAAGGTCGATTAGTACCCGGTGATCATCCCAGCCTACATTTACGTGATTCATTTCGATGAGGGGATTTTGATTTTCTGACACCTGGGAAGCAGCTGCTGCCCCTTGTGTCTGATCTGTCGGCCGGGAAGTTTCATTCGCAGCCACCATTTCATCAGCCGGGGAAGCCTCCCTTAAAACTGAAGTTTCCGCCAGAGTCTGGGTAAAATCCTCTGAAAGCCTGGCTTTTGCATCATCATTTTTCTGATTATTTTCTGCAGCGCGGTCTTCCATCAGCTTTTCGTAAGCTGCACGAGGGCCGCAGAAGGTGATTTTTTTATCCTTGAATTCCAGAACGTGAGTAATGGCATCCGGAATTTCGTGCCAGCGTTCCATGCCAAGAATGACGTGGGGAAGCTGCTTTTGAGTTATGGTATTAAAAAAATCAAGCAGAATTGTCCGGCTCTGAATATCCAGACCCGCAAAAGGGTCGCTCAAAATCAAAAGCTTTTTTCCGCTGATAAGGGCGCGGGCAAGAAGGGTTCGGCGGATTTCGCCGGTAGACATGTATTTAAGTCCGCGGTCAAGGATTTTTTCAATTCCGCAGAGTTTAATGGCAGGATATGATTCAAGGCGTTTTGCCTCTTCAGGAAGAGTGGCATTTTTTTTGATAGCTCCGCAGATTGACTCCGCAATAAAAACCCGTCCTGTGCGGCCGATATCAACACCGCCTTCCACAAATTCACTTTCGTCGTTAAGGCGTTCTTCTTCTATTAAACGGGCAGCGCGTTCAAGCGAAACGATTTCTACGCTGTCGCCAAAAACCGAGGTGAAGCCGGCGCCTGGAAGGTGATTTTCACCCCCGGCAGGCTGACAGCCCCCGTCATTCGCCACAATCTTCAAATCCTTCATTCCCGAAAGGGCATTCACAAAGTCAGCTTTTCCGCCGCCGTTAGGACCAATTACAAGCCAGGCCTGACCTTCCTCAAAAGTCCAGTCAAGCCGCGGAATCACAGCACCACGGCTGTTTTCAATACGACAGTTTTTTATAGAAATCAGCTGGTTCATCTTTTTTACTCTACAGTAACGCTCTTTGCAAGGTTACGAGGTTTATCAGGATCATAACCACGCTGAACAGCACAATAGTAAGCAAAAAGCTGGGCAGGAATTACAGTCAAAAGCGATGCCAGAGTATCAGAACATTCCGGAATCTTAAATACTTCGTCTGTTTTTCCTTCAAAGGCCTTTTCGTCCTGAGTGATTACAAGAACGGTTGCCTTTCTGGCCTTTACTTCAACCATATTTGAACCGATTTTTTCGTACAAATCAGGCTGGCTGGCAATCGCAACTACCAGAGTCTGCGGATCTATCAGAGCAATCGGACCGTGTTTAAGCTCACCTGCCGCAAATGCCTCCGAATGCATGTAAGAAACTTCCTTAAGCTTCAATGCACTTTCCAGAGAAGTTGCGCTGTCAAACTGGCGGCCGATATAGAAAATCTTATCTTTATTAAACTGCTTAGCCGCAAACTTCTGGATAATTTCTTTTCCGTCAAGAATCTCCTGAACCTTATCAGGGATTCCTTCAAGTTCAGTCAAAAGTTTTGTACAGTCTTCCTGGCTCAAGGTTCCGCGCAGCTTTCCGGCCTTAATTGCAAGCAGATAGAGGCAGAGAATCTGAGTTGTGTAGGCTTTTGTAGAAGCAACGGCAATTTCCGGTCCTGCCAGAGTGTAAATTACATCATCAGCTTCGCGGCTGACAGTAGAGCCAACGCAGTTTGTGATTGCAACAACCTTAAGGCCGTTTTCCTTAGCAAGGCGCAGGGCGCTCAAAGTATCAGCAGTTTCTCCGGACTGGGAAATTACGATAAAAATATCATCTTTATCAAGGATTGGATTGCGGTAGCGGAATTCACTTGCTACATCAACATCAACCTTCATGCGGGCAATTTTTTCAAAAGCGTATTTTGCAACGACACCGGCATGGTAAGCTGTTCCGCAGGCTGTAATTACAACCCGTTTTGCCTTGCGCCAGGCATCATCCATCTTGTTTTCTTCAAAATAAACGTCTGTAGGAAGACCGCTTCCATCCTTTACGATTCTAGGCCTCATTGTATCGCGCAGCCCCTTTGGCTGTTCGTGGATTTCCTTAATCATAAAGTGCTCGTAACCGCCCTTTTCGGCAGCATCCATATCCCATTCAACATGGCTAGGCTCTTTTATGATTTTTTCGCCTTCAAAATTGAACAAATCAACGTGATCTGTGTACAAAACGGCGATTTCTTTTTCACCAAGATAGTAAACGTCGCGGGTATGCTCAAGAATAGCCGGAACATCAGAAGCAATGAAATTTTCATCCTTTCCAAGACCTACGATAAGAGGACTTTCCTTGCGGGCACAGATAATGCGGTCCGGGTAATCCTTGCAGACAACGCCAATAGCATAAGAGCCCTGAACTGTATGAAGCACACGGATTACAGCTTTAAAAAGGTCCTTTTCTTCCTTATATGTTTTGTCCAGCAGCTGAACGACAACCTCTGTATCAGTCTGAGATTTAAAAACTACCCCTTCTGCCTGGAGTTTTGCCTTAATTTCAGCGTAATTTTCGATGATTCCGTTATGAACGATAGAAATTGTACCGTCAGTAGAAGCATGAGGATGAGCATTCAAATCACTTGGTTCACCGTGAGTTGCCCAGCGGGTATGACCAATACCGACAGACCCCTTTACAAAATCCTTTACCTGGTCAAACAAAGAGTTTTCTGCCTGAGTGTATTCCGCACCTTTCAGATTTTCAGGCACAACCTGACCTGTAATTTTTTCAACAAGATTAAGAAGCTTTCCTTTTGCCTTCTGAACAAGGATTTCTTCACCTGAATAAACAGCAATTCCCGCAGAATCATATCCACGGTATTCAAGCTTTTTCAGCGCCTTCACCAGAATAGAAGCCGCATTTTTATTACCTATGTATCCAACTATTCCACACATAATTAAACATCTCCTTTTTTATTGTAACACGCTCATCGGATATTCACCGCTGAAGCAGCCCTTACAGAAACCGTAAGAATCAGGATTACAGCTGCGCAAAGCCTCGAACATTCCTTCAAGAGAAATAAAGGCAAGGCTGTCAGCTCCAATTTCCTTTCTGATTTCTTCTATATCATGAGTACTTGAAATAAGCTCAGATTTAGTCGGGGTATCGATTCCCAGATGGCATGGGAATTTTACCGGTGGCGAACTTACGCGGAAGTGAACTTCCTTAGCACCGGCGCGGCGCAAAATCTGAACAAGGCGGCGGCTTGTAGTTCCGCGCACAATCGAATCATCAATTACGATAACTTTTTTTCCGCTCAAATCGCTGGAAACCGCATTCAGCTTTACAAAAACCATATTTTCGCGCTCTTTCTGAGTCGGCGCAATAAAGGTTCGGCCGATATACTTATTTTTTACAATTCCCATAGAATAAGGAACTCCGCTGGCCTGAGCATAACCCATTGCAGCCCCAAGTCCGCTGTCAGGAACGCCGATTACAACATCCGCATCAACAGGGCTTTCCTTAGCAAGCTGGGCACCCATCTTAAGGCGGGCAGTCTGAACAGGAATTCCGTCAATCACAGAATCCGGGCGGGCAAAGTAAACGTACTCAAAAATACAGGTGCGTTTAGCCGTCTTTTCACCAAAATTAAAGGAAGAAATTCCTTCTTTATTGATTGTGATGATTTCACCCGGAGCAACGTCACGGATAAAAGTTCCGTTCATTGCATCAATTGCGCAGGATTCACTCGCAAGAACATAACCGCCCTCAACCTGACCAAGACAAAGCGGACGGATTCCGTTAGGATCGCGCACACCAATCAAAGTATCTTCGGTCATAACACAAAGTGCATAGGAGCCCTTTATCATCTGGATTGTATCAGAAATTGCCTTTGCAAGCCCTTTTTTGTAGCTGCGGGCAATCATTTTTAAGATAACCTCTGTATCACTTGAAGAAGAGAAGGTCGAACCCGCATCCTCCAGCATTTCACGAAGCTGTTCGTAGTTTACAAGCTGACCGTTATGAGCAAGGGCAACGCTTCCCAGCTTAAACTGATTAAGCATAGGCTGGGCATTTTCGATTGTTTTTGAACCGGCAGTCGCATAGCGGACATGACCAATCGCAAGATTTCCGTTCAGCGAACCAAGATTTTCTGCATTAAAAACGTCGGCAACAAGCCCCATATCCTTGTGGATTTTTACGTTTGTTCCGTCACTGGTAACAATTCCCGCACTTTCCTGACCGCGGTGCTGCAGGGAATAAAGTCCAAAATATGCCAGAGAAGCAGCGCTCATCTGTTCCTTTTTTTCATCGTTAATAAAAACGCCAACAACGCCACATTCGTCCCGAAGTTTATCTTCGCTCATTTCAAAACTATTCATATATGCCCTTACCAGGAAAAGATAGCATAGTATAGATGAAAAACGCACATTTTGGAAGTAGAAGGAGGGGAAAGCCTTCCCCTGGCTCCAGCCCTTGCGGTCTTACGCCACCCCTTCTCCAGGGGCTCCGCCCCTAAGACCCCAAGAAAGAACTATAAAAAAAGACCGCTTCACGAATGAAACGGTCTATATCCAATATGCGAACTGCGCAAAGCGCAGGTCGTAATAGCGGTTCGAGGCATCCGGAAGTTGGAACGCCCCGTTTTTAACCGCTATTAGAAGAACATTTCTACACCAACAGGGATGTAAACTTTGTTTGAAACAGCTGTGTAAGAAAGATCAAGAGAAACACTTTCGCCAGTCAAAGCTTTAAGCTGTGCCAGTTGACCTGTAGTATCCAAAGCACTTACGTCTGTAATAGTACCATCAAGTTTCTGAATAGAAAGTCTGTCAGCTACACCGATAAAGAAGTAGTTGTTAGCAGCAAATGTCTTCTTGAAATATGCTTCAATTCCAAAATTATGCTGCTGCAATTTTACATCATTTGTATTTACACCTGATACACCAGAAACTTTTCCAAGACCATCTGCATTAGCAAGTGTAATGTTGTAGTTGAAAGAAAGACCTGCAAAGTTATTCTGTTTTCCGAATGGGTTCAGACAAACTTCTGCAAGGGCATCAAATCCCATCATTACGATATTAGCAGCATTTCCTGTGTAATCAAGATTAACTTTGCTTCCTGCCATTTCGAATTTTGTATAATTTGAAAGGTTAGATTCTCCCTTTCCACCCCAAATGTGAGCTTTATAGAAGATGAAGCCCTTCTGAATTACACCCATAGTTCCAAGACATGTATAGAAGTTGTAGAATTTTTCAGGGTCATACTGACGGAGTTTTTCGTCCATTACGAGAGGAACTTTTACACCAAGCTCGATGATGTTGGCATTTGGAGTTTTATCCAGATCTACGTCACCAATTCCTGTTGCTCCACCTGCAAATCCAAGCCAGTCAATACCGAACTCAAAGCGTCCTGCGTAATCTTTCCAGCCAAAACCAGCAGCACGAGCAGCCTGATATTTAGCTTTAGAATATTTTTTGTTTCCTTCTTCAATAGAATCAGCAATGAACTGACCCTTTACCTGAGCAATACCAGGAATTGTGTAACCAAGCCCACCCTGGATTGTAGAAGCAAGTGTAGAAAGTTTTGTTGTAAGTTCTTTTGATTCATCTTTTGCAGAAACCAAACCGAATGCATCACAGTCAACAGCGGCATAAAGACCTTCAAGAGCAGTTCCCTTCTGTCCTTTTGCACTTACGAACATACCCATAACAGGCCACATTTCTGTAAAGATATCATCTTCTGATTTTACATCACTTGATTCGCGCTGACCAAAATCACCGATAGAACCGCGGAGTTCCTGCTCACGCATTTTACCGAAAGCAACCTTCAAATCAACAGGATTCAAATCAAAAATACCCCAGATTTTTGCCTGATCACCGATTGCAACTGCATATTTTCCAGATTCTGCATAAGAAAGACCGTTGCTTTTATGTTTCAAAGCAGCTGTCGGAGACTCTGAATCATAGTTCTGAGCACCTACGAACAAAGCAGCAGCATCTGAGTCAAGGTTGAAGTCAAATCCCCAGTGTTCATCAGTTGTACGTCCGATAATCCAGAAGCCAACACGGCAACCATAAGACCAGTCTGGAGCAACTGAAGCGTACCATTCAACGTCACTTTCATCTTTATTTATTGGATTTGTGACATTACTTTCAATCAGCGCTTTTGCAGCAGCTATATGGGCATCTGTAACAGCTGAACTACCAGCAACTGCCATAACTACAGCAGCTTTATTAGCATCAGTTGGATTACCAGCATAAGCTGCACAAGCAGTCTGTACTGCTGCAGCACCTGCAACATCACCGTTATTAGCTAATGCTGTACAAAATTTAGTAATAGATTCAACATCCTTCAATGTTCCAGCAATAGTTCCGGCAGCAGCCATTTTTGCAATATTATTAGAAACCTTTGCTGTTCCATCAATCTTAGTAGATGTATTGTTAGCACCAATATTAAAAGTAGAACGTCCCCATGCACCAAACTGAATTTTTCCAGCAGAACTTTTTAATTCGTGAACTCCTGCTTCCTGTCCAAAAGCAGAAAAACCGAGAGCAAGTGCCAAAGCACCGGCAACCAACTTTTTCATATAAAAACCTCCTAAGTTTTTACGATAATAATAATTTCACCTTGAAATACATAGTATTAGCGTGATAGCACCACTATCACCTATAATTATGATAGCATTACTATCAATATGATGTCAAACAAAATTTATGAAAATTTATAAAAATTTACATAAATTCTGTAACTTTTTGGGGATTTATTTGTCAGTGATTGCAGTATTTTACTTAATTGTCAACGTATATTTTATTATATGGTTTACAATTCTTTTTATTTACGCTAAATTCGCCTTATTATGAAAAGAAAAACTTTACTTCCTGCTTTTATTGCTTTGTTTGCGGCCGTAATTTGCGTTGGCTGCTTTATCATGATTCCTCTTGGACCTGTTCCAATTGTACTTCAGAATGCCCTTTGCATTTTGACAGCGGTTCTTCTTGGCGGTCTTTTTGCCGGCGCTCCTGTAGCTTTGTTTCTGCTTGCGGGCTTAATCGGGCTTCCGGTTTATTCGGGCGGCAGCAGCGGAATCGGTGTGTGGATGGGACCAACCGGCGGATTTTTGCTGGGCTACCTCCTTGGCGCTATTGCGACTGGCCTGATTGCTGGAAAACCTTCTGTTACAGATAAAAAAATAACTTTGGGTCTGGCCTTGCGGGTTTCGCTTGCCATGATTGCCGGCATGGTAATTCTGTATATTCCCGGCGTAATTCATTTTGCAAAATGGGCTGTGGGCGGCGGCCGGGTTCCTGCTGAAAAATCAGTTATGGCTTATACAATGGCTGCCTGCGTTCTTCCATTTATTCCGGGTGATATCATTAAACTTGTGATTACAATTCCTGTGGCGCTTAAAATCCGTCCTGTTATTGCCCAGTATCTTTACGCTGATTAAAATAGATTTTATGGAAAAATTATCGGTAAAAAACATCTGCAAAGGCTTTAATACTCTGAACGGACGCCGGGAAGTTCTTAAAAACGTCAGCTTTGAGCTGGAAGAAGGAACTTTTACCGTAATAGGCGGGGAAAACGGCAGCGGAAAAAGCCTTTTGATGTCGATTATCGCGGGGCTGGAGACCGCTGATTCGGGCACTATTGAAAGCTTTGGCCGGGCAGGCCTTGTTTTTCAGGAGGCGGAAACCCAGATTTTGGGCGAAACTCCCGAAGAAGACATTGCCTTTGGACCGAAAAATCTTGGCTGGAGTCGGGAGCGGATAAAAGCCGCCGTAGCCGATGCCCTTGAGAAAACCGGCCTTACCGCCAAAAAAGATTTTCCTGCCCGCTTTTTGTCCGGCGGTGAAAAACGCCGTCTTGCCGTTGCCTGCATGTTGGCCATGGATTTACCCCTGATAATTCTGGACGAGCCCTACGCCAATCTTGATTTTGGCGGCGTTCGTCAGGTAAACGCCCTTCTGCGAGATCTGAAGGCTCAGAAAAAAACGATAATTCTTCTTACCCACGAAATTGAAAAATGCCTGGCCCTTGCCGACCGCTTTATAGTGCTTTTCCGCGGCGAAAAGGTTTTTGACGGGGCGCCGGAGGAGATAGTTGGCACTGATGTTGAGCAGTGGAACATCAAAAATCCATTTAATTCTTATAAGAGTGTGGCAGATTTAATATGGTAAGAGCGGTTAGAAAGAGATTTCTCGACTTCGCTCGAAATGACAGGAGAGCATTTTGATAAAATCTGGTAAAAACAGTCTTGCCTTCTCTTACAAAGCGGGAAAGAGCCCGGTGCACAAAATGCCCGCCTGGCTCAAAATCCTTTTGATTCCCGCCCTGAACATTCTGATTTTTAATCTGCCTCTTCCTTTTGCACTGGGCTTTATTCTGCTTCAGGCAGTCCTGGCCTTTGCCCTGCGATTTACCCCGCGCGAGCTCTTTGCCGATTTGAAGCCCCTCTTGTACTATTCAGTGATTTTGTACGCTACAAGCATCATTGCCAATTTTTTCGCAGCCTGCCAGGGGGGCGCGGCATGCTTTCACACGGGCACTTTTACGTTAGCTGAATGCCTAAAATTCTCTTTATCATCATCCTTTAAAAACAAATCAACTATCAGAATGCTTGTAAAACTTTTCTGCATCATGCAGTCGGCATCAATCCTCTTCAAAACTTCTACCACCCTGCAAATCCGCGAAGGACTGGGAACAATAGAAGGCGCCCTCCGAAAAATCCTTCCGCTATCAAAGAAAAACAGCCTGACCCCGACCGCGGCTCTTTTCATCTGCTTTATCCCCATGGTCTACAAAAACTGGGAGCTTTCAAAAAGAGCCTGGCTGGCCCGCGGTGGAAAAAGCGGCATCAAAATGCTGCGTGCGATTTTCCCCGTTTTTCTGAGTGTAGGAATCAAACAGGCTTACAACGCGGCACGTGCGGTTGAGATACGCAGCCAGGAGAAGTGACGTTATTCTTGATAAACCAAAATTTCCATATTACAATTTTTTAAGAGTAAATTATGAATGTAAAAGAACAATTGATTATGGAAGAATATCGGGAGGCAAAGCCCGATTTCGAGCGGCTGGAAAAGGAAGTTGCTGCGATTTTGCAGGATATTGCTGACAGTTGTAATATTCAAATTTATGCCATAAATCACCGTATAAAAGAAGAAAAAAGTCTTGCGGGAAAGCTTGAACGCAAGGGGGATAAATATTCTTCTCTTTCTGATATTACGGATATTCTGGGAACGCGGGTTGTCTGCTTTTTTTCTGATGATGTGGATAAGCTGGCGGCTCAGGTTGAAAAGCGTTTTGAGGTTGACTGGAACGAATCGATTGATAAACGTAAGTATCTTAATGTAAATACTTTTGGCTATCTTTCTGTGCATTATATCTGTTCATTAAAGGCGGACGGAAAGTATGCGCCGGAGCTGCTTAATAAGCGTTTTGAAGTTCAGATGTGTTCGCTGATGCAGCATATCTGGGCGGTGATGGAGCATGATTTGGGTTATAAGACTAAATTTGGTGTTCCGACTGCCGTTAAACGTGATTTTTTCCGTCTTGCCGGGCTTCTGGAAATTGCTGATGAGCATTTTGTAAGTATCAGGGATATGGTTTCTGCCTATACAAAGGATGTTCACGAAAGAATTATTGCTGATACGGCAAATGATATCCCGATTGATTCAGTTTCGCTTGAAGAATACATGAATAACAGCAAGAATATGCAGAACTTTCTTCGTACGATTTCTAATGTTTGTGAGGCTGAAATTTCGCCGCAAAATCCTGATAATTATCTTGAACAGCTGGACTGGCTTAAGAAGCGGAATATCGGTGATTTGCAGCAGTTGCTCACGGACAATTATTCTCTTGCCATACAGATGATAGAAAAAGTTATTGCCGTTTCAGACCTTGATATTCTTTCTTCTACGGTTGCCCTGCGCTTTTTGTGCCATGCCGAGCTTGTAAACAAACGCTACAGTAAGGATTTGATAGTAGATTTCTTTATGCTTTCGATGAAGAGCAGAGAGCGGGCAGAAAGATATGCGGATAAGATGATTAAAGAATATTTTTAGTCTACCTCCCCCCCCTCGCGGGCTACCCGGTAAAAGACTCTGATTTAAGGCTGACTTCGCCGGAAATAAGCCTGCGCCGGGTGCCGTCTGGCAGCTGAACTACAAGGGCGGCGTTCTGGTCTATGTCGACTGCGGTGGCTTTGTAAATGCCCTGGGCGCTGTCAATTAAGGTGTGGACTTCAACTTCGCGGCCTATGATGAAAGACAGGACCTTGTATTCGGCGATTACCTGGTCTGCAGGCTCCGAGAGTACCTGAAGGGTTTCACCTGCAATCTGGGCGGCCAGCTGGGCACGTGTTACGGAGTGGAGGGTGGCGTTTGAGGTGCCGGTGCAACCTGCCTTTGTGCCAGTGCCACCTTCCCGGGCTGCAGTGCCTCCTAAAAGCCCGCCTGCCACTTTTGAAAGTTCCCCGTCAAAAGCTTCGGCATTATCTTCTATATTTACGCCAATTCCGATAACGGCAGCTTCGATTATTCCTGTTTCAAAATTAGTTGTGCCTTCAGTCAGAATTCCGCAGATTTTCTTCCCGTTATAAAAAATGTCGTTTATCCATTTGATTGACGGCTGAATGTCGTAGAGCTTTTTGATTGCCCGGCAGACAGCAACTGCGCTGAAGGCCGTAATTTTGGCCGGGTCAGTAATGCCGCCTTTAGGAGCATAAATAACTGTAAGGTAAATACCGGTTCTGGCCGGAGAAACAAAGGTTCGTCCTGAGCGCCCGCGGCCGGCAGTTTGTTTTTCTGCAACGATTACTGCGTTGCTATAATTTTTTCCTGCCGGGGTAAGTTCGCCGTCTGCAGTTCGCAGGGAGCCGCATTCAGAAAGCCATCTTTTTGCCTGCGAAAGGGTTGAGTCAATTTCCTTAAAAACTTCAATTCGGGCGCCCGCAAACTGAGGGAAGCCTGCGTTAAAAGCCGATGATACTGCCTCGGTGGTCAAAACATCGCTTGAATCAAGCACGTAGCCGCCGTTAGTCGTGCCGGTAATTTCAAAGCCTTCTTCACGGAGAGCGTTGACTGCCTTCCAGACAGCAGCCCGGCTCACTCCGCACTGCTGGGCAAGCTCTTCGCCGCTTACCGCTGCTCCGTCCTTTGAAGAAGATAAGATTTGTAATATAGTAGATTTTGTGCTCATTATGCTTTCCCGAAAAGTTTTTTGTTAAGTGCGCTAAGGCCCGTAAACTTATTCCAGACGCCTTTTCCTTCAAAGGTAATCGCGCTGGAAAGTCCCGCATGCCACATCTGATGGCGGAATTGAGCCAGAATCAGTTCAAGCCGCGAATATTCGCAGCTTTCCGGCTTTTGCAAAAGTGCCTCTGCCGTCAGTCCGTCAAAATATTTTTCAATCTTATTTTTCACAAAATCAAAATAGGCCAGAAGCTTTTCCCGTGGAATTACAATGGAAGGGTCATCAACATAACCGTTTCGCTCAGCATCAATTACACTGAGCTTTTCCGCAATGCCAAAAAGCCTTTCCCCTTCGTAAACATAATCATTAGGATTAATAAAAAAGCGGTCAATCGAATGCAGATTATGAAAAATATATCGCGAGGCACTTACCCCGTCGTAAATCGCCTCCAGCTCCGCCATCTCAATCTGATCCTTGAGGTTGATAAAATTAATTTCCGTCTGATTTTTTATTTGAGAGATAATTTCGTCCATCAATTTAAAAAATATTATAGAACAGCCATCAAGTCAATGAAGAAAAATCAGAGTTAAAGTAGCATTTTTTTCGGGCGCAACCGCCTCCGGCGGTCGGGCTTTCCGTGGTTCCGCGCTCCAAAGGTCAATTTTATAACCTGTTTTGCAAGGACAAGTCAGGCTCTTTCACATTTTATATCCAGGAATGAGACAACATCTTTATATTCTTTTACACCATCCAGAATTTCACGTTCTATACGTTTTAGGCCTAGTTGATAATAGTTTTCGTTTATCATTGCAAGCTGCGAAGTATCACGACGCTTATAGTTTTCATAAAGTTCTTCTATATTTTTATAAGTTTCGTAATATTCCCGCTTTATGCTGAATTTAGAAAAACCCGCTTTGCCAAGTTCATAACATAAAAGTTCTTTTGGCCAGAACCTGTGTAAATCTTCGCAGTAACTTTCAGGGCAGTATTTATATACCCACCATTCTTTCATGTATTCAGGCTCAACATTTCTATACTTAAAAATTCCATTTTCGTTAAGCGTATTAAATATATTTGTCAATGCAGTTTTTTTATCTTCAAAATGATGAAATGCAAAATTACAGACAATCAAATCACATTTTGTATTTAAATTAAGATTTTCTGCCGTTGAGTGAATGAACTGGGCATCTAAGTTTTTTTCTTTTGCTAATTTAAGCATTTCTTCAGAAGCATCCATGCCTATCCATTTTATTTTTTTGCTGTTGAATTGGCTTTGCTGACAATAAAGCCAGTTTCCAGTTCCGCATGCTAAATCTAAAACTGTAAATTCTTCTTTATGAAAAAGCAATTCTTCGAGATCCTTGTCTATCGGAAAAGTTGTCCGCGATTTGTTCTTATCATACACTTTTGAAACATTCGAATAATCTGTTTTAAGCATTTATACCATTTCACTCCTAAAAAAGCAGGCCAGCGCGCCTGTCGCAATAACAAAATTTCTACGTATCCTGCATAAAAGTCTTATGCTGACAAAAAATGTCGGTATAAGACTTTTATGGAAATGTCGTATATGTTTATTTTATATCAATTTATGATTAATTAGTAGTTTTTATGCGGATATCGTAACCTGATTCAAGAAGATGGGGTGCAAATGAGTGCCGGAAGGTATGGCAGCTTTTATTTGTTTTGTAAATTCAGGAGTCAGCACTTTATATTGCAGGTTACCTCCGGCGCGAGCGTGGAGGGTGGCGAAGCCAGTCTTGCGAAGCAAGACCCACCGTAGGGGAGCCCGGAAGGCGACTGGGAAAGAGATATTTCTCCCAAAAAAAATCCCGGCAAGATCCACTTTTACGGAAGTTGCCGGGGTATTTTGCTGGGGAGAATTAAATTTCCACTTCTCCTTCATAGCAGATGCTTGTATTTCCACTTAAGAACACTGTCTTGCCGGTGTATTTTACAATCAGGTTGCCGCCGCGAACTTTTACGGTGATGTTCTGGTCAACCGGGCTGAAGCCGTTGAGGACTGCGGCAACTGCGGCTGCACATGCACCGGTTCCGCAGGCAAGAGTTTCGCCGTTTCCGCGCTCCCAGGTGCGCATCTTCAATTCGTTAGGGCCTACAACGCGCACAAACTCGGTGTTGGTACGCTGAGGGAAGGCCTTGTGGTGTTCGATTTTAGGACCGTCTTCGCAAACAGGCTCTTTGTCTACGAACTTACTGAAGATTACGGCATGAGGGTTTCCGACGCCGACGCAGGTAACCTTGTAGGTTTTGCCGTCCACCTTGAGGGGCTGGTTGATGATTGCCTGTTTTGGCAGAAGGGCCGCAGAGTCGGGATTTGCGTTGATTTCGCTTGCAGGGAGATCTGCCAGCTTCAAAGTTGTAGGAAGAGTTTCCGGAGCAAAGGTCGGCTCTCCCATATCAACTGTTACCGAAGTAACCTTGCCGTTCTGTTTGTAGAGGATAAGGGTTTTTACGCCGCTTCCGGTTTCAATTGTGATTGTTTCGGTTGCGTCGGTTTTCTTTCCGTATTTTTCGCAGATTCCGTTTACGTTGTAGTCGTAGAGGTACTTTCCTACGCAGCGGATGGCGTTTCCGGCCATTTTTCCTTCTGAACCGTCCAGGTTGAAGAAGCGCATTTTTGCGTCGGCGCAAGAGCTGTTTTCAATAAGAACAAGGGAGTCTGCTCCGATTCCGCCGTTTCTGCGGTCACAGAGGCGGACTGCAAGGCCGGCTGGATTTTTAATTTCCTGTTCCATTGCGTTGATAACGATAAAGTCGTTGCCGGTTGAATCCATCTTTGTAAAGCGGATTTTCTGCTTTTTGTCGCGCAGCTGATTGATATCGACAAGTTCAACGTTTTCTACCGAGTATTTTGACTTAAGGCAGTTTGCGATTGCGTTTGCGGTATCGATTGCTGTAAGACAAGGGATGTCGCGTTCTACGGCGTGGCGGCGCATTTTTACGCTGTCGGCACGAGGGTCGCGGCCCTTTGCAGAAGTAGAAATTACATAGTCAATTTTGCCTGAATCAAGCAGGGTCAGAAGGTTGTCATCAGGATTTTCGTGAATCTTGTTTACAACTTCAACTTCCATTCCAAAGTCGCGGATTGTTTCTGCGTTTCCTTCGGTTGCGTAAAGCTTAAAGCCAAGGTCGTAGAACTTGCGGGCAAGGTCAGGAAGCTCATAGCGGTCTGTTTTACGAACGCTGAAGAGAACTCCGCCGCCGTTTTTGCCTTCTCCGTCTTCACCTGAAGCTGAATCTCCGGCACGCTTCATGTTGTAGCCGGCGCCGATAAGTCCCTTGAAAATTGCTTCTTCCATTGTAGAAGCAATTCCCAGAACTTCACCTGTAGATTTCATTTCAGGTCCCAGGTGTGTATCTACGTCCATCAGTTTTTCAAAGCTGAATACAGGAACTTTTACCGCAAAGTAAGGTGGCAGGCGGTAAAGGCCTGTGCCGTATCCCATGTCGCGGATTTTTTCTCCCAGCATGGCTCGGGTTGCAAGTTCAACCATAGGAACGTTTGTAACCTTAGAAATGTAAGGAACTGTTCGGGAAGAACGAGGGTTTACTTCAATAATATAGAGGTCGTTGTTGTAAATCAGATACTGGATGTTTACAAGTCCCTTTGTTCCAAGCTTAAGGGCCAAATCAGTAGACTGATTGATGATTTTTTCGCGCAGAACGTCATTCAGATTCCAGCTTGGATAAACCGCAATCGAGTCGCCCGAGTGAATACCGGTTCGCTCAATATGCTCCATGATTCCAGGAATCAGAACATCCTCACCGTCACAGATACAGTCAACTTCAAGCTCAGTTCCCATCATGTACTGGTCAATTAAAACCGGATTTTCAATTCCCTGGGCAAGAATAATCTTCATGTATTCTTTTACGTCGGCATCGTTGAAGGCAACAATCATGTTCTGACCGCCCAAAACGTAAGAAGGTCGCAGCAGAACCGGGTAACCCAGTTTTTTTGTTGCGGCAAGGGCTTCATCGGCATTCATGACTGTAAGTCCCTTAGGACGCTTAATATTGAGTTTTTCACAAAGCTCTTCAAAACGCTCGCGGTCTTCGGCAAGGTCGATTGCATCAGCACTTGTACCAAGAATCGGGATTCCCTGCTCTGAAAGGAAGTTTGCAAGCTTGATTGCTGTACCGCCGCCAAAGGCAACTACAACTGCAACCGGCTTTTCTGTGTTGATAACGCCCATAACGTCTTCCGGAGTGAGCGGCTCAAAGTAGAGGCGGTCTGCGGTGTCAAAGTCGGTAGAAACGGTTTCCGGGTTGTTGTTGATGATTGCAACCTCGTAGCCAAGCTTTTTAAGGCTCCATACGCACTGAACGCTGGCATAGTCGAACTCAATTCCCTGTCCAATTCGGATAGGGCCTGAACCAAGAACGACAATTGTACCTTTGGAAGGGGAAAGCCTTCCCCTCGCTCCAGCTGCTGACGCATCTTCCGCTACCCCTTCTGCGGTGGCTGCCGCCCCCGCAACGCCCCCGCACTTACCACTGTGCAGGTTCTTTAAGAAGATTTCAGCTTCGTTTTCCTGATCGTAGCCGGCGTAGAAATATGGTGTTTCTGCACTGAACTCGCCGGCGCAGGTATCAACCATTTTGAAGGTGCTTGGAAGGTGGGTAACTTTTCCTGCGGCGCGCAACTCGGCCAGCTTTTTATTGTTGGCGTCGATTGTGTTCGCGGTAGAGGCTTCGTTTTTGTCGTGCTCAATAACGCCTGTGCTTCCAGGAATCTTTACGCCGGTCATGTCTTCAATTACTTTGTCTGGATAGCCGTCTTTTTTAGCCTCCAGGTAAAGTTCCTGTGTGAGCTGGGCTTTTCCGGCCTTAATTTCTGCAAACTGAGCTTCGCGGTCAACAAGCTTTTTCATCTTGTTTAAGAACCATTCGTCAATCATTGTTACGGCGTGGATTTCGTCAACGCTCATAATTCCGCGTTTAAGAGCCTGGAAAACGGCAAATACGCGCTGGTCGGTGCAGTCTGCAACACGCTCTTTGATTTTTGCGTCGCTTTCTTCTGCAAAAACCTTAAGATTGAGGGAGTTTACGCCGATTTCAGCACCCCGGGCAGCCTTCATCAAGGCTTCTTCAAAGGTACGACCGATAGCCATAACTTCGCCGGTTGCCTTCATCTGAGTTCCAAGCTTTCGGGCAGCGTAAACAAACTTGTCGAAGGGGAACTTTGGGAATTTAACTACGACATAATCCAGAACCGGTTCAAAGCAGGCAGCTGTCTGTTTTGTAACAAAGTTAGGGATTTCGTCCAGGTTGTAACCAATAGCGATTAGGGCAGCAACCTTGGCAATAGGATATCCTGTAGCCTTAGAAGCCAGGGCCGAAGAGCGTGAAACACGAGGGTTTACTTCGATTACGGCATATTCAAAAGTTTCAGGATTCAATGCAAACTGACAGTTACAGCCGCCTTCCATTCCCAAAGAAGAAATGATATTCAAAGATGCTGAACGCAGCATCTGATATTCTTTATCACTCAAAGTTACGGCAGGCGCAATAACGATAGAGTCACCAGTGTGAACGCCAACCGGGTCAAAGTTTTCCATTGAACAGACAGTCATTACGTTTCCACTGTGGTCGCGTACAACTTCAAACTCAATTTCCTTCCAGCCCGAAATACATTTTTCAACCAGAATCTGGTGAATTGGCGAGCGGTGAAGTCCGTTATGAGCAATTTCGTCAAATTCCTTTTCATCGTGGGCAATACCGCCGCCGGTTCCACCCAGAGTAAAGGCCGGACGGATAATTGCCGGGAATCCGATGCCGTTTTTTACAAAATCAAGGGCGTCTTCGTAAGTTGTAACAACCTTAGAAGGAATACAAGGCTCACCAATGCTTTCCATTGTATCCTTGAACATCTGGCGGTCTTCTGCCTTATCAATAGTTTCCGGTTTTGCACCAAGCAGGCGTACGTTGTGGCTTTCAAGGAAGCCCGATTTAGCCAGCTCCATACAAAGAGTCAGACCAGTCTGTCCGCCAAGAGAAGAAAGAATGCTGTCCGGTTTTTCCTTTTCGATGATTCTCTGAACAGTTTCTACAGTCAGCGGCTCAATATAAATATGGTCTGCCATGCTGTGGTCAGTCATCAAAGTCGCCGGGTTAGAGTTTACAAGAACAACCTCAAGTCCCTGCTCCTTCAAAGCCTTACAAGCCTGGCTTCCCGCATAATCAAATTCCGCAGCCTGACCAATAATAATCGGACCAGAACCGATAACCATTACTTTATGAAGATCTTTGTTTAAAGGCATACTATGCATTCTCCTTAGTCGCTTTGATTGTACTTGCAAAATATTTAATCGCATCCACGCGCTCGAACTCAGCTTTGAAGTTTTTGAAGTAGTCGTGATTATTAATCAGCTTTACAAATTCGTCGAACAAAAAGCTTGTGTCCAGCGGGCCGGAACATGCTTCCGGGTGGAACTGAACGCTGAAAGCCGGAACTTTAGTGTAGGCAAGGCCTTCGCAGGTTCCGTCGTTTGTGTTTACAAAGCTCAAAACAGCGCCTGCCGGTAAAGTGTCATTTTTTACGGCATAGCCGTGGTTCTGGCTTGAAATGTAAACGCGACCGGTTTTAAGGTATTTTACCGGCTGGTTTCCGCCGCGGTGACCGTACTTCAATTTCATTGTTTCAGCGCCACTTGCCAGTGCTAAAAGCTGGTGACCAAGACAGATTCCAAAAATCGGAATGCCTGTTTTCAAAAGCTTTTTGATTTCTTCTATAATAGTAACGTTTTCTGCAGGGTCTCCAGGACCGTTACTCAGCATAATTCCGTCAGGATTCAGGGCTGTAATCTGCTCTGCTGTGTAAGTGCTAGGCACAGTTACAACTTCAAGACCGCGTTTCAAAAGTTCGCGGCGGATATTTGCTTTTGCGCCAAAATCCCAGAGAACGACTTTTTTTCCCTTTCCGTCTTTCATGGCAAGGTCAGGATCGTTGATTTTAGTTCCGTCAGCCTTAACCGGCACAAAGCGGTATTTTGCAGACTCACTGAAAACTACATCTGCGGGCTCTTCAACTCCTGTGGCACTTCCGGTTACAGAAGCAACTGCATTTACAATTGTGTAGGCGCGGATTTTTTCCAGCAGGGCAGCCTTTTTGCCTTCATCATTCAGGGCTGCAAAAGCTTCTTTTGCCTCGCTTCCTTCGCCCGAAATAATCATCCCGTTCATAACGCCGGTTTCGCGCAGAATCTTTGTAAGTTTTCTTGTATCAATGTCGTAAAGACCGATTATATTCTGAGATTTGAGGTAAGAATTGATGTCGCCGCCGCAGCGGAAGTTAGAAGGAGTTTCGCACCATTCGCGCACGATATAGCCGCGCAGATTGCATTTTGCGCTTTCGTAATCTTTTGCAATGTCGCCGTAGTTTCCAATCAGCGGGAAAGTCTGAGTAACAATCTGACCGTAATAGCTTGGATCTGTAAGTGTTTCAAGATAGCCGTTCATACCGGTAGTAAAAACTGTTTCTCCGATAACACAGCCTTCTGCTCCAAAACTTTTTCCTTCAAAAACCATGCCGTTTGCCAGCAGCAGAACAGCTTTTTTTTCGCATCCCTTTTCCACAATCTACCTCACTTTTTCCAGAAAATCGCCCGAAAGCCCTCTTTTCAGCCCTTGGGACTTAAAAAAAAGCTGAACTCGAAAAAATCGAATTCAGCTTTGTAAAATTCAAAAATAATAATAGAAAAAATAGCCGTCGCAACAAAGTGTGTGTTTCAGTAAGTTTTGTTTCGCCAGATTTTTCATACTGAGACCTTATTATAAAGGAATATTAAAACTTATTCTACCAGTTTGTCCAAAAAAAGCGGGTCCCAGCGACGGCGAAAAATGAGGTCTCACCCCGTCTGCGGTCCCCCCTCATTTTCCGCCTGCGTCCCACTTTTTTTGGACACTTTTGCATTGACAAGTAAAAATTACTTTACTAATTTAATTATAGAAGTATTTTATAAGAGCAATTCATTTTTTTCGAGGTACTATATGTCTAAAAATTATTTTGATTTAAGTGGTCAGGTTGCAATTGTAACCGGATGTTCAACAGGTCTTGGTGTTCAGATGGCTAAGGCTCTTGCTAATCAGGGTGCAAAAATTGTTGCAATTGCCCGCCGCAAGGAAAAGATTGATGCAGTTGCTAAGGAAATTGCTGATACTTATAAAGTAGAAACTCTTGCAATTCCTTGTGACATCACAGATACAGAAAAGGTAAACGCAGCCGTAGACGAAGTTATGAAAAAATTCGGCCGCATTGATATCGTAATCAATAATGCCGGAACTGGTGCGGTTGCTCCTGCAGAAGATATTACAGATGACCAGTTCAACGGTGAACTTAATGTTGATCTGGGAGGAACCTTCAAGGTTGCCCGTGCCGTTGCAAAAAAAGCAATGATTCCTGCAAAATATGGCCGTATCATCAACATTGCTTCTATGTACGGTCTTGTTGGAAATAAGGTTGCTCCTTGTTCTCCTTACCATGCCGCAAAGGGTGGCGTTGTAAACCTTACCCGCGGTCTTGCTTCTGAATGGGGAAAATACGGAATCAACGTAAACGCAATCTGCCCGGGTTACTTCTACAGCCCTCTCACAAAGGAAACTCTGGATTCAGATTTCTTCCAGCAGAACGCTCAGACAATGATTCCGCTTTCCCGCTATGGAAACGAAGGTGAACTTGATACTGCCGCAATCTTCCTTGCAAGCCCTGCATCAAGCTACGTTACAGGTGTAATTCTGCCTGTAGACGGCGGCTACACAAGTATGTGACGAGAACGTCGTAATCTTCCCTACAACTTCCGGATGCCTCGAACGTTCTCTGAACTTTCGCTCCGCTCAAGTTTTTGGAATATTTTTATGAATACACCGCTTTCAACAAAAATTAAGCATTTTCTCTATCCCGACCTTTTAAACGGAAGCATTTTTAAGGCTCTTGTGTCTTTTATGATTCCGATTGTGGTGTCATATCTCTTTCAGCAGCTTTACAACACGGCAGACACTGTAATCGTCGGGCATTATCTCAAGGAAGATTCTCTGGCCGCAATCGGAGCATCTTCTGCGATTTTTCAGATTATTCTGGATTTGGGAAACGGTTTTGGAAGCGGATGCAGTATCGTTGTTGCCCGTGCCTTTGGTTCGGGTGACAGACTTTACCTTAAACGCGTAGTTGCTGCCTCAATCATCATAATGATTTTTGTGACGGCAGGCGTTACGGCTCTTTGCCTTTTAACCCTCAAGCCTCTGCTGCTTATGCTTGGTACACCGGGCATGATTTTAGACCAGGCACTTTCTTACATATCAATTGTTGCCATTTTTGGTGGTGTTCTTTTTGCCTATAATTTGTGTGCTGGACTTTTGCGGGCAATCGGAAATTCCTTCATGCCCCTGGTATTTTTGATTCTTTCTTCTATATTAAATGTGATTCTTGATATTCTTTTGATTACAAAATTCGGGATGGGAGTAGAAGGAACCGCAATCGCCACTGTTATTTCGCAAGGAACTTCTGTAATTTTCTGCATCCTTTACATTCTTGTTAAGGCAAAAATCCTGATTCCGTCGGCGGCCAGCTTTAAAATTCACGGCTGCGGAGCCTTTAAGCTTTACCGGGAGATTTTCCTTCAGGGACTTTCCATGGCCCTTATGCTTGCAATCGTTGGCTCTGGAACTTTAATTTTACAGTCAGCCATCAACGGCTTTGGAACCTACATCATTGCGGGTCACACCGCTGCCAGAAAGCTTTTTTCCCTCAGTACAGTTGTGATTTTCAGCCTGGGAATTACAAGCTCAACCTTTGTTTCGCAGAATTACGGAGCAAAAAATCTGGCCCGTGCCAACAAAGGCGTAAACATAGCAATTCTTATTATCTGGTGCTATACCGCCCTTCTTCTGATTTTATCTCCTTTTATTGTCCGCCCGATTTTTGAATTTGTTTCCGGCTCTCAGAATCCGGAGCTTTTAAATTACGGAACAAAATATCTGCGCTTTGCCTATCCTTTTTTCATAGTTTTAGGCCCCCTAATCGTTTTCAGAAACTCCCTCCAGGGACTTGGCGCAAAACTCCTCCCGCTGATTTCCAGCATCGTGGAACTTGCCGGAAAAATCCTCTTTACAATCATAATAATTCCCCGCCTCGGAATATGGGGAATCATTTTATGCGAGCCTCTTATCTGGTGTGCGATGGCCCTTCAGCTGGCCTTTGCTTACCGTGGCAGGGTAAAAAGGATTTCTGAACAAAGCCTTTAGTGACAATTTCGTTTGCTATTTTCAATCTTACGCCATTTTGGTAAAATCATTCTATTATGAGTAAAAATGAAAATCTTTGCCCTTGCGGTTCAGGGAAAACTTATGCAGAATGCTGCGAACCGATTATTAAAGGATCTGTAAAAGCTCCTACTGCGGAAGCCTGTATGCGTGCCCGCTATTCATCTTATGTAAAGCACGAAATCGACTTTATCATTAAATCTTGCGACGACGAAGAAGGTCTTGCAGAAATCGACAAGAAGGCTACTGAAGACTGGAGCCGCGAATCACAGTGGAACGGTCTTAAAATCCTTCGCACTGAAAAAGGCGAAAAAGAAGGTGAAGAGATTGTTGAATTCACTGCTGATTATACTTTGCACAATATGCACGAGCTTCATCACGAAATTTCTTTGTTTAAGAAAATCAATGATGAATGGAAATATGTTGCAGGAAACGTAATTCCAGAAACTGTAAAACGCGTTGGCGCAAAAGTAGGCCGAAACGACCCATGTCCATGTGGCAGCGGTAAAAAGTATAAACAGTGCTGTGGAAGATAGTGAAAGATAATGGACGATGCATTAAATGTCAGTTTTGCCTGTGGCAAAACTGATGTCGTGGTGAGGTAGATTTATGTATAAAGATAACGTTACGACCACGACAGGTTTTCACTCAATTGAAGAAAAATTAAAATCTCTCAAAGATTTGCCGACTTCCGGCTACAAACTTTATTACAGTAAGCCGGGTCCCCGCGTAAAAAAGATTCTTGCGGCCGCTAAGGAAGCAGGAATTGCTGCAACTCAGGTTGAAGATAAAAAGCTTGATGAAATGGTTTCTTCACTTTCTCCGGCTTTGCGTGATCACCGTGGTCTTGTTCTTGAAATTGAAGGCGAGCAGAAAAAATCCGTAAATCTTGTAGATTTTGATGCCTGGGTAAAATCCTTCGAAAAAGAGACCTGCACGGTTGTAATTCTTGACCGGGTAACTGACCCTCACAACGTAGGCGCCATTATCCGAAGCTGCGATCAGTTCGGGGCAGATTTAGTTGTCCTTCCTGAACACAAGGCCGCAAGTAAAGTTGAAGAAAACGACGTTATTGCAAGGACAAGTGCAGGCGCGTCGGCCTGGGTTCCTCTTGCAGTTGTGAATAATCTGGTGCGCGCGGTAGAACAGCTTAAGGAAAAAGGCTTCTGGGTTTACGGAGCAGATGCAGGCGGACAGACCTGCGGTCAGGTAGACTTTGCGGATAAATCTGTAATTGTGATGGGAAGCGAAGGAAGCGGAATGGCACAGTTACTTGAAAAACAGTGCGATACCATTGTATCTATTCCGACCTGCGGAAAAATTGACAGTCTGAATGTGTCGGTGGCAGCAGGCGTTTTACTTTTTGAGCGCTTCCGACGCCTGCAGTTTGGCGGGAAAAATTAGTGATGGTGTGAAGGTTTCGACCGTAAGCGCGAAAAAACATTATCCTGAAAAAAAATAAAATCAGGATCAGGAGGCAGAAATGTCAAGACAGGAAGATATTGCTTTAACAGCAGTAAGAAAATCAACTTTGAGGTCTTTGAAGGAAAAAAAGGCATCTCGTCTTGCTCAGATTAAGCGTGATTATGAAGCAGCAGTCCGCGAGGTTGAAATTCAGTATGATGAAGACCCGGAGCGTCTTAAGGCAAAGTATGCCGCCGCAGATTACGCTAAGTCGGAAAAATCCCGCAAACGTGCAGAAGCTAAAATCGCCCGGGAAAAATCTGCCCTCGAAATTGCAAAAAAATACCGTCCTTTCACACTTGCAGAAGAAATTGCCAGCGCCATCGTTCAGGGAATTGGTGCCTGTCTTTTTGTTGCGGCAACTGCCTGCCTTGAAACTCTTGCCATCCGCAATGCTGTAAAATATGTAAATTTAACGACAGTAATGTACGCTTTGTTTGGTGCAACAATGATTATAATGTATGTTTTTTCATGTCTGCGCCACTCAATTACAAACCGCCTTGCAAAGGATGTTTTTAACCGTCTTTCACATTTCTGTTCGTTTTTAATTATCGGCTGGGGCTACACTGCTTATACAATCACCAAAATTGAAGGTCAGATTGGCTGGACTTTATTCGGAATTGTATGGGGACTTTCACTGATTGGTGCTATTATGTTTGCGATTTCCGGTGAACGCCTTAGCCGTCTGAATCTTGCCCTTTATATTATTGCCGGCTTCTCCGGTATTTTTGTGTGCAGGATTTTGTATAACGTGCTTTCTCCTGCAAGTTTCCAGATGCTGATTATGGGTGCAGTTTTCTACATTATAGGACTTGTGTTCTATGGACTCAGAAAGTACCGCTTTATGCACTTTATAGGAAATATTCTGATGCTCGTTGCTAACGTCAATATTTTCTTCAGTTTATTCTTTATCAATTCGTAATTAATTCGTAAACTCACAGGCAGCGTCCCCACGAACGCTGCCTTTTTATTTTTCTAATCTGAAATTCATTGCTTTAGTAACTTTCTAAAAGTATAATTTTTTAAATACGTAATGGAGGATTTTATGAAAAAACTTTTACTTGCAGCTGCTATGCTTACTACTTTAGTAACAACAAATGCTTTTGGTGCTAAAAAAGGAAAGGTTGCAAAACAGAAAATCGAAATTGTAAATCGACCGGGCCTGGCATTAGGTTCTGATATTCCTGGCTGGGTTCTTGCAGTTCTTGAAGGTGATAATAAAACAATTGCTAAAGCCTTGAAAATAGATATGAAAGAGTCTCAGATTTTTGTTTTTTCTAATCAGGGAACAGATTTGGAATTTTTGAAAAACTGGACTGATCAGGTTGATGTTCAGCGTCAGGTTGCAAATTCTTTCTCCCTTGCTGTTGGTCAGAGCGCAAATGCAGTTTTCCAGGGAACTTCCGGCGATGAAAACAGTAAAAAGCTGGCTATGGATCAGACAATCAAAGCTATTTCGGCAATTGAACTCAATGGACTTTTAAAAGAATCTCAGTATTGGATTCAGTTCAGAAAGCCAAAGCAGGGTGTAAAAATCAACAAAAAATCGCCGGACAGTGCTTTTGATTATTATTATGAATACTATGTTGTTTTTACTATGAGTCGTGATATTTATGATGCTCAGCTTGATGCTGCCTTGAACGGTATGGAAGATAATGCTTCTGAAACAGTTCTTTTGAAAAAAGCTGTTGCTGAAAAGCTTCGTGAACCTTTGCTTGATAAAATTGCAGATCCTGATGTTGAATACGTAGAAGAAAAATAGGAGGAATTATAATATGAAAAAAATTATTCTTTGTTTATTGGCCGCAGCTGCATTAGTTAATCTTTCTTTTGCTAAAGCTGTAAAACGTGGAGGAGCTGGAGATCTTACACCTTATTTGAGCGAAACTGATTCACGTGCTATCTGTAAGGATATTGTAGATCAGGTAATCAGGCATCCTAGAGTTCAGAAATTCGAAGATAAAAATGGTCGTCCACCAATTGTTACAATCGGAAAAATCAAGGATGAAACAGGCGAGTTCTTTGATACTCAGATTATTGCCAACAGCTTGAAAACTGCAATCCTTAACAGCGGTGTTCTTGAATTCATGGCAAACTCAGATATCCGCAATGAAATGCGTGATGAAGTTATCAGTCAGCAGGATCATTCCGCTGAGGATCAGGTGAAAACTCTTGACCAGGAAGATGCGGCAGACTATATGCTGACTGGTTCTGTAAAGCTTATGGTTCAGAACAACGGAAAAAAACAGGAGCGAACCTACATTGTAAACATTGAGGTTACGGATTTACAGACTCATAGAACGGTTGCGATGTTTGAACCTTCAGAAGATACAAAAGATTTCTTGAAAAAAACTGCTTCCGTAAAAAGAAAATAAGCAGTAATAAGGGGCCGGAAACGGCTCCATTTTTTTAGGAGTACCCATGAAAAAACTGATTAAGGCTCTTGTGGCATCTGTTCTTATTTTGAGTTTTTTTGCATCCTGTGCCACAACAGGAGGTGTAGATAAAAGCGCAGAGCCTAAAACTGAGGCAGCTGAAAAGCCAGCAAAACATAAAAAGAAGAAATTTGACCAGAAGGCCTATAATGCAGCCTTTGATGCTGGAGATTATGAAGCCTGCCTTGCAATGATAAACGGAAGAAAACCTGATAAAGATTATGTCAAATATATGCTTGATGCAGATATGCTCATGTATATTCAAAAAGATTATACTTGTTCTGGAAAAGGCTTTCTTGAAACTTATGGAGCTATGCAGCAGCTTTCTTCTTCAATGACTGCCGGTGATGTAATGAAGGCTTCTTTTGCAAGTGAAACTTCGGTAACATATAGCGGCGCCGAATACGAGCGCTACCTTGCCTGGTCTATGCGCCTTTCAAGTGCTTTAAATTTAAATCAGAATGATGTTGCAAGAGGTATTATGAACGATTACGTTGGTACCTTTATGCAGGAAATTCAGGAGCTTAGAGAAAAGAATCGCCAGATTGCAGAAGAATCAACTAAAAAGCTTGAAAGTGAAGAATTTACAAGTGCGCAGAATAAACTTGCCTCTAGCGGAGCGGTTGTAAATACATCAAACAGGCCTAAAGCTGGCAAAGACACTTATGAAAATTCAAAGTACTTCAATTATCTTGGAACCCTGGCCTATGCGCTTAATGATGATTTTGATCATGCAGAACAATTTGCAGAAACTTACGGAGTTCAAAATGTAAACGAGGTAATCAGCATTCCTAAGGGAAAAGGCCGTCTTGAAGTTGTAGCACTTTCTGGAATAATCGGAAAACGCTCTGATTCAGGCGAAGGTCAGAAAGCTGAAGGTTTGAGCATTCCTATTGGAGAATATTTAATTCCTCTTTACGCAAAAATCGTTTATCCGGTTTTTAAACCTCAGGAGCATTTGATCAATAATGTTCGCGTAACTCTTTCAGATGATACAAAGGCAACTGCACTTCTCATAGAAGATTTTGATAAAGCCGTAGAAATTGATGTAAATCAGAAAGCGCCTGGTGCCTTTTGCCGTTCTCTCTTCCGAAACGTTGTAAAAAACTCTACTGCAACTGCAAGTGTTATTGCTGCTCACGTAGGATTGCAGAATGCGCAGGGAAACAAAGTTGCCCTTGCAATCGCTAAAATAGCCTTCGATGTGGCTGTAAATGCGGCTGCAAAAGCAGTAATAAGCGCAGAAAAAGCTGATACCCGACAGGGTGAATTTTTCCCTCATAAAGCAAGCGCAGCTGGTTTCTCGGTTGCTCCGGGCACCTATACTGTAAAAATCGAATATTTACATGATAATAATGTCGTAGATACTAAGACTGTTGAAAATGTTGTAGTTAAAGAAGGCAAATTGAACGTGGTGGTATCGTCATGCGAAAAATAAAGAAGAATATTACTAAGGTACTCTGCTGTCTGCTTGTAATTCAGGCGGGTAGTATGACTTTTGCCGCTTCAAAAAAATCCTCGAAAAAAAAGGCCGCTATGCCGGAATGGGTTAATCAGCCGGCAGCTGTTTATCCTAACGCTTCTTACATTACATACGTGGGAAGTGCCGCTGACCGCAATGTAAGTGAAATTAACGCTTTGCAGGGATTAGCTTCAGTTTTTGGTCAGTCTGTAAAATCTGATTCAACTGCTTCAAGCAGAATGGTTCAGGCAAAGGAAAACGGACTGGTTGCAAATAACAATAATCAGGTTTTCAGCCAGGAAGTAAAGCGAAAGGTTGATATTGATTCCTTAATCGGCGTTGAAACAAAGGAATTCTGGCTTGATGAAGCAAATTCCACCTGGTACGCAATTGCTGTTCTGGATAAGGCAAAGGCAACTGACATTTACACAGAAATGATTAAGAAAAATGCATCTGCCATTCCGATAGTTTTGAAAGGCACTGAAAGTGATTTGAATTCTTTCGACGGTTTTGCCGCCTATGATTTTGCAGAAGATATTGCCCTCGAGAATGAGAATCATCTTAAAAAGGTATCTGTAATTAACCCAGCCGCAGTAAATGATTTGAAAGCTTACTGTCCGTCATCAAAAGAATTTCACGCAAAAAAGATGGAAATTGCAAAGCAGGTTCCAATCTGTATTCAGACCGCTAACGATGATAAGGGACGTTTCAAGGAAGCCTTTAGTCAGGCAATTGCGGAAACTGGATTTAAAGGAACTTTTGATAATTCAGCCCGTTATGTGCTGATTGCAAAATTCGAGTTTGAACGTTCTGATCCAAGCGACAAAAAAACTGTACGCTGCCGTTATAATTGCGAAAGCTATATTTTTGATAACAAAACTTCTCTTCAGATTCTTCCTTTTACAATAAAGGGTCGCGAAAGTCATATTACTTATGATGAAGCAATGCGAAAGACAGAAACAGCATTGATATCAAAAATCAAAAAAGATTATTCGAAGGCTTTTTATGATTATATAAGAAGCTTGTAATTTTCCTCATTTATTGCCTAAATCGCCACAGAATATTAAAATAGTCCTTGTTATTTTTTCAAAGGATATATTATGGAAAATTCAAAAAGAACCGTTACCTGTGGCGAATTGCGCGCCGCAGATGTTGGTAAGAAAGTTGTTTTAAACGGATGGGTAAGCCGTACACGCGACTTGGGAGGCCTCGTATTTATTCGTCTCCGCGACCGCTACGGAATTACTCAGGTTATGGTTGGTGACAAAGCCAGCGACAAGGTAAAAGAAATCGCTTCATCTTTGAAAAGCGAATATTGTATCGCCGTAGAAGGCGTAGTTGCTGCCCGCGCAGAAAAAGACATCAACCGCGATATGGCAACCGGTGAAATTGAAGTTGAAGCAAACGATATCGAAATCTTTACAACTTCTCAGGAATTGCCTTTCAGTATTGAAGAAGTTCGTCAGAAGGACGGTTCTATTGTTCTTCCAAACGAAGATTTGCGTCTTAAATACCGCTATCTTGACCTTCGCCGCGACCCGATGCAGAAAAACATCATTTTGCGCTCACAGGTTACTTTTGCAACACGCGAATATCTGACTTCAAAAGGATTTTTGGAAATTGAAACTCCAACCTTTATTAAGTCTACACCGGAAGGAGCTCGTGACTACCTTGTACCTTCACGCGTTCACCCTGGAAAATTCTACTCCCTTCCACAGTCACCACAGCTTTACAAGCAGCTTTTGATGGTTTCTGGATTCGACAAGTACTTCCAGATTGCCCGCTGTTACCGTGATGAAGATGCCCGCGGAGACCGCCAGCCTGAGTTTACTCAGATTGATATGGAAATGTCTTTTACAAACCGCGAAGAAGTTCTTTCTACAACAGAAGGAATGATGCAGTACATCTTTAAAAAGACAATGAACTACGATTTGCCTGCTAAGTTTGACCGCATTGCCTGGGAAGATGCTTTTGACTTCTACGGTTCGGACAAGCCTGATTTGCGCTTTGATATGAAGATGCAGGATGCAGCTTTCATGGCTGATTTGGCAGACTTCAACGCATTCAAAGCTGGTGCTGCAAACGCTGGCCGCGATATTCAGCGCCACAAACGCTCTGGTCTTAAGGCTCTTGTTGTTAAGAACGTTGCAGATAAATACAGCCGCAAAAACATTGAAGCTCTTGAAGCAGTTGCAAAAACCTACAAGGCAAAAGGTCTTGCATGGATGAAAGTTGATGCAGAAGGCAAATTCGAAGGCGGAATTTCTAAGTTCTATGCCGGAAAAGAAGCAGAAATCTGCTCTAAGCTCGGTGCAGAAAAGAATGACCTTATCCTGTTTGTAAGTGATGAAAACTGGCAGCTTGCATGTACAGCCCTTGGTGCAGTACGCAAACAGCTTGGTAAAGATTTGAACCTCTATAATCCAAAAGACGAATTCCACTTTGCATGGATTATTGACTTCCCATACTTTGCATGGAACGAAGAAACAAATATGTGGGAAACAGAACACCACATGTTCACTCTTCCACAGAAACAGTACTGGGATACTTTGGAATCAGATCCTGGCGCAGTAAAAGGTGACCTTTACGACCTGGTACTCAACGGTTACGAACTTGCTTCTGGTTCTATGCGTATTAATGATCCTACCCTCCAGCAGAGAATCTTCAAAATCGTTGGTTACTCTGACGAGCGCGCACAGAAAGCCTTCGGCTTCCTTGTTCAGGCATTCAAATTCGGTGCTCCACCACACGGAGGAATCGCACCTGGTCTTGACCGCCTGATTATGCTTATGCGCCACGAAGAGTCAATCCACGAGGTTATTGCCTTCCCTAAGAATAACCTTGCTGCATCTCCAATGGATGAATGTCCTTCACCGGTAGATGAACAGCAGTTGAAAGACCTTCACATCACCTGCTACGACGTAGAGGAATAATAACGCAATTTTTTCACTAATTATTTCTATATAATAGATAATAAAGTTGCCAATGCCCTGAAATATTTGTAAAATATTTTTATGAAAAAATGGGCATTGGCAGCTTTGTTTTTAACCTCTGTTCTGCCACTTTCTGCTCAAGAAGCGGAAATTACTCAAGAAAAATCTGATACTCCACAATTTTCGTTAAATACAGCAATTGTTCTATCAATTGAAAATAACTACGAAATTCAAAAGCAGAAATTTGCCCTTGCCGTAGCAAACGGCCAGTACAGGCAGGCAAGAGGTGCCCTCGATATTGAAGCCGGAGTCCAGGGCCAATATTCTATGAAGCAAAATCCGATTGATGAAAAGGATCCAAATCATATTTTTAATTATTCTTTTCTAAATCCAAATTCAATAAGTTATGGCATCTATCAGAAAAATACCCTTGTTCACCAGACAGGTGGAAGCCTTTTCTTAAAGAAACTTTTCAGCTTTGGACTTCAGACATCGCTTTCATACAATTTACAGCGTAGTCATAATTTTCCAGATTACATTTATTCTGATTATTTTAATGCACTTTCCAATTTACAGGGCTATTCAAAATATTCTCAGGAAAAGGGACGAAATTCAGGTGAAGTCGCACTTGAACTTTCCCTCCCTCTTTTCAAATCCTTTAGAAATTCCATAACAGCACTTCAAATTGAATCTGCCCATGATTATCTCAATCAAATGGAATATCAGCTCCGGGATACAATTTCACAGGCTTTGATAAATACCTCTAAGCTTTACTGGAACTACTTTATTGCCTACAAAAATATGGAGCAGTACGAAATTCTTCAGAAAAAAATCGAAGAACGAAATGAAAAGATGCCGGCCTTAATCAATGCCGGAATCCGTTCAAAAAATGACCTCCTTGCAATGGAAGTAAACGTAAAGGAAAACCGCCGCCGTCTTGAAAATGCAAAGGTTGAATGCAGACAGGCAAAATTTAATTTAATGAATGGACTTGGTATTTCAAATGCTGATGTTATAGGAAAACCCGAAAATCCTTTTTCCGAAGTTGATTTAACAGCTGTTATGCTGCCAAATTCTGAAGATCTGAATGACTCTATGTTTGAATATATTGAAAATCATAGATCCGATTTTAATGCCCTTAAAAAACGCCGTCATGCGGCTGAATTAAAAGTCAGAATGGCAAAAGCTGCTGCTATGCCGGATGCAAATATTAAACTTGGCGTAGGAGTCGGTGGAGTCACTTATTCCGATGATTTTGGAAAAGTAATCTCTTCAGGCTTCTGGAATATTCGCGGAGCAAACGTAAACGGTGTAATTGGAGTTTCTACAAAGCTTGGCAATAATGAAAAAAAAGGTGCTAGAGACCAGGCAGAAGCTGAATACAATTCCATAATTAATGAATACAATAAGCTCAAAAATACGCTTTCATTACAGGTTACCAATGCAACTGAAAAGCTAGGAACCTATAAAACAATGGTTTCTGACGCAGATGAAGTTCTAAAAATGCAGAAAAATCTATATGAAAATGAGCAGAAACGCTTTAATGCCGGACTTATCACTGTTGATAATCTTTTAAATCAAGATACAAAATATATAGAAGCTGAAAATTCTTATAATCAGCTTTTAATAAATTATATGCAGTCGGTATTGGAATTTAAATATTACACAGCAACGCTTGTTAATATTAATTCTAAATCTATCTTTGAAGTTAATAGCTTCTACAATGAGGACAGATAAAATGAAAAAAAGTTTAAATTTTTTACAAAAAAATTAGCCTTTTTTTGATCTTGTTCGTATAAAATATGCGGAGGTACTATTATGAAAGATAGAAAACTTAAACAATTATTCGATTTTCAGAAGTTTGAAGGAAATGCAGCATTGAAATTCGCAATCGAAAGTACCAGAGGATTTATTAATTCTGCCAGTCAGGCCCAGGAACTTTCTACTGATGAATTAGAAATGCTGAATGCTGCCGGACAGCCGATGAATAATCAGCTCAGAAAAAAGACAGACAAATAATCTCTTTGCGCTGAGCAAGGAAAGGAAGTGACACAGCAGGAAAAGGACCAGCTTTATCGGGACTACAACAAGAAGATTTTCTACTACATCCGGGGCAAGGGAATTTCAGAACAGGATGCCGAAGATATGTGTGCAAATATCTTCGTAAAGTTTTACAATTCTCTTGATAATTTTGATCCTAACAAAGCGTCACCTTCCACCTGGCTCTACCGCATAACACAGAATACGGTCATTGATTTTTTCCGCCAGCGTAAGCATTTCGCTGAATTAAATGAAGAAATGGTTTTCATCGACCAGGGGTTCGATGATATACTGAATAATGAAACACTTACCGAACTGGCCCAGGCACTTATGAAGCTGGATCTACGTTCACGTGCGCTGGTTGTTCTGGTATATTACGACGGCAAAACCATAAAGGAAGCTGCACAACAGCTTGATATGTCCTACAGCAATTCCAAAATCATTATGAAAAAAGCCCTTTCAGAACTGAAACAGTTTCTCGGCTAATTCTTTTTATTCTAAATTAACAAATTCCCCGTCTCTAAAAACTTTAGGTGTAAGTTTTCTTCCGCTGATTGCACCTGTCTCAGTAAACACATAAGGACCAGCCGCTTCTGAATACATTTTTCCCCTTAATACCTGTGCAATATCTTCCGGCAAAGCGGAATCAGCTTCTGCAATAGCCTTTGCAATTACAATAAGGGCATCATATGCCTGCAAGGCCTCCTGATCCGGCTCCTTTCCATATTTCGCAACAAAATTATCGAAAAATTCTTTAAATTCTTTTGTCTCACATTTTGGATTATAATTAGAAATTGCATAAACTTTGTCGTTTTCACTAAGTGTAAGCATTGAGGCAAGAACCGGGTCATCAAAACTGTCTGAACCAATAATAGGGCATTCAATTTCGTTATTACGTATAATCGTTATGATATCGTAAATAGTTGGCATACGACCCGTAACAAAAACAGCATCAAAGATAAAGTTATTTTTCCAGCGTTTGATAGTTCGGTCAATTTCCACTGACTGGATTGACATATCAAAGCTTTCGCGGTTAACAATATTTATTCCCTGTTTATTGCAGTAAAGCTCAAGACTGTTCGACATACTGACGCCAGGATTATTATCCATATAATAAATTATGATGTTTTTAAAACCTTTAGCTGCAAAAACATTAGCTAGATTACGTCCAAATTCTTCATCATTCGGAATATTTGAAAACAGAATAGGATTATTTCTTGCCGTAAGGTTATCAGCGGTAGAAATAAAATTCATAGTAAGAATTCCGTAATACTGATAAATCAGGGAACAAGGAAGTGTGATATCAGAAAAGGCATGGCCTATAACAACAGAAACACCATTTTGCGAAGCAATTTCATGTGCTTTATTAATTCCTGAAATTGGATCTCCGCCATCATCTATCTTCTGCAGTTCAATCTTAGCCGGACAAAGATTTTCACGTTCAATTTTATCTCTTGCCAGCTCAAGTCCTTCCCACATCTGGGCGGTATTAATACTGAAGCTGTTTGCAGCCGCAATTTTTACGACTCCTTCGCTATAAAGTTTTTTTATCGCAGAATTTCGGTTCTTTATCGGATCATCGCTGGAACATGAAATAAGAGTAAGGGCAAAAAGAGTCGCCAGCAGTATAATATTGTTTCTATGTGTCTTAAAAAGTTTCATATTTTATCTACTCCTGTGTTATACATTCTGACGTTTTGCAAGCTGAGCAAAATATCCGTCTTCTTTCATTAAAGAATCATAAGTTCCAGTTTCAACTACCTTTCCTTCCTTCATAACATAAATCTTATCCGCATTGATGATTGTACTCAAACGATGTGCAATTATTACACGGGTAACGTTCAATTCATCAAGGCTTTTTCGAACGGTAAGCTGGGTAAGGTTATCCAGTGCAGAGGTTGCCTCATCAAAAATAAGAATATTTGGCCTTCTTATAATTGCGCGAGCTATAATCAGTCGCTGCAGCTGTCCTCCGGAAAGTGTCATACCGCCTGCCGGAATCATCGTAAACATACCCATAGGCATTTCTTCAATATCCTTATCAAAAGAAACTTTACGGGCAGCTTCCCAGGCATCCTCTTCCTTAAGTCCGCTGGAACCTACGATATTCTGGAGGATTGTTCCCTGAAGAACTGTATCATTCTGAAGGACAACACCCATCTGGCGGCGGATAGAACCTACATCAACAGCATTTATATCATGGTTATCATAGAAAACAGAACCCGATTCAGCTTTTTCAAAGCCCAGAAGCATACGCATTAGCGTAGATTTTCCGGCACCCGAAGTTCCAACAATCGCAACAAATTCACCTTTTTTAATGCTCATACTTACGTCGTTAAGTACCAGTGGTGTGTCGGGTGTATAACGGAAGTTCAAATGGCTGATTTCGATGTTTCCTTCCAGCTTTCCAACCGAAGGTTTAGAAAATTCAATTTCAGGCTTTTCATCAAGAATCGGTTTAATTCGCTTTGAAAGAGGAATAATGTCTCGGATTTCAAGAAGAGAGCCGGCAACACCAAGGAAGGCTCCCTGGAAAGAGCTGTATGCTCCCAGAAAGGCCATAAAAGTTCCCGTTGTAAGCTGAGGAATCTTGTTCATCTGCATTGCGTGACCAAAAAGATAATAGAAGATGATGCTGACGATTGTAGGATATACGCTGGAAATCAGTGAATTTACGAGGCCAATTCGTCCAAGAAGATAACCGATTTTAGCCTGTCTGATATATTCTTTGGACCACTGTGCGAAAACGCGTTTTTCTGAGTTTGAATTCGAAATTTTTTCAATTCCAGTAAGGAAGCCCAGCAGCATACCCTGAATCTTTCCCTGACAGTCTATCAGCAATTTTTCCCATTTATAGGTAATAAAACACATTACTGAAGAAAGCAGTATCGGGAAAATACAGAATAAAATACCCCATTTTGCAAAATATCCGCAGAATCTGAATTCCTGAATAAGATAGACAAAGCTGAAAACAAAGTTCATAAAGCAGGAAAGAACAATATTAAAGATTTTTGTACGCATTGCTGGAATCGTCATAGCGCGGGCAGCAAGGTCACCGGAAGAATAATTCTTAAAGAAGCTGACAGGAAGATTTAAAAGCCGGTCCATAACAGCGGCTTCCAGGTCAGAATCAGCCTTTGTTTCCATTCGCAGGTTGGCAAAATATTTCGCCAGAGAACCAATCATCGAAGAAATATTACAGATGAAAACAATGATACAAATCTGAATAGCCTGATTTCTTGCGGCTCGTGGAATTACATGATCTATAAAGTTTCTGGTAATCAAAGGTGTTATAAGACCTACCAGCGTACACAAAAGTCCGATGATTATAAAACGGACAATATCTTTTTTGATATCCTTTAGAACGAAGGCACATATAGATTTTATCGTAATCTTTTCTTCGCTCATCGTTTTGTAAAGCATAAATGCCATAGGGTAAATCTGCTTTACATTATCTTTTGTAACTTTAATCTGCTCTTTGGAAAGAGGATTTATCAGAGTATATCCTGAAGGAGTCTTTATAAGAGCAACAGGAAGAAGCTCTTCGTAAACATCACCTTCCTGCCCGATTTCAATCTCCCCTTTTGGTTTGTAAAAGCCGATTAAAGGACCATTATCTTCTTTATACCAGTTTCCGCGAAGAACAACCTCTCGTACACGAGTATTATTATCCTTTGCAAGCTTCTGAATACCGGTTTTATTTCCTTCATAGGCCTTGTCGGGAATGGTAATAATATTTTTCATTCCCATATTTCCGGCAATAATCTTAAAAGCCTTTACAACAGGAAAGTCATCCGGTTTGAAGGCCTGAATATTTTCATCTGTTTTATTAACAACGGAAGCAATATTTAAAAGCGCATCTGAAAAAGCCTGATCTGCCAGCTTCTGCTGTTTAATTGAGCGAAGATTTGTCCAGGCACCATTGGTTTCTATGTCAATTATAGCCTGTTTTGATATTTCTTCTGATTTTTCAGCAAAATCTGAATCCTTACAAGCGGTGAACTGAACTTTTGTTCCGTTTGTACCAGTAAGGATAAAATCATATCGATCTGTACCCTTAATGTTTAAAAACTCGTCTCCAGCCTTGTAATTCGCAATTTCATGGCGAGCACCGGTTTTTCCATCCTTTAGTTTCTTAACAAGAAAAACAAAGCCGAATCCTTCCAGAATTTTGATTTTGGAAGGACTTCCGTCAAGGGTGAGATAATTCGTGTTATCAATTTCGTATGTTTTATTTTCCATTTTTCACCCTTTACATCGTTTTAATAAGGTTTTTATAAATACCTTCTTCATTGATTAACTGTTCGTGAGTTCCGCGCTGAACAATATTTCCGTGGTCAAGAACGATAATTTCATCACAATCGCGGATTGTACTCAGACGGTGAGCAATGATTACGCTGGTACAGCCACGGCGGCGGATGTTCATATCTACAGTCTGTTCTGTAATTGCATCAAGAGCAGAGGTTGCCTCGTCCATAACGATGATTCGCGGATTTGTGGCAAGGGCACGGGCAATTTCAAGACGCTGGCGCTGACCACCGCTGAAGTTTTTACCGCCTTCGCGAACTTTTGCGTAGTAACCGTCCGGTCGCGAGGTGATTATATCGTGAATGCAGGCATCCTTTGCGGCCTGAATATAAACTTCCTCAGGAATTGTAGGGTTCCACATAGTAATATTTTCGCGGATTGTTCCTTCGTAAAGCGAAATATTCTGGTCTACGACAGAAACCGAAGCTGAAAATATTTTTCGTTCAATCTGGCTGAGCGGTTTTCCGTCAAAGAGAATTTCTCCGCTCCAGGGAGAATAAAGGGCGCTAACAAGCTTTCCGATTGTAGATTTTCCAGAACCGGTCGCACCTACCAGCGCAATTCGTTTTCCCGGAGTAAATTCAAGATTAAGCCCGTTGATAAGCGGAGGCGAAAGCGGACTGTAACCGAAAGTAACATCCTTAAAAGTGATATAGCCTTCAAGCTTTTTGATTGGAGAATAGTTTTCAGGAACATCATCTTCATGGCCTTCTATCTGGTCCTTAAAGATTTTCGGAACCGGATAATCCATAACATCGTCAATTCGCTGCATATCGGCGTTGGCAGAAAGCAGCGATGCTCCAAGTCCCATAAATGCATTGATAGGGCCGGAGAAGTTACCAAGAAGAGTCTGGAAGGCCATAAGCATACCGATTGTAAGGTGACCATCCATTACGCGGAGGGCACCAACGGTAAGAATCAAAATGCCCTGAAGAGCCGAAATTACGCTAGGAAGAATTGAGTTTGCCGTATTTGTATAGGCCAGCTTCTGATTTTCAAGGATTACCTTAGCCTGCTGACCCGACCACTGCATAAAAAAGTCGTTTTCAGAACCTGAAGCCTTAAGGGATTCAATCATCTCTATTCCCGACATTGTAATACCGCTGAGTTTTCCGCCTTCCATCTCAATTTTGAAGGACTTATTTTTGATTTTTTCGGAAGTAATGCGGAAAATTACAACGATGATTGCTGTAAGAGAAACCGAAATAATGGTAAGAGGCACGTCATAAATAAACATCAGAACAAGGAAGAAAACCGTACTGATAAGATTGATTACAACGCCAATCAGCTGGCCGGAAATCAAGGCAGAAACGTTATCACAGGATGAAATTCGGTTACAAAGTTCACCTGGAAGACGCTGCACAAAGAACTGAGCCGGCATTCTGAAAATATGCTCGATGAATTTTGATGCAGAAGAAAGACTTAAGCGCGTCTGGAAGCGCATAAGAACAATGTTCTGAATTGTTGAAAGAATCGTACTGAAAATGGAGGTTAATGCCATTGCCAGAAGAAGAGGTTTCAACAGGTTCATCGAATTTTTTACAAGAATATTATCGATAAAGAAGCGCGAGAAGGCCGGAGAAACAAAGCCCGGAATAAAGTAAAGAACACTTAGGAAGCCCAGGAAGGTGAAAATTGAACCAAGACCATGAAGACGGCGTTTAAGCTTTGGCCAGATTACTGGTTTTTGTCCGCCAGGCTGGAATTCCGGGGTTGGTTCAAAAGTAAGGATAACACCAGTGTAAGATTCATCGAATTCATCAGGATAAACAAGACGACGGCCAACAGCCGGGTCATTTAAGACTGCGCATTTACCTTTAAAGCCTTCAAAAACAACAAAGTGGTTGAAATTCCAGAATAGAATAGCCGGACTTGTTATTTCCTTCAGGTTTTCAATTTCCATTTTAAAGCCTTTTCCATCAAGTCCAAACTTTTTGGCGGCTTTAATGATGTTTGATGCTTTTGTTCCGTCACGTGAAACTCCACATTCAATACGGAGAATTTCCAGAGAAACAAATTTTTTATAATAACCCAGAATCATTGCAAGGCTGGCGGCACCACATTCAAGGGCCTCCATCTGCAAAATTGTAGGTGTTTTCTTTTTAAAGAACTTTTTAAGGAACTGAAACATTTGAGAGCCCCTTAATTAGAAGGTTTTTGTGCTTGAGCCGGATTCTGTTGGAAAGCCATATTATCACCAATACCCAGAAGTTTTCGTTTAAGGGTTGGAATCAAAAGCTCAACAGGATGTTTTGAAGACGTTGTAACGGTTGCCGTACACATATAACCCGCACCGATTTTCTGAGCCGGTCCTTTTGAAGAAGACCATTTGTAGCCTGAATAAGTTGTAGGATCAGGAATTATACTGACTTTTACTTCAATTGGATTTGGAATCTGATGGAAAGTCGTTGCAAGACTTGTATTCTGAAGACTTGAAAGAAGGTAGTTGTCGCTGACAGGGAAAGGTGAAACATCAGTAATAAGTCCCTGAATGTATCCGTATTCTTCCTGTTTTACTGTTGTTGGAACAATTCCGATTTTCATACCCGGAAGGATTTTTTTACCATCTGCGCCAGAAAAATAAATCAGAGCTTCAATGGCAGCCGCATTATTGCTCGATTCAATTACAGCAATTGTTCCACCCGGCTGAATATAGTCGCCACGGCGGACAGGAACTTCCATTATGACACCCGTACAGTTAGCAAGGACCTGAGTTGAAGTCTGATAATTTTCATTCAACACAAGAATCTGCTGTTTTGTTTCGGTAATCTGCTGGTTGATGTTGAGTTCTGTCTGGCGTGAATTAATGAACTCATTTTCTGTAATTAAGCCCTGGTCATAAAGGCTTTTCAAAACCTGACTTTTGTTACCACCGTTTTTATGTGCGGAAGTAATCATATCCTTCATAATCTGTAAGCCTTCAAGTTTCTTTTCCTGAACTCTTATCTGATCAAGGATATCCTGACGTTCAATTCGGGCAATAATCTGTCCGCTGTAAACCTTGTCTCCACGTGAAACAAAGATATTTTTGATTGCACCCTGGTATGAATATTTTACACTTACTACGTGGTCAATATTAACCAGAACACCACTTCCTTTTACGATATCCGGCACAGAGCCAAAAAAGCCCCACAGCATAGCTGCAATTACCAGAATTCCGACAGAAATAATTCCAAGAACATTGGAAGGTTTTACGACAGTCATTGTCTGATCAAGCTGATCAAGTGAAGCAATTCTGTCCAGTGCTGACTTTCTAAAAATATCTCGTTTCATTTTTTTCCTAATTTACGTGCGCCTAGCGTGTTCCCTTGTCATACGGTATACCTTCGGCCTTTGGAGCGCGGGATTTCTTTGATGTAAATGCAAGTACAATCAGAGAGATGATGTATGGAAGCATTTTGTAAACATCGCCCGGAACCAGGTGGATAAGGAAGTCAAAGGCTGAATAAGTGTCGGCTACGGCACGGAAGGCACCGAACAAAAGGGCACTTGCCGCAATGCGCAGCGGATTCCACTGACCAAAAATCATAACGGCAAGGGCAAGGAAGCCTGCACCCGCAACACCGTACATAAAATCCCACTGGCTGTTTGCCGCAGAAATATAGATGATTCCTCCAATTCCACCGCAGAAGCCCGAAATCAGAACGCCGGCATAGCGCATTTTGTAAACGTTAATACCAACGCTGTCTGCTGCCTGAGGATGTTCACCGCAAGCCATAAGACGAAGGCCAAAACGTGTCTTAAAAAGCACAATATAAGCCACAGCAATCAAAATTAAAGTCAAAATCATATAGATGTTGAAGTCTCCGATTAAGAAAACCTTGCGGTTCTGAATATAATCAAGAATTGCCGAAGGATTCTGTCCGCCCGATCGCGCATTATTAAAAGACTTTACAATTACAACAGAAGCCGCAGTCGCGAGCATATTCATCGCAGTTCCTACCAGCGTCTGGTCAGCCTTAAAGTTAATGGCCGCCACCGCAAGGAAAAGCGAATAAAGCATACCGAAAATCACGCTGGTCAAAATCGTAAGCAGGATGATAAAAAAGGCCGGAGTCGAAGCTGGCATTGAATAAAGTACAAAGGCACCGCCTAAAGCGCCCATAACCATAATTCCTTCAAGACCCAGGTTAATTGTACCGCTTCGTTCACTGAACATACCGCCGTAAGCAACAAAAATCAAAACCGAAGCATAAATAAGTGTATATTGAATCAGTAACATAAAAATCTCCCTGCCTAAGCCTTAGCCCCGGCTGCCGTAGAATCAGTTTTTTCCTTTTCAGCCTTATTCTTGCGCTCGCTGATAACCTTTGCAATGAAAGTCTTAAAGAGGAACATAAAGGCACAGGAATAAATGATGATTGAAGAAATCAAATCTGCAATCTGAGGGTTAAAGTATTTTGTATCAATAAAACTTCCGCCCTGAGTGATATGCTGAATAAAGAAGCCTGCAAAAATTACACCGATTGGATTGAGTGCTCCAAGGAAGGCAACCGCAATTCCGTTGAAGCCCATTCCAGGCACTACAGAACTTGTCTTCCAAGGCTGAATGTCAGTCAGGTAGTAAAGGGCAGCGCCAAGGCCGGCAATTGCACCAGAAACTACCATTGTAAGGATAAGGTTTTTCTTGTCCTTCATTCCGGCGTACTTTGCGGCGTGCTTGTTCAAACCGGTTGCACGGAGCTCATATCCAAGAACAGTGCGTTTCAGGATGATGTAAATAACTACGGCAACTAAAATCATAAGAGGAACAGCAATCGAAACATATTCGTTATCATGGAAGAATTTTCCGAGTCCCAGAGTCGGCAAAAGCGACTGAGGCGATGTCTGTCTGATTGAATAAGTTTCAGATTTTCCGATGTTCATAACCTTTTCATTCTGCATAAGAACGTTTACAAGATAAAGTCCAATCCAGTTGAGCATGATTCCCGCGATTACTTCGTTTACGTTGCAGAAGGCCTTCAGAAGTCCGGCAAGGGCTGCCCAGATTGCGGCACACAAAACTGCAAGCAAAAGGCAGGCAATCCATGGAAGATGCCAGGCAAGGGCTGTCCACAAGGAAACTCCGATTCCAATACAATACTGACCGGCAATTCCAATGTTGAAAAGTCCCGATTTATAGGCAAAGAGAACGCCGATTCCGCAGAGAATAAGAGGAACGGCTTTTACAAGAGTCTGACCAAGGTAATACCAGCGTTTTCCAACGCTTCTGTAATACATAAAGTTCTTAAGAATTACGCTGATAGCCTTTGGCGCGTGCTCCGCATTAATGATAAGGAGGATTAAAAATCCCACGATAATTCCCACAACCGCACACATAACAGCCGAAAGAATTGAATGAAATGCGTCCGAGCCGGTAAAACCCTTAAGGCTGTTCAAAAATTTATTATTGTTGTCTTTCATTTTAAGCCTCCACCTTCTGACGTTTAGCACCGGCCATATAAAGACCAAGCTCTTCAGGTGTAGTTTCCTTAGGATTAAGCTGACCTACAATTTCACCTTCATACATTACAAGAATGCGGTCGCTCAGGTTCAGAACCTCTTCAAGCTCATAAGAAACCAGAAGAACGGCCTTTCCTTCGTCGCGGTCGGCAATAATCGCTTTGTGAAGATATTCGATTGCCCCGACGTCCAGACCGCGTGTAGGCTGAACTGCAATCAGAAGTTTGTGGTCTTTGTTTAATTCGCGGGCTACGATGGCTTTCTGCTGGTTACCGCCGCTCATTGCGCGGGCCGGAGTTTTACAACCCTGACCGCTTCGGACATCATATTTTTCTATTAAGTCCTGAGAGTAAGCAGTAACTTCCTTATTTTTAATAAACTGATGGCTCTGGAACTGAGGCTCCCAGTAACGCTGCAAAACCATATTCTGTTCCAGAGTGTAGTCCAGTACCAGACCGTGTTTGTGGCGGTCTTCCGGAACATGGCTCATTCCGGCCTTGCTCTTTTCTCTGATTGATTTTTTTGTAATATCAACTTCGTCAAGAAGGATTTTTGTTTCAGGACTATGAACGATATTTTCCAGGCCTGTAAGTCCCTGAATGAATTCCGACTGACCGTTTCCGTCGATACCGGCAATGCAGACAATTTCGCCCGCATGAACCTTAAGGCTCACATCGTTTACGGCAAGCTTTTTGTGCAGCTTACTTGCAACGCTAAGGTGCTGGATATCCAGGATAGTTTTTCCGGGGTTAGAAGGCGCCTTATCAACCGTGAACTGAACGTCGCGGCCGACCATCATGCGGCTGAGCTCTTCCTTATTTGTATTGGCAATTTCAACAGTTCCGATGTAGCGTCCCTTACAAAGAACAGAACAGCGGTCCGAAACTTCCATGATTTCGTTAAGCTTATGAGTGATAAAGAGGATTGATTTTCCTTCCGCCGCAAGATTTTTCATAATCTGCATAAGCTCTTTGATTTCCTGCGGAGTAAGAACTGCGGTAGGCTCATCAAAAATCAGGATTTCATTATCGCGGTAAAGCATTTTAAGGATTTCTACGCGCTGCTGCATACCAACGCTGATGTCCTCAATTTTTGCATCAGGGTCAACCTGAAGTCCATATTTTTGACTAAGATTTATGATTTTTTCACGGGCTGATTTGCGGTCAATAAAGCCGTTTTTAATAGTTTCGCTGCCCAGAATGATGTTATCAAGAACAGTAAATACTTCTACCAGCTTAAAGTGCTGGTGTACCATACCAATTCCGAGCGCTGTTGCATCGTTCGGATTACGGATTTCAACTTTTTGTCCATTTTTATGAATTTCACCTTCTTCCGGCTGATAAAGACCGAAGAGAACACTCATCAAGGTTGATTTTCCGGCGCCATTTTCGCCGAGCAGGGCATGTATTTCACCCTTTTTAAGCTGCAAAGTGATGTTGTCGTTTGCAATAATGCCTGGGAAACGCTTAGTGATGTTAAGCATTTCTATAATATAGTTTTCGTTCATGTTAAATATTATAAACGAAGTATGCAAAAATTTACATTAAAAAATAAAAAAAGGATGCCCTCGCAGGCATTCCTCATTTAGAAATCACCTATTTGTCGGCTCGCTAGTCTCGCCTCTGAGCTGATTTCTTGTAGAAGCTAAACGAACCCACTGTCGTGGCTTCGTTTTTAACGCTTCTGCTATTTTAAGCTTACTTAATATTCTGGTACTTGTTCAACTTAATAGAAACAGCCGGGTCTTTATCGATTGCGTTAGAAATTGATACTTTCTTTGAGTAAACATCGCTTACGAGCTTTTTGTAGTCGTTCTGAGAGAAGTTTTTCATTGCCCATGTATCAAGTGGAAGACCTACGAAGTTTACGTTGAGGTTTGTTCCAGAAACAAGACCGAGTGAAGAAACTTTTCCAGCGTAGTCAGACCATTTGTTTTCTTTGATTGCGTTGAGAACAGCTTCTACAGTTGCTCCCAAACCTTTCATAGCAGATGTTACACACATACCAGCACCGTAGTTGTTGATAAGTGCAGACTGGTCTGTATCAACACCAATTACTTTTCCGCCAACTTTTGCAGCAGCTTCACAAGCAGATGTCCAGATACCACCACCACAAGCAAATACAACTTCTACACCGCGGTTCTTGTACCATCCGTCCATAGTAGCTGTGATTGTCTGATCACCGTAGAACTGACCACCGTAAACATATTCAACAGTTACTTTGTCAGCAATCTTGAGGTCTTCAGCAGCCTTGTTAGCACCCTGAACAAATCCGTATCCAAAGCGAACTACAGCTGGAACAGCCATACCACCAAGGAATCCAAGGTGACGATATCCTTCTTTTACAGCAGCATAACCAGCAAAGAAACCAGGGATTTCCTCAGCATAAACTGCACAGAAAACGTTTGATGGAACAGCAGCGCCACCAAGGTCGCCTTCACCAATATCCAAACCGATGAATTTTGCATCATCATAGTCTTTAGCAACTTTTACAATTGCTTCACCAAAAAGGAATCCAGGAAGAACGATTACATTGTATCCGTCCTGATAAGCAGCGTCGATTGAAGCAACGCGGTCAGCAGTTGAGTCTCCAGCTGGTTTGTAGTACTGGAAGTCCAGTCCGTTAGTGTCAGCATAGTCTTTACAAGCCTGGTAAGTTGTCTGGTTGAATGACTGATCTGTGATGTCTCCTGAGTCAGTTACCATTGCGATACGAATGTTTGACTTAGCTTTCTTAGCTTTTTTTGCTGCAAATGTTGATGAGCAAACCATTGCAACCATAAGAGCTGCAAGAATAATCTTTTTCATTTTTAATAAATCCTCCAAATGAAATTTTTTTCATTATAAAGCATATGAGCTTTCCTAGCAATAATTTTTCGGGCGGTCCGGCTTCGCGCTGCTCCATTGCCTACCGCATTTACATCTGCTAGTATTCCTTTATGGCAGAAAACAAAACTTATATGCGTCGTGCAATAGAACTAGCCCGTAACGGTACAGGCTGGACAAATCCAAATCCTCTGGTAGGTGCCGTTATTGTAAAAGACGGCGAAATTATCGGCGAAGGCTGGCACCATAAATACGGAGAACTCCATGCCGAGCGCGAAGCCCTTAAAGACTGCCTTGCACGCGGTAACGACCCGGCCGGTGCAGATATTTTTGTCACCCTTGAACCCTGCTGCCATTTTGGAAAACAGCCTCCCTGCACCCAGGCACTTGTAGAAGCCGGCATAAAACGTGTATTTGTCGGAAGCCGTGATCCTAATCCCCTTGTGCACGGAAAAGGAAATGCCTTCCTGAGGGAAAATGGCATAGAAGTTACAGAAGATTTTCTACGGGAAGAATGTGACGCCTTAAATCCTATTTTCTTCTATTATGTAACTACAAAAATGCCTTATGTGGCCTTAAAATACGCAATGACTGCTGACGGCAAAATCGCAACAAAAACAGGTGCCTCAAAGTGGATTACAGGGGAAGCAGCACGTGCCTATGTCCACGAACTGCGCAGCCGTTATGCCGCAATTTTATGTGGAATCGGTACCGTGCTGGCAGATGACCCCATGCTGAACTGTAGAATGGAAGGCGGAAATAATCCTCTCCGCATAATCTGCGACTCAAATCTCCGTATTCCCCTTGAAAGCAAAATCGTAAAAAGCGCAAAAGAAATTCCTGCAATTATTGTTTGTGATGATAAGGCCGATTTTGCAAAACGTAATTCTCTGGACCAGGCCGGCCTGGAAGTACTTACCCTCTCCAGCGGAAAAACAGGCAAAATCGACCTTTCTGAGCTTATGAAAGTTCTGGGCGAGCGAAAAATAGACAGCGTATTAATAGAAGGCGGCGGTCAAATCAATTTTTCTGCCCTGGAAGCTGGCATTGTAAACAAAATTTATGCTTTTATCGCACCTAAACTTTTTGGTGGAAGCGCGGCAAAGTCTCCTGTAGCAGGAGAAGGAATTGCCGGCGTGGAGGAGGCCTTTAAATTCGGCCTGTCAAAAATCAGCCGCTTGGGTGACGACATCCTGCTTGAGTACGAAAAAAAATAAATTGACTTTTAGAAAGTCCCCCCTTATCATTTTTTTTGATAACAAATCTTTATTTAAATTAGGGGTTCTTATGAAAAAAATTTATTTTCTGGTGGTGACAGCCTTTTTTTCTTTATTTATTACTGCATGTCACTATGATGGTGATACTATTGTAACCGAAAAACCTACACCAACTTTTAATGTTGTAATTGAAGAGCTTACTGCAAAGGAGCTTACAGTTCCCGGAAAAAAGGATGCGGCTGGAAAAGATAAAACCCTTACAGTCGGTTTCAGGCAGGGAAAGGAAGATATTCCATATGTATCTCTTGATACAGACTTGTTACAGTACTTTTTAGTTCAACAGGATACAGGCAGTAGATATACTCTTTCTGCCATTAATGCTGATACAAAGCAGGTAACTATAACAAATACAGAGCGGGGAAATACAAAAGCAGTTCTTGATTTGACAAAACACACTCTTGCTTTTGAAAACTATGATTTATTTTTCCAGATCCCCTCTAATGTTTATATGGATCCTACTGCCTGTGAAGCAATTAAAACCATGGTCGGAGAAGATACATATATTCAGATAAGTGACTATTCAAATATTGCCGGTCAGCAGGTTGCTCTTGGCTGGTACACACAGGATGTTGGAGTAGTTCTCTGGAAAAAATCTGACGGTTCTTATTCCCTTGCTTTACCTCTTCAGATGTTTAACGATGTTTTCTTGTCTCCGGTACAAAACTTTCTTGAATATAATGGAGATGAAAAATATCTTTTTTGTACAGAATTAGTCACAAGTAATCTTGATATACTTACTCACTATTACAACTCTCCAAGAAAGGGAAAGGAAAGAAGTGCGGCAATGGCAGAGCTTTGCTATAACGAGCTTTGTCTGAATCTTGATTTTAATTACGGACTTAAAGCAATTCACGGTATAGACAAATTCCCGGATTTTGATACTTATTTTGCCAGTGCCGGTATTAAAAATGATTTAAAGAGCACAAATGCTGTAACTTTTGCAAATGCATTAAAGGATGTATGTGAATTCTATTTTGGAGACGGTCATTCAAATTATATGTATAACTCTCCGTATTTGGAAATGACGACTAAAATTAACGGAAACCATACATCTCCTCAGAAAGTTAAATATGCTGCGGAAAATGAGAAATATATGTATGCAAGAAATTCTGATCCGAAAGGTGAAGTTCCCGGTTATGTACTTTCTCAAGATGAAAAAACAGCTATTATTCGTTTTGATGAATTTACGTTTAATGGTACAAGATTAAAAAAAGCTGATAGAATAGCCGATGGTGAAAAACTTATAAATGATAACTTATTAAATAAGTATGTAACATATACAGATGAGAAAAGAACTAAGCATGCTTATGAAACTACTTATGATACGGTAGCATTTATTTATGCAGTCAACAAAACAATTAAAGACTATGATGCTGCTCATCCTGATGCAAAAATAGAAAACATCGTTCTTGATATGTCATGTAACGGCGGCGGTGCAAATCATTCTGCCTGTGTTGTTCTTGCATGGATGCTTGGAAAATGTGATTTTGCCTTTACAAATCCTATTACCGGGGCAAAATGGACTATCAGCTATAAAGTTGACGTTAATATGGATGGAACTTACGGTGATGCTGCTGATACAGTTAAAGACAAAAAGCTCTTCTGTCTTATTTCGCCATGCAGCTTCTCATGCGGAAACATGGTTCCTGCCATGCTCAAGGCTTCTGACAGTGTAACAATTCTTGGTGTAAGCTCAAGCGGCGGTTCAAGCTGTGTTCAGAACTCAAGTGCGGCAGACGGCACAATCTTCCGTATGTCCAGCAAGAACGTAATGAGCATTAACAAAAACGGCTCTAATTATGACATAGACCGTGGTGTTGACCCTCATTATTACATAAACGTTCCTGCAAATTTCTATGATAAGGAAACTATTAATACACTTGTAAAAAAGATTAATTCAGGAGCACTTCAGCAGACTGCAAATCCGTAAAAAAAATCGACTGCCGGGCTTGCCCCCGGCATTTTTTCGTTTAACAATATAAGTAAAGGCGGTTTTTATGAAATTACGACATTTTTTTACTTTAGGAATTTGTTTCCTGACATTCGGCTTTTCTCAGCAGATTTATGCTCAGGATATGGGCGTAGTAGATGAAACTGCGGTAGAGGAAACTGAAGCAGTTGAAAGTGGTGAGGAAAAGTCTGATGAAGCTGTAAAAAAACAGAATATCTTTGTAAGAGTTGCAAATGTATTTATGAATCTTCCTTTTGGTTATGATTTGGGTAGTGAGCCAACACTTCACGGAAGCCTTACTTATTTCAATTTGAAATTCCGCTGGTCTGATGAAAAACAGATTTTTTCAAGGCTTAATTTTTATTATGGAACAACGATGTCTGTTACTCCTAAAGAAAAAGGAGCACTTGGAGCTGAAGTAAAAAAATATCAGAAGGAACAGAAGGCTATTGATTTCAGGCTTATTCCATGGGGAAAGCAGATTAATTATGGAAAAGAAAAGAAGTCTTTCTTTACGATTGAGCCAGGCTTGAACTTCAGAATTGAACCTGAAAAAACAGAGTTGAGCGTTGCCTATAAACCTGATGAAGCAGATGTTTTTTCAATAATTGATTTAACTCAGGACAGAAAAAGATTTATTATCAGACCTTTCTATTCTACATCAATATTTACGCCGGTTGGAAAACCTTTTTCAGTCACACTGGATCTTTTATATGCTCCTTTTTATTTTTACTGGGGAGAAAATAAGATTGATTTATCGGCTGATGTTTATGACGCTACAACAAAATCACTTTCCAGAGAAGGTCATCCTACTCTAAAGGCTGCTTACAATGGATATGCAGTAAATTATTTTGATGCAAATATGGTTTTTGGTCTTTTCAATTTTGTTGCACTTTCAGGACGCCTTATTTATGAGAACCATCATAAAACCGACTATGATTATGTTCCTGCCGGTGAAAATATTGGTCTTGGCTCAACTGAAAATGTTTACGACAAACTTACCCTTAAGACAGGCGGTTCACTTATCAATATAGGAAAAGCCAGCATGCGTATTAAAGCAGGCGTTTTCTACCAGTGGGAATGGGAATATAACCATAATGCTGACACATGGTCACGCGAAGGTAAGTGGATTTTTGGCGTAGGAATGCGCAATCTTTATTAAGTTTTATATAAAACTATCTTGATTAAATTAGTTTTATATCATACTATTAGTAACCATAAAAGGAAAATTGCAATTACAAACTTTGCAAAGCAAAGTTTGCCAGCAACCACAGGTTAGCTGCAAATTGTAATTGTCATTTTTATGGTTGCTCATGTTTACAGGGATTATTGAAACTGTGGGCGTCGTAGCAAAGTGCGACGCCTCTTCTTTATTTATTAAAGCAGAAAAAATTCTAACTGGGACTCAAATCGGCGACTCTATTGCCGTGAACGGAGTCTGCCTTACGGTTACAAAATTAACCGAAGGCGGCTTCTGGGCTGACGTTATGCCAGAAACCCTTTCCCGTTCAAATCTTGGAAAACTAACTTCCGGAAGTCCAGTAAATCTTGAACGTGCAATGCCTGTTGAAGGACGAATTGGCGGTCATATTGTCAGCGGGCACATCGACGGAACAGGAAAAATCACAAAAATTCAAAATGACGGGAATGCAGTGCGCTTCTGGATTGAAGCAGCACCTTCTATTTTGCAAATTATTGTAGAAAAAGGATCTGTTGCAATCGACGGAATCAGTTTGACTGTTGCCAGCGTCAGCGGTACAGATTTAAGTGTCAGTGTAATTCCGCACACGCTTGGGGAAACAATTCTTGGCAGCAAACGGATTGGCGATACTGTAAACCTGGAAAATGACATAATCGGAAAGTACGTGAAGCGGCTGCTAGGAAAAGCAACGGCTGAAAATCAGGCGGCACGGGATGAGAAACTTTTAGCCTGGCTAAGTGAATAAGAGGAAAATATGGAAAAAATGTTTAATACGATTGAAGAAGCCCTGGCGGATTTGAAGGCGGGCAAAATTATTCTGGTGACTGATGACGAAGACCGCGAGAACGAAGGCGATATGATTTGCGCTGCGGAATTTGCCACTACAGAAAACGTCAACATGATGGCAAGTTATGCAAAGGGGCTTATCTGCATGCCGATGAGCGCAGAGAAGTCGGAAAAACTGGGGCTTGCTCCTATGGTTGCGCTGAATACCGATAATCACGGGACTGCTTTTGCGGTAAGTATAGACCACGTTTCGACCACTACGGGAATCAGCGCTGTGGAACGCGGAATTACTGCCCGCGCCTGCGTAGACGAAGCTTCCCGCGCCGAAGACTTCCGCCGCCCGGGCCATATGTTCCCCCTTATCGCGCGGAAAGGCGGCGTTCTTGTGCGTAACGGCCACACTGAAGCAACCGTAGATCTCTGCCGGCTGGCTGGACTTAAGGAATGCGGACTTTGCTGCGAGGTTATGGCGGATGACGGCTCTATGATGCGTCAGGAAGGACTTTTTCAGCTTGCAAAGCGCTTTGATATGAAAATCATCACAATTGCGGCGCTGCAGGACTTCCTTCGTGTGAATGAAAAGCATGTTGTCCGTGAGGCTAAGGCAAAGCTTCCTACAGAGTTCGGTGATTTTGATATTTACGGCTACGTAAACGATTTGACTGGTGAACATCATGTTGCCCTTGTAAAAGGCGAAATCGGCGACGGACAGGGCGTTCTCTGCCGCGTTCATTCTGAATGTCTGACCGGCGATGTTTTTGGCTCTCAGCGCTGCGATTGCGGACCTCAGCTTAAGGCGGCAATGAAACGGGTAAACGACGAGGGACGGGGAGTTATCCTTTACATGCGTCAGGAAGGGCGCGGAATCGGGCTGATAAACAAGCTTAAGGCTTATACCTTGCAGGAAGAGGGCTACGACACTGTTGAAGCAAATGTAAAGCTGGGTTTTAAACCTGATTTACGCGAATACTGGATTGGAGCGCAGATTCTGCGGGACTTGGGGTGTAAAACTCTCCGCCTGCTTACAAACAATCCGGAAAAGATTTACGGACTGGACGGCTTTGGTCTTAAGGTTGAACGCCGGGAGCCGATTGAAATTGAACCGCAGAAGTATGATTTGTTCTATATGATTACCAAGCGGGATAAGATGGGACATATTTTGCACAAACTCGGGGCAGACAGCCCTGCAAAGGAAGGATAATAGAGGTTTTATATGAAAGAAATTAAAGTTCTGGAAGGAAAATTAGTTGCGCCTGCGGACATGAAAGTTGGAATTGTGGCTTCGCGCTTTAACGAAATCATCGTGAATAAGCTGCTGGGCGGTGCTGTTGACGGACTTGTTCGCCACGGCGTTGAAGAAGATAACATTACGGCTGCCTGGGTTCCGGGCGCTTTCGAAATCCCTCTTGCGGCTGACAAAATGGCTGCCAGCGGAAAATATGACGCTGTAATTGCGGTAGGGGCCGTTATCCGTGGTTCAACCAGCCACTACGATTATGTCTGCGCTGAAGTTTCCAAGGGCGTTGCTCAGGCCAGCGTAAAAAACGGAGTGCCGGTAATGTTTGGCGTAATTACAACTGACAATATTGAGCAGGCCATTGAACGCGCAGGCAGCAAGGCCGGCAACAAGGGTGCTGAATGTGCGGTGGGTGCAATTGAGATGGTAAACTTACTCCGTTCTATGTAAAGTAAAGTCTAAAAGTGAGGGGGTGAGTTGTCTTTCCCCTCCTTAATTGAAATTTCCCCAAAAAAAAAGCATAATAATAAACCCTATGTGTAGTGTAACGGAAAAAATCAAAAGAGTTTTTAGAACGTCGCTTTTTGCCCTGCTCGCCCTGCTTGCCTACAGCTGCCGCACGACACGCACTGTTCAGATTTTTGACGACTACAAAGAAAAAGTTACGATTGAGGCGCCGGAACTCGCTGCCGATGAGGACGAAGCCTACATTTTTTTCCGTCTTTATAATCCCTGCTATTCAAGTCCGCTCAATGTCACAAATCTTTTGAAATTCGGAATAAGTACAACAAACCTGAGTGAAATTTTTGTAAGCCATGCCGCAATGGGTTTTGATTTGAATGATAATTTTTACGGCGTTACTCTGGGCGGAAAACAGCAGCTTAAGCTGGAAATCTGTACAGACCTTTCAAATAATCCTTATATGAGAAAATGTGATCCTGTTTCATCTGAGCTTTGGGTTTACGCGATGAAGGTACCACGTGACGAATATGATGCTACCCGCGAAATGGTTCAATTTTTTCTAGATAACATAATCGTAAAATATTCTGTAATGCAGAATTTTCCCTATACAGGCTATAATATCAAACGAAAATTCTTTACATCGAAAAAAAATCAGAATTTTGGAAACAGAAATCTGACAAACAAAAATTACAATATTTACAAGGATTTGAGACCGAAAAAGGAACCGCGATATTTTGTCTGCTCGACCTTTATGGCTTATGTTCTTATGCGGAATGTTGAATCTGTCCGCGACTTATTTATAGAAAAAAATATCAATTACCGCTACGTTGTACCCGGTGATTTTACGGTTTTTCCGGGTGTCATCAAGCTTTTTTACTCAAGCTGGGAAGATTATCTGATTGCCGCTAAAAAATTTGTTGATGAAAACCCGGATTTTGCGCCGTATTTTAATGATAAAGAATTATCTGAATAAAAACTCTTTTACAAAATAATCGCCCTGAGCTTTAAATCCCATTTTATTAAGATATTCTTTGTGCTCAGCAACGTCATTTTTGGCGAGAAGTTTTTTCCAGCCCTTTTCTTCAAGATATTCAAAAAGGAATTTTCCGGCAGAACAGTCACGGTAAGCAGGAACTGTGTAATCAAGATCAATTTCCAGAGTATCATCCGTAACTTTGCGGGCAAGCATAATTCCCACAGTAGTTGAGCCGGTTACAGTCATAAATATTTTTGCCTTATCATCACTTACTGAAGTTGCAGAAAAGCCGCCAACCTTAGGGAAAAACTTTTCGATATCATTTTTGTAGCTTTCGATGAAGAAATTAATGTAACTATCGCCGTTTTTCAGCTCTGTAATCGAATACTGCTTTTTGTTTTTAGAAAGATTATAAAGTCCGATACAGTTGATGATTAAAAGACAAGCCTGCATTGCAGCGGTCGGATAGGATTTGATAATCAGAGCATAAGTTGCAAAAACGATACATCCAATAGAATTGACAACCCTGAGTTTTGTAAGGGATGTCATCAGCATAGAAATGATAACCAGGAGTGAGCCAGTATAACCCACAAGTTCAATAATTGTACTTACATTCATACGTAAATTATACATTATACTTTGCCTTGCAACCACTAAAAAATAGCATTATAATATTTTAGTTTACACTTTTTGATAAAATGTCATTTTAGATAACCTTGAGGTATTTATGGTATTTGAGGAAAATTACACTGTTGCAAAGATGATTAAGAATTCGGCTGAAAAATGGCCGGAAATTCCTTCTCAGTACAGAAGATTAAAAAACGGTGATTTTGAGCCAATCACATACAGAACAATGTACCAGACCGGTCTTGATTTTGGTGCTGGACTCCTGGATTTGGGATTGAAGCGTACCGAGCCTATCGGCTTGATTTCTGATAACTGCCCGGAATGGCAGCAGGCTGATATCGGCGTTATTTCTATTGGTGCGGTTGATGTTCCCCGCGGCTGTGATGCAACCTTAATTGACCTGGAACAGATTCTTGCAATCACTGAATGTAAATTCTGTATTGCCCAGAATAATTCCCAGGTAAAGAAAATCATGAGCCTTAAGGAAAAGCTTCCGGCTCTTAAAATTATTATCGCTCTTGAAGATGATATTAAGGATGAGGTTCGCGACACCTGCAAGGCCGGAGCAGTTGAACTTTACACCTTTAATCAGCTTGTAAACAGCGGTAAAAAATGGCGCGTAGAACACAAGGATGAAATTGAAGCTGAAGTTGAAAAAGGAAGCGGCGATGATCTTGCTACAATCATCTTTACTTCGGGAACAACAGGAACTCCAAAGGGTGTAATGCTCACTCACAAAAACTTCCTTGCCCAGCTTGATGAAATTCCTGAGCGAATTTACATTAACCCTGGTGACCGTGCCCTCAGCGTTTTACCGGTATGGCACGTTTTTGAACGCGAAGTAGAATACGTAATTTTGATTCAGGGTGGTTCAATCTGCTATTCAAAGCCAATCGGTTCAATCCTGCTCGCAGATTTCAAAAAACTCAATCCTCACCTGCTTCCTGCCGTTCCCCGCGTTTTTGAAGCTGTTTACGACGGCGTTACTAAAAAAATGCGAAAAACCGGCGGACTTGTTCTCAAGCTGTTTAATTTCTTTGTCGGCGTTGCAAAAATCCACAAGGCAATGCAGAGAAAAATGTTTAATGAAAATCCATGCTTTACCGCTTACCGCCCGGTTCTCTGGTGGATTCTCTTTATCCTGCCATGGAGCCTGATGTGGCCTCTTTACTGGCTGGGTGATCTGCTTATTTTCCGCAAGATTAAGGTAATGCTTGGATCTAACTTCCGCGCAGGTATTGCCGGTGGCGGTGCCTATCCAAAAAATATTGATGAGTTCTTCTGGGCTATTGGTGTTAAAATTGTAGAAGGCTACGGACTTACCGAAACAGCTCCAATCGTTGCTGTCCGCCCTATTGCCGCTCCAATTTACCGCACAATCGGTTCTCCAATCCGTGGTATTCAGGCCCGCATTGTTGATATGGACGGCTACGTTCTGGAACGCGGTCAGCAGGGAATCCTTCAGATTAAGGGTCCAACTGTAATGAAAGGCTACTACAAACGCCCTGATTTGACAGAAAAAGTTATGACTGTTGACGGCTGGCTTGATACTGGTGACCTTGCAGTATTTACAATCCACAACGAACTTCAGATTAAGGGTCGTATTAAAGATACAATCGTTTTGCGCGGCGGAGAAAACCTTGAACCTCTTCCAATCGAAATGAAGCTTTCTGAATCCCGCTTTATCAAGCAGGCAGTTGTTCTTGGTCAGGATAAACGTTATCTTGCAGCCCTAATTCTTGTTGATGAAGATGAAATTAAGAATTACGCCGCAGAAAACGGAATCCAGTACGACACTTACGAAAATCTGCTGGCTTCAAACGAAATTCAGACCTTGTACGAAGGCGAAATTGCAAACCTCATCAGCTCAAAGAACGGATTTAAGATGTTCGAGCGTATCAATAAGTTCACTCTGATTACAAAGCCTTTTGAAGTTGGTGTTGAACTTTCTGCTAAGCAGGAAATCATGCGCTTCCGCATCAACGAGATTTACAAGAAAGAAATCGAAGCTATGTTCATCGAAGAGGATTAGCATTGCAAAAATATTATAAATTTTATAGGTAAAACTGGCGCGAGGGAGCAGAACATGGGGCAAAAACACTCTGATTGTTGCGACCGCGTGAGCGGTCAATTATATAGTTTCTTTGCAACAATCAGCGTGTAGCGCGATATCGCGCGGTTTTGTACCATGATCTGCAACCGGGAGCCATTTTTGGAGAATAATTATGAACGTACATATTTTGGAAATGCCATTAGATTTTGGTGCCAGCCGCCACGGTTCTGATATGGGACCGTCGGCAATCCGCTTAGCCGGAATTAAAGAAAAAATTGAAAGCCTGGGTCACAAAACTTTTGAACACTCTTCAATTTTCCAGGCAACAACTCAGGAATACGAAAAAATCGGAAATCCTAAAGCAAAATACCTTGAGCCAATCACAAAAGCCTGCACTAATCTTGCAGCCCTGGTAGAAGAAATTGCAGATAAAGGTGAATTCCCCCTTACAATCGGCGGCGACCACTCCATCGCACTTGGTTCAATTGCCGGTCTTGCAGCCAGCGCAAAAAAGCAGGGCAAACGCCTTGGTGTGCTCTACGTTGATGCTCACGGCGACTTCAACACCACAGAAACAACCCCAAGCGGAAATATCCATGGAGAATGCCTTGCAGCTTCAGCCGGATATGGAATCCCTGAACTCACAAATCTTTACTACGAAGGACAGAAGATTGACCCTAAAAACATCTGTTTTGTGGGCCAGCGCGACCTTGATGAAGGTGAAAAAAAGCTGATGAAAGAAGCCGGCGTTACCGTCTTCACAATGAGCGATATCGAACGCCAGGGCTTCCCTGCAATCCTCAAGCAGATTGTTTGCTTCTTCCGCTCTCACGTTGATATTATTCACGTAAGCTTTGACATGGACGTTCTTGATCCTATGTTCGCTCCGGGAACCGGTATTCCTCTTCCAGGCGGACTTACAAACCGCGAAGCCCTTCTCCTTATGGAAGAAATGGCCGCTACCAATATGGTAAAATCTGCCGAAATTGTCGAGGTAAATCCTATTCTTGATATTCGTAACCAGACAGCAATTCTTGCGGTAAGCCTGGCAGCAAGAATTTTAGGGGAAACCTTGTATTAAGCGAATATTTCCTCAGCATTGCAAAGATCGTAAGGTCACCTGCATCTGGCAGTTTTCCAAACCTTTGCTTAACCTGCGCAAAGCGCAGGTTCACGCGAATATTTCCTCAGCATAACGAACAGTTTCCATGGCGTCGTGGCAGTATTTGTCGGCGCCGATCATATCGGCGTAGTTCTGGGTCATTACAGCGCCCCCTACCACCACTTTAGCGGGACTTCCGGCGCCCCGAAGCAGTTTAATTGTCGCTTCCATGGCGGGAACGGTAGTTGTCATCAGAGCGCTAAGGCCTACCAGGCGGATATTATCACGCTGAACGGTTTCCAGAATTAATTCAGGGTCAACGTCTTTTCCAAGGTCTATTACGTCGTAGCCGTAGTTTTCCAGAAGAACCTTTACGATATTTTTACCGATGTCGTGGATGTCACCTTTTACGGTTGCCAGCACGATTTTTCCTTTTTTCTCGCTGGCTCCTCCGGCGGCAGCAATCTGTTCCTTAATTACAGCGAAGGCGGCACTGGCGGCTTCAGCGGCCATCAGAAGCTGAGGCAGGAAGACTGTCTTTTTCTCGAAGCCTTTTCCCACGATATCCAGAGCGGGAATAAGTTCACCATCGATTATTTCAAGGGCGGCCTTAGATTTTAGCATTTCAGCCGTTAAAACAGCTGCCCTTTCTTTTAAGCCGCGTCGTATTGCATCAATCAATTCTGATTGTGATGAATCAGCTGGCGTTTTCTCAACTGGACTGCTGCTTGTCTGAGCAGAAAGAGCAACTGGGGACTGTAATGCAGGCATATTCGTTGCAAAATCAATGTAGTTTGCGCAGTTTTCGTCGATGGCAAGCAGGGCGCAGAAGGTGTAGTAGGACTTCATCATCTCCAGGCTGTTGGGGTTCATAATTGCGGCAGAAAGGCCGTTGTGCATTGCCAGGGTAAAAAAGGCAGCGTTGACAAAATCGCGGGTCGGAAGGCCAAAGGAAATATTGGAAACTCCAAGACTGGTTTTGCCGCCAAGCTGGTCGCGGATAGCCTTGAGGGCATCCAGGGTGGCAATAGCACTTTTCGGGTCGGAGCTTATACTCATAGCCAGCGGGTCGATAATGATATTTTTTGCGGCAATTCCGTAATCGGCAGCGCGGGCGTAAATTTTACGGGCAATTGCGACGCGGCCCTCGGCAGTTTCGGGGATACCGGATTCATCGATTGTAAGGGCAACAAGAAGGCCGCCGTATTTTTTTGCCAGCGGGAAAATCTGCTGCATAACTTCTTCCTTGCCGTTTACCGAGTTTATCATCGGTTTACCGTTATATAAGCGGAGGGCCCGCTCCATTGCTTCAGGATTTGTCGTATCAATCTGCAGCGGCAAATCGATTACCGCCTGAATCTCCTTTACAACATCTTCCATCATCTGAACTTCGTCGATTTCCGGAAGACCAACGTTTACGTCGAGAACATCAGCTTTTTTGTCTTTCTGAGTCAGCGCTTCGCCCAAAATATAGTCCATATCGTGGGCGCGCAGGGCTTCCTTAAACTTTTTCTTTCCCGTCGGATTGATTCGCTCACCGATAAGAACCGGTTTTCGGTCAAAAATTACAGAATGTGTATAAGAAGTGATGATTGTGTCGTTTTTAGGCTGAACCTGGGCCGGAGTAACTTCAGCACGCACAGCATCGCTCATTGCCTTGATGTGGGCAGGAGTTGTTCCGCAGCAGCCGCCAAGCATTGTTGCGCCAAGACCTGCAATTTTTTTCATGGAAGCGGCGAAATCGGCAGGGGCAACGTCGTAAACTGTTTTTCCGCCTTCCGAACGTGGAAGTCCCGCATTAGGACTTACAACAACCGGAATACTTGCATAGCGGCAAAGCTCTTCAACAATTCCCAGCATCTGGTCCGGGCCAAGACTGCAGTTTACACCTACGGCATCAGCGCCAAGTCCTTCCATTGTTGCGACAACAGTCATCGGGTCGGCGCCGGTTAACAGTTTTTCTGATTCGTCGTAGGCTGTAGTAATCAAAACCGGCAGGTCGCAGTTTTCCTTTGCGGCAAGAAGGGCGGCTTTTGCTTCGTAGAGGTCGTTCATTGTTTCAATCAGAACCAGGTCAGCGCCGTGTTTTGCACCGATTTTTACTGTATAAGAAAAGATTTTTACAGCGTCTTCAAAATCAAGGTCGCCAAGGGGCTTGAGAAGTTTTCCAAGCGGACCGATATCCAGGGCAACAAAATGAGGCTGATTTCGCACTGATTCCGGAGTGGACGGGTCATTTTCCACCGCCGCAATAGCCTCGCGGGCATTTTTAATTGCCGCACTAATTACAGCATCCAGGCTGAACTTAATGTCACCCGGCTGAAATTTATTGATATTTGCGCCAAAAGTATTTGAAGTAAGGATATTAGCACCGGCAAGCAGATAATCGCGGTGCATTTTCTGAATAATTTCCGGATGAAGGATATTCCAGGTTTCCGGCAGCTCACCAGGCTGTAATCCCTGAGCCTGTAAAATCGAACCGCATCCGCCGTCAATAAAAACAAAATCCGAATACGCTTTCTTAAAAATTTCTCTTGCACCACTCATGGCAGCCCCCGTTTTTTTGGCAATTATAGCAAAATGCAGGCGATTTTTCGATAAATACCTCAAAATTTTTCGTGCTTTCCGCCCGTTTTGCCCTTATACTTTTCCTATGGATAATAAAGCTTTATACAATCTTTCTTACGGTGTTTTTGTTTTGGGAACTGTCGACAGCGGTAAAATTAATGCCTGCATCACAAACACCTGTTTTCAGACGGCAAACAATCCTTCCAGGGTTGCAATTTCAGTAATCAAACAGAATCTTACCTGCCAGATGATAGAAAAATCCGGCATATTTGCACTTTCCGTGCTGGACGAAAGCTGCGATTTTGATTTGATTAAGCGCTTCGGCTATCAGAGCGGCCGCGACGTAAACAAATTTGACGGCTTTGATTATGAGCTTTGTGGAAACGGCTGCCCTGCGCCAAAATCAAAAGTTTGTTCCGTGCTCGAATGTAAGGTTTTGAATCAGATGGATTTGGGAACTCATATGCTTTTTGTAGCAGAAATTACTGATGCCAGAGTGACCAGCAAAAATCCGCCATTGACTTACGCAAAATATCAGTCTGATGTAAAGCCAAAACCTGCAGGTGCCAGTGCCTCCTCAAGCGCCGCATCCTCCGGAGAACAGAAGAAAATCACCGGCTGGAAATGTAAAATCTGCGGTTATGTTTACGAAGGTTCTGAACTGCCAGCTGACTTTGTCTGTCCTATCTGTGGCCACCCGGCAGAAGATTTTGAACCGATTTATGCTTAATAAAGGCCGATAACCGCCGTAACTGATTTTTCCGGCACCATAATAAGATTGTCTTTCAGAGTAAGCCCGATGTGTTTTGCCGGAGAAAGCAGGTCAAAAATACCCCGCTGATTTTCAAGGGAAAAATCCCCGTAGCCTGCGCTGTAACGCGGCCGAAGACTTTTGCCTTCTTCCGCCGCAATCCTGCAAAGTTCCTCGTTGATCTGGTCGCAAACGTTTTCAACTGCTGCCGCCCCGATTGCGTTCAAAAAACTTGCCTTTGCCATGGAAGTAATTCGCGCCCTCTGAACCAGTCGGTCATACGCCAGCCCTATGGTTGCCGCAAAAAGAAAGACCTCGCGCGAGCCGCAAGGTTGACTGACATTTGTAAGGGCCCCCTGCCCGGCGGAAGGTGCACCCTTATCGGTCAACGTTCCCTGCCCGCCGCAAGCCGCACTTTCCCCCGCCAGTACCCCCAGCGTAAGGTTCCGCCACAAATCCCGGCTGACAACCTGCCCGTAAGGAAAGCAAATCCTGCCCTCCTCCAGCAGCTCCACCTCAAAGCGTCCCCAGCAGGCCGCCGCCTTTATCGCAGCCCTGGCCTCCGGCAGCAGCGCCTGTACCTGCGCAATATCCTCACCCGTCACCAGTTCCTTTTTGTATCCCAGGTAGCGCAAAACTTCATGAGGATCGATTTCTATATCTTCCGCCCGATAGGAGCACTTTATGACAGGAAAGCTCATTATGCGCCCGGCAGACTGCCCTAGAACTTTGGCAGCGGAATAATATCGCTTAGATTTTCCTGAATCTTAGCAGCCACATCCGGCTTATTCATCGTGTAAATGTGCACGTGGTTCACGCCGTTGGCAATCAAATCGATAATCTGGTCGGTAGCATATGCAATAGCCGCCTGTTTAAGAGCAACCGGATCATCAGACCAGCGGTCAAGCAGGGCAACATAACGGCGGGGAATAAAAGCGCCCGAAAGCTTAATGATTTTTTCCATCTGCTTGGCGTTGGTAACCGGCATAATTCCCGCAACAATCGGAATTGTAACGCCCGCCTCGCGAACCTTATATAAAAAGTTAAAGAAAGTGCTGTTATCAAAAAACATCTGTGTTGTCAAAAACTTACAGCCCGCATCCTGCTTAATCTTAAGCGAACGGATATCAGCCTCAACGTTGGAACTTTCCGGGTGTTTTTCCGGGTAGCAGGCGCCTCCCACGCAAAAATCACCGTTATTACTGATAAAATCCATCAGTTCGCAGGCGTGCTTAAACTCCCATTCTTCCGGATTCGCCCCTTCAGGAATATCGCCGCGCAAAGCCAGAATATTTTCAATCCCGTGCGCCTTAAGCGAGTTCAGCTGCTCCCGTGTAGCCTCAGCTGAAGCGTTTACACAGGTCAAATGCGCCAGCGGAGTTGTTCCGTGTTTCAAAATACTTGCCGCAAGCTCCGTCGTAAAACCGCGAGTAGTGCCGGCCGCCCCATAAGTCACGCTCATAAAATAAGGGCGCAGGGAGGCAATCTGAGTCACAGCGGCCTCAACAGTATCAAATTTGTCGCTCGTCTTCGGAGGAAAAACCTCAAAGGAAAGTGTAGGTTCTTTTTTGCTAAGTATTTCACAGATTTTCATAAAATAAATCTATCAGATTACTAGGCGAATCTCAACACCTACTCGCCTTCCGCAGTTCCGCTTCGCTCCAGCCTCCTCACTTCGTTGCGGTGGCCGCCTTCGGCGCTGCTCCACGCTCGCGCCGGCTCCACCGGCCAACTTTTATTTTATCTGCCCAAGCTTTTAATTTTATGCTATTCTATTCCTCACTATGAAAAATCTGTTTTCTTCTATAATTAACTTCATAAAACGCGAACCTGTTCTTTTTGCGGCCATTCTTCTTGCCCTGATTGCAGTCGCCCTGGTTCGCCCGGCACCTTCACTCTGCCTGCAAGCCATCGACTTCCGCACAATCGCAATCCTCTTTTCCCTGATGATAGTAATTAAAGCCTTCCAGAGCCAGAACTACCTGGATTTTATAGCGGCAAAACTTCTCCGCCTCTGCAAAAGCCGCCGTTCACTTTACTTTCTGCTTACTTACTTAGTATTTTTCAGCTCAATGTTCGTCACAAACGATGTTGCCCTGCTCACTTTCGTCCCGATTACCCTTGTAATTTTCAAGCGAACCGGACTTTCAGCCCTCAAAATCATTGTTCTGGAAACCCTGGCAGCCAACCTGGGCTCCTGCATCACACCTATGGGAAACCCTCAGAACCTCTATCTTTTTTCATACTATGGTTTCTCAGCCCTGAAATTTTTTGCCCTCACAGCAAAAATCGCCCTTCCTTCCCTTTTCATTCTTGCCGTAATGATTCTGTTTGTGACTCGGCCAAAACTCGCAGACCACGGCGCCCACGAAGAACCCCACCTGCTGGAAGGAAACGTTTTACAGAATCAGCTTACCTTCATCAAAATTGATTTCCGCACGATTTTTTACGCCGCAGACTTTATCATCTGCCTTTTGACGGTTTTTCACGTCATAAATTATCTTTTTATGCTTATTTTCACGATTATCGCAATGCTTATCTGCAATTTCCGTCTTTTCAAAAAAGTTGATTACAGTCTTTTACTCACATTTGCAGGCTTTTTCATCTTCACAAAAACACTTTCAACCGTTCAAGAATTTTCCGATTTCATCAATTCAATGCTCTCTTCGCCTCTCAAAACCTACATTACAGGAATTGCCGCCAGCCAGGTAATCTCTAACGTTCCGGCCGCCCTCCTTTTAAGCGGCTTCACCCAGAACGGCGCAATGCTCCTGCTGGCTGTAAACGTCGGAGGCCTTGGCACCCTGATTGCTTCAATGGCAAGTGTAATTTCCTTCAAGCTCTACAACAACAGCGATAACGCCAGAAATGACAAGGGCAATTACTTTGCTACCTTCACACTTTACAATGTCCTCCTGCTGATTATCCTTGGCATCCTCGTTTACCTTATTTAATAATTACCCAAAAAAAAATCCCCTGCCAAACTTCCGTCAGGGGATTTTTGTCATAAGTTATACTTACTTACTAAGCAAATTGTTCAAATGTTTAACGAACTCAGCAGGTTCCTTAAGTTCAACACCCGCAATCAACAGAGCCTGGTCAAGAAGAACTTCTGAAACATCAGCAATCAATGCTTCATCATCGCTTTCCTTGATTTTTGCAAGAATCGGATGATCGCCGTTTACTTCAAGAATAGGCTTGATTTCCGGTCCCATCTGACCCATGGCCTTCATCATGCGTTCCATCTGGTAGCTTGGATCATTTTCATCAACAACGATACATGAAGGATTTTCTCCGCTCAAAGTCTTAGAAAGTTTAACTTCCTTAACCTTGTCGCCAAGTGCCTTTTTAATTTTTTCTACAACAGGTTTGAACTCTTTTTCTTTCTTTTCAGCTTCTTTTTTGTCGCCGCCAAGATCTTCGTCGCTGCCGGCGCGGTTTACAGCCTTAAGCTCAAACTCGTTCTTGTATTTGCCAAAGCCTGGAATTACGATGTCATCAATGTCATCATCAAGAATCAAAACTTCAAAGCCCTTGTCTGTGTAAGCTTTAACAAGTGGGTTTGCACGAAGGTTCTTTTCATCGCTTCCGCTGATGTAGAAAATTGCCTTCTGATCCGGCTTCATTCGCTGAACGTAATCTGCAAAGCTTGTGTAATTGTCGTCGCCGGTACCGCTTGCATCTGTAGACTTAAATCTGATGATTTCTGCAATTTCATCGCGGTTTTCATAATCTGAATACAAGCCTTCCTTCATAGGACGGTTGAAGTTCTTTACAAACTTGTTCCAGTCTTCAATTGCTTTCTTTTCATCATCTGAACGTTTGTCAGCTTCAGTTTTGCGGGCTTTGTCTGCATCTTCTCCCATCTTTTTGAATTCACCAAGAAGCTTCTTAACTGACTGCTTTTTGATGTTTTCAAGAATGCGGTTCTGCTGAAGGATTTCGCGGCTTACGTTGAGTGGCAAGTCTTCTGAATCGATAATACCGCGTACAAAGCGCAGGTAAGATGGCAAAAGTTCACGGTCATCATCAGTGATGAAAACGCGTTTTACATAAAGTTTTACTCCGCTCTTGTAATCTGCCTGGTACATGTCAAAAGGAGCATTCTGTGGAACATAGAACAAAGTTGTGTATTCCTGAGTTCCTTCTGCGTGAGTGTGAACGTAGTGAAGAGGGTCGCTGCCGTCGTGGCAGTTTGTTTTATAGAATTCGTTGTAATCTTCTTTTTTAAGTTCAGATTTAGAGCGCTTCCACAAAGCCGATGCAGAGTTTACCTGATCGATTTTGCTTTCGCTTCCAGTTTCTTTTCCTTTGTCATCATATTTCTTCTGTTCATAATGAAGGAAAATAGGGAATGCAATGTGGTCTGAATATTTTTTAATCAGTTCTTCAATCTTCCAGCGACTTGCGTATTCCTTGCTGTCATCGTTCAAATGCATTTCGATTGCAGAACCACTGAGTTCTGGTTTATCAAAACCGTATTTTTTTGCAACAGCGCTGTCTGCCGCAACTTCATCAAGCTCGTAAGAGTTTGTTCCGTCAGAAGACCAGTGCCAGATTTTTCCGTCGCCTGCAGCCTTGCGTGAATAAACATCGATTTTTTTAGCGGCCATAAAGGCAGAGTAGAAACCTACACCAAACTGACCGATAAGGGCTGAATCTTTAGCAGCGTCGCCAGAAAGTTTTTCAAAGAATGATTTTGTTCCGGAACGTGCAATTGTACCGATGTTATTTGTCAAATCTTCATCATTCATACCAATACCGGAATCCTGAACAGTAAGAATGTTTTCTTTTTCATCAAAAGTGATGTCGATGCGCGGTGTAAAATTAATTGATTTGTAAGCGTCATCAGAAACTGTAAGATACTTAAGCTTATCCAGAGCATCCGATGCGTTAGAAACGATTTCGCGCAGGAAAATGTCTTTGTTAGAATAAAGTGAGTGAATCAGAAGCTGCAAAAGCTGGTTAACTTCTGTTTTAAACTGATGTGTTGCCATTTTATAACCTCGATTTTATAAAACAAATTTAAATTCATTTATAAAAATAATAATGAAGTTTATAAAAGGGCAAGAAAAAAAAGCGGATTTTCAGACTCATATCGAACCCGAAAATCCGCTTTTCGTATATTCTTACTACTTAGTTTATCTTTGAAAGAACTCCGGTTCCTCCAAGGATGCCTGTAGTAATTCCGCCTACTCCCAATCCTATTGCACCACCGATTAAAGCTCCGGTTGCGGCACAGGTACCCATCATCATCAGGCCTGGACCTGCTGCAACAAAAGCGATCATTGTAGAACCGATTGCGGCTCCAATTCCGGTTCCTATCAAAGCTGCACCTACTACAATTGCCGCACCAACCGCTACAGCCTTCCAGTTTTTCTTAAACCAGGCGCCTACATCTCCCCAGAAACCGCCACCAGCAACCTTTTCAAGTTCGCCTTCTGTAAGTTCAACCGTATTTTTTTCCTTATGTTCCTTTGCCGCAGCTTCCATCTGTTCACGTATGAAATCCAGCTGCTCTTTCATTTTTCCAGCTTCAAGCTCAGGATAAGCTTTATGAATTGCTTCAAATGCCTCGTCCGGGCTGTTTGTTCCTTCTACGATTTCGGTGATTTTCTCAGCATCGAATCTTTCCAAAACTTTATCTGTATCTTCAGCAGATAAACCCATTTTTCCAAAAGTTTCTCTAACTTCAGCATTTGTCATAATCTGCCTCCTTATGGCAATATCAGTTCCTAAATAATTCTGACATAGTGTTTGAATTATTCCATACTTTTCTTTCACCTATTTATACGAAGCAGATTTATAAAGGGCTAAAAAAAAAGGCCTCCCGAAGGAGACCTTTTAAGCTTATTTGTTAGCGCTCAAGCATAGCTTGAGCGAGCGCGATTAGTAAGTAAATCCTAAACCGACCCTATTCGGCTCGGTTTTTAACGGATTTCCTATTTTGCGCATTTGATAACAGCCTGTGCACCTGCCAAGCGAGCTGCAGGAACACGGAATGGTGAACAAGAAACATAGTTCAAACCAAGCTTGTAGCAGAGAGCGATAGAAGCTGGGTCTCCACCGTGCTCACCACAGATTCCAAGGTGAAGGTCAGCTTTAACTGAACGACCCTTTTCTTCTGCGAGACCGATCATTACACCAACACCATCTTCGTCCAAAGTCTTGAATGGGTCCTGGAGGAGAACCTTCTGATCCAGGTAAGAATCGATGAACTTAGAGTAGTCATCACGGCTGAAGCCGAATGTTGTCTGTGTAAGGTCGTTTGTACCGAATGAGAAGAAGTCAGCGTACTCAGCAATCTGGTTAGCAGTTGCAGCAGCACGTGGGAATTCGATCATAGAACCAATCTGGAACTTGAGTGAAACTCCGAGTTCTTTGTTTACATTTGCGATTACAGCTTCTGCCTGAGCACGAATCTGTTTCAATTCAGCGAATGTAGTTACGTTAGGGATCATGATGCGAACGTCGTGTTTAAGACCTTCTTTTTCAGCCTGAGCTGTTGCACGAGCAATAGCTTCAACCTGCATTTCATAAATCTCTGGATATGTGATAGCCAAACGACAACCACGGTGACCGAGCATTGGGTTGTGTTCGTTCAATTCAGCATATTTCTTGTTGATGAAGTCAACTTTTACGCCAAGTTTCTTAGCCAAAGCTTTAGCCAGGTCTGGAGTTTCAGCCTGTACGAATTCGTTAAGAGGTGGGTCAAGAAGACGGATTGTTACAGCGCGTCCTTCCATTGTCTTAATGATTCCGTAGAAGTCTTTCTGCTGGAGAGGAAGAATAGCCTTGAGGTTTTCTTTGCGTTCTTCAGTGTTGTCAGAAATAATCATCTTCTGGAATGAAGTAAGTTTTGGCTCTTCGAAGAACATATGTTCTGTACGGCAGAGACCAATACCGGCAGCACCAAAGCGGAATGCCTGTGGAGCTTCGTTCTGTTCAGCGTTAGCAAGAACTTCGAATCCTTTTACAGTCTTTCCAGATGGAGTTGTGCGAACTGATGCAGCGCGAACTTCGTCTGCCCAGCCAAGGAATGTTTCCAGGTCGCCAGAAACTGAAGCTGGAGTTACAGGAATTACTTCACCATATACGTTACCTGTTGAACCATCGATAGAAATGAAATCACCTTTCTTGAATTTCTTTCCGCCGATTGTTACAGCATCTTTTCCTGTGAATACAACGTCTGAACATCCACATACACATGGAGTACCCATACCGCGAGCAACTACGGCTGCGTGTGATGTACGTCCACCAGTAGAAGTCAAGATACCCTGAGCAACATACATACCTGCAATGTCATCAGGAGATGTTTCTTTACGAACGAGGATTACTTTCTTACCAGCTTTGTCCCATTCAACAGCTTCTTCAGCAGTGAATACGATCTGACCACAACCAGCACCTGGTGAAGCGTTAAGAGCTGATGCCAAAGGTTTAGCAGATTTAAGAGCCTTAGCTTCGAACTGTGGGTGGAGGAGCTGATCAAGCTGATCTGGCTTAACGCGGAGAAGAGCCTGTTCTTTTGTAATCATTCCTTCAGCAACCATGTCTACAGCCATCTTAACAGCTGCTGGACCTGTACGTTTACCATTGCGGCACTGGAGCATGAAGAGTTTTCCTTCCTGTACAGTGAACTCCATATCCTGCATATCATGGTAGTGAGCTTCAAGGCGGTCACGAATTGTAGAAATTTCCTTGAAGATTTCTGGCTGCTGTTTTTCAAGAGCAGAAATATCCATTGGAGTACGGATACCAGCAACAACGTCTTCACCCTGAGCGTTGATAAGGTACTCAGCCATGAAGTGGTTCTCACCAGTTGAAGGGTCGCGTGAGAATGCTACACCAGTTCCTGATGTATCACCCATGTTACCGAATACCATAGCCATTACAGTAACAGCAGTTCCCTTAATTACGTTTTCATCGATATTGTTGAGCTTGCGGTAAATGATAGCGCGTTCGTTCATCCAAGAACCGAATACGGCACCGATAGCTCCCCACATCTGAACCTGTGGATCCTGAGGGAAATCTTCACCTTTTTCCTGTTTGTACATTGCCTTGTACTTCTGAACGATTTCCTGGAGTTCTTCAGTTGTAAGTTCAACGTCTTCTTTGATACCGCGGTGTGATTTTACTTCGTCAATGATAGCTTCAAATTTGTCATGATCAACACCCATAGCAACGTTACCGTACATCTGGATAAAGCGGCGGTAAGCATCCCATGCGAAACGTGGGTTGTTTGTCTTGTTAGCAAGACCAAGAACTGATTTGTCGTTAAGACCAAGGTTGAGGATTGTATCCATCATACCAGGCATAGATTCAGCAGCACCAGAACGAACAGAAACCAAAAGTGGATCGTTTTCATCACCAAGTTTCTTTCCGAAAGTTGTCTCAAGTTTGTTAAGGTATTCTGCAACTTCCTTATCAAGTCCTTCAGGATATTTCTTGCCGAGTTTGTAATATTCCTGACATACGTCAATAGAAATTGTGAATCCAGGTGGAACTGGAAGACTTAAAGGAGCCTTTGCCATCTGAGCAAGGTTAGCACCTTTACCACCGAGAATTGGACGCATTGATTCATCGCCTTCTGCGTCACCGTTGCCGAAAAAGTAAACATACTTTGTAGCCATCGATTTTTCTCCATTTTATAAAAAAAGATTTGCTAATGTTAATAAAGATATTTTATAGATTTAAATGAAACATTACAAGGGCGGTCCCGCCGCAAGCGGCGGTCGCTACGTCCGCGGTTCCGCTATCGCTTCATTGCTTCGCAACGGCTTCGCCGCCGCTACCATCGCTACCGCAATCTATAAACTTTAGAATTTCTCTTCTTATTCCAGATAGCACGTCTTTCAGCCGGAATCGAATCTATAGAATCTTCCTTAAATTTCAAGGCTTCAAACCAGTCGGCAGCCTGGGTCGTCATAATGAAAATGCCTTTTGCACAGCGGCTCTTCGCAGTACCGGTCAAATGCTCAACAAGCTTCAGGCCAATTCCCATGTGGCGGAAATTTTCATCAACCGCAACTGCCGCTATTTCAGCCTGGCCGTCATCGTAAAAATGCAGGGCCGCACAGGCATGCACACCACCATCAATTTCATATACAACAAAATCAGAAAGCTGACCCGCAAGCTGGGCTTCCGTACGCTCAAGCAGATTTCCTTTTTCCACAAAAGGGCGCATTATACCAAGCACGCTCGGAATATCAGTCTGGGTCATAGCGCGGATTTTTCCGTAATTGCTTGTATAAATCATCGTACCCGAACCAAGCTCACTGAAAATTTCACAAGGCAAAACACCATCAAGATTTCCGTCAACAATATGAACACGGGTTACTCCGCGGCGGCAGGCTTCTTTGGCCTTTTCCAGAACAGAAATCACATCGGGCTCAGCATCTTTATTTGCGGCAAGAAATTCATCAACCTCTTCAAGATTCATGGCCGGAAGGTCACCGTTTTCTGCAAGGGCAAAAGATTCCGGTATATTATAGTAGGAATTGTTAATTGTCCGGCTTTCCATAACGTAGAAAAGCTTATCGGCGCTAAGGCTGATAGCAACTTCCTGAGCCAGAGTAGCAGAAGAAATATTATAAGGGCGGCCGCTCATATTCCATCCGATGCAGGGGAAAATCGGAATAAAGCCGTCATCAAGGATTTTTCGCAGGGCTTCTGTATTCAGACGGTCAATTTCGCCGGCGGTTCCAAAATCAAAACCTTCTATGATGCCTTTCGCGCGCGACCGAACCCAGTTACCGATGATAGCGTTGATTCCGTTCGCGGCAAGGCTTGTCATTACAATATTCGAAACATCAAAAGCGGCCATTTTTATTACCGGCATTGCATCAGAATCTGTAACGCGACAGCCATCCTTGTATTCCCAGCTGATTTTGCCGGCAGTCAAAAGCTGATCAATTCTGCTCCGCGCACCCGGAATAATCACAACCTTAATTCCCGCTTCGTGCAAAAGTGCAATATCGCGGATATGACTTGAAAAAAGCGGAGACTCAATAGTCTTATCATCAAGATAAATTACAACCGTGGCATTCTTAAATTTCTGCAGATAGCGGATTACGTTTCTGATATTGTCAGCTTTCATACCTTCATTCTAACACTTTTCATTTCTAAAAGCATCCGTATTTTCTTTGGAAAAGACACATCCGCAGTATTGCTGGCGGTAAAGGCCATATTCTTCGCTCAATTGCAGGCTGCGCAAAAAACCGCTTTTTTTCTTAAAATCTGACGGCAGCCATCGGGGACCAGAAGCTTTTCCTTCCCCTTCGGAAGTCTCCCAGCCATCGCGGGTTTCCCCCTGCTCCCCGGCAGCCAGCCTTTCCCCAATCTCATTTATCTTTTCAGCATCCTTAAAAGGACTTATAGAAAGCGTCGTACAGAAATAATCAAACTTGTGGGCAGACGCGTAGTCATAAGCACGGCGTAAACGAAGCTGATAGCAGCGGCGGCAGCGTTCCCCTTTTTCAGGCTCCCTGGCAAGCTCCGGCTCTTTATCAGTTCCGACGGCCGCATAAAATTCTGCCGGTTCGTAGGAGTCCTTTACAATTTTCACCTTAGCATCAACAGCGGGCGTAAATCTCGGCAAAAAATCTTCAAGTTCGCCCAGGCGCCGCCTGTATTCTTCTTCCGGATAAATGTTGGGATTATAGTACAAAATCGTAATTTCAAAGTATTTTGCCAGATATTCCAGCACATAAGATGAACAGGGAGCACAGCAGGCATGCAGCAAAAGTGACGGTTTTTTGCCATTTTTTGAAGAATTTTCATCAAAATTTGTGAGAATTTCGTCTAATTTTCGCTGAAAAATCGATTTTTTAACCATTTTCTGCTGTTTTTTTACTATAAATCCAGGAAATTTTTCAAAATTATTTCACAACTTTTCTGGATTTTATTCAATGCCTGATCATCGGTAGGAAGGGCAAAAAGGCTTCCCGCTCCGCTTTCGGGATTCTGACGGACAGTTTCCTTGCGGTTTGCAATATAAAAATCACGGCTCTGAATTAAATATGAAGATAAAATATTGGCTACATCAGCAATTTCACGCTCATTCTTCTGTTTTATCTTTCCAACCGCGCAAAAAGCTTCAATAATTTTATAAATATCATCATAAATACGCTGATTTTCCTTTCGCACAATTTCCAGCGCCTTAATATTAAAATACTGCTCGGTACGCACAAAACTGTACATTTCAAAAAGCGGTTCGTTTTCAAAAAGATTAAAAAAGCGGGCAATCAGTTTTTTTATCAATGTGAGAGGAGAAGTTTTATTTTTTATGATTGTATCAAGAGTACCTTCTGTAGCAAATCCAACCTTGGCAATTTCAGAAGCACAGAATTCAAGAGTGGCTTCGTACATTGCATCACGGCTTTCAAAATGATTATAAAGAGAGGCTTTTTTTATACCTAGGATTTCGCTGATATCAGAAAGTGAAGTTGCTCCGGGACTTTTTTCAAAGGCCGAAGCAATAAATGATTGTATGATTTTTTCCTGGGAGATATTCTTTTTGCTCATATGTAGAGTATCGGAAACTAACGGTTATTAGTTTAGTCCAACCCTTGAACTTTAGCCGTATGGCTAAAGTTCAAACAATGGTTACGAACATCTGGAAGTTGGAAAGCAGATTACGACCATTGTTAAACGTGGAACTGGTCTACCTGGTCGCCCATCATCTTAATAGATGTATCCATCTTTTCAGAGATGTCTGCCAGGTTAGCGCTTGTCTGGTTGATGTGTTTTGCACCCTCAGACATTTCATCCATACCCTGTTTCATGCTATAAGTTGCATCCTGAAGATTTTTGATTTCAGCAAGAATTGCCTTGTTTCCTTCAGCCATTTCAACAGAAGCGGTTTTTACTTCAGAAGAAGAGTCGTTCATATTATGAAGAGCTTCACTGATCTGTTTTGAACCCTCTTCCTGTTCAGCCATTGAGTTAGAAATTTCCTGAACAAGGTTATCTGTATTTCTGATACCTCCGGAAATTTCCTGCAGGGCACTCTTAGCATCCTGAGAAGCGCTTACGATTTCTTCAATTCCACTTGTAATCTTATTAAGCTGATTTCCGATTGTCTTAGACTGAGCAGAAGAAGTTTCACTAAGCTTTCTGATTTCGTCTGCAACAACGCTGAAGCCCTTACCAGCTTCACCAGCGTGAGCCGCTTCAATAGCCGCATTCATGGCAAGAAGATTTGTCTGCTCGGCAATATCAGAAATTACTGTGTTTGCATCCTGCAAAGCCTTAGATTCCGACTCAATAACCATAATCTTATTATTTACATCATCCTGCTTCTGAACACCTACAACCGCTCTCTGAGCAAGATTCTGGAATTCCATTGCCATGCGCTGAACAGAATTGTTAACCGAGTTAATATTTCCAATCATCTGTTCAACAGCGGCAGAAGCCTGAACAACCGAAGAAGACTGAGATTCAATCATCTTATTCAAAGATTCGATGTTAGATGCAATTTCGTTTACGGCTCCTGCTGTCTGTGAAACACTGTTTGTCTGTCCGTTTATGCTTGTTCCGATGCTGTCAATGTTAGCACTGATCTGCGTAATAGCCGACGAAGTTTCGCTGATGCTTGACTGTAAAGTTTCACCTGCAAATACAAGCTCGTCCTTAGAAGCCTTCATGGCCGAAATGATTTCATGCAGCTTTTCACTGAACATATTAAAGCCCGTTACTACGCGGCCAACTTCGTTATTAAGTGTAAGGTTAATTCGTTTTGTCAAATCGGCATTACCGGTAGCAATTTCAAGAATAGCATCTTCAACAACCTTAAGAGGTTTGAGAGATCTATAAATAGTAATTGCCGCAATAATGATGATGATTGCCACAAGAATAAGGGCAAAAATAATCATAATTCTTGCGGTATTGCTTGCAAGGGCCGTTACCTTTTTTCCATCAAGCATAATAGTCAAAGACCACTTTGTTCTTGGTACCGGAGTATAAACGCAGAGAACCTCTCCATCCTTTCCCTTAATCCATTTTGTATCACTTATTCCGATAAAGGAATCCGCAACAATCTGTTCTGTAACCTCTTCACTATCCGGACATTCGTTATACATATCCAGAACATATTCTTCACCTACAAAAGTGATTTTTTCGCCGTTTCCAGAACGAAGAAGTCCTGCGCCAAGTCCATTCAATTCAACATCTTCAAGAACCTTACTGATATTTTCTACCGCAATTACACCAATAAATAATCCGACTGTTGAACCATTAACCTTTGCGGCCTTACAAACATGAACGATTGTCTGACCTGTTGTTTTAGAGGTTACAGGATTATCAATATAATAATCCTTTCCCATCTGCATAATCGCCTGATAGTAATCCCGGTCCTTAATATTTGTAACTGCACCTTTATCAGAATAGAAGGTTGCCGTATCATCAGCCCATCCAATGTAATCAAATACAGGAGGACGATGCTGAACGTGATTCCTCATCCATTCTACAATTTCTTTTGAATCCCCCGATTCAAGGATATCGCTTTCTGTATAATAGGTAAGATATGCAAGATACTGATCAAGAGTATGGCGGATTCCATCTGCATATTCGCTTGTAACCTCTACATAACGGTCAACAGTTGACTGTCTCAAAGCCGGACGAATATATCCTTCAATCAGACCCAGTGTCTCAAAAACATTAAGACAAACCGTTGTAATTCCAATCAAAAGAGTAATTCTTACAAAAAGATGACCTTTTCGCTTTGATTTATCAATTTTAGCTTTTTTAGCGGCCATTTTTATTTCTTTTGCTTCAGCCTTTCTGGCTTTTATCAATTCTTTTTCAGTTATTGCACCGTCTGCCATAAATTTAAGCTCCTGATTTTTCTATATATTTTTTCATTGCTCTTTAGTAATTATATTTTATACTTATAAAGAGAAAAGGCAACCTTTTAAATTTTCGTCATAAGATATTTTTACTTTAAAATATTTTCTGCCGATAATGTTACTATAAATAATTACATAGAGAATCAAATGGGCGCAAAAGAAGAATTTGAAAAGTTATTTATTCCCGGTACTCCAAGTGCAGAACTGCTTAAACAGGCTTTTAATATAACTTTTCATGAATGTTTTATTGCGGACATTACAAAGAACGAATTCGTTTCTGATATTTTTTACAGCGACGGAAATGAACTTCAGATACTTAATTCTTTTCAAAATTTAAAAAAACCTTTCACTTTTGCACAATTTCACAAATGGTGTGCAGACAATATTATCATTACAAATACAGAAGAATACCGTGAAAAAAACTCTATAGATTATATAAAAAAGCTTTTTGCCCAGGGTCAGACACAATTCGGCCTGCGTTTTAAAACCCAGCTTTTTGACGGAACTATCAGTCTTGTAAATCAGAATTCTTTTCTTATAAAAGACAGCCAAACTGATAATATTCTTTGTTTCACGACTATTTCCCTGCTTTCTGATGATATGCAGGTCGAACGTTTTTCAATGTATTCACAAACTTTGATTCAGACCCTTTCTTCAGACTTTGAAGCCGCTTTTTTTGTTGATTTGAAAAATGATTCTGTATTTACTCTCCGCGCTTCCCATGACTTTTTAAAGCGATGTAAAAAAGCCGAAAACATTTACATTTATTCGCTTTTCTGTAAATACATTACGGAAACCAGCGTTTATAAGGAAGATTACAGCTCAACTCTTATAGCCCTGAGCAAAAAAAATATTTACAGGGAATTCAATCAGAAGGATTTATTTACTATTAATTACCGTATAAAAAATTCTTCAGGAAACCTCACCTACTATCAGTTCAAGCTCGTAAAAACAGGAGAATGGAATAGCAATAATTCCTTCATTCTGGGTATTCATAATATTGATGAAGAAACACTTAAAAACTTTGAACAGCTGGAAAAAATAAAAAAACAGACAGAGCTTAACCTTCAGCTCAATGCCGTAATCAACACAATCTCAAAGGATTTCTCAAGTATTTTCTATATCGAATTTGACAGCGACAGGGTTTTTGAATACCGCACAAGCGAATTGTTTAAACAGCTGCAGCCCGCTTCAAATGATTTATACATTTCAATTCCTCACTTCTGTAATATTATGAGGCAGATTTGTCTTTCTAAGGTTCCAAAGGAAAGTCACGACAAGCTTTTAAAACTGCTTTCTCCAAATGAACTTCGTTCCTTAATTAAGGACGTTCCGATTTTCTATCAGGATTTTAAGATGAATCTGCCGGACGGTGAAAAATTCTTCCAGCTCAAAATTGTCCGGGATTTTTCAAAAAAAGATGAGTTCAACATCGTCGTCGGATTTGTTGATATTGATAAGCAGCGCCGAATGGAAATCTACCAGCAGCACGCACTTGAAGAAGCGCGCCTGAAAGCTGAACTTGCCAACAAGGCAAAATCCACCTTCCTCTTTAATATGTCCCATGATATCCGCACACCAATGAACGCAATCATAGGCTATTCTTCTATGGCGGAGCGTTACATTAATGATCCGGAAAAAGCGCTGAAATGCCTTGAAAAAGTAAAACTTTCCGGCGACCATCTTTTAAAGCTGATTGACGACATTCTTGATATGGCCCGCATCGAAAACGGAAAAATCAAAATCGATGAAAATCCGATTCACATCCGTTCCTGCATCGAAAAAATTGCTGAAATGGAAAAAGTCGATATTGAAGCGGCCCGCCTTACTCTTATAGTAAACTTCAACAATTTGCAAACGGATTTTGTAATTGCCGATTCCTTCCGCCTGAATCAGATTTTTCTGAACATAATCGGAAACTCTATAAAATACACTCTTCCTGGCGGAAAAATTACTCTGAATGTAAATGAACTTCCTTCAAATGATCCTGATTATGTGGCACTTGAATTTTCGGTAGAAGACACGGGAATTGGTATGAAACCGGAATTTCTTTCACATATTTTTGAAATGTTCTCCCGTGAAAGAAATACAACAGCCAGCAAGGTTCAGGGAACAGGTCTTGGAATGGCGATTGTAAAAAACCTGGTAGATTTAATGAACGGCCAGATTTATATCGAAAGTGAACTTGGAAAAGGAACAATTGTCACCTTCCGCTTCAAGTTTAAAATCCAGAAAACACCATTTGACGGAAAAGGAAAAAACAAAGCGAAAAAACAAAAACGAGTATCACTTAAGGGAAAACGAGTGCTGCTTGTTGAGGATAACGAACTTAACCGGGAAATTGCAAAGGATATTCTTGAAATCCAGCAGTTAATTGTCGATGAAGCAACAAATGGTTCAGAAGCCGTTGAAATAATAAAGAACTCAAAACCGGGTTTCTACGACTTCATTCTTATGGATGTTCAGATGCCAGTCATCGACGGTTATCAGGCAACAGACATAATCCGGAAATTAAATAACAAAAAAAATGCAAATATTCCGATAATAGCAATGACAGCCAATGCTTTTGAGGAAGATAAAAAACGTGCATTTGACAGCGGTATGGATGATTATCTCTCTAAACCGATTCATGCAGAAGTTCTTTTTGACACTGTTTCCAGAATTCTAGGAAGCAGAAAAGAGAGGTAATAATGGCAGACTTTTTTACAGATAAAGAAGTTGTTGAAACTCTAATCCGCGATTCAACCGTTGTATTGAAAATCAACCTGAAAGATGATATTGCCTCCTCTATGCATATGAGTGACTATGTAAGAGAAGCCTATTCAGATGTATTGTCAAATCTTTATAGTTATTCAGAGATAATTCAGACTTTTATTAATCGTCAGGTAATTCCAGAGGAACGCCCGATTATCTCCGCTGTCACAAATATTCAGAATATTCGCGAAGCTCTTAGAAAAAAGGACACCTTCTCTGTTATCTACAGAAACACCTATAAAGATATAATGATGTACAGCATCTTAAAATATCTGAAGGTTGGAAATAATGATGAACCAGATAAGGTACTCCTTCTTTTCCAGAACTGCGATGACGTTATACAAAAGCAGCTGACATACCAGAACAAGCTTAGAGATGCAAGACAGGATGCGGAAATTGCACAGATGTCAAAATCCACCTTCCTTTTTAATATGTCTCACGATTTGCGAACTCCGATGAACGCAATTATGGGACTTACCGATATCGCAAAAAAACACCTGAACGATTCAAATAAAGTTTACGAATGTCTTGAAAAAATCAACTTTGCAAGCTCAAATCTTCTGAGTATTTTAAATGACGTTCTTGATATGACCCGTCTCGTCAGCGGAAAAATCAAATCAGAACCTAAGCCGGAAAATCTAAAACTGATAATTTCAAGCCTGATTGATATGATGAATACGGAGGCTGTAAAGCGAAACATCAAACTTCAATGTGACTATGATTCAGTTTCTCATACAAATCTGATTATCGACAAGCTTCATTTTAATCAGATATTAATGAACCTCATAGATAATGCCATTAAGTTTTCTGATGTCGATACTACGGTCTATATCACCATATCCGAAAATAATACTACCGACGAAGAAAATGCATATTTTACAATTAAAGTAAAAAACACTGGTGCCGGCATTCAGCCTGAATTCCTTCCTCAAGTTTTTGAAATGTTTTCCCGCGAAAAAAACTCCACTCACAGCGGAATTCAAGGTGCAGGCCTTGGACTTTCAATTACAAAAAAACTTGTTGAACTTTTGAACGGAACAATTGAAGTTGAAAGCGAACCAGGAAAAGAAACTGTCTTTACTGTAAAACTTATTTTCCCAATAAATACTTCCGGCAAAAAAAACCGGATGATTGATGAAATAAAAACAGAAATTAAACAGCAGGCAGACCTAAGCCGTTTCAAAGTTCTTCTTGTTGAAGATAACGAACTTAACCGGGAAATCGCCAAGGATATTCTTCACGACCACAATATTAAGGTAGTTGAAGCAGAAAATGGTTCTATAGCCGTAGATATTATAGATAAGGCTAAGGCCGGTGAATTTAATGCAGTTTTTATGGATATTCAGATGCCGGTTATGGATGGTTATCAGGCTACCAGAGAAATACGTTCTCTGCATACACCAAATGCACAGATTCCTATTATTGCCCTTACAGCCAATGCATTTGAAGAAGACAAAAAAAAGTGCTTTGCAGTTGGTATGGATGACCACATTGCAAAGCCTGTAAGCAGTAAAAAGATTATAGAAACTCTTATGAAATTCTGTTAATTAACTAGCAGATTATTACATTTTTTCCAAGTTCCTTTCCGCGGTAAAGATTTTTATCCGCTTCAACAAACATTTCTGTGTAATCTCTACCTGTCTCATAAACGCTTAATCCGCCAGTCAAAGTTACAAAGAATTCTTCGCCGTCTTTTTCAAATACCTGAGCCGCAAGATTAACTCTGATTCTGTTAGCAATTTTTTCCGCAAGAATCTTGTTTGTATTCAAAATTAAAAGAAATTCTTCTCCGCCCCAACGGAAAACCTTATCTTCAAGAGAAATTGATTTTTGAATCACTTCTGCTGCGGTTTTCAGAACTTCATCACCTACCTCATGACCATAGGTATCATTAATATGCTTAAAGTTATCAAGATCGAAAATAATTACGCAGAAGTTTTCTTTCTGCTTATCTGCTTTTTCAATATATCTCTGAATATAGGTTTTAAGGCTTCGGCGGTTCAAAAGATGTGTAAGAACATCGTAATTAACAAGCATTTTGATGTAATAGAAAGAAGCTCCAAGTGCAACAATCAGAAGAAATAAAACAAAAACAATTGCAATAACAAGAGAAAGATAATCATCCAGGAATTCATAAAGAGTATAATTTCTATCTGAAATAGACTGCTTCATAAGCTGCATCTGAAGTTCATTTTTATTTAAGGTAGAAATCATTTTATTAATAAGTGAAATGATTGTTGTATTCTGGTTATAAGCCGCAAAACAAATTGACTCGGGAACATCTATATTCATTGACTTCAATTTTTTGTATTTTTTACGACCAAAAATGAAGCTTTCCATTACACCTGTGTTTAAAACTGAACTGGTTACTTCTCCTACAATAGTTGCATCAAGACATTCTGTAACCGTGTTGTAATATTTGATTTCTGCTGTTTTTGAATATTCTGTGCTGTTAAAAAACTCTGCAGCCCGTTTTCCTTTGGCAAGCGAAACCTTTTTACCTATATCATCAAAATTTGTTCCATCAAGATAAACATAACAGAATGAAGTTTGAATCACCGGCTGAGAAAGAGAAATACCTTCATTTTCTGCTTCATAAAGATTATAAAGGAAAGGAAAAGCAATATCGATTTCTCCCCTTTTCAAAGCATCTATTATATCAAGTCTTGTTTCATAATATTTGTAATTAATTTCAAGATTATTTAAATCGAACTGTTCAGTAAGTTTGCTTATAAGATATTCAAGAACACTAACAGTTTTGCCGTTGATGTATTCCGGTGTATAAAGATAATCACCTTTAAAACAACCCACATTTAAAGAATTTTTTCCATCAAGCCAGTTTTTTTCTCTCTGAGTAATTCGCTTTGTTACAGAAACATTAGAAAAATATTTATTCCACAGACTATTATTATAATATGGGTTCGAATGATATAAGGAATTCTGTGCTTCATTCAATTCTACAAGAATATCTGTTCTTTCCTTTGTTACTACAACATAAATATCTGATGAGCCGATTTTTACAACCGGTTCCCAGTCTTTATCTGCAACTAAATCAATAGAAAGATATAAATCATATAACCCCTGCCGGAAATTCTGTTCAGAAAGATCTTCAAAACTTGATTCCTTAATTTTCAGATTTAATCCGCTTTTTTTTATCCATTTCTTGAATAAATCATACTGATAAGTTCCGGAACTAAGCTCTATTGTTTTTCCATTCAAGGAACTCAAATCTTCCGGGTTTACTGTAGTATTATCTTTGTTTGCATACAGATAATAATTTTCCTGTCCCATAGGGAAATCAGAATAATTAAAAAGAACTGTTCTTTCTTTTGAAAAAGAAACATCTGTAAGTAAATCTATTTCCCCACTTAAGAGCTTTTCATAAAGAGAATCCCAGTAACCATAAACGTATTCAAATTCCCAGTCTGTATAAGATGCAATATTCTGCAGATATTCATAGGCATATCCCTTTCTCTCATCTTGCGAAGTAAAACCAGACATAAAGTTTCCGGCGTCAATATAATAACCAACCTTCACTGTCTTGGCATTGAGAGCTACAGCACTGCAACAAAATAAAACTGCTGATAATAATTTCTTCATATATTCATTCTAGTATAAATTTCGTTAATAAGGAAATTTTATTTTTCCAGATAATTATAAAAACAACTAACTATCTTTTGTTTTGAAGTTAACTAACTATCGATTGTTTTTTGATTTTCTAAAAGTGTATGTTCCACGTGAAACGGGATGATTAAAAATTACTCTTACACTTTTCAATCAATGTGATCATCGCACAAACATTTTGTCAGCAAAATGTTTGCATAATAAATTATTAAAAAATTGTTGCACGTGAAACAGCGATGGTCGTAAAGTTCCTTACATTTATAAATTAACATAACCATCATACAAGCTTTTTGTAAGCAAAAAGCTTGCAATATAATTTTTCTTAAGGTTTGTTTCACGTGGAACATAAGTTATCCACAATTTGTGGAAATAATGTGGATAACTTTATACTTTTATCCACATAGTTAACAAGATATTAACATTAGATGTTTCATGTGAAATTGCGATGGTCGTAATGCGTCTTTCATTTGTAAATGAACCTAACCATCGCACAAACTTTTTGCAAGCAAAAAGTTTGCAGTAATATTATTGTTTCACATGAAACAAAAAAGGACTAACCATCCGTGGTTAGTCCCTTGCCTGATTAATATCACCCTTAAACTACTTTTTTTATTAAATAGTTATTACCCTTGATATAATTATTTATTATTTAGCTGAAATTGTCAATAAAACTTCATTATTTTCAGAAAATTTTACAAAATTTCCTGAAAATTGCTAAATAACCGCTCTAATTCTTTGTATTATAAAGAATTACTCGTCTTTATCCTGTATCTTATCAATACCTACAAGATAATCAGGTTCTGTAACGCGAACAAGTGTTACACCGGAAGCACCAGTGCCCTGTTCCTTGATATCAGTTGCTTTAAGACGCAGAGTTTTACCCTGACTTGTCATAAATACAAGTTCGTCTTTCAGTTTTATATCAAGAGCGCCGATGATTTCACCCTTTGTATCTGTGTTTCCAAAGATTTTCTGACCGCTTGTTCCACGACCATGTGTATTAAAGTTATCAAATGAAACTCGTTTACCAAATCCTTTTTCTGTTACAAGGATAATACTTGAATCATTTTCAACTTTAACAGCAGCGGCAATTTCGTCACCTTCAGAAAGTTTCATACCCTTAATACCGCAGCTTGCACGTCCCATCTCACGGACAGAATCTTCTGTAATACGAAGAGCCTTACCGCGGCGTGAAATCATCATTACTTCAGCATCACCGCTTGTCTGAATTGCGCTTACAAGCTTGTCTCCCTCGTGAAGCTTGATTCCGATAATTCCCTTTGCGCGGGCATTTGTAAATTCACTTGTGCATACGCGCTTTACAGTACCTTCAGATGTAATCATAAAGAGGTACTGACTGTCACTGAATTCTTTGAGTGAAACAATTGTCGTAATTTCTTCATCCGGTCCGATTGCAAGAAGACTCTTGATATGGGCACCACGACTTGCTTTTTCTGACTCCGGAATTTCGTGAAGACGAATCCAGTAAGCACGACCCAGGTTTGTAATGAACAAGAGATAATCTTTTGTCGAGCCAATAAAGAGCTGCTTGATGTAGTCATCTTCAAGGAGGTTTGTGCTGTTGCTGCCGGCCCCTCCCCTACCCTGCTTCTTGTACTTAGAAACAGAAACACGTTTGATGTAACCAAGGCGGGAAATCATTACAACCATGTCCTCGTCCTTAATCATATCTTCAACGTTGATTTCTTCTACTTCATCAGCAACGATGTCTGTGCGGCGGTCATCACCATATTTTTCTGCAAGTGTGTTTGTATCAGTTTTGATAATCTGCAGAATCTTTTCGTGATGAGCAAGCAGATCAGAAAGATAATCTATCCATGCCTGCAGCTCTTTGATTTCCTTCTGCAAATCTTCAATAAGAAGGTGTGTAAGGCGTTTGAGCTGCATATCAACAATTGCCTGAGCCTGCTCGTCATCAAAGTCAAAACGTTTTTCCAGAGCAAGTTTTGCAGATTCTGTATCGCGGCTTTCCTTGATGATTTTGATTACTTCATCAATGTTGTTGATAGCTGTAATCAAAGCTTCAAGAATGTGCATGCGGTGTTTTGCAATCTTCAAATCATAAATCGTGCGGCGGGTAATAACTTCGTCGCGGTGATTTACAAAGTGCATAATCAGCTGCTTGAGGTTCAAAACTTCAGGCTTAAGGTAGTTTGGCTTTAAGGTAAGCTCAGGCTCGTTGTAACGTGGCTCGCCTTCTTTTTCCTGAGGAACCAGGGCCAGGTTAATTACACCAAAGTTTGACTGCAAGTCTGTCTTTGAGAAAAGCTGATTCAAAACGATTTTTGTAATTGCACCTTTTTTAAGGTCAACTACAAGGCGCATACCGGAACGGTCAGAAGATTCATCATTGGCATTTGTAACGCCTTCAATCTGCTTGTCGCGTACAAGTTCCTTAATGCGGCGGATAATGTTTGTTGTGTTCACGCCGTAAGGCACTTCTGTAAATACGATAGATTCACGTCCGTGCTTGTCAGTTTCAATTGTGAATTTAGAACGGATTACAATTTTTCCGCGTCCTGTTGTGTAAGCCTTTTTAATTCCAGCCTTACCGTAAATAATACCGCCTGTCGGGAAGTCAGGACCTTTAATGTGGTGCATGAGTTCTTCAACAGAAATTTCAGGATTATCAATATAAGCAGAAATTGCTGCGGCTACTTCGCGAAGGTTATGGGTCGGCATATTTGTTGCCATACCAACGGCAATACCTGTTGTACCGTTACAAAGAAGGAATGGGAATGCAGCTGGAAGAACTGCAGGTTCTTTTGTGGTGTCATCAAAGTTTGCCACCATATCAACTGTATTCTTGGAAATGTCTGCAACCATCTCTTCGGTGATTTTAGACATCTTAGCTTCGGTGTATCGGTAAGCAGCGGCAGGGTCACCGGCGATTGTACCGAAGTTTCCCTGTGGAGTTACTGTTGTATATCTCTGAGCAAAATCCTGACCAAGGCGGACAAGTGCATCGTAAACAGAAGCGTCTCCATGTGGATGGTAATGTCCCAAAACTTCACCGACTATTGTCGCACACTTTTTAGTCTTTCCGCCGCTTGCAAGATGAAGGGTATCCATTGCATACATAATTCGGCGGTGAACCGGCTTAAGTCCATCACGAACATCCGGCAAAGCACGCTGAACGATTACCGACATGGAATAGTCGATGTATGCCTGTTTTACTTCATCCTCAATAGGGATTTTTATAACTGTTCCACCTTCCGGTGTTTTAATTTCTTCCAACATTTTATTTTCCTATTTCAACTAAATATCGAGGTTTGCGTAACTTGAGTTAGACTCAATGAATTCGCGGCGAGGCTCAACTTCCTCACCCATACATACGCTGAAAATTCTGTCTGCTTCAACTGCATCAGGAATTGTAACTACGCGCATTTTACGGTGAGCCGGATCCATTGTTGTTTCCCAAAGCTGTTTTCCGTCCATTTCACCAAGACCTTTATATCGCTGAACATCAGCTTTATCACGCTGTTCACCAAGGGCTTCAAGTGCAGCATCGCGTTCTGCATCACTGTAACAGTAAACAGGATCTTTCTTTCCAAGCTGAACCTTGAACAAAGGTGGCATAGCAAGATATACATAACCCTTTTCAATAAGAGCCGGCATATAGCGGAAGAAGAAGGTCAGAAGCAAAGTACGGATATGAGAACCGTCGACATCGGCATCGGCCATGATGATAATTTTGTGATAACGTAATTTATCAATATTAAAATCTTTTCCAAAGCCTGCACCCAAAGATGCAATTACAGGTTCAAGCTTATCGTTGTTCATAACCTTTTCAGGACGAACTTTTTCAACGTTAAGCATTTTTCCCCAAAGAGGAAGAATTGCCTGAGTTTTTGGATCGCGGCCTTTCTTTGCAGAACCACCCGCAGAATCTCCCTCGACTATGTAAACTTCACAGAGTTCTGGATTTTTCATTGAACAGTCAGAAAGTTTTTCCGGAAGACCAAAGCCGTCGCTCATTGTCTTCTTGCGCATATTGTCTTTTGCCTTGCGGGCAGCAATACGGGCTTTAGCTTCATCAATACCTTTTTTGAGGATTGCTTCAAGAGCGTTTGGATTCTGTTCAAAATAAACTGTGAGCTTTTCCTTAAGAATCTGATCTACGATTGTGCGGACTTCTGTGTTTCCAAGTTTTTCCTTTGTCTGACCTTCAAATTCAGGTTCAGGAACTTTCATAGAAATTACGGCTGTAAGACCGGAACTCAAATCTTCATAAGTAAGCTTTTCGTCCTTATCAATCAGCTTTTTAAGCTTTTCGTTTGATTCAAAGAATTTGTTCAAAACAAAACGAAGGGCAGATTTGAAACCTTCAAGGTGAGTACCACCATCGCGGGTATTAATGTCGTTTACAAAAGTATGAATGTTTTCAGAAAAAGAATTGTTGTACTGAATTGAAACTTCTGTAATTACATCGTTAGTTTCTTCGTTGATATAAATAGGATCTTCAGGAACAACTGCCTTACCCTTATTCAATTCTTTTACGAACTCGTTGATACCGCCTTCAAACTTAAGAATTTCTTCTTTTGGATTTTCAAGGCGTTCATCGCGGAAAATAATCACAATACCGCTGTTCAAGAAGGCCAGTTCGCGAAGACGTGTTTTTAAAACATCAAAATCATACTGAGTGGTTTCTGTAAAAATTGTTTTATCAGCCTTCCAGCGGATTGTAGTTCCGTGCTCATCAGATTCGCCGATTGTTTCTACCTTAGTTTTTGGAACGCCAATTTCAAAGCGCTGGCGGTAAATATGACCATCACGTTTTACAGTTGCTTCCATCCAGTCAGAAAGAGCGTTTACGCAGGAAACACCTACACCGTGCAAACCTCCGGAAACCTTATAAGAACCCTTATCAAACTTACCGCCGGCGTGAAGTCGGGTCAAAACAAGTTCAAGGGCACTTACATGCTCGGTTGGGTGCATATCAACAGGAATACCGCGTCCGTTATCTTCAACGCGTACAATATCGTTCTGTTCAAGGGCAACTGTAATCTGAGTACAGAAGCCAGCCATTGCTTCATCGATTGAGTTATCAACTACTTCATAAACAAGGTGATGAAGTCCACGCGGACCAGTAGAACCGATATACATACCAGGTCTTTTACGAACTGCTTCAAGTCCCTTCAAAACCTGGATATTACCAGCATCATAAGAATTAGCCATTACTTTTTCCTTTGTATGATTTTTTTCAGCTTTTTGGCTGTGTATAAAATACGATATATATGAATATTTTATTATATAAAATTTTTTTACAACTTTCTATAACTAACAAGAATTAGTTTTTGCTTGAAGAAAAAACTATTCTTTAGGATAATGAAATAATGGCACAAAATATTTATAAAGACGCATGGAACTATGCTTTAGACGAACTACGCAAACAATATATTTCAGAAGACAGGGAAAATGAATTTGATTTCAACTTCAATATAAATTACGTAAGTGATGACAATAATGTGATAACTGTTTCAGTTCCATCACTTTTTATGAAAAATCAGGTAATTTCAAAAGGTTCCCTCAATATCATTAAAAACAAAATTCACGAGCTTACCGGTTTAAATAATTTAACTCTGGAATGCATTATAAATAATAAAACTTCTGAAAAATCTGAATCAGAAGCTGATGCAGTAAGAGATAATTCTGAAATAAAGGACTACGAAAAAACAGGAGATGAAGATAAAATTTTACCTTCATCATCAAAAGAAGAAGAAAGCCAGCCTGTAAAAGAAATGAGAAAACATCCTCAGCTTGATGACAGATATATTTTTGAAAACTTTATTCCTGGTGATAACTCTATGTTCGCTTACAATGCGGCAATTTCTGTTGCCAAAGAACCGGGAAAAGCAAGAAATCCTATTTTATTTTACGGTGGTTCTGGTCTTGGAAAAACTCACCTTATGCAGGCTATCGGACATTACATTTACAATCAGAATCCAAAATTTAAAATCTGTTATGTTCAGGCCGAAAGCTTTACAAATGAATTTCTTGAATCATTGAAAACTAAGAAAACAAAAGAGTTTAAAGACAAATATAGAAATCTTGATGTTCTTCTTCTGGATGATATTCACTTCCTGCAGGGAAAAGAATCTACTCAGGAAGAACTTTTCTATACTTTCAATGCTTTGTTTACAAAAAAAGCCCAGATGGTTTTTACCTGTGACCGTCCTATCCGCGAAATTAAGGATATGGCTGAACGTCTTGTAAGCCGCTTGAACAACGGATTAAGCATTGATATTCAGGTTCCTAAATTTGAAAACCGATATGCAATTCTTCAGAAAAAATGTGAGATTCAGGGAAAAACCCTTGCGCCGGAAATCATTGAATATCTGGCAAAAAATATTGAAACAAACGTACGTGAACTGGAATCGGCCCTGGTAAATATTTTCAGTTATGAAGAACTCACAGGACAGGCTTTAAATCTTGAAATTGTAAAAACTTTGCTCCGTGATTTCATAAGAATAAATACAGGTGAAAGCATTTCTCTTGATAAGATTCAGAAGGTTGTTGCCGATGCTTATCAGATTTCTGTGGCTGACCTAAAAGGAAAAAAGAAAGATAAAAAATACGCCGTTCCACGTCAGATTTCAATTTATATTGCCCGTGAAATGACAGAAATTTCTTATATGGAACTTGGAAATGAATACAGCGGAAAAGATCATTCAACAATGATGTATGCCTATAATAAAATTCATGAACTTATGAAAACAGATCCAAGTCTTGAAAGCAGAGTTAAAAACCTTATGAGGGAGATTAAAGAGTATAAAAAATAATGTAAAAAATTTGTGAATAACTTGAAGTTTTAAAGTGGAAAACTTGAAAACTTTAAAGTAAAATGTGAAAAAGTGAATTTAAAGTGAAATTTCACTTGCCAGATATCTACATTTTAAATCTTTACAAGATAATAAAATAAGTCAGATATCCACAGTTTAAACATAGCCTATTATTACTATTACTAAATTTTAAGAATTTAATAATTAATAAAAAAAGCTGAATTTGTATAAAAAATTGTAAAACATATAAAAAAGGAGATTCTTAATATGAAATTTTCATTCGACCGCGATGCAATGATCAAGGAAATTGCAATTGCTCAGGAAGTTATCACTAATAAAAGTCCTGTTTCTATTCTTTCTAATATTCTTCTTATTGCCGAAAATAATTCTCTTGTAATTAAGGCAACTGATTCAACAATGAAATTTACTACTACTATTCCGGTTGAAATTCAGCAGGAAGGAAGAACTACAATTTACTGTGATAAGTTTATGCAGATTCTTTCTCAGTCTCCGGCAGGCGAAATTGAATTTGACCAGGAAGATATAAAGGTAACTATCAGACCTGCTGCTAAAAAAGTAAAATTTGAACTTCGAAGTCAGACAAGTGATAAATTCCCTGAAATTGGAACTTCTGAAAATCTTCCTTTCTTTGAAATATCTTCAAAAGATTTTAAGCAGATGATTCAGCATACAATTTTTGCAGTTTCTGATGATAAAAACCGCTACTTTATGACTGGTTCTTACTTTTTGAAAAAAGATGAAAATCTTACTATGGTTGCAACTGATGGACGACGTCTTTCATGTGTAAATAAACCGGCTTATGAAGTTGGTGATTTTTCTCCAGCTATCATTCCTGTAAAAATTCTTTCATGTATTCTTAAAAATGCTCCGGAAGAAGGAAACATTCAGGTTGCTGTAGTTGATAAATCAATTTTCGTAAAATTTGCAAATCATGAATTCTCTTCTGTTCTGATTGATGGCCAGTTCCCTAATTATCAGAAAGTTATTCCGGAAGGACTAACTCAGTCTTTTATGGTTAATAAAGCAGATCTGGATGCGGCTCTTAAACGTACAACAATCATGGTTGATAAAAAAGTAAGCCGAATTATTTTTAAGATTTCTTCTGGTGTTCTTAAACTTATTTCACCTGAAACAGAATCTGGTGCCGCTGATGAGGAAATTCCATGTCGTTACGATGGACAGGATATTTCTATGGCTTTGAACTACACTTACGTTACAGATCCTCTTAAAGTAATTGAGTCTGAAAACGTTGTATTTGATTTTAATGTGAATGAAGAAGCTGGCGGTGAAGCAAGTATTACAAAAGCTGTAATTATGAGAAGCGAGCCTGCCGGTGATTACATTCACGTAATTATGCCAATGAATTACTAAAAAATGTTTCTGATGAAACATTTTTTAGTAGCGAACTTCTGCTTCGCAGAAGGTTCGTACTAATGCACTTTTATTTTTATGCCATTTCTTTATCAAAGTTTTTATAACTTCCGTAATCTTAAAAATGACACTATAGACCTTTCTAACCGGGAGGTCTATTTTGTTGGAGAAAACGGACAGGGTAAAAGTAACATTCTGGAATCTCTTTATTATGCGGCTTACGGAATAAGTTTCCGCACACACGTTGATAGTCAGATTGTAAAAAACGGCGAAAAAAATTTCAGTGTTAATTCTTTATATAACAAAGAAAACAGTGACACTCAGAAAGTTGCCGTAATTTTTGAAGACAATAAAAAACGAATCGAAAAAAACGGAAAAAGAATCCACGACAGAAAGGAACTTATCAATACAATTCCCTGCATTTTGTTCTGTCACGATGACTTACGTTTTGCGACCGGCGAGCCGGAATGCCGCCGCTTTTTTATTGACCAGTCGCTTACGATGTACGATTCAACCTACATCGATGACATGCGAAATTACAAAAAAATTCTTAAGAGCAGAAATCAGGTTTTAAAAAATCACGAATACGAAATGCTTGATGTTTACGATTCCCAGCTGGCTCAGCTTGGACTTGTAATTCAGGATAAGCGTAAAAAAGCAGTCTTTCAGTTCAATCAGATTTTTGGAAAAATATACGAAGAGATTTCTGGCATTCAGGGACTCACGATTTCTTATGATCCTTCCTGGAAAGAAATTCAGACAGAGGACGGAAAGCGCTTCCCTACCCCGCAGGATATTTATAATCTGCTGGGAGAAAAACGCGAAAATGATAAATATCTGGAAACTACAATGAGCGGGCCTCACCGGGACAGAATAAATTTTGTGCTGGATAAAAAGCTTTTTGTTCCGGTGGCTTCTACTGGTCAGTGCCGCCTGATTTCTCTGCTGCTCCGGGTTGCCCAGTCAGTTTATTTTACGCGGACAACGGGACTTAAGCCTGTACTTTTGATGGACGATGTTCTTCTGGAACTTGACCCGAATAAGCGTGCAAAGCTTACGGCAATGCTGCCAGAATACGATCAGCTTTTCTGTACATTTTTACCGGGCGAGCCTTACGAACGCTACATGAAAGAAACAACGAAAATATATCATATCGAAAACGGAGAATGGCATGAGTGATTTTAATATTGTAAACGCTGCAGACATAATTTCTGCCGTCACCGATTTTTCAAAAAGAGATGATAATGAAATCGGATCTGTGTGGAATAAGGTTCTTTCTAAAATAGGCTATAAAGAAGGCGTAACAGATTCCGAAAATAATTTTATCGGCAAGCGTCTTGCGGCTAACTCAAAAGTTGTAGATTTGAAAAACGGCGTTCTGCTTGTAGAGACAAATCATTCCGGCTGGATTCAATATTTGAGGATGTATCAGAATTTTATTCTCAAGGGATTAAAATGGAGTCTTCCCAATCTTAAAATTTCCAGTCTTGCCTTCAGGGTACGCGGCACGGAAGCCAGCTTAAGTGACATTTATGATAATCACTTTGAAAAGGCTCAGCAGCAGATGGACGAAAAAATTGAAAAAACAGAGAGAGAATTAGAAAATCGCTTTGGTCAAAATCATCAGAATGAGAAAAATGAGGGAAAATTACCCCAGGAACTCTTTCAGAAGCTTGAAAATTTGAAAAACTAACTGTTGATAGGTTGACCAATTAAAAAAATAAATGATATATTTTATTACTATTTTTATATCATAGTGAAATCTTTTTTTTAAATTATATAAGGAGCACGTTCTATGAAAAGAACTTATCAACCAAGCAAAGTAAAGCGCAATAGAAAATTCGGATTCCGCGCACGTATGGCAACTAAAGGTGGTCGCAAAGTTTTGGCACGCCGCAGAGCTAAGGGCCGCGCTAAATTATCTGTTGCAGACGAGCACAACAAATACTAATTTCTAGGGATGGAAACAGATTTAATAGAAACAGGATTTTTTGGACGTTTCGAAAGAAAAGAACGGATAAAAAATCCTGCGGATTTTAAAAAACTGTTTAAGAATGGAAAAAAGATAAGTATTCCGGGAGCTAAATTATTTTTCTTAGAAAATAATCTTGGAATGAACAGAGTTGGTTTTCCTTTAATTCGTGGCTACGGTAACGCGGTTGAAAGGAACTTATCAAAAAGATACAGCCGAGAAGTCTATCGTTTATTTAAATCACATCTGAACACCGGTTTTGATATGTTATTTTTAATTTATCCCGGAAATGATTCGTTCCACTCGCGATGTGATCAAATTCGTCAATTGTGTCAAAAGGCAGGATTAATTAAAGAAAATGAAAAATTTAATATCTAAATTTTTCTGCTTTCTTATTCGTGCTTATCAAATTTGTATTTCTCCTTTGCATCCTCCGTGCTGCAGGTTCACACCGACGTGTTCACAGTACGCTATGGAAGCAATAAAAAAATACGGGCCTGGTAAGGGTCTTGTTCTTTCTATCAAACGAATTTTAAGATGCAATCCGTATTGTAAAGGCGGTTACGACCCGGTTCCTTAGGTGAAAAAATGGATAAAAATACTATTTGGGCTATTTCCCTTTCTACTCTTGTTATTATTGGTGCTTTTGTAATTCAGCCTATTCTCTTTCCTCAGAATCAGCAGATTGTAACTGAGCAGGCAGCAGAAACTGAAGCTACAGAGCCAACAGCATTGGAGAGTGCAGATTCTTCAATGTTTGATGTAAATGTAATCAAAAGTGATGATGCTGAAGTTGCACAGCAGAACTACACTGTAAAAACTGACAAAATCGAAGTTATTTTTACAAATAAAGGCGGAGATATCATCAGTTACAAACTTTTGGATCATAATGATGTTGATACAAAAGATTATGTTCAGCTGGCAGACAATATCAGCGACTTTAACAGAACATGTTCAATTGCTCTTGGCACTTCGGACATGACAATTCTTAATGAAAACTTCAACACAGAAGTTATCGACGAAAATACAATCCTTTTCAAAAAATCATTCAATTACGACGGACGAAAAATCACACTTGGAAAAAAATATACTTTCAAGCCTGGTGAATATCTTTTCCGTATGGATGTTTTAATTCACTGTGATGACAATCTTGGTTTGAACAGAAACGGTGTTGCCTATACACTCCGCACTTCTCCTCAGATTGGTCCACACTACGATCCTAAAAAGAACCGTTATGAAAACCGCCAGTTTGTTGCTTATGACGGAAGCAAATATAAACGCGTAATTCTTGGAACAAATCAGTTCAAAGCTTTTGATAAGGTTCATAATTTTGACTGGGCCGGAATTGCCGGAAAATACTTTGTTGAACTTGTAATTCCAAACGATTCTTCAGAAATTAAAGACGTTTATTATTCTTCAAAAATCGAAACTGGTAATTATGCAAATGCACAGGCACTGGTAGAACGCACTGCTTTCAGCGGAAGCGATATGCAGGACACTTACTACATGTACTTTGGTCCACGCAACGACAAGGATTTGAAGCGCTATAACATTGCCGAAAATAACGCATGGAAGTTTGGCGGTCACAAAATTTCTGACTGTGTTCAGTCAAGTGGCTGGCTCAACTGGCTTGAAGCTATTTTGAAGATTGCTATGGAACTTTTGAATAAGGTAATCCACAACTGGGGAGTTACAATCATCGTTCTTACAATCATCCTTAAGATTCTGCTCTTCCCTCTTTCAAAGAATCAGTCTATGGGAACTTTGAAGATGCAGGCAATTCAGCCGAAAATGCAGGCAATTCAGGAAAAATATAAGAACGATCAGGCCCGCATGCAGATGGAAGTTCAGAAGCTCTATAAGGAAGCAGGCTACAATCCTGTAAGCGGATGTCTTCCAATGCTCTTCCAGTTCCTGATTTTGTTCGCTATGTATAACCTCTTTAACAACTACTTTGAGTTCCGCGGAGCTATGTTCATTCCAAACTGGATTCCGGATCTTTCTGTTGGTGACAGCGTAAAAACTCTGGATTTTAATATTCCGGCTTTGGGAAATCAGATTCGTATTCTTCCTGTAATCTATGTAATTTCTCAGCTTTTGTTCGGAAAAATTACTCAGTCTTTCCAGCCAATGGGAGCTAATCAGAGTCAGGCAAGCATGAAGATGATGATGTACGGTATGCCGCTCTTCTTCTTCTTTATTTTCTACAATGCACCTGCAGGACTTATCCTTTACTGGACTGTAAGCAACATCTTCTCACTTTTCCAGCAGATTATTATCAACAAGATGATGGCTGAAAAAAGAGCTGAGATTGCGGCTTCAGTTAATAAGAAAATTGCTAAGGGTAAAAAATAATTTAAGACATCTAATTTAGGAGACATGCAAAGGTCGTAACTTGACCTTTAGTTTGCAATGCAAATAACCTTTGCTTAACTTCCGCAAAGCGGAAGTTGTGGCAATATAAATAGGAGATAAAGACTATGACTTACGAGTACGAAGGAAAAACAGAAAAAGAAGCCATTGAGCTTGCTGCTTCGGAATTGAATCTTGAGAGAGATCAGTTTGATGTTGAAATTTTGGAAACACAGAAAAATTCCCTTTTCAAAAAAGGATATGTAAAAATCCGCGTTCACACTCTGGACGACGATGATGATGATAAAGGAGCTTACAAAAAGGACTTCAGCGAAAACCACACAAGAATCGTAGCTGACCCTCTTCCACAGGGCGAATTCGAGCAGAAACTTGTTGAGTTCATTTCTTCAATCGTTGAAAAAATGGGCTACGATATTAAAGTAAGCGTTTCTTACCGTGAAGATAAGAAAATCGGTGTTCGCCTTGAATCATCACATTCTTCAATTTTGATTGGCCGCAAGGGAAAGAACCTGGACGCTCTTCAGCTGCTTGCAAACATTTACGCAGGCCGTCTTGGTCACGAAGAAGTTCGCGTAATTCTTGATACAGAAAACTACCGCATTCGCCGCGAGGAAACTCTGGTTCGCCTTGCCTACACTACTGCCGACAAGGTTCGCTCATCACACAAATCAATTTTGCTTGAGCCGATGAATCCTTTCGAGCGCCGCCTCATTCACACAACTTTGAACGACATCCCTGACGTAGACACAAAAAGCGAAGGCGAAGGTGTTTACAAACAGGTAAGAGTTTTGTATAAAGGAATTCGATAACCTTTTAATAATTTGATTGTTATTTTTTACGGAAGCTGATGAGGCTTCCGTTAAGTTTTTAAATAATCGGAGGTTTTATGAAAAAACTAATTTCTTTTATCGCTGTGGCTGGAGTGGCTTGTTCGCTTTTTGCTGAGTTGAATCTTAAGAATCTGGTTGATGCAAAGTATTATGAGCAGCTGATTTCTAAGGGCGAAGTTACTGTTGTTCATAATGATGAAAAAGATGCTGGAACAGTGCTTTTTCCGAACGATGCTACAAAAGATATTTTTGTTAAAAATGCGATAAAAAAGGATCCTAAGGGATATTCTTATTTCCATGAGTGTCTTTTTTACAAAAATAAGGCTGATTTAAAAAAATCTGGAGATGTAAGTCTGGATGAAATCGGAAAGATTATCCGCTCGGTTTCTAAAATGCAGGGAATGACTTACGTTGATAAGAACGGTAAGGAAAAGGTTCTTTACGACAAGGCTTTTATGATTGCAAGTCCTGATAATACTGCTCCGATTGCAGATAAAAATACAGGAAATGCTGACGGCCAGGTTTCTTACAGCCTTCAGAATGATACAAAATTCGGTGTGTGCCGTTATAAAATCAATTATTATCAGACTGCTGATACTTTCTATACAATGCTGAACAATCTTGATGATTATAAATCGCTTGGCGTTGTTGGAATTCCGGCTCAGAGATTGAACTTTACTGTAGTTGCTTTTGACTGCGGCGAAGGTGTTCTTGTTTATTTGAGCGCTGATGCTGACTGTAAAAAGGTGCCTACTATCAAAACTCAGGTTCCTGAATCAATGAGTCAGCGAATCGGGGCAATTTACAACTGGTTTATCAAGCAGTTTTAATTTTGAGGGCCGGGGGGCTCATTTTGGGAGGACATAAATTGAAATCAATTAAAAAAATATTTTTTGCACTAACATTTGGAAGTTTGATTGGCGGCGGGCTTTTTGCTGCTCCAAAGGCTTCTAATAAGGGGAAATCAATGGAAGTATTGAACGGAAAAGAAGGAATTTTTGCTGTAATCGACACTGACGGCGGCGAAATTGTATTGAACTTGTTTTACAAAGAAACACCTATGACTGTTACAAACTTTGTAGGTCTTGCGGAAGGAACTTTGAAGGCTGCAAACGGAAAGCCTTTTTATGATGGCTTGAAATTCCACCGTGTAATCAGCAAGGCAAACGGCGACGGTCAGGACTTTATGATTCAGGGCGGTGACCCAAAAGGTAACGGAACTGGTGGTCCTGGATACAAGTTCATCGACGAATTTGTTGATGGTTTGACTTTTGATAAGGGCGGAAAGCTTGCTATGGCTAACAGTGGCGCTAATACTAACGGAAGTCAGTTCTTTATCACAATCGTTCCTACAGAATGGCTTAACTACAAGCATACAATTTTTGGTGAAGTTCTTGCGGGTCAGGATGTTGTTGATTCCCTTAAACAGGGCGCAACAATGAAGAGCGTAAAAATTATCCGCCAGGGTGATGAAGCTAAGAAATTCTCTGCTACTCAGGATGATTTTGACAGACTTCAGAAAGAAGTTGCAAAGGCAAATGAAGAGCGTGAAGCAAAGAAATGGGCAGCTGTAATTGATGGTTGTACAAAACATTCAAGCGGCGTTTACTACAAAGTTCTTGAAGAAGGAAAAGGCTCAGTTTGCGGAAAGGGAAAGAACGTAAGCGTTGACTACAAAGGCTACCTTACAGACGGCCAGATTTTTGATGCATCACGCGGTTTCCATCCTCAGGGACATGAACCTCTTGATTTTAAGACAAACGGCGGTCAGATGATTCCTGGTTTTGACATGATGGTTCAGGAAATGAAAGTCGGCGAAACCCGCAAAATGGTAATTCCACCGGAGCTGGCTTACGGTTCACGCGGTATTCCACAGGCTGGAATTCCTGGCGGCGCTTACATCTGCTTTGATGTAAAGCTTCTTTCAGCAAAATAAGTGAGGTAAAAGATGCCGCACATTACAATTCAGATGTACCCGGGCCGCGAACAGGCAACAAAAAAGCGTCTTGCCGATGCAATTCTGGAAACAGCTTCAAAAGAGCTTGCCCGCGAAAAAGAACATTTTTCTGTAAGCATCGTAGATGTTCCTCAGGATGAATGGAAAGATAAGGTTTACGACAAGATTCTTTCAGACAAAAACACAATCATCCAGCCGGGATATAAGATGTAAATTTCTGGAAAATGGTTATACAGGCTGTCCTTAGGGGCAGCTTTTTTTTAAGCGGCCGGAGTTGGAAATAAAATATCGATAGATAGATTTCCGCCTAGTGCTTTTGCAATTCTTTCTAAAGTGGATATAGAAGGATTTGAAAGACCTCTTTCTATTTTAGAAATATCTGATTGATCAATTCCTGTCAGTTTTGAAAGTTCTTTTTGAGATAAACCGGATTTTGCTCTTGCGGCAGATACTGCATTTGCTACAAGCAGATTAATTGGAGTTGTATTTTTTGAGATGGTTTTTCCGTCTTCATAGACGGTTTCTGTTTCTATGTCTAGTTCATCATTCCACATAATGCCATAGCCACCCATCAATTTTCCCTGAAGAAACAACTTTCTGTCAGTTAAGGCTTTTAGCTGAGGATATTTGTCGAAAAGATTAGAAATATCATAACGCTTCGTAATTCCATCCTGAAATAAAACATCAAAAGCGGTACCTTTTTGAAAAGTAAGATTTACTGCTTTATGAAACATTTGATAGCCTCCTTAGACAGTTTAGGGGATATATACCATAATTGCAAATTTAAATAAAAAAAGAGTTATGAATTTTTTTTAACATTTTAATTCTATGTTATACTTTACACATAAGAGGAATTAAAATGGTTAAAGTTTACTGTTATGACCGCTGTTCAACTTGCAGGAAGGCTCTGGCTTGGCTGGATTCTAACAACATAAAATATGAAAAAATAGATATAAAAAGCCAGCATCCGGATGAATCAACATTGCGAGAGCTTCATAAAAAATCAGGACTTCCGCTAAAAAGATTCTTTAATACGAGTGGGATTCTCTATCGCGAAATGCAGCTTGCTTCAAAACTTCCTGATATGAGTGAAGATGAACAATTTACCCTACTTGCAACAGACGGAATGATGGTAAAACGACCACTGCTTGTGACTGACGACGCTGTTATTCCGGGATTTAAGGAAGCGGAGTGGAAGAAGGTGTTGTGTTTAGATTAATTCAGATTTGATGAAAATCAGTTTGGCTGTCCGAAAGGGTGGCCTTATTTTTTTTAACAAATTTAAATTTTTTTCTGAAAATTTTGTCAAAACCTCAAAGTCGACGCATATATTATATATAGAGATTATTAAATTTGACTTACCCTATGATATAGGGTATAGTGAGTGAGGTGCTGATTGAAAAGAGTTTTTATTGAAACTCCATCTTTCACAAAACGCTGGTTTACGCTTGGATTTGATGATGAAAATTTGGCAGAATTACAGCAATTTCTCATCAAAAATCCTGATGCCGGTGTCGTTATGGTTGGAACTGGTGGACTTAAAAAAATCCGCTATGCATTTAAGGGACGTGGCAAAAGCGGTAGTGCACGAGTATGCTATGTTGATTTTGCATCATTTGAAAAAAATTATTTGATACAAGTATTTTCTAAAGATGAAAAATCAAATTTGTCTGATGAAGAAAAGAAGGCTGTAAAGACCGTTATTGCTGCTTTGAAGAAAGAAGCTGAATTAAACTGGAGGAATGACAATGAGTAAATATTTTGATGATTTAATGACAGGATTAAATGAAGCTCTTGCTATTGAAAAGGGAGAACTAAAAGGTAGAAAAACCGTATATGAAATCCAGCCTGTAAAAAACTATGATAATAAACAGATACGAGAAATAAGAAATTCTGTTGGAATGACACAGGTTTTATTTGCTGATTATATGGGTGTTTCCTGTAAAACAGTAGAAGCATGGGAAAAAGGAACAAATCATCCGACCGGGACTGCATGTAGATTGATTAGTATGCTGGAAAATAGAACTTTTGAAACTTTGCCATTTGTTAGAAAAATAGCTGGAAGATGATTTTTATTGAGAATTTTCCAGGAAGTTTGAGAGCGTATCAACCATTTCGGAGAAGTTATCTTTTAGTTGTTTCATGACGATTTTTGTACGGCGGGTATCATAGGTAATTGCTTTGTTTTCTGGGAGAAGAAGTTCGTAGGGTTCTATTTCGAGGGCATTTGCAATAGCGACTAAGGTGTCGAGGGAACAGGTATTACGACCAGTTTCAATGTCGCTAACGTATTTTTCAGTAATTCCGATTTTTTCAGCTAAAAATGATTGTGTCATTTTTTTATTCATACGTGCACGTTTTGTATTTGCAGCACAAACTTTTATCATTTCATCAATTGTAATCATAATTTAATTTATAACTAATCTGATAAATATTTTAACTCACTATAACTTCTATACTCCGTGTGAAACTTATTGAAATATAAGTTAAAATAAGATAAATTCCGAATAATAGTTATAATAATCCGAATTATAACCACTATTTTTACTATTAAGAGGAATTTATGAATCAGGAAGAAAAAAATGAAAATCAAGAATTATTTGTTAAGCAACAGATAATTCCAGAAGAAACTTCTAAAAGAATTACAGCATTAAGATTTTTGCTAGCGATGCTGGTTGTGTTTATTCATAATAATTTAAATGCTGATGAAGCAATAAATTATTATCATCTTTCATTTCATGAACCTATAGTAATTACTTGGATAAAGACATTTGTTACCTGTACAATCGGGGGAGCTTCTGTTCCTTTATTTTATGTTTTTGCTGGATATTTACAGTTTTGTAAAAATGACAAATATGGAAATTTATTGAAGAAAAAATCTAAAAGTTTGCTATTACCATATTGTATTTGGACAATAATATGTGTTTTAGCTTATTATTTTGGACAAGCAATTCCAATGTTAAGACCATTTTTTCAAAGTGATGTAAATATTGTAAGTAATTGGAAATTTCATAATTGGTTTGCTATATTTTGGAATCATATGAAAGGTTTTCCATTAGTTGCACAATTTTGGTTTGTTCGTGACTTAATGGTTTTGGTAATATTAACTCCAATAATAAAATATTGTATAAAAAAAATTCCTATTTTAATAGTTATCTGTATTGTTTTCTGCTTTATAAAAGGATTGCCTTTAGGTTTTGGAACAGCAGCATTCTTTTATATTATTGGTGCTGTATTTGCTGAATATAAATTTGACTTTTTTAATATAGCTGATAAATTAAAATGGATGGAATTAATTCCACTATTATTTGTTTTATCATTATTTGAAATGAAACAAATTAATACTTTTGGAATTGGAATAATAATATCATGTTTGTTTTGCTTAAAATTATCTATGATACTTATAAAAAATGAAAAGCTTTTTGCAAATTTGAATTATTTATCAGGATTTTCATTTTTCCTATATGCAATTCATATGCCTTTTTTGGTAACTTCTATATCAAAAATAAGTTGGAAAATAATTCCTATGCATGGAATAGGATGTTTGATACAGTTTATTATTCCTGTTGTACTTACAATTATAATCGGTACTTCCATTGGAATTGCATTGAAGAAAATATGTCCACCTTTATTTTCGGTGTTAAACGGTGGCAGAAGGTAGACGCGTGAGGGATTGGAGCACCTTTAGTCCTGAGCGGAGCGAAGGATGAGCCGCGGGAGACGGCGAAGTGCGGAAAGCCCGGCCGGCCGGCGACGAAGGAGGCGGGCGGACACGCCCTGAAATATAAATACTTTGTTAGGTATGTTGAAAAAAGTTGAGAAAACATCTATATTATGGGCATGACAAATCAAGAAGAGTTTATTTCTGAATTTTTGGATGAAGAGACTGTAAAGGCGCTACCGAAGTTTATTGATGATGAGGACAATTTTTATGAGGCTGCGGATGCGATTGCGGTTGCGTTTGGGGCAGAAAAAGGCTTTTCTAAGATGCCGGAAGACGGCGTTGATAAACTTGTAATCAGTTTTAAAAATAATCTTACACTTCTTATTCAGAAAACCTGGGTTGAAAAATCGGACATTGCTTTGAAGGACGAGCTTTTGTATCGTCTGGAAAAATTTATTACTGCTGACGGCTGGAAAGACAGCTACGAGCTTTTCCGCAATATTATTAATCAGGCTGTTTTCCTTATGTTTGGTCAGTCTACTGATTCTCCGGATTTTGCAGAATACACTATGCGTATTGATCCGGAATTTGGTATTTTCTGGTGGTACATTTCAAACCTTCCTCCCAAAACCGAGTGGTCTGAAGAAAAATCTCGGGTTGCTATGATGGTTGGAATGTATTTTCTTGCTAATTATTAATCTGATATTTTTTGAAAGGCCGGAGCTGTGAAAGTTCCGGCTATTTTTTTTAATAAATCTGCGGGGTGATTTCCGCGAGGAAAAAAAACTATGGATATTAAGAAAGTTTGTTCGTCTTTACGGGTTGCGAGCGGAAAGCTTGCTCTTCATAATGCCTGCCAGAAAAATGCGGCTCTGGAAGCAGTTGCGGCGGCTCTGGATAAAAACCGGGTTTCTATTATTGCGGCTAACAGGGCTGATGTTGAGGCTGCGCGGGCCGGCGGTTTGAGTGAGTCGATTATTGACCGCCTTTTGCTTGATGACAAAAGAATCGACGGGATTGTTGACAGTTTGAGGCTTGTTATCGGGCAGACTGACCCTGTGGGTGAGGAAATTGCCGGCTGGAAAACTCCCAATGGTCTTAATATCCGCCAGGTAAGGGTTCCTCTTGGAGTTGTGGCTATCATTTACGAAAACCGCCCTAATGTTACGGTTGATGCTTTTTCTCTGGCTTATAAGAGCGGAAATGCGATTTTACTGCGTGGTTCTTCTTCTTCATATAAATCGAATGTGGAAATTGTGCGCGTGATTCGCCAGGCGCTGGCTGGCGTGGATGGCGGTGTGCCTGAGGCAATTGAGCTTGTTGAGGTTCGTGAGCACGACCACAGTGATGTTGACCAGATTTTGAATGCGGTTGGCTTGATTGACGTTTGTTTGCCGCGCGGCGGAAAAAAGCTGATTCAGAATGTTGTGCAGAATGCGCGCGTTCCGGTGATTGAAACTGGAAGCGGTGTGTGTCATTTGTATGTTGACGGCGAGGGCGACCTTGATATGGCCTGCACTGTGGCTGAAAATGCTAAGATTCAGCGTCCGAGTGTCTGCAATGCCATTGAATGTATTGTGGTCCACAAGGCTGTGGCGGGAGACTTTTTGCCAAAGCTTGAAGCGAAGTTTGCCGGCCGGGTGAAAATGCATGCAGATGACAGGGCGATTAAGTATTTGAAGAATGCGGTTGCAGCTACCGAAGAAGATTTTGGAAACGAATACCTTGATTATGAATGCTGTGTGAAGGTTGTGGATTCGATTGAAGAAGCAATTGCTTATATCAATTCGCACAACACAAAGCACAGCGAAAGCATTATTTCTGAAAGCCGGGCTAATACACGTTTGTTCCAGGCTATGATTGATGCAAGCTGTGTTTATGTGAATGCGAGCACACGCTTTACTGACGGCGGTGAGTTCGGCTTTGGTGCTGAATTGGGAATCAGTACGCAGAAGCTTCATGCGCGCGGACCGATGGGAATTAAAGCGCTGACTACGACGAAATATCTTATTGACGGGGAAGGACAGATTAGATAGCAAGCTTTGCTGCGCAAAGCTTGAGTTCAGCCGGTGAAAATTGATGCTGGAAGGCTGACTTGCAGGCTGAACAAGAGAAGGACAGATTAGATGAGTAAAATTTCAGAAGTAATTAAAGGGTCGCGAAAAATTGTAATAAAAATCGGGTCGAATACACTGGCTTTGCCGGATGGAACTCAGAATACGGAATTTATGGCCAGTTTTGCCCGGCAGTGTGCGGAACTGATTAAAGAAGGAAAGCAGATTATTCTGGTGTCTTCTGGGGCGCAGGTTGCCGGAGTTTCTACTACTAAGGAATGGGCGCGAAAAAAGGATGTGCATTATCGTCAGGCGCTCTGTTCGATTGGGCAGGTGGAGCTTATGCATCAGTGGAGAAAGGCTTTTCAGAAGGAAGGTCTTCATATCGGGCAGCTGCTTTTGACTAAGGATGATTTTAAAAACGAGCACCGCTCACTTAATATACGTAATACTCTTTTTACGCTTGTTGATGAGGGTGTTGTGCCTATTATCAATGAAAACGACAGCGTAAGCTTTGATGAAATAAAAATCGGTGATAACGATAACCTGAGCGCCCTGACTGCAATTTTGTGGAGTGCTGACCTTTTGATTTTGTTCAGCGACATTGACGGCGTTTATTCGGATAATCCAAAAACTAACCCGGATGCCAAGCTGGTTGATGAGGTTACTTCGATTCCTGAGCTTCGTAAAGAGATTAAAATCGGCGATACTAATGCCTTTGGAACCGGCGGAATGGAGACTAAGCTTCAGGCGGCTGAAAAGGTTACGGCTTACGGAATTCACATGCTTTTGGCAAACGGTTCAAAGGACGAGGTGTTGATGAAACTGGCAGACGGCAGTTCTAACGGAACGATTTTTCTTGCGGAATAATGGAAAGCAGATAGAATAATTTCAGGAGGCATAAGATGAAAGCGAAAATTGCGTGTATTGGAACAGGTTCGATGGGTGGTGCGATTATGCGCGCTGTATGCAAAAAAGGTGATGCCTGGAATGTAACTGTAACCAGCAAAAATCCTGAACATGCCAAGGCCTTTGCAGAAGAAACCGGCTGTAAGAGCTTTGAAAAGAACAGCGACGCTGTAAAGGATGCAAAATACGTTTTTATTGGTGTTAAGCCTTTTATGGTTGAAACCGTTTTGAAGGAAATTGCCCCTGCCCTTTCTAAAGATGCTGTTGTCATTTCTATGGCGGCCGGTATGTCGATTGAAAAGCTGGAAGGCTTTGCAAAGGGCGTTCGTTTTATCAGAATTATGCCAAATGTGCCTGCCCAGATTGGTCAGGCAATGACAGCGCTCAGCTGCAACGCAAATATTACAGAAGAAGAACTTGCCGAGGCTAAGACAATTCTGGAAGCGGCAGGAAAAGTTGAACAGGTGCCGGAAAAACTGATGGACTGTGTAACAGCAGTAAGCGGTTCGGGGCCTGCTTTTGTCTTTATGTTTATTGAAGCTCTTGCTGACGCCGCCGTAAAATGCGGTATGCCTCGTTTCCAGGCTTATATTTACGCTGCGCAGACAGTAAAGGGCTCTGCAGAGCTTGTATTGCAGAGCGGAAAGCACCCTGCTGTTTTGAAAGATTCTGTTTGTTCGCCGGGCGGAACTACAATCGACGGTGTAGCGGCTCTGGAGAACAAGGGACTGCGTGACGCGGTGATTTCTGCAGTTGTGGCGGCTTATAATAAGTCGGCTAGCATGGGGAAATAGATTATAGGCGCGAGTCAAATAATGACAGGTGAATAGTAAGAAAGGTGGTGACAGAAATGTCATCACCTTTTTTTATACCTCTATCTTTTTTGGTTTGCCGGTCAGAAGGATGCGGAGGTTTAGCTTGATGTAAGCGCAGATTTCGCGGGAATAGGCGTCTAAGAGTTTGATGGCCGGGGTGCGAGAGCCTAGGCCTGTGGTGCGGGTAAAGCCCATGCGGCGGGCAAGACGCTGTGATCGGGCCAGATGGAAGAAGCTGGTTACGATAAGTATGTCACTGTTTAGGATTTGCGATTGCGGGCAGTTGTAATATTCTGAAAGCACTTTGCAGCTGTACTGAAAGTTCTGGATTGTGTCGCGGGCATTTGGTTCGATAAGAATTCTGTCTGCTTCAAGTCCTTGATTTATCAGATATTCTTTTGTAGCGGGTGCTTCTGCCGGGAGGTTTTTAAGTGCGCCTCCTGTTGTGATTAAAATGGCATTTGGATTGCTTTTCATGTAATCCATGGCAGTTTTGCAGCGGGCTTTTACGGCATCCGGGAGTTGACCGTTTTTATCGATTCCGCCTCCAAGCAGGATTACGATATTTGCATCCGGATTTTTTGCGATGGCAGGATGACGGATAAAATACAGATTGACAGCGGAAATCGTTATTCCTGCCCCAAAAATGACCATGAATGACACTTTTTGCCACTTTTTTAATGCAAACCAGAAGGATTTCTGATGATTTTTTCGGTAAGTTGAAAGGAAAATTAGCAGGGCGCCAAGAAGCAGCCAGACATTGCTGAAAGAACACAATTCACTGAGAAGTGTTCCCGGATTTATAAAGTGCAAAATTATGCAGTATATGATGAAAAGTTCGCCAAAAATAAATTCTGAAAGATAGATGATTTTTGATTTATTAAAGTTCATGGGGAAATTTTATATCTTTTTGAGGATGACGTCAAAGGATAGCACTAGGAATCCTTTTTCGACAGATCCCAGTTATGCTTGGGATAACGTCCCTTCATTTCCTTGCAGATTTGAGGCCAGGTAGATGACCAGAAGTTTTCCAGGTCGTCGGTGATTTGCAGGGGGCGCTGGGCTGGGGAAAGTAAACGGAAGAGAACTTTCATACCGGCGATTTTTGGGGTGACGGTAACGCCGAAGGCACGCTGAATTATGATTTCGATTACCGGGCGGATTACAAGGCGGGTTTTATCGTCCGGGGAAGCCAGTTTTTCATATTTGATTTTAGCGCGGTTTCCGTTTTGCAGGGTAATTTGCAGGGGAACATTTTCTTCTATATTAAACTCGCCGAAGTGGTAATTTAGAGCATCGTAAATGCTTTGCGGGGTCAGCGAGCTTGATGTGATGAAAGGTAAAAGCCAGCTTTCCGGCGCTTCAGTCAGTCCGGAGATTTTTTCTGCCAGTTCGCTATTCTGATGATTTTGCTGCGCAAGAAATTTTATGCGTTCTAAGAAGTTGACGCACTTTGGATCAAGAGGCAAGGCTTCCATCCCTTTTGTCCGGATTTCGGTCATCCAGGCGGCAGCATAGTCATCTTTTGTAGAGGGCAGTTTTTTTGAGGAAAGGACAAGCTCGCCGTAGCAGATATTTTCACTTTTGAGGATTTTTCCGTTTTCAAACTGGCAGATGATTTTTGACTGTATTCGTTTTGAAAGCCAGCTTTCAACTTCGGCATCAGCAAGTTCTTCAAAATCAAAAATTACACCTTCGCTCTGGCCGGCCATAACTTCGGGGGAGGCAATCCATTTAGCCTGACTGTGCTTTGAATTGTGGAGTACAGCCTTTCGTCCTGACGGAAATTGATATACAGGCGATGTTGAACCATCGGAATTTTTGCGGGATTCTGTGAGACGCAGTGCCAGACGGTCCGGAAAACCGGAAAGTAAAATTAATGAATTTTGATGATTTTTTTCGTCAAAATTCGCGAAATTTACTTGAATTTCTTCAAATTTGCTCGAATTTTCGCAAATATTATTCAATTTTTGCTCCAAATTTGCTAAAAATTGCCTTTGAATTGAAGGAGAACTCTGGGCATACTGGCTGTATTTTATAAGAAATTCTTCTGCTTTTTTGCTGATTTTTCCGCCTTTTTCATAAGATTTTTGCCAGCCGTCAAGGGCAATTAGGGCAAGGCGGACAGAAATTCCAAGGGATAAAGCGGCCTTTCCACGTTCTGTGATATGGCGGTTTTGGTCGAGGCAGCCTGCCTGCTGAAGAAATTGAACAGCTCCTTCCCAGGCATTTTTTGTCGGCGAGTCCAGAAGCTGGATTTTTGAGATATCGTAAATGCCTCGTTCCGAACATTCCAGAACCAGCTGAGTCAAATCTGTGCGGAGGATTTCGGGCTGAACTTCCTTCTGGCGGACGTCGAATTTATTCCATAAACATATGCAGACACCTTCCCGCTCTCGGCCTGCTCGACCCGCCCGCTGAGCCGCAGAAAATTCGGATTCAGCTTCGGTAACAAGATTTTCCATTCCGGTTGAAACGTTTAGGCGGTTTACGCGGGAAAGACCTGAGTCGATTACACAGACAACGCCCGGCACGGTAAGGGAAGTTTCGGCGATAGCAGAAGAAAGAATCACGCGGATGGTAGAGGCAGCCGGTGGCGTAAGGATATGCTTCTGCTCGGAAAAGCTGATGCTGGAATGCAGCACGCAGAGTTCGACCTTTCCGCATTCGATTTGAGATTTCAGCGCCTGGGAAAGTTCCGCTTGAGCTGCCCGGATTTCTCGGATACCTGGGAGGAAGCATAAAATCGCCTTGCCGGTGGCATCGCCGTTGGCAGGGGGCATATGGTTTTCAATGGCAGAAAGCACTGCTTCATCAATCTTCTTATCAGGCTGATAGTGAATGTCGACTGGAAAAGTGCGACCGGGGATTTCCAGAACGGGGGCGTCACCCAAAAAGGCGGCAATCCGCTTAGCGTCAATCGTTGCGGACATGATGATGACAAAAAGGTCGTCGCGGAGTTCCATAGCCTCGCGCAGAAAAGCCAGGGCAAGATCGGTATTGATGTTGCGCTCGTGAAATTCATCGAGGACGACAAGATTTACGCCTTCCAGTGCGGGGTCGGACTGCAGCATGCGGATAAGGATTCCTTCAGTGAGGACTTCCAGCCGGGTCTGGGGAGAAACGCGGTTTTCAAGGTGAATGCGGTAGCCGACTTGCCCGCCGACAGCCTGGCCCAGAAGCTCGGAAAGGCGGTTTGCAACGCCGACAACGGCAAGTCGGCGCGGTTCTGTCATGAGGATTTTCGCCTGGGAGGGGGAACTGGCGTTGGAAGGTGCACTAAACTCCTGCAGCAGTGCCAGCGGCAGCACGGTAGACTTTCCTGCTCCAGTTTCTGCCGTCAAAACCAGCGCCCGGCTAGGCGAGGCCTTCAAAGTAGAGCAGATTTTTTCAAGATGTTCAGTTATTGGAAATTTTGAAATGGATTGAGGAAAAGTCATAGGGGAATTATAACATTTTTTAAAAAACTTTGCGCCGCCGGCCTTTAAATTCTGGTTGAAATGCCTTGGCGGAAAGGCTTATTATTGTATATAAGGAGGCAGAAATGTCTGAAAAACTTCCGATGGATTCTTCCGGCTTTCTTGTTCTGGCAGAATTTATTCCTCAGATTGTTCAGGAAATCAGATATTATTCGACATATAATTTTGTGGGTGAGCGGATTGACGGCTATGAAGAGCCTGTTGCCCTGCTGACTAAGGAGGCGGCCCGCGCTTTGAAGGCTGTCAGCAATGAGATGATTGTAAAAGGCTATCGTCTTAAGATTTTTGATGCCTACAGGCCGGTTTGTGCGGTTAATCAGTTTAAACTTTGGGCTATTGAAGACCTTGATGTCCGCATGAAGCCTTATTTTTATCCGGAAATTGAAAAGCAGGATTTGTTTAAGCTGGGATATATTGCGGCGCGTTCAAGTCACAGCCGGGGAAGTACGGTTGATTTGACTCTGCTTGATATGCAGAGCGGAAAAGAAGTTGATATGGGAAGTCCCTTTGATCTGTTCAGTGAAAAATCACATCCGGATTACCGCGGAATTACTGATGAACAGTACGAAAACAGAATGCTGCTGCAAAAGGCAATGGTTCGTAACGGTTTTGAAACTCTGGACTGCGAATGGTGGCATTTTACCTTAAAGGATGAGCCCTACCCTGACACTTATTTTGAGTTTCCGGTTTCTGCTGCATATTTGAGAAATAATTAATATTCGATTGCGCGCACGTTGAGCTCGTAAAATTCTGGTTTTACAAGGAGTTTGAGGGCATTTTTAAGCTCTTCCCGGCTGATAAGATTTGTTTTTGTTGCCGCACCAAGTAAAACCATATTTGCAACCTTGCTGCTGCCAAGCTTTCTGCAGGCTTCGTCAGTATCGACTGCGATTACCTGGGAGGCACATTTTTCAAGGTGTTTAATCATAATGTCCTGGTCGAAGGCTTTTCCGGTCAGGCTTGCGGTTACGGGCTGCACGATTTTTTTGCTTACGATAACCATGCCCCCTTCCTTCAAAAAGTCTATGTTGCGGACAGCTTCTGCCGCCTCAAAAGCGATAATCATATCTGCCTGTCCCTTTGAAATCAGAGGGGAAAATACATCCTGGCCGATGCGCACGTGGCTGGTAACTGAACCGCCGCGCTGGGCCATTCCGATTGTTTCTGCACTGAGCACGCGCTCTCCCTTGGAAATTGCAGCCTGACTCAGAACCTTTGCCGCAAGTACGGTTCCCTGACCGCCTACTCCACAAATCAAAATATTTTTTGCCATAATTATCCTCTTAATTAATTGCTGCGGCCGGGCAGACTGATGAACAAAGTCCGCAGCCGGTACAAAGGCTTTTGTCGATTTCCACGATTTTTTTGCCTTTTGCGTTACATTCTGCGCTTACGCTGAGAGCCGGACATCCGAGTTCCTTAATGCACTTCTGGCAGCCGATACATTTTGCGCTGTCTACGCATTTTGCACCGCTGAATTTATAGCCGAGCTTTGACGCAATGCTTATACAAGGAGATTTGAAAATTACTGCGCTTACGCTTTTTGATTCTGAGGCATTTTTTACGGCTTCGACTGCCTTTTTTTGGTCAAATGGGTCAACTTCGATGATTGGATTTACGCCGATTGCTTCAAGAATTTTTGGAATGCTGATTTTTTCGACGATTTCTCCCATCATTGTGACGCCGGTTCCAGGATGAGGCTGGTGGCCTGTCATTGCGGTGGTTGAATTATCAAGAATACAGATTACCTGACGGCTCTGATTGTAAACGGCATTTACTACGCCTGTGATTCCGCTTGCAAAGAAGGTTGAATCGCCGATAAAGCTGAAGCAGTAACGGTCCGGCTCGTTGTGGTAGAAACCTTGGGCCATTGTTATGTCGGCACCCATACAGAGGCAGGTGTCGGTCATATCCAGAGGCTGGGCATTTCCCAGTGTATAGCAGCCGATGTCGCCGCAGTAGACTGTTTTTTTACCTTTCATTGCCTGTTTTACGGCGTAAAAGGCTCCACGGTGAGGACAGCCGGCGCATAAAACCGGCGGGCGGACTGGAAGTTCAGGTTTTTCTGCTTTTTTTTCTGATTTGGATGTCAGACCAAGCTGGTTTTCTATGATTTTTGTGATGATTTCTACGCTGAGTTCACCTGCTTCCGGAACTGTGCCGTCGAGTTTTCCGCTGATTTTGCAGGAAATATTCTTTTTTCCGCAAAGGAGAATCAGGTTTTGCTCGATAACGGGGTCAAGCTCTTCAAAAACGGTGATTTGGCCGGCATTTTTGAGGAAATCTTCTGCGAGTGGAGCCGGGAAAGGGTAAGGCGTTCCGATTTTAAGGATTTGAGCGCTCTGGAGGGCCTCGTTCTGGGGGTAACGGGATTTAAGAATTGAAAGGGCTTCCTGCAGGTAGCAGTAGGAAATTCCTCCTGCGGCGAAGGAAAGGGCCTTATTAGGAGTGGAATTCGCTACAAAATTCCACTTACTCTTACTAAACTCCTCGGGCAAAATATGTTCGTTGCGGTCAAAAATGCGCTTGTGGCTGTTGTATGACAGGCGGGGGAAGATTACCCAGCGGGCGGTGTCTTTTTCAAAGCTGCCTGGAGTACGGCAGGGAGCTAGTTCCGGCATTTCAAGGCTTTCGTAAGCGTGGTCTACGCGGGTTGTAGGGCGCAGGATTACCGGAGTATTGTAGCGCTCAGAAAGTTCAAAGGCTTCCTGCACCATTTCGAAGGCTTCGAGAGGAGTTGAAGGGTCCAGACAAGGGAGCTTTGAAAATTGAGCGAAGTTGCGGGTGTCCTGTTCGGTCTGGCTGGAAATCGGGCCCGGATCATCGGCAGAAATTATTACCATGCCACCCTTTACGCCCACGTAGGAAAGGCACATAACCGGGTCTGCGGCAACGTTGAGGCCGACCTGCTTCATTGTAATCAGGGTGCGGCTTCCGGCGTAGCTGGCGCCGGCGGCAACCTCTGCGGCTGCTTTTTCGTTTACCGACCATTCGACATAAGTGCCGGTTTTTTCCTTATATTTGCTGATAAATTCAATAATTTCACTTGAAGGAGTTCCGGGGTAGCCTGCAACAAGGTTTACGCCCGCTTTTAATGCACCAAGCGCGATTGCCTGGTTTCCCATAATCATCTGTTTTGCCATAAGCCATTCTATCATAATGAAGCAGTCAGGGAAAAGATGATTTGACAAATGAAAATTGATGTGTTACTATAAATAGAAACGTAAAAAAACAGGGCGTATGCCCAATCAGGAGTAGCTTAAATGCAGCTTACAGAACTTCAACTTGAACAGATTAGAAATCAGATTCGCCGTGTAAAGGCCAGCAAAAATCCATTTTATGAAAAAAGATTTAAGGACGTAAATCCTGACGAAATTAAAACTCAGAAGGATTTTGAAAAAATGGTTCCTTTTGTGACAAAGCAGGAGCTTCGAGAGGCTTATCCGCTGGGACTGGCGGCAGTGCCTGAGGAAGAAATTGTCCGCATTCATTCTTCAAGCGGAACTACTGGTGCGCCGGTTATTATTCCTTATACTCAGAAGGATGTTGATGACTGGGCTACAATGTTTGCCCGCTGTTACGAGCTTGCAGGAATCACAAAAAAAGACAGAATTCAGATTACACCGGGTTACGGACTCTGGACTGCAGGTATTGGATTTCAGGCCGGCTGTGAAAAGCTTGGTGCAATGGCAATTCCAATGGGACCGGGAAATACAGAAAAACAGCTTCAGATGATGCAGGATTTGCAGGCAACTGTAATCTGCGCAACTTCTTCTTATGCCCTTCTGCTTGCTGAGCAGGTTGAAAAACGTGGAATCGGAAAAAATATCAAGCTGAAAAAGGGTGTAATCGGTTCTGAGCGCTGGGGTGAAAAAATGCGTGCCCGAATTCAGAATATTCTTGGAATCGAGCTTTATGATATTTACGGACTTACAGAATGTTACGGTCCTGGAATCGGAATCAACTGTACTGAGCAGACTGAAGGAATGCACATTTTTGATGATTTTGTATACGTTGAAATTCTTGATCCTGTTACCGGTGAGCCTGTGCCTGACGGAGAAATCGGTGAAATCACTTTGACAACCCTTGTAAAGGAAGGCGCTCCTCTTATCCGCTTCAGAACTCACGACCTGGCGGCTTTTGTAAAGGGCGATTGTCCTTGCGGAAGAAAATATCCGCGCATTACTCAGATTATGGGCCGCAGTGATGATATGGTTAAGGTTAAGGGAAATATCATATTCCCAAGTACAATTGAGGACGTAATCAAATCTGTTCCTGGAACTTCAAGTGAATATCGCGCAATTATTGAGCACGTTGACGGAAAGGATCAGATGACTCTGATGGTTGAAGTTGAAGGCGGCACTGACAGAACGGAGGCCAGCCTTGCAATTGCGTATAACTTCAAGCAGAAGTACAATATGACTCCTCTTGTGAAGATTGTTGGTGAGGGAGAGCTTCCTCGCAGCGAAAAAAAGACAAAGCGAATTGAAGATAAACGCTTCGAATAGTTTTAAGGTCACCTTCCCGGGCGGAAGGTGATTTTATTTTAAATAAACATTTCGATGACAAAAACGACGGCGCAGCAGACGCAAGCTACGGGGAAAAGTCCGGCACCGGCCAGGGAAAGGATGATGCCGATTACCAGGGCGGCAAGGCCTGCCAGTGGGCTTTGGGTTGCCTGAACTATGGCCGGGAAAGTCATTACGGCAAGAGTTACGTAAGGTACGTAGTACAAAAATGAACGGATAAAGCGGTTTTTAATGGGCCGGCGGATAAGGGTGAGCGGAAGCACGCGGATTATGTAGGAAACGGCTGCGGCTGTAAAAATGGCAAGGGCAAAGTAAAGGTTTTTATTCATTTGAGGACTCCTTTGTGTTGTCTTCAGAAAGGTCAGCTGGAAGCGGTTTGATGATTGCGCAGGCGGCGGCGATAACTACCGTAAGGATGATTGTGCGCGTTCCACCGGAAAGCTGGCTGACCAGCGGTAAAACAGAGGCTGCGTAGCTTGCGGCAAAGCTGATGATGACTGCTACAGCGATTGTCAGGCTTTTTTTGCAGGGCGGAATGATGATTGCAAGGAACATTCCGTAAAGGGCAACTGAAAGGGCGCTGACTACTCGGGCTGGAAGAAAGTTTCCGGCCAGAATTCCGAGGGAAGTTCCAATACTCCAGAGGGGAACAGCGATTGCGATGGCTCCGTAATTGTAAAAGGGTTCAAGTTTTCCACGACGGCCAAAGCTGATGCCAAAAATTTCGTCTGTAACGCCAAAGCCGACTAAAAGGCGGTGAATAAGAGGGGTGTCAGGGTCGAATTTCTGGCTTAAGGAGCAGCTCATCAGGAGGTAGCGGGCGTTTACAACCAGGGTGATGATTGCGATTTCCAAAAAGGTTGCGGCGGCCTGCATTGAGGTAAAAAGAGCGTATTCGCCGGCAGAAGCCACGCAGAAAAAGCTTGCAAAGAAGCCCTGGATTGCGTTTAATCCGGCGTTGCGGGCAACAATTCCAAGTGAAAATGATACGGCAAAGTAGCCTAATCCGATTGGCGTTCCGTCACGGATTCCGTCAAAAAATGCGGTTTTTCTGTTCATAACTTTTCCTTTATACTGTCCTGCCGTCCCAGTTCTGCGAGTTTTCCCGCTCGTAAGCGATTGCGGCATCAAAATCTGCCATTGGGGCGCAGTTTCTTTCTATATTTAATGCCGTCTGATGTAGGCGGCGGATACAGTCTGATTTTTCTTTGTAGCCAAGTTTAGACTTTTCTATGCTGTCGCGCAATATGCGGATTGATTCATCATAGATTTTGAGCGGAACCGGGAAGGGGTGGCCGTCTTTTCCGCCGTGGGCAAAGCTGAAGCGGGCTGGGTCGGTAAAGCGGGATGGTGTTCCATAGATTACTTCGCTTACCAGGGTCAGTGACTGGAGTGTTCGCGGGCCCAGGCCTTTTGTCAAAAGCAAAGATTCAAAATCCTGAGGCTGATTTTCGTAGGCGGTGGCCAGGACAGCGCCCAAGCGTTTGAGGTCTACGTCGGCAGCAGTGACTTCGTGGTGAGCGGGTAGGATAATGTGCCTGGACGTGGTGGGGGCGCTGACGATGGCAGGCTGCGGCGCAGGAGAAGGAAGGTCGTCGAAAAGTTCTGGCTGTGCCGGGGTTTTAGGGGCAGCGCCCCTAGGCGAAGGGGTGGCGAGCAACGAAGTGCGAGCCAGGGGGAGACTTCCCCCTCCTGTATTACCTAAAAACAAATACTCGTTAGCCGGTTTCCCTACCTGTTCAATTTCCTTAATTATACGGTCGGGATTTTCGCGGGAAAGCTCGGTGATGGAGGAGCGCGTAGGCTGGGCGGCGGAATCGGTGAGGTTGAGGATTTGGCCCCGGTTTTCGCCTACGACGCCGGTGTGGGGATTTTCTACAAAGGAGCGCAGGTCGGAAGAGCACCAGTGGTAGCGGCGGGCTGTTTTTGTATCGCTGTTCATTCCCTGCTGAACGACGGTCCAGTTTCCGCTTTTGCTGACGATAAAATTGTGCTGGTAGAGCTGAAATCCGTCCTGCAGGGCGTTGTTATCGACCTTGGCAACGAGTTTGCTGTTTCGGACAAGAGCGTCGCCGTCCAGTCCTTCGCGGTCGGAAATCTGAAGGAGCTCGTCGGGGGTCTGGCGGGAATAACGGCCGCGGCCTCCGCAAACGTAAAGGCCCAGTTCCTTTGCACGGGGGTTGAGCCCGCGCTTAAGTGCATACAAAACGCTGGTGGTAATGCCGGAGCTGTGCCAGTCCATGCCCATAACTGCGCCGAAAGACTGAAACCAGAGGGGGTCGGAAAGGCGGACAAGAACTTCGTCAACGCCATAATTCTGTACCAGCGATTCTACAATCAGCGTTCCCATGACCATCATGCGGTCTGCCAGCCATTTGGGAACCGTTCCAGTGTGAAGAGGTAAATCTGCGTGTCCGGCGCTGCGAATCATAATTAAAATATAGCATAAAGTGTGTTATCATAGAAATATGAAAAAAACTATTCTTTTTCCGATTCTGTCCCTTTTATTTCTGGCAGATTTGTTTTGCGGGCCTCATATTGCTGATGAAAAACTGCCTGCGGGTCCCAAGCCTGAGGGACGTCCTTCTGTTGCCCTGGTTCTTGCTGGCGGCGGTGCCAAGGGCTTTGCCCATCTTCCGGTAATCGAACTTATTGAAGAGCTTGATATCCCGATTGATATGGTGGTTGGAACGAGTATCGGCTCGATTATAGGCGGCCTTTATTCTGCGGGTTATACTCCTCAGCAAATTGATAAAACTTTTCAGAATGTTGACTGGTCGCCGATTTTTTCTGATGTTGCTTATTCACCTTATGAGCGTACTCTAAAGGAGCACAGCCTTTATAATTATCTGCTTTCCCTTAATCTTGGCCTTGATTTTTCCCTTAAATTGGGAAAAGGCCTTTCAAATGGTCAGAAAATCTATGAAATGATAAAAGAACGGGTTATCAAATATCCTTCTGATATGGATTTTAATAAATTTCCGGTTCCTTTCCGTGCCGTCACCACCGATATGCTTACCGGCGAGGCTCTGGTTTATGATGAAGGTGATATTGCGGAAGCCATCCGTGCAAGTATGAGTATTCCTTCGGTTTTTGAACCTATGGAAATTGACGGAAAATACTGCATTGACGGCGGTGTTCGTTACAATCTTGCAATTAACGTTGCCAAAAATATGGGCTACGACATCATCATTGCGATTGATATTTCACAAAAGCCTCGTGATAATCCTGATACTTTTACGGCAAATCCGGGCGTTGCAATGCTGGAAACAATTACGATTGCCCAGTACACGGCGACAAAGGCTATGTATGAATATGCTGATTTGATAATCACGCCGGAAGTCGGAAAATACGGAACTATGGATTTTAAAAAATCTTCTGTGATTTATGAGGAAGGAAAAAAAGCCGTAGAACAGTATAAGGCCGACCTGGAACAATTGCGCAAAAAAATCTATCCAGGGGATTATGATTCAAGCGGAAAGAGGATTTCTACGGAGGGAATTTCTAAAAAGCATTTCCGATATGACGTAAAACCAAATCTAGTGATTAATTCTGTTGAGGCAGAAGGCCTGCTACCAGCTGATAAAAAATATCTGGATAAGGAAAGTAAGGCTGTTCTTGGAAAGCAGTTTACTCCGGAAGTTTTTAACAATTTTATGGAAAACATAAAGCTTACCGGAAATTATAAGAACATAAAGGCGCGGGTTTTTGAAGGTGAAAATGGCTCTAATCTTCTCTTAAAAATGAAGCAGGAAGAGGCAAAAAGTACAAAAATCTGTGCTGACATTGATTTTACCCAGGTTGTTTCGACCAGAACGACCGCTATGCTGGATTTTATTCTGGGACTTCAATTCCGTGGGCTTACCGGGCGGGGTTCAGTTATTTCTTTCAGGGGAAAAACGATAAATGATTTTGGTGCTGACCTTTACTACCTGCAGCCGATAAATACCAATCTTTTTGCTGATTTAGACCTGAATGTGGAGGATACCCGCTATCCTCAGCTGCCTTTTAATATCAAATCTAATGATTATTCTGATTATTCATCCTTCAAAAATTTTAATGCCTGGGCTTCCATAGGTTCACGAACTGATATAGGTCATACCGTAAAGCTTGGCGGATATTTTAAGCGCATTTCGACTGATTCTTTGTTTGGAATAGACTATTTTGATGATAAATTAAGTGAAGAAATCAGGGATGAGGCAAAAAGACGAGGTCTGTCTCCGGCGGAAGTATTAGATGACGTGTTTGAACTGACTACAACGGCAAACAGCATGGGATTTTTCTTAAATTATGAAATATATAATCTTGATTCCATGGTTTTTCCTAAAAAAGGCCTTTATTTTGATTTTAACGGCCGTTACGCTTTTCCATTTAAAGACGGCTGGGAGGCGCAGAAGCGGCTGCTGATTTTGAGCGCAGAGGGAAAGGCTGTAATTCCTATGGGCTCTCATATGTCTGTAAGTACTTCGGCTCTTTTGGGAAGTGACGTTTTGAGAAATCTTTCTGATTCAAGATATGCTATGCTTACAGAAGGCTTTACCAACTTTAACAGGATTTACTATCCTCAGATTTGCAGTCCGAGTGTTTATGGAAGCAATGTGCTTGCGGGCTCCCTTATGCTACAGCTGATGCCTTTTCATCAGCTTACAATTCTTGGCGGCGATTTACTCTTTACTTTGAACGGAACATTTGGAAGTATTACTCAGGATTTTACAAAGCTGATTCCAACTGATTTTGAAAACTGCAGTAGTCATTATTTCCTCTGGTCTTGCGGCGGCGGACTTGCATTGAAAGTTAAGGCTTCTTACAGCATTTATATGAGAGTTGGTGCGGGAAGAACTTTGCAGAAAACTGTGACACCATTTTTCTCTCTTGATGTAGGTTCAATTAGTTTTTAGGATTTATCCGGCTGCCGGGGCTCTTAAGAAGTTTTGTGCCCCCTACCCCAGCGCAACATCAAGCACCATCATGAGTGCAAAGCCCAGGGCGAAGCCCAGCGTACAGATATCTGTTTTTTCATCACGGGTAGCCTCGGGAATAAGTTCTTCGATTACGACGTAAACCATGGCGCCGGCCGCAAAAGCAAGAAGGTATGGCAGGAAAGGCAGAATCATCGAGGTAAGCAGGATTGTTATGATGGCGGCTACCGGTTCTACAGCGCCCGAAAGGGTTCCGAATACGAAAGATTTGAACTTGCCGTTGCCTTCTGTGCGGAGGGGCATAGAAATAATGGCGCCTTCCGGGAAGTTCTGGATTGCGATACCAATGGAAAGGGCCAGTGCGTCTGCAAAGGAAATCTGATTACCACCGGCAAGAAAGCTTGCAAAAACTACGCCTACGGCCATTCCTTCCGGAATATTATGAAGGGTGACTGCGAAAACAAGCATCATTGTGCGGCTGATTTTATTTATTCCGGCCTTAGGGCCTTCCGGGGATTCTGCCATTGCGTGCAGGTGGGGCGTGATTTTATCCAGGAGGAAGAGAAAGGCAACACCCAGTGCAAAACCGGTGATTGCCGGAAGAAAGGCGAGCCGTCCAAGTGAATCTGACATATCCATTGCAGGAATTAAAAGCGACCAGACTCCGGCGGCAATCATAACGCCTGCCGCAAAGCCAAGGAGGGCGCGTTGAACAGAATCATTCATCTGGCGTTTCATAAAAAACACCATTGCTGAACCAAGCATTGTTCCTAAAAAGGGAATGGTAAGTCCCAGAATTGTTATGTTCATAATCTACTAGAATTATAATTCAGCGGTGTCGTTCAAACAAGAAATTTGTTATAATAAAGTTATGAAAAACAAGAAGAACAATGAACTTGCTGTCTGCGGTTTTGCGACGGTAAAAAAACTGGAAAAAAATCATCCGGAAAAAATCAGACGCCTTTATTTTACGGAAGAGGTTGCGCCGAAGTTTGGCGGACTTTGCAAAAAACTGGCTCAGAATCACGGTATTTATAATCAGAAGCCGGCCGCCGAGCTGGAAAAACTGAGCGGAACTGTTCATCATCAGGGCGTTGTTGCAATGATTGATATGCCTCAGATTACCCAGCTTGATTCGGATATTACCGACGGATGGATTGAGCGCGGAGAGGATGCTGTTCTTCTTGACCGGATTGGAAACGCCAATAATTTTGGTGCCATTGTGCGCAGTGCGGCCTTTTTCGGCATTAAAAATGTGATTATTCCGCTGGATGAAGCACAGTCTTCTATTACTACATCGTCTTATCGTGTTGCTGAGGGCGGAATGGAATACGTAAATATTTACTGTGTACAGTCTTCGGTTCGCCTTCTTGAAGCGATGAAGGGAAAAATGGTCCGCGTCGGCACTGATTTGAAGGCTACAAAAACTGTTGCTGATATGAAAGAAATCAGAAATGCCGGCTCCCCTGCCCGCCCGGCAAGAAAACCTGTCCTCGTAGTGCTGGGAAACGAAGAGCACGGAATCAGCGAGGCTGTCCGTTCAAACTGCGACCAGCTTGTGATTATCCCATGGGGTGGAATGGCTTCCGGGCAAAAAGAAAGCCTGGTTGACAGTTTGAATGTCGCCCAGGCTTCAAGCATTATTTTCTATGAAATGATGCGGTAGACAGCAACAAAGGGAAAATTATTTTGCTAATTCCTTAATGGATGTTACAAGACCCGCAAGATTCTGAATATCTGAAGGAATAATGATTTTTGTTGACTGACCGTCAGCAACTTTTTCAAGAGCTTCAAGGCTGCGCATTTTGATTACAGCGTCATCTGCCTTTGCTTCGCGTATCATTGCAATACCTTCGGCTGTTGCCTTCTGAACTTCAAGAATTGCCTGCGCTTCTCCCATTGCCTTCTGAACTGCGGCTTCTTTCTGAGCTTCGGCTTCAAGAATCATTGACTGTTTTTTACCTTCAGCTTCAAGAATAGCTGCCTGCTTGTGACCTTCTGCAATCAAAATTTGTTCACGGCGTTCACGTTCGGCCCTCATCTGTTTTTCCATTGCTTCGCGGATTGCACTAGGCGGTTCGATATTTTTTACTTCAACACGGTTTACTTTAATTCCCCAAGGGTCGGTTGCTTCATCAAGAATAGAACGCATTTTTGTATTGATTACGTCGCGGCTGGTTAAAGTCTGGTCGAGTTCCAGCTCACCGATGATGTTTCGCAGGGTTGTGGCACTGAGATTTTCCAGGGCATTTATAGGACGTTCAACGCCATAAGTGTAGAGTTTAGGATCTGTAATCTGAAAATAAACAACGGTATCAATCATCATTGTGACGTTATCTTTTGTGATTACAGGCTGCGGAGGGAAATCAAAAACCTTTTCTTTCAGGCTTACGGTATTGGCGATTCGGTCAACAAAGGGCAGTTTTACATGGATTCCAACACCCCAGGTACATGTGTAGGCACCAAGCCGTTCGATAACTTTTGCTTCCGACTGAGAAACCAGGCGGACATTTTTCAAAATCAAAATCAAAAATACAAGAAGAATTCCAATAAGTACATAAAACATAAATACACCTCTTTTTTTTTATTTTACAGAAACCTCAAGTGTGTTTCCGTTTACTTTCTGCACAAGGCAAACTGTATTTTCAGCAATTTCAGAGCCGTCAGCTGATGTAACGCTCCAGATAACTCCGTTTTTTGCTTTTCCTTCGCCTTTTTCAAACTGCGTAATTTTTTTTGTGATAAGAATTTCCTGCCCTTCAAGGGCATTAACGTTCATTTTATCGCGCCCCAGCTTAAGTTTTTTAATGGCGAAAGGCCGCGTAAAAATAATCAGAAGAATTGTGATGATTAAGAAAAGCAGAATCTGCCAGCGGATGGGCATATTGGTTTTTGAAAGGAAAATCATCAAAAATGCCGCAAGAGCCGCCCAGATTGTAGTCAGGGCCTGGGTTGCTGCTTCTATAATCACAAAAATTACAAAGGCTCCCAGCCAGGCCCACATCAGGTTAGAAAGAATAAAATTACTCATAAAATTAATTATAAGGCGAAATGCTGTGGGGGACAAATTTTGTTTGAAAAAAAAAGCCCGGAAATAAAATCCGGGCTTTTATCAATTCAGGATATTGCTATTCCAAAAATTAGCAAACCTCGCAGTTATCTGCCTTGTTTGTTGTAACTGGCTTGCCGTCTGCGAGGGCTTTAATTCCTGCGATTGTAAAGCATTTATTGCTTACGCGGTATTCTACCTTGCAGAAGTGGTCAATATCGATTTTGGCAGGTTTTTCACCTGTGTATTCGTTACCTTCAAGCTGAATTACTGTTCCAGGAGCTGCCCATGGAGCGGTAAGAAGCTCTACCTTTTCTTTTCCGTCTTCTGTGTAGTCGCAGGCAAGCAGCATTCCGCGGCTTTCTACGCCTTTCATCTTTCTTGGAGCAAGGTTAGCGGCGATGATTACGTGCTGACCAAGAAGTTCCTCTTCCTTAAGGTATGGACGGAGACCGCTCTGAATAATGCGTTCTGTACCAGAACCGTCATCCAGAGTTTCAATATAAAGCTTGTCGCCCTGTGGATTTGTTTCTACCTTTGTAATTTTTGCAACTAAAAGCTGGATGTGTTCGTTGAAGTATTTAGCAGGATTTGTTTCTGCTTCTGACTTCTGATTTCCGCTGTTAGATGAATTGTCACCTGCGGCTTTTTTTGCTTCCTGCTTTTTCTGAGCATCAGTTTTTGTATCTGCAGTTGCCATAAGGCTTTCAAGGTCAAGTTCACCACCGGCACAAGGAGTTGTAATTCCCCAGTTTTCAAGAACCTGTGGGTGAATCTCGCCGAATACACCAACAACTTCGCCATTAACTGTAACGCCAGCCTGACGTCCTACGATAAAGCGAGGATCTTCTGTTTCAACAACCTTGTATTCGTGGTCAAGGTAGTAAAGAAGGCTTGAAACTTCACTTGCCATATCGTTGAAGTTAGCGTTAGCAGAACTTGTAATAAAGCCGATGTGCTGGCGTGTGATTGTACCAGTTACTTCATCATCCTTGAGGTAAGCAACCTTACCGATTTCAAAGATTTTATGAGGATAAACGGCATTTGCACTTCCGCTTTCTGCACGAAGAAGTGAAGAAAGAATTTCCGGACGGATAAACTGATAGTTTTCGCTCATCGGGTTTGCAATTTCAATTACCTTTGAGCCGTCAATCAGCATATTGTCGATGTAGTCTTTCTTTGAACCTACATAGTTGAAAATCATTTCCTGGTAGCCGAGTCCCACCATTAGAGTTTTAGCCTTGCGGCTGAATTCTGTAAGTGGGAGGAGACGTCCTACAGTAAAGTCGCTTGGAGTTACCGGAGGGAAGGCTGCAACGTTTGCACCAATCATAACGTCTTCTATGATATCAACCTCGTGGAGGAAGTCGTTGCGGTATGGAGCCGGGCTGAGGGTAATTTCTTCACCCTTTACTTCAACACTGCTTCCCATGCGGGTAAGAGCGTCTACTACTTTTGGCATGTCAAAATCAGAACCCAAAAGCTTGTTGATAGCGCTCAGAGTTGTCTTTGTTGTCGGCTGGAAGTAGTAAGGAACCATGATGTCCTTTCCAAGTCCTGTGTCATAAGGATGGCGGACAAGAACAGGTTTAATTTCGTAGCCCTGGTCAGCAAAGTCGCAGGCAACGATGTTAGCAGACAAAATAAGGTTTTCGATATTGTCACCGGTAAGCTCAACCATAAGGTCTTTGTCGCCAACCTGAACGGCACCCAGAGTTGCAGAGTTGATAATCGGTGCCATAGAAAGAATTTCGTTTTTTGCGTCGCTCAAAAGAGGGAATTTTGACTTGTCTGCAAGAATCCAGCCGAAATCTTTTCCTTTTGGATGATCTGTAAGAATCTGGCGGCAAGTCATAGGCTGGTCGCACTGGAGTGGAACAAAGCTTGTTTTGTCCGGATCAACAGCGTGATATTTTACAGGGAATTTAATCTGGTCGATGCGGTAAACTCCCATAGAAAGTGACTTACGCTTGCGGCCAAAGTTCCATGCAAGCTTTTCCTGAGTCTGGATAATGTCCTTAAGCATCGGATCGTCGATTGGTTTTCCGGCAATCATAAATGCAACCATATAAGGGCGGATATTTTTAAGCTCAGGATCAACGTCAACAACGCGGTCACCGTAATTATTGTTTCCGCGGTTTGTCATCAACTTCATGTAATCAACAGTTTTTCCGCCTTCGTGGAGTTTAATCTGGCGGGCAACGCCGTTTGTAGACCAGAGGTCAGGACGGTTTGTATCGTTCAATTCAATTTTTACAACGCGCTCGTTTTCTGGGAGCGACATATCTGGCTTTTCATCAAGTTCAGCCTTTGCGCAGGGAAGCACATCTTCAAGTGCATCATAAGTGTATTTTTTTCCGATAGCATCAAAAAACAGTTTTTCGTTACATTCAATTTTTGGCATTTTAAAATCCTTTGAATTACTTCTATATAAAGATAGATTATTATAGAGAAAAAATACTTTTATGAAAATAGTAGCATCAGGGCTGCCAAAAATTAAAGGCTAAGTCTGTATTCCGTTGGAGAAATTCCATAAAAAGTTTTAAACGCCTTACTGAAATAATTGCTGTCTTTATAACCTGTCTGATATGCTATCTGCTGAATCTGTAGATTTTTATCCTGTAGAAGCAATTTTGCATTTTCCATTCTAACCTGAAGAACATAATCATAAATTCCGCATGAATAACGCCTCTTAAATAGTCTCGAAAGATATTCTTTTGTAAAAAAGAAGGTCGCAGCTAAAAGTTCCAGAGTTATGTTTTCTGAAAAGTGAGAATCAATGTAGGCTTTTATGGCTGGCGGAAGAGTCTGCGGCGTAAGACTGGTATCCGAAATCTTTCCAGATTGTCCTGCCTGAAAAGCTGCTTTTTCATCAAGAAGCTGAACTGCCCGCGAAATAACATTATTGAGTTCATTTTTTGAAACAGGTTTTAAAAGATAATCCAGTGCATTTGCCTGAAGGGCTGATTTTGCATATCTGAAATCATCATAACCGCTTATAACAATAAACTTTGTCTGGGGAAATTTTTCAGAGGCTTCCTTCAAAAAATCACTTCCGTTCATAACCGGCATATTCATATCAACAAAAACAATATCGATTTTACTTTTCTGCATTTTTTCCAGGGCTTCGGCACCGTTCCAGGCAGAATCCGGCTCATCAATATTAAATTCCTGCCAGTTTCCCTGTTTTTTTACGGCGATATGAATGGCTCTTTCATCATCAACTATCAGGGCTTTATACATTTTTAATCTCCATATCTGCATTTGGTTCTTCGGTGGTTAATTCCATAACAACGCTTGTACCAGTAAACTGTGTACTATAAACGTGGATTTTAGCATCATTTCCATACATAAGTTTTAGACGGTTGGAAAGATTTTTAAGTCCGATTGTATTTCCATCAATTTTCCAGTCATCTGCTTCAAGGGTTCGCTGAATTTCTTCCAGGTTTTCCATACTGATTCCGTTGCCATCGTCGGTAACCGTTATTGCAAGTTTTGAATCCTGATGTTCGGCAGATATTTCTATATGGAGTTTTTCTGCGGAATGTGACATTCCGTGTACTACGGCATTTTCTACCAGATTCAATACACTGATTTTTGGAATCATAAGTAGTTGCAGGTCCTTATCAATCTGAATATTATAGGAAAGTCTTTCTCCAAAACGTTCTTTTTGCAGAAAAAGATAATCCTGAACATGTTCCATTTCTGTGTGAAGGGTAACTGAATCTTCACCGCGGATTGTATATTTTAGCATTGAAGAAAGAGCCATAACCATATCGTTTATTTTCTCCTGATTATTTTCTATGGCTTCGGCAGAAATTGTCTGAAGTGTATTGTATAAAAAATGAGGATTTATCTGGGCTTTGAGGGCGACAAGCTGGGCATTTTTCTTAGCAAGATCGCTTACATAGTTTTTGGCAATCAAATCATCAATTTTTTGTATCATATTATTGTAGGCGTCAGAAAGAAGTGAAATTTCGCTGCTACCCTGAATGTTCAGCATTGTTTTAAAATTTCCCTCGCCGGTATTTTTGAGCTGATTTGAAAGAACGGAAAGCGGATGAGTAAAATATCTGATAAAAATTGAAATCAAAAAGGTAGAAATTAAAATTGAAAAAAATCCAAGAAAAAAACCGATGTTTCTTGTTGATTCAGTGTATGCATCAAGCTGATTTTTTGGAATCAGACTGATTATAAGCCATTCACTTTTTTTTAGGCGGCTTTTAACCATCATATATTGCTGATTTTTTATTTTTATAAAATTCTGTGAGAATGTTTTTTTATTTTCATCCGGCCGCAAAGCAATATTTTTTACAAAATAATCAAAATCATTATTATGTGTTTTTTCATTCTGGTAAAAAATTGTACCGTGTTGATCTGCAAGAATTGTGATTTCATTTTCTGTTGCAGTGCCTATGTTTATGTCAGGCCAGGAGCGGTCAACCGTGAAAGAAACAAAGGCCAGCGCCTTCTGATCCTGAATATTTATGATAGTTCTAAAAAAAGTAAAAAGACCATTTTCTTCGCCAGCTTTATTTGCCGGAACAATATCTTTGTAATGCTTACCGGAAGAAAAAATCCTATAGTTAGGCTGCTCGTAAATTGATTTTGTATCGCCTGTCTGCAAATTTCTTGCTGTTTGAGTTCTGGAGATTTTATAGCTTATATCGTGGGCAACATCGTAAAGACTGAAATCAATCAAATCATTACGAAAATAAAATTCATTTCGAACAAGAGTTTTCAGATATTCGGAAGAAAAATAGGAAAGAGGTTTTTGTGTACTTATCAATTCCATGAAAGTCTGATCAGATCTTAAATGCAGTGAAAAATTCTCCAGCTGAGAAAAATATGCATCAAGCTGGCTGCCCTGCAAATCCAGAAGTTTTTGAGTGTCTGTAACATATTGGTTGATAATCTGCCGGCTGGAACGTATATATGTAAAAATTATGACTGTAATAAGAAGAATTGTCATAAGAGTTATAACAAAGGCGCTCAATTGGGTGATAAGAGATTGTTTTTTAATTGATGATTTTATTTTTGTAATAGCCGCTTTTTTTTGCATAAATAAATTATATCACTGAATTTATAGCAGATACGATATTTGTTCTTTTTTTTACCCTTATTGTTTTTTATTTTTCATACCGGCCTCAAAAAAGTGGATTTATACTTTAAACGAAAGCTAAAAAGGAGGCATTTATGAAAGTGAAAATGCTAAATAAAATGGTTGCGGTTATTGCAGTTGCAGCATCAGTAGGATTTATTTCCTGCAATAAGAGTTCAGATGGTAAAAAAACTTCTGGCGGTAAAAAAGAACTTACTTTTTTGTTAAACAGTCCTGAATTGACAGAAGCTTACAAAGAGTGTTTTGCAGAATATGAAAAAGAAAAAGGTGTGAAAATCACAGCGGATATTTTGCAGAATGATTATCAGACAGTTCTGAAAACCCGTCTTAATTCCGGCGATATTCCGGATATGTTCCTTACAAGTGCTTACAATGACAACAAGGTTTTTGGCGATTATTCTTATAATCTGGAAAAAGAGCCTTTTATGAAGAATGTTCAGAGCGCAATTCTTGCCAGCGTAACTTTGGACGGCCATGTAACCGGTTATCCATTCCTGGTTCAGTCACATTCTTTTGTTTACAACAAAGCCTTATTTGCAAAAGCTGGAATCACAAAGCTTCCTGAAACTTTAGATGAATATAAAACCGCTTGTGAAAAACTTGTAGCAATCGGAGTTCAGCCTTTCAGTACAGGTTTTGCTGAATGGTGGGTTTTGCCTCAGACAGCTTATCCTTCTATAAGTGACGCTTATAAAGGTGATTACGATACTCTTTTCAAGGATGTTGAAGCAGGAAAAATCAAATTTGGTGATTTGCCACAACTTGATTTCCTTTTTGATTTGCTGGATTTAATCAAAAAATACGGCGGTAATAAACCTATGGAATCAACCTTTGATATGCAGGTTTCTGATTTTGCAAGCGGAAAAGTTGCAATCATTCACCAGGGTTCATGGGCTGAAGCAAGTGTTCGCGCAATTACTCCTGATATCGATATCGGATATCTTAAGGCACCTCGCGCAGATGGAAAATCTGTAATTGCAGTTGAATCTAACCTGACCTTCCGTGTTTACAAGGATTCTAAAAACCGCGCAGAAGTTCTTGCTTTCCTCGAATGGCTGAGCACATCATCTTACGGAAAGAAATGGATTCCAGATGTAATCAAACAGATTTCGCCGCTTGCCGGTGCTGCCGCTCCTGATACTCAGCTTGCAAAAGAAACCGTATCTGCTCAGAACGACAAAATTACCTGCCCATGGTGGATTTTTAAGGGACCAGACGGAATTGAACAGCCTTTCGGTACAGCTTTGCAGAATTATGTAGCGGGAACTGCTACACGAGCTCAGACAAAAGCTGCACTTTCGAAACTCTTTGCGGATGCATACGAGGCTCAGTAATCAGCTAAAAAAATGCCGGGGAATTCAAAATGCTTTCCCCGGCAGCATTTCCCGATTATAAATCATCAAGGTAAAAAATATGAAACAAAAATCGATTTCGCATGAAGGACGAAATTTTACGCTTTTCACCTTCCCTGCAATTTTTTTCATTACTTTATTTGTTGGAATTCCTTTTTTGATGTGTATTTTCAATTCATTTCGCAAGTGGAACGGAATTTCAAAAAGAACATCTTTTATCGGATTAAAAAACTATATTAAACTTTTGACGGATGATCCTTCTTTTATTCATGCATTGGGATTTACATTTTTGTATGCGTTTTTTGTTGTTATTTTTATAAACGCAATTGCAATCCTCCTTGCCCTTCTTCTGGAACGTGATATCAGGGCCAAGGGAATTTTTAGAATGGCATTTTATATTCCGAATATTATCAGTCTTATTATCATAGGCTTTATATGGAAATTTATTTGTATAAGAGTTTTTGAAGCATTCGGAAATCTTACCGGTCTGGGCTTTCTGAATTACAGCTGGCTTGGCGATGCAAAACTTGCCGTAATAACTACGATTTTCGTATCTATCTGGCAGGGGCTTGGCTTTTACATGATTATTTATATAGCCGGACTTCAGTCTGTGCCTGATGAATTAATAGAAGCCGCTTTAATTGACGGTGCAAGCTCAACAAGAAGGCTTTTTTCCGTAATCCTCCCAATGATTATGCCGTCAATTTCATTCTGTATGTTCTATTCAGTTGCAAACTCAATGAAGATGTTTGAACTGATTTTCAGCCTTACCGGCGGCGGCCCTGGAGTTGCAACAACGCCAATCGCCCTTGATATTTACAATACAGCCTTTAATAACAACAACTTTGGTTATGGAAGCGCAAAAAGTGTAGTTTTGTTTGTGATTGTGTGTGCGATTTCGGTAATTCAGGTGCGCTTTTTCAAAAACAAGGAGGTTGAATCATGATTACACTCAACAGTCTAAAGAAAAAAGATATAAAAAACATAATGATTGTTGGATTTCTTGTAGTTTTAGTTTTGCTCTATCTTTCTCCTCTTGGGATGATGCTTTTAAATGCCTTTAAATCCTACAGCGAAATTATGACCAATGTCCTTGCCGCTCCAAAAAAGCTTTCTTTTAAGAATTTTGAAGTGGTATTTAAGGATATGAATTATCCGAAAGTATTTTTGAATACGCTTTTTGTGACAGTAATCGGAGTTGCGGGAATTGTATTATTCGGTTCAATGGCGGGCTATAAAATGGCACGCATAAAGACCCGCTACAGTAAACTCAGTTTTTTGTACTGCATTATGCCGATGATGGTTCCATTTCAGTCATTTATGATTACGCTGGTTGTAATTGCCCGTCATCTTGGTTTTACAAACAGCCTTCTGGGCCTGGGAATAATTTACTGGGGACTTGGCTGCCCTATGGCAATCTTCCTTTATCAGGGGTTTACAAAAACGATTCCTTATGAGCTGGAAGAAGCGGCAATCGTGGAAGGCTGTACAGGATTTCCTTTATTCTTTACGGTTGTTTTTCCTCTGCTAAAATCTGTTTCCGCATCGGTTATTGTGGTAAATGCAATGTGGATCTGGAACGACTTTTTACTTCCCCTTCTGATAATCGGGGGCAGCAGGAGTGCAAAAACCCTGCAGCTGGCGGCTTATAGTTTTATGGGACAGTACAAATCTGAATGGCAGAATATCATGGCGGCAGCAATTTTGATTATCATTCCGGCTCTTGTGATTTATGTGATTTTCCAGAAACACATCATAAAGGGCCTGGTTACGGGTGCGGTAAAAGGATAAATAAATCAAATTTAATAAAGTAAAAGAGGCAGCGTATGAAATTTACAAATGGATTTTGGGTAACAAAGCCAGAGTTTAAGGCAGAATATGTTCGTGATTTATATGATTATAATTGTGATGATGATAAATTAACGCTTTATATGCCTTACAAAAAAATCACAGGCCGAGGTGATACATTAAATATTGGGATGATGACACTTGAGTGCTCAAGTCCGATGGAAGATACATTGAAAATCAAACTTATAGGATACGCAGGCCAGAAAAAAGGAAAGCCTTATTTTGAAACTTTCCACAGTGATTATAAGGCTGATATGGAATTTGCCGGTGAGCGTGCAAAAATTACTTCTGGAAAATTGAGCTTGTGTTTTCAAAAAGTCAATCCGGAGCTTTATTTTTTTGCGGACGGTAAGCCTCTTACAAAAACATCTTCCCGCGGAATTTCAAGAATGCAGCATAAGGATGGAAAATCTTATATTGTTACGGAGCTTGGACTTGATGTTGGTGAATTGATTTATGGGCTTGGCGAACGTTTTACACCTTTTGTAAAAAACGGTCAGGTTGTTGAAACCTGGAATGAAGATGGTGGAACTGCCAGTGAAATTGCTTATAAGAGTATTCCATTTTATATTTCCAGCAAAAATTACGGCCTTTTTGTAAACCATTCGGGAAAAGTCAGCTTTGAAGTCGGCAGCGAAAAGGTAGAAAGCGTTCAGTTTTCCGTTGAAGATCAGGAACTTGAATACATCATTATTTACGGAAAATCGCAGAAGGATGTACTTTCAAAATATACACTTTTGACAGGACGACCACCGGTTCTTCCAAAATGGAGCTTTGGCCTCTGGCTCACAACTTCCTTTACCACAGATTATGATGAAAAAACGGTTACTTCCTTTATTGATGGAATGGCAGAAAGAAATATTCCCCTCAGTGTTTTTCATTTTGACTGTTTCTGGATGAAAGGCTTTGAGTGGTGTAATTTTGAATGGGATAAGGATATGTTCCCAGATCCAAAGGGAATGCTGGAGCGTCTGCATAAAAAAGGCTTGAAAATCTGCGTCTGGATAAATCCTTACATTGCGCAAAAATCACCGCTTTTTAAGGAGGCCATGGACAAGGGTTATCTTTTGAAAAATAAAAACGGCACAGTCTGGCAGTGGGATATGTGGCAGGCTGGAATGGGGCTTGTTGATTTTTCAAATCCGGCAGCCTGGGACTGGTATCAGCAAAAATTGAAAAATCTCCTTGATATGGGTGTAGACTGCTTCAAAACTGATTTTGGTGAACGAATTCCAAGCCAGCAGAACGGCTATGATGTTCAATGGTTTGATGGTTCAGATCCCGAAAAAATGCATAATTTCTATACTTTTTTGTATAATAAATGCGTTTTTGAGCTTCTGGAAAGGGAAAAAGGCAGAAATCAGGCAATTCTTTTTGCAAGAAGTGCGACTGTCGGTGGTCAGCAGTTCCCGGTTCACTGGGGCGGCGACAGCACAAGTCAGTATGTTTCTATGGCAGAAAGTCTGAGGGCCGGACTTTCCCTTATGGACAGTGGCTTCAGTTTCTGGAGTCATGATATTGGCGGGTTTGAAGATAGCGGCTCTGCGGATTTGTATAAACGCTGGATAGCTTTTGGTCTTTTATCATCACACAGCAGGTTGCACGGTTCTTCCTCCTATAGAGTGCCCTGGTGCTATGATGAAGAAGCCAGCGATGTTCTGCGATTTTTTACAAATCTGAAATGCCGTTTAATGCCATATATTTACACACTTGCAATAAAGGCCCATTTCACAGGAATTCCTCTTATGCGTCCAATGCATCTGGAGTTTGAAGATGATTTGAACTGTGCTTATCTGGACCGCCAGTTTATGCTTGGAGATTCAATTCTGGTTGCGCCTGTTTTTACCCCGTCTCCTGATGGAAAGGCCGTAAATCAGAAATTCTATCTGCCAAAGGGAAAATGGACACATTTGATTTCCGGCAAGGTTATTGAAGGCGGCGGCTGGCACGAAGATTCCTATGATTATTTCAGTCTGCCGGTTTTTGTCCGTCAGAATTCTGTAATTCCTTTTGGAACAAATGAAAATCGCCCGGATTATGATTTTGAAAAAGAATTTGAATGGCATATTTTTGGCGTAGAATCATCAGAAAAAGAATTGAACGCTTCTATTATGAATGCTGATGGAAGCCAGGCTGCCGGAATTAGTGTGGAAGTTGAAAAGGAAGATAAAGGATTCAGATTGAAATTTTCTTCTTCCAGTTTAAATAAAATTATAATTCATTCAACCGGCCTTCATGATTATAAAAAATGCAAGGCTAAGCAGCTGGAAAATTGCATTGAAATAATCCCGGAAGAAAAGGAATTTGAAGTTTTACAATCTGTTTTATTATAGCTATATAGTTATTTTAATCCTTGTAAAACACAAGAGCCTCGTAAGGTCTTAAAATCAAATCTTCAGATGATTTTTCCTGCGAATCATAATTACCAAGCATGATTTTTGCCGCAGAAAATTCATCTGGGATTTTGTATTTAACATTTCCGCCGGTGAAATTTGTTATAATCAGAAGCTTTTTGTCATCCAGTTTTCTTGTATAAACAAGTAAATCCCTGTTTTCAAGATCAAGCATTTCAAAATCACCGTAAACAATCACAGGATTAGTTTTTCGCAGCTGATTGATTTTTTTGAAATATGAATAAACAGAATTCGGGTCGTTTATCTGATTTTGAGCATTAATTGTTTTGTAGTTTGCATTTACACCAATCCATGGACTGCCGCTTGAAAAACCGGCATTTTTTTCTGCAGACCACTGCATAGGTGTCCGGGCATTATCACGGCTCACACGATTCAGGCAATACATCATTCTTTCTTTTGAAACACCGTCTTTCTTTGAAGTAAGCTCATTAAATGCGTTAATCGATTCTATATCCCTGAAGTCTTCCAGTTTTTTAAAATGATTATTTGTCATTCCCAGTTCCTGACCCTGATATATGTAAGGCGTACCTTTTTGAAAATAAAGACTGGTTGCAAGCATTTTTGCGCACAAAACCTGTTTTTCATCGCTTGAGTCACCATTATAGCGGCTTACAATTCTCGGCTGATCATGATTTTCCCAGAAAAGTGTGTTCCAGGCTTTTCCATCAAGCTGAGTCTGCCATTTGTTCATTATTTTTTTCAGGGTCACTAAATCAAAAGGCTTTTCAAACCATTTTGATCCTTCAAATTCTGAATCAATTCTTTCAAATTGAAAAATCATGTTAAGTTCATTTCTTTCGTAGCCGGCAAATTTCAAGGCATCTTCTATTTTTGCGGAGCTGCATTCCCCTACTGTCAGCAAGTCATATTTTGAAAGCACTTCCCGATGCATTTCCTTAATATAATCATGAACTCCGTCCCGGTTTACGCTGAAAGGAACAAAATCTCCATACAAAGCCCCGGGAGCGATTTTTCCGTCAGGAAAATTCTGATCTTTATTCAAAAAGCCTATAACATCCATTCTGAAGCCGTCGATGCCTTTTTTGCACCACCAGTTCATCATGTCAAAAACTTCTTTCCTGACCTGTGGATTTTCCCAGTTCAAATCCGGCTGTTCAGGGGTAAAAAGATGAAGATAATACTGTTTTGTATTTTCATCATATTTCCATGCCGGACCCGAAAAACAGCTTCCCCAGTTATTAGGCTCTTTTCCGTTTTTGGGATCTTTCCAGATATAATAATTGCGGTAAGGATTTGTTTTGTTTTTTTTACTTTCTAAAAACCATTTATGTTCATAGCTAGTGTGATTTACAACTAAATCTACAACGATTTTTAATCCCTTTGAATGTGCATCGGCCAGCAGGGCGTCAAAATCAGCCATAGTTCCGAATTCAGGATTTATATCCTTATAATCACTTATATCGTAGCCGTTATCAAACATCGGAGATTTATAAAACGGGGAAATCCAGATAACATCTACTCCCAGTTCTTTGAGATAATCAAGTTTCTGACGAATTCCGTTTAAATCACCAATTCCGTCTCCATTAGAATCCATAAAGCTTCTGGGATAAATCTGATAAACAACAGCTTCTTTCCACCATTTTTTTGTTTCCATAATTACTCCACAGGTGTTACTTTTCACCTTTCTGATAATGTTATTTCTGCTATTTTTTTCTGTCAATTTAATTTTTTTAAATACCGATAAAGTGATTATGAAACGATTTTACTTAATTTTTGTGATGATTTTTTCTATTGCGGCAGCAGGTTTTGCCCAGATTTACAAGGCAAATGCTGAAGCATCTTTTTATGCAGATAAATTTCATGGCCGTAAAACTGCTAACGGCGAGATTTTCAATATGTATGATTATACGGCGGCTCACAAAACGCTGCCTTTTAATACCATTCTCAAGGTTACGAATATTGCCAACGGAAAATCGGTGACTGTAAGGGTGAATGACCGCGGTCCTTTTGTTCAGGGAAGGGAAATTGATTTGTCTAAGGCGGCTGCCCAGAAGCTTGATATGATTGGTGACGGCACTGCCCAGGTAAGTATAGAAATTTTGCAGCTGGGAGCGGAGACAAAAATTTCAAGCGTTACGGCAGCAAAGGCCAGCGCCGGTGAGGAAAACAAAGATGCGGGAAATGTGCCTGATACTACCGCGCCGTCGAAGGCGGCGCCATCATCATCCGTAACTGAAGAAGTGGCTGTACTTATTCCCCAGACTGAAGTTGAGGAAAAGCTGCGCTGGGACATTCAGGTTGGTTCTTTTGGCGAAAAAGCAAATGCGGAGGCGCTGGCACAAAAATTGCTGAAGGCGGGCTTTACAGGGGTAGTTTATCAGAAGGCCGGTGGAATTACCCGCGTTGTAATCCGTGATCTGGCAACGGACGAAGTTCAGCCGGTATTAAATCGGCTTGAAGAAAAGGGCTTCAAGGATTATCTGGTAAAACGCCGCAACCAGTCGTAAAAAGCGCCGTTAGAATTCACAGTTAGATTTCGCCATTGAAAAAGGCGTGTTTTTGTAGTTTAATTTATATATGACTGCCGAAGAAAAAGCAAAATACAGCCGCGAAGGCTTACCAAAAATCAAAAATGTTTTCACCTATTCTTTCAATGTAATTTTGAAAATCGTCTTTTTGATTTATTTTGGAGTTGGTGCAATAGTTCTTGCTGTTGTGGTTTTCCCTTTCCTGCGACTTTTTTCTATTGGAAAGGATTTTGGAACTGTTGCCCGCGCTTACGTTTCGCGCACCTTCCGCGATTTTTTATTTCAGCTTTCCCTGCTGGGCGGTTCCAAGGTTATTGTTGAAGACCGAGAATATTTCAAAAATCTTCACGGCAAGGTGATTGTTGCAAACCACCCTTCCCTTCTTGATTTTGTTTACATCATGTCGCTGGTGCCTAACTCAAACTGTATTGTGCGCGGCGGTCTTACAAAAACTCCGCTGGCCGGCGTAATCAAGCAGGCCTACATCACAAATACAACTGAATTTTCTGATTTGTGCAAGCTCTGCAAGGAAACAATAGACAAGGGTAACAACGTGATTATTTTCCCGGAAGGTACCCGCTCGCCTCGTCACGGTCAGAACAACTACAAAAAAGGTGCAGCCCGAATCGCACTTTATTCAAATGCAGACCTGCTTCCGCTTTTTATCGGCGGAACTGACAAATACGGTCTTGGCAAAAAAGACCCGCTTTTCTCTTACAATCCTGTTGAACGCTACGTTTACGACATTCAGGTTCTGCCGGAAATCAAAATTGCCGACTACAAGGAGCTTTCCGAACCAATCGCCGCCAAACACATAACCGAAAAAATGGAAGCCGAAATCCGCGGCGCCGGCCAGGCTTATCCGAAGAATCATAACTATCAGACTTATAATAATTATTAATCCTACCGCTCACTTATAAACAGCCCGGCGATTGTGATTGCGGCGCCGGCGGCTCCCATGAGGGTGATTTGTTCGCCAAGGGCGAAAAAGGCAAAGATAATCGTAACAACCGGGATGAGGTAAATGCCGGCACTGACTTTTACGGTGCCGATGATGTTGCAGGCTTTGTTCCAGGCGGCAAAGCAGAAGCCGGATGCTACAAGGCCTAGGAAGAAAAGATTTATCCAGTTGAGGGGATTTGAAAAACGGGCGGCGTTTGCAGAGGTAGAAAGAATTACTTTTGTGCTTTCGGTGTGGCCGCCGGTTATCAGAAGGGGAATCATAAGAATTACTGCAAAAAAGAAAACCCGTCTTGTGGAACAGATAGAATCGTATTTTTTTCCGTTGATAATCGAAACAAAAAGTGAATAAAAACCCCAGCAGACAGAAGCCAGTAAAGCCAGAAGGTCGCCGCGCGGCTTGAAATGCAGGCTGGAACTTCCGTTTAGGCTGACAAGAAGAACGCCGAAAATTGCAATGGCAAAGCCCAGAAGAAAGCGGGCTGTTATGTGCTTCTGCTTCAAAAAAATCTGAGAAATAATGGCTGTAAACATGGGGCAGGTTGAAACGATTACGCTGACGTTGGAAGCGGAAGTGTAATCAATGGCGATATTTTCCGAAAACTGATAAATTACGACGCCGGAAAGTCCTGCAAGGGCAAAATAAATATTGTCGCTCCAGCGGATTTTTTCCCATTTTGGACGCATAAGCCAGAGGCCGAAGTAGGCGATTACAAAGCGGATAAAAAGAATTTCCAATGCAGAAAAATCATTTAAAAGATATTTTGTGCAGACAAAGGTGATTCCCCAGAAAAATACGCTGAGTGCGGCCATAAAAAGACCGAAAAATTTTGTTGAAGTAAATTTGCTCATTTTTATTCAATAAATTAACTAATTACGGCAAAAAATGCAAATTCTGTGAGTTTTATGTGATTTTGTCACATACAAATAGTCTGCGGGGGCATAAAATCGGCAGTATGAAAGCTATTTTTAATTTCTGGAAAAAATATTCTTTTGTTGTTTTGATTCTGATGATAGTTGCCAGTCTTTTTGACTTTAGATTTGCGCTGGCGGCAATTTTCTGCATGCTCAGTCCCATTGTGATTTCTTTTTTTGCAGGCCGATTCTGGTGCGGAAATCTTTGTCCCCGCGGTAACTTTTTTGACCGTCTTATGCGCAAAATCGCCGCAAAACGCCCCCTTCCCCGCCTTTTTAAGAGCGTCCCCTTCCGCCTGGCAGTTTTTGCCTTTATGATGACCATGTTTGCCCTGGGCATACACAAAAACTGGGGAAACCTTGCGGGAATCGGTTTTGTATTTTACCGCATGATAGTTGTTACTACACTTGTAGGAATTATTTTCAGCTTTATCTGGAATGAAAGAGCCTGGTGTTCTTTCTGTCCTATGGGAAGTGCGGCTGCCCTTATTTCGCATTTCAAAAAGCATCCTTCCCCGATTACCGTTACAGAAAAATGTATTTCCTGCGGAAAATGTGCGCGTGCCTGCCCGATGAAGCTGCATCCGGCAAAGTATAAGGGCGGTATTGTCAAGGAAAGTGACTGCCTGCGCTGCGGTGTATGCGCTGATATTTGTCCAAAAGATGCAATTTATATGCTTAAACAGAGCAAAAATTACGCTACTTTAGAGCCAGCTCCTTTAGCAAGAAAGGCTTAATAATTTTTATTTGCCCTCTCTGTGTTTCTATAATGCCATCCCTGCGGAGTGATGACAAAAGGCGGGATATGACTTCGCGGGCGCTTCCGAGCTTGCGGGCCAGTTCTTCCTGGGTGATTATTACCGGGCTGGCAGCTGCCGCCAGATATTTTACCAGGCGTTTTTCTACCGGTACAAAAAGCATTTCTTCGGTGGCTGTCATTACGTTTGCAAAGCGGGCTGTCATGGTTTTGTAGGCAAAAAGTTCAACATGGATATTCTGGGAACGGAGTTTTTCGACACTTGCGGAAGGAATAATTATAACTTCGCTTTTCTGCGCTGCTACCATCTGAACATGAAAGCTTTTTGGTAAAAAGAGGCAGGAAGCCGTAAAAATACAAAAATCACCGGCCGGCAGTGTAAAAAGCTCTGCTTCACGTCCATCCTCACTAATCATGCTTGCAGAAATTTCGCCTGTTTTTACGATAATAAAGCCCTGGCAGGATGAGCCTTCTGCTGTAAGAATCCTTCCTTTTTCGTAAAGTCTTGTATCTGCGCTTTGTAAAATCAATTCCTTTTGCTGAGAAGTAAGCTCTTTGTAAAAAGGAAGGCAGGTTTCCATTTCTTTTTGAGTCATAAAATCATTATAACACAGGATTTTTTGTAATTTTCAAAAAAATTTGTTGACAAGTAAAAAAAAGGTTGTATTATTAGGTTAAACGTTTTACTAGTAAAACGTTTAACCTAATTTTATCAGAGGAAATTATGAAATTTAAGAATCCGTATTTCAGAAAGAGTCTTTCCCTTTATGCTCTTCTACTTCCGTCAGCACTGCTTTTATTTTGTTTTGCCTATCTTCCGCTTTTTGGGCTGGTAATTGCTTTTAAAGATTATTCACCGGCACTTGGCATTTTGAGCAGTCCCTGGGTTGGTTTTAAGCATTTTATCCACTTTTTTAAGTCATATCAGTTTATCGTTACAATCAAAAATACATTTGTGCTTTCAGTTTACGGAATCCTGATTTCCTTTCCCCTTGCAATTGCCCTTGCCCTTATGTGTAATCAGCTTAAAAACGGCCTTTTTAAGAAAACCTTTCAGGTTGTGACTTATCTTCCGCATTTTATTTCAACAATGGTTATGTGCGGTCTTATCCTGATTTTTCTTTCTCCTAGTAACGGACTTATTGCAAATATTGCGAAGGCTCTTGGATTTTCGCTTCCTAACGTGATGGCAAATCCTTCTGCCTTTAAGCACATTTATGTCTGGACTGATGTCTGGCAGCATCTGGGCTGGGATTCAATCATCTATCTTGCAGCCCTAGCCGGAATTGATCCGACTTTGTATGAAGCTGCAACTATTGACGGCGCTACGACTATGCAGAAAATCCGCCATATTGATATTCCGCTGATTCTTCCAACTGCTATGGTTCTTTTGATTATGAGAACGGGCAGCATTCTTGGTATTGGATTTGAAAAGGTTTACCTGCTGCAGAACGTGCAGAACAGTATGGCCAGCGAAATTATTTCTACCTACGTTTACAAAATGGGTCTGCAGGGGGCTCAGTACAGCCTTTCAACGGCGGTCGGTCTTTTTAATACGGCGGTCAACGTTGCTGTCCTTCTTTTTGTGAACTTTGTTTCAAAAAAGACGACAGAAATCAGCATTTTGTAGTTTCAGGAGAAAAAAATGGAAAGAATAAATAAAAAAAGACTTGATGAGAGAACGATTTCGCAGTTTGTATTTATCGGGTTTTCGCTGCTTTTAATCATACTGATTGTTTATCCCCTCTGGTTTGTAATTATTGCATCTTTTTCGAATCCGGCGGATGTTGCAAACGGCGAGGTATGGTTCTGGCCTAAAAAGATTGATTTTTCGGGTTACGGGGAGCTTTTTAAGCAGAAACAAATCTGGTTCAGCTATCTGAATACGATTATTTATACTCTTGCGGGAACTTTTATTGCCCTTGCCGTAAATATTCCGGCGGGTTTTGCTATGAGCCGTAAGGAGCTGCACGGTAAAAAGTGGATAAATCTTTTTTATCTGATTCCTATGTTCGTGAACGGCGGTCTTATACCTACTTACTTTGTTGTAAAGGCATTTGGACTTCTGGATTCCTTCTGGGTCATGGTGCTGCCTTTTTCGGTTTCGACTTACAACATCATTGTGGCCAGAACCTTTTTCAAATCATCTTTGCCGGATTCACTCTGGGATGCGGCTCAGATTGACGGCTGCGGAACAATAAGATTTTTCTTTCAGATTGCCCTGCCGCTTTCAAAATCGGTTCTGGCGGTAATAGGACTCTGGACTGCGGTTGGACTGTGGAATTCCTGGTTTAACGCCCTGATTTATCTGAATAAGGAAAGCCTGCAGCCCCTTCAGCTGATTTTACGCCGTATTTTGATTTCTAATCAGTCTCTTCTGGGGGCGGCTACCGGCGAGATGGCAAATGAGCTTCGCCGTCTTTCTGACATGATGAAGTATGCGGCAATTGTTGTTTCAACGCTTCCGATTATGTGCCTTTATCCGTTTTTGCAGAAATACTTCAATAAGGGCGTAATGATTGGAGCAATTAAAGAGTAAATAAAAAAAAAAGCACATCAGGAGGTTAAAATGTGTGAAAAAAACAAAAAATCAAAGATGACTGCAGCTTTTTGTGCTGCGGCATTGTCGCTGGCCTTAGGAACTGCCCTTACCAGCTGTGGCGGAAAATCTGCTAAGGCTGTTTCTGACGGCAGTTATGAAGTTGCAACTGTGCGCTGGGCTGACTGGGGTGAAAAATATCACGAAGGTTTCCCGGACAAGGCTGCTCAGGAGGCTGGTGTAAAAGTAAACTGGCGTACAATTCTCTTTTCTGACTGGAATGACAAAAAGGCTGTAATTCTTGCGGGAGGAGATTTGCCGGATGCTTTCCTTGGTGAAATCTGTTTTTCTGAATCAGAAATTCTTGCCAACAAGGGACTTTTTATTCCGCTTGAAGGCTACATTGAAAAATGCATGCCTAATCTTTCAAAAATCTTAAAAGAAGACGGACAGATGAAGGCACTTGCAACATCTTCGGACGGACATATTTACGGACTTCCTGCCAAAAAAGTTCTCCGTATGAAAGTCTGGAATCAGATGTTCATCAATAAAACATGGCTTGATAATCTTGGCCTGAAAATGCCTGAAACTTACAGGGAATTTGAAGCCGTTCTGGAAGCTTTCAAAAAATATGATGCCAACAAAAATGGAAATCCAGATGACGAAATTCCTTTTGGAGCAGGTTATGCAGATTCTGTAATGTTCTTCTGTCTTCCATTTGGAACAACTGTTGGAACTGATAACACAAGTCAGATGGCATTACGTGACGGAAAGGTTGTTTATCTTCCTGTAACAAATCAGTATAAAGACGGCTTAAAGTGGATGCACGAATGTTATGAAAAAGGTTTGATTGATAGGGAAATCTTTACAGAAGACGGTTCAATGCGTGATGCAAAATTGATGGCAAAAACTCCTGTGGTAGGCTGTGCTCCTGGCTGGACAGCAGACTCTACTTTTGGCGCAAATTCTGACCAGTATGTTGCTCTTCCTCCTCTGGCTGGTCCTGACGGAAAGCGCTACATTTCCTCTGACCCTGACCACGCTGGATTTTCCCGCTATGAGTTTATGGTTACAAAGCGCTGCAAGGATGTAGAAAAACTTCTTGCATGGGCAGATAAATTCTACACAGAAGATGCTTCAATTCAGAATTTCTACGGTTCTTTTGGAATCGGAACAGAAAAAAATGATGACGGAACTTATACAGTTCTTGCACCTCGTGACGGAATGTCGGCAGATACTTACGCATGGGTAAGTTCCCTCCGTGACTTTGGTCCAAAATATGTAAGTGATGATTTCAACAGCAAAATCAAGTATGAAGCTGCAAACGGTGATGCAATCAAAATCAAGCTTGATGAAGAAATGAGAAAATTTGCAGTTCCTGCTGTTCCAAATATGAGTTATACACCAGATCAGCACGAAAAGCTTCGTCTTCTTTATACCGATATTAATTCTTATGCACGAACTCTTCAGGCTAAGTGGGTTACTGAAGGCGGAATTGATGGCGAATGGGACTCTTACATGCAGAGCTTGAACCGCATGGGTCTTGAAAAATTCCTTGAAATCCATAATGACGCTTATAAAACATACTTGAAAAATCAATAATAAGGGCTTTTACAAACGGTTAATAAAATGAAAGAAATCTACAGAATTAAGACAGCTGCAGCGGCAAAAAAAGATGCCTGCGTAATTTTTGAAAATATTCGGATTACTGTTCTCACCCAGGGGCTTGTAAGGCTTGAATGGAATCCTCCCCTTCATGCTTTTACAGATTTACCGACGCAAAAAATCTGGAATCGTAATTTTGAAGAGATTTCTTTCACTAAAACTGAAAAGGACGGATGTCTTGCAGTCGAGACTGGTCGGCTGAAAATTGAAGTAAAAAAGGCAGAATCTTTCCGCGAAAGTGTAAAAGTTATTTTGAAAAATCCCTGCGGCAGTGTAAAAAGCTGGCGTTATGGTGACAGAATTGAAAGTCTTAAGGGAACTGCAAGGACGCTGGATAACGCGGACGGTGCAATTGAACTTGAAGATGGCATAATTTCGCGGGAAGGTATTTCTGTTCTGGATGACAGTAACAGTTATCTTATAAATGAAGACGGTACTTTACGTGCACGAGGGCTGGAAGGGGGAACTGGCGGATTGGCAGGGGGAACTTCCGGCATCGATGTCTATCTTTTTGCCTACGGCCATGATTATAAAGTCTGCCTGCGCGATTATCTGACTCTTACAGGGAAACCGCCCTTACTGCCCCGTTTTGCCCTGGGCAACTGGTGGAGTCGTTTTTACAAATATACTCAGGCCGAATATCTTGAACTTATGGAACGCTTTAAGAAAGAAAACATTCCATTAAGCGTTGCCGTAATCGACATTGACTGGCATCCGACAAAGATTGAAAAAGAACTTGGTAGCGGCTGGACGGGTTTTTCCTGGAACAGGGAACTTTTTCCGAACCCGGAAGAGTTTTTGAAGGAACTGCACGATAAAAATCTGAAAGTTACATTAAATATTCATCCGGCTGAAGGCGTTGCCCGCCACGAAGCTGAATACGAAAATATGAAAAAGGAACTGGGGCTGGAAAATGACGGAAAGGCGGTTTCTTTTGATATAACAAATCCTGCATTTGTGGAAGCCTATTTTAAGGTGCTTCACTATCCGCTTGAAAAAGAAGGCGTTGATTTCTGGTGGATTGACTGGCAGCAGGGAGAAAAAACTGATAAGCCGGGATTGGACCCCCTCTGGCTTTTAAATCACTATTACTTTTTAGATAACGCAAAAGAAAACAAACGTCCTCTTATTCTTTCCCGCTATTCTGGGCCGGGAAGTCACCGTTATCCGGTTGGATTTTCGGGCGATACGGTAATTTCTTGGAATTCCCTTCACTTTCAGCCTTATTTTACGGCTACAGCCAGCAATATCGGCTATGGCTGGTGGAGTCATGATATCGGCGGTCATATGATGGGAACTTATGATGAAGAGCTGCAGGTGCGCTGGGCTCAGTTTGGTGTATTCTCCCCGATAATGCGCCTTCACTGTTCTTCAAGTCCATTTAATCACAAAGAACCCTGGAAGTATGGCACAGACGCAAATAAAACAATTTCTGATTTTATGCGCCTTCGTCACAGGCTGCTGCCTTATCTTTATACGATGAATGAACGTTTTTCGCGCGAAGGCCTGCCTCTGATTACGCCGCTTTATTATGATTACCCGGAAAACAGGGAAGCTTACGAATTTTTGAACGAATATAATTTTGGTTCTGAATTAATTTGTGCCCCTGTTACAGAAAAAATAAAGCTGGAGACTGGACTTGCAAAAACAAAGGTTTGGATTCCATTCGGAACTTATACTGATATTTTTACGGGGATAACCTACCAAGGCAAAAAAAGCCTTCAAATGTTCAGGCCGCTGAAAAATATCCCTGTGCTTTTAAAGGCGGGGGGCATTCTTCCTCTGGCGGCAGAAAACGAGATTATGAGCTACAGGATTTTTCCGGAGGCTTTTGATATTTATGTTGCTATTGGAAAGTCTGGGAAATTCACCTTGTATGAGGATGATGGAAATACGCTTTCTTATAAAGATGGAAAATCGGTTGAGACAAGTTTTATTTTGCTGCAAAAATCAGAATTAAGCGGCTCTTTTACGATTGAATGTCCAAAAGGAAAGAAAAATTTATTACCGGAAGAGAGATTTTACCGCATTCATTTTCTGAATTCAGATTTGATGAAATTTGCGGCGGAAGGAGAAAATCAGTTAGAAATTACAAGAATTTCAGAAAAAAGGGAAAATTTTATGGAAATTCGGGTAAAAAATGGCAAAAAAGCCTGCATAAATTATGAATTTTATGCAAAAAACGATGATTACGAAAAAGAAATCAGAAGCTTAAAAGTTGCGCGCTGCTTTAATCTTCTGGATAAAGCCCAGGCCGATTTTTCGGAAAAAGAGGCGATTTATAACATTCTTGGAAAATATGATTCAGTGGCTCAGATTAAACATCAGCTTCAAATCCGCCACACAAATCAGGATTTTATAGATGCTTTAAGCGAACTTCTGGAGAATTACTAATGGAATTTCAAACTTTTTTAGACAGTATTTATAGCGATTCAAGCGCAAATTTCGTAAGCAATCCTTATCCTGTAAAGGGCCAAAGGGTGACCTTTTCCATCCGTTTTCTGAAAAATGATTTTGTAAGTAAAGTTTTTCTAAGGGCAAAGGAATTTGGCGTAGAATATCTTTATCAGATGGAAAAAAGTGAGGAAAAAAGCGGAAATCTGCTCGAATATTATGAAGCTTCCCCTACTGTAAAAGACAAGCGTTTCTGCTATCAGTTTTATTTTGTGACTGACAGGGGAATTTTTTATTATACTCAGAACAGAATTACAGATTATATTCCGGATGAAGCTCAGGATTTTGTCCTTCTTGTTGATTATGATGCGCCGGAATGGGTTCAGGATTCTGTTTTTTATCAGATTTTCCCGGATAGATTTTATAACGGGCGGGAAGATTTGAACGTAAAAACCGGCGAATATTCTTACCAGGGCTTTGAAACTACGGAAGAAAAGTGGGATTTGCCTTCCCAGACCTTTGAAAAAGGTCATAATCTGGATTTCAGAAACGGGGATTTATACGGAATTATTCAAAAGCTTGATTATCTTCAGGAGCTTGGAATAAATGCCCTGTATCTCAACCCGATTTTTTTGTCGCCTTCAGTTCATAAATATGATGCGCTTGATTATTTTAAAATTGATCCCCATCTGGGAGGAGAAGAGGCCCTTGCCGAGCTTTCTGCCCAGCTGCATAAGAGGGGAATGAAACTGATGCTGGATATTTCCATCAATCACACCAGCAATGAATCTGTCTGGTTTAAAAAGGCCTCTGGTCTGGAAGAAAAGTCTCAGGCTGCTGCAGGCACTTTTCCAAAAGAGCGGGACTGGTATTTTTTCAAAGCTGACGGGAGCTATGAGTGCTGGTTCGGAGTAAAAACAATGCCACAGCTTAATTACGGTTCAGAAAGCCTTCGCGATGAGATTTACCGTAAAAAAGATTCCGTACTCAAAAAATGGATGGGTGCTCCCTACAATATCGACGGCTGGCGTTTTGATGTTGCAGACTGCCTTGCCCGTAACGATACCCTTGATGTTCACGCCGAGGTCATCAGGGAAATAAGAAAGGAGCTTAAAGGCGAAAAGGAAGATTTATATCTTCTGGCAGAGGAATGGCAGGATTGCTCGGTTGATTTACAGGGAGACGCCTGGGATTCAACAATGAATTATTTTGGCTGCGGAAGACCTTTGCGTGAATTTGCCGGAGCAAAGGACTTGTACCTTGAGCGTAATGAAATTCTGAGGAATTCGGCCACTCCGCTTACCGCCCGCCAGCTGGCCGCAAGAATAAGTCAGTTTTACTCACGCCTGCCTGGAGCTCTTCAAAATCAGCTTTTTAATCTTATGGACAGTCATGATGTTGTAAGGCTGCATACAGTAAAGGGTGTTAATGAAGATGATGTTAAGATGGCAGCAGTTTTGCAGTTTACCCTGCCGGGAACGCCAAGCCTTTATTACGGAGATGAAATTTTTCTTTCTGGTGATAATACTTTTGTTGACGGCTGCCGGGATCCTTTTGACTGGAATTGGGAAAAATCAGAAAAAGCAAAAGCTGCCCGCGGTTTTTATAAAAAACTGATCTGGGTGAGACGTTCAGAAAAAGCTTTATGTCAGGGAAGTTTTAAAATTCTTTTTGCTGATGATGATACAATTTTATATTCCCGATTTACCTGTGATGAAGTGATTTTTGTGGTCGCTACAAAATCAAACCAGGAAAAAGAGATTTTACTTCCGCTTGAACAATTCGACATAAAATCTGATTGTAATTCTGAAGTTCTTTTGGGCGAAGAAATTATTGTGAAAGAAAAGGATAAAAAATCTTACATAAAAATAAAGCCGCACAAGGCAGGAATAATTAAGTTCTTTTCCTCATCCAAAAAATAAGGTATTGTAAGTTTATGGCTACAATCAAAGATATTGCAGAAGAAGCTGGAGTCAGCATAGCCACAGTCTCAAATGTAATAAGAAATGCAAATTCGCATGTTTCGGCAGAAACTGTAGAAAGAATTCAGGCAATAATGAAAAAGCTGAATTATACTCCCAATATGTCTGCCCGTGCCCTTGTAAGTAAAAAATCAAAAATCATTGGAGTTTTGAGTTACGTTGGGAAAGTTGGCGAATTCCGTCCGGACCCATTTCTTGGGATTTTGTTCCGGGCTATTGAATCTGCCCTGTCAAAAAAAGGCTATTATATGCTTCAGAAGACAATCAGCAGTGAAAAAGAACTTCAGGATTTGTATGCAAGCTGGAATCTTACAGGAATTATTGTTCATGCCGCTTTTGAGGGAACTTTTTTTGAACAGCTGGAAAGTCTCCCCTGCCCCTGCGTCCTCATAGACAGTTACATAAAAAACTGCCCCTTCCCCAATGTCGGAATTGAAGATTTTAAGGGCTCCTACCTTGCAACAAAGCATCTGATTCAAAATGGCCATAAAAACATTGCTTTTGTTTCGCCTGCAATTTATGAAAATGGTGTTGTCCGCGAACGTTTTGAAGGCTACAAAGCGGCACTGAAGGAAGCCGGAATAGCTTTTTCTGAAGAAAATATTTTCAACGTTAATGCTCTGGATGAGGGTGAAAAAATCGCCTCTGAAATTCAAAACCGACATGACATTACTGCGATTTTTGCTACAGCTGATATGCTTGCCTATGGAATAATGTCAGCTCTGCAGAAAGCAGGTCTTAAAATCCCGGATGATATTTCAATTGTCGGATTTGATGACCTTTTCTGCAGTTCAATGATAACGCCAGCCCTTACAACTGTCCGCCAGGATTTGAATCAGAGGGCTATGATGGCTGTAAATGTACTTACCGGAATAATTGAAAATGATGAATCTGTAAAAAATACCATGCTTGCTGTCGAGTTGATAGAACGTGATTCAGTAAGAAAATTGTGATAGTAGACTTTTTTTACTATCTATAATAGAATAAAATATTATAATATCGGTGGCTTTGAAGTGCCGCCTCTCACAGGAGTTAGAAATGTCTAAAGACGAAATTTTTGACAAACTCAAGAATATTCTTGTAAACGAATTTGAACTTGATGCCGGCGATGTTACTCCGGATGCTCTTCTTGGTGACGATCTTGACTTGGATTCAATCGACTCAATCGACTTGATTGTAAAAATGAAGGAATTTATGCCTGCTGATAAAGGAAATGTTGATCCTTCTATTTTCAAATCAGTTAAGACAGTTCAGGATGTAGTTGATGCTCTTGTTCCTTACATGAACTAAACGCGGGGACAGAAAGGCATTTTACTAAAAACCGGATGTGTAGATTTTATGCAGCCGGTTTTTTCTTTTTAAGGATATCAGGGATTTAATAATGAATAATCAGCATGACATTGTAAATGAAAAGATTGTTTTGCAGGAAGGAAATAATATCGTTCTGGAATTTGTGATTCCATCTTCCTGTGATTTTTTTGACGGACATTTCCCGCAGTATAAGCTGCTTCCGGCTGTAGCCCAGTTTGAAATCATCACCCGTTTTTCAAAAAAATATTTTCAGACAAAGCGTTATGTTCCGGCTATTAAGCGCATGAAATTTTCGGCTCCTATTAAACCGGACACTTTGATTAAGCTGGAAATGACTTACAAAAAGGAAAAGGGCCTTGTTTCCTTTACTATGGGCGATGCTAAGGTGGAAGGAAAGGTTTATTCGACCGGAAGTTTTGCCGCTTTAAGCGAGCTAGGAGCATAATATGAGTGAAAAAGTAAAAGTTATTCCGCAGTTTTTGAATCATGACCAACTGGAAGTTATGCTGCCTCACCGCGGTAAAATGTTCCTTTTGAGCCGTTCTACTGCCCACGATACTGACAATCACACTTTGACGGCAGAAACTGATATTACTCCGGACTGTATTTTCTACGAAGAAGATGCTGACGGCGTTCCAAGCTGGGCAGGATTTGAATTCCTTGCCCAGGGCATTTCTGCTTTGACTGGTATAACTAATACTGAAAAGGGACGCACTCCCCTTCCCGGCTTTATTTTAAGCGTAATGGAGTTTAAGGCTGACGTTGATTACTTTAAGAATGGTACAACAGTTCAGATGAAGGTAAGCGAAGACTTCCGCGATGAGGAAAATCACGTTTACAGATATATCTGTTCGCTTTATACCGAAGTTGATGCGGCTGAGCCAAAGGTTACTGCAAAAATCAGCGTAATGGAAACTGAAGACGCTGAGGCGCTGTTTGGTAACTAAAATATGATTTATTCGGCATTTGATGATGCGAATATCCCTTATATCCTCGATTTAGTTGCTCCGGACTGGTCTCCGCCGGACGCTGATATGGCTTTTAAGCGTTTTTATGCGGAATATACGGTCAGGCATAATATCTGGGATTCGATTTATTCGCTGCAGGCTACGGATGAGGACGGACGTTTTCTGGCTGCAGCTTTTGCGGCGCCTGCTAATGCAACAGAAGGGCTTGAAAAGGCTGATAAATGGGTTTTAGAGCAGACTGACGGCGGGAAAAATCTTACTGAGGAAATGAAAACTTCCTTTAAGGTGTCTAAATCTTATCTTGGCATGATGGATGATAAAGTTTCGGCTATGATGAAGGACGATGACATCAAGCTGGTGCTTTTTGTGAGCTGTCAGAAGGGCGCGGGATTTCCGCTTTTGGAAAAGTTTAAGGAAGAGTTGAGGTCGCGTGGTTACAAAAATATGTATCTTTGGACTGACCACGATTGCAATTACGACTGGTATTTCCGCCGGGGCTATGAACTGGTAGAAAAAGGTGAATATGAACCTTTTTCCAGACCGGATGAGCCTTATTACACTTTCGTATTCAGGCAGAAACTGGTAGACTAAAAGAGACAGGAGATTTTTTATGGAAAACGTAAATGCAGACAAAAAAGTTCTGGTAACTGGTGCATCGGGCGGAATTGGACGTGCGATTGCTGTTGAGGCTGCTAAAGCCGGATATTATGTGATTTGTCATTACAACGGAAGCAAGGGAAAGGCTGAGGAAACTCTGGCTCAGATTCAGGCTGCCGGCGGTCAGGGAGAACTTATTCAGTTTGATGTTTCTAACCGCAATGACTGTAAAGCTAAACTTGATGATTTGACTGCTCGCCACGGAATTCTGTGGGGCGTTGTAAATAATGCGGGAATTACCCGTGATAATACTTTTGCTGCTCTTAGCGGTGAAGACTGGGATAAGGTTATTCACACAAACCTGGACAGCTTCTATAACGTTTTGAATCCGTTGATTTTGCCTATGGCTAGCCGCAAAAACAAGCGCGGTGGACGTATTATTACTGTTTCTTCTGTAAGCGGTGTAAACGGAAACCGTGGTCAGACAAACTATTCTGCTGCAAAGGCCGGAATTATTGGTGCAACAAAGGCTCTTGCTGTTGAACTTGCCCGCCGCAACATCACCTGTAACGCAATTGCGCCTGGTGTAATTGAAACTGAAATGACTAAGGCAATTGATCCTGCTGTTTATGAAATGATTATGGGAACTATTCCTATGAACCGCGCCGGAAAACCGGAAGAAATTGCCAGCGCTGCCGTATTCCTTCTCAGCGAAGGTGCCGGATATATTACTCGTCAGACATTAGTAATTGACGGAGGGATGTAAAAACTGACTTCCAGTCATAAAGCGTGGTTCAAAACCGCGCGATATCGCGCTACACGCTGATTGTTGCAAAGGAACTATTGGACTGACCGCTCTCGCGGTCACAACAATCAGAGTGTTTTTGCCCCACGCTTTACTCCTTCGCGTCAGTTTTTACATATAGTTTCGTCAATAATATTTTACTTCAAATTATTCAGCACAAATTGCCTTACTCCCGGCCCCCGTGCATGGCAATCTTGTTGTCATACATAATCTTATCGGCTTTTTTGAAGACGTCTTCGGCGTTTGTGTCGGTGTCGGAATTAAAATCTGCCATTCCTGCAGCAGCAGAAAACTTGAGCCACGGGTCTTTTCCTTCGTAGAGACTTTCATTTCCAAATAATTCAGTTAGATTTTGGAAAAGCTTATCGCGTTCATCATAATCACGTCGTTCAAGAATGACAACAAATTCGTCACCACCGATTCTGAAAACAGGCGAATGCTGGTAAATATCACAGATTATGCTGCAGGAGCCCATAAGGTAATCGTTTCCGTGTTCGTGGCCGTAAGTATCGTTTATCAACTTAAGGTGATTCAAATCTATCATTACGATGGCAAATTTTGCAGTCTGGCCCTTAATTTTTGCGTTCAATATTTCCACATATTTATCATAGGCAGTTTTATTTTTTACGTGTGTAAGGGAGTCCTGATGGGCAAGAACGTTAAGCTTTGAAACGTTTTCCTTAAGGTCACTCATCTTATTTTCTGCGGCAACAAGATTTTCTGCATAATTTCTGATATCGCTGGTCATTTTTGTGATTGAATTTGAAAGGAATTCAACCTCATTATTTGTCTGAATATCAGGTGCATCGTATGTAAGTTCGCTTGGATTTGTCTGATTATGGCTTTTTTTTGCAAATTCCGAAACGCTTTTTTCCAGTTTTTCAATCGGCTCAACAATATAAACCTGGCCCCAGGTGATAAATGAATAGCAGAACAAAAAGCCGCAGATTGCAATAAGAATCAGCATAAGCTTGAGGTTATCTGAGATAGCTTTTCTGATATCTGCGATTGAAATATCAACACATAGAATAGAAAAAACTTCGCCTTCCGAATTTTTTAGCGGAAGATAGCCGGTATAATAGAAGCCGTATTTTGCAAGCTTTGTATCCTGATGGAATTCAATTCCGTTGGGATGTTTTTCTGCCCAGAGAAGCTGGCTCATAAGCTCCGGCGAAAATCCATAATGAATAGTGTCGCCCAGAGAATAAATTTTTTGATGTAATTTATCATTTACAAAACCACTTATAAGGCAAAGGCAGTTATCATAGGGCTTGTTATTCAGAGGTTTTACTATGTAAATGTTATCAACATTATAGTTATTTACGATTTTATTGATGAATTTCTGGAGCTGAAAATATGCAGGAGTTTTTTGCAGGGTCTTGCTGCATTCTTCAAGATCTTTTATATCAATATTCATTCTTGTAAAATTAATAATGTCGGAAAGGTAAATCTGATTTCGTTTGTTAAGATTTTTCTGGAAGGCTTCATAGTTAACGAAGGTAATTATTGCGCCCAGCAGGGCAACAAAAAATATACATCTGAGATAAATACTCTTCTTTAATGGGCTTGATTTAAGATCAGTTTCCATATCTGTAATTATAACTGAATTTTCTAATAACGCTATTTTTTTATTTGAAATATAGGGAAAAATATAGAATATTTTCTTTCCGTTGAATTTTATAGTAAATTTGTGTAAATTTGGGTAAATGCGTTAACAATATGATTGAAAAAATTTTTTAGAAGGAATAGATATGAATTTTACAAAACCTAATGGAAAACGCCGCGTTGTAGTTACTGGTGGCGGTATGGTTTCGGCACTTGGCCGCGATTGGGAAACAGCTTTTGCAAATTTGAAAACCTGCAAGAATAAAATCCGCTATATGCCGGAGTGGGAACGCTACACAAAGATGAACACCCGTCTTGCTTGTCCTTATGACGGAGAAATCCCAAGCTTCCCTCGCAAAAAGATTCGTGGTATGGGCCGTGTTGCTTTGCTTGGTCTTCTTTCTACTCACGATGCTTTGAAAATGGCTGGTTTGCTTGCTGAAGACGGTGAAGACGTAATTGAAGAATTGAAAAACGGACGCACTGGTATTGCCTACGGAACCTGTATGGGAAGTATGGATGCTATAGGTGACCTTGCAAAAATGGTTGAAACTGGTGATTCAAGCCACCTTAACAGCCAGACTTACATCAAGGCTATGCCTCAGACAAATGCCTGCAATATGAGCGTTTACTGGCAGATTCGCGGACGTGTAATCATCACTGATACTGCATGTACTTCAGGTTCACAGTCAATCGGTTACGGTTACGAAGCTATTGAAGACGGACGCCAGGACATTATGATTTGTGGTGGTGCTGAAGAGCTTTCTGCTCCAGATGCAGCTATTTTTGATACACTTGGTGCTACTTCCTGCATGAACAAGACTCCTGAGCAGACTCCAAAATGCTTTGATAAAGACCGCGACGGCCTTGTAATTGGTGAAGGTGCCGGAACTTTGATTCTTGAGGATCTGGAACACGCTGTAAAACGCGGTGCCAAGATTTACTGTGAAGTTGTTGGATTCGCGACAAACATGGACGGTTCACACATCACTTCGCCTAACAGCGAAACTCAGGCAAAATGTCTTGAAATGGCTATTGAAGATGCCGGAATCAGCAAGGACCAGATTGCTTACGTAAATGCACACGGAACTGCTACTCCACACGGAGATATTTCTGAAACTCAGGCAGTTTACAAGGCATTCGGAAAGGCTGTGCCTATTTCTTCTACAAAATCTTACATCGGACATATTCTTGGTGCCTGCGGTTGTGTAGAAAGCTGGCTTACAATTAATATGATGAACGAAGGCTGGTTCCATCCTAATGTAAACCTGGTAAATATTGACCCAGAGTGTGCTCCACTTGATTACATCCAGGGTGAAGGACGTAAGATTGATGCTGAATACGTTATGGCTAATAACTTTGCTTTTGGTGGAGTTAATACTTCGCTAATCTTTAAGAAGTGGAATGAGAAATAATTAATTTCAGCTTATACGAAGGCGAGTTGGAAGACCGACTCGCCTTTATTTTTTTAAATTCTCTTCAATAACACAAATTTCTAAAAAATTTTCAAAATTCTTTAAAAATAAATTTGACAAAGAAAGAAATCGGGTTAAAATGAAATCAGAAACATGAAAGCGGTTTCATAAAGGAGATTCGATTTTGGTACAGACAAAACAGGTAACAATTTACGATGTTGCGGATAAAGCGGGTGTTAGTCCTGCTACGGTCAGCCGTGTTTTGAATGCGCCGGAAAAAGTTGCAGAAAAAAAGCGTCAGCTTGTCCTTGATGTAATCAAAGAGCTTAATTTTGTGCCTAAGGTTGATGCGGTAATCAATGCTCGAAAATCCTACAAAAAAATTGCGGTTCTTGCCCCATTTTTCACTCAGCCGTCTTTTATGCAGCGCCTGCGTGGTGTTACTGAAGTTCTGGCTTCTGAGCATTATGAGCTTATCATTTATTCGATTAGTACCACAGAAGATTTGAACAATTATATTTCCAGCCTGGTTGTGCAGAATCGCGTTGACGGCTTGATTCTCTTCTGCGTTCAGCTTAACGAGCAGATGCAGGATATGCTGCGCGAGGCTGGCTTTCCGGTTTGCTTTGTTGAGCAGGTTTACGATGATTTTGACTGCATTGTAATCGACAACAAAAAAGGTGGTAAGACTGCGGCAGAATATTTTTACAATATGGGCTGCAGAAATCCGGGTTTTATTGGTGAAAAGTCTTACCTTGACTATTCTGTTCCGGCAACCGAAGACCGTCTTTCAGGCTACAAGAAATTTTTTGCATCTAAGGGAATTGAGCTGCTGCCTCAGAATATATGGCTGGGCGCTTTTGCAGAGGACAAGCTTGATGATGGTATCAACGAGTTTTTGAGTCAGGCTGAAAATCTGGACTGTGTTTTCTGTTCAAGTGATTTGATTGCGACCCGCTTTTTCTATCTTGCCCGCCTGAGAGGGATCAAATGCCCGGAAAAGGTAAAAATTCTTGGCTTTGATGATATTGATATTTCGCAGTATGTGGGTTTGAGCTCGATCGATCAGCATCTTGAGGAGTCGGGCAGGCAGGCAGCACGGCAGATTCTTGAAAGAATCAAAAATCCGCAGAAGTCTGCGATTTCGATTAAATTGCCACTTCACGTTGTGGAGAGGAACACGACAGTGTAGATAGAGGACAGGGGAAGGCTGTTCTTTAATTATAAAAGTTATCCGCGAAGTTAGGAGGTCGGATTATGAAAAAATTAGCCCTTGCAGGTTTATGTGGCGCTGCTTTGCTGGCATCTTTTATAGGATGCTCTAAGAAAGCAGATTCAGGTTCAAAAGCTAAAGCAGCTGACAAGACAATTCTTGTTTTTGGTGCATTCAGAGGTGAAGAAGCTGCCCGATTTGAAGAAATCGTAAAAATCTTCAATGAAAAACATCCAGAGTACAATGTAGTTTACGAAGGAAGCCCTGAGTTCGAAACTCAGATTCAGGTACAGGCTGAAGCAGGTACACCACCTGATATCGCAGCTTTGCCACAGCCAGGTATGATGAAAAACTTTGCTGCAAAAGGTTATATCAAACCGCTCGGAAGTAATGTTGTTTCTGCAATCGAAAAGAACTACGCTCCAGTATGGAAGCAGCTTGGTTCTGCAGATGATGGAAAAACTTATGGTGTATTCCATCGTGTAAATGCCAAGAGTTTTGTATGGTACAACAAGCCTTACTGGGAATCAAAAGGCTATTCAATTCCAAATAACTGGTCAGAGCTTAAAGCTTTGATGGACAAGATGGTTGCTAACGGAGATACTCCTTGGACAATCGGTTTTGAATCTGGTGCTGCTTCTGGTTGGCCTGGAACAGACTGGCTTGAAAATATGATGCTCCGTACAGCTGGTCCTGATGTATATGACAAATGGGTAAATCACACAATCGCATTCAATGATCCTGCTGTAAAGAAGGCATTGGAAACTTGTGGAGAAATCTGGCTCAACAATAAATACGTTTACGGTGGATCTACAAACATCGTAACAAGCAACTACGGTGATTCTGTAAAACCTATCTATGAAAACCCACCAAAAGCAATGATGAACATGCAGGGTAACTTCATTACAGGCTTTATGCAGGATGATATTCAGGCAAATCTTGAATATAACGTAGGTGTATTCGCTCTTCCAGCTGTTGATGAAAAATGGGGAACACCAGTTCTTGGTGGTGGTGACCAGTTCGTTAAATTCAGCGAGAAAGCCGGTGTAGATGAATTCCTTGAATTCCTTACAACTTGGGAAGCTTGTGCTCCTTGGGCAAGAATCGGTGGTGCTTTGTTCCCACACAAAACACAGAACTTTGATGACTACGGTAACAGCCTTGAGCGCGAAATCGCTAAGATTCTTGTAAACGCTACTGTATTCCGCTTCGACGCATCTGACCTGATGCCTGCAGAAGTTGGTGCCGGTACATTCTGGACAGGAATGGTTAACTACGTTTCTGGCGCAGAAAATGCTGCTACATGTCTTAAGAACATTGAAGAAAGCTGGCCTAATTAACGGTGGCTGAACGGTGGGGGTGTTCTCGCACCCCCTTTTTTTCTTACTCGCAGTGCGCGGGTTATTTATAGTGAGGATGTATGACAGACAAATCTGGAATTACAAAAACCATTGGCGTTGTATGCTGCACTGCGCTTGTTATGCTTGGAGGATTTTTTGCACTCCGCGCCAATGTTTTGAATCAAATTTTTACGACCCTGGTTGCCGTTGTATGGGGCATTGCCAGCGTTGGTCTCTTGTTCTATTCTTTGAACCTTATTGCACAGAATTTCAGCGCAAAAGTTTATAACAAGATTGTTCCTTATATTTTTATCGGACCTGCAGTTCTGATTATGGGCTGGTATCTGCTCATTCCGACTGTTCGCTCTCTTGGACTCAGCTTTTTGGATAAAAAATCTGAGCATTTTGTTTGGTTTGACAATTACAAATATCTTTTTACTGACAGAACCATGCTTGTTTCAATCAGAAATACAATTATCTGGCTTTTCTTTGGAACAGGCCTCAGCGTTTTGATGGGACTTATTACAGCAATTCTGGCAGAAAGAAGTTATATAGAAAAAACTTCAAAGACCTTTATCTTCCTGCCTATGGCAATTTCAATGGTAGGTGCCGGCGTAATCTTCAAATTTATGTACGCCTTCCGCCCTGTTGGCAGTGAACAGATTGGTCTTTTGAACTCAATCGTGGTTACTTTGGGAGGTCAGCCTCAGAACTGGCTTGGTAAAGCTCCGTGGAACAGCCTTTTCCTCATCGTAATTTTTGTCTGGCTTCAGACAGGATTTGCGCTTGTTGTTCTTTCGGCAGCTTTAAAAGCCGTTCCAGAGGATATGATAGAAGCTGCAAGAATTGACGGCGCCGGAGAATTCAGAATCTTAGTTCAGATTATCATTCCGAATATCCGCGCTTCAATTATCAGCGTTTCTACTACAATCTTCCTTGCGGCTCTTAAGTGTTTCGATATCGTATTCTCTATGACAAACGGTTTGTATGGTACAGAAGTTCTTGCTTCTCAGCAGTACAAGCAGATGTTCAAATTCCTTCACTACGGACGCGGTTCAGCAATCGCTATTTTGATTTTGGTTGCCGTTAGCCCTGTAATTTACTACAACCTCAAGGAATTCAAGGATAAGGAGGTATTCAAATGATGAATAAGAGCGATTCTAAAATCACCTTAAACGGTATTATCATAACAGCAGTTTTAGTTGCAATCTGTCTTATGTGGACAGTTCCGACAATCGGTATTTTCATTACTTCATTCAGAACTGCCGATGCAACAAGCTCGACCGGCTGGTGGAAGGCTTTCTCTACACTTCAGAAGTTTACCCTGGATAACTATAACCAGGTTCTTCTTGGTCAGCGCTATAACGTAGGAAACGCTACCGGAACAACTGCAATCCGTGGCGCAACTATGCTCAGTGCCTTCCTTTCTTCTATTACAGTTACAGTTCCGGCTGTTATCATCCCGATTTTTATTGCTGCTGCTGCCGCTTATGGATTTGCATGGCTCAATTTTAAGGGACGCAGCGTTCTGCTGGCTATGATTATCGCCTTGCTTGTAGTTCCTCTTCAGATTTCTTTGATTCCGATTCTTCGTGACTACAACAAAATCGGTTTGAACGGTTCTTACCTGGGTATATGGCTGGCACATGCGGGCTTTGGTCTTCCACTGGCTACTTATATGATGTTCAACTACATTTCCAGCCTGCCACGCTCGATTCTTGAATCGGCATTTATTGACGGAGCAAGCCACTTTACAACCTTTGTCCGCCTGATATTGCCACTTTCTGTTCCTGCAATCGCTTCATTTGCAATCTTCCAGTTCATCTGGGTTTGGAATGATATGCTTGTTGCCCTGGTATTCCTCAGCGGTGCCCGCGGCGGTGTCGGACAGAATCTTGAAGTTGTAACCGTTCGCCTTATGAATATGGCTGGAACCCGTGGAACTGACTGGCATCTTCTTACAGCCGGCGCCTTCGTTTCTTTGATTCTGCCGCTTTGTGTATTCCTTGGATTGCAGAAATTCTTTGTACGCGGACTTCTTGCAGGTTCGGTAAAAGGTTAATAAGACACAATAAAGGTTTAATATGTATAACACTCAACTTGAACAAAATATGGCAAACCTTACAGAGCTGCTTTTCAGCCTGTACGGTAAGCGATGGGATTTTTACCAGATTATGAATCGTCTGGAAAAAATCATGTCAGATGCAAATAAGGCCCGCGAAAAAAGCCTGGTCAAACTTGATGACCAGGCAATAAAGGCGGCCCAGAGCGGAAAAGATTTCTGGTATCAGAGCGAAAAAACAGTAGGTATGATGCTCTATGTTGATCTCTTTGCCGGAAATTTGCGCGCACTTGTAGAAAAAATTCCTTATTTTGAAGAGCTGGGTGTTAATTACGTTCACCTTATGCCGCTTTTTGACTGCCCTAAGGGAGAAAATGACGGCGGTTATGCCATCTCTTCTTACCGTAAAGTTCAGCCTCGCCTTGGAACAATTGAAGATTTGAAATTTGTAGCAGATGAATTCCACAAAAAAGGAATCCGTCTGGTACTTGATTTTGTCTTTAATCACACAAGTGATGAGCATGAATGGGCTCTTAAGGCAAAAAAAGGCGACAAAAAGTACATGAATTATTATTACATGTACAAAGACAAGGCTGAGGTTGACGACTGGAACCGCAATTTACGCGAGATTTTCCCGACCGTGCGCCGAGGCTCTTTTACTTATCTGGAAAAACAGGATATCTGGGTGTGGACAACCTTCAATTCCTTCCAGTGGGATTTGAACTATTCCAACCCGGAAGTTTTCCTTGCCATGTGCGAGGAAATGCTGAGTATTGCTAACCTTGGTGTAGATGTACTTCGTCTTGATGCTCTTGCCTTTGTATGGAAGGAAAAGGGTACTGTTTGCGAAAGCCTTCCAAAGGCCCACACGCTGATTAAGGCTTTCCAGTATGTAGCACGCATTGCCTGTCCTTCTCTTGTTTTCAAGAGCGAGGCGATTGTTCATCCTGACCAGGTTGTTCAGTACATTCACAAGGATGAATGCGCCATCAGCTATAATCCGCTGCAGATGGCTCTTTTGTGGTCAACGGTTGCTACCCGCGACACACGTTTATTAAATCTTTCTCTTAAAAAACGCTGGTATATTCCGGGCGATTGTACCTGGGTAAATTATATCCGCTGTCATGATGATATCGGCTGGACCTTCAGTGATGAAGATGCTGCTAGTCTTGGCATTAACGGCTTTACCCACCGCCAGTTCCTTAACCGCTTCTTTACAGGCCGCTTTGAAGGAACCTTTAGTGCCGGTGAGCCTTTCCAGCTGAACCCGACAACTGGTGACTGCCGAATCTGCGGAACTATGGCCAGTCTTGCGGGGCTTGAGCAGTCTCAGACCCTTAAAAATGAATTACTCGAAAAAATGGCTGTATCACGCCTAAAAATGATGTACGCAGTTGTGCTTGCCCTGCCTGGCATTCCGCTTTTATATGCCAATGACGAAAAGGCAGTTTTCAACGATTATTCTTACCGCGAGCGTGACGAACAGAAAGAAGATTCCCGCTGGGTTCACCGCCTTAAAACTGACTGGAAGGGAAAATTGATTCCGGCTCAGAAGGAAGTTTTTGATTTTGTAAAGAAGGCAATTAAGCTTCGTAAGGCAGAAAAAATGCTGGGCGGCACAGAAATCACTTTCTATGACACTCAGGATTCTGCTGTTTTTGCTTTCCGCCGAGGCACAATTCACGTAGTAGCTAACTTCAGCGAGCGGCCGGCCGCCTTCAAAATCGGCGCCTGGTCAAAAGAAAGCACAGACCTTCTTACCGGCCAGAAATACGAAAACTTCTACGCTCAGCAGCTAGGCCCATACGAAGTCCGCTGGTTGAGCGAAAATTTGTAGAGGAAATATGATTTTTAAGACAGATAAATTTGGAAAAGACAGCGTTCAGCGTAACGAAACTCTTTTTACGCTGGGCAACGGTAATATTGGTATGCGCGGCGACACAGAAGAAAAAGCCGGCACCTTCCATAAAGGAACTTATATAAACGGATTTTTTGATAAGGAAAGTATTCTTTACGGCGAAACTGCCTACGGATACGCAAAAAATCATGAAACAATTTTGAATCTGCCGGACGCAAAAAGAATTGAAATGCGCGTTAATGGCGCTCCTTTTGCAATCGACGGAAGCAGCGGAAAATGCACATCGAATACGCTGACCACAGATTTGGAAAAAGGTCTTTTGACCCGCGAATGTGACTGGGAAAATGGTCAGAATAAAATCCACCTGCACAGCGAACGTCTTGTTTCTTTTAAGAATGAAAACTGCGCCGCAATCCGTTATTGCGTAAAAAATACAGGAAACTCTCCTCTGGAAATTGAGCTTGCCTCTGCTGTTGATATTACCGCAGGCAATATTCTTGCGGAAGATGACCCAAGAATCGGGGCAAAATTCCGCCACAAACCGCTGGAAATTCTTTCAAAAAATGTGGAAATTTGCGGAAATTCGGCTGAAAACGGCATTATCAGGTTTACCGAAAAAACAGCAAAATCGGGACTTTTTTTGAGCGGAAATGTGCAGAATTTGGCAAAAATCGATGGAATTTCGCAAAAATTCGTTAAAAATGAAGGATTTTTATTTGAAAATGACCAAATTCCTTACGTTTTTACAAAGGCTACTTTGCAGCCCGGAAAGAAAATAATTTTAGAAAAATATATAACTTACTGCTGGCAGAGCGAATCTGACGGCGGTGATATAAAAGCCTTAGCAAATCAGGCAGAAAAAGAATGCTCGGCTTTTGCAAGTGCGGGTTTTGATGCAGCCGTAACAGAGCAGAAGGACTTCCTTTCTGACTTCTGGGATGTTGCAAAAATCAAAATTGACGGCGACGAAAAAAGCGAAGAGGCACTTCACTTCAGCCTTTTCCACCTTTTGCAATCAGCAAGCCGTACAGGAAAAGCCAGCATTGGTGCCAAGGGACTTACAAGTGAAGGCTACGAAGGCCACTTCTTCTGGGATACAGAAAGCTACGTCTGCCCGGTTTTCACTTACACAGCGCCTCAGGTTGCAAAAAAGCTTCTTGAATACCGCGGCCGTATTTTGCCAAAGGCAGAAGAGCGTGCGGCAGAGTTGAACCTTAAGGGTGCCCTCTACCCATGGCGCACAATCGACGGTGAAGAAACCAGCGCCTACTACCCGGCAGGAACTGCCCAGTATCACATTAATGCGGACATTATTTTTGCTCTCAATCGCTTTTTGAATGCTCATGGCGAAGATCAGGGCTTTGACCAGGCGACAGTAGAAAAGATGTGCGCTCAGACAGCCCGCATGTGGGAAAGCCTTGGAGCTTTTATTCCTCACAAGGGAAATAAATTCTGCATCAACGATGTAACAGGACCGGACGAGTACACTGCAATCGTAAACAACAACGCCTTTACAAACTTTATGGCGCGGGAAAATCTTGAGATTTCTGTGGCACGTTCAGGCAAGCAGGCCAGCGAGGCTGAAAAAGCAGGCTGGAAAAATATTGCAGAAAATATCTACATTCCTTTTGATAAGGAAATGGGCATATATCCTCAGGATGACAGCTTCCTTGATAAGGCTGACTGGGATTTTGAAAATACACCAAAATCTATGTACCCGCTTTTGATGCACTATCATCCGCTGGAAATCTACCGTCACAAGGTTTTGAAGCAGCCTGATCTAGTTCTGGCACAGTTTTTGCTGAGCGGACGCTTTACTAAGGCAGAAAAAATCCGCAACTTCAAATACTATCAGAAGTACACAACCGGTGATTCTTCGCTCAGCTATTCGATTATGGGAATTATGGCGGCAGAAACCGGTGACACAGAAAAGGCTTTTGATTACTACAATAAAACTGTCCGCATGGACATTGATGATGTAAACGGAAACAGCCGCGATGGAATCCATACTGCATGTATGGCAGGAAGCTGGATGGGAACTGTTTACGGTTTTGCGGGCTTCCGCGATTACGGTGGTCTTTTCTCTTTTGATCCGAAGCTGCCGGAAAGCTGGAAGGGGCTGGAATTCTCTTTAGCTATTCAGGGGCATGTTTTAGATGTAAAAATCTCGCATGAGGAAGTTACATATTCGCTGCGGGATAGTGCAGCAAAGGGGAAGGCTGATAAGACCTTGGAAGGTGGACATAGCCGCGGTAAATTGACTATCTACCATAGGAATGAAAAGGTTGAACTTGGTAGGGGCGATTGCGTGTCATTCTCTCTTAAAAAGAAGCTGGGTGCCGTACTTTTTGATCTGGACGGAGTTATTACTAACACGGCGCCGCTTCATTATAAGGCATGGAAAGAGATGGCGGACGCTGAGGGGCTGACTTTTGACGAAGAGATGAACAAAATGCTGCTTGGAATCAGCCGCGAGGAAAGTCTTGAAGTGATTCTGCGCGAAAATGGGGTCAAGTGGACGGCGGAAAAGAAGGCGGAAAAATGCTTCTGGAAAAACGAGCGTTACAAGGAGCTTTTGAAGAGCCTTACTCCGGCGGACATTCTGCCGGGAATTAAGGATTTGCTTGGCGAGCTGAAGGCTCACGGGGTTCCTGCGGTGCTTGCAAGTTCAAGTAAAAATGCGCCGGCCATTCTTGATGCGCTTGAAATCCGTGATTTGTTCAAGGGAATTGCCGATGCCAACCGCGTTCAGAAGGCAAAACCGGAAGCAGACATCTTCCTTGAGGCCGCTGAACTTTCGGGCGCCTGGTACACCGACTGCGTTGGCGTAGAAGATGCCGAAGCCGGAGTAGCCGCAATTAAGCGCGGTGGAATGACAGCTCTGGGAATCAGCCCGGACGGCTCGCTGAAAGAGGCAGATTTGCAGGTGGGGGAGACGAAAGCGATAACTTACGACGTGCTGGAAGGACTCATGAAAAGGTAAATTAAGGTCAAAAAGCGCGAAGGAGGAGAAGGGTTTTCAAAAACACTCTGTTGTGCGGCCGCTATAGCGGCCATGTATATAGTTCCAAGGCACAACAGCGTGTAGCGCGATATCGCGCGGTTTTGAAAATCCTTCTTCGACTGGGAGCTTTTTGTGGTGTGTAATATATATTTTTGAGGAGATTTTGAATGACTGATGTTGTTGCTTTAGGCGAAATTTTAATTGATTTTACTTTTGTCGGCAAATCTGCCGACGGAAAAAATATCTACGAAGAAAATCCGGGCGGAGCACCTGCCAACTGTGCCTGTGCGGTTGCAAAACTGGGCGGAAAGGCAGCATTCGTAGGAATGACTGGCTGCGATTCCTTTGGCGAAGACTTGCGTGCAACTCTTGCGGGCTTAAATGTTGATGTAAGCGGAATGCGTACAACAGAAAAACAACATACAACCCTGGCTTTTGTATCGCTTGATGCAAACGGCGAGCGCCATTTTTCTTTCTGCAGAAACCCTGGTGCAGACACCCAGCTGACTGAGGCTGATTTGGACATTGAGCTTTTGAAAAGCACAAAAATCCTTCACGTGGGCTCTCTTTCCCTTACAGACCAGCCTGCAAAATCAACTACTTTGAAGGCAATTGACCTTGTAAAAAAGGCTGGCGGAATCATTTCTTATGACCCTAACTGGCGTGCAAACCTGTGGAAGGGCCGCAGCGACGCAAAGGATGAGCTCAAAAGCCTATTCAAATATGCAGATATCGTAAAAGTTTCTGATGAGGAGCTTGCCCTTTTGTTTGGTGACGTAACCTGCGAAGAAGGCGCTGCAAAAATCCACGCAGAAGGCGTAAAGCTGATTATGATTACGCTTGGCTCAAAAGGCGTATATTATTCTGCAAAAACGGAAGGCTGCACTGCAAGCGGAACTATCAGCGTGCCAAAGGTAAAGGTTGCTGACACAACAGGTGCAGGCGACAGCTTCAACGGAGGTCTCCTCTTCCGTCTTACCCGCCGGGAAAAGCCGCTGGCTTTCACAAAAGATGAACTTGTTAAGGATATAAACTTTGCGAATTCTGTAGCTTCCCTCTGTGTTACAAAACGCGGTGCTATTCCGGCTCTGCCTACATTGGAAGAAACACTGGCTTTTGTAAAGGAAAACTATTAAAGTGGTCTTATGACCGACGACTTAAAGCAAACCCTGCGACAGCTTGCGCAAAAATACGAAAGAGCCTCTTTTATGGATGCTGACCCCAGCCAGTTCACCCGCTGGTATAAGGAGCCGGCGGACGTGGAGGCGGCCTGCTTTATTGCGGCTATGCTTTCTTTTGGCAGCAGAACGCAGTTTATTCCTAAAATCCGGCAGATTTTTGAGCTGGCAGACAAATCCGGCGGAATGAAAAAATGGCTGATTTCGCGTGATTTTGAAAAAAAATTTGATGAAAATTCGCCGAAATTTGAGCAAAAAGGCGAAAATTTGCCAAAATTCTACAGATTTTATTCATTTTCTGATATGAATTCGCTCTTTTGTGAATTATCTGAAATCTTAAAGGAAAATGGCACTTTAGGGGAATTTTTCAGGAAAGAATATGAAAAGCTTCCTTCCCAATCGCAGGTACCCGGCGCCCTGGCAGCTTTAATTTCCCAGGCCTTCCCGACATCAAAAATCGTTCCCAAAGGCAAAAATTCCGCAAACAAAAGAATCCATATGTTTCTGCGCTGGATGGTCCGGCAGGGCTCCCCGGTAGACCTTGGCCTCTGGTACTGGTACCCGGCAGGCGACCTCTTAATTCCCCTCGACGTTCACGTTATGCAGGAAGGAATCCGGCTTGGACTCCTGCTGCCCGCAGCTAAAGCTGACCGCAAGACAGCCCTGGCCCTCACAACCGCTTTGCAGGAAGTTTTCCCCTCAGACCCAGCCCGCGCAGACTTCGCCCTTTTCGGCCTGGGTGTAGATGATAACTAAAGTGAAAAGGCTTTTCTTATATTGACGACTTTAATAATACTGAATATATTTAGTATATATGAAAGGCAAAGGCGTCGCAGAAAAACTTTCTGATTCTGAAAGCACATTAGAAAAGCTTCTTCACTCTTTTGAGAGTTATTACAACGTTGAAAGAAACGGGGTAGAGGAGCCTTTTTCAGTGACCGCTGAATTTCATTCCCACACAGAACAGTATTTTTTAGTCAAAGAAGCCCACATCGCCGACATCGATTCAAACGACTATGTTTATTTTATAGAAGAAAACTCTTTATCTTCATCACGCTTTTCGGAACTTTCTTCAATTGTCTGGGAGCGCGGCCTTTCAAAAGTTCATCCCGCTTCCGGCCACCGCAATTCCGACGTAACTCTTATCATTCTTGCAGAAAAAATCGACCCGGAAACCGTCAAAAAAATCAAAAAGCACAATCTTCACAAATCATATAAATTCGGCTTTTACGGCTGGAGTAACCTAAGGATAATGGCTTACGAAACTTCTACAGGCCGCGCAGTAACAAACCGTTACGGAAGCGACCTCAAAAAGCTCGCAGGCACACTATAGAAAGTTTTATAAAAAAAAAGGAGTGGCAAAAATGACAGCATTATTAATCATTCTTGCAGCAATCGCTTTGCTTTTCTGCGGCTATGTATTTTACGGCTCATGGCTTGCAAAGCAGTGGGGAATCGACCCAAAAAGAAATACGCCTGCTAAAGAAAAGGCAGACGGTGTTGACTATGTAGAGGCAAAACCTGCCGTATTGATGGGACATCACTTTTCATCAATCGCCGGTGCCGGTCCAATCAACGGTCCTATTCTGGCAGCTGTATTCGGCTGGGTTCCTGTTTTCCTCTGGTGTGTAATCGGTGGTATTTTCTTTGGTGGACTTCAGGATTTTGGTTCTTTGTTTGCTTCTGCCCGCAACGGCGGAAAGTCAGTCGGAGAAATCATCAAGGCTTCTATGGGTAAAACCTCAAAAAAACTCTTCATCATTTTTGCTCTTCTCGTTTTGATTCTTGTTATTGCTTCATTCGTAAACGTAGTTGCCGGAACCTTCCTCACAAAGCCAGATGCAGCCGGAAATCTTGTTACCGGTTTTGTAACAAAGGCTCAGGGACTTACAAATAACCAGACAACAGCAATCATCTCTGTTCTCTTCATTTTCCTTGCTATCGGTTACGGCGTTCTTACAAACCGTTTCGGCGTTAAGACTCTGCCTGCAACAATCATCGGAATCGTTGCAATCGCAGCAATCATCGTTCTTGGTTTGAACGTTGGTCTCGCTCTCAGCCGCAATGCATGGATTGTTATCATCGGTCTTTACATCGCAATTGCATCTTTGATTCCGGTATGGATTATGCTTCAGCCACGTGACTATCTTTCTTCATACCTTCTTTACACAATGATGCTGATCGCCTTTGTTGGAATTGTAGCTTCAGCCTTCCGCGGAAACACAGCTTTCGCAATTCCTGCATTCACAGGCTGGAAAGTAGGAAACAGCTATATGTTCCCAACATTGTTCATCACAGTTGCCTGCGGAGCCTGCTCAGGTTTCCATTCACTCATCGCTTCCGGTACATCTTCAAAACAGCTGGACAACGAAAAGCACGCAAAGGCAATCGGCTACGGTTCAATGCTTATTGAATCTGCACTGGGAATCATCTCGCTCATCGCTGTTGGCGTAGTTTGGGAAGCTTGGGGCAAAAAAGAATTCGGTTCTCCTTCTGCCGCATTCGGTGCCGGAATCGCAACTCTCTTCGGCGCAAAGGGAACTCCAGTTTACAACACAATCAGCGCTCTTCTTACACTTGCAGTTTCTGTATTCGCACTTACATCTTTGGACTCAGCAACACGTTTGAGCCGCTTTATGTTCTCTGAACTCTTCCTTAAAGAAGACGAAGAAAGCTGGAAAGACGCAAAGAGCCCTGTACGCAAGCTTCTTGCAAATCCATTCTTCGGAACAGGACTTATGGTTGTAATCGGCTGTATTCTTGGTGGACTTTCACTTTCTCAGATTTGGGGACTCTTCGGTGCCGCTAACCAGCTTCTTGCCGGAATCGCTTTGATGGCAGTTGCCGCATGGCTTGGTGAAGTTGGCAAGAACAACAAAATGTTCCTTATTCCAACAGTTTTCATGCTGAGCGCAACTTTGACACAGCTTATTCTTACAGTAATCGGTAAGGTTAAATTCATCGCTGCCGGCCAGTTCACAAAGGCAAATCCTGCCTGGGGTAACTGGTTCCAGTTGCTCTTTGCTTCAGCAATGGCAATCCTGGCCGTTGTACTGGTAATTGAAGGCGTAAAAACTTTCGCTTCTCAGACCAAAGGCAAAAAGGCCGCACAGGCTGCTTAAGAATAAAGAAGGAGGGGGGAAGTCTCCCCCTGCGCCCGCACTTCGTTGCGGGCTACCCTCTCAGCGGGGGATTCCCCCGCAACGCCCCCTTCTAAAATCTATTTAAAATCTATCCAATCTGCTTTATAATTAATCATTATGAAAATCGTAATTGTGGGCGCTGGCTTTACCGGCGTTCAGCTTGCAAAGCTCCTCATCAATGAAAAAAATCAGGTTGCCTTAATCGACAACAATGAAGATACTATCCGCCATGCCCAGAATCAATTGGACTGTACCGTGCTCTGTGCCGACGGAAATAACCTGGAAACTTTGGAAAGCGTCGGAATCGCAAAAGCCGATGCCCTCATCTGTGTTACAAGCTCCGACGAAGTAAATATGATTACCTGTTCGCTGGTGGACGCAGTTTACCCGGACGTGCTTAAAATCGCCCGCGTACGAAATTACGCCTACTACGTAAATACCGCTGCCGCCGAAAAAAAACACGGCGACACTTTTGGTATAAAGCACCGCCCTCTTTACGGCATCAACTATATGATTAACCCGGACGTCGAAGCTGCAGAATCAATCGTAAAGGCAATTGAAAACGGTGCTGTCGGTAACGTCCTCACCTTCGACAATTCCGACCTGGAAATTGCCCGCATCACAGTAAATGAAAAGAGCACCTTTGACGGAATCAGCCTTAAGGAAATCAGGTCAAAAACAGACATTAAATTTCTTGTAGTTTATATAGAAAAAGACGGAAAAACTTCCCTGCCTTCCGGCGATACAAAAATCGAAGCCGGAGACATTCTGGGCGTTCTTGTCAGCAAGGACAAACTTTCTGACGTAATGAGCCTTTGCGGAACTCAAGCTAAGGAGCTTCGTAAGGTTGCTCTGATAGGAGCAGGAAGAATCGGAAATATCGTAGCAGAAAAGTTTTTGAATCCTCAGAAGGATGGGGAAGGCACTGGTAACGGCCAGAAAAGCTTCTTAAAACGTATTTCCTCTTATGTTGGAAGAAAAACCCAGGATTTCGTTATCATTGATTCAAACGACCTGCTGGCTAAGGCGGCTTCTGAAAAATTTCCTCAGGCCCGTGTTATGTGCGCCGATGCCAGCGACGAAAACTTTTTGCGCGAGGAAGGGATTACCTCCTACGACCTTGCAATCTGCGCTACCCACAATCACGAGCTTAACATGGTTCTGGCAGCCTACCTTGAATCACTTGGCGTTGGTCAGACAATCAGTTTGGTAACAAGCTCTGCCTTCGAAACTATTGCCGTAAAGCTTGGCGTTGATGTTCCGGTTGCCCTGCGCGACGCCGTAGTCGATTCCATTATGAGTCATCTTCGCGGAAAGTCGGTAAAGGAAATCCACACCGTAACTAACGGCCAGATGGAAATCATCGAATGTGAAATCGGCGCTAATTCAAAGGTCAACGGAAAAGCCCTTAAGGAGATTTCAAATCCGGGTCAGTTCCTTGTACTTTTGAGCCGTCAGTCAGGAATTGATGAATATAAAATCGTAGACGGAAACACAAAACTTCACGCTCAGGACCACCTTGTTATCATAGTGGACGGCGAAAAGAGTAAAAAGGTTCTTTCATTCTTTACCGGAGCCGACGGAGAGTAAGCTTGTTTGCCATAACTTATCTTAAAATTATTTCTGTACTCCTTTCGATTGTAGGCGCAATGATGCTTATGCCTCTGGGAGTCGCCCTTGCCACCGGCGAATCGGCTGTTATTTCAGCCTTTCTTATTCCGATGCTGGCCAGCTTTGCTCTTGTAGCGCTGATTTACATCCCCTTCCATAAATCAAGTTTCAAAATCAATACCCGCCAGACTTACATGATTGTAGCCGGTTGCTGGATTTTTATGAGCCTTTTCGGGGCAATCCCGCTTTTTGTAACCGGCGCTTATCCGACAATCACCGACGCCGTCTTCGAAAGTGTCAGCGGTTTTACCACCACAGGTTCAACAGTCTGCGGTCACCTGGAAGAGCTTCCCCGCTCGGTAAACCTCTGGCGCTGCATTACCCACTGGATTGGCGGTATGGGAATCGTAACTTTGACAGTTGCCCTGCTTCCGCTGCTCGGAGTGGGCGGTTTCCAGTTGATTAAGGCAGAAACTACGGGCCCTGAAAAAGGAAAAATTACCGCGCGAATTACGACAACTGCAAAATACCTGTGGATAATTTACGCGGCCTTTACCCTGACAGAAGCTCTTCTTCTGAAGCTTGCCGGCATGGACTGGATTGATGCCTTCTCCCACGCCTTCAGTACCCTGGGAACCGGCGGTTTTTCTACCAAAGATTCCAGCATAGGCTGGTACAACAATGCCGCCATCGACGTAATCATCACCGTTTTTATGTTCTTTGCTGGCATAAACTTTTCACTTTTCTACTATATATTAATCAGAAAATTTGAGGATATCCGCGATAATTCCGAGTTCAAGGTTTATCTTGCCACTGTTATTTTTGCGATTCTTGCCGTTGCGGTCAGCGTAGCTTCTGTTTATCACAGCTTCCCTCGTCAGCTCCGCTATGCCTCCTTCCAGGCAGTTTCCATAATAAGCACGACAGGATTTTCTACTACGGACTTCCTCCTCTGGCCGTCGACTGCCCAGTTCTGGCTCTTCCTCCTCTTTTTTGTGGGCGGTTGTTCAGGTTCAACAAGCGGAGGCGTTAAAGTTATCCGCTGGACTGTTTTGTTCAAGCAGATCAGTAACGAAACAAAGCGTATGCTGCATCCACACGGAGTTTTTTCTATCCGTCTGAATAACCGGGTTGGCAGAAAGGACGTAATTTTCAACGTAACCGCCTTTATGGCCCTCTACTTTTTCCTGGTTGCCCTTACAACTCTTGTAGGCTGCATCGGAAACTTAGACCTCCTTACAGCCTTCACCTCATCACTCAGTATGGTAGGAAACGTAGGACCGGCAGCCGGCATTCTTGGCCCAAGCGGAAATTTCGGCTGTCTTCCTGATTTTGTGAAATGGTGGTATTGCTTTGCAATGCTGGCCGGCCGTCTGGAGCTTTATACGATGATTATGTTCTTTTTACCACAATACTGGCAGCGCTAAGGTCGTAATGGGCTTTACAACTTCCGGACTTGCTTAACCTTAGCTTAACTTTCGCTGCGCTCAAGTTGTTGGAAGGAACGTAGGGCTTAAAAATATTTTACAAAATTTAAGTTTGGGTTTAAAATTAAAAAGTTAATGGTCAGTGACTTAGAAGAAAAAATTGAGTTCGATAGAGAAAAAATCCGCAATTCAGTCAGATTGCAGATGCCTATTGAAATCACAACATACACGCTTTCTCGCAACATGGAAATCTATATCTATGATATCCTTACAGCCTTTCTTGAAGAGTGCTATCAGGAACATCTGATACAGAATCTGAAGTATTGTCTGGGTGAGCTTCTGACCAATGCAAAAAAAGCCAATACAAAACGCGTCTACTTTAAGGAAAAAGGACTTGATATCAACAATCCCCAGGAATATGAAAAGGGAATGGATCAGTTCAAGGTAGACACTCTTTCAAATATCGACCATTATCTTGAATTACAGAAAAAATCAGGCCTTTACATCAAGGTTCTTCTCCAGTTTTGCGGCCTGGAAATCAAAATTCAGATTAAAAACAAGGCTGTTCTGACACTTGATGAGGAAAAAAAGATCCGCTCAAAGATTCAGAACGCAAAGAAGTTCAACAGCATTGAAGAAGTTTATGCAAAAGCCCTGGATCCGTCGGAAGGTGCCGGTCTTGGAATCATCATCATCATTTTGATGCTGCAGAAGGTTGGACTTGGTAAGGATAATTACAAATGTTATTCAACTGACCGTGAAACAATCACAGAAATCATCCTGCCTTGTAACGCCGACATTTATAATGCAGTTCAGCTGCTTACCTATGAGTATGTAAAGCTTCAGGAACAGATTCCAATTCGCCTTGCCAGCTACCGCCAGGTGCGCACAATTCTTGATAAGGCTGAAGTAAACAGGGAAGAACTTCTCAAGCATATTATGAAGGATGATACCCTGGCCTTTCTGCTGGTAAAAAATACGGTCGACAACGAGCGGGAACAGCTTGATTTGAAAAAGGCCCTCAAGCAGTTTACAGATGACCAGCTCAGAAATATTTTTTCATCTGATAATCCTGATGTTGAAGTTATGGAATTCAATGATCTGGAATCTACCAAAAGGCACGCCCAGAAAGTTTCTTTCTATGTATATAATCTTGTTCAGAATAATCCTGATTTCCAGGAGATTTTTAATGCCCAGGAATATTATACGCTCGGACTTCTGGACAGCATTGGACTTGATTTACTCAGGAATCCGACCCAGGTTCAGGAACAGTTCATAAAAGATTTGAGTGAGCAGTATGACAATTCAGAAAGAATCCGGACAATCTTTTATGATGGAATGGTCGGCGGTTTCCTGGCCTTTATGTATATGAAAAAACTGAAATTTTCTGAAGAAACTCTGGCTCTTGTTTCAGGCTGGAATACGACTAACTACGTGCCGGAACGCCTGCAGAAATATATGCCCCCTCTTTATGTGGCAGAAGTTCTTTATGCCTACAGCGAGCATCATATTGATTTCTATCAGATTGATTCAAAATATCTGGCTTTGTTTGATATTTATACAGAAGACCAGTTTGTGTATATCTTAAATAAGCTGGATGATGCCTTTAACGAAGAGTATTAAGTGCATTTACCCAGGCCTGCATTAAAATACCAAAAGCAACACCAACATTCAGCGACGCCTTAAGCCCCTTCATAGGAATTGAAACACGGCCATAAGTAGCGCGTTCCAGAGCCTGAGGGCTTACGCCAAGCTCTTCCGAGCCAATGATGCAGATTCCCTTTTCCGGGAACTTAAAATCCTTCAAATCACAGCCGCCCGTTTCCAGGGCAAAAACCGGCAGGTCATCCGGAAGCTGGTCCAGAGCGCAGCGTTCCCAGCCAAGAGTTTCTATACAGCCCATTCCGCTTCTGATTGCGCGGGGCTGTTCAGGGTCGGTACAGAAGGGCGAAAGATAGACCTTTTCAGCGCCCATCGCCTCGGCGGTTCTGAAAATCGATCCAAGATTAAAGGGTGAGCGGATATCTTCTGCGTAAACGGCAAGACCCGGGTAAAATTCCCGCTGGCGTACGGTGCCGTCTTCCTCTGTCGGGGCCGCATGGGGCGCAATAACCAGGTCCCATTCAGCGGGGAAGGTTCCTATAAGCGTCAATAGATGGTTGCGGGCGCAGTTACAGAGGCGGAGCTCGTCAAAGGGCTGGGCTGTCAAAAGTCGGGTAAGCTCGGCTGCCGCGTCGGAAGGCAGTTTCGGGTCCTTAAGCAGAACCTTTGTGATTTCCTTCACGTAATCGGCGCGGGCCATAGAGGTAAAATTATATTCTGTTCCTTTTTCGGCAATTCCGCGGATGTCGCGTTCCAAAGCGCCAAAAGTCAATGCAAGCTTGCGGCGTTTTTGTCCGCCTTCCAGCTGAAAAAGTTTTCCTGGTTCAATCATAAAAGCTCCGGGGAAGGCTGCCTAGTATGCCTGTTTTACAAAATCAAACAAATCATCGGCAGTCATACTGCGCGGAAGAAGGTTCATAATGTCTGTGTCTTTAACGTCTTCGATGACTGTTGCAAGCTGTTCAACGCTGAGTTTGGTGTCCTTAAGGCGGGTAGGAAGATTTGCGGCCGCAATACGCTGGCGAACGAAATCAATAAAAGCCTTAACTGCATCTTCACCCTTTTGTTCTTCAGTTGCCGCACCAATCAGGTGGGCAAGCTTTTCAAGGCGGGCAGCCTTAAATTTTGCGGCATCCTCAAGGGCAAAAGGAAGAATAATCGAAGCAATCAGCGGTTTTTTAATCTGGAAGCGGGCGTTCATTCCAATGGAAAGAAGGGTTGTCATTCCAAGGGAAGAAGACGAGGCAGACATACTTGCCATTGCGCCGGCCTGGGCCAGCAGGACCTCTTCCGGTGTTGTAATTTCGATGGAAGGAGAGCCGTTAAAGGCGTAGGAAAGAATTTCCATAGTCTTTTCGGCAAACATATCGCTGAAGAAATTGGCCTTCTGAGATATATAGGATTCCACAGTCATGCTCAAAAGCTCAAGAGAAAGAATTGCCTTCTGATTATCTGTGAGGGTAAGCATAAGGTTAGGGTCAATCAGAGCCAGCTTGCAGACATTCTGCTGGATTTTCAGAAATTTAATCTGATGATTGCGGGAATCTGAAAGCGGCAGGTCACTTGTAAAAATGAAGGGGAAGCGGTAGGTGGTAGGAACGCAGATACAAGGAATTGCCTGAGTATTTGGCTGGGCGCCCCCTACAAAAGTGTAGAAATCGTGGATTTCGTTATAGTAGGCCGCAACCGCACGACCGATTGTCATAGCCTTCATACCGCCGACGGTAATAACACCGTGAACGTGGCCTTCGCGGGCCAGCTTGAGGGCACGGGCAACCGCCTTAGTCGAAGTTCCGTCATTTAATTCATAATATACGATAGTTTCGATTTTCTGGTCGGCAAGAGACTGCAGGATTTTTTCTGCAAGCTTAAGCTCTTTTAGAATCGGGTCCATTATAACAAAAAAACGGTTTCCCCATTCGCGAACCTGATTTCCCAACCTGGAAACAGTGTAAGAACCAATTATGATATTCGGATTAATTCTGAAAACAAAATCTGCCATTTAAACTCCCGCGTGCAAGGTGATTTTCAATCACAACTTTTTTAAAAATAAAAAGGCGGAACGACAATGCGCCCGCCCTTATAATAACTTAATTAAGTGATTTGGTTAATTACCATTCAGTTTAAACTATAGCGTGAACTAAAGTCCAAGAGCAGTAAGGAATTTATCTGCTGCTGAACCAAATACGGCGTCATTCAAGTAAGAAGGATCTTTAATTTTTTCTCTTACTTCTGCAACCCTGTCAGCACGAACATCTGGAGTTTCTGCTGCAACTTTATCCAGGTAGTAAGCCTCTGCCATTTTTTCAGCTTCTTTTGAAACTGAAATTGAATCAGATTCTGTTGCACGAGCTTTAGAAATGCCCTCTGATTTGCGAGTTTCCTGAACATTGTTCAAAGGATTGATTGAATTAATTCCATTAATCATCATAACTTCCTTCCCCTTATACCTATTTTAATTATCGGCAGATTCTTCCGAATGTTTATCTTTTTTTGTACCAGAAATGAAAACTGCAAACTCTCCTTTTATGGATTGCCTTGAAGAATAATCAGCGTAAAGCTCAGCCGCGCTTCCGCTAGTGATTTCTTCGTGCAGTTTAGTCAATTCCCGACCGACTACAACTCGTCTGCTACTATCAGTATCGGAAATATCTTTAAGAAGCTTAACAATTCTGAAGGGACTTTCGTAAAAAACTATAGCATTTCCGCTGTCCATCAGTTCTTTTACCCGTGAGCGGCGCTTACCGGGTTTTGGAGAAAGAAAACCTTCAAAAATCAGGGTTTTTCCGCCAGAACCAGCCACACTCACAAGCGTTGCAAAGGCCGCAGGACCAGGAATCGGAACGATTTCAAAGCCCGCCTCGCGAACGCAGTCAACAAGAACCGCACCCGGATCACTTATTCCGGGAGTTCCCGCATCACTTGCGTAAGCAATGTCATGACCTTCTTCCAGAAGCTTAATGATATTTTCCGACGCAAACTTTTCGTTCTGAGCCCGGCAGGAAATGAGCGGCTTTTTGATTTCAAGATGATTCAAAAGCTGCAGGGTATGGCGGGTATCTTCGGCAGCCACATAATCAACGTTTTTAAGCGTCTCAACGGCCCGGTAAGTAATATCGCCAAGATTTCCAATAGGAGTTCCAATAACGTAAAGTTTAGCCACGCAAATATTATATTCTATATAGAAGAAAAGAGCAAATTCTTTGTTAAAATACACGATTTTACTATAAAAATGTTTGTTATTTTGACCTGAAAGTGCTTTCACAAATTTGATAAAGTTCCGATAAAGTTATAAGATTAGGATATATAAAAAGTTTTTATCAGCTCTAAATTCTCTGCTAAAAAAAGTTTTCATAAAAAAATCGGGGATAATTTATACTTTTTTTTGTTTTGCTGCGTATAAATTTTGTAGCGAGGTGTCTATGAAAGGTAAAATATTTATGGGCGCATTAGCGTCATTATCTCTTTTTGTCATTGCTTCAGCCTGCGATATCGGACTTGGTGGAGCTGTTGATACTGAAGCGCCAACGGGTACAATTGAAACTCCTCCTGTAAATGCGATTATCCGTGATTCTTTTGCAGTAAAAGGTACCTGGAAGGATGATGGAAGTGTCAGCGCAGTTACACTCAGCCTGAAAAATATTAACACAAACAAGGTTTTAACCTACAACGGAAAAATCGAACAAAACAGCTGGCTCTGTCAGGTTAATCCCGCCGACTCAAACCAGCCCCTCGTAGACGGAACCTACCTCGCAACCATCAACCTCACCGATAACGGCGGCCACACAACCTCGCTTACCCGCTCCTATACAGTGGATAATACTCCGCCGGTGGTGATTTTGCAGTATTTGAAGTCAGCAAGCGATAGCGATTCAGAAATCAAAACCTACGGCCGCCTTTTCACCCTGAACGGAAAAGCTGCGGATGATAATAATATAAGTAAAATTGATGTTCTTGTTTATAGTGATGCCGCCTGTTCAGATTCCGGTTATATTACAACAATTACAAAACAGAATATTCCTGCCGCAATTGAACAGAATGTAGCAACTTTTGGTGATGAATCAGGTTTTTATGAAAAAATTTACGGTTATACTACAGCACAGCCTGATTCTGTTCAGAGATATTGTAAAATTTTTGCTTATGATGAAGCGCAGCGATACCCGGTAGATGGTTCTGCTCAGTCAGAAAGCGATAAAAACGGTAACTGTCAGACAAAATACTATTTCCAGACAACTATTGAAAAGCTCGGTTATGATACATATAAAACAACTGAACTTTATAATATGTTCAACGGAACTTACAGTAATTCATCTTCAACCCAGGCAGCCGGAGATGATGTCTCTACAATTATAAAGACTCTTAATGAAAATTCTATAAATGTTGGTACCTTCAAGCTTAATCCAAATAATAATCCAAGTTTTGCAGTAATAGGATTGAACAAAGTATTGGTAAGTGGCGATTCAATGGATGAAGAGGTTACTGATAATAATAATACTTACAGACAGGCTCAGGCTTCTTATACCCTTACAAATGGAACAGAAAACTCGGGAACTCCTTTGACAATTAATATCACACCAGGTCTCGATAACTATGCAATTGATACAGATACAGTAAAGATTTACTTCCAGGAATGTGATGAAAAGGGTGTGGTAAAATCTGAGGCAGAAAAAATTGCGATTGGAGAAAAACTTACTTCTATAAAAACAGCTCCTGTTGCAACAGACAATTTCCAGGGTCTTTCCACAAATAAATATTATAAAATCTGCATAGAAGGTTCAGATACTAAAGGAAATGAAATACTTCCTCCTTCAACTTCAGAAGGAAAGGAACAGCTTTATGCCTTCTATCTGGCGCCAACAGAAGGTGTTATTGAATTGAGTATTACTTCAAAGCCTTATATGAACGACACAGGCGCAGAACCAGACACAAATTACATTTCTTCTGTTGTAGAAGATGGAAGTAATTATAAAAAACTGAAAGTAACGCTGACTTATTCTTATAATGGAAGCAAGGATCTTTTTGCATATAGAGAATACGATTATAGTTCCGGAGATATTACAACTAAAGCAAGAGATTCAGCTTTGGCAACTGGAACAGATGCAACCTGGACAGAAACAATTGATGCTTCTGAATTAAAAAATCATAGCAAAATTGCATATATGCTGAAAAATGAAGACGGCACAAACTATTCAAGAAACCGCTATATTACTTTGAAAATTGATGATACAAAACCTGTTGTGCTTAATTCCGGGGCAGATTTAATAAGCTTCCCATCTGCAACAGAAACTTCAAACAGCTCGTTTAAGTTTGAAGGAAAGGCAACTGATGCAGATTCCGGTATCTCTAAAGTTTATGTAAAGCTTTATCAGACAAAAACAGAAAACGGAAGTGAAGTTGAAGATACGACAAAATCTGTGACAAAAGAAGCTTCCGGTACAACAAACTGGACTTTACAGGTAATTAAAGGTGATTCTGATTTTACGGCTATTCTTGCAGATGAAGGAAAGAAGAAAGCAGAAATCTGGGCGGTAGATAAGGTTGGATTGAAAAGTGAGCCTGTAACAATTGACTGGATTTATAAGGCAACAAAACCAACTTTGCGTCTTACAGGTTATCAGCCAAAAGATGGCTCAGATGTCAGCTTGCAGAAAGATTTGTCTTCCCTTGCGGCAGATTTTGCGACAGGTAAAATATTTACTCTTAAAGGAATTGCAAATGATGCATTTGGAGTAAAAAAGATAACTGTTGTTCAGACAAATAAAGTAACTAATGCAATTAAAGAGTATACAACTGAAACAAATGGTGGAATTGAATATACAGAACAGACTGATGGCTGGGTTTGGAGTATACCAAATCTTCCTGATGGTGGAATTACACAAAATGCCACTGTAAAATATGAATATAAATTTACTGTTACAGATAAAGCTGATTTACCAACAGAATTCCAGAAACTGACAGTTACTATTGATAACACTCCTCCTGAAGTAACAGAAATAACAACACCATTGAAAGCTTTTGGTGATAAAGCATTTGGCTCGGGTGATTATGTTTTCAAGGGAAGTGCAAAAGATGATGATGATGGAGTTGGTATAAAATCTGTTGTCTACAAAATAAAAGAAGCAAGTGATTCATCAGAGATTACAAGCTGGGAAACGGCCACATACAGTGAGGGAAACTGGTCTTTCAACCAAAGTTTTGGAAGTGCATCAGGAAACCTTGGCGAAGGAAAATATACGCTTTATGTAAAGGCTATAGATAAGGCAGATAATGTATCAGACTATAAAGGTGAAAAAGACGAAACAAAGATTAAACCTCGTAATTTCTGCGTAGACTTTGCAAACCCTGTAATTGAGGAAGTAAAGGTTGTTTATGGTAATTCAAACTCAACTGCAAATGAAGGCAACAGTATTATCATAAATAAAAAGAACTCCGCAGATAAATTCCATCTGGAAGTAAAAGCAAGTGATACTCTTGGAATTGAATCTGTAAAAGCAAAATACGGAACAGAATCAAAAGCATTAACTTGTAATTCTACAAATTCTGTATGGGTTTCTGAGGATTTTGAAAATCAGGGTGCATATAACTTTGAAATTGTAGCAGAAGATAAATCAGGAAATGGTGTGACAGGTAGCGAAGCAACTCCTGGAAAGACAGTTTCAAGAGCATTTACAGTTTTATTTGATAAGGTAGAGCCATCTTTTACTCTTGTAAGTGTAAAGGGGCAGCCAATTGCTTCTACAGATGATAATTCAAGTGTCTGGTATAATTCACAGACTGTTTCCCTGGAAATTGAAGCAAATGATGATGCTACTGGAACCGAAGATAAGGGCTCTGGAATCGATATTATTGAATGTGTAGGTTTACCAAAAGGCAGTGAGCCAACGGCTTCAACTGAATGGACGGCATTAACAAAGAAGACCGAAAAAAATACTGGTGGAAGTCAGCGAACTTACTATAAAGGTTCTGTGATTTTCCCAGAAAATGCAGGAAAAGAAAGCCGTCTTTATATCCGTGCAACAGATAAGGCAGAAAATGAAGCCTTGTTCAAAACAAAGAGCGGTGAATATATTGCCTTTAATATTGATATGACAGCACCAGAGTTTAAATCATTATTCTATCAGGTTGATGGTGGAAGTCTGAAAACTTCAGGTGGTACTGTATATCTTACAGAAAACAAAAAGATTACAGTTTATGGAAGCTGCAAAGATGATGAAAGTACAATTAAGGAAATCACATCTGATTTAACAGATGTTACTTTCACTTTCTATAAAGCGCTCAAAGATGCACAGGAAAATGAAATTGCTCTGACGAGTTCAAATATAAATAAATTCTTTGATGATTCAAATAATAAAGCAACAAAAGCAGCAGAAAGACGATATTGGAAGGCTGTATTTACTCCAACTTTTACTTCAGGTGATACAGTTGATTTTAACATTACTGCAAAGAATGGAGCAGATAAAGACACAAAAATTGCACCAGCCTTTACTATCACAAAAGATACTAAACCCCCTGTTATTGTTCGAGAAAATGTAAACTTCACTCTTTTAGATTCAAAGGATAAACCTGTCTATATGAAGGGGGAAAAGGGAGTATTTGACTCATCAACTGACAAATACAAGGAAAAATATTATGTAAATAATAAGCGTGATAAATTTACTATTAGTGGTATTGCTACAGACAACATTGGTCTTGATACAGTAGCACTTAAAGCTAAAGACCAGGCTGGAAATGACATTACAATTGATTCAACTCCGAGCGGCTCAGCTTCTACCTGGACTTTTTCTGATATTGATTTGAGTAAGGCCAAAAAAGTAAAAATAGAAAATGGAGAACCCGTTATTGAAAATGTTGATCTTACTGCCGACGGCGTAACAGGTGTAACTCTCTATGTTGAACTCACCGACCTTGCCGGTAACAAAAATACCGACGCAAATCAGAAATTTGAAGTAGTATTTGATAGAGAAGCGCCAAAAGGCGTGCATTTGCAGGATGAAAAAGGCAAGGATATTTATTTCAGAATCACAGAAGATGATAATGATGATATTTTGACTTCAAATTCACTTTGGAATGATACATTTGATAAAAATGCCGGAAAGAAATATGCAAATGACAGCTGGAGTAATAAATTAAATCTTACAATCCGTGGTTTGTTTGATGATGGTGATATTCTTAAGGCAGATGGAAGTTCTTATTCTGATGCAGATGTAAACAAACCTGAGGTCAGCGGTGTAAAGAAAATTTACTACAAGGTTTATAATGGCAATGAATATAATAAATGGAAAGCGAAACTCATAAATCTTAAAGATAACGATGAAATAGATTCAATTAATTCAGCTCTTGCTGATGATGTAAAAGGTTCAAATCCTATAATTCCTCAATTAGAGGAAAAACGAGTTTTCTATACTGATAATTCGAATCAAAGTGCCGGTTTAACTCTAGGTGGAAAACTTACTTCAGAAGATTGTATAACTTCGACAGATACAACAAAAAAGCATTGGGCAAAGATTAAGTCAAATTATAAAGAGCAGCTTACAGGAACCGTAGAAGGAACAAACTATCTTGTTATTGTAGCCGAGGATAACGTTGGAAACTATGCGGTAGATGTAGCGACTCTTAATAACGGTGATATTTATAATCATTACTCTTTGAATATTGATACAAATGCTCCTGTAGTAACATGTGAACAACTTTCAAGTGAATTGTTATCAAATGCAACAGATGCAGTAGATGAAAATGGAAATCCAAGAACCGGTAAAACAAAACATGGTAATATCAGCTTAAACGGAACAATTACAGAAGCTCTTTCTGGAGTTGATTCTCTTACAATTAAGATAGATGGTAAAACAGCGCATACAGCAATTATTAATAATGGAAGCTGGAATATTACTTTGCCTGGTTCGTATTTTGAAGGACTTTCAGGAAATAAAGTTATAAAAGCAATTGCAACTGATAAAGCAAAAAATGAATCAACTACGACCGTTGCAAACGTAATTGTAGACTCTGCAGCTCCTGTAGTAAATCTGAACCTTACAGACAATACAACAGTAAACGGCAAACAGACACTAAAAGGTACAATAAGCGATTCTTATCTCACGGAAGATCCAGTTAATTCTGCCGGAACAATGGTTCTTTACTACACAACAAATGACACTTTGGGAGCAAAAACAGGTGATGATTTGAAGACATCAACTGATTATGTAGATGCTGTAAGTAAAGATGTTGGTGCAGATACTAAATGGGTTAAATTTGGAACAGCAAAGCATGGTACTTCATGGGAATTCACAGATATCAATACCAGCCAGTTAAAATTAAAGGAAAAATCTACATCAACGGAACCAAAACGTGATTATGAATACATCACCGATGGATCAAAGGTTTACTTCACAGTAAAAGCAACCGACAAGGCCGGAAACATTGGTTTCTCTGCTCCAAAATCTTTCACTGTCGACCAGGATACAGACAGACCTGTGATTACAATTAAGAACCTTCCGCTAGAAAGTATGACATCAGCTGGTGTCTGGGCTAAGGATAATCTGCTGTTCGGAACTGTAACAGATGATGATAGTATTAGCGAAGTTTATGTAATGCGTAAAAATGCGGATGAAGATGAACCGTCAGCTAATGATGATGGCTGGGGAAATAACCTTCTGGAAGGTGGAATCTGGCAATACTCCATTCCAAAAGATGGTTATGGTGTTTTCTACTTCAAGGTTGTGGATCCTCAAAATCCTGCTAATCCATATATTTCTTCAGCAACAAAAACTTTGCAGTCTACACCAAAAATTTATGATAATAAATCAACACCAAATCAATATGGTATTCGCGGAGCGACAACAGATTCCAGAGTTTATCTGAAAGTAGATACAAAAAAGCCTGAAATCCGTAATGTTTTCTATAGGCTTTCTGACAGCACAACAGAAATAACTGTTCCAGCTAACGAACTATCTGAAATGCTGACAAACAGTACAAAACCAGCCGGATGGGAAATCCTTACTGCAGCTGGCTTAGATTATATTGGTGGAACAAGTTCATCACGCTGTCTGTGGATTCTGTATGATTTCTGGGATGATAACGGTGTTAAGGAAATTGAAACAGAACAAATTAAGAGGGAAGGTCAGAGTGTAGATGGAGTTTCTTCTGAGACATTTGTTCCAACAGAAAACTCAGCTCCAACTTATCGTCTCATAAAATTTGATTTGTCAACTCTTAATAGCGGCGATAACAAACTGACTTTGAAGGTAAAAGATCAGGCAGATAGCTCTTCTGAACCGAAAGAATACACAATTAAGATTGATAATACAGCTCCAAGTTTAGTTGTAATAAATCCTCAGGAGGGAAGCGAAGAGTATGGTTCTCTGACGGTTTCAGTAAGCGGTTCAGTAAGTGATGAACATATTAATAGCACAAATATTACTAACTTATCAGGTCTTTACTTCGCTATTACAAGTACAACTGTAACACAACCAACAACCTGGACAAATATAAAAGACTGCGTAACTGGAACTGGAAGATGGACTATTCTTTTTGAGAAGGGTAAAGATTCTGACCTTGGCCTTGCAGATGATGGCTTCTATCATGCTAAAGAACTTAATAATTATTTGGTAGATCTTTTCGATGATGTTACTATTACAGATGGAAAAATAACTGATATAAATAAGGATGTAAAACTTTGGGTATACTCTGTTGATTCTCTTGGAAATACGACTTTTGCAAATCCTCAGACTGTAACGTTTAAGGTATACACACAGGCTGATAAACCTGAAGTAGTAATAGATTATCCAGATCCAAAAGCAGCAGAAGCAACCCTTGCTGGTCTGATTCGAATTGCTGGTTCTGCAACAATAAAAGCAGAAAAAGTCGCTTCTGTATGGTTAAAGATTGATCCAGATTATATTGATTCAGAATATGAGGAAAAACAAAAGTATAATGTAGAAAAATATTTCGCTTCTGACTGGGAATCTAAGCTTACTACAGGATTAAAACGTGGGGATTATGCTAGTAAAATAGAACCTTCTGGTAATAGTACAATTGGAAATGCAATAAAAGCCGAAGGAACAACAAGTTGGCGTTGTATTATCAATTCTCAAAATGAGTTTGAGAAAAAAAAAGACGGGTCATATAGAAAAGTAGCTGTGCAGGCATACGCATTAAGCAGCACCGGCAAGGAAAGTAATCTTGGAACTGTTGTCTTCACCATCAACCCGGATAAGCCTCAAATTATGAGCCAAGAAGACGACTCTAGCGTTTTGATGCTTATAAATCATAAAGATGTAAGCCAAGCAACGAAAAAAATGGTGTATGAAGAGAATATGTGGATTACTGGTAAATGGTATCTCATAGGTTCTGTTCGTCACGGTGCTGGTATTCAAGAATTTGTTTGCAAAAATAATAAATTTATAAAAGATGCAGCAGTAGATGCGACAGTTCTTACACAAGATATGAAAAATGCTGGTTATGATGTAACTGAACGCTCAGACTCTACCAGTACAACATCCGGAAAAAATTGGAATTTCGTAATACCTGTAGGTTCGTCTGCTGATGGTGCTGTCGGTACAGAAGAGTTTAATATTACTGTTTATGATAACGGTGCGGGGGCTTATGATACAAAAACAATAAAAATCCGCTATGATAATAAAGCTCCAAATGGTTTTACAGCCAAAACTATCAATGACCCACTTTCTAAAACAGATACAGATAAAGAATATGAATTTAGAAACAGTAACGGGCAGTTTGCTCTTAGTGGAGAACTCAAAGAAGGAACGGATGAATCCGGCGTAAAACGAATTGCATTCTATTTTACTCGTGAAGCAAAGGCTGAAAAGACAAGTACAACAAAAACAACATATTTTATTGACCCGATGATTACTAAAGTTAGTTCGGACACAATAGAGCCTTATAAATATAGAAATAATTATGTTGATGTAAGTAAAACGGGAATTTCTTATTCAAATCCGAATGAAGGTGGTGATGGCTTGTATTGGTGTGAGACTACTATTTCTTCTGTTTCTGAGAAGAATGTTACTCTTTTATCATTGCCAGCTGTTTTTGCTCAGAATGTGCGAAAAGGCGGTTTGTGTAAAATTAACAACGTTGTTTACACAATTAAGGGTAAGTCAGGCCTTACAATCACTCTGGATTCTGCTCCAGCTACTGCAACTAATGCTTACTTTGCACTTGCTCAGGTAATTGATAATACATCTATTGAAACCGGACCGACAAATCTCTTTTCCGAAACAGATCACCTTGATAACAAGGATGGTGACTGTATGCAGGAAGGTCTTACCGGAACTGGTGGAAACTATGAATGGCAGGCAACTATAAATTCAACAAACCTTTATGATGGACCGGTTACTCTTCATTTCGTTTACTACGATAAGGCCGGAAACTCAGCTCATGAAGAGTTTTCTGGTATGATTTGCAACAATGCACCTCGTATTGCCAGTATAACTGTAAAATCTGATTACGATGGAAATACACAATTTGAGGGTGACGAAGTTTCACCTTATTATCCTAATGGCTCTACAACTGTTAGTGGAGTTACAAAGGCAAGTAAAGCTGTTTCAGGAACTGTTGTTGTTTCAAAAAATGGAAATGCCTTCAAGATTCTTAAAGATAATAGCGCTATTGATATAGAAATGGTTGGCGGAAACGGAAATCTGCACTATGAGTATGCAATTGGCACAACTGCTGGCGCAAAGAATATTAAGAGTAAGAGTAGTGAAGATTCAGACTGGGCTGCTTGGGTTGATAGTGAAGATTCAGACTTGGGCTCTGGTAGTGAAGATAACTATAATGAAAACTCAACTTATGTTGAATCTTCTCATACTCATACTATCGATTTGCCGGTTTCATTCTTTACAGAGACTGGAAAAAAAGTTCCAAATAATGCTCAGGGGGGCAAAACCTGGTTCCAGTACAAAATCTGGGATGATACAGATGGAACAACAAAATTTGTAGATTCCCAGAATGTAACTGTTCAGCTTGCTCTTGATGTTCAGGTAACAGATGATATCGAACCGAATGTCGTAATTGATAGATTCAAGTGGAATTCTGCAAGTGACAACAGTCTATATCAGGATAAACCAGAAAACGGTCATATCGAACTGGAAAATGATTTGCCAGCTGCATTCACAGCTAATGGTACTGGCGAGTACGATAGAGACCCTAAAGTATCAGGAAAAATCGTTCTCACTGGTTATGTTTATGACAATAAGCGTCTTCAGAACATAAAGATTGATATTTCTAAATCTTCTGTACTCTCAACTGCAACAACGGTTGCTGTTTATGATAATCAGAATAAGACTTGGAAAGATTCTGACACGCCAGGTGATGTTACAGGACTGACTAAGGGAACAATGGAAGCTAACGGTTGGCGCTTTACAGTAGATGCAAATGACAAAGACTCATACTTCGGCGAATCAGGCCACAAAGTAAAGTGGACTTTCGAATACGACACTACAAAAGTCACTAAAATCGCTGATATAGATGTTGTCGTTACTGTAACAGCAACTGATAGCGCAGACAAACCTTCAACCGACCGCACTGAAGCAGAAGCTAGTACAGAGGTTACTGAAAAGCATAAACCATCTTACCAGATGGACGTTGTTCCGTATATTACCGGAATAAAAACAGATCTTTCAGTTGGTAAAAATCAGAATAGCTGGACAACACTTAGCCGCTCTGCTCTTGGTATTTACCCTGTAAGCAGAGGAAGTAATATTACGGTTGAAGGTTTCAACTTAAATGGAACAAGTTCAAAGGTTATGATAGGTTCTGAAGAATATACTCCAGAGTCTAATGGAACAACAACAAATAATCTTGTAATTACAACTAATGCGGCAACCACTTCTGCAGGCGTAGTTGCCAAGACAGGAAGTGTTGAATCATTAAACAACCGAACTGTAAAAACAGTCGCATATAATCAGGAACCAAACAATAAGAATAACAATATCCTCTCTGATGCCCGAGAATTGCATATTGTAGATGTATATACAACAAGTAATTCTGAAGATAAACGTATGCTTGATATGGCAATCAACCCAGTTAATGATAGTATAAACTTTAGTGCCGGATATAAAGATGCTTCGTTCGCAACTATGTCAAATGCTCTTGAAGATTCTGTAGGAACTATCAGTAGTCTTAGAAGTTCTTATACCCGTTACTTTGATAATGCATTATCAATTAATTCTTCAGGAACTATATTTACAGTTTCTGCCTGTGGTGATACATATGCAGCCCCTGTTTCAGGATGGGGAAGCGGACCATCCCATTTTGCACTTACAAGAGGTTCATTTAATACAACAAACTTGAGTGAATACAGACAAAATCGAGGACAGAATAATATTATTTTCTTAGAATCCAATTGGAATGGAGCTGATTTAAATAATTTGGATCGCTATAAATGGCCTAGTCTGGCAGTCACTGGAACTGATGAAGCAACAAAAGGTTATATCTCTTATTATGATACTACACAAAGAATAATAAAATTCAGATATTTTACTTCTGATGGTACTGACGTTGCTAATAATTTTACAGAAATGACGGGTGGTAGCGGAACAGTAAATCAAGCTAATGCTAAAATATACTATAGTGTTGAAGGTACTGTTAATTCAGGAACTTATTCGCAGGGTTATACAGCAATTGCCGGTGCAAATGCAAACAGTCCGTATTCTGCTGTAGGCGCCTCTGGGGATACAGCAATTGTTTCCTGGTATGATTCAACTTCTGGTGCCTTGAAGATGAAGTATAACACAAGTCCATCTACAAGTTTCTCTGGTTATCAGGAATTTACTGCTATTCCAACTGGAATGGGTTATGTCGCAACAGGAAAATCTTATACTTTCACATATGATTCTTCATATGCCAGCTTTACTGCAAGCGGTATTGATAGTAATCAAGATGGAGCTTTTGTAAAGGTTGATAATGAGTATTATGAATTAGAGTATTATACATATGGAGGTTCTAGGTTAAATCGCAAATACTATTATAAGATAAAAGATTATAATAGTACAAATACTCTAACAAATGCTGAACTCTATGAATATAAAAATAATAGTATTACAGGAGAGTTTAATATTTCTGTTGATGGTAAACCTTCAGAGCATGTAACATTTGCATGGTCAAATCCTTCAGCAGGGGATACTAAACATGAATTTGCTTATCAGTTAAACCTTCTTCTTTCAAAGAAGTATGGTGCATATGCAGAAGTTGACCCAAAAACAAATAAAGTAACTGTTCGTTCTATGCAGACAGGAAGTGGTTCATCAATTTCTATTACTGAAATTACTAATGGTGGTGTAGTTTCTGAGCCTGTTGCTGGTGCAGGAGAGTCATGGCACGAAGTTACAGTTGATAATGATTCTTCAGGACAGTATGTTGCTATGAAAACAGATAGTAAAGGTGGTATTCACTTTGCATATTATGACACAAGTAACGGTGACTTGAAGTATGCTTATATGTCTAGTGTAGATGCTACTCCTGTTGTAGTTACTGTAGACGGTTATCAGCAGGTTGGTCAGTATGTAGATCTTGCAATCCGTGAAGGCGAAAGTGTTGACGGCACAGTATGTATTGTTCCATACATCAGTTATTATAGTATGTCAAACGGTGATACAAACCGTGCTGCAAAAGTTGCAAAACTTGCGAAGCCGCTTATTTCTGTAACTGGTAACGCTACAATAACTAGTGCGAATGCTTCTGGTGTTGCTGAGGATGGAGAACTCTTTACCGGCAACTGGGAAGTATTCCATGTTCCAACAAATGGAAAACCGGATCAGTATCGTGTTAATATCGGCGTTACATCTTCCGGTAACGTTTACGTCAGCTACCTTGCCGACCGCATAATTGAATATGTAAAGGTATATTAAAAAAACACCACCTTCCCGGGCCTTGCAGACTTGGGAAGGTGGCACTGTCATTATTTAGGTGCATATCACAAACGGGCCGTTTGACGATTTACAATAAGCTAGTAGTAATTTTTCTACTTACTTGTAGATTTTTTTCAAACTACCCCTTTTTCACTTATAATTTTCTGTACTTGTTCTTCCGTCATATTTAATGATTTAGCTATTACTTCAATAGAAACACCATTTTTATAGAAACTTTTTGCATCTTCAATGGCTTTCTGAGAGGTTCCAATAGAAATGCCTTCTTCAAAGCCTTCATTACGGATTCCATTTTCATATGTTTCTTTATCGAATTGTGTAAGAATGCTATTCATAATCTTTGCCTTCTCTTCTCTAAAGTAGCCTTCAAGAAAATTATGCTCAATTGCATAATCCATAGCCTCATTTACTGCTTCCTGAAATGGTAAAGGTTTTTCACCTTCCATATTCTTGTTAGAGCTCGCCGATTTCAGCCACACCTAAGTCCAGCGGAAATCGCCAAAAATAAGTTCAATTAAAAAAGCCATTATCAAATCAAATAAAACTCTC
>ONPD01000017.1 GCA_900319625.1 uncultured Treponema sp. | reverse complement strand
CTGGCTCCAGACAGATGAATATTCGGGATATGAAACTGCACTCAAAGAACATAATCTTTTATATCCGGATGATAAAATCATTCATGTAGCATGCCTTGCACATGTAAGAAGAAAATTCTTTGACGCCTCATTAAACGGCAAATCTCCAGGTGCCGGAAAAGCCGTAAAATACATTCAGCTAATTTATAAAAAAGAGGAAGAACTAATTGAAATGAATCTTCCTCCTGAAGAATTAGTCTCTAAACGAAAGGAACTGATTAAGCCTATATTTGATGAGTTCCACGAATGGCTTTTGGAAATGGAACCTAAAGTACCTCCAACATTAAAGTTTGTCAGAGCCATCAATTATGCTTTATCTTCATGGCAGCATTTATTGAACTATTTTGATTGTCCAGATTTGTTTGTTGATAACTCCATTGCCGAACGCTCGATTAAGCCATTTGTTATTGGCCGTAAGAACTGGCTTTTTTCAGGAAGCGAAAAAGGTGCTGAAAGTTCGTGTTTCTTATTTACTCTTATTGAGAATGCTAAATACTATCATCTCGATCCATATGAATATTTGAGATGCGTTTTTGATCAGTCTGTAAACTGTCAGACAAAAAAAGATTTTGAAAAATTACTTCCCTGGAACATCTCAATTTCGGCCTTTCATGAAGAGGGTACCTGGAAAAATGACGCGTAGGAGGTTAAAAATTGACGCTTACCCTAAAAATGCTGCGTTTATAGGTAGACAGAACCTACATTATGGAAAGTTATGTTTTTTCGATAATTCTTACGTATGAACCGAACCCCTGATGAACCCCGTTGATGGTTACAGGTCAAAAAACACTGAACCCAATTATGGGTAACGCTTTTGCAAGGAGTTTTTATGAATGTAAGTCCTGCAACAAAGGCTTTTGCAAAATTGGGATTCGACGGGTAATAAAGATGGGCAAAACTTCAGAAGTAATTTTTCCCGCAGAGTCCCAAAGGATATTCTTTCCCGTTTGTTTTAACGGCTGTGAAAGAGCTGCCATTCTGACTGCTGTCAAAATAAGGAATAATAATTTATGCACTTAAATGCTCTTTTCTCTTCTCAAAAAAATCAGCTGATTTACAGATTCTTTTGTATTTGAGCGTATTGATGATAAAGCGAACGGCTTCATCAGACATTACGGCAAGGAAAACTCCTGTAATTCCCAGCTTTAAGCCGAATACAAAAAGGCAGGCCATTGCAACTACAAAGAAGGTGCCGAAAATCTGGGTGAAAAACATCCATCTTGTGTCACCGCTTCCACGAATTACGTTTCCAACGATAATGTTTCCGGCCTTTGAAAAAAGATTTATCCCGATAAACAAAAGATAAATACCGGAGGTTGCAATAATTCCTTCATCCTTTGTAAAAATCGCAATAATCTGCTGCGGGAACAAAAGCGCCGTAACAACCATGGCAAGAGCTATCAGAATGCAGAGGAAATATGCAGTCCGGGTAATGCCCCTGTAAAGCTTTAGATCATGTTTTCCAACAGCTTCGCTGGACAGTGTCATTGTGCCGCTTCCCAGAGAACCGATTACAACAACCGCAATAATTTCTACGCCGAATACTATGGTGTAGATTCCGGCTGCCAGCTCGTTGATTGAATTCAGAATCCTGATGATTGCAAGGTTTCCAAGATTCCAGAACAAATCTTCAAGGGCTGTGTTTATTCCAAGCTTTGCCGAATGCAGATAGCTTTTAAAACGAGATCTTAAAATTGCTGCAAAATTTGGTCTTGTGCCAAGCTTGCGGCTTTTGTAAAAGGCAATCAGCGTATAAATGCCGCCCGCATACTCCGCAATTGTCGTTCCGATTGCTGCACCCTTAATTCCCATTGCCGGGAAGCCAAGCTTTCCAAAAATCAAAACCCAGTCCAGAAAAATGTTCAGAACCGATCGGATAAAGCTGGAAATTGCCAGGTGCTTTGTGTGATTCGACGTCTGGAAAATTACCATAAATGACGCGTAAAATCCCACAAGAATGAAAACCGGCGCATAATAGCGGGAATAATCCTCACACATTGGAAGGAGATTTTCAGAAACTCCCATCAGTCTGTAAACTGGCTTTGAAGCAAAAAACCAGAGGAAGAAAAGTCCAAGGGGAAGAATATTGTTGTACTTTATCAGCGAACCCGCAAATTCTTCTACCTTCTCTTTGTTATCTGCTCCTACATTCTGACTGATTAAGATTGAAGCTCCGGTTGAAATTGAAAAGCATACAGCCATTGTAGTCCATACAGGAAAGGAAACATTTCCCAGAACGCTCATGTAAAGAGTGTCGGCGTGGCCTAAAAAAATCCTGTCTATAAGCATCTGAAGCTGATTTATCAGATGACTTAAAATCATTGGAACTGCGATTATTAATAATCGTTTTAAATAATCCTTGTAATTCTTAAAATTAAACATAAATTCTCCGTTTTTTTTGCAGCATGGGACTAAAATTTGTAAGTCAAACCAATTTTTGGAAGTAGTCCGAATTCATAGCTGCCTTTATATTCATTATAAAGAGTTTTTTCTTCGTGAAAGCGGTCTTCCTGGCGGGTAACCCTGTCATTGGACCAGCCTAATCCAGCTATAAAAGCACAGCCGGTATAAAAGCATAATTTGTTTTTTAGCGTGACAGAATAAATAAGATTTATTCCGCTTGTAAAATTCACAATACTGCTTTCAATTTTCACATAAGAACCATCAACATATTTATAATTTTCAAAAGGCTTCGTGTCTGTCAGTATGTCAACTCCCAGAAGCCCTGAAAGTACAAGACTCTGCCCTTTTTTATCCTTCAGAAAATCATAGCCGATGCCGCCAAGGACAGTAATGTTCAGCTGAACTCTTGAAGAGTCCTTCAAAGAATAACTGTCAAAAAGATATGGTCCCAGAGCTGCCTCAACTGAGTAAACAAGTCCGTTTTCTTTTCTGTAATTGTAAAGCACATCAAGCTCATACCCCATTCCGTGAGCGTCATTTCCATCCGCATGAATCATTTTGAATGGAAGGCCTGCGCCTATTCCAATCTCATTTTCTGCAAAGGAAATTCCGCAGATGCAGAGAAATATAATTGATGTTAATATTTTTTTCATTTTTCTAACCTCTCTTTATTCCCCAGAGCTCGTAGGGATTTGTCTTTAATTCATGTTCGTAAATTGACACCACATCCCATATGTCAAAAAACATGACCTTACATGGGCCAATCATAGTTTCTTTTATCAGCCCTTTTTCATAAGCCATCTTCTGAATCGTGTACCAGGCCTTTACCGGCGGATGTCCCGCTTCCATAAACCACTCTTCCGGAGAATAAAGCTTGTTGATTTCTTCTCCCGGAGCAAACATCTGATTGATATCTTCAGGAGTGTTTACTTCCATGTAGTGCATGGCAGTCAGCTTGTAGATGTCAACGCCAAAAAGCAGGGCCTTTCCGCCGTTATGAATTGCATAATCAAGACCGCCGGTCAGAGCTTTTGAGCCGTTTTTTCCCCAGCCGGAAGTACTGATTACGTCAGAGCCGGTAAAAGTTCCGGGCAGCATGCGGAAGGTGTCGGCAACAAGGCCCATGGCAGTGCGTTTTTCCTCCCGCGGCAGAACCTTGATTTTTACCGTGATTCCAAGCTTCTTATCTTCATCAGTAAGAGGCAGCTCTTTACTAAGCCGCAGTGCCGGCATAAAAATACTACCCTCCTCTGTTACAAGCTCCTTAAGAGTATCAATCAGAGTCATGGCACCGCCTTCAAGTTCTCCAAAAGAAGAAAGCGATGAATGAACCTCCAGAGTCATGCCGTTTTTTATTCCAAGCTCAATAAGAGCAGATTTTAAATCTTCTTTAGTTACCATATTTCCTCCTTCTGCAGCCACCCGGTCGACTTTTTCAGCGCTTCAATCGTTTTTGTTTCAAGGACACATCTTGCGCCGCATTCAGCAGCGGTGCGGAGCCGGGCTTTCAAATCAATTTCTCCGTCGCCAAGGGCAAGGTGATTTTTCGGCGGATTTTCCCTTCCGTCATGAATGTGAAAATGCTTCAGCTTATCTTTTTGGGATAAAATGAAGGGTACGTCATTTTCACCGCAGGCCTTTGAATGTCCGATATCCCAGGTAAGGACAAAAGCCGGACTTTCCAGCAGCATTTCTATGGCCTTTTTTTCGTAATCCCTGAAGCCGTCTGTATTTTCAAGGGCGATTTTTATATCCGCACCGTCAATCCATTTTTCACAGAGATTTTTTAAATCTGTAAAATATTTCATATAGATTTCAAAATCCCTGTCATAAAGCTGAACCTTACGGTCAGGCAGGGTTACAAAAATTCCGTGATGCATGTGCATGTTGATTGTCAGTGGCTGAGATTTATCTCCATATTTATCACGCAGAAATAAAAGCTTTTTTGCAACCTCAATTGTGCGCCTGGTTGTTTCAAGGTAAGCCTGACGCACCAGGGGATTAAAATCTGCAATATTCAAAGTTTCATCCAGGTGGATTGTGTAATAAAGCTCAGCCCAGTCAGCTGCCCGGATAAAATGCTCAGTATTTTCCAGAGAATCAATCTGATACTCGGGAAAATTCATATTCAGTTCAATAAAATTAAGCCCCAGCTCAAGGCAAAGGGCAAGGTTTTCTTCAAGACGTTTATTTTCAATTAAAGTCGGCATTCCAAACTGCATTTTTTTTCTCTCCAATGTGTGGGATAATTTGGATAAAGCACGCTTATCACATGATCCAGCGTCATCGAAAGAATTGCTATCAATTTCAGCTTGTTTCCGGTTAAACCTTTTTCCATTTTTACCTCATCTTTAATCATAGCTCAAGCATATCCTAAAGATGATTTATATTAAATATTTTTCAGACAAGATGCAGTTTTCTACCGATGAAATGCAGAGTAATTCCCATAATCCGCCTTATTTCTCCAGCAGATTACTCCAATAATTCCAAGATATAAAATTGAAAGAATTATATAGAAGAAAATATCAACCTTCAGAAAACAGTAAAGAAAGTTGAAGCAAAAATGAACTGCGATTCCATAAATCAGATTGTCGTGCTTTTTCATAAAGAAATTCATGATAAAGCAGAGGCCTGTCATTACAATCACGTTTGAAAGCACATAAGGAATCATCTGCCAGCCAAAAAAATCCGAATCAACAAACCACAGGATTGTGTGCCAGAAAGCCCAGATAAGCCCTTGAATTACCGAAGCTTTGAAAAATCCGTATTTTTCGTTTAGCAGAGGACGCACATATCCACGCCAGCCGGACTCTTCTCCCGTAGGACCTGTTGTGATAGAAAAGAGGAACGAAGCCCATAAGGGATATGAGCCAAGGCTCCAGTAAGAAGAAAATGCCCTCCCCTCAATCAGCGAAAGAATAAAAACTGAAATGAGGGTGGCAAAAAGTGTAAGCAGGCAAGCTGCGGCAAGGGAAAAGGAGGTAAAATCCCCGCCAAAAGCCTTCCTGTAAAATTCCCTGATGCTTTTGCCCGGTACAAAATATTTGAATCCTGCAAGCAGGACAATTGTAGGAGACCAGGCGCAGACATTCGAAAGAATCCTCATAAAGACAGGCGGACAATGAAAAACCATACTGGCACTTCCGCACAGGCCCAAAACCATAAACCAGAATACAAGATATGTCGCAATGACATAATTCCGCAAAGCTTTCATAATTTTATCCTCCATCTTACGAGTGACTAAAGCATACTTCAAAGAGGATTTATATTAAATGACTTTCCGACAAGATGCAGGTTTCCGCCGATGAAATGCATACAGCTTTAATTGATATTATTTCCGACAATCGTTATGTTAGAATAGTAAAAACTATTAATACATCTTTCGAGAGATTCTTGTTGCGATTGAATCAAGGGTGGATATATGGTTATAAAAGTAAGGGGAATGGAGAAATACTGTAATGGAATTTGACGGTACAGAAAAAACAATCGGACATGGCGCGCAGGCAGAGGTTTTGCTTTATCATGGATTTGCATATAAAGTTTACAAACCTTCCTATCCAGCCGAATGGATTTCGTTTGAAATAGAAAACCAAAAGATGGTGAACAAGACAGGTCTTTGCCCGGTAAAGTATTACAAAACGGATGACACGCATATCATAAAAATGGATTATGTCGAAGGCGAAATACTTGAAAAATCTATTTCCGAAGATCCTCACAAATATTTTGCGATGCTTGCTCAGGCTTTCCGCCAAATTCATGCGGCTGACACAAGCGGCATAGAAATTCCATCATTTCTCTTGACGATTGAAACAATGCTTACGGCCAAAGAAAAAGCGAAAGTTCTGCCGACTTTCGAGAGGCTTTCCCAAAAATACAAAAGCGTCATTTGCCATCTGGATTTGCATTTTCTGAACATAATGCTTGCCCCAAACAAAAGAGATTTCACTGTCATCGACTGGATTACGGCAAGGCTTGCCCCTCCAGTTTTCGACTATGCCCGCACATGGATCATTTTCAACGAAGCTTCAAAGGAGGCCGTTGATTTTTACATGCAGACAATCTGGAAGGATGTTCAGGCGCTAGACATTTCAGAAGATGATTTTTATGAAGCGGTTGAAGTCAGCAAAATCATCCGCAGTCACGAAAAATGAGCGTTGCCATTTTTCCGGTCGGGGCAAAAATAACCCCAATTGTTTAGCGGTTATTTTCCGTATTCATAATAATCTCCAAAAGAGAGATTATTTCTTTTTAGTGTATCCCCTGCTCCCGCTGTTTTTCCTTCAACCTTTTCCTCAGCCACTTTATCAAATGAAGCCTTTGAAGAGTAACCTTTTTTCCAGAAAACAGCACCCACTGTCATAATTGCAGCTGTTCCGACAACGATAGGCCAGTTTTTCTTCATCCAGCTTCCAAAGCTGCCACCTGCTACGGCTTCAAGATCTTCTTCTGAAAGATTCTGAATATCTTCGGATTCTTCAGCTTTTGAAAAAGATTTTTCTGCTTTTTTTCGCTCTTCTTCAAAGTTCTTTCTGAGCAATTCATTGTCTACCTCAGGAAATGCTTTACAAATATTGCTCAGAGCTTCATCAGGTGTGCCTGAGTTTTTGATGATTGTTTCTATTTCCTTCTGAATTTCTTCATTTGTCTTTTTCATACTCTTCCTCCTTGCGCTTATGCACTTTCATCTGTGCTTTTAAGACAGCTTTCCTGCTTTTCCAGCCTTAATCTTTGGTATCAGATTATCCATTTCATCAGCACCTTCTTTGTATCCCTTGTTATATACATCCTTCAGTTTTGCTTCTCCGGAAGCTTTACCTCCGGCGTGCATAAAATATCCAACTGGAACACACAAAGCGAGAAGTGCAAGACCTGCCACCAGCTCTTTGTTTTTACTGATCCAGCTGCTTACGCTTCCACCGGCTACAGCTTCCAAATCATTGTCAGAAAGATTCTGCATTTCCTCGCTGTCCTTCGCATTTTTTTCAAGTGCTTCCCTAAAACCAGCTTCATTAAAGTCCGGATAGTTTGATTTTAAACTCTTGCAAAGACTGTCAATACTTCGTGAAGTATCAATAATTTCTCCAACTTTTTCAAAGTCAATTTTGCCAAGCTCTTCTTCTGTTACTCCGGCTTCAAGTAGCTGTGCAGTGATTTTATTCTTATCCATGACCATACCTCCTCTATCCTTGCCTTGCTACCTATTTATACTCCGAACACATGATAAAAGGCTAATTTTTAGTTTAAAATATTTGTTAAATAAATCATCAAACCTGCGAACTTACCCAAGCGGAAGCTGACTCAATGAAAGCGCAGGCCTCGTTAACCTTGGTTGTAAAATATTCTGGTAATTTTTATTGCATTTCATCGCTCAAATCATGCATCTTGTCTGAAATGGATTTTTCTTCGTGGAAAAAAGGCATAAAATGACTTCATCTAAAAGAAATTTCTATGAAAAACTAATTTAGGAGAAGAGAAATGTATATTGTCAAAGCAGAAACAAATCAGGTAGAAAAGATCACAAATATTTCTATCAGTGCATTTGAAACAGATGTAAATGTTGGCGGAGCAAAAGGAGACTGTCCGCCTGACTTTGATTCAGTAGAATGGCATAAACAAATGGCCAGTGAGGGGCATTTGTATCAAGCGATGATAGGAAAAGATCTGGTAGGGGCTGCCATTGTATTCCCGGATGAAACAGAAAAAAGCATATACATTGGCAGGATTTTTATTGATAGTGTCTATCATAGAAAAGGTTACGGAATTCAGTTGATGGATTGCATAGAAAAGAATTTTCCCTGCGCTACTGAGTTTAATCTGGATACCCCATGCTGGAATAAGCGGACAAATGCCTTTTACAAAAAATTAGGCTATCAGATCATAAAGATTGAGGATGGGTTTAATTTTTACCAGAAAAGAAAAGACAGCTGACGGCTGCATGCGGGAGTCTCCCGCATTAACAGCGCGAGGGATTGTGTCAAAAATCTTTCTGAATTCCATTTTTAATTCTCTTTTTGTCGTTTTTAATCCAGAGTCTGACATTCAATAGTCTTCATCATTTCGCAAAATCCGTTGCGCTCGTAAAAACGCATGCCGTCTACATTGCCCGGAAAAACCTGAGTGCGGATAAAATCTGCGCCGTGGGCTTTGCCGTATGTCTTTTGGCCTTGCGGTTCTGATTATAATTTTTAAAGCCTGTTTTTCGATGAAGTCTTTTTTTGAACCATCGCATCTTTGATATTTGATTTCGCTCATTTTTCCCTTACCCAAAGAATAGTCAAAAGCTACTGGCACATGATGCTCTTCAAAATCAGCTTCAATAAATTTATCATAAATCCTTCATATAAAGAACTTCGTCTTCAACCACTTTTCCCATTACAGTCTTTGTAAAGGCTTTTACAAATTTCATGCCATTGCGTTCTGCCACATGGCGGCTTGGAAGATTGTCAGACTTCATATACGAGATGATTTTTTTCATCCCCCGCCCTTTTGCGAATTCCGCGCAGGCCTTGGCAACCTCAGTCGCATATCCTTTTCCCCGGAATTCTTTTCGCAAGTGATAGCCGATTTCCGGGAACAAATCATTTTCAACCTGCTGCATGGTAATTCCGCAGTCGCCAATCATCTCGCCACTTTCCTTCAGGCAGACCGCCCAGAGTCCAAATCCGTATTTTTGATAATTATCAAGATTCCATTTTATCCAGTTTTCAACTTCATCCCGCGAAAAAGGATGGGGATAAAACTTCATCGATTCAGGGTCACTCATAACAAGGGCAAGAGTGTCCGTATCTTCCAGCGTCATCTGGCGAAGAAAAAGCCGTTCTGTTTCCAGTATCTTAAACTTTTTGTTCATTATTTCATTCTCCATCTTATTTATCTCTTGCCAAAAGAATATCTACAAAACATAAATAATAGAATAGATTTTTGACAAGATGCACCTTTTGGCCGATGAAATGCAAGTTATGCCAGAATGCTTTCTTTGTCTTCATAAGAAAAATAGTCTTTTAAAATCAGTTTGTCTTTCAATTCTGTCTCCTTTTGCTAATTTGTTCTGTCCAGTTTTTTAGGATTTTGTACAGTTCGTCAAAAGAGTTTGCACAATAATCGATGTCATATTGTGCCATTTCATTTTCTATGCTTGAATTGCATCCAGCTTGAGGCATAAACCAGACTGAATCAAGGGAGGCATTCTTTGCTCCTGCCATGTCGGATGTGAGAGAGTCTCCTATGACAATGCATTCCTCTTTTTTTGCTCCGATTGAACTTAATACTCGGTCAAAAAAATCTTTTGCCGGTTTTGCAATTCCCATCTCTTCGCTTACAAAAATTCCGTCAAGAAATGCATTGAGGCCTGTGGAATTTATCCTGCCTTTTGCATTGACGGTTGCCCCATTTGATATGATGTAGATTCTGCAGTCTGAAATTATACTTTTGAGTTTGCTGACGAATTCCAATGCACCATCCATCAGGACTCCGTTTTCTGCCATTGTCGCGATGAACTCATTGTTTATTGCAAGAGGATCAAGCCCCAGGGCCTCACCTTTGCACTGCGCAATAAAATCAGTAAACCTGAGTCTGAACAAATCTGTTCGCGATATGATTCCTTTTTCCAGTTCCAGCCAAAGAGACTTGTTGTAATCTTTGAAATGACTGTAAGTATCTTTGGAGTAAGCAAGACCGTATTTTTTTGAGATTATTTCCAATGCCTTTTCTTCCGATGCGTGGAAGTTCAGCAAGGTCTGGTCAAGGTCAAATAAAAAAATAGGGTTCATCAGGGCTCCTTGTGATTTGTCATTTTACCTTCAAGAATTGCCTTAGCCTCTGTGCCTCGTTGGAGTCAAAGCCGAATTTTTTATAGAAGGGAATCTTATCCGGCATTGCGCAAAGTTCAACAAAAATATCCGTCCCCTTTATTCCGTTTTCGCTGATGAATTTCAAAATCTCGTTTATGAGCCTCCGTCCAAGGCCCTTGCCCTGATACTCCGGTCTCACAACAACATCCTTTATATAATAATCAAGTCCCATGTCCCCGATTACGCGGGCCATTGCAATTATTTTATCACCGTCAAATATCGAAACTCTGAAAAGAGTGTGTTCCATGGCAAGCCGGGTCTGCTCCAGTGCAGGTCCCTTGCCCCAGCCAACTGCCTGCCAAAGCTCTATAAATTGCTCTGCTGTCAGCTCGTTGTATTTTACAATCAATTCCTTCACCATTTTTTCCTCCCTATCCTGTCACCCTCATTCTTCTTTATATTCCTTGTAGATATGGAATACTTCTTCCATTGAAAGAAATTTTTCTCCGTCAAATTCCATCTTTAGAATCCAGGGCATAAAGTCTATGATTTTCATAAAGCTTTCACCGTTAAAGCTTTTGTCATAGTAATTTATTATGGAAGAAAGCGCCGTCCCGTGAGTTCCGATGACAATGTTCTTGCCGTCATATTTCTCAAGGATTTCATTGAGCGCCTCGATGTTTCTTTTTTGAACGGCTCCAATGGATTCACCGTCTTCCTCGGCATAGGCAAAATCCGCCCAGCGTTTTTTGAACATTTCGTGAGTATTTCCGCCTTTTCCAGCCTTTCGCTCATGAAGCCGCTCGTCAGTCTGAATCTCCATACCGTAAGATTCTGCGGCTTTTTTTATTGAATCATAGCTCCGCTTGTAGGGACTCGAGATAAAAACTTCGATTTGTTTGTCCTTGAGAATTCCTGCCACCTTGATTGAGTCCTCAAGCCCTTCTTCCGTCAAAGGGCGGTTTCTGTCGTCCTTAATTTTTCCGTCCGGCTTGCAATGGCGCACAAAATAAATTCTAGTCATTTTTACTTCCTTATATTTTTTTCTGTAAATAAATCATATCTATAAGCTGAACGCCCGCCTCAAAAATGGGATGGTCGTAATTCTTTGTAAAGAATTCTTTTTCCACGTGATGGCGCTTAAAACCGCATTTTTCGTAAAAGGGAATTGTAAGCGGGCTGTCTCCTGTTCCAACCTGAAGGGTAGTAAAATCTTTTTGAAATTCCCGGGCAACAAAATCAATC
>ONPD01000011.1 GCA_900319625.1 uncultured Treponema sp. | reverse complement strand
GGGAATTGTAAGCGGGCTGTCTCCTGTTCCAACCTGAAGGGTAGTAAAATCTTTTTGAAATTCCCGGGCAACAAAATCAATCAGTTTTTTACCGTAGCCCTTGCCCTGACTTTCAGGCATGGTGGCGATATTTTTGATTTCAAGAATGCCGCTCCCTTCATCTGTAATTACACATTCAGCTTTGACTCCGCCATCATCAAGCACAAACATCCGCCCGCGCTCAAGATAACGGTCAACCATGTCTTCCTGTTCATCAGCAAGAAGGAGAAGAGAAAGAAACTGTTTTTTATTTTCTTTGATTTCGTAGATTTTCATCTTATTGAATCTTCATTCAAGACAAAACAGACTGCAATTTTTCCATCCTTATATTGTCTTTCCTAATTCGTAAGCTTTTTTTAAGTCATCCTCTGTAATACGGCCTTTTATTTCAGACATCAGATTCAGTTTTTTCAAGGGAAAGGATTTTTGTGAAGATCTGTTAAATCTGTTCATAATCGCTTTAAGGTGGGAATCACTTTCGGAATTTTTATCTGAATTATCAATTACAAGAATATCTGTTTTTTTAAGCTTTTCGTAAATTTTGCCAACTTCGCCAGTTTGAAAACATTCCGTCTTTACACGAGAAAAAGAATAATTACAGCCGATGTAAGGATTAACCTTGTAATCTGATACCGACACAACCTCAATATCATTATGCGCAATAGCACCTCTGATAAATGAGGCAGCAAGGTTATCTGTGCTTCCGTTTTTGCCCGGGCTTCCTGTAAGAATCAATATCCTGCTCATTTAAGTAATACTTCACCTTTTTAGTATTATTGTACTAATTTTATAAAAAAATAAAAAAAATTAAATACTTTTCAGATGAAATATATATTTTTCAAGATGAAATGCAGGCTTTTTTTATTCCATAGCCTCTTTGAGGACATGGGTGTACTTGCGGCTTACAAGCACTTCCTCACCATTCAGCATTTTTACATAAAGTCTGCTGTTGATGGCCGGCCGCACAGATTCAATTTTCCTTACGTTTATCAGATGCGATTTTGATACGCGGATAATTCCCTCCCCCTGGGCAAACTCTTCCACCTGATAAAGACGCAGCTTTACATTGTAAATTTCATCACTGGTGTAGGCAAAAACCCGCTCCGCATCAGCTTCAAAATAAAGGATTTCTGATACAGGCAGCTTTACCCTCATATCATAATCACCATAAGCTTCGATTCTGCGATTTTTTACCACTTCAGGCTGCTCTTTCATCACCACAGCCTCGCTCATATTTTTTGTATCAAGAATATCAAAACAAAAAATTCCAATACAGATAATGACAGCGGCCACTGTAAAACCAAGGGCAGTCATATCATAATCCGGAACAAGGCGGCAAACCTTACAAATCCAGAAAATAATTACCGTAAAAATTGCGGAAGCTATTACAATAAACTGGCGGCGGCGGCAGCGATCCTTTTCCTTTATTGCCGAAAGAATCATCAGCCGCATTATTACCACAGCATATACCAGACACATTGCATCATAAATAAAATGCAGGGGTCCCCTTCTAAGCACAAAATGCGGGAAAAGTCCGTCATCTACAAACTGATAGCCGCTGTAATAAAGATGATTATGACGCATTGTCAAAACCATAATATACATGAGAGCATGAATATAAGCCAAAACATTAGTCAGTCTTGGATAACGCTTACCCGTACACCAGAAAAGACCAAACTTAAAAAGGGCAAAAGGAATCCAGGCCCGGCAGATATAGGTAAACTGCCAGATAAGCAGAGCCTCCCTTTCTGTCTGGGCATGCAAAAGAGCCAGATAGCCTGCATTATTTACGAGCGTAGTAATACAATAGAAAAAAAGCCATGCGTGTGCGGGTTTTGACCATTTTTTTGTAATGCAGGCGCACAAAAAAATCATGAGAATAATACTGATATACTGAATACTAAGCAGAATCTTGAAGTATGGCATAGTGTTTCCTGTTTTTTAATTAAAAGGCGCTTCGGGCTATACGGAAGCCCAAGGTTCCGGAACGGCCGCTTGGAGCGCTGGATTCTCGGGTTGAAGTCGTGCATTGAACGGCGTCATCAAGCCAGCTGCCGCCGCGTTTTATGCGGGCTTTTCCGTCGACAGGTCCACGTGGATCTGTTTCAGGTTTTAATACATATGGCGCGTACCAGTCCCAGCACCATTCACTGATGTTTCCACTCATATCATATAAACCAAAGGCATTAGGTTTCTTTTCACCAACATTATGGGTTCCTACATTGCTGTTTTCTCCGTACCAGCCGTATTCATCAAGCTTATCGCCGCCGGAATAAAGAGAAACTCCGCCGGCCTTTGCGGCATATTCCCATTCAGCTTCGGTAGGAAGACGGAAACCGTTTGCGCCAAAATTGCAGGTTAAATTTTTCCATTGAATGCTGTTATCCGACAGAGTTTTTATATCAAAATCCTTTATAGAATAACAAGGCTGCAGTTTGTAGGCTTCGCTGAGGATATTACAGAAAATTACCGCCTCATACCAGGAAACGTTTTCTACCGGCAAAAGCTCTCCCTGTTTTTTTGAATTATTGTAGCCCATCACCTTTTTAAAGAAGAATTGAGTTATCGGAACGCTGGAAATATAGAATTCCGAAATTCCGACATTACGGGTTCCGGTCTGGGCGTTACCCATAATAAAGGTTCCCAAAGGAAGCTTAATCATCTTGAAATTTGAATGTTCGCTGTTATCAGGTGATGGAATTTCAAAGGTATCCTGCTGCGAGCTGTGATTTCCACTGGAGATAATATTCAAAACTGATTTTACGCCGATTGTATCAAAAACCTGCAGACAAAAATCACTTGGATTTTTTATATAGAGCTTGAAGTGCTTATCCTTCATTGTGACGGTGGATTTATAAGCCGCAACTATGACGCGGACTCCCGCACTGGAAATATAAGGCACATCAGACATATCGATTATCAGCTTGTGTAAATAAACTACGGGAACATTAAAGAAATTATCGTTAACGTACTGTTCCAGCTGAGGTGCGGTATTCGTATCAAGTCGTCCTGAAATTTTGATATTCAGTTCATCATCACTTTTTCTTTCTTCTATCTGCATTTTATAAATTATAACATCAAAATGACGTCTGGCAAAATCTTTTTTTTTGACATAAAAAATACTGATGATTTTACACAAAAGCGTGTTATAATTTTAATATGATGCAAAATCAACGTAGGAAACGCTTTCCAATCATCACAAAGAAAATAATCGCAAGCATCCTGATTTCGGGAACTCTTTTATGCGCGGCTATTTTTTCTGTGGGTTATATAACCTTCTCCCGCAAATTCAGGCTCCTCTATGATTCAAACCTCAGGGCCATCGCTGCAGCGGCAAAGGAAGTTATAAATCCTGATTCTTTTGAAAAATATCTGGCAACAAATGAAAAAGATGAAGAATATAATAATATAGAAGCTATTCTTCAGAAATTTACTGATAAATTTGAGCTGAACTTCATTTACGTTTCGCAAACGGCAGCTCCTGAATATACCAGCGTCACCTACATTTATGACGTTGTCGGAAAACAGACTCGTTTTACCCCCTTCCCCCTTGGTTACAACGAAACCTACGTCGAAGCCAACTACAATAAGACGGCAAGAAAGGTCCTTGAGGAAGGAAAAACCCTTATCCGCCACACGATGAAAACAAGAAGCGGTTCCCACATAACGGCTATGTTTCCGGTTTATGATTCAAACAACAAAATTGTCGCTATGTGCGGTGCCCAGAAATCAATTCAGGAATACGTTAATTCCCTGGCCTCTTTTGCGGCCATTACTATCGTGGTAAGTCTTGTTTTTGCCATCGTATTTTCATTTTTATTCTCGGTCTTCTTTAATGTAAAAATTATTTCTCCCCTGATTCTCATCACAAAGGAAACTGACCATTTTGCTTCCTGGGGCGGAAAGCCTTCCGATAAGCTGCTTGAAATCAAAAATCATGATGAAATCGGTATTCTGGCCCACTCCCTTCATCAGATGGAGTATGATGTCTGCAGGAATATTGAAGAACTGACCCGTGTAACCGCCGAAAAAGAAAGAATTGGAACTGAACTCAATCTTGCGGCAAAAATCCAGCTGGATGCCCTTCCAACCGGCTATCCACCCTTCCCTGAACACACAGAGTTCGATCTTTTTGCTTCTATGTCTCCTGCCAAAGAGGTCGGAGGTGACCTTTTCAATTATCAGATGATTGGCCAGGACAAACTTTTACTTCTGGTAGGTGATGTTTCCGGAAAAGGTGTTCCTGCAGCCCTCTTTATGATGACTGCAAACACCCTGATTTCAATTTATGCAGAAAATAATCTGTCGCCGGCAGAAATCTTTACAAAAACAAACAACAAGCTTTGCGAAGGAAACGAGTCAAACCTCTTTGTAACCGCCTGGCTTGGAATCCTTGATTTGAAAAGCGGCGAACTGAAATATGTAAATGCCGGTCATCCGCATCCGATTTTATATCACGGCGGCCAGTTCAGCTATCTTACTGAAAAACCTAACTTCATTCTTGCCGGTATGAGCGGAGTACCTTACAAGGAATACAGCCTCCAGATTGAAAAAGGTGACAGACTTTTTATTTACACAGACGGCGTAACCGAAGCAACGGACAGCAATGAAAAGCTTTTTGGAGAAGAAAGGCTTATGAAAGCGATACAAGGTACGCAGAGCCTTAACGCGCCGGACACCCTGGTAAAAATCAGGAAAGACATTGATGCATTCGCAGGAGATGCAGAACAGTTTGATGATATAACAATGCTTCAGTTCATCAGGAAGGAGATTTAAAATGGCAGAACTCGTAGTAAAAGCGGCAGACGCAAATCTTGACTCGGTGCTTGAATTTGTTCACAGTCAGATGGAAAAATACGAATCAAGCCCAAAAACAACTATGCAGATGGATCTTGCAATCGAAGAGATTTTTGTAAACATAGCTCATTATGCCTATCAGCCGGGACAGGGCGACGTAAAAATCGTCTGCCAGACCGGTGAAGATTCAGGTCAGCCTGTAATCAAAATCGAATTCTCAGATTCCGGTACTGCCTTTAACCCTCTTGCAAAGGAAGACCCGGACGTTACTCTTGGAATTGAAGAGCGTGGAATCGGCGGACTTGGCATTTTCCTAGTAAAAAAATATATGGACATCGTTTCTTATGAAAGAAAAGGAAATCTGAACGTCTTCACTATGTCAAAGAAGCTTGTATAAGTTATAATCATAAAAAAAGGAAATCAAAATGAATCAAAAAAAACTATCTCCGCATAACAGAATGCAGAAAAAACTGATTTTCTGCATTTTTACACTTATTTTTTCATTTAAGGCCCTTAGCGGCGCAGAAAAATTCGGTTTTAAGTTGGCAAAAAGTGCAAAATACACCCAGAGCACCCAGGTTTTGCTTTACCAACATCAGAAATCCGGGGCCCAGGTTGTCTGGTTCAAAAACGACAACAAGCATCGGGCCTTTTCGATTGCCTTCAGAACCCGGGCTTATGATGATATCGGACTCCCCCACATCTTTGAACATGCCTGCCTGGCCGGTTCGAACAAATACCCCAGCTCTAACCTCTTTTTCCAGATGACCAGCCAGACCTACAACACCTATATGAACGCCGCAACCGCAAAGCTTTTTACATTTTATCCGTGTTCATCGCTTTCAGAAGAACAGCTTTTTGCCAACCTTGACGTTTATATGAACGGCGTTTACGACCCAATTGTTCTTACCGAAGAAAATGATTTGAAGCGGGAGGCAGTCCGCTTTGTTCTGAACTCACCGGATGAAGAAATCTCTGCAACCGGCGCCGTTTATAACGAGCTCATCGGAGTTTTCTCTGATAAAAATACAGTAAACCGCTACTACCTGGAAAAGTTCCTCTTCCCGGACAGCACAGAAAGCTATATTACGGGTGGAGTTCCGGCTGATATACGAAATGTCAGCTGGCAGGCTGTAAAGGATTTTCACAAAAAGTATTACAAGCCTTCCAACTGCGTAGTTTTTCTTTATGGAAAACTTGATATAAACCGCTTTTTGGAATATTTTGACCGGGATTTTTTCAGTAAATATGAAAAAGAAAGCGTTGATTTATCTGATACTTACCTTCCCTGGAAGGGCTTTAGAGAGGGCTTTTGTGAATTTCCGGTTACAGCCGATACAAACACAGAAAATTCTTCAATTATTTCCTATGTAATGACTGCTCCGGGCGCTGATGAATATAACGGAAATGATTTTCGCGTAATCGATAATTATTTTTCACAGGAATCTTCCTGGATATCTCAGACCTTAAAAGAAAAATTCCCGCTGGCAAAATTCCGTTTCAGCTTTAATTCAATCTGCCAGTACCCGAGATGCGTTTTTGAATTTCAGAACGTGAATGAAAAAGACAAAGATCAGCTGATGGCTATCCTAAAAGAAGCCATTAACCGCCTCTGTAGTGAAAAAATCGATCAGAAATATATCGAGATTTTCGCAAATGGTCTAAAAATGTCTACAATTATAGACGAAGAGAACCCGAATCCTATTGATGAAGTGACAATGGCGGGCTTTGTCTGGTCATCTGACAACGAGCCTCTGGGCTTTTTGAAACGTCACGATGCCATTATGAAGCTTCCGAAAACTTCTACCCCGGAAACAGTTCTTGCAACGGCCAGAAAATTTCTTCTTGAACCGGAACAGAGCGGACTTTTTATAACAAAGCCGGTTGCGGGCCTTGCCGAAAAAAAAGCAGCCGAAGAGGCAATGTATTTTGCAGATAAAAAAGCCGCAATGACAAAGGCTCAGATAGAAGATTTGATTCAGGAAAACAAAGCCTTTGAAAGCTGGCTTTCCGAAAATGAAAAAATAAACCTTATTGATAAGGTAAAGGTTATTACAAAGGAAAATCTTCCCGAAGAAGCAACAGATGTATCAATTATCGATAAGGCAGAAGACGGACAGCGCTTCCTTCTGGGCGAAAACAAGGGGCTGCAGTATGTAACAGCAGAGCTTCGCTTTGATTTATTTGCCCTTCCAAAAGAATCACTTTATCCCGCAATGCTCTACTTTGCCCTCCTTGGAAATCTGGAAACAAAAAACCTTTCGCTTGAAGAGCTTGAATTTTTCCAGCTGAGCACAGTTTATTCCTCTTCCTTTGTAACCCAGTTTATGAATATTCCGGCCCGGCGCCAGAACGGAGGCAGCGTGGCAAATGCAGTAGCCGGCTTTACCTGCCTGAATGAAAAGCTTTCAGATTCCTTCAGTTTCCTTGAAGAGGTTCTGCTCAACACGGAACTGAAGGATTATGATGCAATCAGAAGCTATGCGGGTCGTCTTGCAAAATCGCGACGTCAGGGCTTTGCAAATAATCCTATAAGCATTGTAAGGGAGCTTGCCTTCACAGCCGCTTATCCGGCCTACACTTCCCGCTATTACACCAACCGCCTTGAATACTGGGATTTTCTTGATAAGGTTTCCGCAATGGATGACTCAGAAATCAAAAAGCTTACTGAAGAAATGGAAGAGGCAAAGGAGATTCTTTTAAACAGAAATAACCTGACCTTTATCTGTATTGCGGATAAAAAACAGATGACAAAGTGCCTTAAGGCAGAAAAAGCGCTGGCCGCAAAGCTTTCTGATGGCAAAGTTGAAAAAGGCGATATTTTTACAGAGCATAAGCCTTTCCCAAAAAAGATTGCGGTTATTGTTCCGGGAAATTCCTGCTACAACTGCAAATCAATTCCGGCCGAAAAGCTGAGCGCAAAATACAATGCAAAATATGAAGTTCTGACTTCGATCCTTTCGGAGGATTATCTTTTCCCTACCCTGCGCTTTAAGCTGGGCTCTTACGGCGCCGGCGCCAACATCGGGGAAGATACTTTCCTGATGTACACTTACCGGGATCCTGGTCTGAAAACAAGCTATGAAGTCTTTAATAATTCTTCAAAAGCCTTTGCCGGCCTTGAAATCACGGAAGAAAAGCTTGACGGCTATCTTTCGCAGCTTTATTCTTCCCTTGCGGAAGAAGAATCTTTGACTTCTCAACTGGAAACGAAGATTTATTCACATCTTATTGATTATGTTGAAGACAATAAGACCTTGCGCCTGATGAAAGAGTTGAAATCTGTCAGGCCGGAGGACAAGGAGGAATTCGTCAGGTATATCCAGCTGCTTGAAAAGGAAGGATCTATGATTACGGTTGGCGGCGCTGAGCAGATTTATGCAAACAAAGATATGTTTGATTTGATTATTACAGACTTTATAAAATAAGCAGAACAATCAAGGAAAGACTCATAAAAGGAATATAAGGAAGGCGGAAAGTGGAAAAATCTGCCTTCCTTTTTATTATGAGGAGCAGCAGTAAAAAGAAAATTGCGCCCAGAACCGGTAGCAGAAGCATAAGCCAGAGCTTTTCCCACTCGAAAATGCAGAAGCCGCAGAAAAGTGAAAAAAGTACGTCCCCGAAACCAAACTTTTTCCGGCTGAACAACCAGAGTAAAAGATAAGCCAGAAACAAAATAAGTGAATTTATAAAACAGGGAAGAAAAAGCCCGCTTCCGCCTGCAATAAAATAACAGGCACCCAGCGCCAGATAAGCCGCCGCCAGAAAAGGCAGATTTATTTTTCGTGATTTAATATCCTGAATGGAAAGAATGAGGCAGGTAAGAAAAATAAATATGGTAAGAGCAATATCTTCCATAGAAAATATTATAGCACAGGATAGTTAAAAAAATTAACCCCCGGAAGGATCCGAGGGTTTTAAGAGCGACTAGTAGTCTTTTCTTTCTGACTTACGTCTTTTGTTCAAAAGTTTGCGCTCCAATGTTGTTTTCTTCTGGTGAAGTGTTGCAGAAGGTTTTACGAAGTATTCGCGCTTTTTGAATTCGCGGATGATGCCTTCTTTTTCAACCATACGCTTAAAACGTTTGATAGCTTTTTCCAAGTTCTCTGACTCGTCAACGCTGATTGTTGCCATTATGTATTTCACCTCCTTCTGCCGGAATACCGAAAACAATAGAGATATTTTATAGATTTTTTGGAATAAATTCAATAGCAAATAAGAGTGGTTCTTACAAATTTTAGATTTTACAAATAATTGGGAACGTTACAAATTCTAAATTTTACAAATGTCTGTTTGAACTAAATTCTGAATGAAAAATGCTCCCGCGGGGAACCACAATTTGTTCCGCGGTGGACGCTCGCTGCAGGCTTTCGCCTGCTCTGTGTGAACCTCCCGGTCACCTTATCGCGTCCAATGCTTCACAAATTATGAACCCCCGCTCCGCATTTTTTTGGCTACTAATAATCTTTTAAAGGTATTTTCTAATTAGTCACCTTCTGCCTGATTAACAGGATTTTCGTAATAATTCAAATTATTACCATCCCCGTTAGCGGCCGAATTACTATCACTTATTGTATACGGATTTTCAACACTATGGCCACCGGTTGCAGTTACGACACAATAGATACCTCCTGCTATAACTCGAGCATCATTTGAAGTTATCATCGGAGATGCAATACCAGAATGAGTCAAAGTTGAAATATTATAAACGCCACCTCCATAACCTCCTCTTAGAGAACTTGCATCTATTTTAGCATTATTATTAGTAATAGTTCCCCCTAATATTTCGAAATTATCTGCATTGAATACACCGCCACCATATCTAGCAGTGTTATCTGTAATACTTGCAGAACCTTTGAGAACCAGTTTTCCTGATTCTACATAAACGCCACCACCTTTCTTAACAGCAGTATTATTTGTAACTACAGCTCCATCATCAAGAATTACAGTCGCTTTAGGAGCTTTTATATGAATACCAGCACCATTCTCTGCATTTCCGCCGGTAATAGTTACATCTTTGAATGTAATTGTTTTTGCCACACTGTCATTTCCTGTAACATAAATAACTTTATCTGTTGTATAAGAAAGAGTTGGTGAAACAGCACCTGGATTACCCTGAATTGTTAAACTATTGGCATTGAGTGTACCTGTAGCAATATCAGTACTTGTTGTAAGAGATACAGCATCATCAATATAAATGATCCAATCCAATTCAGGAGCATTTGCTGCATTTACAATATCTATAGCCCTCTTTAGATTTCCGACTTCATTACCTACTGTTCCATCGCCACTATCACCTTTACCGTTTTTTACATGTAAATTAAGAGACTTGAACTTTGCATAGAAAGTTACCGCAGCACCATAAGTACCCGCAGGGATTCTTGCAATTTCTTTGCCTTCAGAACAAGCGCGATCTGTATACCAGCCAACAAAGTATTTCTTTAAAGTATTCATATAGGTACTATCGAAGTTTGAAAGTGTTGGGAAACCTTCAAAATCAACGTTACCATAGAATGTAGCAGGAGGTCTATAAGGAGACTTCCAATATTCAGAAGGTATTACAGTATCAGAGCCTGTTTCTCCTAAACAGAAGGTAATCTGAAGTTCTCTTGTTGTATCTCCCCAAACTGCATATAGAGTTATACTCTCATCGGTTACAAATGCATCTCCAGTTTTATAGTTAACTTCTGCAGTAGCCGAATCTGTTGCCCAGCCAAGTAAGACATAATTCTCTCGAGTGAAAATTTCAGGTGTGAGCTTTACAGCCTTGTTTCTTTCAACTACCTGGGTTGAAGTTTCTGCGCCACCGGCTGTTTTACCACCGTTTCCATTAAAGGTTATAGTGCATTCAGATGAACTCCAGATAGCATAAAGCGTTGTAGACTCAGAAAAAGAAACTGTTCCTCCGTCTTTATAGCTTGATGATGTTGCTGTTGAATCTTTACTCCAGCCAACAAATGAATAACCAGTACGTTTGAATGTATTTGGAGTAAGCTGAAATTCCTTTCCTACAGGACCTTCCTGAGTATAGGTTTTAGGGGATTCTGAGCCATCATTTGCATTAAATGTGACTGTGACTGTAAGAGAAGTCTCATTTTCATCGAACAAATTTGCACAGCCGGTGATTGCGAAGGCGGCAAAGAGCAGGGAAAGGATTAATGTGTATAAATTAAAGTGTTTTTTCATAGACCTACTCCTCCTCTTTTATCAAAATGAATTCTACGCGGCGGTTTTTCCAGGCCTCGCTCTTCTTTGTTGTAATCATCTTTTCTGAACCTCGTCCAACGGCTGTTAAACGGTCTTTTGAAATTCCGCGTTTTTCAAGCTCGGCACAAACTGTTTCGGCACGGGCCTGAGACAGAGGCAGAAGCTCCTTGAGGTGTTCGCGTTCTGTTCCGGATACGTTGTTTGCGTGTCCTTCTACAGTAACCTTGTAATCGCTGAAGTTCTTGAGAACGTCTGCAACCTGATCAAAGAGCTGGTTGTTTCTTGCAATTTCATCCTTGCTGAGGTTATCAAACTTGCTTGAGTTTGGACCGAATGTAATAGAAGAAAGAGAAATATTGAAGTGACCTTCAGCATCTTTCTTAACCATAATACCGGTTGAAATCAAACCAGGAACATAACCTTCTGAACCATCTTTCGACTTAACGTACCATACGTACTGGTAAAGGGCACCACTCTGAATTTCATCATTGCGGATATTTTCTCCTTCCCAGGTGAAGTGCTGTGGAACGTCTCCCTTGCCCTTCTGTGTATAGAAGATATTGGTTCCAGGATCGTAAATTCTAAGTTCCCACATTGCGGCTCCGCCGTGGTCATCAGCATCGGTTGTTACAGTAAATTCAACTGTATCATTCTTGCCGTCTCCATCCGGAGTAAACTCGTCACTGGCTGTCTTTGCAACAACGTTAAGGGTTCCGGCTTTATCCGGATCAAATTCATAGTTTCTAGGATGGAAAATAACCCGGGCTCCAAGAGAAACCTGTCCGGAAAGTAATACGCCGCTCTTTTCGAACCTGATGCTTTCTGTGTAACCAAGATTTGGAATGATAGAAATATTGCTGAAATCTATCAGATTTACGATATCCACAAAAAGAGAAGGTTCAAGACAAACTGCAAATCCTTTAGATTCTTCTTTTCTATTAAGGATTTTTTTGCTCTTTGAACGGTAACCGTCTGCCATATAGTAGTCACCAAGAACTGCTACATTCGGACGGATTGCAAGCCAGGTCGGGAAGAAAGGAATGAGAGATTTTTCAAAATCATATCCGGCTTCTACTCCACCTTTGAGCTCCATCATCGATTCAATCAAATCTCCTGAATCTCCTGAATATGAAAATTCTCCAAGAAGTCCCAAAGAAAGATTGCCAAGATAAACGCCGCCTTCAATTGCAGCTCCACCGCCAAGCCCTAAGGTTTTACCACCATTAAGGATTCCGGGAAGCACAAAGTCTCCGTGCAGTCCCGCAAAAATTTCTGGGCTTGAAAAGACCGGTAAAGTCATAAGAAGCGACATCACAGTAATAACAATGTGTTTAAAAATCTTCATAAAATGAATTATAAACCCCGTTTGTATAGCGCGCAACTTTTTTTTGGGATTTTATATTTTTATGCTATACTTATTATATGAAAGCAATTTTATTTCCGGCTGCGGCGGCAGTCATTTTTATTTCTTCGATTTTTGGTTCCTGTTCTTCTAAGGAAAAAGACCTGCGACCTGACTATGTAAAAGAAAACATGAAGCTTGTATGGTCAGATGAATTTGATTACGAGGGCGCTCCTTCTGAAAAAAACTGGGAATATGATACCGGCGGACACGGCTGGGGAAACGGCGAACGTCAGAACTACACAAAAGACCGCATTAACTCTTTTGTAAGTAATGGAAGCCTTAAGATTGTTGCCTGCAAAAATGCAAAGGGAAAGTGGACAAGCGCCCGCCTTACAACAAGCTTTAAGCAGCCTTTTACCTACGGATACGTTGAATTCAGGGCAAAACTGCCGGTAGAAAAGGGTTCCTGGCCTGCCCTCTGGCTTCTTCCTCAAAGAACAACTTACGGTCAGTGGCCAAGAAGCGGCGAAATTGACGTTATGGAATATGCTACAAACTTCTGGGGTAAAAAAACTTACGGAACTGTTCACTGCAAGGCGGGATATGGCGGAAATGCCGTAAATTCTGACTATATTGAAATCAGTGACGTCCGCAAATGGCACAATTATGCTGTTTTGTGGAGTGAGGATTCAATCAAATGGTATTACGACGGAAAATTCCTGACTGAATACAAAAATCCTAAAAAGGAAAATGAACCCTGGGAAGCCTGGCCTTTTGACAAACCCTTCTATATTATTATGAATGTTGCAATGGGCGGAACTCTTGGCGGTGATATTCCCAGTAACCTTGAAAGCTGCAAAATGGAAGTTGATTACGTAAGGGTTTATCAGAATAAATAAGCTAAAGCTTTTCTGAATAGCGGCGGCATTTTTCTACGAAATTTGCCGCAAATTCAGGGTTGGACGGATAATAAAGATGGAGAAAGCTCCAGAAATAATTTTCCGCCACCTGAGCAGTCTCATAGTTCTGGCCGGAGGTTTTTGTTACAAGGCAGTCACTTCCGTTGTCAGAGCTGTCAAAATAATGAAATTCATGACCGCGGATTTCCTTTCTGCAGAAAAATCCTTTTTTATCTTTTACTGACGCATAGCCGAAGCGGACCAGCTTTCCTGTATAACGGACGTCAGCATTTATTACTCCTGCCATTTTATAGACCGACTTATCGTGGGTCTGAATTGTATTGTGAAGATACATAAAGCCGCCGCACTCCGCAAGAGAAGGAAGCCCCTGCTCTATTTTCTGTCGGATTTCCCGGCGCAGGCTTTCGTTTGCTTCCAGCGCTCCGGCGTAAAATTCGGGGTAGCCGCCGCCAAGGATAAGGCCTGAAATATCAGGAGGAAGGGCTTTATCGTGAATTGGGGAAAATTCTACTAAGTCAGCGCCAAGGGAGCGAAGCAGGCGCAGGTTATCCTCGTAGTAAAAGCAGAAGGCTTGGTCGCGGGCAAGGGCGATTCTAAGCGGCGGAAGCGTAACCTTCCCGGCCGGCAGGGCTTCCTCAGATGGAAGGGCTTCCTCGGGGGGCAAGTCCGGCGCGCTTTTGGCTATTTCAAATATGCGGCCCAGATCCACCGATTTTTTAATACGTTCTGCCGCAAGCTGCACCTTTTCCTTTATGTCTGAAATTTCATCAGGCAGCTTAAGGCCCAGATGACGGCTTTCTATTTCTAAATCCTTTTGATTAGGAAAACATCCTAAAAGAGCTATTCCGCATTTTTCTTCTATAACCGGACGAAGCTTTTCGCAGAGGGCTTTTGAAGTGTTATTGAGGATTACGCCTTTTATGAGGCCTTGAATGTCCAGGCTCAAAAAGCCTTTAATTTCCGCGATTACAGAAAAGGCCATTCCACGGGCGTCGATTACGAGGATTAGAGGAGCCTTGAGGGCGGCCGCAAGCCGGTAGGTTGACGCTTCATCCGAAGTTGCAGAAAGGCCGTCGTAAAGGCCCATAACGCCCTCTATAATAGAAAGATTTGAATTATTTTCTGCCTGAAAAAGAGCGCGGGTCTTTATTTCATCTGTAAAAAAGAGGTCCAGATTTTTTGAGGGGATGCCAAGGACTTTCTGATGAAAAAGAGGATCTATGTAATCGGGGCCGCATTTAAAGCCTGAGACTGTTTTTCCCTGGTCTAAAAAGGCCTGCATAAGGGCTATGGTTATCAGGGTTTTTCCACTGCCGCTTTTTGGTGCTGAGATTACAAGACGGTTATGGCTCATTTTTCAGCTCCCGGGGCAGAATCCGCAGGGGATCCGGCCGGTACAAAATCAAAGGAAGTGATAAAAACCGGGTTCTGGGCTTTCAAAATGTGATAAGAGCCGCATTCTTCTGCCCGGCTTAGGCTGACCTGGGAAATTTCAAGATTTTTTACGCTGAATTCCTTTAGGACTTCCTGAATTTTTGCAATGCTTTCTATTGTAACGGCCGTAATTACAACTCGGGTTTCCGGATTTTTTTTATAAAGGGCCTGGAGGATTTCTTTTAAGCGGCCTCTTGTTCCGCCGATAAAGGCGTGAGTTGGTGGGGGAAGCGATTCAAAGCCGTCAGGGGCAAGGGCTTCTATTACCTGAACGGAGTCCTGAGGAATACTAAAATGCTTAAGGTTTTCTTTTATCAGGGCTAAGGCCTGGGCTTCCGATTCAATGGCGATTACTTTCAAGGAGGCAGAGAGCGAAGCCGCTTCAATTGCAAGGGAACCCGTTCCGCTGCCGATGTCGTATAAAACTGAATCCTTGGAAAGGTGGAGGCGGCAGAGCGAGATCACTCTTATTTCCTGCTTTGTCATAGGGACCTTGCCGCGGATAAAGAGACTGTCGGGAATGCCGGGGGTGATTGCAGTTTGGAATGCCATTACTGCCCCTCTTTTTCCAGGCGGGAAAGCTTTTCTTCTACGTCGGAAAGCTGGGATTGTGCCTTCTGGCGCTCGTCGTAAATGCGGCCGTCTTCATCAAACGGAGAGGAAATTTCCTGACTGTGGAGGTCTTCCAGCAGGGCTTCAAGGGCGGCTTTCTGGCGCTTGAGGTCTGTGACGAACTTTGGAGGACGGCCGCCCTTCTTTCCGTTTTCGCGGCTGGCGGCTACCTTGGCGTTGCTGCGGGAGGTACCGTTGTATTTATAGAGCATAGAAACCCAAAGCTTAAGGTTTTCGATTTCGGACTTGAGGTTTTCGGAAAGGAGCGAAAGCTCGGAGGGATTATCGCAGCCTTTTGAAAGGCGGACCTGCAGCTGCTCAAGACGGGAAATCGATTTTTGTATTTCTTCGGTTTTACGTGACATTTTTAAATCTCCTTACGCGCGGGGCCTTATTTTACGACGCGGCTTTTGTGGCAGGCAAAGTATAAGATCTGCTTTTCCTCTGCCATTTTTGCAACCAGCTTAAGGGCTTTTGTCGTCTTTTCATCATCAAGATTTACGAATGGGTCGTCAAGAATCACAGGCGGCTTTATCTTGTCAAAAAGGGCGTCAATCAGGGCCATTCTTGAGCAGAAGTTTACCATATCCTTGTAGCCGGCGCTGAGGTAATTGCTGTCGTAGAGCTTGTCTCCGTGGTCAACCATAACCTTGAGGTCGGTGTCTATCAAAAGCTTCTGAGGGCTTCCTGACCGGGTGCCAGTGCCACCTTCCCCGGCGGCTGCGCTGCCTTCCAGCAGGGAAATGTACTTTTCAAAGCCCTCTTTCATAGGGTCGCTGTAGTTGGCGTCCAGGTTTTCGCGGGCTTTCTGCAGGAAGTCCAGGGTCAGGGTGAGGATTTTGTGGCGCTGAGTTTTTTCCTCTTTTTCGGCTGCCAGGCGGTCGATTTCCTTGAGTATATCGCCTTTTCTGTCGGTTTCAGAAAGATTTGCTTCGATAATTCTTCTGTAATTTGAGATTTCTGCATTTTTGGCATTAATACTTTCTGAAAGACTGGTCAGTCTTGCGTGAAGCTCATCCGGATTTTCTTCCGGCTTCTGCAGGTTTTCGAAGCCTTGAATGTCGTTCTGCGGATCATTTTCAAAGGCTGCGACCTTTTCCCTGGCGGTTTTTAAGAGCTCGCTGGTATTTTTGATGTCATTGATTTTATTGTGGAGCTGCTGAACCTGAGAAGCAAAATCCAGTGTTTTTTCTGTTTTGTACTGGGAAAGAATCTGAGAAAGTTTTTCCTTTTTGTCAGAAAAAAGCTGCTTGTTTTTGGCGTCAGAATTAACCTTTGCTTCCAGTTCCTGAAGCTTATTTACCTTTTCGTTCAGAGTCTGAATCTGATTTGAAACTGCGGAAATATCCTGACTTTTGCAGAAGCGGCTTACAAAGGCTTTGAGCTCGTTTTCAAAATCGCAGGCAACCTTAGGCTGATTCTGCAGCCAGGCAAAATACTGATTAGATTTTTCCTGCAGAATTGAATAGCGGTTGAAGTCAAGGCTGATATGGTTGATAAGGGCGATTTCTGTGCCTCCTGCCATTGCCGCTGTTCCTTCAGCCCCAGCCCCGGCAGAATAGCGGGCAATAAAGTCTGAAATAGCTGTCTGCTTTTTTTGACAGTCAGTCTTGAGGTCTGTAATTTTATTTTCCAGCTCAGAAAGGGCCTTTTCATCTTCGGAAAATGAAGCCTTGTTTTTGCCGGCAAGACCTGCAAAGAGCGCAGAAAGTGCAAATACGGCCGCCAGCGCAAGACCTGCGATAAGGCCTGTTTTTCCAAGCGGAAGGAAAAGTGATGCGGCTCCAAAGCCTGCCGCAAGAAGAGCAAACAGCGCAAGGAGAAGAATAAGCGGATTTTTCTTCTTTGCCTGCTTCAGGGCTTCAAGCTTTGTCTGAGCCGAAAGCTTTTCTGCTTCCAGGCGGATTACATCGTTATTAAGAGTCTGAACCTGAGAAAGCTGGGAAAGCTTTTCTGAAATCTGGTCTGCCGTTAGGTCTGAAGAGCCGAAACGAGTTTTTAATGCAGCATAATCCTTTGCTTCGTCTTCCGAAAGCTTTTTCTGAGATTCATTTCTTCTGAATTCGGCATATTCCCTTTCGGTTTTGAGGCAGTTGTCAATCTGTTCTCTTGTCGGAATATCCCCCGCAAAGGATTTTTTCAGCTCCTCGTACTGGTTTATTTCGGTCTGACTGAGGGCAAAAGTCTGAATATTTGAATTTACAGTCGTATATTGGCTGGAAATTTCATCAATTTTTGAAAGAATGTCGTCATCAGGAATCTGACCGTTAAAAAAATCAGACAGGTTATCAAGTTTTCTCTCTGTTTCTTCAAGGTCTTTTTTCAGCTGCTCGTAGCGGAGCTTGCCTTCATACTTTGCGCTTTCAGAAAGAAGTGCTGTTACCTGCTCCTGCTGACTTTTAAGCCCTTTTACCTCGCCGTCGATAGCGCTGATTTTTTCTTCCAGCTGCTCGTTCTGCTTAAGCTTTGCATCAATTTCATTGATTTTTTCGCGGTAAAGGTCGATGTCATTCTGAAGCTGATAGATTTCCCCCTTCTGGGCGCGGCCTTTAAGGGCTATAATGTTTTTATTAAGGGCTTCTACGGCCGGGTCATAGGCAGAAACATCACCGGATTCTATAAGATTATTGAGTTTTGCACTGATGTCGTCAGAGCCTTCAGGAGATTCTTCCAGGATTACATGGACGCTGCGGCTGTAGGTTTCGCGGTTTATGCCAAAAATCTCGTTGCCCAGATTTGAAGTAAAATCGGAAGAAAGCTTGTTGGTCGTTAAATCCCTTAGCTGAAAGGTATCCCCGTCCTTTTTTGTACTGAAGGTTCTGGTGATAAGATATTCCTTTCCATTGTGGGCAAATCTCAGGCTGCCGCCGTAAGTTCCGCCCTGCCAGGGAAGATATTTTAACTTTTCATTTTTTTCCAGAGATTTTGAAGATGTATACTCCATTCCGTAAAGCATGGATTTTATGAAAACTGTCAGGGTGGTTTTACCCCAGCCGTTTTCGTGAATAAAAGTATTCAGGCCCCGGGAAAAATCCAGTTCCAGATCAGAGAGCTTTCCAAAATTTATGATATGTGCGCTGATTAATTCCATAACTAAAAATTTCTCCCTGCCAGTGCTTTAATTCCGGTCATTATGATTTTTGATTTTTCTGAATCTGAAAGGTTCTTCTGCTCTTTTACAAGACGGATAAATTCACCCTTCAAGGAAACATCATTTTCATATTTCTTATAATCAATTATATTTTCACACTTATCCCTTACCTGTAAATAGAAAAAGCGGGAGGCAAGATGAGCCTGATAAGAAATTGCTTCTATTTCGGTATCTTCGGAAACCTCCCCCTGCAGGGTAATCCTGACAATATCTTCGGAGGAGATTTTAGAGATTTTTTCTTCGATTTTTTCCAGAATCTGATTGTAATCTAGAGAACCTTCAAGCCCGACCCTTACGTCGTGAATTATACGCTGGGAATTCGGAATGAATTTAGAAGAAAGCTTGCCGTCTTCAATATTAAGGAGGACAAAGCCCTTCTGTCCGCATTCATCAAAGCCACGGCCTTCCAGACAGCCCGAATAACACCAGACTCCGCGGTGATCCAGTTTTTCAAGCCTGTATTCGTGAATATGCCCCAGAGCGATATAATCGATATTCTGGTTTGCAAGCTTTGGAAGGGAGATGTCAGGAGCATCATTTTTTGTCTTATAGTCTGCCGTCTGACCGTGCATTACGACAATGTTGACCTTTGTAGAATCAAGTCCCAGCTGGCTGTAGGCAGAAACAGGAATTGCTGAAGTGAACTCGCGGCCGACAATGCGGATTTTATCATCGTCGAAGGAGTAGGATTTCCATTCGTCCTTTGAGAAAAGCTTGAGGTTTGGAAGGTTGTCCTGTGAAAAGAAATCAGAATCCTCATCGTGATTTCCACGCAGATATAAAAAATCAATCCGGGGTTTTTCGGTAATCAGGCGGGCGATTCTGTTTTTAATCGTCTTCTGCTGGGCAGCTTTTGTATCAAACAAATCTCCTGCAATTATGACGGCTTTTACATCATTTTCTGCGGCAAAATCTACCATTCGGGCAAAAGCGTTTACAATCTCTTCCTTTCTGATTTCCTTCTGTTTTTTATCAAAATGCGACTCCATTGCTGAGTCTGCGTGTATGTCTGCACAGTGGATGATTTTCATTATTGGGCATAATCTCCGTTATTAATGTCTTTATTATAGTAGAAAGTATGCATTGTTGCCTTTCTCTGAACAAAAATTGATTTTCTGTTCAGGCGGCTGGAAATTTTTTTCAGGATTTTCTGAATCTGCTGCTCGCTGGCAAGGCCAATTGTATAGCTGAGGGAATTTCCCTTAATTTTATGGCCTTCCTGGTCTACGCGGCCGCCCCTCATCACGGTTCGGGAAAAAGCACAGCCGGCATCCAGGCAGATTTCATCAATAATTGCCTGGGCTTCCTCAATATCCATAAAATCACCGGTATTCGTTTCATTATTCATACCAATTATGATTGTATATTCTTCGTCAATTTTCATCATCTCGTCAAAGAGAGTTCCCTGAGGATGATATAAGGTCACTTTGGCCAGGATTCCAAGGCTGAAAAAGAAGACGCCGACCAGTCCCAGCGTCAGGATTAAGTTCCAAAGTCCGAATTTTACTGCGTTATTTGACATAAAAACCTCTTATTTAAGTGTGCATTTTTTTGTTGATTTTAGCAATATCATAGTAGACAATTAAAGTATGAATAATGAATTGATTTTTGGCGCTGCCTACTACAACGAATATATGCCTTATGACCGCATAGAAAAGGATCTGACTCTGATGAAAGAGGCCGGAATGAACACAATCCGTATTGCGGAGTCCACCTGGAGTACGGAAGAGCCTTCTGACGGCGTTTTCAACTTTAAGCCGGTGACGGACGTGCTCGCATGCGCGGAAAGGCTGGGACTTAACGTGATTGTGGGAACGCCGACCTACGCGGTGCCTGCCTGGCTTGTAAAAAAATATCCTGATATTATGGTGACAAACCGCAAGGGTCAGGTGAAATACGGGCCGCGCCAGAGCATGGATATTCTTCATCCTGATTTTCTGCGCTATGCCCAGCGGATTATCAGAAAACTGATGGAAGCGGTACAGCCTTACAAGTGCGTAATCGGCTTTCAGCTTGATAACGAAACCAAGCATTATGATAACTACGGAAAATATGCCCAGAAGAAGTTTCTTGAATTTCTGAAGGAAAAATATAAAACCTGCGAGGCCTTCAACCGGGCCTTTACCCTGGCCTACTGGTCTAATTCAATCAGCCGCTGGGAGGACCTGCCGGACATTTCGAACAGCATAAACTGGAACCTTCACTGCGAATACGAAAAGTTTCTGCGGACCTGTACGGCGGACTATCTTAAATGGCAGAGAAGTATCGTTGACGAATACCGCCGCCCTGACCAGTTTGTGACCCACAATTTTGATTTCGGCTGGATTGGCTATTCTTACGGAGAGCAGCCGGGAATCAATCATTTTGAAGCAAGCCCGGCTGTTACGCTTGCCGGCTGCGACATTTATCATCCAAGCCAGGACGAGCTTACCGGGCGGGAAATAGCCTTTGGTGGAGATAAAATCCGCGCTCTTAAAAACGCTAACTACCTTGTGCTGGAAACTGAGGCCCAGGGCTTTAAGGAATGGACTCCCTACCCCAAGCAGCTTCGCCTTCAGGCCTTCAGCCATCTTGCCGGCGGTGCAAACGGGCATATGTACTGGAACTGGCATTCAATTCACAACAGCTTTGAAACCTACTGGAAGGGAGTTCTTGGCCACGAGCTGCAGCCGGGTGTGATTTACAATTACGCAAAGGAAATCGGCCAGGAATATAAAAAATACGGGCATCAGCTTATCGGGCTCAATAAGAAAAATCAGGTCGCTCTTGTTGTTGATAACGACTCACTGACCGCGTTAAAATTCTTCCCTATGGATATGCCGGGCGGCGGGCTTTCCTACAACGACGCAGTTCGCTGGATTTACGACACTCTTTACAATATGAATGTTGAATGTGACGTTGTGGATATCCACGCCCTGAATCCGGAGGATTACAAGATGATTGTAACGCCTGCCCTTTACTGCATCAGCGAAGAAAATGCTAAAAAGCTTCTGCGCTTTGTTGAGAAAGGCGGCGTGCTCTTTTCATCCTTCCGCTCATTTTATGCGGACGAAAAAGGCAGCGTCTGGGATGCGCCCCACCCATACTGTCTTACGGACGCCTTTGGTATGGAATATTCGATGATTACAAAGGCAGGGGCCGCAAAACTTCTGGGCCAGCCGGTCCAGGTTTATGCGGAGCTTCTTGAAGTCAAAAATGCCCAGGTACTTGCAAAATACGAGCATAAATACTGGTCGAACTATGCAGGGGTCACAAAAAATAATTTTAAGAAGGGCTTTACCTATTACTTTGGCGCTAAAACTTCGGAAGGGGCACTTAAAGAGATTTTGAAGGATGCCCTGGCGGAAGCTAAAATCGCAGTGCCGGAGGTGCAGTTCCCCGTTATTATCAGAAGCGGGGTAAACTCAAAGGGAAAGAAGCTTCATTATATCTTTAATTATTCAAGCGAAGACTGGTTCATAAACAATCCCTTCGGCGATTGCGTAGATTTAATCACAGAAAAACCGTATTTTAAGGGTGATAAAATCGAAATCGCTGACTGGGATTTTGTGATTCTGGAAGAACAGTAGGGGGGCGATGCCGTGGGGCACCGGGATTCTGCAGGTGCCCCCTCCCCCCCGCCGGCTTTACTTTTTCAAAACTTTATTAGACTTGATGGCAAGTTTTGTTCCTATGCTCTGTAAAATCTGAACAAGCACAACAAGAAGGATTACAGCAAGAATCATAACTAAGGTCTTATAGCGGTAATAACCATAGTTGATTGCAATTTTTCCAAGTCCGCCGCCGCCGATGATACCGCTCATTGCGGTATATCCCAATACGGTCGTAATGGCGATTGTCATATTTGAAAGAAGAGATGGAACGCTTTCCGGAATCAGAACCTTAACTACAATCTGGAAAGGAGAAGCGCCAAGGCTCTGAGCCATTTCAATTGTATTTGGGTTTACTTCGCGCAGGCTTGATTCAACAAGGCGGGCGATAAAAGGAAAGGCCGCAATTACCAGAGGCGGAATTGTCGCAATAGTTCCGACAACGGTTCCCACAATCAGACGGGTGAGCGGGAAAACAAGAATCATCAGGATGAGGAAAGGAACTGAGCGCAGAATATTGATGATTACGTTAAGGGCATGCATAAATCCCTTTGGAAGAGGTTTTATGCCCTTTTCTTCACCGGTTACAAGCAGAACTCCCAGAGGAAGTCCGATTACAAAGGCAAAAAATGTACTTAAAATTGTTACGTAAACAGTCTGCCAGGTAGAAAGCAAAAACTGCGACTGAATGATATTCCAAGCGTCTTCAAGCGCTTCTGCTGAAAATATTTCACTAAACATAGGTTCAATTCTCCTTACAGCTCGTTTACAACAACGTCATTTGTTGCGGCCAGATAATCAATAGCAGTTCTCATTTCATCTTTTGACGCAAAGCCCAGAATCATAGAACCGTAAGCCTTATCACCGATACTCTTTGTCGAAGCCCAGCAGATGTTAGCCTTAATGCCCTTTTCAATTGCCAGCTGAGCAACCATTGGAAGGTTTGCCGCAACAGCTCCGTTGAAAACCACGCGGATAATGTTTTCCTGCTTGTCAGAAATACCCTTGATGTCATCCTCGCCCTCAGGGAAAACAAGATTTTTAGCTGCCTGAGATTTTGGCTGACTGAAGATTTCTTCTACATCGCCCTGTTCAACAACAACGCCGTTTTCCAGAATTGCAACCCGATTGCAGACACTTTCAACAACGCTCATCTGATGAGTGATGATAATAACTGTAATTCCAAGACGTTTATTGATGTCGCGGATAAGTTCAAGAATTGAGTTTGTAGTATTTGGATCAAGGGCGCTGGTTGCTTCATCACAAAGCAAAACCTTTGGATTTGTCGCAAGAGCACGGGCAATAGCCACACGCTGCTGCTGACCACCCGAAAGCTGAGCCGGATAAACCTTTGCCTTATCTTTTAAGCCAACAAGATCCAGGAGCTCAAGGGCGCGCTTTCTGGCTTCTACTTTAGGGGTTCCTGCTAGTTCCAACGGGAAGCATACGTTTTTAAGACAGTTGCGCTGCATAAGAAGGTTAAAGCCCTGAAAAATCATTGTCGTTGTGCGACGGATTTTTCGCAGTTCCTTATCAGAAAGACTACCAAGGTCCACTCCGTCAATCACAACCTTACCGTCGGTAGGACGTTCCAGCATATTGATTGTACGAACAAGGGTACTTTTACCGGCACCACTCATTCCGATAATTCCAAAAATATCGCCGTTATTAATCGAAATTGAAACATTCTTAAGGGCGTCCACCGGCCCGCTTGAAGTTTCAAAAGTTTTTGAAAGGTTTTGAATTTCTATCATATAAGTAATTATAGCGAAAAGAAGCAGAAAAAAAAATGTGTTTTTGCTATTTATTAAGCAGTATGTCTGTGTACGATGATTTATTGCTTCTTTTCTTCTTCCAGGATATTTATGAACTGATAAATCGTACTATATGTTTTATTTGATTCTGTTTTATCTTTCATATTTGAAACGGCCGTCATGCGGTTATCCCATAATGAATCCTGCTCTTCCCATGCTTATTCTCCCAAAAGATTTTTGATTATGCTGATTGAAGAATTAATGTAAGGAACTGCATCGAACCTTCCCTGCAGATAGCACTTTTCTGCATCCATGTTTTCTCTAAAGTCCTTGAAGTCAAAAAGAGAATAAACCTCTGTAGAGCCATCTTCCTTTTTATTTGTGAATAGTATTTGATCTCTTCTCATCTTTTTGATATCCAGAAGATTTGTATTATGACTTGTAAAAAGGAATTGAGCTGATTTAGACGCGTTTACCATATCAAGAATGAACTGGGCCAGTTCAGTGTGCAGGCTGGCATCAAACTCATCGAGAATAAGAGTTTTTCCGTTTTTGCAAACATCAAGAAGAATTAAGAGAAGATTGAAGATTTGAATTGTTCCTGCTGATTCTTCTCCTTCAAGATGGAATGAAATGTCTGCTTGTCTTTTATGAGTGGTATGAAAGTTGATTAAATCTCCAAGTTTAAGAGGGAAAACATCAACAATATCACTATCTGCCATTTTCAGAGCCTGAAGTATTAATTCTTTGTTTTGATTAAACAATTCAACGGTGTCCTGCTCTGAAAGTTTAGGGAGTCCAATAAGAAGCTGAGTTCTAAAATAATTATAGATTTTTTTAGCAAGTTCTCTATCCATCTGACTTGCCCTGCTTATAAACAGAGTTTGTTTTCCAGTACTTTGGGCAACATCAAGAGGTTTTACAAATTGTCCTTCACCGAAACTGTAAATTTCTGATTTTGAAGAACCTGCAATTTCATTTCTTGTGAAGATTTTTGCTTTTCTTTTTCCAGGATAATAGTATAAGTCTTCAGTTAGGATTTCATTTTTATTTAAAGTGAAAGAATATTCATATTCAATACCGTCTGTTACAAAATCAATAAAAAATGAGCTTGGTTTTGCGGTGTAATCATCAAACTTAAAAGGTTGATAATCAAAAGATGTTCCTTCGTTATATTGAGCCGATTCAAGAATTAGTTTTCTGCAAAACTGCGCAGCTTTTATAATGCTCGACTTTCCTGAAGCATTAGGTCCAAAAAGTCCCTGAACCTTTATGAGTGTTTCATCATTAAAAGAGAAGATATTATCTGATAATTCTTTTGCTCCAGCTGTATTGATATTACCAGCCTTGAAATCTATGCAAACTTCATCTTTGATAGAAAAGAAGTTACTAAATCTCATTTCTAAAAGCATAAACACCTCATATTTGTAGGATTACTACAAATATAGCACTTTTAGACGGATAAAACAAGGGTATAATCTTGTAATCTATAATAGAGCTATTTTTCTTCTTTATTATTTCCAATCTCAAGAGCCGGTTTATCTTTTGCATTTAGTGATGAAATTGCTTTCTGTCCGGTTTCTTTTTCATAATTTTCTCGGGCTGAGTTTGCAACTTTTCCGCCACGGACGGCTACTTTTTTGTTTTCTTCAAAACCTTCCGGCTTCTCTTGTCTTGAAATGGATGTTGCAGTAACTTCAGCAAGCATGTTTAGAACCAGCTCGATATTGGTCATGTTATCACGGAGGTTTTCTTTTTTCAGACCTTTTTTCTGCTTATATTCTTTTACCGAAAGACCGCTCCAGGCTTTTGTCATTTCGTTTGTTAGAATTGCATAGTCTTTTTCTTTTTCAATTCCTCGGGCTTTCCATTCGTCGGTAAGCTCTTTTCGCATTTCGATTGTCTGTAAACGCTGATTGATCCAGCCTTCGGTATAGCCTTTTGCACGATAAAAATCAGCACCACGCATAATTGCTTTTTCAGGATCTGCAATTTCATCCAAACGATCTGCACCTACCTGAGCAAGCCAAACTTTGAATGGTTCTGCTTTTGGAGATGGAATTGACTGAACAAGGCGGAGAACACCTTTTGTGTTTAGAACATCAGTAGAATAATTTTTACCATCTGATGATGGTAATTTCAGTTGGTGACAATTTGTCACCAACTCACTTCCCTCTGATTTTAAGCGCTGCTTTAATTTGTTCCAATATTTTCTTGCGGTAGTATAATCAGGACTATCTACTAAAATCCAGCAAACATCTACTACCGAAAAATACCAGTCTTCTTCCTCATCATTCCAGACAGTGCGAACATTCTTATTTTCAAATACTTTGATTTTGTTTTCCATCAAAATTCCTTATTCCATCTTTTCACTATAAAAGCTGCATTTGAAAAAGTCATTAAACCATTAATTTAAACCACTCGAATTCGAGGGGTTTAGGAGGGGGTAAACCTACTCCTCTCCCTTTAAGTTAAATACCAGCTCTGATTTATCTTTTCCATAAGCATCAAAAACACGATTCAAAATGCGCATTTTTGCATTTGTTGAGTTATGTGTGTAAAGGTAAACGTCTTCGGAAATTTTGAACCAGTCGCCTTGCTTTTCTGTGTTGGAGAGGACAATATATTCGTAAGTTTCATCTGCAGCGAGAATTCGAATCTGGCTGGAATCTTCATCGTAGATTTGTTTTATTACATCGGTGAACATTTCTACCCAGGAGTAAACTTCTCGCTCTATTACATTTCCATAGGAATACGAAACAAGTGTTCGTCCGGTTAAGACTTCATCATCATCTAAAGAAACTTCATCATTTTCTTTTTTTGCCGGAACAAAGTCTGTTTTAGGATATGGCCATAGCTGTTCTGCCTGCGCGATAAGTTTTTCCAGACGGTTTTGCATTTCATTGATTGTCCAGTGGTCATAATCAAGCAAAGGTTTGTTCAAATTCAAGCCGCTGTCTTTAAATCCTTTTTCGCAGTTTTTCTTTTCTGAATATAGGCTGTTACTGTATTTTGAATTGTATCCAGTTAATGTCAAATTTTTTAATGTATGAAGATTCTGATCATAAACATTCTGATAATCAGGCCCAAGTTCTGCTTTCCATTCTTCTGTCATGGTTTGTGGCATGATATGTTCAATTGTCAGGTCGCCGTTTTCCATCATATCAATAACATTAACGCGTTCAACTGTATCACCATTTTCAAGACGATCAAAAAGATACTCGCGGCTTTTCTTGAACATATGATAAACATCACGATTTGTAAGTGCATCAACAAACTCTTTGTCAGTAGGGAACCCTGCAGCACCGCTTCTGGAAAGCAGATAATAAATCAAAATTGAAGAATACGATTCGCTCGGATTTTCAGCTTTCAACTTCATTACTTCTGAATCCAGAGAACAGAAAACTTTATTCAAGGCATTAGAAGTATAATTAGGGCACATAATTCGGCGGCCAATATAAGATTCTATAACCTTCAAGGCAATTTCTACATCGTTTGCTGTAATCTCCGAACGCTCTTCATGGCCGAACATAGCCAATAAAAATGGATAACTAACAGTCATTTCAATATTGTTTAGTCTGAAGAGAATAGAAGAAACAAGTTCTTTTGGATTGTTCTTTGCAGTAATGATTTTGTTGTAAATCTGAGAATAGTAAAGCATGTCTTTAAGAATTGCTTCACAATCATCCGCACTTTCTATGTTCATTTTTTCAAGAACATATTCTTTGAATGTAAAATATACATTGTTGATATTAGGAATCTTTTTTTGAATCAAAGTAAGATAATTTCTTATAAAGCCGCTTACGTTGTATGCAGTAAATTTTTCAATTTTATTCCAGTAGTTTTCGTAATACTCTTCCTGCTTTTTTGCATCCAGCCCCATAAGAATAAAGTTTCGGATTTTATCTGCTTCTGTAAGATCCAGTCCTGTAGAATTCAGACTTTCAAAAATCAATTGCGGATTATCTTCTTTATCAAGAAAGATATCTATAATTTCCAGACGGAAAATAGCTTCATAAAGCTCATCAATGGAAATCTCATTCTTCTTAATTCGATTTTCAAAATAATGATAGTTCTGAGTGATGTTTGAACTTTCAACAAATTCAGAAGGATTATTAGTTATGAGTTTATCAAAGGAAACACAGTCATCTTTTATAGGCTTAAGTCTAAGTTTACGCTCTTCTGTCTGATATTCATCTACCAGGAATTTCTTTTCAATCTTTTCTGCAAGTTTTTTGTCATCAGAAATAATAGTTCCAGACTTCATCAGATTTACCATCGCAGTAAAAAGAATAGAAATAGTAGTGATTCTCTGCTGTCCGTCAATTACAAGATAGTCAGACTTACCGCCTTTATTTGCCGAAGAAGTAACAATACTTCCAAAAAAGTGAGTCTTGCGGTCCTTCTTAATGATTTGAACAAGGTCATTAAAAAGCTGCTCACACTGTTTTGGCCGCCAGTCATAATTACGCTGATAAACAGGAATGATATAGCGGTTATCAGAACCATCGAGGAATTTTAGTAAAAGTTTGGCTTCTCCGTGCATATTAAAGTCCTAAATAATCATTTTATTTCGTTTTTGTTTTAATTTTTCAATTAAGACAATTAGTTTGTCTTTAATTTCTTGTTTGTTTGTGTTTGATTCTAAATCAATTATAGATAAGATTAGAAAATCAAGACGTCGTAGATTATGATCAAATTTCATTTTTTTATAAAAATCTAAAATATAGTCATCTGACTTATACTTTGTGTTTATAATAATATTAAAATCTTTGCTTCGTGTAAAAACATTTTGAATATTGCTTTTTGGATTTAGAATATCTAAATAATTATCGTTTATATCTAAACCAGATTTATGTCTATTGCATTCATAACAGGAATTAATCAAATTATCAAAATTGTCAAAATCAACTGAAAGTTTTGTTGATGATTGACAAATGTAATGATCAACTTCAAATAATTGAACAGAATTTATTAGCTCATTAACTCCACAATAAGCACATTTATTATTAAATGCCTTCCGAAATTCTTTGTTCGCATGGCTTCCTCTTTCATGAATAAAACTGTAATGGTTTGGAGTCCTATGACCTTTTAATACTTCAGCTTTGTGAGAGTTTATATCTTTTTCTGATGGAAAAATATCTGTTTCAGTTGCTCTATAATCCTTCATTTTTACAAATCTCTTTAATTTCAAGAAAAATTTTTATGCAGTTATCTATATCATCTTTTGATAATTCCTCGTACTGACTAATTCCTGCTATTGAATTTTCAATTTTTTCCTTTACGATAATTTCAATGTTTTCATTATTCTTTAATTGTGAATTGATATTTCGAATAATTAAAATTTCTTGTATTGATTTTTCAATTATATCTTTCCATTCATTGTCATAATATTCCTTTGGAGTTATGCTTTTAGAATACTTGTATTTACCAAGAATACCTAAACTTTTGTTTGTCCCATTTTGAGAAATTACAATTATATTTTTAAATGGAAAGAACTTAGTAAGTATTATTTTTATTTCTTCGCCAGATATCTTTGAAGCACCAGTATGAGAATTTTCAAATAATCGTGAATCAATTAATATAATATCTGCTTTTTTAATTTCTTCATTTTCAAGGATTGTTTTATACGTGTCAGACTCTATATTAAATTCGTATTCATTTGTAAAAATATTTACATCATTAATTTCGATAGTTGAATCTAAATACTTAGTAATATGAGGATCTATTTTATCGTCTATATATAAAATATTTATATTTTCCATGTTTAAATCTTATCTCCTATTATGAATTTTATTGAAAAACCATCTTTTGGCTTTATTTCAAGAACATTCCCTGAGGTCATATCAAGAGTGTTATTTATAATCCACATACCTAATCCATGTCCATTTTCCCTGGAAGTTTCAAGTGGATCTAAAATACGATTTGGATTACTTCGATATTTTTTTGGTAGACCACAACCATTATCATCATATTTCACAAGTAGTTTTTCTCCATTTTGTGATATATCAATACTAATAATTAAATGATCTTTAGATTCATTTTGTTGAATACTATTTAAAATTAAATTATCAAAAATTACATTAAAAATATCTTCGGCAGTTTTATATTCTAATTCTTCAGGTTGAACTGTTGGATTAATTGAAACCCAAGAATATTGAGATGACCATCGTTCTTTGATTTTCTCCATTAAAGTTTTTATATTATATATTTGAGGATAAAATTGTTTTTTTTCAACTTCTGTTAAGAGAGTATCAACAAATTGCAAAAACTTAGCATTTACTTCTTTGTTTTTCCGTAATAAATCTGGTACATTTAAATATGATTTTTGGGTTTTCTCATATGAATTCAAATCGTCCCAGTAATTGTATTTTTTTAAGGCATCTACAATAAATTCATAATTGTCTGATATTTGGTTTCTATCATTATTTAATTCATGAGCTATTGAAGATGCCTTTAATCCAGCGGTAGCTAAAATATTTAATATTCTAACATCATAGCGATATCGTTCTTCTGATTTAAAATGTTCTTCTTCATTTTTTTTGTAAGTTTCTAATTCAGTAATTAATTGTTTTTTATCCTTATCAGACAAATTATCAAGCTGTCTAGTTTTATTAATTAAGTCATCAGAAATTCTTTTTTCTTCTCTAACAGGTTCTTCCTTATTTTTTTTATTTACAGCCCTAATTATGCCTTGTCGATAATGTTCAAAATCAGATATTGAGGACTCAATGATTCTTATAAAATAATTATAATAATCGTTTTCAACTAAACCTTGTCTATTAACTAAATCTTGTAATACTTTATTTTTTTCCTTATCTATATGAACTTTACCAGAAATTTGATTTTCTCTGACTCTCCATGAACCTGTTGGATGAGATGGAGACGCAGGTGAAGCTCTGGATCTTTTTCCTAACTGTAACCAATCTTTATATCCTTCATATGAAGATATACTAAAAGCATTTCTGTATAAAATAATCCCTTTTTTTATACGATTGCTTAATGAATCATATTTATATAAAAACTTCTCCTTATCTTCAGATAAGTTCTTATCCATACCGAAATAAAAATCTGCAGAAAAATCTCCCAGCTTTTGTAATAATTCCTTATTCTTTTCATATGGTTCAGATGATGTTTCAAATTCAGCACTCATATCTTTTGTAAATGAAACTTTATGAATACTTTCCTCTTTATAGTAATTTGAAACAGCCTCATCAAATTCGTCAGATTCTATCGTAGTTATTAATGTTGTTTTTTTTGCATTAAATTTTAAATTTATTGATGTTATATAATTTTTTCCAAGTTGCAAATTAGAGAAACATTTTTCAATTGGAATCTGTTCCTCACAAAATGATAATTGAATTTCCATAGAATTGTCAAAATATGTTCTTCCTAAATAATCTGCTAAGTTTTTTGCTTGTTTAATATTCCATGCATCGCGTGAATATTGAATATCAAAAACTGTACCTTTAGATTTTTTAGAATTATCATCAGATAACTTATTATTTTCATTAGTCCAATCTGTTGTCCATTTTATTCCATCACAATTATCTTTTTTTGACTTCATTATAACTAATGCGCCTAGTCTAGCTAAAGCAAATCTTCCAACGCCTTTTGCCCCAGCAGCAATTCGTATTTTTCCATCTGTATCTTTAAAAGAGTATCCTTTTGTACTTTTTCCAATATGTAGCCAATTGTTCTTAAACTCCTCTTTGGACATACCATTTCCGTTATCTGATATTTCTAAAGAATCAGCATAAATTTTTATCTCTAATAATTTCGCACCTGCATCATATGCATTTTTAACTAACTCAAGAATTGCAGATTCTTTAGTAGTAAAACTTTGTAAACCTAATAATTCAACAATTGTATTATCATCAATAATGTATTGTAAATCTTCCATGCTGCAATTCTCCTCTAAAATCTATATTCCATAATATCTTTTGACATAATTCGAATAGAATTCCCACTCATATGGATACCAATAGATTGTGCATATTCAAGGAATTCTTGGCTTTCTAAAATTTTTTTTGCATCTTGCAATGATAAATCTTTTTTTTGCGTAACAAACATCCCTGCATAAGGAATATCATTCGAAGAAGCCTCATACACTAATACCTTATCAGAAATCACTACAGATATTAATAGTTTATTCTGATTAAGTGATGATAAAGCTTGAGATCGTCCATATTCAAACCATTTAGATTTGATATCACTTTTTCTATTCTTCAATTCACTTGAAAATGATTTTAAGTATTCAGTTACCCTTGGAAATCTTTTTATAAATGTAGTTTCTTCATATCGTTTCAATCCATCATTAAAATAATATGGAAAAATAATTAATGTATTATTTTTATACCTTTTGGATTTTGCAGATACTGCAGGGCGAATAATCTCTTTTTCAATTTTATGATTACCTACATAAATATAATTATCATCTTCCTCATAATCAGTTAGCAAAAAGGCTTTGTTATATAATGTTGCGACTGCATGTGATACTTGAAAATAATCTCCAAAACGTCTATTACCTGAAGCTTCTTTTTGTAAGAAAACCCATTTATCTGAAAGAAGTGTTTTGTCAATATTTACACATTTATTATCAAACTTATATAGGATTGAACTATAGTTTGAATTCTTCTGAATGTTTAAGATTGAAGATTTTACTAGTGCATCAGAAAATACTTTATGAAGTGAATAATCTATTATTTCTTTTGTATGTGGTAAAATAAAAGAACGAAGGTTATTTCCAAATACAGTTTTAAAAATACTACTTGGAATTAAATAAGACATTTTTCCGTTATTTTCAAGTTCGTTTATACTTTTTTCAATAAACGCATAACAATAATCAAATTTTCCCTTTGAACAAGAATTAAAAGATGTTTTAAGTTTCTTTATTTCAGTCTTTTTTATTTCAGAATATGTTATGTATGGAGGATTGCCTATAATATACGAAAACTTGTTTTCTGGTGTCCATGAAAAATAATTTATATTAAATATTTTCCAATCTACAGGAGGTAAATGTTCATCTTCAATAATTTCATCTAATCGACAAATACATTTTCTCCAAGTAGTTTTTATTATTTCGATACCATAGACATCATTTGATAATCCTTCAGAAATTTTCTCTGCAGAAAAACCTTGCTTCTTACAATCTGTAATATATCTTTGCACAATTTTAGAAAGTATATTTCCATCTCCACAGGAATTTTCTAATACTTTTTTTCCATAAAGATTCTCGTTATAATCCGCATAGTTAAGAAGGAGATCAACATAATTTTCTGGTGTAAAAACTTGGCACTTTTTCATCTAGATCGCCTTCTTCCCGGTTACGCATTCGTAAATCAGAGACTTTTTATATTCTGTCAGTTTTTCTATAAGGTTTTGTTTTTGTTTTATGGCGATGTCGATGATATCTGATTTATTCTCTAAAAAACAAACAATTTCTTCTTGCTCTTTTAAGGATAGTAGAGGAATAACTTCTTCTTTAACTATATTAATATTTAAATTCATTTGAGTACTAATGATTGCATTTTTCATGAATTGTTCTTTCATGGATTTTAAAAGATAATATAAGAAAACTTTACTTACATTATCCTTTGGATAAAAACCAATAACACTATCAGGAAAGCAAGCATTAAAGTCAAGAATTGCCACATCACCAACATTAGCTGCAATGGTAAGTAAAACAGTACCTGCTGGGAATTCTCTACTAACAGAAAATCCTAATTCATTTAAAGTTTGACTATAAGTTGTAATATATTTTACAGCCCTCGCGACTTCTCCTGTTTGTATAAAAGGATGTACCCCATCATAATAATCAGGATCATTTCTTGGTCTATGAGAAAATAGACCACGCATTATCTGACTAGCAAATTTAAGTTTTTGTTTAGTCCACCCACTCGGAATTTTACCGATCCATTCTACACCAGATTCTTTATAGCTTTCATATTTTCCGCAGACTTTGCCGTTTTGGATTTTGATTTTGCCGGTGACGACTTCGATGATTAGGGATTGTTTGTAGGCTTTTAGTTTTTCTATTACCTGCTGCTGGTTCTGGATTGTTTCTTCTATTTTGCTGCATTTTTTATCTAGGTATGAGGCAATTTTTTTCTGCATTTCTTTTGGGGGATAAATATATTTTAGGGATAAAAATTTATTTGGATATAACCTAAGGCGAGAATCAATTATTCCTGTGGAATACTGCTTGAATAAATCTGCATATACATTTGTTCGAAATAGATAATGATAATATTTAGATTCTACTTGTTTAAGTGGTCTATAAATACAATAAGCAGGACTAATTAATCCTTCATAATCACTCATTCCTGTTGCTCGTTTCCAAGCTAACATAATATTTTGAACGATATCACCTTTTTGACATATTTTATATCCTTCAAGAGTTTCTGCATGTGTTATAAAATCACCGTCTTCAATTTTTTCTGATTTAGGTGCAACTCCATAATATTCTGAGACAGACAATAATGGATAATTTTCTGGATTATCACATCTCTCATTAATTTCATGAAATAGTTCTTTTCCTCGTTTTACTTCCCACTCATCAGGGATTTCACCAATCCATTCTACGCCACTATTTTTCATTCTGCGCTCTCCTTAAACAGCGGCTGCTCCTTCCAGTCAGAAGGGAATCCCATTGAAGGTAACTGCACTGGTCTGCACATGCTCATTACTTCTTTCAACTCTTTTCTAAAGTCAAAATCAGGAGCGCAAATATCTAGAAAATATGTAATTATGCAGATAGAAATATAAATTCTGTCTTGTGCCGGTATCTGACTAATCCATTTTGCAGGTTTTGATGTAGGCAACATTGGGCGTACAATAAAACTTCTGCTGAAAAGTCTTGAATAATGTGCGCAGATATTTCTGACAAGATTCAAATGCTGCATCCAGCTTATAAATACTTTGGTAGAAGATTTTGTAAAACCAAAATAATTTGAAATTTTTGTTTTTGCAGGAATATCTTTTCTTAAGTTTGAATATATTTTTGAAACAGTTCCAAATGTCGTAGTTTCAAAAATCATCCATGCAGGTGGTGGCAATGAATTATCATATTCTGTTTCATAATGTTCCTTGAATATTTCTCTGGAACGATTCCAATGTCCGTTTAGCTCTTCAAGATTTTTTTCAAATATTTCTTCACTATATGAAAGACTCGCATCAGTATACCACCTTGAACCATGAGCCAGTGACATTTCAAGTTCAAGCTGAGTTCTGAGTGCAACTTCTATATGACCAAGGGCTTCTGTTATCAGTCTACGTAATTTAGAATCAAAAACATAGTCGTTCCATATAAATTCCCATTTTGAATTTTGTAGAAACGGAGTATTTTCAAGCATATTATTCTGATAAGGATATGTATAGCCTCTAAGTCTGTAATAATTTACATTTGCAAGAACTTTTTCAAGTTCTTTTTTAGTTATACCTTTTAATCCACGATCGAGAAGTAGTTGTGCTTGCTTTTCTAAAGGAAGAGGCGGCTTGTTATACTGTTTTTTACTCATTTTTGCCTTCCTGTTAAAATAGAAATATCATTCGGGCAAAAAAAGAACCTCGCTGGGTGCGCATTGGAGTCAAAAATGACTGCAAGAGGCGTGCAAGGTTTGCTTGCCTCTAATATAATGCATTTATTTTCTGGTGTCAAATATTTTATAGTTCTCATTTTTTTTAATTGCTCTTTTCTATTCCCCAAAAATCTCGCTCAGACTTCCACTTAAGTCTTTTTCAAGTTCCTTTATTTCATTCATAATCTGTGAACTTGGCTTTGGAGCTTCGTATTTGTAGAAGTATCTTGTAAAAGGAATTTCATAGCCGACTACGTTTTTCTTTTCGTCTATCCAGGCATCTGGGGCAAAAGGAAGAACTTCGCGTTTGAAGTATTCTGTTATATCTTCTTTGAGAGGAACATTTTCTGTATCTCGCAGACTTGAATCCGGCTGTTTCTTTCCGTTCTTTAGAACAAACTCTCCTTTTTCATCTTTAAGAGGACGTTCTACTGTAATTGTTGTGTAGCCAAAATCTTTTGTATCAAAAATTTTGCTCAGTTCGTTTTCTTCAAACTTGTTATAAAGCTCTACAATCTGTTTTATATTTGCCTCTGAAATATCGTTTCGCTTGTTGCCAAGGGCTTTGCGGCGTTTTTCAAAAAGAGAGTTTGCATTTATGAGCTGAACCTTGTTCTTGCGTTCTGCTGATTTTCTGTTATTGAAAATCCAGATATAAGTTGCAATTCCTGTGTTGTAAAAAATATCATTTGGCAGGGCTATGATTGCATCAAGTAAATCGTGTTCCAGAATATACTTACGGATATTGCTTGTTCCACTTCCGGCATCTCCTGTAAAAAGTGGTGAACCGTTATGAATTACTGCAGCCTTGCCGTTTTCTTTATCCATCTTGGTAATGATGTTCATCATAAAGAGCATCTGACTATCGCTGATTTTTGGAAGGCCTGGACCAAAGCGTCCGTTTTCACCTAAGTCGGCTTCTTTTTCTACAGCGGTCTTCTCATTTTTCCATTCACGTCCAAAAGGCGGATTACTCAAAATATAGTCAAAAGTGAGTTTTGGAAATTTATCATCACTAAGGGTGTTTCCGTTACGTATATTTTCTGCCTGCTTGCCGTCTTTGCTTTTTATAAGAATGTCAGCTTTACAGATTGCGTATGTTTCATCATTAATTTCCTGACCATAACTTTCCAGTGTTACAGGAAGATTTCGGCTTTCTATATATTCACTTGCAACGCTGAGCATTCCGCCGGTTCCGCAGGCCGGGTCGTAAATTGATTTTGAACATTCTTTTTTCTTCTGAATATCTTCATCATCAATAAATAAAAGCTCTGTCATAAGTTCAATTACTTCGCGCGGAGTATAGTGCTGTCCGGCATCCTCGTTATGAGCTTCGGAGAATCTTCTAATCAATTCTTCAAAAATATAGCCCATTTCAATATTGCTGATTTTCTTAGGGCTGAAGTCTGCTTTTTCGCTTACAAATTCCTGAAGCACTATAAGAAGCAAGTCTTTTTGCTTAAGGCGTTTGAGTTGCTCTGCAAAATTGAACTTAGCGATTATTTCTTCGCGGATATTTGCAGAAAATCCATCAAGATAGTTTTCAAAATTTTTGTTTATCTGATTTGGATTTTCAACAAGAGTTTTAAGAGTAAAGTTTGATGTGTTATAAAAAGGATGTCCTGTAATCTGTTGAAACTGAACGCTCTTGATTGCTTCTGGCATCTTTTCTATTTCTTTTGCTTTTGCAATAACTTTATCGTGTGTCGGTTCAAGAATGCAGTCAAAGCGGCGGATAACGGTGAGTGGTAAAATTACAAGTCCGTATTCGTGTGGTTTATATGAGCCTGTTAGCTTTTCTGCAATGTTCCAAAGAAGGTTTGCTTTTTCAGTAACATTCGATGTAAGTGACATTTTTTTATTTCCTTTTTATGCTATGTGTAATTTATGTGTAAGATGCTCGTAAATTGGCATTCTGATTTCGTCTTTGAATGAATATAAAAATTCTTCATTTGATGTAAGAACATCGCGAACTTTATCAGTAATTTCTGGTGAAGACAAGGCAGTATTTACAAATACTGTCAGGCCATCATTACCATTATACTTGAGTTCATATTTTGGATATTGTTTTAAAAGTCCTGTATTGCAGAATTCTTTATCTGCAGCAAAACTCTTCTTGAATGCACTAATAGCAGGTACAATATCTTCGTCTGTAAAATCTGTTCCAAAGCGGGTATTAATTCTGCTTACCATTTCCTGAACAGTTGTAGGAGCCGGTTTTGGAGGATCTTTGGCGCCTCCGTCTGGGCTTGGCTGAACAACAGAACCATCATCTGCTACAAGGCGGATTGCTTCTGTCATTTCAAAATCAATCTTATAATCAGAAAGTTCTATGAGCCTTTTGATATCTGAAGGTTTAATCACTTCCGGAGGATTGATATATTTAATGCGCAAAAGCGGATTTATGAGTCGTAAATAAAGTCCAAGTTTTACCAGCGGCGTATCTTTTATGTTCTGAATATTCTGCAGGAACATAAAGATTTTTACATAGCGGATGCACTTGTGCTTAAACTCTTTTTTATCTTCATCTTTAAGCTTTTTGAATCTGCCAATAAAGTCTGAAACAAGATTCATTGTTTTTTGCGCAATGTTATCTTTTGTAAGGTCTGCATTTTTTGCAACTAATTCATTTAAAATCTGAATGTATTGCTCAATTTCTGCTTCTTCAATGATTGCGTATTTGTCAATTTTTACTTTAAGTGCTTTTAATTCTTCTATTGTATATTCACCTTCAAGCTCAATCTTTCCGTAATATGTCTGGAAGGCTTCTTTTATTTCTTCTCTGTCGTTTACAAAATCAAGAATAAAACAATCGCGTTCTGCAAGCTTTGCTTCGTTTGCCATTGTTCTGTTCAGACGGCTTAAAGTCTGAACTGCCTTTATATTGTGCAATGGTTTATCAATATACATTACACTCAAAAGCTTTTCGCTGAAGCCTGTCTGATATTTATCTGCTACAACAATAAAGCGGTATTTGTCCTGTTTGAAGGCTTCTGGTGTCTGGTTTTCTGAAATTTCGGTGCCTTCGTCTGCCAGAGGATTAATAGGAAAAGAATTCATCTGACTTTCTGTTTTGCCATCAATGTCACCAGAGAATGCAACTAACACACCCCAGTTTGAATGACCTTTTTGAGAAAGTTTATCGCGCAAAGTGCGGGCATATAAAACGGCTTCTTTTCTGGAAGATGTAACAACCATGGCTTTACCTTTGCCGTCTATGGTCTTACATCCCGTCTGTTCAAAGTGTTCTATTATGATATCAGTGATTTTTGAAATTCTATGTTCATGTTCTGCAACATATTTGGCCGCCATGCCATAAATTACTTTGGAATCATATTGATTATCATCATCTTCATTTTTAATTCGAAGATTATAATACTGTTTGTATGTAGAATAATTTACAAGTACATCGAGAATGTATTTTTCTTCAATTGCCTGCTGCATTGAATAAACATGGAATGGTCTGTAGCCGTCTACTTCTTTTCCAGATTTTGGATCAATCACTTTACAAGGAACGCCAAACATCTGAAGGGTCTGACCTGTTGGTGTTGCTGTGAAAGCAAAGAAGCTCATGTTCGACTGCTTACCGGTTGCAACCTGACGCAAGATTTTTTCCTGTTCTTCGTCTGAAGCATCTCCTTCTTCCGGAATATCATCCTGATCTTCTGCTTTAATTTGTGATTCAGCATCTGAACCAAGTCCTATTTTTACTTTTCCTGCAGCAGTGCCTGTCTGAGATTGATGGGCTTCATCAGCAATAACTGCAAAACGACGGTTTGGATTTTGTGCTTTGAGTTCTTCAAGCTCTTTATAAATCAAAGGAAACTTTTGAATCGTGCTTATGATAATTACATTGCCAAGTTTTACAAAGTCGGTTATGTCAGATGATTTTTTTGCAATTTTTACCGTTCCATCTTTTGGATTAAATGACATAATTGTATTGCGGGTTTGTTTATCAAGAACACGACGGTCATTTAATACTATAATTGTATCAAAAACTTTTTCGTTCTTTCCTGCAAAATAGAGGTTGTTCAAATGAAAAGCCAGCCAGGCAATTGTATTTGATTTTCCAGAGCCTGCGCTGTGTTCAATAAGGTAGTTTTTCTTTGAGCCGTTTACTTCAACATCTTTAAGAAGTTTTCTAACGACATCCAGCTGATGATAACGAGGAAAAATCAAAGTTTCTTCCTGCGTTTTTGAATCAACTTCTATTGTCACAAAAGATTGTAAAATATCTAGCAGGCTGTCTTTTGAAAGCACTTCTTCCCAAAGATAATCTGTTGCAAAATGACCTTCTGCAGCTTTTGGATTTCCTTTTCCACCCTGATTACCAGCTCCATTACTTCCAAGATTAAATGGCAAGAAGTTTGTTCCAAAACCTGAAAGTTTTGTTGTCATTGAAGCATTTGATGAATCTACTGCAAAATGAACTAATGATCCTGTCTTAAACTTAAACAGTGGTTCTGCAATACTGCGTAAACGATACTGTTTTTCTGCATCAAGATAATCCTGTCCTTGAAGTTCAAATTTTAATTCAGCAGTACAAACAGGAATTCCGTTCACAAAAAGTACAATATCAGGAATTGGAGTATGTTTTTGAATTTCACCATCACCGATTATCTGATTGATTACAGTAAGAATATTCTGGTTATAAAGTTCTATAGTTTGAGGATTAAGTTTATTTTCCGGCTTCCAATAAACAATATCAAAATGAATTGTTCTAAAATCAAAACCTTTTCTAAGAAGATCTAATGTACCAAGTGATTTTCTCTGCTGTAAAAGTTCATCAATTAATTTTTCTTCAGCTTCTTTTTCAGAATCAAATTTATCACAAAGACAAGTCCACGAATCTGGCTGAGATATTTTAATAAAATTTATAAAGGTATCAGGCAGAATACATTTTTGGCTGTTGTAATCAGATGGTGTTCCAAGAACATAGCCACTTTTCGTTGTGAGAATTTTTAAAATGTAGTTTTCAAAATCTTTTTCCGCAAATCCAATGTCAGACATATCAGCCTTTTTAGATGATATATTATAACATGAAATTCCTATTAATTATAGAATAAACACTTTCCAAACATTTCTCGTAACGAAAACTATGTTTATTGGATCAAATAAACAGTATTTAAGTTATACATAACTTATCATCCAGACTAGATTAATTTATCTTCTAGATTATATGATTATATCATCTAGTTTGTAATATTCAATCTTCTAAACTGATATAACAAATCTCCCAACCTAGATTACCTCACTTCACTGTAAGCAAACAATCATTCATACAGCTTATAGCTTCCTTTCGCTCTTTCCCATTACGCGAATACTTAGTGACTATATTGATTTTGTAGCGGGTATCTGCTTTCAGTTCTTCAGGGATAATACAATAAAGTTCGCTGGGTTTATTACTTATAATCATATTTTCAGAAAGCTTAACTACCTCTCCCTGCGCATCTTCTTGAACAAAATACAGACCGACAGAATCATCATTTCCTAAAATCTTTATGTTCTGCCCCTTTACTATTAAAAATCCTCCGCGAGTCAGGCATTCATTCTCGACTTTTGATTTTCCGTCATAAACAGAATCAATAATAGAAATAATCGATTTTCCAAGAGAAACCTTGCATTTAAGATTATCCAGAATATCCTGCATTTTCTCTGTGGGCTTTACTAGCAGACAAACTTCATTTTGACCTTTCTTAAAAGTGTCTTGGGGCGAATTAAACAAACCCTTTACCTGAAGAGAAAAAGTAAAAAAATCAGCCTCAACGGTTCCACCGTTTATAAGACGGTCGATTATTGCGGCACAAGTTTCATGCCAGCCGGATATAATTTCTTCCCTGCTTCGTTTTGAACCATAAACGACTAAATCATCGGCTATAGTTTCGATATTGAATTTTCCGCGGCTCATGATGCGTCCATAATATCCTGATTCCTTATCCTTTCTTTTTATCATTTTTTCCGGATATAAAGCCACCGGAAGAGAGCCTGTTTTGTAATCCAATTTTTCTTTTGAAAGAGTTCTTATATTCATAAAAAAATTATACACCGATTATCCACATAGAAAAATATAAAATTAATTGAAGGACATAAAAAAAGGCAGGAACCTTTTAAGGTTACCTGCCTTTCTCAGTACGGGCTTATTAGTCTCGCCCGAAGTATTCATTTACTTTTTGATTACGTCCAAAGACTTCTGTTTTCCTGGATAAAGTCCGAATGGTTCTACGTGGATTCCGGCAACAGAAACAAGGTGTGTTTTGTTTTCTTTGTTGAAGTCCTCGAGGTATGGAACGTGCTGGAAGAAGTTTGCGTCAACTTCGCCGCTTTCTACTACGTTGTTTGGCTGAACGTAATCTGTGAATTCCAAAACCTTAAGATTTACGCCTTTTGCAGCAAGAGTTTTCTTTGCAATTTCAAGGATTTCGCAGTGTGGTGTTGGTGTAGCAGCAATTGAAATTGACTTTCCCTTGAGAGCAGCGTAGTCAACTGATGAATCGTAGCCGTCTGTAGGATTATCAACAACTGAAATTACAGCGCCGTCGTAAGTTTTTGTGATGAAATCTTTTACTTCTTTGCTCTGAACTGCAGCAATCAAAGCCTTGATTTCTGGTTTATTTTCATTTCCGGCACGAACAGTGATGATGTTTACGTAAGCTGAAGAAGAACCTTCTACAAGAAGAGCGTCCTTAGAAGGATTGAGTTTTGCGCCCAAAGCGTAGTTTGCATTGATGATTGCGAAGTCTACGTCGCGGCGAACTGAAGGAACCTGAGCAGCCTCAACTTCCTGGAATTTGATATTGTAAGGATTGTCTTTGATATCAAGTGGAGTAGCTGTGATTCCAGCTCCGTCTTTCAAAGTAATGTAGCCCTTGTCCTGGAGAAGGAGTAGAGCGCGTGCCTCGTTTGTTGTGTCGTTTGGAATGGCGATTTTTACACCTTTCTTAGCCTTAGCACTGAGTGGGGCAAGAGCAGCAGCAACAAGAGCCACCGCAAAGATTTTAGTAATTTTTTTCATAGCATTCTCCTCTGCCCCAGCCTCTGGATTGCTCCCCGCACAGGGCATCTTTTTTATAATTTTGTTATATCTTTTATTACCTACTTAGTCAATAGGTTTTGTTACTTATCTGAATTTTTTTTTGGCGCAAATGCCCCTTTCCCAGTCGCTTTTCGCAGTTCCCTACGGTCAGTTGCGCAGGCGCAACCGCTTCGCGCTGCTCAAATCTCGGCGCAGTTTTTTCTAAAAAATTAGAAAACTTTCCCAAAACATTGCCGGAATTTGCAGTTTAAAGTCCATATTAAGGTATGGAGGCGTGATAAAAATTACTTCCCTGTAATTTTTATCACTTCAGTTCTGCCTTCGGCAGAACTGAAAATATCGTGCATCCATGCACGCCCGCTAACGCGGTGTTCTTATAGGAGGATTTTATGAAAGAAAACAGGGAAATTAAATCAGGGGTCTTTGCAGACCTTTTCGGAGATGATGAAAAAGTTGGGAAGAAAAACTTTCTTTCACTTTACAATGCAATTCACGACACTAATCTAAAATTTGAAGATACTGTCATTGAGCAAAAGAAGATACCTCAGGCAGTGTACAAAACCTTTTACAATGACGTAAGCATGCTGATAAACGGCAGATTAATCGTCCTTATTGAACATCAGAGCACACCTAACAAAAACATGCCGCTACGCTGTCTTGAATATTACGTTCATCTGCTTTATGGAATTGTGCCGGCAAAAGCCCGCTATAAAGAAAGCCTTTATAAGATTCCTACTCCTGAATTTTATGTATTTTACAATGGAGAAAAACAAGTCGAAAAAGAATGTGTCATGAAGCTCTCAGAAGCTTTTCTGGAAAGTCAGGAAGAGCCGGCATGTGAAGTAAAAGTGAAGTTTACGAATATCCGTGGCAAGGAAGGCGAAAACTTGCCCGTAGTTCAGAAGTGTGATATTCTGAAGCAGTACTGCGAGTTCATGGAAATTGTTTTCCGCCGTCAGACAGAGCTGAAAGAACAGCCGACAAACGAAGAAATGCAGACTTGCTATGAGAAAGCAATTAACGAAGCAATTTCAAAAGGAATACTTGCAGATTATCTTTCCCGTAAGGGCACGGAGGTAAAGAATATGTTCATTGGAGAATATGATTACGACCTGGATATGCAGGTAAAAGCCGAAGAAGCCCGCGAGAGAGGTCTCGCTGAGGGACACGCAGAAGGTCTTCTCAAAGGTCAGCAGCAGAAAGCTATTGAAGCAGCACTTACGCTCATAAAAGAATATAAAGAAGTTCCTGAAATTGCAGCTAAAAAAATGAATGCTCCATTGGACAAAGTTCTTGAAGCTTATAACTCGGTATCAGCATCGCTTTGAAAATGTGGCGTAAATCCGCAAAACGGGTGCCTCAAGTTTTTTAGCAAAGTGTAGGCGGAGATTGCCACACGGATTCGAACCAGCTAACGCTGGTTCTGGTTAGAATTCATAAGATTTATTAGATTGTAAATTATCCGTAAATAATGTATAGTATATGAACTGCTCGATCTGGTACTTCGTGCCATCGGGCTTCTCATTGACTTTATTACGCGCCTTCGTCGCAGACGGAAAAAAGGTAAACGAATAAAAAAATAGCCTGCCGAGTGTTGACACCACTATAGACGGGCTTTGTCCTTAAAGGACATCAAAATCTACAGAGGCAAGACGCTTAATTGCGAATGCCTTTCTTATTTAATATAAAACACATACCTGTTTTTTTCAAGTAATTTCTAATGCCTTTATTATTCGGCAATTCAATGCTATTAGAATTTTGGATTGAAAATGTGGCGTAAATCCGCAAAACGGGTGCCTCAAGGTTTTTAGCCAAACGTAGGCGGAGATTGCCACACGGATTCGAACCAGCTAACGCTGGTTCTGGTTAGAATTTATGGGTGGCACACACCATCTCTATTATCGTTCTACAACCCATTTTATTATGTGGCCGGTACCAGCAAGAGTTTCACCATCTATTTCCCTGACAGTATATGTATTTGGATCGTCAGGAGAAAGATACCATTCTCCACTAGCTTGATCAGCTGTATTATATTTTTTAAGAGTTACAGTTTGTCCTTCAGGGCATAAAACAACATTATAATAAGTATCGAATGTATAATATAGGAAATTTGTCAGGTTATATACATGCACATACTTAAGATTCGTACATTCGTAGAAAGGAACTGAGCCCATTTCTTCAGGAGTTGTTACACCAAGATAAACTTCATAAAGACTATTACAGCCTCCAAATGCATGCCATGGAATAATCGGACTATCAGTATTACTGATATTGCTGATATCCAGCGAAACTTTTGTCGCATTTGTATTTTTAAGGGCTGAATTAAGTTCAGTGAAATCAACTTCGCCGCCGGTGCAGACAACCTTTAGAACGCTGTCGCTGGCTGGTAAATCTGTAATAACGCTTGCCAGATTTCCTGCTGCTACATTATAAATAACATTAAGCTTTCCTTCAGAATCAATTGTCCAGGTTCCTGCATTGCCTGTCAGCTGTGTAAGTGCAAATTTCTGGTATTCGGAAGCCAGAATGGTTGTGGTTTTACCTTTTAGAATCTGCTTATTCGGTTGATAGTTATCCAGAGTGAATGTTGCTACAGGAGGTTCAGCGGTAAGTTGCCCGTTAATTTGGAATATAATATTATCTGTATTATTATAATTTAAATAAAGGTCATGCGTACCGTCTGTACCGGCAGGAATAGATACAGCACCTTCAATTTGAAATGTATTTTTTCTAGTACCTGTTTCTGCTGTCAAATAAAGTGCTTTACCATTTCCGGTTGCAGTATTATTAAGAATTTTTGAGCTGCCATTCATAATTGTACTACAAGTACTAGTACTAGTAGTTTCAAGATACATACCTCCGCCAGAGACAGCTGAATTAGCAGAAATCTCACCAGAATGCATATTAATTATATAGCAAGAATAAATTCCGCCGCCTTTATCTGCATTATTACCGCTGATGCTTCCTGTCCACTCTTCTTCAGACAGCGGACTATAAGACTTGTATCCAAAATATACAGTTCCAGCGTTATTATATATTCCTCCGCCCGTAATATTTTCGTTTCCATTATTTTTTATAAGTGCATTACCACAAATAAAAACTCTACCCTTTTCTGCATAAATTCCACCACCATTGCCAGTGCCTGATGCATTGTTATTATTACTTATTTCTCCGCCTGCAAAATAAAGTGTTGGCGAACTGGTTCCCGTAAAGAAAATGCCGCCTCCGTTAGCGGTCGAATTATTGCTTGAAATTTTTACATCATCTAGTATTCTTAAAGTTGTCCCGTTAAAATATAGTCCGCCTCCATTATTGCTCGCGGTATTGTTTGAAATTTTTACATTTTTTTCTATACTTAATGATGTCCCGCTGAAATATATTCCGCCTCCATTCTTACTTTGATTTCCCGTAATATTAACAAAGCCTGCTGCCGTACCGTCTCCCAGTGTTACAGTCGCTCCGGAAGCTATGGTAATTCCTCCGCCGGATGTTTCACCATTGCATTTTCCACCGGTAATTGTAAGCTTCTTAATCGTTACTTGAACAGCAGTTTTTATGTTAAGAACTGTATTATCTGCTCCGGCTTCTGTAAATGCTCCATCCAGCTTGGCGTCTGCCGTTTCACCCATAATCGTAAGGGACTTTGCCTGGTAAGTTCCGCCACTTGTTTTGAGTCTGTCTGGAATAGTCTGACTTCCGGTGAGTGTTCCTTGAATTACAATTGTGTAATCCTTTGCACTATGCATTTTTGACATAGCTTCTTCAATGCTTGTAAAAGGATTGAGGGCGCTTCCGGTTTTTAGTGAATCAGGTGCGTTGCTAGAAGCTGTAACATATATTTCTTTAAGGGCAAAATCATTTACCATATCGGCATTAACAAGGCAGGTAGTTTTCTTTGCGCTGCCTGTGCCGGTTGTTGAAAACCAGGGTTCATCTCCGTTCTTCACCCAGGTGTTGGTAGTCAGATTGGAAATGACAGTAATACCATCTATAAATCTATAAATTAGTACATCAGAAGAGTCATAAAAAGAAAATTCACCAAGATAAACTTTGGCAGTAACATCATTTTTTGTCACTGTAATTTTATTTGATGATGGTTCAAATTTCTTTGAGCTACCGTCATCATCAATAATTGGCTCGCCGTCATCATCAATAATTGGCTCGCCGTACAGTTTTACTGTACAGTAAGAAATCCCGCTTCCTTCAACGTTGATTTCAAGTCCAATACTGCCATTACCAGCAGAAGAAAGAGCCTTAAGAGTTATGGCAGGAACTTCAACGACCTGATTTTCCCTGCTGATTGTAAAGGCTTCGCTTTCTCCTGTAAAAAGAGTTGCAGTACCTTTTTTAATGCTGGCTTCGACCGTACAGGTCATAGCTTCAGACTGCACGGGAATTGCAACTGTGTAGGATTTTTTATCTGATGAAATAGTTCCCGGGAAAGTTTTGTCACCGCATTTTGCGGTTATGCTATAGGTAAGGCTTGAGTCCGTTGTCGAAACGACAGGAAAGGCGGAGCGGGAAGAGTCTTCTGTGGTATTTTCACCTGCGAGTAATCGGGCATACGGTTCAGGATAAGCGCCGCCGGTAGATAAACTGCCGGAAAGTGTTACGTAGTTTTCATCAGTAGAAGCCGAAGTAGCAGCCGTAGCAGATTCTAAAATGACCTCATTCTTGTCTGTCGGCTCGAGGCTGGCGGCGTCGGTAAGATTATTGCAGGATGTAAAAATTATTGGGCTTAAAAAGAGTACGGATAAAAAGAACTTAAATCTTAAAATAAACTTTCTCTTCACGATTTTACCTTTTTATATAGAAGAATAATGATATTTTATCATATTTGCTGCGTGATGTAAAAGCGTAGACGCCCCTTATAAGAAATAATGTACCCTCACCCGCCGATCATCACTCCGATATTTCCGTGTACAAGGATTCGGATGATTCCACAAATTACAAGGTGAGCCGGATAATACCAGTAGAAGAAATATTTCATTCCTTTGAAAGAACCGCGCTGACCGTTGTAATTTTTCAGCAAAGGAATTGTCAGGGCTACCCCCATCTGAAGGATTCCGTATATCGGATTGATGAAGATTACATAAACCGTCGCATAAACTGCAATCCACAAAAGCATCATGATCATCTGCTTTTTGAAATTCCCGCGGTTAGCTCCAAAATACACAATCACAAGAAAAGCCGGACTTGACCAGTCAGACGGAAAAGCCAGGGCGGCCAGCGCAAATACCAGTATGGTCTTCTGCCATTGCTTCAAATTCTCGCTATCAGAAATGTGCAGGCCCAGAACGCCAAGGAAAAGAGGCCAGATAACGCTGGTCTGATTAAAGCAGCTGGTTTTAAAAGGAATAAAAGGAATTCCAAAGGCAAAATTGTAGGCAAAATGCCCGATTACAGAAAAAATAAAAAGCCTTAGAAGGTATTTTTTCAGGTTGTGGGTGTAATGATAGCCCTCTGCAACCATATACCAGAAAATCGGCGCCGCAAGTCTTCCCAGAATATGAAGTAAAATTATCCACCAGTCCGTCGGATAATTTGGGAAGAGCACGGATATCACATGATCCAGAGTCATAGAAAGAATTGCTATTAATTTTAATTTGTTACCTGTAAGACCTTTTTCCATTTTTTTTACCTCTTTTCTTCTATATATATTATATCACTTATTCTTCTTTATATAAGACACATATGGCAGCAAAATATGTTACTCCCGAAATTTCCGGGAGTAACTCCCCTACAAACATAAAAGCCCTGCTGCTTTTACAATTTTGGGTGGAACTCTTTCTGTAATATGAGGTTTTTGAAGCTCTGGCAAAAGGAGATGAAAATAACAAGAAAAAACAAAAAAAGAAAAAGCAATAGTGAGTAATTGACAGTAATTACTCACTTTTTTTTTGAGGTGTTAGGCACTTTGTCTACCACCTATATTTTTAAAGGATGCGAAAAAATAAATAGAAATTAATGCGCCTTAATCCATTCGATGTGACTCGTGCCCCAGTTTGCCCAGTCACGGTCGGCCATCTGCCAGCAGAGGCCTATTTCAGTCAGCTTGCTGTCTATTTCATCAATTGTTTTTATGCCGTTGTTAAACAGATTATCTTTTGACATTGCGGTCAGCTCGGAAAGCTTTTCTATATTCACACGCCGCAAGCTGTTGCAGCTGCGCACTGAAAGTCCAAGAACCTCCCCTACGTTCATATTCATTACTTCTTTGATTGTTTTCATTGTTTCTCCTTTAACGCAGATAAAACTATTATTATCCGTAACTCCAAAAGGAATGTTTTTTTATTTATATTAATTATAATGTAAATCTAATCAGGGGTACAGATTGATTTATCTATACCACCTGACATTTCGCGATAAATACACTATTTATATAAATAGAATAATTAATGTGTTTTTATCCACTCAATATGACACATCCCCCAGTTCAGCCAGTCTTGGTCGCTCATCTGCCACCAAAGCCCAATTTCTGCCAGCTTGCCATCCATTTCGTCAATAGATTTTTTGCCGATGTTGCGCATTTTTGAAATGTCGTCTTTTGCCATTGCGGTCAGCTCGGAGAGCTTCTTGATATTCATGCGCGCCATACAATTGATGCAGCGCACTGAAAATTCAAGATCTCTTACATCCATATTCATTACTTCTCTGATTGTTCTCATAATTTACTTTATCCTCCAAAGTCTTGTTTTCTTGCCGGCAAAAACAAAGATAAAGCCAAATCTGAGATTAGGCAAGTCAGGCTCCAGTAAAAAATGGGATTAATACACTTGTCAAATGTACGAGCACGGTTGACGATTTAAATTTTCAGGATTATTTTTTATCGTATGAATAACTTAGCTTTGAAATTATCAAAAGAAATGATCTTCACCTCGGTAAGAGTACAGCAGTTGATGGACGAAAAACTTTTCCCAGATGAAGAGTTTGAAAATCAAAAGAAAAAAGAGATTTATGAAGATGCAAAATCTTTTCATAAAGCCCAGCATGGACTTGTCAGAATCTCAAAATACCTTTTTCCGGAAGCTGCTGATACACAAAGAAAGTGTCTTACAAAGCATGGCGTGAAGCTTTCTTTTTGCGAACTAGGCTATGATTACGGATTTACAGGAGAAACAGGTGCCGACATCGCCCCTACTTCAGACACAAAAATCTGGTATGTAAATTTTGCCTCAGAAAAAGCTTTTAGAGAATGGGGAAGCGAAGCCCGCAGTCAGGAAGCGGCAATGGTAATGGAAATGCCCCTGCTCCACAAGGCAAGTCTTTTTCTGGACCAGAGCGGAATCACAGACTCTACTCTTCTGCACAAAAATGGCGGCACCACAATTCTTACCCCTATTCTTTTTGAAGGCGTCCCTCAGTGGGTAAGCATTTGCACTGGCGAAAAGCAGAATATCACCTGGGACAAAACAAACAATGTAATTTCAATGATGGCACCTTACGGCGGCGACGGCCTTTACAAGGAAAAGGAAATCATATTCCTCCTGCTCACTCTTTTTGCAGGTTTTGGAGGAATCAAAAGACGGGGTATAAAAGACAAAGTCCCATTTACAGAAATCCATACGGGAAACTGGGGCTGCGGCAATATGCGCAATCACAAGGAATTAATTTACCTTGCACAAATTTATGTGGCTGATGTAATGGGAATCGACAAGCTTGTTTTTCATAGGCCAGATAATCAGCTGATGAAAAACGCGATTGAAAAATGGAAGGCAATTCCGGATAAGCTTTCTTTTGAGGAGGCAGTAAAGATTTTTACGGACTACGGTTACAGGTGGAATTAATTTTTTTAAAAAGGATACTTGTTGCAGTTTAAACCGGTACTACACTTAAGCCAGATTAATATTTAGGAGTATCAATATGAACAATTCAATCACAAAGAAGACAACACAGAAAATGGACATGCCCGTAAAAACAAGATGGAATGTCTTATCAAACATCAAGGTAATCTGTGACTCAATTGTAGAAAGCCGGCTCAGTCCAAAACACACTACCCTCTATCAGACAACTATCCTCCGCCTTAATGAATATTTCAATACAACAGAAAACCAGACCTGGATTTTGTGTTTTTCAATTTACCAGCATTTCAGTAATAACGATCAGATTTTCCCGAGCGAATATGCAGATTTTCTTTCGGTGAATGTTTTAAGAGTTGCCGCAATGTATTCTGATTTTGTCGCCCTCAGACAAAAGGGCTTGCTGGATTTTACCGATTCAAAATCAACTTTCTCAGTAACACGAGAAGTAATTAAAAAGGTTTTGAATAACGAAGTAATCTCTCACAATATGAAAAAAGAAACCTCATATCTGGACTTTGTTGCAAAGGCGTCGAACCTTTATGAAAACAATAAGTTTACAGATAACACAGTTGACGATCTTGTATGCCAGCTGAAGGATTATGAAGAAAGCAACGAAACAATTCCTTTTGTAATCCGCTGTAAAGAATCGATTTGTGACTGCAAAACCCGTTTTATGTTTTATGATATCTGCAATGACAGCCTGAGTGGAATGCCATCCTGCCTTTGTTCTACAATTGATGATATTTACGAAGACTCTGAACGCTTTAGAATTGCCAGACAATTTTTTGATGAAAAGCATATCCTTATGCAAAAAGGACTTGTTGAATTTACAGAAAAGGGAAATATGATTGATTCAAAAATTACCCTTACAGAAGAGGGCAAAAAATTCTTTCTTGATGACGATTATGAACTTTATTCTGCAAAAATTGATGACAAAAAACTCAAAAAGCCTGAGGATATCCGCGCGAAAAAGCTTTTCTACAGCGAAGAAAATCAAAAACAGATTAATGATCTTCGCCAGTCGCTGACCCAGTCAAAATTCAGTCAGATTCAAAAGAAGCTTTCAGACAAGGGCCTTCCCTGTGGAATTGCAGTCCTTCTTCACGGTGCACCCGGCTGTGGTAAAACCGAAACTGTTTATCAGCTTGCAAAAAAGACCGGCCGATCAATTATGCAGGTAGAAATTTCTGATACAAAAAGTGCCTGGTTTGGCGAAAGCGAAAAGAAAATCAAACAGGTATTTACTGATTATAAAGAGCTCTGCAACAAAATGAAGAAATTGAAATGCGGCCGCACTCCGATTCTTCTTTTCAATGAATGCGATGCCGTTTTCAGTAAGCGTAAAGATATATCTTACTCAAATACTGCCCAGACAGAAAACTCGATTCAAAACATTATTCTGGAGGAAATGGAAAATCTGGAAGGCATTCTGATAGCCACAACAAACCTGACAGATAACCTTGACCCGGCCTTTGAACGCCGCTTCCTTTTTAAGATTAAATTTGAAAATCCGACAGTGGAAGCAAAGAAGGCAATCTGGAGAAACAAACTGCCATGGTTGAGCGCAGAAAATACCCGGCAGTTAGCTGTCACATACAATCTGTCCGGCGGTGAAATTGACAACATAGTGCGCAAAGCCGAAATGAAAGAAATCATCTCCGGCAAGCGCCCCGCCTTCTCCGACATTGTTGAAATGTGCCGGGTAGAAAAGCTGGATGCCGCAGCAGGAACATTTAGACGAGTGGGATTTGCTGTGTAGGCATTAGGATTGCACCAGCAGACGCAAATATCCTTTGGGTGACTTTAATACAGGAACCCAAAGTTGTTCCATTTTTTCAAAATCATCAACGGCGGCATCTACCAGAGCTTTTATAATATCCGCAACTTCTAACATAGTCATTTCTTCTTTTCCATTATAAATAACAATCAGCATGTTCTTTATTTTTTCACGCTTAGAAAAATACTCTACGGCAGCTCCGGTTGATTCGAACTCGAAATATTCAATTTCCTTATCTGATGGAAAGCAGCATTCCACATCAACCATATCAACGTGAACCAGGTCCTGGTTCAGAAAAGCATCAAGAAGTTCGCGGACTTTTTCACGGTCATCTTCTTTTATTCTCTGGAGAAACTTTTTAATTCTTTCCTCTTCTCTATAAGAATCTCCATATGCATCTGAAAGGATTTCATCTGTTGTCAGCGGCACATTTCTCAGTTCCAGCATAGCATATCACTCCTATATAATCGTATTATTATATCATAATACCACTATGCGTGGATTTTAAAAGTAACCCTAGATTAAATAGTGGGATAGATATACTGTACGGTTTTATAGGTAGTGCCAAATACGGCGAATGATAAAAGCGTAGATACCGTAAAGGAAAATAGTCCTAATCTATCTGATAAAATGCGTAGGTTTCCACTCTTCAACTTCCGGAAGGCCGAACTTTTCCTTACCAAGAGCAATACTCTTAATCAAAAAACTCATGTTGCGGGCAAGAGTTCGCATTGTCTGTAAGCCTTCTTCGTCCTTTTCTGCATCGCCTGGGACGCGGCCGTGAACACTGTTCCAGTACTGGCTGGAAGCTACCGGCATTCCGCTGATTGTAAAATATTTGTTCAGCTGGTCAAAAGTTGCAGAACAGCCTCCGCGGCGGGCAACCGCAATAGAAGCGCCAACCTTCATAGTCAAATCACAGTGGCAGCTGTAAAAGAGTCTGTCGCATAGAGCTGTAAGGGTACTGTTTGCAGAGGCATAATAAACCGGGCTTGCAAGCACAAGTCCATCTGCTTTTTCAAGAAGTTCAGCCGCCTCGTTTACCTGGTCATCAAAAACGCACTTTCCGTTTTTTGCACAGGAACCGCAGGCAACGCAGCCACGGATAGACTTGTTTCCAATCTGCATAACAGTAGTTTCAATCCCCTGCTCTGCAAAAATCTTTTTCATTTCTTCAATCGCAATTGAAGTATTTCCGTGCGCGTGCGGACTTCCGTTAATAAAAAGAACATTACTCATTTTACACCTCAATTAATTATATCAGAGCAATATGCTATAATACTAGCATGACTAAAAGCAAAGTACCTCATTTCACTTCTCTTGCACGAGCCCTTGTTGATCTTTTTGGCTCTTCTGTGGCAATCACTAAGACAGACAGACTTCGCGGCGGTGATATAAACAAGGCCTATGCCCTTACCCTAAGCACCGGCGATAAGATTTTTATGAAGGCAAATGCCAAAAATAATACCGGCTTTTTTACTGCAGAAGCAGACGGACTTACAGCAATTGCCGCTACTCACACAATTGAAACTCCAAAAATAATCTGTACCGGAACTGATGACGGTGAAGATGTGGGCTACAGTTTTCTTCTATTAGATTACATTCCTAGTGGAGAGAAAAACAAAAACTTCTGGGAAGCTTTTGCGAAGGATCTGGCGGCACTTCACAAGGCAGACACTTCAAAGATTCTTTCGGATAAAGAGACACAGTTCGGCTTTTTTCAGGCCAATTTCATTGGCGCCCGCCCGCAGAAAAATACACCTGCCCGCACCTGGATAGAATTTTTCAGAGACAATCGCCTTGCCCCTCAGTTCCACGATGCAGATTCCTATTTTACCCCTTCAGACCGCGAAAAAATCACAAAACTCCTTGATAATCTTGACCGCTTCCTTATTGAACCGGAAAAACCTTCCATTTTGCACGGAGACCTCTGGGCAGGAAACGTTATGTGCAGTGCAGAAGGAAAACCGGTTCTTATAGACCCGGCCTGCTACATCGGTCACCGCGAAGCAGATCTTGCTATGACTCAGCTTTTTGGCGGCTTCCCGCAAGGCTTTTACGATGCCTACAATCAGGCCTATCCTCTCCAGCCTGGTTACGAAGAGCGCCGCGACCTTTACAACCTCTACCAGCTTTTAAATCACCTGAACCTTTTTGGACCGACTTATCTAGAGCCGGTTTTGAGCATTGTGGAAGAATATGTGTAATTAAAGCCTGGCAAAATCTGTTTTTACACCTTTTGCATCAACCTTGCAGGTAAAAAGGCAGCCATCGTGTTTTCCATCAAGGCCGTTTCCAGAACTTGTGATAAAAAGAGTAGCAATAAAATTTTTCAAGACAAACTAAAAAATACAATTTATACTGAATTTATGTGTAAAAAATGTGGAAAACCAATTAATCAAACATCTATCACCCGTTCTTCGACCTGTGATTTTTGCGGCGCAGATTTGCATTCCTGCATCAACTGCAAATTTTATTCTAAGGGAAGTCATTATGACTGCCGCGAAACAGTGGATGAACTTGTAAAAGACAAAGAACGCGCAAACTTTTGTGATTATTTTTCTGTAGCAGCCATTATTTCTGCAGACAGTATAGCCACAGACAATAAAGCTGCAAATGCAAAAGCAGCCTTCAATGCCCTTTTTGGTGACTAATAACAAGACTACACTTGGTGGAGAAAACTCCCCTTTTGTAATATAATTTTCCTATCTCAATTATAAAGGACTCTTTTATGGCAAAATTTATTTCCTGGAACATAGATTCATTGAACGCAGCACTCACATCAACCTCCGCAAGAGCCGTCATGTCGCAGGATGTGCTCAGAAAAATCGCGGCTTATGATGCAGACATAATTGCAATTCAGGAAACAAAGCTGCCTGCAGACGGTCCGTCCGCCACACACGTCGAACTCCTGAAATCTTACTTTCCCGGCTACAATTTCGAATGGGTTTCTTCTGTGCCTCCTGCCAAAAAAGGCTACGCCGGTACAATGATTTTATACAAGGAAGGACTGAAGGCTGAAAAAATCGTGCCAAAATTAGGTGCACCCGACACAATGGATGACGAAGGCCGTCTTATCGCCCTCGAATTTGATAATTTCTATTTTGTAAACGTATATACTCCGAATTCCGGCGACGGACTCAAACGCCTTAAGGAACGCCAGCTCTGGGATTGCCTTTACGCAGATTATCTTTCTTCCCTCGACCAGAAAAAAGCCGTCATTGCCTGCGGGGACTTCAACGTTGCCCACAAGGAAATTGACCTTGCAAACCCTGCCAGCAACCATTTTTCTGCCGGCTTTACAGACGAAGAGCGCGAAGGCTTTACAAATCTTCTGGCAAAAGGCTTTACAGACAGCTTCCGCTTTATTCACGGCGATGTAAAAGACATTTATTCCTGGTGGGGCCAGCGAATCAAAACCAGCAAAATCAACAACTCTGGCTGGCGTATTGATTACTTTATCGTCAGCGACCGCATCAAAGATAAAATCCAGAAATCAGAAATGATTGATTCCGGCCCAAGACAGGATCACACACCAATTCTGCTGGAAATTGAGGTTAAATTATGAAAAAAAGAACTCTTATAAAATTAATCAGCCTTATTTTCTTTCTGGCTTATTTGCCTGTCTTTACCTCCGCAAAAAAACACCCTTCATCTGCATTTACTTACAGGGAATACCCGCTTGAGCGGAAGGGAATTTCCCTACATTTGGACTGCCTTAAAAAAGCCGCCGACACTCCCAAAAGAAACATCCTTTTGATTCACGGGGTAACCTATTCATCACACGAATTCGACATTGATTACAAAGATTACAGCCTTGTCAGAAAACTTGCCCGAGAAGGCTATGCTGTATGGAGGCTAGATATTGCAGGCTTCGGGCAGTCAGGTGCCGTAGAAAACGGATTTATTCCGGATTCAGACTATGCCGCAGAAGACATAAATGCCGCTGTCACAAAAATCGTAAATGAAACCAAGGAAGAAAAAATTGACATCCTTGGCTGGAGCTGGGGAACCGTCACCACAAGCCGCTTTGCCGCAAAATACCCGGAACACATAAATAAACTCGTTCTTTATGCGCCAATTATGAGCGGCCTTGGCCAATATGATGTAACAGAAGAATATCATTACAACAGCTGGGAACATGCTGCAGATGATTTTCAGAAAAATGAAGACGGAGGATTTGATTATTCAGTAGCTGAACCAGCTGTAGTAGAAATCTTCTGTTCCAGCTGCTGGCACTATGACAGGGAAAAAAGCCCGAACGGTGGCAGACGAGATCTCTGCGTTCCGACAACAGAAAAACTAATTAATCTGGAAAAAATCACCGTTCCGACTCTTGTTATATGCGGAGATAAAGACCCCTACCTAAATTTCGATCTGATTAAAACTTCTCTTTCATCATTGCCGCAGGGGTCTGAACTTGAAATAATTAAGGGCGGCTCACATGTTATGTATATCGAAAAGCCCTTTTATCATAATTTCCAGAAACGTTTGATTCAATTTTTGCGAAGTAATTAACTCATAATGCCCTCTTCGGCGATTAAGATTCAATTTCCCTGCCTTTTACTGAATAAGACTCTATTTCCTTTTCCAGAGTTTCCTGCAGGGCTTCGTCATAGCCGGTCAGGGCCGCAAAAGGAAGAAAGATTTTTGCACGCTGGGAAAGGGGCATTCTTTCTGTAAGAGATTCGCGCTTCCAGTCATAATCTATGATATCATCATAATTTTTTTCTGCTTTCACGCTTTATGACCTCCAATCTGACTGTTTCTGTCCCGGGTAGTTGCCCCTTCCTCAAGATTCATGCCTTTTAAAATCGCATTTTTCCCGTATTTATTGATGATTTTTAGACGGGCCTTTTGCAGGCTGTTCTCTTTTTCCTGATTTAATCCACCTTCCCCACTGTCAACCTGGTCAAAAAGTCCCGGCTGCCGCTGACTAAGAGGAATCGTATTGTTTGCCGAAATATTTACCCGCCTTACAAGCCAGCCCTTATTAACAATCCTTTCAAAAAGCGAAACAAAGCCTTCAACAATTGTTTTAGAAGAATTAGTCTCACTTCCAAAACTCAGGCTTCCGTGTGCCGGTTTGGGAGTCTCGCGTCCATAATAATCTCTCACAACTTCGCCGTCAAAATCCTTAAGGTTCAGACTTTCAATATCGTAGCCAACCTGCAGGGTAATCGAAGCTGCGACAAGATTTTTTTTAAAGAGATCCAGGGCCAGAAGCTCCGCCATCTCGCGCACAATGATTTTTGCCTTTTCAAAGGAATATGGCTCGTGCAAAACCTGGCCGCTTCCAAGGCTTTTTGCCTCAGATTTATAATTTTTGATATCCTTCATACCAACAGGCTCTAGCCCCCAGGCGTGGTCAATCAAGATTTCAGCATCAATTCCAAATTCGTCAAAAAGAAGACGCGGATTTTCAAGTGAAGTGCGGGCTATGTCTCCCATAGTACGGATAAAATACTTTTCAAGCCTTCGTGCAGTTCCCTTTCCCACCCTCCAGAAATCCGTTATCGGCTGATGCTTCCATAGCTGGCGGCGGTAAGAAGGAATATCAAGCTCAGCAATGCGGACTCCATCCTTATCAGCGGGAATGTGCTTTGCAACAATATCCATAGCAATCTTACAAAGATAAAGATTAGGCGCAATTCCGGCAGTCGCAGTGATTCCCGTTTCAGAAAGAACATCGTGAATTACGCGGGTAACCAGTTCGCGGGCAGAAAGTTTATAATAAGGAAGATAAGATGTGGCATCTATAAAAATCTCATCAATCGAATAAACGTGAATATCCTCCGGCGCAAAATATTTAAGGTAGATATTGTAAATGCGGGTAGAATACTGAATGTAAAGGGCCATACGGGGAACCGCCGTAATGTATTCAAGCTCCTTACCGGTCTGACGCTTTATCTCCCGGGCCTTTGCTTCAACCTCAAAAAGACGGCTGCGTCCGCTAAGCCCGTAAGCTTTCAGGGCCGGGGTCACCGCAAGGCAGATTGTCTTACTGGTACGGCTTTTGTCCGCCACAACAAGCTTTGTTGTAAGAGGATCCAGCCCGCGTTCCCGGCATTCAACAGAGGCATAAAAGGTTTTCAGATCGATTGCAATATAGGTTTTAGTGTCCAATAAGACAGATTATAAAGATTAGGGCAATCTGCAACAACCATTGTCAGTCCCATTATATTTGCAGAATAAGGACTAATTTAAAAATAAGTGCTATAATCAAAAGCAGGAGTAAAAAATGGCAGAAAATCCACAGGTAAATGATGCAATCAGTCTTACAAATCAGATTCTGGAATACGTTGAACAGGCAGAACGTTCCCTTTCCAGTGCGCGAAACTGGGGATTTTTTGATGTCCTGGGCGGCGGCTTTATTACTGATATGATAAAACATTCCAAACTCAATCATGCCCGCAATGCTATGGACAGCGTAAATTATCTTATGCAGCGCCTTCAGCAGACTTTAGGAAGTATTCAGATTCCCGCTGATTACCGTATGCAAATTGGAAACTTCGCGACCTTTGCTGATTTCTTTTTTGACGGTGTTTTTGCCGACGTTTATATGGTAAGTAAAATCATGCAGAGCCTTGACGAAGTACGAAATCTCAAAAAAAAGCTTTATGAACTTAAGGCCCGCCTTGAAGGCATTCAATAAAAAAAAGCGTTTAACACCCGCTTTCTCACTATTAAACCTTAAACTTACCTACGACACCGCCAAGACTCTTAAGGTTGTCACTGTTCTGGTGAGTCAGTTCATTTACAGTATTCATAGCCCTGTTGATGCTTTCAATACCGATTGACATTTCTTCCATACTGGCAGTGATTTCTTCCGTAAGACGGCTGAGGTGATCCATCTTTTCGGCGGCACTTGCTGTCTCACCCTGCATAATGTCTCCGCCCTCTTTTACATGCAGAGTAATATCATTAATCTGCTTCATTGCGGTAAGAACCTGAGTTCCGCCTTCTGACTGCTCCTGCATAGCGTGAAGAATTGTTGTTTCCTGCTGAGAAACCTTCTGTGTAAAATCAAAAATCTGATTGAAGATTTCCTGCATGTGCTTTGTAGCCTGGGCAACCTGATCAATTGACTCGCTGACTTCCTTAAGGTTGGAAGTAATCTTCTTACCCTGATTATTAGAGTCTTCAGCAAGCTTACGGATTTCATCAGCAACAACGCTGAAGCCCTTTCCGCTTTCACCGGCGTGAGCAGCTTCGATTGCGGCGTTCATGGCAAGAAGGTTTGTCTGGCTGGCAATATTCTGAATAACAGAGCTTGCCTCCAGAAGAATCTTACTCTGTTCCTGAATCTTAAGTGTTGCCTGAACAGTTCCTTCAACATTGGTTCGTCCGTTTTCTGTCGATTTTTCCAGATCAGAAATTGTTCCGCTGTTCTTATTCAAAATCGAAGTTACCGATTTAATGTTTGCAACCATTTCTTCGATTGCACTTGAAGATTCAATTACGCTGGAACTCTGAGACTGAATGGTATTCATCAAATCATCAACGCTTGTGGTAATGCGCTGCATACTGCTTGCAGCATCCATAACGTTCTGTCCCTGCATCTGAATCTGGCGGTTAACGCTTTCAATGTTGGATGTAATTTCGTTTGCAGAAGCGGCTGTATCATTCATATTGTCACCAAGTTCCTGACCATGCTTTGTCATCTGCTCGGCAACATCCTTTACCTGCTTAATCGAATCCTGGATTTTTTCAATAGTCTTATTGAAGTAAATATACATCTGTCCAAGTTCATTTTCATTTTTTACATCCATGCGGACAGTCAAATCTCCGTCACCCTGGGCAATATTCTTCATTGCGGCAACACCCTTGTTCATCTCTTTTACAACGCGGCGGATAATCAGATATGAAAGTACAATAACTACAACAAGAGTAAATATAAAGATAATGATTACTGTTGTCCGGATTTTGTGGGCTGCCTCCCCTACCTCTGCGTCAGGAACCGTAAGTCCAAGGAACCAGACTTCTTCAGCTCCAGAAACTGTTATAGGCTGATAAACCTTAATTACCCTTCCGCCGTTGTCAAGAGCCGGAAATCCTGTAGGATGCATATTCTGGGCAGCCTCTTTCAGCATTGCAGAAATCTTTGGATCAGTAAAATCCGGGTTCATCTGACCTTCAAGACTTTCATCCTTTGTTACTGCAATAAGTCCTGTGTGTGCAGTAAGGGAAAGATATCCGTTTTTAAAGATTTTTGCCTCTTTTAAAATTGCAGTAAGAGCATCAAGAGACATATCTACGCCCAGCATACCCACAATCTGTCCGCTTTTATTATGAATCGGGAAAGCAACACCACAAACCCAGATTTCCTTTCCTCCGATTTCATAAGGATTCGGCTGAATAAGAATTCCCCGGTTTGCTTTCATAGGTTCTTCATACCAGAAGCTGCCTTCATATTCCGTAAGGGCACAGCAGGCAATTTCCCGCCCATCATTGGTCCAATATGGGAGGAAACGGCCGGTACTGTCATAAGTATCATCATAATTTACAAATTCAGAATCTCGTCCGTCCAGCTTGTTTGGAAGGAAAATACAGTAAGCATCAACTAGAGAAGGATTCAGGCGCAGGGTATTTTTAAGAATATCATTTAAGTAATCACGGCGCGCATGAGCAGGAATTTCCTCATATCCTTCTATTGAAGCCTTAAGAGTATTGGCAATACTGAATTCAGAGGTAAGAATTTTTACAGTACTCTCACTGTACCTTGCCGCTGTCATATCAAGATACGACGTGGAAACATTCTGCAGCGATTTGTCCACCGCATTTGAGATAAAGAAAGCACACAAATTAAGGAGGACAAACAAAATTACGCCTATCGAAATCGAAAGCTGACGGCTTATGCTTTTAGTAAGAAAATTTCTCATACTAAAATTATAAGGTCAAAAACGGCATTTGTAAAACGATTTGTTATATATGCACAGGTTTATTCCAGGTAATTCTGAAGCCGGCTGTTTTAAACTGTCTTGAAGCATAGTTCAATTCTTTGTTTGTGCATTTTCCCGCCCTGGCCGCATCAAAATAGCTTCCGCCGCGTAAATATCTGCTTGTATCATTTCGGACACTCCAGACCCATTCAAAAACATTTCCCGACATATCGTAAATTCCAAATCCGTTAGGCTTAAGCTGAGCCACCTCGTGAAGCTTTCCTCCGCTGTTACAGTCTGTCCAGGCCACGGAATCCAGATCCTCACTTCCCGAATAGGTAAATTTTTCACCGCCTCTTATGGCAATATCCCATTCTTCCATAGTAGGAATTCTGAAACCGTCGGCAGTATTATCAAATTCAATTTCAGATTCTATGATTTGTCCCTGATGAGGAGTATAATCCCAGTCCGAAGGATTTGTACTTTCATTTACCTTATAGCAGGGATTTTTTCCAAGCTGTGCGCTGAGTTTATTACAGAAAACAATTGCATCATACCAGCTGACAGATTCAACAGGAAACTTATTCCCCTTTGAAAGAGAAGGATTTTCGCCGGTAACCGACTCATAAAATTCCTGGGTAACCTCAGTTTTTGCAATGCAGAAATTATTGTCAGGTACAGAAACAGCCCCCAGTTCAATTCCATTTTCCAGCCGGATTTTCTCTCCCCTACCCTCGCAGGAAACAAGGCCTCCCGCAAAAGCCAGAGCCACACAAATAACTTTTAAACTTGAAATGATTTTCATAAAATCTTCCTCCTGTTTTTTTATACTTTGACTTTAGCACCGAATAAAAAAATCGCAACAGACAAAAATGACCTCTGTTATGTCGATTTTGATATTTTAATTAATTTTATTTGTGATTTAACAGATTTTAACCTAGAATATTGATATGAATGAATACAAGCACGAAAGCATACTTCATAAGCGTCATTTTGACCTGCAGTTTTCAATCCGATTTGAAGTTGTTGATGATGTAAATTTTTATTCACCCTTTCACTGGCATAACCACATTGAAGTCCTTTACCTTCTTGAAGGAAAAATAGATTTTAAAATAGAAGAGAGAAGGTATATTTTGAACGAGGGGGATATGGTAATCGTAAATTCAGAAATGATTCATTCATCAAAGCTATGCGGCCACGCAAGATACATTCTCCTTCAGGTTCCTCTGAGCACCTTTGAAAACATTTATGAAGATATAGAAAACGTATGCTTTAAGGAAAAACCGGACACTGCAGAATCAGAAAAACTCTTTTCCTATCTTTCTTTGATGCTAAAAACAATCGATGACAAAGCTCCTGAAAACAAGCTTAAATTTATTTCTCTTTTATATGATTTTTTCTATATAATGCTTGTCTCATTCAAAAGCGGACAGAGGAAATCAGCCGGAATGTCATATTACGGAATCAACAGGATTTCTCCGGTAATTGCCTATGTTGAAAAAGAATTCAGAAATAAAATAAGGCTGAGCGAAGCGGCAGAAATTCTAAATGTAAGCCCGGAGCATATGTGCCGCCTTTTCAAAAAATACACGGATATGACCTTTAATGAATATCTTATGTCCCTGAGGATATCCGCTTTTTACCAGAGCCTGCAGTCTTCCAGCCAGAAAATTTCGGTTCTTCTTGAAGAGTGCGGAATCACCAACTACAAGGTTTTCATCCGTGAATTCAAAAAAACTTTCGGAAAAACTCCTGAAATGCTGAGGCTTGAAAGAGAGGCAAAGCTTAATCCTCCGAGGTAACGCAGTTCTTGCCGTGAGTTTTAGAAAAATACAGACGGTTATCTACCCTTTTATACAAAGTCTGATCATCATCGCTTTCCCTGACTCCGGAAACGCCCAGTGAAATTGTAACCTGATTTATTTTCTCCCATTTCAGGCTGGAAATTTCAGTCCGGATTCGTTCTGCAATAGAAACCGCCTCTTCTTTGTTCGCTTCCGGAAGCAGAATCATAAACTCCTCCCCTCCCCAGCGGCCGATTGAATCCCCGGATCTTATGCAGGATTTTGCAGTTGCGGCTACCCTTACAAGAACTTCGTCGCCCATATCATGACCATAAGTATCATTTACACGCTTAAAATTATCGATGTCAAACATAATAAGAAAGATATTTTTAGAATCCCTTTTTTTAAGCTCATAACTGATGTGTTCAGATATTTTTTTGCGGTTAAAAAGCTTTGTAAGTCCGTCTGTTGTTGCGGCTTCTTCAAGTTTCAGATTTGCAAGATAAAGATCTCTTGTAGTAGCGTGAAGAAAGTTTACCAGTCGTTCTTCAAAAGGCAGGAGCTGATTATCCTTTCCATTCTGAGTGATTTCAGAAACCCACTTATTAAAATCAATATAATTGCTGGTTCCGTAAAATACATTTTCTACATAACAGTCATCTGAATAAAGCTTTTCTTCGGCATTATTGAATTCCCTGAAGCCTACCGCAACCAGGGCACTGTTATGAAGACCTCCGCTTTTATTTTTGTAAAGGATTTCAGAAAAAGCATAGCAGCCGGCAGTTTCCCTGTAGAAATTCGAAAAAGCCTGAAGCTCAAGCTGTTCTGTTTCCTTTAGATAAAGGTATCTTGTGCGGCAGACATGAAGCAGAAGTCCCTCAAGATTTTTGCGGCTCATATATTCAGCAAGATTGAAGGCATGCTTTAGAATTGCGTTTTTGGAACCATAAGAGAACAAAAGCTTTTCTCCCTTAAGAATATCAGCCGTAAAGTGAATATAGCCGTCCTTGTCCTTTTGAATAGGAACCCTTGCTACCCATTTATCACCGCGTTTCAGCATAAAAGGAAATTCGCAGGTATTCTGCAGAAAATATTTTTCGGAGGTGACGCCAAGATATTTTTTATAGATTTCGCCGGCAAGCTCATTATCAAGGTTTTTCAGGACAGTATTATCCTGAATATCAGTGACTGTCATTTCCTTGCCGATTGGAGTCCAGCCGAGAGTTGATTCAGCATAAATTCCCAGCCTGTCTCCTCCAAAAAGCGTTATGACAACTCCGTTTTCATAGATTCCCCTTCCAAAAACATAAAGCCTGTGATCCTCGGAAAGCTCTCCAAAACCTGCCCCGGCACCAAAAACAGGGACATCAGCATCAATTAAATCTACGTCCGAAAGAAATTCATTTGTCACGTCATTTTTCAGGGGCGTTGTATAAACCTGAATTCCCCTTAAATTGCTGAAATTTCTTAATTCTTCTACAAAGAATTTCTTGGCATCATTTACAGAAATTTTTGAAAAATCATATTCAATAACCTTTACTTCTGAAACCTGAAAACAAAGGATAGTAATTACCGTACTTGCGGCTGTATTCTCACAAAGAGAAAATCCTTCCAGACAGGTAAGCCCGGAAATCTTAGCCTTTGGGAGACCTGATAATATCAGATCAGATATATAAGAAATATAATCCTTTTGAACTCGCTTTGTAAAAATATTAACAAGAACATTTTCCGCATTCTGATAATCAAAACTTTTTTTTACATCTTCAAGTAATTTTATTGCATCGAAACTGTCCGAAACCGCACATGTAATCTGTTTCATAATCTTACAAAACTCCTGATAGATTATACCTCTAATCTACCTATATACCTACATACCGATATACCGCATTACCTATATACAGCAATCCTGATTTACCGGAAATCCAAATACGCAAATCAGTTTACATTCAAATTATGTACATATTTTAAACTACAATTACTGATACCGCAAATTAAAAAAATGCCCGATTTTGAGCAGTTTATAAGGCAGACGATAAATTACTCGAATTTTGAATTTGAACGCGTCAGAACGAATCCTAGGGCCTGTTTTGTTTCATACCTAACATTGCGGTATTGCGGTATATTCTATGTATTTTATACCTTGTATATACCTTTACTTGCGGTATTTTGGCGGTATCTTGGTATATTTTAAGTAAAAATCGCGGTATTTAGGTATGGATTTTTTTTATAATAAGAAGTACAATTATAAATATAGAACACCGCGAGCTCTGACCGGCTCGCTTACACAGGGAGGAAAATCATAACATGAAAATCATAACTGTTGCTCTTCAGAAGGGCGGGGTAGGAAAAACCTCAGTTGCAGTAAGCCTTGCTGTTGAACTTGCAAAATCAGGAAAGACAATTTTAATCGATGCCGACCCTCAGGGTAACGCAACAACCTGGCTGGACATTCAGACAATGCAGTACGAGTTTGCAGACCTCTTAAACGGAAAGTGCTCGCTCGAACAGTGCGTAAATAAAACTTCAACAAACAATCTTTTTATAATTCCGACAGCCGGGATCGGAGGAGAGCTCAAGGAATACTCTGAAAACAAGGCCGGCGGAAACCAGGGAAAAATCAAAAAAACACTTAAGGAAATTGCAAAGAATTTTGACTTCTGTGTAATTGATACCTCTCCTAGCTTCGGTAATTTTGAACGCGGAATTTTTTATGCAACAAACGAAATCGTTGCAGTTCTTCAGCTGGATGAATTTTCAAAGGACGGACTTCAGATTTTCAATGACCGCCTTCAGTCCTTCATCAGCGACAACCTTGAAGAAGACGAGGCACGACCTACCTTCAACAAAATTGTTTTCAATGCAAAGGATGACCGCATCGCACAGCAGGGAATCATCTTAAATCAGTTTTTGCCTCTTAAAGAGCACGGCTACAGTCTTTATGTAATTCCTGTAGATCAGGCATACCGCAAGGTTCAGAGTGCCCACGTAGCAATTCAGGATTTTGCCGGAACAAAAAAAGAGACTCTTGAAACAATCAAAAAACTTGCAGCAGATTTGAAGTAGGGGAGGAAGAAAATGGCAGGAGTAAAAATTAAACCTCAGGACCTTGCAGGAAATACAGACGTTTTTAATGACCTTTTGAACCCGGGAAGCTCAAAGATAAAACAGGCAGCAGCTCCAGTGACAGAGGAAAAACTCAAGGAGCCGGAAAAAGACGTTCATCTTACAATGCTTGTAAAAGAATCAACAAGAAAGGCCTGGAAGCAGTTTTTTATTGAGCACGATCTGAATACAACCCAGGGAATTGAAATTGCAATGCTTCACCTGATAGGAGACGTTCAGAGCGGAAAATTTATGCTGAACAAAGGCGGATTAAGGGAAGTCCGCGCTGATTTTTAGGCCGGCTTACAGCGTAACGACTACTAAATTCCACTAAGAATCCCGGAAAAGAGGTGGAAAAAGGTAGTCGTAAGCAGATTCCGGCGCCTAAAAACTCAAATTCATCATCAAAATATAGAAAAAAAGTGGATAAAAGTAGTCGAAATAATAAAAAATATGAGAAATTCCACTTAAATCATCATCAAACAAAAAAATAATGTTGAAAACAAAAACTACCAGTTATATAATTAATGTAGTCGTACAACTTCACGCGAATTTACAAAAAAGTCATTGAGAGAGTTTTGGCTCATTTCAGGATAAAAGTAGTCGTAAATGTGGAAGTCAGTAGTCAAAAAAAGGACTTCGGTAGTTGAAAGTTTGGATATAAGTAGTCGGGAGCTCTTATAAATCACTGAATTACAACAAAATAGAAGCCCTTTAAATAATAAATATATAAATTTATAAAAGAAGAGGGGCTTTTATGAATTCAAAAAGTTTATCCACAGGCAAGGATAAAGAGATTGTAGTACAGTCAAACTCAATCAGCCGTGGAATCTATTCCTGCAGTCCAACCGCAAGAAAACTGATTGCATACTGTATCTTAAAGATTAATCACTATCCTGAAAATCTTAATTCATCCGTTTACACAAATATTGACGTACTTCATCACTTTAAAAGCACTTTTTCTATATCTGAATTTATAAACAGACTTGGAATTTCTAAGGGGTCAAATACATATAAACAGGTCAAAAGAGCCGTAGAAGAGCTTTCGACCAGCGTAATTCAGGTAGAAAACACGGAAGAAAAATACAAGGCTTATACCTGGTTTTCTTCGGCAACCTATGACAAAACAAAAGACCTGATTGAACTTGATTTTAACCCTCAGATCGGGCTTGCGATTCAGGAGTGGAAGGAAATCAAGCAGTTTTCTGCAATGAACATAAAAACAATAGGTGAGATTCAGTCATTTTATGCCCTCAGATATTTTGAACTTGCCTGCTCCTGGTACAATACAAAAAGCCGCTACGGAAACAAAAAGAACGAATGGAAATTTACCCTTTCGGTTGAAGAAATCAAAACTATGTTCAAAATCGATAAGGATGCCTATAAAGACCGTATGAACAACTTCATTACCAAGGTTGTAAAAAATCCTATTGAAGAAGTAAACAAGGTAAATAAGGATTTCCAGATTTCATACGCTAAGATTGTTGAAAATCACAAGACAGTAGGATTTGAATTTACCTGTTTCCAGAGCCAAATCTTAAAAATCGAAAAAACTGATTCTGCTGAAGAAATTAAGGAAAAGCAGGAAATCAACAAGGAAGAGCAGGAAGTTCAGTTTTACAAGACAAGATATCCTCAGGAATGGGCCCAGGCAGTTGAAAGCGCAAAGCTTCAGAATGAACTGCCTTTTGAAATGGAAATGGTTACAGAAGGTCGTGCCGTTGAAATTTTGAAGGCACAAGGGCTTTAAGCTAACGACTACTAAAATCCATAACATTTTATAATAGAAGAATAACGACTACCAGTTTCCACGGCTTTGGATTCTGGTAGTCGTTTCTTTTTTTATGTAACCGGGCTTTTTGTAGGGTAGGGGAGCTTTCGACTACTAAAATCCACGATTTTGACTTACGACTACTTATATCCATAAATTTGTATGAATTTTTAAACAGGCTATTAACTGTTAACGAGGCTGTTTTTGGGTGGAGAAAGGTAGTCGAAACTTTTCTGAAACAGTGGTGCTGTTTAAAATTTTAAACAGTGGATTCTGGTAGTTCCTGCCTGATAACTACTAAAATCCACCTGAATAACTACTTATATCCACCAATTTGGTTGACAGAATTTAAAAAAATTACAAACGACTACTTATTTCCACTGAATTTCAGAAATTTTTGTGCCGGTGGAAATTTGTAGTCGTTAAATAAAATTTTCTGAAAATTTTTAATTTTTTTTTCAAAAATATATTGACCTTTTTATTACGTTAGTCTAAACTAACATTGTGAGTTAGGGAAACCTAACAAAGCAAAAGTTACTTAAATCCATAACTTGGGCTCTTATAAAAACTATTAATATGCTGCCGGTCTTCGGACTGGCAAAGTGGCGTGTAAGTTTGCCAGATTGCACGCCACTTTTTTTTGGAATTAATAAAGGAATTATATAGATGAGTTTTGACCAGATGATGATTCGTTACACAGCGCCAACCCTCTGCGAAATAAAAAGCGGTAATCTCTTTGCGGTGAAAAATTCAGATTTTTCTTTACGGAAATTTTTGAGCTGGCGGGAAAAACTCGGGCATTTTGGAATCAGGCTTCTTGCGGTCCAGGCCCGCTGTAAAAACATTCTGATTCTTGCCTATAACGTATGCTGGGTGAGGATGCTTCTGGAAGATTCTTTTACAAGGGCTTATCTGAGCTCCAAAGGATATTCCGGAGGCGAAGAACTCTCTCCGGATGCTTTTGTTACAGAATTAAAATCAAGAATCAAAAATTCAAACAGCTTTCCTCATGAAATTGGAATCATTCTTGGTTACCCGATAACAGATGTAATTGAGTTTGACCGCAACCAGGGAAAAGCTTCTAAATACTGCGGCTACTGGAAATCATATTCAAACGTGGAAGGCGCAAAAAAATGTCAGTGCCTTTATAAAGACTGCAGCGGAAAATGCTGTCAGATGTTTGAAGAGGGAAGAAGTCTTTCTCAAATTATAAAAGAGTACAAAAAAGCTGTGAAGGCAGCTTAATAATAGAAAAAAACAAGTGAGGTAAACAAAAATGAAAGTAAGCGTAGTTTATGCAAGCACAACAGGCAATACTGAAGCTATGGCAAATGCAATCTGTGAGGCTGTAAAAGGAGCTGGAGCAGAGCTGGTGTTTGGGACGGCTGATTCAGCTGATAAGGCAGCAGTGCTTGCAAGTGATGTGATTTTACTCGGAAGCCCTGCCATGGGTGACGAAGTTCTGGAGGACAGCGTTGAAGAATTCTTTACAGCAATTGAAGGTTCAATCAGCGGAAAGAAAATCGGAATTTTCGGTTCTTATGACTGGGGTGACGGTCAGTGGCTGCGCGACTGGGCAGACAGAATTAAATCCTGCGGAGCTGTGCTTGTGGGAGAACCTCTTATGGTTCACCTTACACCTGAAGATGCTGACATCCAGAAGTGTAAGGCCTGGGCAGAGTCTGCCGTAAAATAGTTAGAAAATACCTTCCAGCGTAGAAATCATCTGAGAGAGTTTATTTTTCTGCGCCTGGGAGCCATCAAAATGCTGGGCTTGGTTTGCCAAGTTGGTGAAAAAATCCTGCATTGGAAGGAGTTTTTCCATCGGCACTTTTGAAGGTTCGTATTCAATGAGCACGCTTCCGGTAACGGGATTGTGCTCTATTTTTTTAACGGCGGCAGATTTTTGTAAAATGTCGCGTGCCTGGGCTACCAGGTCTTCTTCTTTGAAAATCGGGGCGCGGAGTCGTACGCGTCCGGGGAAAAAACTTGTAATCATGTAAGTGTCCTTTTAATGGGGTTTTAGGGGCGAAGCCCCTAGGTGAGAGGGTAGCCCGCAACAACGTGCGGGCGCAGGGGGAGACTTCCCCCTCACCCTAATATGTTTTGCATAGATTTCATGCTGATTCCAACAGTAACAGAGTTGTGCAGGATGGCGGCAAGCTGAGGAGTAATAAGGCCCATCACGCCTAGAATCAAAAGCGCAGAATTTACTTCTATAATAAAAGCGTTGTTCTGGTTGATTTTGCTGATGAGGCCCTGGCCAAGAAGACGGGTCGTAACCACGCTGCTAAGGCCGCCGCCAGAAAGCACGATGTCTGCGGTGTCACTCGCGATTGAAGAGCTTCCTTCAATGGCAATGCCCACATCCGCGGCACTCAGGGCAGGCGCATCGTTTATGCCGTCGCCAAGCATAATAATTTTTCCCTGCTTCTTTTCCTTCTTGATAAGAGAAACCTTGTCCTCCGGCAGGGCCTGGGAATAATAGCCGTCAAGCCCGGCTTCTGCGGCAATTTTCTTTGCGGCTCCTTCTGTGTCGCCTGTAATCATCACGCAGCGGCGGATTCCGGTAGACTTGAGCTGCTGAATAACCTCGCGTGCTTCAGGGCGGACAGGATCTCCGATTGCAAGAACGCCGGCCAGATGGTTGTCGTAAGAAAGATAGAGCAGCGACTGGCCTGTTTTGAAAGAAGCCTCCTGAATGGCTTTTACGCCTTCTTCAAAAGGGATTTTTTCGTCATCAAAAATAAAATGCGCGCTTCCGATGCGGATTTTTTTGCCGTCCAGGGTGGAAGCGATTCCGTGGGCAACGATGTATTCAACTTTTGTGTGATTTTCCGGGTGGTATAGTCCCAGTTTTTCTGCGTGGGTAACAACAGCGCGGCCAAGGGGATGAGGGAAATGCTCTTCCAGGCAGGCTGCGGTCTGCAAAACAAAATCTTCCGTATAATTCTGGAAAGAATAGATTTTTTCGACCACAGGATTTGCATAGGTGAGGGTTCCGGTTTTATCAAAAATGATGGAGTGGGCCTGAGCCACCTCTTCAAGATATTTTCCGCCCTTTACGCTGATTCCAAGCCCTGCCGCTTCCTTCATTGCGGAAAGAACTGCAATAGGGGCGGCAAGCTTCATAGCGCAGGAATAATCGACCATAAGGGTGGACATTGTTTTTGTAACGTTGCGGGTAAAAAGCCAGGTGAGGCCTGCCAGCGCAAAGTTAAATGGTACAATTTTTTCAGCGAGATTTTCTGAGCGGCGCTGCACGTTGGCCTTGAGGCTCTGGGAATTATCTATCATCTGGATGATATTCTGAACCTTGGTATCCTGGCCGGTTGAGCGCGTTCTGATAATAAGTTCGCCTTCGCTTAAAATTGTGCCTGCAAAAACTCCGCTTCCGGCCTTTTTATCAACCGGAAGGCTTTCGCCTGTTATGGAGGCCTGATTTACCATTCCTTCGCCGCTTTCAACAGTGCCGTCGCAAGGAATCATGCTGCCCTGGCGCACGATGACAAGGTCACCTTTTTTAAGAGCCTCGGCTGGAATTGTTTTTTCTTCGTCATTTTCAAGAATATGAACCGGTTCGTCGGAAATAAGAAGTTTATGGGCAAGATTTCCGTAAGAAACGCGTTTTGTAACGTCTTCGATTTCTTCGCCCAGGGTGAGCAGCATAGAAATTGAACTTGCGGTGTTTGTATTGCCGGTAAAGGCTGCGGTCGTAAGGGCTGTTGCATCCAGCATCTGGGTGCTGAAAAGCTTTCCTTCTGTAACGCATACATTGAGGGCAGAAAGAACCCGCGGAACGATGTTTTTGAACAAAAGCAGGCGGCGCAGAGGAAGAGGAAGCAGTTTTTTAGCAAAATGGTCAATCATAGTGCTGATAAAAATGCTCATAATGCTTTCGGTAATCGGAATCTGGGCAACCGCTTCCAGCAGCTTCTGGTCATCAAGATATTTTGATCCCAGGGCACGGAAAAGATTTTCGATTTCTTTCTGAGAGATTATTGAGGTGTCAAAAATGATAAGGTATGAGCCTATTTGTGTATTTACGGAAATATCGATAATGCCGTCCTGAACGGCAATCAGGCTCTGGGCGAGAATAGCCTGCCGGGGGGTGAGTTCGCGTAAATCATAATGAATGCGGACTCTGCCCGGCAAGCTGTGATGAACTGAAACGGTCAAAATTTTGCCTCAGTTATTAAGCCTTAGCTTTTGCAGTTTCAGCTTTTTTTGAGTTGTTGTATTTTGCTTCAGCAACGATGTCCTGAGCGTCTTCTTTTACAGCTTCTGCAAAAGCACATGCGTCGTCTTTAAGCTGAAGTCCTTTTCCTACAACAGCAGCGCAAGCCTTTTTGAAAGCTGGATTTTTTACAAGAGCAACAGCGGCAATGCCGGCAGCAACTCCAACGCCAAAAGCAACCCATTTATTACCAAATGCCATAATTACACCTCTTTTGATTTGATATAACGTTGTTATATATAGAATAACATTGTTATATCATTTAAAGCTGCCTTTGGTCAATTATTCAGATTAAGAACCTGCTGCCAGCCGGCTTCGTAAAAGGCGTGAAGCTCCTGGGCGCACTGGCGGCCTTTTTCAAAAGGAATGTCGTGGATAATCAGCTCGAAAAGGGCAGAAAATTCGCCGGATATGATTGTATGCTCGAGAGTAGGGTCGAAGGCAAATGGCTTGTAGCCCTGAGCTTCCATTTCCTTGTAGAAGATGTGGGTGATTTCAATTTCGATTTCAACAATTTCGTGGATGAAATTTTCGAATTCAGTGCCTTCACTGGCATTTAAAATCAGGCGGAAAGCATCCTTGTGGTTCCAGGCATACTCAAAAATTCCGACAAAACCATCCCTTGAGTAGGTTGACATATTTTTTGCCCATTCCTCTTTTGGAAGCTGCATAAACTGGTCGACCAGGCCCTTGAAAAGATTTGAAACATAATCTGCCGGCTCTTTTACCAGTGCAGAAAAAAGCTCTTCCTTACTTTTATAGTAGCCGTAAAAAGCTCCTGTTGTAACGCCTGCCTTTTTTACGATTTCACGAAGGGAAGCTCCGCGGAAGCCTTTTTCAAGAAATTCCTGAGTTGCAATCTGATGGATTTTTTGCAAAGTGTTTTCTGCCATAAGTTCAGTATAGGACAAGAAGGGCGTTTGGGAAAGTAAAATATTAACGTATTGACTGAATTATAACAGCGTTATATAACTGTTATAGTTAGGATAAACTAACTAAATGAGGTAAAGTATGTCGGTAGAAAAGTTTAATTTGTTTTTCAGGCGCTTCGGACTTTTTCAGATTAGCCACAGAGCCCTGTTTTTAGTTCTTCTTTCTATTATTACTGCTGTCGGATTTTTTGGTCTTACAAAATTCGAGGGTGATACGAGCGAAGAAGGCTGGTTTGATGATTCTGAGGAAGTAAAAAGAAATCAGGATTATTTTGAAAGCATTTTTGGAAGCGATGATTCAATTATGATTCTTGTTGAAAGCCAGGATGTTTTTGTGCCGGAGGTTCTGGAAGCTATTCAGAGGCTTGGTGACAGGCTGGAAGCTAAGGTGCCATATGCTGATGAAGTTACTTCTATTATGAAGCTTTCAATCTCGCGCGGAAATGAAGATGGTTTTGATGTTATAAATCCTTTTGAGCATGGAATTCCGGATATTTCTACGGAAGAAGGTCGTGCTGAGCTTGAGGATAAGAGGGCTTTTATTCTTTCCCGCTGCTCTCTTTTGAATCATCTTGTCAGTGATGACTGCCGTGAAACCTGGGTTTTACTTTCACTTAATCCTTATGATTCTTCTGAACAGGCTGCAATCGGTAAGGTTGCTTACGATATTGTTCATAGTCCGGAATTTCAGAGTGACAAATACACTTTTAAGGGAACTGGAATTGCCTATACCGAGTACGAAGAGGATATGGTCAGCGGCCAGGAATGTGCAAAGCGAATTGGAATTGGTTTTATTGTTATGCTTGTCTGTCTTCTGCTTTTTGTGCGCTCTCTGCGAGGTTTTATTGTTCCGATTATTGCGACGGTCTGCGGAATTGTCTGCGTTTTGGGCTATTCGTCGCTTTTTGGAATTAAATCAAACACTATAATGCTTGCCCTTCCTGTTCTTCTGGGAATGGCTCTTTCAGTAGGCTATTCGATTCACTACATAAATGAGTTCCGTCTGCACTTCAGAACTACCGGCCTCCGAAAAGAAAGCGTTGTTAAGGCGGTTGAAGAAACCGGCTGGCCGATTATGTTTACGGTTATTACGACTATGGCTTCGATGATTTCCTTTATGACGGTTGGAATCGGGGATTTGAAGTGGGTAGGAGGAATCTGCTCGGCTATTGTTTTTGCGACTTATATGTACGTTATTATTTTGATTCCGATTTTTATGAGTTATGGGAAAGATGGAAAGTCACACGGATTCGAGTCGGCTAACGCCGCCTCTTTAAAAAGTGAGGGCGTTAGCCCGAACAGCGTAGCGAATAATCCGTGTGGCAAAATAACAAAGACAGAGCACTTCTTTGAGCAATTTGGGGCCTGGGTTGCACGTAAACGCTGGGTTATAACTGGAATCAGTGCGGCTATAATTGTCGCCTGCGTGCCTGGCATTTTCCGCCTGACCGTAAATATGGACTACATTCAGATGATGGGGGAGAAAATTCCTTACGTGCGCGAACTTCTTTCGATTCTGGAGGCAAAGCTTGGAAGTCAGTACAACTACAATGTAATGATTGAATATCCTGAAGAAGACGCGTTTAAAATCCCGGAGAATATGAAAAATCTTGATGTGCTGGAAGAATGCCTTGCGACGCGAAAGCTTACCCGCTGGAGCGGAGACCAGCCTAGAATTACCAGTGTTACAGACATTGTAAAAGAGGTGAACCGCTGTCTGAACGAGGATAAAATTGAATTTTATACAGTGCCGGACGAGCAGGATCTTCTTACTCAGGAGCTTTTTCTTTACGAAATGAGCGGCGGAAATAATCTTTCAAAATGGCTCAGTAGTGATTACAGTACAACTTTTGTTCACGTGGATTTGAACGGCTATGATGCGAATCAGATTGTGGCAGACATTAATTTTGCAAAGACTGAGGCGGCAAAACTTTTTCCCGGGGCAAAGGTCGGTGTAGTAGGTCAGGTTGTAAATTATGCTTCTATGAATGAAAAGCTTGTAAAGGGCGAACTTAAGTCTTTCCTCTTCAGTTTTGTAATTATTGCAATTCTGATGATCATTGCCTTTTCAAGTTTGACAACTGGCTTAATCGGAATGATTCCAAACCTGGCGCCTGTTTTGTGCATAGGTGCTGTTATGGGCTGGGGAAATATTCCTCTTGATATGCTGACGATGACTGTAATGCCGATGATTCTTGGAATTGCGGTAGACGATACGATTCACTTTACCAATCGCACTAAGCTGGAATTCGAGCGAACGGGAAGCTATCTTGAATCACTTAAAATCACCTTCCATGAAATAGGGAAAACTCTTGGAATGACCACTTTTATTTTGTGTTCGATGTTCGCTGTTTTCTGCACTAGTCCAATGAGTTCACTTGCAAGAATCGGTTTTTTTACAATTGTTGGGCTTGGTTCAGCTCTGCTTGCGGATTATACACTCACACCTGTGCTGCTTTATATTACAAAGCCCTTTGGAAAGGAAAAGTCCAGGTAGTGACTGTCGGGTGTAGCAGGAATACCTGGGGGCGCCTTGCTTGACAGGATGATGAAGAAACTGTATTTTATCGTTGTTAGCTAAGGCTAACTTTAGAAATGGAGGCATAAAATGTTGAACAAAATTGCAATCAGCAATGTAATTGGCCGCGAAATTATTGATTCACGCGGAAATCCTACTGTGGAAGTAGACGTAATTCTTGAAAACGGAGTGCTTGGACGCGCCGCTGTTCCTTCGGGAGCATCGACTGGTGAAAACGAGGCTCTTGAACTTCGTGACGGAGATAAAAAACGCTACGGCGGAAAGGGTGTTCTCAAAGCCGTTGATAACGTAAATAAAATTATTGCGCCGGCCCTGAAGGGGGACAATGTTTTTGAACAGAGGTCAATTGACCTTAAAATGCTGGCTCTTGACGGAACTCCTACAAAATCAAAGCTTGGCGCTAATGCAATTCTGGGTGTTTCTCTTGCAACTGCCCAGGCTGCGGCAAAGGCCCTTAATATTCCTCTTTACCGCTACATCGGCGGAGCAAATGCCCACGTGCTTCCAGTTCCTATGATGAACATTATTAATGGCGGTGCCCATTCGGATGCTCCTATTGCCTTCCAGGAATTTATGATTCGTCCGGTTGGCGCAAAATCTGAACGCGAGGCAATCAGAATGGGTGCGGAGGTTTTCCATGCGCTGGCAAAACTTTTGAAGGCCCGTGGCTTGTCTACAGCTGTAGGTGATGAAGGCGGCTTTGCTCCAAAATTTGACGGAATCAATGACGCTTTGGACAGCATAGTTCAGGCAATCAAGGATGCCGGTTACAGGCCTGGCGAGGACGTAAAAATCGCTATGGACTGTGCGGCTTCTGAATTCAGCGTGGAAAAGGACGGAAAGTTCTTCTATAACTACAAGCAGCTTTCAAACGGAACTCCAAAGGATCCTAACGGCAAGGAGCTTTCTGATGACGAGCAGATTGCTTATCTTGAAGAGCTGATTACAAAATATCCTATCGATTCAATCGAAGACGGACTGGATGAAAACGACTGGGAAGGCTGGAAAAAGCTGACTGCCAGAATCGGCGGCCGCTGCCAGCTGGTAGGGGATGACCTTTTTGTAACGAATGTTAAATTCCTGGAAAAGGGAATCAAGATGGGGGCTGGAAACGCAATCCTTATCAAGGTAAATCAGATTGGTTCGCTCACAGAAACTCTGGAAGCAATTGAAATGGCTCACCGCCACGGCTACACAACCGTAACTTCTCACCGCTCTGGCGAAACAGAAGATACAACTATTGCCGACATTGCAGTTGCAACAAACTCCGGCCAGATTAAGACAGGTTCTATGAGCCGCACCGACCGTATGGCAAAGTACAACCAGTTGATTCGTATTGAAGAAGAATTGGGAGAGACAGCTACCTACGGTGTGTAAGCCCGCCGGTCAGAGCGGGCGGTGTTAAATAGCAAAGCGTTAAGAAAAATTGCGAGGCAGCAATTTTTTAGCTTTACCGCCCTTTTATAAAATAAATCTAAAAAAATTCAAATCCTGCTGCCTGAAAGAGCCACCTTTCGGGCAGTTTTTTTTGCTCTCGTATTGACAGAAATATAACACTGTTATATAACAAAGTTAGTTAAAACTAACAGAGAGGTAAAAAAAAAAGTGACTATTAAACTTGGTGATGTAGAAACAACGGCCCTGATTCCGGTTGTAATTAAGGCAAGTGAAAACTGCCGCAGAGAAGGCCGGCAGTAAGCTTCTTTTTCTTGCAGAAGGACTCTTTATGTACCTGACTCTGGAAGAAATCGGAAAGCTGCTTCCAAAAATGAACGACCGCTGGGCAAGCTTTACCTGGTAAGAAAATATAAAATCGGAGGAATAAAAATGTCAGAAAAAAAATCCCTGCTAAACTGGATTTTTACTTTTGCGGGCGAAAAAAAGCCTATGTATTTTGCAAGTATCTTTTTTGCAATTCTCTGCGTTTTCTGCGGAATTGCACCCTATGTTCTGATTGCAAATATAGTGCGTCAGCTGCTTTCAGGTCTGCGTGACTGGAATGTATATCTTCGCGAAAGCGGAATCATTGCTCTTTTCTGGGCAGGAAACGTAATCTTTCATATGATTTCGACAACTATGAGCCACGTTGCAACCTTCAATGTGCTTGCAAACATCAGAAAACGTCTTTGTGATAAGCTGGCTCGCGTTCCTCTTGGCTCCGTACTCAATATTCCGTCGGGATCCCTCAAAAATATACTTATCGAGCGAATCGACAGCATGGAAACGACACTTGCCCACATTCTTCCTGAATGGACAAGTAACCTTCTTCTGCCTGTGCTTATGTTTGTCTATCTTTTTATGCTGGACTGGCGTATGGGACTTGCTTCTCTTGCGACTCTTCCTCTGGGCATCATTTCATCCTGCTTTATGATGATAAATATGACCGAGCGCTTCAATAACGCCATTGAAAAAACAAAAATCCTCAATGACACCGCGGTTGAATATATCAATGGAATCGAGGTTATCAAGGCTTTTGGAAAATCAAAAGCAAGCTATGAAAAATTTGTGACTGCCGCCCGCGAAGGTTCGGACTGTTATGTTGAATGGATGCGTGACTGCATCTGGCCCTTTACGATTGCCTTTGTAATTGCGCCGTCAACCCTTCTTTCGGTGCTGCCTATCGGCGGCTGGCTCTTTTTGAAAGGCAGTCTTTCCGGTGCTGATTTTATTACTATTATCATTCTTTCGATGAGTGTGATTCAGCCTCTTTTGACAGTTTATGCTTACCACGACGATATTGCAAAAGCAGGGGTAATCTTTGGAGAGGTAGGAGGCATTATGGATATGGCTGAACTCGACCGTCCGGCGACAGACGAAAAAACTCCCGTTGATAATTCTATCGTACTGCGTGATGTCAGATTCTCGTATAAGAAAGAAGCTCAGGAATGTCACACGGATTCGATTTTGCTAACGCAAAATCAGGAGAATACAAAGAAAGGAGATTCCGTAGGAATCTCGAATCCGTGTGACAATCAAAAAAACGAGATTTTGCACGGTATCAGTATGACTTTACCTCAGGGCAGCTACACTGCTTTCGTAGGGCCTTCTGGCAGCGGAAAGTCTACGATTGCCCGTCTGATTGCCTCCCTCTGGGATGTGGATTCCGGTTCGGTCGAAATTGGTGGAGTCAACATCAAAAATCTATCACTCCAGGAATACAACCGCCGCGTGGCTTACGTCAGTCAGAACAACTTCCTTTTTGACCTCAGCGTGCGCGAAAATATCCGTCTTGGCCGCCGCGATGCCTCAGACCGCGAGGTAGAAGAAATTGCCCGCAAATCCGGCTGCTACGACTTTATTATGAGCCTTGAAAATGGCTTTGATACGATAGTAGGAGGAAGCGGCGCTCATCTCAGCGGAGGAGAGCGTCAGAGAATTGCCATTGCCCGCGCTATGATGAAGGACGCTCCTATAGTCATTCTGGACGAGGCAACTGCCTATACCGACCCGGAAAACGAAGCAATCATTCAGGAAAGTGTTGCCCGCCTTGTAAAAGGAAAAACGCTTATTGTAATTGCCCACCGCCTGAGCACCGTAAGCGATGCTGACCAGATTTACGTAATAAAAGACGGAAATATTGATTCTCACGGAAGGCACGAGGAGCTGCTTGCGCAAGGTGGTCTTTACAAAGAGATGTGGGAAGCACATACATCGGCAAAAGACGCATAGGAGGGAGAAATATGTTTGAAATCTTAAAAAACTTTTTTAATTTCTGCGACAGGGAAAACCGCAGGAAGTTTTACGGTTCTATAATACTGGGAGTTTTTAACTCATTTTTTATGGCTCTTAGAATCGGAGCTGTTGCGGTGATGATTCAAGGGGTAATCCGTTCGCTGACACAAGGTCAGCCCTTCACCGACCGCACAATCTGGATTTCTTTTGGAATTATCTGCTTCAGTGTAACAGCGGGAATCATCACAAAAAAGAATATGTCTATGTGGCAGACTGAAGGCGGCTACCGCACCTGCGCAAAAAAGCGAATCGAAATCGCCGAGCACCTGCGCTACATTCCTATGGGATATTTCAACGAAAACTCCCTGGGTCAGATTACAAGCGTTACCACAAACACAATGGAGCTCGTGGGCGATGTTGCAACCCGGGCCGTGATGCTGGTTACCCAGGGACTTTTGGATAGCGCCCTGATTATCGTAATGATTTTCTTTTTTGACTGGCGGATTGCCCTGGTTGCTCTGGCGGGCTTCCTGCTTTTTCAGTTTGTAAATGTTTTTATGCGCCTTGCCGTGCGGGGAGTTTCCCAGGAAAAAAATATAGCTGATGAAAATATGGTAAGCAAAATACTGGAATACATTCAGGGGATTGCCGAAGTCCGCGCCTATAATCTGACAGGCAGCCGCAGTGCTGAGCTGAATAATGTTATCGAGCGCGGAAAAAAGACCTGCCTTAAGATGGAACTCCGCTGCATCCCGATTGCTGCCCTCCAGAGCCTTGTTGCAAAAATGACCGGCGTTGCTATTATGCTCTCATCCCTCAATTTTTACCTTGCCGCCACCATGAGCCTTGAAAACTGCGCCGTAATGCTTATCTGTTCTTTCATGCTCTTTACCGCTCTTGAAGCCGGTGGAAACTACAGCGCCCTTCTGCGTCTTATTGATATCGGTGTGAAGAAGGCCCAGGCAATTCTGGATGTGCCTACGATGAATATAGAGGGAAAAAAATTGTCACACGGATTCGAGTCGGCTAACGCCGCCTCTTTAAATAAAGATTTTGCGTTAGCAAAATCCAATCCGTGTGGCAATCCTGATATTTCTGCCCACATCACTTTTGCTTATGACAAGAAAAAAATTATCGATGGCGTTACTCTTACAATCCCGGCCCGCACTACAACTGCAATCGTGGGGCCTTCCGGCGGTGAAAAACAGCGCATTTCAATTGCCCGTGCCATTATGAAGGACGCTCCGATTATCATCCTTGACGAAGCAACCGCCAACGTTGACCCGGAAAACGAGCGGGATTTAATGGAAGCAATCAAAGAGCTTACCAAAGAAAAAACAGTCATTATGATTGCCCACCGCTTAAAGACCGTCCGCCACGCCGACCAGATTTTTGTCATTGACAAGGGAATAATCGCAGAGCAGGGTAATCACGATCAACTTGTAAAGAAAAAGGGCATCTACGCCCGCTTTATCGATTCACGCGAAAAGGCGGTCAGCTGGAAGCTTAAATCATAATAAAGTTTTATTTGACAAATCAAATATACGGGCTTACACTTAAACTAATTAAACAACAAATAAAAAGGTTTAATTGTTATTAAAACAAAGGAGGACAATTATGGCTAAATTGTCAAAAATTGTTGGTGTAGCCCTTGGGCTCGCGCTTGCTGCCGGAACTGTTGGTTGTAAAGCAGATAAGAAATCATCATCTTCAACAGGAACAACAAAACTTTCTTTCTGGACTTTCCAGAATGCGCATGCGGAATTTATGAAGGATGCCGCAGAAACATGGAATAAACAGAATCCTAACGAACAGATTGAACTTTCAGTTGAAGTGCTTGGTTATGATGAAATGCACAATAAGCTTTTGATTGCGCTTCAGTCTGGTTCTGGTGCCCCTGACATTTCTGATATCGAAATCGGAAAATTCGCAAACTACCTCAAAGGTAAAAATCCTCCTCTTGTAAAATTGAACGACCTTCTTGATATGGATCACCTTATTAAAGGACGCTTTAATCCATATACAAAGAACGGAAACATCTACGGTGTTGACTACCACGTAGGTGCGGCTGTTATCTACTATAATAAAGAAATCCTTGACCAGGCTGGCGTTAGTGCTGATGACATTAAGACCTGGGATGATTTCTACCGCATCGGAAAAATTGTAGTTCAGAAGACAGGAAAACCAATGACAACTGTTGAATCAACAGAGCACTGGTCATTCTATCCTCTTATTGCTCAGCAGGGTGGTGACTTCCTTGATAAAGATGGAAACGGAGCTCTGGACAGTGAAATCAACATTAAAACTCTCGAATATATCGTAAAGCTTGTTGATGAGGGTATTGCTCAGATTGCACCTGCCGGCTTCCATCACTCTGAAGAGTACTGGTCATTTATGAACAATGGTGGCGCTGCAAGTCTCTGGATGCCACTCTGGTATATGAACCGCTTTACAGACTATATGCCAAAATTGAGCGGAAAAATCATCGTTCGTCCAATGCCTCGCTGGACTCCGGACGGAGCTCGTTCAGCTGGTCTTGGTGGAACTGGTACAGCTATTCCTTCACAGGGAAAACACACAGACCTGGCTTCACGCTTTATGGTTTATGCAAAGGCTTCAAAAGAAGGTTCTATCAAAACATGGACACTTCTTGGCTTTGACCCAATCCGTTGGGATGCATGGTCAGATCCTGCTATGAAAGCACCTAACAAATTCACAGCTTACTTTGGTGACGGTGTATTTGATATGCTCGTTTCTATCAAAGACGAAATTCTTGGTGTAAACGGTGGCGACAAATTCCCTGAAGCTCAGAGCCTCGTTCAGAAGAACGTAATGTATAAGGTTTTGGGTGAACGCTCTGCTACTCCAAGAGAGGCTCTTGTTGAAGCAAACAAGATTTTGAACAGCAAATAAATAAAAAAATAATGAGGCCGCCTTTAAGGTGGCCTCTGTTAAATCTGTTAAAAAGGAAATTTTATGAAGAATAAGAAAGTAAAATCCCTTTCCCAGCGTCTGATAAATCAGAAAACTGCACCCTGGATATTTGTTTCACCTTTTATCATTTCATTTTTGATTTTTATTCTATATCCACTTATCAATACTTTTATCATGAGTTTTCAGGATATAGCCGGCTTTGATGATGTTACTTTCATCGGTTTGAAAAACTATAAGAATCTTTGTAACGAGCAGTTTTTTCATGCCCTTCAGAATTCAACAATTTATACTATATTAACAATTATTATTTTGATTCCCCTTCCTATGGTTCTTGCGGTCCTTATCAATTCGAAGACAACAAGATTCAAAAACTTCTTCAAATCAGCATACTTCCTTCCGGCTTTGACTTCTGTTGTTGTTGCCGGTTTGTTTTTCAGATATGTATTCAGTGAGCAGGAAACTGCTTTTGTAAACTCGGTCCTGATCAAACTGGGCTCTTCGCCTAAAAAATGGCTTTTTAAGCGCGCCACAACTATGTTTGTCCTGGTCCTCTTCTGTACCTGGAAGTGGGTTGGTGTAAATATGATTTATTTTCTTTCAGGACTTAATGCAATTCCTCAGGAGCAGTATGAAGCTGCCGATATAGACGGCGTAAATACCTGGCAGAAATTCTGGTATATTACTGTTCCGAATCTGCGTAATGTTACGGTTTACGTTGTTACAATCAGTGTTTACGGCGGCTTTGCCATGTTCGGTGAAACCTACACAATGTTTGGTTCTGCGGCATCCCCTGGAGATATAGGTTTGACTATGGTTTCTTATATCTACCTGGAAGGCTTTAACTATGCCCGCCTTGGAATGGGCTCTGCAATTGGTGTTGCCCTTTTTGTAATCATCATGCTTGTAAATGTTATTCAGCTCTGGTTGACAGGAACTTTCAAGAAGGAGAATAATTGATATGAAAAAAAATATTACGATTCACATAAGTCTTTTGAAATATCTTTCTCTAATTTTAATTCTTTTCTTCTGTATTATGCCTTTTATTTTTATGCTTCTTTCTTCACTTCGTCCGGGCGCTCAAATGGTACAGAACGGACTTCAGCTTGATTTCAATCCAAAAACAATGAGCCTGCACAATTTTAAGGCTCTCTTTAATTACAATGACGGAATGTTCTTCCTCTGGTTCAAGAACAGCATTGTCCTCACTGTTTTGCAGACGGCCTTTTCTCTTTTGTTCTGCGCAATGGTTGGCTATGGACTCAGTATTTACAAATTCAAGGGACAAAATATTGTCTTTTTGATTGTGCTGGCAGTAATGATGATTCCGACAGAAGTTCTTATCCTTCCTCTGTTCAAGCTTGTCGTAAAAATCGGGCTTATCAATACAAAACCTGGTGTAATTCTTCCTTTTGTTGTTTCTCCTTTTGCGATTTTCTACTTCCGTCAGTATTGTCTTGGTCTGCCGCTTGATTTAGTCGATTCTGCCCGTATAGACGGTTGCAATGAGATAAGCATTTTCTTTAAGATTATGTGTCCTGTTATGCTGCCAGCCTTTGCCGCCATTATGATTTTACAGGCGATGAACAGCTGGAACGGCTTTGTCTGGCCGCTTATAGCCCTTCGTTCAAACGAAAACATGACCTTACCAATCGGTTTGAATGCACTTTTGACACCTTATGGAAATAACTATGATGTTCTTCTTGCGGGTGCAGTGTTTTCTGTAATTCCGATTATTATTCTTTTCCTTGTAAATCAAAAGGCTTTTATTACTGGTTTAACAGTAGGAAGCATTAAGGGGTAACTTATGAGCAGAATTTCGATATTGGTTGAAAAAAACTTCAAGCTTGCAGAGGTTGATGACCGACTCTTCAGTTCTTTTATTGAACATCTCGGTCGTGCAGTATACACCGGAATTTATGAGCCGGGTCATAAGGAGGCTGATGAGCAGGGCTTCAGAAAGGACGTTATTGAGCTTGTAAAAGAGCTTAATGTTTCTCTTGTACGCTATCCTGGCGGAAACTTCCTTTCAGGCTATAAATGGACTGACGGAATCGGACCAAAAGAGCTTCGTCCAAAACGTCTGGACCTTGCCTGGAAGACAATTGAGTCAAATCAGTTTGGTATAGATGAGTTTTATGACTGGACTAAGAAGTCCGGAACCGGAATTATGGGCGCCGTAAACATGGGAACGGGAACTCCCCGAGAAGCCGGTGAGCTTCTGGAATACTGTAACTTCCCTGGTGGAACTGCCTGGAGTGATTTACGAAAGAAAAACGGACATGCAGAACCTTACAATATTAAGACCTGGTGTATCGGAAACGAGATGGACGGCCCATGGCAGATTTGTCATCTTGATGCAGTAGACTACGGTAAAAAAGCCCGCGAAACTGCAAAAATCATGAAGTGGATAGATGATTCTCTGGAGCTGGTTGCCTGTGGCAGCGCCACAAGCCTTATGCCGACTTACCCGGAGTGGGACAGAATTGTTCTTGAGCATACTTACGAGCATGTTGATTATCTTTCCCTTCACCGTTACTACGAAAATCTTGGTAATGATGATGATTTTCTTGCTTCTTTTGTGGATATGGATTCTTTTATTCACAGCGTTACAGCAACGGCTGACTATGTAAAAGCCCTTAAACGAAGCAAAAAGACAATCAATCTTTCTTTTGATGAATGGAATGTATGGTACCAGCAGAATCAGCAGCCGCACGGCTGGGAAGAAGTTCCGGCTCTGCTTGAAGACCGCTATTCGCTTCTTGATGCCCTTGTATTCGGTGGACTTGGAATTACTCTGCTTAATAACTCTGACCGCGTAAAGATTGCCTGCCTTGCCCAGCTTGTTAACGTAATAGCTCCAATTTTTACTATGAAAAACGGAGCTGTTATCCGCCAGACAATTTTCTGGCCTTTCAAGCATTTGTCTGTATATGGCCGCGGTACAGTTTTAAAAACTTTAATCAATACACCTACTATTGAAACCTGTTATGGTGATGCTCCGGTTCTTGCAACTGCCCTTGTTCATAATGAGGAAAAACAGGAAGTTACAGTTTTCTGTCTCAACATCGACAAGAAGCAGAAGCACGAGTTAAATCTACAGCTTCATGATTTCCCTGAAATGAAAATGATTGAGCATATCGTTTTAAGTGGAAATGATTTGAATGCAAAGAACACATTCGAAAAGCCTGATAACGTTGTTCCACATACAGCTGCAACTGTAAATGGCGAGAATGGAGTATTCAATATCAATATTGATAAACTTTCATGGAACGTTCTGCGTTTCAAATACTAAAATAAAAAACGGAGAGAAAAGTATTATGAGAACCGGAAACAACCTCCTTTTCCGGTTCTCTTTTTTTTTGCCTGATTATCGTTCTTCTGTGAAGAGGGCGCGTACTTTGATATCCTGATTGTAATTTCCAAAGCCCTTACCAAAGAGAGTACAGCCGCCGATATTTGCCGCTGTTTCCGGCACGCTTATCCTCAAAGTGATTGTGTCATTTGCCTTCAATTTTAACTGGCTGATTGTAACATCAGAAATTTTTCCGCCGTCAATAAAGGTTCCCTCTTCATTGATAACAAGAAGCTTTAAAAGCCCGTAAGAATTCCAGTGCTTATCCCACCATTCCGGGGTAAAAAGACCTTTTGTTTCGCCAAAATCGCCAGGGCTTGTCCAGAAACCGATTTGCCTGTCGTTGATAGAAAAATAAATATCACTTGGCCAGTTTTCGCAGATTCCGGGAGCCTCAGAACTGATTTCAAACGAGAACTGCAGTTCTTTTAAAGTCTGATTTTCTTCAAGGTAATTTGGAATACGATATTCGATAAAGCCCTTGGTAAACCACAAAATTCCCGCATCGCGGGCGCCCGGATCATCAAAATAGCGGGGAGAGTCAACTTCACCGATAACCTTATTTATGCTTGCAATTCCGCAGGTCGGATAAACCTTATACTGGGTAAAATTACCGACAGGAATTTCAGTTTCATACATTTTTGTTTTATCGTCAGTTGAAAGAATATCAATCATAAACTGATAGTCTTTTAAAGTGCAGTTTTTCTGAGAACCGCGGATTCCCGGTGAATAGACAAGTTCAACAAGATTTGCATCTTCAAGGATCTTCATGTGATGCGTGACTGCACCGTTTGTTATCTTGCAGGCTTCTGCCAGTTCGTTGAAATTTATATTACGGTTATTTGCAATAAGTTTAAGCATCTGTATTCGGGTTGGCGATAGCAATGCCTTGCAGACAGCTTCTATTTCAGCTTCGGTGCATAGAGTTCTCATGGGCTTTATTATAGTAGTTATTAAACCTTTATGTAAAGTATTAAAATAAAGAAAAAATCGCCTGGGTTTTTAAAGAACGTAAGTCCGAATAAAATCCGCGATTCCGTCGTTATTGTTGTCTTTTTCCGTAACAAAATCGGCTATTGTTTTGATGTAGGGAAGTCCGTTACACATTGCAACTCCGTAGCCAGCCATTTTGATTAGGCTTTCGTCGTTCATGCTGTCTCCAAAGCCCATTGCTTTATCAATTCCAAAGCCAAGCTGCTCGGAAAGCCATTTTACGGCTTCTCCCTTTCCGCAGTCAGGCGGGAGAATTTCAAGAAAATAAGGCTTACTGGTAAAAATAACGGCGCGTTCCCCGAACTCAGCTTTGAGGGTATCCTGGAGTTTAAGAAGGTCTTCCGGATCGCCCGGAACCAGCATCTTTGTAAAGCCCTTCTGTAAAAACTCCTCATAATCTTCTACAACCTGACCTTTAAGCCCGCACATATCAACATCAAGCTTTGTCCACTTGGTTTCTTCATTATAATAAATTGTATCCGGGGTGTAGACTTCGCTTTTATATCCGGCTCTTTCTGCAAGTTCATTTGCCCGCAGTAAAATCTCCGGCTCTACCTTGCGACAGAAAATCTGAAGGCGTTTGTGAAGGTCGAAAATGCTGCAGCCGTTTATTGCGATAAGATAGCGGCCGGCTTCTTTTCCTGCAATTTCAAGGCGGCGCACGTATGGAAGAATTGCATCTTCAGCGCGGCCGGAGCAAAGTACTATATAAATACCGCGGTCTGCACATTCGCGGAGGGCGGCTACTGTTTTATCAGTGATTTTTCTTTCATCATTTAAAAGGGTATCATCAAGATCCAGGGCGATAAGTTTTACGTCGAATTTATCCATAGGCTGAGTATAGCATATTATGATATAATAATCATATGAAACGAAGCGGCTTGAATTTGAGGCTATTTTTATTTCTCCTTCTATTTTTTACAAATGCCTTTTGTTTTGCCCAGGAATCAGCATCCGACGAGGATGAGCCGATCAAAGAAATCAATCAGATTGAAGAAGAAATTAAGAAAAAAGACAATATCCTTCTGAAAACGGTGAATTTTATCAGAAATCTTCCTTTTGGTTTTGATCTTGGCTGTGAGCCTACGCTGAACGGAAGCCTGACTTATTTTAATCTGAAATATAACTGGACTAGAGACGGCTGGCTGTCTTCAAAATTCTTTTTTAATTATGGAACAAGGCTTGATGTTGCTACAGATGGACCAAGTGCACTATCAGTGCAGAGTGCTTCTTCTAGTTTAGAAACAATAAAACGTGAAAAAAAAGATATAGCACTTGATTTTAAATTGATTCCGGCTGCACTTACTTATTATTCCCATAATACTCCTGAAAAGTATTTTACTATTGAACCTGGCTTTAATTATCGTTTTGAAAAGGAAAATGAAGAACTTATAGTATTTGGTAATGGTAAAAAAGTCAGTTACTTAAAATACAATCTGGAAGATACTAAGCATGTAGTCCGCCCTTATTTTTCCGGAACCTTATTTACCCCTGTGGGAAAACTTTTTTCTGCATCCCTTGATCTTCTTTATGCTCCTGTTTATTTATATTGGGCTAAAGGTGATTCTTCCATTTATATTTCATATACAGAAAATAACAGCTTCAGTGAAAGTTTTTATCCTATAAATTACACCACATTCGGATATGCTGTTAATTATAGTGATGCAACTTTGCGTTTTAATATGTTTAATTTTCTTGCTGTTTCCGGAAGATTGATTTATGAAAGAGATCACAAAGAGGATGTTATTGCTGATTCAGAAGATTCGGGTACGGCCGGAGGAAAAAAGATGGAAGCTCTTTATGAAAAAATTTCCTTCAAATTTGGACTTTCTTTGATAAACATCGGTAAAGCAGATATCAGAATAAAAACCGGAGTTTTTTATCAGTGGGACTGGAAATATAACAATAACGCAAATTCCTGGACAAAAGATGGAAAGTGGATATTCGGTGTCGGAATGCGAAACCTCTATTAAGACTTGGCCTTTTCATTGCTTTTTTATATCGCCCCTGCCAATTACAGTTTTATAGCCGATTGCGGCGATTTTCTTATCAAGGCAGAAACGGCATTGCGCGCTTTCTTCTCCCGTACAGATTTTATTGTCATAAAGACTGTAATCCTTTCTTACCGAGACTGGTGAAAGATTTGGCATTACTACATTTGCCCCGCTTAAAATGCCAAGCTCACGTCCCTGCGGACTGATTGTTCCAAGAGCCGTCGTTGCGGGAAGCAGAATATCTGGTTTTATGAGACGGATTATCGAAAGCAGAAAGCAGGTAAGTTCTGCGCTGCCTGGTGGATATGCTGCAAAAGGAGTTTTTGCGTGGGGGATAAAAGGCCCGATTCCGCACATCTGTGGCTGAAGCTTTTCGATGAATTTTAGGTCGGCGGCAAGGTGCCTTTCTGTCTGGAAGGGGGAGCCTACCATAAAGCCGGCACCCGTTGCATAGCCCAGTTTTTTTAAAGTACGCAGGCACTTTTTTCGATTTGAAAGCTTCTGATATTTTGGGTGCAGCTTTTTGTAATGAGAGTTTGTCGCCGTTTCCTGGCGTAAAAGATAGCGGTCAGCGCCTGCGGCTCTTAGCCTTGCATAGCTTTTTCTGCTTCTTTCCCCAAGTGAAAGCGTTACCGCGCAGTCTGGGTGGGCTTTTTTTATTCCGCTTATTATTTCGCAAAGTCTTTCGTCTGTAAAATATGGGTCTTCGCCGCCCTGAATGACAAAGGTTCTGAAACCAAGCTGGTAGCCCTGGTCTGTGCAGGAAAGAATCTGCTCTTTTGTCAGCCTGTAGCGATGGCAGGTGGAGTTTGATTTTCTGATTCCGCAGTAATAGCAGTCGTTTTTGCAAAAATTTGTAAATTCTATAAGCCCGCGGATATAAACTTCGTTTCCGTAGATTGATTTTCTTACGGCTTCTGCCTTCTGCCGTAATTCTTCCTGAAGCCTGGGCGTACGGTTTTTTATCAGATAAAGATATTCGCCTTTTGAAAGGGAATGCTTTACTTCAAGTTTATGAATGATTTTTTCAAGGTCTTTTTTCATCGGCTTTTATCTGGTCTCGCGGGTTAGGTTTAAAGGTTCAAGGCTGCGGTCCAGGATTCCTTTTGTTTTTGCAATTGCCATTCCGTAATTTGTAACAGGAACTTTTTGTTCTATACAGCGCAATATTCGGTTTTTCATTTCGTTTTCGTTCAGCATACAGGCGCCGCAGTGAACTACCAGGCGGAAGTCGCTCAGGTCGGAAGGAAAATCCTTTCCGCTTGTGAATTCAAAGCTGAGTTTTTTACCGCTGCAGGCTGAAATCCAGGCTGGAAGTTTAACGCTTCCTATGTCGCCGCACTGGCGGTGGTGGGTGCAGCCTTCGCTTATAAGAATTTTATCTCCGTCGCAAAGGAAATCAAGGCTGGCTGCTCCGTCAAGGCATTGTTCCAGACTGCCTTTAAAACGTGCCATAAGGATTGAAAAGCTTGTAAGGGGGATAGAAGGAGCTAGAATTTTATTTACGCTTTCAAAGACCTGAGAGTCTGTAATTACCAGGGAAGGCTGGGAGGAAAGTGAAGCCAGAGTTTTTAAAAGGCTTTCCGGCGTGCAGCAAAAGGCCGGGATTCCCTCTTCTAAAAGTTCTCTCAAAACCATCTGCTGGGGAAGAATCAGGCGGTCTTTAGGCGCTGCTTCGTCAATCGGGATTACAAGAATTACAGTGCCACCCTGGGGTACAAGGTCTTTTACCAAAGGCTTTGGGTTTTTGCTGGCACAGGCTAGGGTCGCAATTTTATCTTTTAATAGATTGATGTTTTCTTTTGTCAGCGCGCTGACGTAAAGCGCCCCCTGCACACTTGTATTTTCTGTAGCCGCTGAAGCAGGGGCTGGGCAGGAATCCAGCAAATCCATTTTATTGCAGGCTATGATGTAAGGGATTTGTTTTTCATCAAAAGTCTTTATCAGTTTTTTTTCGAGCGGGCTCAGAGGCTCCCTATCAGTGCTGTCAATAACAAGAACTGCAATCTGGGTGGCATTCAGAACCTCTTCAGTTTTTTTGATGCGCTCCTTTGAAAGGGCCGTGTCGTCATCAAGGCCCGGGGTATCGATGATTGTGACTGGGCCCAGAGGCTGCAGCTCCATGACCTTTTTTACCGGGTCAGTCGTCGTTCCCTTTATATCAGAAACAATGCTGGTGTTCTGGTTTGTGACAGCGTTTACAAGAAGTGATTTTCCCGCATTTGTCCGCCCGAAAAAGGCAATCGTAGTTCTCTGAATCATAGCCTGCCTCTAAAAACGGAAGTCCCGTCTTCCGCTGTTTTTTATTGCCTGAATATTTTCAAGGGCAAGCTGGCGGACCTTTTCCTTAGGAATATTTTTCAATTCCTTTTCTATCATTTCAAAGCCGATTTTCTTAGTTTTCTCACCCGCGTAGTCGGTAAGGTATTCTGTCAGGGTCATAAGCGCATTTGGGTGGCAGCAGTTGAGGATCTGTCCGCTCTTGCAAAGGCTCATAAAGCGGTCTCCGGTGCGGCCTTCCCTGTAGCAGGCGGTACAGAAGGACGGAATATGCTCGTTTTCCATAAGCCAGCAGACAACCTCGTCCAGAGAACGCTGGTCGCTTACATCAAACTGCTCGGTGTCGTGGGGGCGTTCTGCCTGCGTGTAGCCGCCAACGCTTGTTCGTGAACCGCCCGAAATCTGGCTGATTCCAAGCCGGAGGGCGTTTTTTCTGACTTTTTCACTTTCACGGGTAGAAATTATCATTCCGGTGTAAGGAACAGCAAGCCGTATGCAGGCAATGATTTTTTCAAAAGTTTCATCTGGGATGGAGTTGTCAAAAACGTCAGGATTTATATCGTCGGCGTGCTTTACGCGGGGTACGCTGATTGTGTGTGGGCCGACTCCGTGCACGGCTTCAAGGTGTTCTGCGTGCATTAAGAGTCCCGCAAACTCGTATCGGTAGCCTTCCAGCCCGAAAAGAACGCCGAGTCCTACATCGTCAATGCCCCCTTCCATCGCCCGGTCCATGGCTTCAGTATGGTAGGCGTAGTCGTGCTTGGGGCCGGTAGGGTGGAGGGCCTCGTAGCCTTTGCGCTTGTAGGTTTCCTGGAAAAGAATATATGTTCCGATTCCTGCTTCGTGCAGCTTTCTGTAGTTTTCCACGGTGGTCGCCGCAATATTTACGTTTACCCGGCGTATTGCCCCGTTTTTGTGCTGAATCCCGTAAATTGTTTTAATCGATTCCAGAATGTATTCAATGGGGTTGTTAACCGGGTCTTCTCCTGCTTCAATAGCAAGGCGCTTGTGGCCCATATCCTGCAGCGCGATAACTTCCGCCTTGATTTCTTCCTGGGTCAGCTTTTTTCGCGGGATGTGCTTATTTTTTGCGTGGTAAGGGCAGTAAAGGCAGCCGTTTACGCAGTAATTTGAAAGATAAAGGGGCGCAAATAGCACGATTCTGTTTCCGTAAAAGGCCTGTTTGATTTCTTCGGCTATAGAAAACATTTTTTTTACGCGCTCAGGATCCGTACAGGCAAGAAGAACGCTGGCTTCGCGGTGAGAAAGTCCTGCACAGCTACAGCCCGCTCCCTTTTTTTTAGGACGGGCTTTTTCCAGAATTGAATCAATCAGTTCAAAATCATCTTTATGCTCGTCTGCATATTTTAGGCTTTCAAGAATTTCTTCATCATTTATGAATTCATCTGCAATAAGGGATGCGGGATTGTAAACGGCCATTTTTCTTCCTGAAATTATTCGTTTTCTTTTACAGAAATCAATGCGATTGTGCAAAAAAACGGATTAGTTTCAGAGATTATAATACATTCTGCGCTTACGTGCGAGCCGTTTAAGACTTTTATTTTTTTAAGGGCGCTTTTGTCACTCTTTTTTCTGTCTATGCAGAAGGATTTCCGGCTTTGTGATTCTGCGTTTTGAATTATTGCAAGGTTCTTTTTTTCAGCCGCTGCCAGCCCGGAGATTGTAATAAGGTATTCGTCCTGCAGGGCTTTTATAGAACGGGCATAAAGAGGCGAAAAAAGAAGTATAATTACGGGCAGAAAAATTAATCTGATATCCTTCATTTTTACTGTCCTGAATTTTTCCAGCTGGATAATAATTCTGCCCAGACATTGTCCTTGGCAAAGCTTGTCCAGGAGCCGTAATTATCAAGCTTGTAATAAGCATTCTTTCCGGCTGAATTTTTCCTGGTTCCGCTTGTAATGGAAATTCCCCAGGGGCAGCGGCCATCCTGAATTTTTAACATTTCGTAGCCTCCTGATGAGCCGAAGGAAGCGTTTCCGCTGTAGTATAGGGGTCTTTTATAGCTTCCAGCCCATCCGTAAACTATCAGAGAATTATCCCTGAGGTCGTTGTAAAGATTCTGAGCTGCTTCTTTTACGGCAGCTGAGTGCAGCATTGGTGTGTTTGCAAGAATGTATGCCGTTACCCCCAGATCCTGAGTGTAGACATAGGTCGCATTATAATAGAAGCCATAGAGAACATTGTCTGTATTTGTAGAAAGCTTTCCAAGAGAAGCTATCAGGTTATTTTTATCTTGCGTATCAGTAACATCAAGCAATGCCCGGGCAAGTGCGCTTGTATGATTCTTTATATCAGATAAAACATTTGCTTTAGAGCAATCTATAAGTGATAAAGAATATTCATAACAGGGACCTTCAGCGGCATTATCAAGGTTAAGATCAAAATATTTTTCCATACAGAATTCATAATTATAATCGATGAATTTTTTCCCGATATCTTCAATTTTTGCGCCTGTGCCTGCATATGGAATTATTCTGTCGTAATTATAGGAATTTGTTAAGGTTGAGTTGGGGGAAGCAATCAGATAATTAGTTACATCCTGAAGACCATAAATCTCTTCTATTGAGCACTGGAGGCAGACATCTTCTACCAGCATATCAATTTTCCCAAGAGTGCTTTTAATTGCTGTGGCAATGTCGGTTGTAGTAAGTTTATTGTTTGTTCCTGTCGTGATATCGTTGCACAGAACCCTTTCTGAATCTTGGGCAGATAAGGATGTGGAAAGCTCCTTGTAAGGCCCTCCTCCATGATTCTGCAATACAAGAATCTTCTTAGAGGCGGAATATCTTGATTTTGCCCAGTTTAAAAAGTTATAGAGAGTCTGTCCGCTGGACATATCTACTTCATGCCGACCGTTATTATAGACCCAGCTGACAGTCTTTGAATAATCCAGTGTTGATGCCGCTACCAGATTGTCCTGTTCAAATTCTTCCTGAGTATATGCGCCTATCCTTAACAGAAAGGATCTGCCATATATATCTCCTATGTGGGAAAGTCCGGGGTAAAGTCTTGCTGATGTATCTTTGCTTATTCCATCGATAAGGGCTGCTACCGTTACGCTTGCCCCTTTAGGAAGATTCATAAGACCTTTTTGAACCTGCTTGAAATTTTCCCAGGCAGCATTATTTAAATTATTGTCTCCGTCCAGATACATCATAAAAAGGACGTCTGTTTGCGTTGTTTGGGGCGAATAATTGTCCTCTGACATCCAGGTGCAGGATGTGAGATTTATGAAAACAGTAAGAGATATTAATAGAAAGAATTTATTCATAAAACTCCTTTTGCCAGCTTTAATTTTATATGCAGTTTTCTAAAACTACAAATAAAAGATTAAAAAAAAGCGGGAAAGTGACTGAAAACTTCAATCATCTTCCCGCAAAAAGGGAGGTAAAAAAATTATGACATTCGATAGCTCGAAATGCAAAATTAATAAAGAGTTGTTATAACTCTAATAGATTTATTATCAGAGAGGAATTATAAAAAGTCAAATTAAATTAATAAAATATTATTCACTTGACAAAACAATATTGTATACAATATAATCTTACTCAGATTAAGGCTTCAGGTTGTTTTCTAAATCAAATAAAGGAGTTTCAAAATGGGAATCTACGATTTTAAAGTTATGGACAGAAAAGGAAATGAAGTTTCAATGGAATCCTTCAAAGACAAGGTTCTTTTGATTGTAAATACAGCTACTGGCTGCGGATTCACACCTCAGTATAAGGGACTTGAAGAGCTCTATCAGAAATATCACGACAAAGGGCTGGAAATTCTTGATTTCCCTTGTGATCAGTTCGGACACCAGGCTCCGGGTGATGATGATGAAATCCACGAATTCTGTACTATGAAATATCACACAACCTTTGATCAGTTCAAGAAAATCGAAGTTAATGGCGAAAATGCAATTCCATTGTATAATTATCTTAAGAGCCAGAAGGGCTTTGCCGGATTTACAGGTGCAAAAGGGCTTATTATGAAGGCTGTTGTTTCAAAAATCGATCCGGATTATAAGAACAACTCTGAAATCAAATGGAATTTTACAAAGTTCCTTGTTAGTCGTGACGGAAATGTTCTTGAGCGCTTTGAATCAACTGTTGAACCTGAAAAAATTGAAGCAGCAATCTCTACTATTCTTTAATCTTAAGGCAAGGAGAAGCTTATGTTTGATGTTATTGTAATCGGAGCAGGACCTGCAGGAATTTCAGCGGCGCTTTATGCTAAGCGCGCGAATCTGAATGTTCTTGTGCTTTATCACGGAGAAAGTCAGCTGGAAAAAGCCCATCAGATTGATAATTATTACGGCTTTGAAAAGGGAATTTCTGGTCCGGATTTGTACAAGGCTGGAATTACCCAGGCAAAAAATCTTGGAGTTGAAGTGACTGATGCTGAAGTAACAAATCTTCAGATGGCTTCGGAATCTTCCTATACAGTAACATCAACAGCGGGCGAATATGAAGGCAAAGCCCTGATTATCGCAACCGGAAATAAGAAGCTGCGTCCAAACCTTAAGGGGCTTGTAGATTTTGAAGGAAAAGGTGTAAGCTATTGTGCTGTTTGTGATGGTTTCTTCTATAGAAAAAAGAAGGTCTGCGTTCTTGGTAACAAGCTTTATGCGCTGGAAGAAGCTCTGCACCTTGCCAACATGGCAGAATCCGTTACAATTTTAACTAATGGAGCTGATGAAAAGGAAATTACTGCTCTCCTTGAAACAGAAAAGGCAAAGGGCGGGGCAGCAGAAAAAATCACTCTTGTGACAGGAAAGCTTTCAGAGCTGCAGGGGGATGGCCGGGTTCAGAGCCTTCTCTTTGAGGACGGAAGTCAGCTTCCTGTGGACGGATTTTTTGTTGCTCTCGGCAGTGCAGGCGGAGCTGACTTTGCAAAGAAGCTTGGACTTACGCTGGAAGGTGACAGCATCAAAACAGACGAAAAAATGGCTACGAATGCAAGGGGAATTTATTCCTGCGGCAATGTAAACGGCGGACTTTTGCAGGTTTGCAAGGCTGTTTACGAAGGCGGCCTTGCAGGACTTAGCGCTGTTGAATATGTAAGAGGCTTAAAATGACTTATGACTGTCTGCTTTTAAAAAATCAGCTTTGTTTTCCATTATATGCGGCTTCCCGCGAGATTTTGCGGAAATACACTCCGCTTCTCAAGGAGCTTGACCTCACTTATACCCAGTACATAGTAATGATGGTTTTGTGGGAAGAAAAAAAGCTGACAGTCGGCGAGCTTGGCAAAAAACTTTTCCTTGATACGGGAACTCTTTCTCCGCTCCTGAAGTCTATGGAAAAAAAGATGCTTCTGCGACGAACAAGAGATTGTGTTGACGAGCGCATTGTTATGGTGGACATTACTGAGGAAGGCGAGGCCTTGAAAGAAAAGGCAGTTTCAATTCCTGAAAAAATGGGCGGCTGCCTGGCACTTTCTGAAGACGAGGCAAAAACTCTCTATTCTCTTCTATATAAAATACTCAAATAATTCACATTCAAAAAGATCTTACCGGCATAAAAAAAATTATTTTTCTTGTGAAAATCTCAAAATGTAATAAAATAATATATAAGAGATTTTACTTGCTGGTGAGGTTTTATGAATATCAAAAAATTCTTTCAAAGTTTACAGTTTAAGCTTATTGCTATTGTTCTTGCAATTTTTATTATTGCAAATGTGGTTATTGTAAGCACAGCACTTTCACAATCTACAAAATCTACAGGTGATACTGTAGAACAGCTGCTGGATTCTGTAACGGAATCAGTTTCAGCAAAAATCAAGGCAGAAACAGACAAACAGTTCAGAATGCTGGAAGCTCTTGCAATGATGGATTTTATCAAAAAGGATGAAGTCCCTCTCCGGGATAAATGTGCCCAGCTTACCAAAATTGCAAAAGTAAGCCCTGAATACGAAAATCTTGGATTTTATGATATTGAAGGAAACAGTTTTACTGCAGCCGGTCAGCCAATCCATCTTAAACGCGCTTACATAGATGCCGCAAAGCAGGGAAAAACTTATATTGCAGATCCATCTGTTAATCCTGTAACAAATGTATTCTTCCAGATTTATGCAGTTCCTGTTTATGGAGATAACGGTCGGCCGGTAGGCTGTCTTACCGCTAACATCCTTGGAGAAACACTTTCTAAAAAAATTGAACAAATGTCCTTTGGCGTTTCTGATTCACATGTTCAGGTTGTAAACCGGACTTCCGGTCTTACAATTGCTTCTAATCACTTTGATCAGGTTCTTGCTGGTCAGAAGGTTGATCGTGATGCTGACGAAGGAATCAGACCTGTTCTTACTAAGCTTATGAACGGAGAAACCGGCAGCGAAGCTTTTGTTAACCCGGCAAATGGAATGAAGATGCTTGCGGCATACAGAAGTATTCCTGAAACATCATGGTCTGTTCTTGGCGTTTGCGAATATAATGATTTTTATCAGCAGATTGCAAAGATGTCTAATGTAATTGGAACCCTTGCTATATGTATGATTGTGGTGGCCTTCCTTACTGTAGGCGCAACAATGCATATCAGTCTTAAACCTCTTAAGAACGTTAAACTTGCCATTGAAGATGTTGCTTCCGGCGATGCAGATCTTACCAAGAGAATTGAAAACAAGGGCAATGATGAAGTCAGCGATGTTGTAAAGGGCTTTAATGCCTTTATGATTAAACTGCAGGAAATTATAGGTCAGGTAAAAGTTTCTAAGGATAAACTGGGAAGTGCGGGCACAACTCTTCGTTCCAGCACAGATGATACGGCCTCTTCTATTACTCAGATTATTGCAAACATTGAATCGGTTCATGCCCAGATTAACAATCAGTCTAACAGTGTTCACGAGACTGCGGGTGCTGTAAATGAAATTGCTTCAAATATTGAATCTCTTGAAAAAATGATTGAAAAACAGAGTGCCGGTGTTGCGGATGCTTCTTCAGCTGTAGAAGAGATGATAGGAAACATACATTCTGTAAATAAATCTGTTGAAAAAATGAGCAATTCCTTTAACGAGCTTACATCGAATGCAAAGAATGGTGCTCAGGTTCAGCAGGATGTAAACGAGAAGATTGATCAGATTAAGAATTTGAGTGAAACCCTGCAGGAGGCAAATACTGCCATTGCAGATATTGCGGAACAGACAAACCTTCTTGCTATGAATGCGGCTATTGAGGCGGCCCATGCGGGCGAGGCCGGAAAGGGCTTTAGTGTTGTTGCGGATGAAATCCGAAAGCTTTCGGAAACCTCTACTCAGCAGTCAAAGACAATCGGAGAACAGCTTACCCATATTCAGAATGCAATTTCTGAAGTTGTTACTGCTTCTGAACAATCCACAGCGGCCTTTAATGCTGTTACTGCAAAGATCGAAGAAACTGACGAGCTTGTCCGCGAAATCAGGTCTGCGATGGAAGAGCAGACCGAAGGTTCTCAGCAGATTAGCGATGCCCTTCATTCTATGAATGACAGCACGGTTGAGGTTCACACTGCCGGTCAGGAAATGGCGGAAGGTAATAAGGCAATTCTGGAAGAGGTTCATAACCTTCAGAATGCAACCGGATTTATGCAGGAAAGTATGAACGAGATGAGCATTGGTGCCAAAAAAATCACAGAAACCGGCGAAGCTCTCCGTTCGATTGCGGCCCAGATGGAAGATTCAATTACCGAAATCGGTGGTCAGATAGATCAGTTTAAAGTATAGTTATGAGTTCAGACATTCTTTTTAATTTTACGCAGATGATTAAAGACTCGGGTTCAGGATATGGGGCACAGGTGCTGGAAGAAATGACTTCAGCAAAACCTTTTTTTGCGCTTGATTCCGGTATAAGGGCTGATGATATCTGGAGCCGCGTTGAAGCTGTAAAAGAATGTATTGAATTAATTGATGATGCCGATGCAAAAAGAATTGTTTCTCAGATGATGTATTTTTCGGCCGGTATTATGCCGGATCTTGATTCTGTAGAAAACCGTTACGAATACGTTGAAAATCTTGAAGAAACAATAAACAGCTTTAGGGATTCAGGAGATGAATTTTCTGAAAAGCTAGTTGCTATTGGTCCCTGCGGAATAGATCACGATTGGGATTCTGTTGAATTTGAGGGCAGGGAGCACGATTATTTTGACCACAACACTGTTTCAGATGAAAAAGATTTATTTGCCTTGCAGATGACGCTTGGGAAGAAGCTTAATATGCCGGTAATCGTTCATTCAAGAAAAGGCTTCCAGGAGACAGCTGATGTTCTTAAGGCTGTAAAATGGAATCGGGGAGTAATTCACGGCTATTCTTACAGTAAATCTGAACTGGATTTCTTTCTTGATTTAGGCTGGTATATCAGCTTTAATGGTGCTGTTACCTATGCAGGAAAAAAGGGCGCTTTGGATATGGCTGATATCATAGGATATGTTCCAAAAGACAGAATTCTTATCGAAACAGATTCTCCTTACTATGCTCCAATTCCGCTTAAAAATACAGAAAACAATCCTAATAATATTTCTTATATTTATGATTATGTTGCCTCAAAAAGAGGAATTGCCCCTTCCAAGCTGGCTTCAATCGTAGAAGACAACTGCAAAAAACTTTTTCTTTAAAGAAGTTTATTATCTGATATAAAAGCTTACCTCGTGCTCTTCAAGGGGGATGACTTTCTTTTCTATGTTATCTATGCGGATAAATCTGTCTGAATCCAGGCGTTCAATCATCTTTTTTATGGAAGCTTCTTTTCCCTGGATTTCCATAAGTACGCTGCCGTCGTAATCATTATAAACCCAACCTGTAAGACCGAAGGCGCTTGCCGTATATTGTGCAGTGTAGCGGAAGCCGACTCCCTGAACCCTGCCTGTAAATCTGATTTGTTGCCTGATTTTTTCTGACATAAAATGATTTTATCATAAATGAAAAGGGACTTCCATAAAACTTTTATTTTGAAAAAAAAGATTATAGATTTATAATTTTAATAAGTGTTTGAACTTCGAGGTTTGAGATGAAGAAAAAAGTTTTATATGGATTTGCCGGTCTTGTATTAATTGCAGCTTTATTATTGATTTTAAGGGGCTGTCTTTACAGACGTAAAAACCTGAATTTTGTTTATGACGGTGCCTACTACTGGTCTAACAATTCCAAGCAGTTCAGCAACTGGTATTATGAAAACTCTGCGAGCGGACATCAGTATTATCTATATCTTCCGCAAAAATATATTCACGACAAGGATAATGAAGAGGCTAAGCTTCCCCTTATAGTTGTATTCCATGGTTCTGATGAGAAAGGTCTTGCCTACAGTAAGTACGGCCGCATATTTGTTAGCGAAAAATTTCAGAGCAGAATTTATCCAGAAGGAGCGGCCGTTCTGGTAATCAACTCCAGAATAAATTATTTTACAGATCCTCATGGTACCGGTCTTTTAATTCAGAATGTCTGCTTTCGCAATAAATGTATAGACAGGAAAAATATTATCGGCTATGGATTTTCACAGGGAGCAAAATTTGTGGTGGAACTTTGCTGCGAATGGCCGGGACTTTTCCGAGGTGTAGTTTCGGGAAGCGGTTTTTATCAGATGAATTTCCGGGAAATTATCCGTGCTCTTCCTGTATGCTTTTACTGGGCAACCTCTGAGGATGACAAGGGGATTTTTGAACAGGGAAGTTCTACGGGGAAGCGCCTTGCAAGATTTTGTAAAAACTCGCGCTATGTTCAGTATCAGACCCGGCATCATTTTTATGTAGAGCTGCAGGATAAAACCGGAAGAAAAAACAGGGACGGGTCTGATGAAACTTTTTTGGACTGGATTTGTGAGGTTGTAAAATAATGAGGATTTTATTTATCCGGCATGGGGAGCCGAATTACGAGGATGACTGTCTGACTGCGACCGGAAGACTGCAGGCTCAGGCCGCCGCAAAACGTCTGGCCGGTGAAAAAATTTCTGAGATTTATTCTTCTCCCAAGGGGAGGGCTCAGGAAACCGCCGGCTATACGGCAAAGGCTCTGGGATTAAAAGTTACAATTCTTGACTATATGCGTGAGGTTATCTGGGGTGGTGAAGGTATTCCCAATGAAGGTCATATCTGGACCCTTTCTGACAGAATGCTTAATGAAGAAAATTTTGATTTTTTCACACAGGACTGGCGGGAACATTCTTATTTCAAAAACAATTCTGTTATGTCCTGCTATGAAGAGGTTATAGCTGGTATTGATGATTTTTTGAAGGGGCAGGGCTATGTCCACGATGGAAGGAGATTTTTCTGCAGCCGGGAAAATAAAAAGACATTAGCGATTTTCAGCCACGGTGGTTCCGGGGGCGCAGCACTTGCACATATTCTGTCGCTGCCATTCCCCTACGTGCTCTGCGTTTTTCCCTATACTTATACTTCGGTTATTTCGGTGGATTTTCCTTCTGTTCCGGGAGACTATGTTCATCCGCGCCTTGAACTCTTTAATGATGCAGCTCACATTAAGGGGCTGGGAGAAGAGCTCAGGCTGCAGAAGAAAGTTTAATTTATGGCCTGTGAGTAAGCAGCTTCTTCCGAAGCCCTTCGATTTCTTCTATTGTCAGGATTCCTGCCTGCACAAAATAATTTTCAAGCTCCTTCTGCAAATCTGCGCACTGGTCGGGAGATTTTCCCAGGAGTTTTTTGTATGAATATTCCAGAAGTCGGTAACTACGGAATTCGCCAAAGCCTGCCCTTGAAGTTTTTTCGTAATCCTGGATTATTTCCTGCCAGGAGGCTCCGCATAAGGCTGCAAGAATGCTGCACATAGTTCCGGTTCTGTCTGAGCCAAGGCGGCAGTGAATATAAAAGGGGGCGGGGTGAGAAATTATAAAATCTACGATTTTTTTTACTGTGCTGCCGTACTCCTGGCTGTCTGACTGAAAATAGACTCTTTCGTAGGAAGTATCTATAAAAAGCTGATTTCCTGCTTTTTGGATTTTTTTTACATAGCGGTTTATTCTTTCTTTTTTTGATTTATCCGGCTCTTCATTTCCGCAAAGGGTAATTATCGATTTTATGTGATTTTTTTTGAGGGCCTTGTTCACAAGCTTTATCCTTGTGTTTTCGGTGTCGAAGTCCGGGCGGGATTTTTTATAAGGGTGATAACCCCGCCATAAATTAGAGCTACCGGGCACCTTCCGAACGTTTGCCAGTCTTGCCTTTTCCTGGGGTAACTTCAGATTGTAATCCTTGAGGCTCTGTACCTTCAAAAGCTTTTCCTCGTAATTTTTAATTTCCGGGAGAAAGGCTTTGTCTGTAAGAATTACAAAGTTATTGTCAAAAACTTCGCCGCAGGGCTGGTAGTTTTGAGCCGCGGATTTTGAAAGGGGAGTCTTTGCACCGATATTAAAAGCCCTGCCGTCAGTTGTAAAAAGAAGAAAATTGAATTCTGGAAAGCCTGTGTTTCCTGGAGCCTGGGTGAGAGAAAGGGGCTTTGTGAGGCTCCAGCAATGACTTTCACTTTTCTCTTCAATATTCATTTCAAAATCATCTGATTTCAGCCAGAGAGTAAAGCTTGCAGTTACAAAAACAGACACAACTTCCTCTGCCTTTAAGCCGAAAGGAAGTTCAAAGTTTTGAAGATTAATTGAAAATGTAATTTCCTTTTTTGAATCAGACAGAGAGTAGAGCTGCAACTGCATTTATTTATACCTTGAATTTGTTGATTTCTCCGGTAACCTTTTCGATACTGTTCATATTCTGACGGCTCTGCTCATTGATATTCTGCATGGAATTATTGATGTCGCTAACTCCTGTAGACATTTCGTTCATACTGCCGGAAATTTCAAGGGTAACAGATGCAAGCTTTTCCATTTCTGCCAGAACCTTTTCTCCGCCTTCGGACATAAGCTTTGCGCCGTTTTTAACCTCGCCGGTGATAGAATTAATCTGCTGCATAGCATCAAGAATCTGCTGGCCGCCGGCACTCTGCTCATCCATTGCCGATTTAATAACCGCTTCCTGATTTCTTACTTCCTGGGTGTTTTCAAAAATCGTCTGGAACTGATGCTGAATTTCCTGTGAATCTTTTGAAACTGTTGCAATCAGCTCTTTTAGTCCACCCAGCACATCTGAGATTTTCTTACTTTCTTCGTTTGAATCTTCCGCAAGCTTGCGGATTTCATCAGAAACAACAGCAAAGCCTTTTCCTGCCTCTCCTGCGTGAGCCGCCTCAATGGCCGCGTTCATTGCAAGCAGGTTAGTCTGCTCAGCAATATTCTGGATGATTTCTGTAGCTTCCATAAGTCCTTCGGATTCCTCTGAGATTCTCTTGATGGAATCTGCGGTTTTCTGAACGATTTCACGTCCGTTGTCAGCTGAGTTTGTAAGCTTTTCTACTGCTATATTATTTTTTGTAAGGATTTCTGTTACCGAACGGATATTTGCAACCATTTCCTCAACGGCACTTGTAGACTGACTTACGCTCTGAGCCTGTCTTCCAATGCTGCCGTTAAGGCTTTCAATTGTATTTGCAATCTCCGAAACATATTCATTATTCTGTTCAACAATTTCTGTCTGATTTGTGACTTGGCCTTTAATGCTTGTTATGTTGCTTGTAATCTGATTTACAGCTCCTGCGGTCTCTGTCATGTTGTTCGAAAGAATCTCGGCCGCATTTTTCATAAGGCCTGATTCGCTCTGAACAGTTTTCATTGTATTGTCGATTTTCTCCATTGTCTGATTGAAGAAGGTTGCAATATCAGTAACTTCATCATTGCCAAGGACAGGAAGTCTCTGTGTTAAATCACCTTCACCTTCAGAAATGTCTTTAAGAATTTTTGAAACGCTGAGGAGTGATTTGATAATAGAAGCACTTACGATTTTCATTATAACAATGCTAAGAAGGATTCCCAGGATAAGGGCTGCAGCCAGAGTTATGTAGATGGAATTATCCGCTGCGTCAACAATCTGAAGCGGGATTATGTAAATGTAATCTAACGGGACGTAATGATTTTCTGAAGAAAAGGTTCGGATTTCATATTTTGTGCCGGCTATTATTGTTCTGTACCAGAGCTTAGTTCCTAAGGAATATTTTTCAAGCCCGGAAATCCCCAGAGATGAAAGACTTTTGAATTCAGAATAAGAGTCAAACTGGTTAACAAGTACAGTTCCGCTTCTATCCACAACGAGTATGAATTCATGAACTTCCGCTGAGTCAGCTTGAAGAACTCCGCTTAAAAAATCCTTGAATCCATGGAAGTCCTTTACTTCTCCGTTAGAAATCTTTTCTGCACCATGAAAGTATTGATTGATTGCCGCATCAGTCAGAGCGAGGTTTTTTCTGGTTAGTTTTGAATACTGGGCTTCGTCAATTCCGGAAATACGGTAATAAAGGCAGATTCCCATAACTACCAGGAGAGAGGTAATTGTGACTGCAGTCCATAAAATAATTTTTGATGAAATCGAGTGTCGTTTCTTTTCTTTTTTAGCCATAGGGGTAATTATAATAGAAAAAAACGAAAAAGAGAAACAAAAAGTGTTTATAAGTATACAAAATAAGACACTATGATAAAAAATATAGTTAAAATTAATCCTAATCATTTTCTTTACTTTTCCGAGAATGGAAGAATAAGTGAGGATTCTTATGAAAAAAAGTCTTATTGCATTTGCCTTTGTTTCTCTTTTATTTGCCGGTGTTTCAGCCTTTGCCCAGTCTGATGCTGATGTAAAAAGAAAGGTAAATCTTGATTCTTCATATATTAATTCAAATACAAGTGCTTCTTATAAAGAATGGACTGGCGGTTATGCTCCTGAAGAAATCAGCACAGCTGAACAGATTAAGGATATAGGACGCCGTCTTGGAAAGGGAATTACTTACCAGGAAAGTGTTCAGGATGAAGCGCTTCCTTACAATAAGGGAAATCCTGCTTACAAATACAGTTCTGCCCGCATTTATGGTCAGAACAAACGCGGTGCTGACGTGCTTCTTATCGGGCAGACAGCAACTGTTGATACAATCAAATGTCTTAAACTGATTATCCGCGGCTATCTTGAAAGTGCCTTTGGCTGCAGCGAATATACAGCAAAAGCCCTCGCAGAAGATATCTGCTACTGGAATACAAATAATTTTGGAAAAAGAGATTTCTTTACCTCGGATTTTGAAGCTGGAGTAACAGAAGTTTTCGCAGGCCGTTATAAGAACGTAGGACTTTCTGAAAACTATAGGGATTGGAAAGAGTCTATTATCATCATTCCTCATGAGTTTACAAAACCTGCTGCTACATACTTTGAGCCTGTGTATGAGCCGGAGCCGGAAGCAGAAGTATATATTCCTGAACCTGAGCCACAGAAAAGGTCTGTTAACAATAATATACAGTCTACAAAAATAGACAATAAAAAGGCGTCTGGATCTTATGGACTTCTTATCGGAGTGCTGGCAGGTCTGATACTTCTTATTGTTGTGGTTGTAATCATTCTGATTGTGAAGAGGAAATCTGACCGGGATTCTCTATAATCTATAATTAACCTTTGCACAAGTTTCTGAAAAATGCTATCTTTTTGGCGTAACAGCAGCCGGTGCCGGAGCTTTGATGGTGGTAGTCAGTTTACGCCTTAAAAGATTCCGGTTAAAAGGGAATCAGGTGAAAATCCTGAACGATCTCGTCACTGTAAAAAAGGAGCTGACGTCCAAAAAGAAAGAAATTTCTGGTCACTGTACAGTAGATACCGCAATTATCGGTATAAAAAGTATGGGAAGGCCGGACAGAAGCTGGGATTTTTAAGTCAGGAAACCTGCCGTCTGTAATAGTACTAAAAGATGTATATCTTTTAAAATCACGAGTTATTGGTTGTACTGATATGAAAAAATCTTTCTTTAAACGTTTGTGCGCCCTTCTTGCAGGTGCTGCACTTTGTTCCTTTGTTTATGGAGCTTCAGCAGGAGATTCTCAGACTGATAATCCTTTGAATCAGGATGGAATCGGCGAAACAGAAATCCTTGTTGTAAGCTTTGGTACTTCTTACAATGATTCAAGAATCGCTACAATCGGCGAAGTTGAAAAATCAATTCAGAAGGCTTTTCCAAAATATTCTGTTCGCAGAGCTTTTACTTCACAGATTATCATTAAGCACGTTTTGAAGCGTGACGGTGAAAAAATCGATAACGTTACAGAAGCTCTGGAGCGCGCTGTAAATAACGGCGTTAAAAATCTTATTGTTCAGCCGACCCACCTTATGCATGGCGCTGAATATGATGAGCTTATCGGCATTCTTGATGAGTATAAGGATAAGTTCAGCCTGGTTGCTCTTGCAGAACCTCTTCTTGGTGAAGTTGGAGAAAGCGGCGAAATAACAAATGCAGATAAAAAAGAAGTTTGTCAGGCTGTAGTTGCTGATATGGCAAAGGTTGCAGGCTTTAAAAACCGCCTTGCTGCTGAAAAAACAGGTACAGCTTTTGTTCTTATGGGACACGGAACTTCTCACGATGCTAAAATCACTTATACACAGATGGCTTCTCAGATGAAAGCGCTTGGTTATTCAAATGTTTTCATTGGAACTGTTGAAGGCGAACCTGAAGAAACAGCTGTAGAAAATGTTATTGCAGAGGTTCATAAGGCTGGATTTAAGAAGGTTATTCTTCGTCCTCTTATGCTGGTTGCCGGTGATCACGCAACAAATGATATGGCTGGTGATGAAGATGATTCATGGAAATCACTTTTCAACGCAAGCGGCTATTTTGACGGCGTTGACTGCCAGATTTTAGGCCTTGGACAGGTTCCTGCAATTCAGAAAATCTACGTTGCTCATACAGCAAAGGCTGTTAAAGACAGTAAAAAAAAACTGAAGTAGGCAGCTTAAAGGGCGGAACTGCAAAACTGACCGAAAGTACGGTTCCGCTTTTATATGCAAAGCTTTTTTCAATTAAAAAAATCACAGATTCAAACGGTCTTGTTTTTACTTTCATAAATATCGATGGCCTGGAAAAAGGTCAGAATTTCCTTCTTGTGCCGGAAAAGGAAAATCTTTCAGAAAAAAAACTGTCAGATTCCATCAATCAGATTAAAAAAAATCTCCCTTCCAATACGCAGCTTCTTTTCCAGCCTCTCAATAATGTCTATCTTGTTTCCACATCGGCTATGGATCTTATTGCGGCCTGCGGTGCCATGGAAAATATAGGCTTTTCGGGGACAAAAAAATCAGACTGGTATGTAAAGGAAGCCCGTGCAGCAATGGAAAGCGGAAAAATCCTTTATGCGGGAAAATACAGCGCGCCTGATTACGAGCTTCTTGTGTCAAAAGGAGCTTGTCTTGCAATTCAAAATACGATGATTTACCACAAGCCTGAAGCAATGGAAAAGCTGCAGGAGCTTGAAATACCCTGCCTTGTAGAAAAATGCGGAAGTGAAGGCCATCCTCTTGGACGCTTTGAGTGGATTAAGCTTTACGGCGCTCTTTTTGGAAAGGAAAAGGAAGCTCAGGCCTTTTTTGATGAGCAGATTGCAAAAATTCAGCCGGTCTTAAATCAGAAAAAAACAGATAAAAGCATTGCTTTCTTCTATATAAATAAAAATGGCAGCGTAAATGTGCGGGCCGGTAAAGACTATATTGCAAGGATGATTGAGCTTGCGGGCGCAGATTATCTTCCGGCTCTTTCTGTAAATGACGGAGATAATTCTTCTACAAAAACAATTCAAATAGAAGATTTTTTTGCATCTGCGAAGAATGCTGATATAATCATATACAGCGGAATTGTTGACCGTCCGCTTGAAAGCATTAAGGAGCTTGAAGAAAAGAACGAGATTTTCCGGGATTTTAAGGCCTGCAAAGACGGCAGGGTTTACACAGTTGGAAAGGAATTTTCCCAGTCGACAAGTTCGGTAACTCAGTTTATCAGCGATGTTAACGGTATTCTTAACGGAAAAGAAGATAATCTTGTTTATATCAAAAAGGTCAGCCAGTAAGGAGTAAGGGGTGTTAAAAGGAGTCAGACCTGGTCTTGTGATTACTGCTATGCTAGTTTTTCTTCTCGCTCTTTTTTTCTGGAATCTTTCTGTTGGAAGCGTTTCTATTCCATTTGACAGGATTTTTGCCTGCCTTACCGGCGACAAGTCCGACCTTACGGCTTACAAGGTGATTCATAATATCCGCCTTCCGCGAATTATGGCCGCTATCATTCTGGGAGGGGCACTTGCGCTGTCGGGCTTTCTTTTGCAGACCTTCTTCCAGAATCCTATTGCAGGCCCTTATGTGCTTGGAATTTCTTCGGGTGCAAAGCTTTTCGTAGCCCTTGCCTTGATTTTCTTTCTTGAGCGGGGAGTCCACCTTTCATCGCTTGGAATGGTCGGAGCCGCTTTTTTAGGCTCCCTTATTGCAATGGGAATTGTCCTTGCTTTTTCCTTCCGCGTTCAGAATATGTCAGTTCTGATTGTCTGCGGAATTCTTGTGGGCTATATCTGTTCTGCGGTAACTGATTTTTTCATTACCTTTGCAAACGACACTAATATTGTAAATCTTCATAACTGGTCTGTGGGAAGCTTTTCCGGAATCGGGAAAAGTGATGTAAAAATCATGGCTTTTCTTGTGCTGATTTTACTGGCGGCCAGTTTTTTCCTTTCAAAGCCAATCGGTGCCTTCCAGCTTGGCGAAAATTATGCCCGGAATATGGGCGTAAATGTCCGCCTTCTGCGAATCCTTTTGATTTTGATTTCCAGCCTGCTTTCGGCTGTAGTGACAGCCTTTGCCGGACCCATTTCCTTTGTGGGAATTGCCGTTCCTCATCTTGTAAAAAGCGCCCTGAATACGGCAAAGCCCCTTATTCTGATTCCATCCTGTTTTTTAGGCGGGGCAGTAATTACGGTTTTCTGCGACGGTCTTGCCCGCAGCCTTTTTGCGCCCTCGGAAGTCAGCATAAGCTCGGTAACGGCTATTATTCTTGTGCCGGTTGTTATTTGCATGATGACAAAAAGACGTGTAAAATAGATTTGGAGGATTTTTTATATGGCAAAAAAACGCTATAAAATTTCGATTATTTTGTGTCTTGTACTTGTGGGCTTGATTTTTGTTATCAATGCCGTACAGGGATTGCTGCTTTCAGGCTTTGCTAAAAAATCAACGGCCGAAAGTTATGCTATGGATTGTACTCAGATTACCAACGCATATTCACTTGCGATTGCAAATAAAATCTCTGAGTATATGAATCAGATGTCCTTCTATTCAGATGCTGATGTTGTTTCCTCTGCTGATGATGGAAAAATCGTAAAGTGGCTTAAGGAACATAACGGAAGCAGAAAAACTTATTTTTCTTCAGTTTTGTATGCGGGTAAGGACGGTACCGCTTATAACGATATTGGTGAAAGCTTCAGCGTTTCCAATGAAAAATTCTATAAGGAAATCGTGAGAAACGGAAGGGGAAGCTACATCGACAATCCTTCCAAAGATAAAAGCGGTAATGTAGTTTTCCATATTGCCCGCGCCGCAAAGGTTCACGGAGAATGCATCGGCGTTTTCGCGGCTGTAGTTTCACTTGATAACATAGAAAACATGGTTGAGTATATCCTTCTTGGTGAGACCGGTCAGACCTGGATTATTGCTGATGACGGAACGGTTGTTGCAAACGTAAACCGTGATAATGTAATGAAAAAAAACCTCCTGGACAGCACAAACGATGCTTCTGTAATTGATATTATGAAGAAGGCCGTAAACGGAGGTATCGGTACCGGCTGGACTAAGAACTGGGGCAACCTTAAGGGAAATATTTTCGTAACTTATACTCCGATTGCCTATACACCATGGATTCTGGCCTTTTCTATTGCGGAAAGCCAGGTTTATGAAACTGGAAATACCCTTCGTGATACAAACGTTATAATTTCTCTGTTTACTATTATAATTCTTGCCTTGTGTACACTGCTTGTTTCAGGCTTTATGCTCAAGCCTCTTGGCATCGTTGAAAAATCAATCAACGGAATTGCTTCGGGACACGCAGATTTGACTCAGCGTATTCAGATTAAGTCAAAAACAGAGATTGGTTCGGTTGTAGAAGGCTTTAATAAATTTGCCGAAAAGCTTCAGTCGATTGTGCGCGAGCTTAAGAATTCAAAAGACCAGCTTTCCAGTGCAGGTGAAGAAATGCATTCCTGCTCTCAGGAAACTACAGATTCAAATAATCAGATTCTCTCGAACATTGACCAGGTTTCTGAACGAATTTCACATCAGAGTGCCAGCGTTGAACAGACAGCTGGTGCCGTAAACGAAATTGCCTCTAACATTCAGTCGCTTGAACGCATGATAGAACAGATGGTTCAGAGTGTAAGCCAGGCCTCGGCTGCCGTTGAACAGATGATTGGAAATATTGATTCTGTAAACGGTTCTGTCCGCAAAATGGCAGACCAGTTTGTTGAGCTTGAGGAAACCTCTGCTGTTGGAACTGAACGTCAGAAGGATGTAAACGATAAAATCGTCCAGATTGAACAGCAGTCTGTTATGCTGCAGGAAGCAAATGCCGCAATTGCAAATATTGCCAGTCAGACAAACCTTCTTGCCATGAACGCGGCAATTGAAGCGGCTCACGCGGGCGAGGCAGGAAAGGGCTTTGCCGTTGTTGCAGACGAAATCCGAAAGCTTTCGGAAACCTCTTCTGTTCAATCAAAGACAATCGGAAATCAGCTTAAGGTTATCCGCGATTCTATTGAAAGCGTAGTTTCTGCTTCCCAGGCTTCCAGCGAGGCCTTCAACTCGGTTACAGACAAAATCCAGAGCACAGATATGCTGGTTAATCAGATTAAGTCTGCAATGGAAGAGCAGGCTGAAGGTTCCCGCCAGATTGGAAGTGCCCTGAGTGTAATGAACGACTCAACGCTTGAGGTTCGTACCGCTTCTAAGGAAATGTCTGAAGGAAACAAGGCAATCCTTACAGAAATCCGCCAGCTTCAGGATGCAACTCACGCAATCAAGGAAAGTATGGCTGAAATTTCCAGCACAACAGAAAAGATTACTGAAACCGGTGAATCTCTGGATAAAATCACAAAGATTATGTACAGCTCGATTATGGAAATCGGAAATCAGGTTGACCAGTTTACGGTTTAAGTGGGGTGAATTATGAAAAAGAGAATAAAGATTTTTGCAGGAATTCTTCTAGCGGCTATGTCGCTTTCGCTTTTGGGCTGTAATAAAAAGACTTCAAACAAGGACGTTATTGCGGTTCTTCTTAAAAATGATTTTGAAGCCTTCTTTGTTGGCTATAAAAAAGGTCTTATCGATTCTGCAAAGAAAAACGGAATTACGATTCAGATTTATTCGGCAAATAATGATGCGGCTATTCAGATTGATCAGCTTAAAACCCTGCTTCTGAACGGGGTAAAGAACTTTGTAATCATCGCTTTCAGTACTGATTTGACTGAACAGATGGCAAAAATCATCCAGTCCCAGGGTGGAACGGCGGCTTTTTCCAACGTAATTCCTTCTGTTGAAGCTTTGAAAGTGAGTCCGAATCTTTTTTATGCTTCTTCTCCGGAAATGGATGCGGGAAAATTCCAGGCTCAGATTATCGACTCTTATTTTAAGAAAAATCCAGGCAAGCTGAACGGCAAGAATCTTAACGTGATTTATTTCAACGGTGAGTACGCTCATCCGGCCCAGATTTACAGAAAGCTTGGTGTTATGGAAGAGCTTCCAAAACTTGGTTATAACGTAAATGTGGTAGGTGAGTTTGGTGCAAACTGGGATAGAGCCAGTGCCCGCCAGTATCTGGATTTGTGGATTGAAGGAAAAAACCCTTCTTTTGATGTAGTAATTGCTCAGAATGATGAGATGGCACTGGGAGCTGCGGATTCCCTTATAAATCACGGCCTTGTTGATAACCCTTCAAATCCTACCAGGGATGAGGACGGTGATGGTACAGCGCTCAAGGTGCCTGTTCTTGGTGTAGATGCAACTGACGGCGGTAAGGAATCCCTCTCAAAAAATCAGATGTATGGAACTGTTCTGCAGGATGCAAATGCTCAGGCTGCCACAGCTCTTGAACTGGTATGGGAATGTATGAAAAATGGCTCTGCAAAGGGCTTTACGACTTCGGCCGGAATTTCTGCTGCTAAGGAAACAACAAAAGAGGCTCCTCTTACCGACAAGAGCGTACTGGGCCAGTGCTTTATTGTACCATTTGTGCCTGTAACAAAATAAATTTTTTAAAAATTTTTAGCCATTCCTGCTTTTATCGGAGTATAAAAGAGTATGGCAGGTATAGTATTTAGAAAATCCGCTCTGGATAAAATCAGTTCTCTTGATCAGCTGGATCAGACAATGAAGGTTGTAAAGCCTTATGACTTCATTTCTGTAATTGCCATTCTAGTTATTATTCTGGCAGCCTTAGTATGGAGTATTGTAGGATCTATTCCAGAACAGGTTACGGCTATGGGAGTTTTAATTTCCTCTGATGACGTTATTGATGTCACCTACACAAATCAGGGCTCGGTAAAGCATGTCTTTGTAGAACGCGGTGATTATATCAGAAATGGCGAAGTAATTGCCCGCATTGAACGAACAGATATGCTTGACCAGATTACCCAGACTCAGACAACTATTGATAACCTTTTAAAAACTCAGGAACTTTTGAACAAGAATACTAAAAACGGTATTTCAAAAGAGCGCCGAATGCGCGAGCTTTTTGAAAAAGGCCTGATTACAGAAAATGATTACGTTGCATCTAAACAGACTTCTCTTGATATTGACCGTCAGGTTAATGAAAAGAAGCATGAGCTTGCAGTTCTTAAGGAAAATTATCAGAAGGCTACAAGGGTAGTGTCTCCTACAACCGGAATTGTTCTTGAAGTTTCGGTAGATAAAAATGACTATGTTAATGCCGGAACTACAATCGCCTTGATTGGAAAGGATAAAAGTTCTCCTTCTGAGGCAATTCTTTTTATTTCGGCAACAGACGGAAAGAAAATTGAGCAGGGAATGAATATCGGTATTATTCCTTCAACGGTAAAGCGTGAGGAGTATGGATATATTCAGGGAATTGTTACTGAAGTTTCTGATTTCCCTGTAACAGAAGCTTACATGAGTACAGTTCTTAAAAACTCCATGCTCACAAGAACCTTCTCTCAGATTCAAAACCCGGTTGAAGTACGCGCTAGTATTATTCCAGACCCTACAACACCTTCCGGCTATAAATGGTCTTCTTCTAAGGGACCAAACAAAAGAATGTCTCCGGGAATTATGTGTTCAAGCACGATTACTGTAGACGGAAAGCGGCCAATCGAGCTGGTTGTTCCTTTATTTAAGAAGAAAGTGCTTGGTATTGGTGCTGATGATAATTTTGAAATTCAGCCTCCAATGCAACAAATGCCACAATAGGGGAAGGTGGGCAATTGAAATTTTTCAAAGAACTTCCAACAACTAAATATGGTCTCGATCACATAGGCGTAAAAAAGACAAAATCTACCCTGCAGATGGAGGCTTTGGAGTGCGGTGCAGCGGCACTTTCCATGATTTTGAAGTACTACAAAAGATACGTGCCTCTTGAACAGCTGCGAATAGACTGTGGTGTTTCCCGCGACGGAACTAAAGCTAACAATATGCTTAAGGCGGCCCGTAAATATGGACTTGAAGCAAGGGGAATTAAGGTTGAGCTTGGCGGTTTAAAAAAGGCAAGCTATCCGGCAGTAATTTTCTGGAACTTTAACCACTTTGTTGTACTTGAAGGCTTTAAACACGGAAAGGCTTATATTGATGACCCTGCTTCTGGCCGCCGTTACGTTGATTTTGATGAATTTGATGATTCCTTTACCGGAATTGTTCTGATGTTCCGCCCGGGCGAAGAATTCGAAAAAGGCGGGTCTAAGTCTGCTATATGGCCAAAAATAAAACGAAGGCTTGAAGGTCGTCTTTCAATCCTTATGTTTATGATTTTAATCGGCTTCCTCATGTTTATTCTTGGCTTCTTATATCCAAGTTTCAGCCGCTTCTTTATAGATGATATTCTGGTTGCGGGCTCTATGAAGCAGCTTAAGCCTTTGCTTGCCTTTATGGGAGCTGCTCTTGTTATAAACGGTGTCCTTACCTGGGTTCAGCAAACCTGTCTCTTAAGGTTCCAGGAACGAATTTCGCTAAAGACCTCCTCCGAGTTTGTGCAACACCTCTTTAAACTGCCGGTTCAGTTCTTTATTCAGCGAATGCCGGGTGAACTTTGTAACCGTATTGAGTCGAATACTTCAATTGCAAACGTAATCTGCGAACAGCTGATTTCGGTTGTAATTAACGGGGTAACGGGCGTCTTTTTTGGTGTCCTGATGTTTATCTATGACGTGCCTCTTACCCTCATGAGCATTTCCCTGGTTTCTGTAATGGCTGTTGTCTTCCTTATTTCATCTGCAAAAATCAAGAGTAAGTCTTTTAAGATTGAAATGGAAGGCGGTAAGCTGAGTGGAACAACAATTTCGGGAATTGAAATGATTGAATCGCTTAAGGCTTCCGGCTCTGAAAATGACTTCTTCCAGCAGTGGGCAGGTCAGCAGGCAAAGGTAGTTCTTGAAAGTCAGAATCTTGCCCTGGTAAATCTTGGTAACTCAGTTACACCAAACGTCATTTCTTCTGTGCTGAATATTCTGGTTCTTACACTTGGTGCATTCCGTGTTATGGACGGCCACCTTACAATCGGTATGCTGATTGCCTACCAGTCTCTGCTTTCAAGCTTTATGGGACCGGTCAGTACCTTCATCGGACTTGGAAAAACGCTGATGGGAATTGATGCCGATATGCAGCGTGTAGATGACGTAATGGATTACCCGGCTCCTCCGGTATTTAAAGAATCGCCGGAGGTTACAGATGATAATTATCTGCCATACGAGCGCCTGCAGGGTTCAATTTCCATGAGGAATGTTACTTTCGGCTACTCAAGACTTTCTCCGCCTCTTCTTGAAGGCTTTAATCTGGAGCTGACTCCGGGCAAGCGAATTGCCCTGGTAGGTGGTTCAGGTTCTGGAAAGTCTACTATAGGAAAGCTTTTAAGCTGCCTTTACGAGCCTTGGGATGGAGAAATTCTTTTTGACGGAAAGCCAGTTTCAGAAATTGACCGCAAGGTTTTCTCTGCTTCCGTTTCGGTAGTAGACCAGTCAATTTCTATTTTTGACGGTTCAGTAAAAGACAATATCACAATGTGGAATTCAACAATTCCGATTGAGCATTACGTCCAGGCTGCAAAGGACGCTTGTATTCACGATGTAATTATTTCCCGTCCGGATGGTTACTATGCAAAATTAATCGAAGGCGGTAAAAACTTCAGCGGAGGTCAGAGACAGCGTCTTGAAATTGCCCGCGCCCTTGCAATTAATCCCCGCATTCTGATTATGGACGAGGCAACTTCTGCCCTTGATGCGGTAACCGAGGCTACCGTAGACAGAAACCTTCGCCGCCGCGGCTGTACAAGTATTATCATTGCCCACCGTTTGAGCACCATCCGCGACTGCGATGAAATTATTGTGCTGGATACCGGAAAGGTTGTTCAGCGTGGAACTCATGAAGAGCTTATCAGTCAGGAAGGATTGTATAAGGAACTTATCAAGACGATGTAGGAGAGAAGACCATGAATGCCGGAAAAATGCACGTTACAAACAGTAATTTCCTCACGCTTGATTCAAGCAAAGTTGCAATCAAAGTTATAAAAAGCAGCGCTTATCTCTTTATTGTAGAAAAAATGCCGGACGGCTCTTATGGTGCCAGGCATCCTCTTGCAGATTATGAAGAAGGCGGCGTTACTTTTAACTTTACAGTTGAAGACAGCGCAGAAAATCCCGGAAAATTTGAAATTGTCCTTGCCGGAACTACCGAAACCGAGGTAGAAATTATTCCTTTTGACAAGGCTCTTTCGGATTACCTAAAGGAACTTAAGCAGTCCTGGAAGGCCTTGTGCCGAACCTTTAAGCTGGAAGAAGCCCCTGAACTTTCTAAGGAAACTTATCCCCAGGTTATCAGTATTCTGGCGCAAAAGTCGCAGGAGCTTTTTAAGGCAGATAAAGAGTTTGAACGTACTTCCAGCGTTGAATATCAGCGGCTTTCTGACAGGGCTTATCAGAATACACTCAGCACAATTTCTGCGGTTGTAACCCGTAAAAAAGATGTAGAGAACGTATTCAACAGTGATGAGGTTGCAGTTCAGAAGGTATTCCGCATGGTTGCCAAGAAAAGCCGCATTGAAGTAAAGGAAAATGAAAAGCATTATCCAAATACAAAGGCGGGAATTCAGGCAATTGCAAAGGATAATACCGTTCGCCTGCGCGAGGTTCTTTTGCGTGATAAATGGTATCACGATGACTGCGGCCATTTAATTGCCTTCTATAGGATTGATGGAAGCATTGAACTTTCTGACAGTAATGATATTGATGAAAATTACCGCCCGGTTGCCCTTATTAAAAAGAAAGATTCTTACATGATGTATGACCCGGCAGATAATTCTGTTACCAAAATTACAGCAGAAAATTCTTCACGCATAAATCCAATGGCCTTTATGCTTTACCGTACAATCACAAAGGAAAAAATAAAGATAAAGGATCTGGTTTTCTTCACCTTTGCAGACATTAAAATTGATTTTTTGCGCTTTGTAATAATCGGACTTTTGTGTACTTTAATCGGAATGCTTACCCCGATGATGACTAAAAACTTCATCGACTATGTAATTCCGAATGCAGCCCGTACAATGGCAGTGCAGATTTGTCTGCTGGTATTTGTATGTAATATGGCATCTCTTCTGGGGTCAATTGCAAAATCCCTTGCGAACATGAGGCTTCAGACAAAGAGCCAGAATGTTCTGCAGACCGCAATAATAGACCGCCTGCTCCGTCTGCCTGTAAATTTCTTTAAAAATTATACTTCGGGAGACCTTTCTGACCGTGCAATGACAATCAGTCAGATTCAGCAGACAATTTCGGGAATTATTCTTTCGGCTGTAATGAATTTGCTCTTCAGTGTTGTTTATCTTATTCAGGAATTCAACTACTGCGCTTATTTTGCAAAGCTTGGACTTTTATTCCTGCTGCTTCCGATACTTGTCCCATTTATTGCATGTTTTGCAACCTACCATTGGGAAAAAGCCCTTATTGAAAGCGGCGGTAAAATTACCGGTATGCTCTTCCAGTTTTTGAGCGGCATTGAAAAAATCAGAAACTCAAATTCGGAGCGCCGGGTATTCAGTGAATGGTCGCACGAATATACCCGCCAGCGAACCTTCGGCTACAACATAGAAGCGGTAAACAACGTAATGCAGACAATCAATGCGGTTTATCCGACCCTGGTAAGTATTCTCTTTTACTTCTTCTTTAGCGTTGCCATGAAGGAAAAAAAGATTGCAAATCTTTCTACCGGAACTTTTATGGCCTTCCTTTCGGCATACGGTTCTTTCCAGGGGGCTGTTCTTGGCTTTACAGGCTCAATTCTTTCTATAAGAAACCTTATTCCAATGAGTAAGCGCGTAAAATCAATTTTGAATGAAGCGCCGGAAATTCAGGATGACAAGCCTTCTATCGGTAAACTTGAAGGTTCAATCGAAATTAACCATTTGAACTTCCGCTATGAAGAAAAAGGGCCTCTTATTCTTGATGATGTAAACATGAAGATTGAGGCTGGAGAGTATATTGGAATTGTAGGAACTTCGGGAGCGGGAAAATCAACCTTGCTGCGAATGATTCTGGGCTTTGAAAAGCCTGAATCTGGTGCAATTTATTTTGATAAACAGGATATGAATGACTTTGAAGTTGGTTCAATCCGCCGCCAGATGGGTGTTGTACTGCAGAACGATACGGTTTTGCAGGGGACAATGCTGCAGAATATTGTAGGAAGCTCCGGCTTAAAAGAAGCAGATGCCTGGGCTGCGGCAAAAGCAGTTGCCCTGGATAAGGATATCCGCGAAATGCCAATGGGTATGTTCACTATGATTCCTGCGGGCGGACTTTCCATTTCGGGAGGTCAGCTTCAGCGTCTGATTATTGCCCGTGCCATTATCAGAAAGCCTAACATTCTTCTTTTTGATGAAGCAACTTCTGCCCTAGATAATGTAACTCAGGCGGTTGTTCGCCAGAGTCTTGATGAACTTAAGGTAACGCGAATTGTAATTGCTCACCGACTCAGCACAATTATTCATGCGGACAGAATTTACGTAATGAAAGACGGAAAGATTATAGAAACCGGAAATTACGAAGAACTTATTAAGATGAACGGTTATTTTGCAGAGCTTGCAAAACGACAGAATGTATAGAAGGGGGACTAGAAAATGATGAAACGAAATGTAAAAACTATACTTACCCTTTGTGCCGCTTTATTAGAGCTGAGCCTCTGTCTTTCCTGTAAGTCAGATAAACCAGCTCTCAAACGTGAAAAGGTAACGACAAAGCTTTTTAACAAAGAAAAAATAATCCGCATTGCCTGTGCTAACGGCTGGGAAGGAAATGATACCCTGCAATGGGAAGGCCTGCAGTTTGCCTGCCACGAAATTAATTCAAGCGGCGGTGTTGACGGCGCCAAGATTGAACTTATTCAATTTGATGATCACGATACAGAAAAAGAAGGATTGTACGCTGCCTATGATATTTCCAACCGATATGATATTGCGGCAGTTATCGGACATACAATTTCGGGAATTGCAGTTGAAAGTTCAAAGGTTTATCAGTATTACGGTGTTCTGATGTTCTCTCCTATGGCAACAGCAACAAAGCTTACAAATCAGGGCTTCCCTTACGTGTTCAGAAATATTCCCCGGGCCGCAGCTTTTGCAAAAGCCGCTTCGAATTTCTGTAAGGAAAAGGGCTGGAACCGTATGATTATCTATTATCTGGATACTCCTTATGGTGAAGATATTTCTAATGTCTTTGAATTTGCCTGTACAAAGGATGAGATTTTCATTATTGACCGCGAAAGTTATACCGAACTTGATCTTGATATGCAATTCATTCATATGGCAAAGTGGCTGACTGCAAATTTTGAATTTGATGCTGTTTTCCTTGCAGGCGATATGCCACAGCTGGAAAATGTCATCAAAACTATGAGGGAAAACGGTATGGACAAACCGATTCTTGGCCCGGATACTTTTGATCATCCTGGACTGGAAAAATGGATTATGGAAAATAATATCCGGGATATTTATGCAGTTACAAGTTTTGGCCGTAATGCCAGCTCTGATGCCTATACCAAATTTAAGAAAGATTTTTCCAGGACATATGGAAAAAGTCCGGCACAGCAGGCTGTACAGGGGTACGAATCATTAAAAATCCTTACCGGCGCTATGGCAAAGGCTCATTCTGTAAAGGCAAAGGATGTTGCATCTGAACTTCGTAAAAATACCTGGACTGGACTGAACGGAAAATATTATTTTAACAAACGAGGTGATATAATAGGAACTAAAATTTTTGTGCTGGATTTTAATGAATTATGCGATACTCATAGAGCAAAGATGAAGAAAGTGGAAGAATCTCAGGAGGAAGAGGAGTAACTGGTGCTGGCTAGGAAAGTAATATTTGCTGCAGTTAGTTTATTTTTCTCAATGAATCTTGTTTTTTCTTCTGAAAATAAGCAGGAGGATGAAGAGAAAGTCTTTACCCTTTATGATGCAATTACTTTAGCTATTCAGCATAACTACGATGTCCGAAAGCAGCAGCAGGCTCTTATAATCGCCGAAGCAAAATACAGGCAGGCAAAGGGCGCTTTAGATGTTTCAGTTGGTACTCAAGGTGATTATACTTATAATCATAATCCGGTAGACCCGCGCGATCCGAATTCACTTTACGGATATTCTTTCATAACTCCGGAATCTGTTTACGGTATATTCTCCAACAATTCGCTTACAAGACAGACAGGCGGTTCAATTTTTGCACAAAAACTTTTTAGTTTTGGACTTCAGTCAAAGCTTTCTTACAGTGTAAGACGAAACAATAATGTTACAGATTATGAATTCGGCGAAGCATTTGCTTCAAATACCTACAGAAGAACCAGGGATGAGCATGGAAGAAACCTTGGCGAACTGAGTCTTGAGCTTAATCTGCCTTTATTCAAATCATTTAATTCTTCTATTACAGCCCTTCAAATCAGTCAGGCAGAGGACTATCTGGATCAGATGCGGGTTCAGCTGCAGGATACCATAAGTCAGACTGTAATAAATACAACCAAGGCATATTGGGCATATTTTATGGCCTATAAAAATCTGACGCAGCTGGAAGACTTGCAGCAGAAGTTTGAAACACGTAATGCAAATATTTCTTCTATGGTAAAGGCCGGTATCCTGATGAGGAATGATATCCTTTTAATGAAGGTAAGTGTAAGTTCAAATCAAAGAAATGTTGATTCGGCAAGGGTTGAGTATCTTAGAACCAAGATGGAACTTGCAAATATGCTGGGAACTGCTGATATTGATTTGATTGAAAATCCGGCAGATATGCTTGATGACTTGAATCTTAATCAGGCTCCGGATCTTATAACGGTAGACCATTTGGATGAGGACTTTCTTGATTACGTTGAAGAAAACCGCATCGACTTCAGAATGCTTAAAGACCAGCTTAATTCTGCAAAAAAGGGAATTAAGATTGCAAAAATTAACGGAAGACCAGATACTACCTTAGGTTTTAAAATCGGTATGAGCGGTACAACCTATTCTGATGATTTCGGTCAGGCATTGACTTCCGGCTTCTGGAATGTGCGGGGAACAAATGTAAACGGCTCTATTGGAGTTACAATTAAGCCTTTTGACAGGGATACAAGCGGAAAGGTTATGGAAGCCATGGCTAATTATGAAACTCTGATGATTGACTACGAAAAGAAACGCAATACGCTTTTCCTGGAGCTTAAAAATACTATAGAAAAGCTGAATCTTTACAGAAACTCACTGTTAAAGGCAGAAGGCGTATATGAAATGCAGAACCAGCTTTATGATAACGAGCAGGAACGCTTCCGTGCGGGTCTTATAAAACTTGATAATCTTATTGAACAGGACCAGAAGTTTATACAGGCAACACAGGAGCGTTACCAGACTCTTGTAAATTATCTGGAGGCCCTGCTTGAATACAAATATGCAACTGCAAGTATTGTTGGAATTGCTGTAGAGCCAACTCCGGCTCCGCTTCCGGAAGAGCCGCCTAAGCAGATTCAAAAAGAAGAAGTTAAAGAAGCGGTAAAAGTTACTCCGGATATTTACTAATTAAAGTAACACTTAATTACTAATCAAGCTGGCGGAATGCAATAACAACGAGGTTTTCGCTTTTATCTCTTTCGCTGGAGTCACCCCTTATGGTTACGGTTTTTACTTTCTGTTCTTTACCTGTAGAAGTAGAAGACCAGCATTCTGTATTTTCATCCATATTAAGAATGAATTTGTAGGCATTTTTTACTGCTTCAGTTCGCAAAAGCTTTAATTCTATTTCTGAAGGAAGATACCAGTCGTTTTTGTAGATTCCGGCTATACCCGCAATATTATCGTAGTCATAACTGTATAAAATAGCACAACCAGTACGATTCTTATTATGACGGAAGTCTTTATCAAGGTTTAAAAGTGTTTCCCGGTTTGTTTTTCCGTCATAGTCTGTGGTTTTTATAAACTGATTTAACAGAACATCAGAGTCGCCTATAACCCATGCAGTTTCAATGGTTTTTAAGCCTGCCATAAGGCGGGTGCTTCCGTCTACATTGCCGCCGGTCTTAAGATTGTAGGAGTTTGAAACAAGAACTGCTACGGCAGCGGCTTTCTGTTTAGGATTCATTGCATTGACGCTTGAATATGGAACTACACTTCCATCGTTTAGAAGGACGTCCCCTGGATTAACAAGGTTCAAACTTAATCCCAAAACAGTGGCTTTATCTTTCCAGCTTGCATACCATTTTGTTGTGGAAACATCGTTTAGAGTGTTACTGTCTGCATTAATGGCAAAATTACTGGTGTAAAGCAACATGTTTTTTGTATGCCAGCTGTCAAAATAGGCTTCATCTCTGTCGTTACAGACAGGTTTTAAACAGGTCATGCCGAAGAGGCCTGTAATTACAAAAAGAGGATTGGTATCGGTCAGGAGGTTATAAAATTCATAGCGGATTGTACAGCGCTTGTAGTAAACGTTAATAGTTGTATCATTCTGGACAAAACCCGCATAAACAAAGCCCTGGTAACCCTTGTTGTTCAGGGAACTTGCGCTTGACCCTGCCGGAACATAGGTATTTGTTGTATCACTCTGGGTGTCTCGTTCCCAGGCAGTAATGTCTGTTTCTCCAGTTACAGGCTGCTTGTAGTAGTAAATGTTATAGGCATCCTTGTTTGTGTAGGTGTCAGAAAAATCAGCATTTTTTTTGATAATTTCATAATCTACATCTGCCTTGCAGGAAGAAAGAGAAAGAGCTGCAAGTAAAGAGACCGAAATAAGTGATAAAAGCAGAGATTTTTTCAAGCCGGCCTCCTATTTAAAAACCCTTACAGGGAAGGCATACGATTTTATAGGAGCATCTACCTTGCTGCTTGGGGTTCTGTCTTTGTCATACTCCCACGCTTTATTTGTTTTTGTAACAAGATTTACTTCGCCCTTAAAATCAACTGCATAGGCTTTAGTATAGATTGCGGCTTTTTTATAGCTTTCTTTTGGATTTACACGGGGAGTTCTTGTACGCATTTTGGGTTCAGCAGTAATATCATACATGCGGATTGTAACCCACATATCCGATTCACTGTAATATCCGTGTTCATCATTTGGGTTTGCACTATCCGGGGCTGAAGTATCTGAATAGCTTGTTAAAATCAGTGTACTCTTGTTTGTTGCGGTTGTGTTTGAATTTACGTCAAAAGTTTTGCCGGCAAGCGAAAAAACACTTTTTATTGTACTGAGTAAGCCTTCTTCGGTCATAAGAATCCGCATTTCGTAATAACTTGGAAGATACCAGCCGTCTCGGTATTCTTCTTTCATATCAACTGCATTTGTTCCGTAGGTATAGGCATAGTAAAAGGCGGGTGCATAATAATAAGAGTAGGCAAGAAGCTGGTCTGTTTTAGGCAGGTTTTTGCTTCCGTCATAAAGATTAAAGGAAAGGGCATTTGCCGGCTGATTATCATTTGTTATATTCTGAATGTCGTAGCCCGCATATAAAGAAAGAAGATCATTGTCGTTGCCAACTTTGATTCTGTCTGCACACCAGTTTGTGTGCTTTGGATTTACGGCAATTCCCAGCATTGTAGAGCCGTTTTTATTATCACCGTTTTCCAGATTATAGCTTGTGGTAAAAATAATTGCCGCAACATTATTTTTCTGATCATCGGTAAGAGGGGTTGCAATTGCATCTGTGTAGGAAGTGGCACTTCCGTCTGTAAATACAATGTCTCCTACTACAGAAGGCTTTATTTTGTTTCCAATCTGAGTGGTACTTGTCCACTGGGCATATATTTCAAGGGAAGTAGTACCAAAATTAGCGGGAATTTCGTTTCCGTCATCAGTTTTCCAGGAATCAAAGGTGTAGAATTTGCGTTTAGGAACAGGAAGGTTAGGCACCCGGTCTCCCGGTTTACCTGTAATTGAATAAAGCAGGTTTGTACTTGCATGAGAATAATAAAAATTATATGTTACGCCGTTTTTAACGCTTGCGCTGTCAGTCTGATTAGACGGATAAGTATCATCTCCCCTGGAGCAGGAAGAGAGAATAAAAAGAGAAGAAAATAAAATACCTAGAGGAATAAAAAGTGATTTTCTTTTCATTTAAACTCCCGCATTGCAAGTGCTGTGGTAGTCTGGTCTGGCTCTAGAAGAGCGTTTGGAGTTAAATGTATATACCATGAAACTGGATCACTGTCTGATTTTTTCCCCATATTGCTGGTGCTGGTCCAGAAATTGTCGTCAAGTACACTATAGGTAATTCCAAGAGCATTAAAGGCTCCAAGACTTGCGTCTCTGGAAATAAAAGCCTGTAGCCATTCGTTATAAGCCGGAAGGTACCAGCCGGCCATCAATTCATCGCTAATATTTATGCCTTTTTCTTCACTTGCGTAAGTGGCATAGTTTATTGCCCATTTAAGGGCAGGAAAATCATCAAAGCTTTCGGAAGTGCTCTTAGTTTTTATAATGGAAGTATTCATCCTTCCGTCATTTTTTGAAGTGGGGGTGTCAAAAGAATTACCTCCAGTCCACCACTGCAGGGCAGGGCTGTTAATTGTTCCAAGGCCCAATATAACCCTTCCTTCATTGTAACCGGTACCGTTTCCTGTGGTGCGGTTATAGGATGTGCTTACAATTACTGCGATTGCATTCTTCTTCTGCTCGTCTGAAAGAGTAAGGCCTGAATAATGAGAGGCAGTTCCGTCAGAAAAAACAATATCGCCCACTGTGTCCGGGCGTTCTTTCTTTCCGTATGGAGTGAACCATTGGGCGAAAAAATCCATATCTTTTGTGCCGTAGGTTCTTTGAAGAATGGTTCCGTCTGTTCCCTTCCAGATTGCAAACTTTCCGCTTGCATTGTAATTCTTTGTCGGCGGGGGTGTAAGCGGCAGTTCAGTTTTTCCCTGCAGTATTGCAACAGGAACAGTATCATTTGGCATTAAGAAAAATCTGTAGGTAACGGTTTTTGCCTTATAAAAAAGATTGATTGTTTTTCCTGTCTGAGTAAAGCCATATTGTTCATAACAATCATAGTTTATATTTTTTGCCTGAGGTTCAGGTAAGACTTTAATGTTTCCTATTGTGGAAATTTTTGTTCCTGCCGGAACTACTTTCTTTTCTGAACCTACATAAACATAGTCTTCAGCTTTTTCTTCAACGTATTTATCACCGAATTTATCTGTAAAATAAAGCTGAGCATAATAAGCAACCTCTGTAGCATTTGCACCAGTATATTCAGTTGTTTTGATTGCTGTCTGATCAATGTATTTTGTTTCGTTTACACCGTTTGAACATGCCATAAAAAGGCAGAGAGAAAGAATAACCATAAGTCCGCCCAAAGACTGAATTAAAGATTTGCGGTCTTTTGGATGATCCTTATCTGTTTCTGTACCGGCTGCGGCAAGCATTTCTGCCTGAGAGTCTGTCATGATGGAAATACGGTCATCTTCTTCATTGTCTGATTCATGTGCGCTTCGAATTAATGTTTCGAGACGCTTATTTGCGGCAAAATGTTGAAAATCTAACAGCACTTTTATGTCATTTTCATTCATAATCGTACCTCCATATCTCTCTTTCTCTTTTATTTATACTCCGAAGCTTTTCTAAATGGCTAAAAAAAATAAAAAAAATGTGTATATTTTTTGTGTTTTTTAAATTTGTCGAATATAATTTTATATAATGGAACGTTATCATATGGATAAAGATGACATATACAAAGAGTATCACGACAAAGTTATGCGTTATATCCTGGGCAAAAACATCAGTCCATTTGATGCAGAGGACATTTGTCAGAGCGTATTCATAAAAATTATGAATAATCTGGACTCTTTTGATCAGACAAAGTCTTCTATTTCTACGTGGATTTATACAATCACACAGAATACGGTTTATACTCACTACAGGACAACAAGCCGCGCCCAAAAGAGATTCTTTTTTTTAGGGGGGGGGGATGAACAGGCGGAAGATATCGGTTTTGTTGACAGCAGCTTTGAGAATATCCTGAATGATGAAAGCCTTAGCGAACTTGCCAGGGCTCTTGAAAGCCTTGATGACCGATCCAGAAATCTTATTATCTATATTTACTATGACGGCATGACAATGAAAGCCGCATCTGAAAAACTTCAAATTTCCTATGCCAATGCAAAAATCATCATTAAAAAAGCCTTTGCAGAATTAAAAGAAAAACTTGCCTGATACCGCTGCTGTAATTTTTGTTTTAAATAATTATTTTAGCCTTTTTTTTATGGCCGGAGTATAAATAAGTGTAAGACAAAAGCGGTGGTTGAGCAGGCGCGCTAAACAGCCACCCTAAACGGGGGAATAATTATGGAGATAATTGATAAAAAAGACTTGTTTGAGGCTGCCTCTAAACAGGGTGCGTCTGCCGACTTTATTGAAACTTTTGAAAAGAACTTTGATATCGCAGAAATCCAGAAGCTTGTTGCCGGCAGTGATACAAAAGAAGAAGCTTTTCAGAAGATTCATGAAAAGTATCCGGTTTTGAAGGTAGAAGAGCTTAAGAAAATCTTTGATGATTATGCGGCTAACATGAATGTAGCAGAAGATTCAGGCAGTGAAGAAGTTGTAGATCTTGAAGATGATGCGCTTGAAGAGGTTGCCGGCGGAAGTATTGGAAGCTGGCTTAAGAAAAACTGGGCGGGCCTTACAGTAGCAGTTGTTTGTACTGTGGCAGGTTCAGCCTTAGGTGCTCCTATGATTGGTGCAATGGTCGGTCAGACTGCAATGGGACTTGTTAATAACGAAGTTGCTAAAAAAGACACAAAGAAAGATGCAAAGACTGATAACAGCAATGTCATGGGTTAATGTCCTGGAGGTAGCCTTATGAAGACTTTGAATGAAAAGGAAATAAAAGACCTCTTTGAAAAACAGGGGGTAAACAGCGAAGTACTTGAAGGAATTAATTTTCAGGAGCTTGAAGAAACAGTTCTTTCCTGTACAACAACAGAAGAAGCCTTGAAAAAGCTTAGCGAAAAGTATCCGGAAATGGATGTAAAAGCTCTGGAAGAAAGCTTTGAATATGCAAAAGAGGAACTTAAAAAGCAGCTGAACCGGAAAGATTCAGACAGCGAAGAAGTTGTAAACCTTGAAGATGCAGATCTGGAAAGTGTAGCAGGTGGTTCCGGGGTAGGAGACTTCTTCAAAAAACACTGGCCGGCAATTGTAACTTTTGTTGGTGTGTCGGCTCTGGCATATTTTGGAATGAAAAAGTTTACCGGTACTTCGGCAGCAGGTAAAGCAGCCGCAGGAGAAGGTGAAGCTGCGGAGGCAGGTGCAGCCACTAAAGCGGCAAATAAAGCTTCTGTGGGAAAAGGTGTGGCTACTGGAATGGGATTCCTTGCATTAGGTGTAGTTCCATCAGTATTAAATTCTCTTGGAAGTGATAATCAATAATAAGGAGGCATGATATGAATTACGTAGAAAACATGAAGAAATTAGGCTTTACAGATGATTTTGTTCATAAGGTTACAGAAAACAAAGATTTTGAAGCTATCAAGAAAATTATGGATGAGTCGGTTTCTTTTGAAGATGCCGCTGCAAAAGTAAAGGAAGGGTTCCCTTCTATCAATATTGATGAAGTAAGAAAAAATCTTGAAGAACTGGAAAAGCAGAATGAGAATGCAGGTGATTCTTCTTCTGATGAAGTTGTAGATCTTGAAGATGATGCACTTGAAGCAGTTGCCGGTGGAAGTGTTGGAAGCTGGTTTAAGTCTAACTGGAAATCTGCAGGACTTGCATTTATGGTTGGTGGAGTATTAGGACTTGTAGTTGATTATGTAGTTAATAAGAAGCAGGCAACACAGCAACCAACGGGCGCTTCTTCCGGCAATTCAAGCAAGGACAAAAATGATCCTACAAATGGCGGGGCAACAACTTTTCTAGAATAGCCTAGGGTAAAACTATGAGAAAAAATATATTTTTTACACTTCTATTTACTGTTTTGCTGGCTGGATGGCTGGGCTGCAATCAGAACAGCCCTGATGAAACCCGGACTGTTGATATTACTTTTAATAGTGGCGATGGTTACTGGGAAGAAGGTGGGGAAAAAGTAAGAACTAAGGTTGTAAAGGTTCCTTATGGGGAAAATGGCACTGAGCTTACGCCTGAGCTGCCTGTTTATCCTCATTTCAGGTGTACCGGCTGGTATATTGAAGGCTCAGAAATTGCATATAGATTTACTGAACCAGTTACAGCTCCTTTATCCCTATATGCAAAGTACGACTTAACTGAAGGTATACATTATGTGTCATTTTATTTAACTGATAAAAGAATCATTATGGAGCCAATCCGGCATAATGAGCCGGCCTGGAAGCCTAAACTGAAATTTTCATGTAAATGGTATTATGATGCAAACTTCAATAAAGAATTTACTTTTGACACTCCTGTTACTGAAGATTTAAATTTATATGGTCTGGCTCAGGATTTCAGCGGAACCTGGGCACAATTTGTATCATTCCTTAATAGTCAGAATGCGGCCTGGTATGAAGATGAAACAGTTTACCGGGGTTTTGCAATTATTGATGATACGGCGACTTCTACTGCCGGCATTGCAACAGAAAAAATAACAGCAAAGTTAAAGCGTTTCATTTGGGAAAAGGAGAACGTACACGAAGAAGAATATGGAAACCCTGTAGAACAGAGTCTTAGTATATTAAGTAAGGCTAAATGGAAGGGTGCTGTTGTTGATATGAGGAGAATGTCAAAACTACAGACTGTTTCGGCCGCTACTTTCAGAGGCTTTACTCCTCTTGCAAGGGTTTTCTTCCCGGATACAGTTACTGTAATTGATGATGAAGCCTTCCTTGACTGCAGTAATCTGGTGGAAATGGCTATACCTCAAAATTTAACAAGAATTGGAGTGCGGGCATTTAAAAACTGTACAAAAATTGCGAATGGAGTTGTAATTAATGAGGGTGTAACTGATGTTGGTGAGGAAGCCTTTAGAGACTGTCAGACAATTCCAAGATTTACCATCCCTTCAACTCTTAAGGTTTTGAAGGAACTGGCTTTTGCAGGTTGTAAATCGATAAAGGACATAAATTTGCCAGAAGGAGTTGTAACATTGGAGAACGGCTGTTTTGCATATTCTGGAGAAAAACAGAGTTTACACCTTCCAAGTACTCTTGGAGAAAGATATAATGTTGGTGCATTCTTTTTCTGGCAATCTGGTGTTGTTCAAGATGAACAGCATAGAATTACATATAATGGTGATAAAGATTATTTCAATAATTATATTTCACCTCTTCAACAGAAATATTATCCTCCGCAGGAAGATGCTTGGGATAAGAACGGTCACCCGTTCCAGTTAAGAATTTATTATTATAAATATTAGACTGTAATAAACTGCTGCCGTAAAATCCGGCCTATATGAGGCCAGATTTTACGGCAGCAGTGGCGGGCAAAAAGCCCTGTTTTGTCAAAATCGGGAAAAGCAGTTTTAATTTTTTTTTGAAAAATCAATCTTATCAAACATATCCTCAGATGCACCTGCGGCAAGCAGCTCTTCTTTAAGTTCCTCTTCGTTCATAATGTTCCTCCGTCTTATTAAAGACCTTTATCACAATGCAAATTAAGAGTTCCAGCTGTATTGTCAACTATTAACATTGAACCACCTGTGACTATTCCGCCCCATATAGCTCCGGCAACCGCTCCTTCTTTTCTGCCGTATTCTATAATTCCGTCTTTTGCAGTAGCAGCACCCCAGATTGCTCCGCCAATAATGCCGGCTGCTACGATTGCAAACTCAGCAGCATGGTCTTTAAACCAGTGACTAGTGCTCCCGCCGGCAACTTCATTCAGGCTTTCGTCAGAAAGATTTTCTACACTTTCTGATGTTTTTCCTTCCTGGCTTAAAGCATACGTGAACACTTTTTTGAATTCATCAGAATTAAAGCCAGGATAATTTTTTTCCAGCTGTGCGCAAATTTCATCAATATTCTTTGCGTGCGAAATAGTATCTTCAAGTTGAGAGAAGTTAATGTTCGGAATTTTTTCTTCGGGCAGTCCAAGTTCTAAAAGTCGTGTTTTATATTCTTCTTCTTTCATAATGCTTCTCTGTCTTTTTCATTTTACAATTCTGTCCTCCTTTTACATTTCCCTTAGTCTTCGGCCAGAAGTCCCTTCTGGGGAACATCGTTAATTAAATTGTATGAGTCGACAGGTTTATTAAAGTGTTTATAAAGTGCTACACCGCCCGCAACTGCTCCTGTAAGAGCAAGTCCTGCTACTGGAATAAGCCATTCCTTGTTCTTTTTGATCCAGCTGCCAAGACTTCCGCCTGCTACTTCTTCAAGGGATTCTTCTGAAAGATCCTCTGCAGTATCAGAAGTTTTATCCTGTTCCTGAATCTTATTCTTAATTGCATCTTTCAACGCCTGTACATCGGCAGATGGGTTTATGCTAAGAACCTTATTGCACATATCATCAATGTCTTTTGATTCACTGATGATTTTTTCAATCATGGAAAAATCAATTTTTGCAACTTCTTCTTCTGTTACTCCAAGATCAATAAACTGTTTCTTATATTCACTCTCTGTCATATTAGTTACCTCCAATAATATGGGAATTAAGCTTTACTTGGTTCCATAGGTTTTAAGTCAATCGCCCATATATTCTCCAGCTGCATTGGCGGCGGTGTTTTGACGAGCGATAAAGCCTTTGTGAATAATTCCGGCTGTCAAACCAATGGCTGCGGCACCAAGTACAAGGTAAGGCCAGTTTTTCTTTACCCAGCCTCCAAAGCTTCCTCCTGCTATTTCTTCAAGTGCATCATCAGACAGATTTTCTACATCTTCTGATTTTGAGCATTTTGAAAATTCAGCCTCTGCCTTTTTCTTTTCCTCTTCATAATTCTTCTTAAGCTCTTCTACGCTTACAGAAGGATAGGCTGCTGCAATTTTTTTGAAGGCTTCTTCAGGACTGTTTGTTGAAGCAACAATAGCTTCTAAATCTTTTATAATTTTTTCATCTTTCTTTTCCATAATCATGCCTCCTTTGTGTGCTATTGAAAGCTTTACTCTATTCCTCTTACCTTAGCATAAGTATTTTGAGCGGAATTTTTTGCTATCTTATTGCCAATAACTCTGCCAAACCCGTAGCCAACTCCAAGAACACCTGCAAGAACTGTAACCCTGAGTATTGTTTCATAGTTCCTTTTAAACCAGTTGCCTCCGCTACCGCCTGCAACCGCTTCAAGAGCTTCGTCAGAAAGATCCTGAGCATCTTCAGAATTCTTTGCAGTTTCTGTAAGGGCTTTTCTGAACTCTGCTTCATTAAATGATGGGAATACTTCCTTCATTTTTGAAGATATTTCATTAATGTTTTCTGCACCACTTATAATTGATTCGACTTTTTCTAAATCAATATCAGCAAGCTGTTCTTCTGTTGCCCCTGCGGCAAACAGTTGTTCTTTAAGTTCATTTTCCATCATACATGCCCCCTTCTAGTCTTGAAATACAACAAAAGTTTTTACTGCATTCTTTTTAGCTATAAATTTTTTTCTATCTATCTTATTCCATAATTTTTTTCCGCCAACAGCTATACCTAAAGCTCCTAATGCAGCCGCTGTAATAACCCAGTCTTTGTTCTTTTTGAACCAGCTGCCTACGCTTCCACCTGCAACTTCTTCAAGTGCTTCGTCAGAAAGATCCTCTGTCTTTTCGCTTTCTTTTTCCTGTTCTGAAAGCATTGTTTTAAAGCTTTTCTCGTCAAAATCTGAGAAGTTTTTTTGCATTTCCATACAAAGCTCATCAGCATTTTGTGTATTGTCAAAGAGTTCTTCGATTTTTGTAAAATCAAGGCTGTCAAGCTGTTCTTCTGTTACGCCTGCGGCAAGCAGTTCTTTTTTAAGTTCCTGTACGTTCATATATATGCCTCCTCTGTCTCTGTCTTACTGTTAATGGTCTATTGCAAATAAATTCATGGAAGGAGATCCTCCACTCTTCATGATTTCCACATTTTTGTCTATAAATTCGGAGGTTTTTCCGTCACTAAGAATAGGACTGGATGGTTCGGCCGGTGATGCCGTAGTTGCTTTACCACGTCTAGCAGCGAATGCACCAATTAACAGGCCTGCAGCCCCAATAGCTGCAACCGGAATAAGCCAATCCTTGTTCTTCTTAATCCAACTGCCCAGGCTTCCGCCTGCAACGTTTTCAAGTGCTTCGTCGGAAAGGTCTACAGCTTCTTCTGAATCTTTTGCGTTTGCGCCTTCTGTAACTGCCTTTTTGAATTCCTGGACATTGAATCCCGGGTAGTTTTTAACCATAAGATTGCAAAGTTCATCAAGATTGCCTGCCTGTGAAATAATTTCTTCTATCCTGGCAAAATTAATTTTTGCAATCTGTTCTTCTGTTGCACCTGCGGCAAGCAGCTGCTCTTTAAGTTCCTTTTCGTTCATATATTGCCTCCTGAATCTTTGCTTTACATTTATTTATACTCCGACCTGGGAGAAAAGGCTAAAAATAAAGATAAAATCTTGACAGATGTTTAAATCATATTGAAAATATTTTTGGTAGTAAAATGGAAAAACCGTGAATGAAAAAATATTTATATGATTTTAAGAAGACGGTAAATTATGGAAGAAAAAAATCTTTACATTATAAATTCCTCTGAGCTTTGCGCGGGTTATGGCAGGGAAGTAATTGTTGGCGGGGTCAACCTTGCAGTGAAGGCGGGGGAAATTCTTTGTCTTATTGGCCCTAATGGAAGCGGAAAATCTACCATATTAAAGACGATTACCCGCGAGCTGGACGCGCTGGGTGGAAAGATTTTTGTACTTGGGAAGGATGCGGAAGAGTTCAGTGAACTTGAAAGTGCCCGCCATGTCTCTATGGTGATGACTGAAAAAATCAAGCCGGAGTTTATGAGCTGCCGGGAGGTAGTGGAAAGTGCCCGCTATCCTTATACCGGACGGCTTGGAATTTTGAAGGACGAGGATAAGGCCCGGGTAGAGCGTGCGATTAAGATTGTAGGGGCGGAAGAGCTTTGCGAAAAAGACTTTTGTAAAATCAGTGACGGTCAGAAGCAGAGGATTATGCTTGCCCGAGCGATTGCCCAGGACACAGAGATTATTGTTCTTGATGAGCCGACTTCCTTTCTTGATATGCGCTATAAGATTGATTTAATCCGCGTGATTAAGAGGCTTGCCAAAGAGGAAAATAAGGCTGTGATTATGAGCCTTCATGAGCTGGAGCTGGTAAAGGCAGTGGCGGATCTGCTTGTCTGCGTGGGCGAGGGAAAGATTCTTCGCACGGGTAAGGTCGAAGAGATTTTTTGCGGAAACTTTATTCAGAAGCTCTACGGGATTAAAGATGAGGAATTTGAAAGCCAAACGGCAAGATTGAAGATTAACTTCGATGATGCTGATTCTGGTAAGGCTGAAGAGCAGGCGTTGCGGGCGGCGATTGAGCCCGCAGAGAGGGTAGCGGACAAGACCGGAGCGCAGCGAGGACTTGGGAGCGAGGGGGAGACTTCCCCCCACCTTATAATGGTACAGGGAACCATGTCCAGTGCAGGAAAGAGCCTTCTGGTGGCGGGACTTTGCAGGATTTTTAAGCAGGACGGCTGGAAGGTGGCGCCTTTTAAATCGCAGAATATGGCCCTTAACTCTTTTGTGACGGACGAAGGGCTGGAGATGGGACGGGCCCAGGTTATGCAGGCGGAGGCGGCGGGAATTAAGCCAAGTGTGCTGATGAACCCGATTCTGCTTAAGCCAACCAGCGACAGAAAATCCCAGGTGATTGTCAGGGGCGAAGTTGTGGCCAATATGGAGGCCAGGGAATATTTTTCCTATAAAAAAACGCTGCTACCGCAGATTATGGAGGCCTTTAATAAGCTTGCTAAGGAAAATGACATTATCGTGATTGAGGGGGCGGGAAGTCCTGCGGAAATTAACCTTCGCGAAAATGATATTGTCAATATGGGGCTGGCCCAGATGGTGGATGCTCCGGTTCTTCTTGTGGGGGATATTGACCGGGGCGGTGTTTTTGCCCAACTTTTGGGAACGCTTGAGCTTTTGACTTCTGAGGAAAGGGAACGGGTAAAGGGGCTTATCATAAATAAATTCCGGGGTGATGCCAGCCTGCTTGATTCGGGGATTCTTGAGCTTGAAAAAAGGGCGGGGATTCCTGTGAGCGGCGTGGTTCCTTATATGAATATCCGGCTTGATGACGAGGACAGCCTGACTTCGCGCTTTATAAAAAGGCCTTTGCTTGAGGGCGGAATTAATATCGGGGTGGTCAGACTTCCTCATATTTCGAATTTCAGTGATTTTTCTGTTTTTGAAGCCTTTGAAGGCAGCGGGGATGAGTTCTGGGCCGGGATTCGTCTGCATTATCTTGACCAGACGGACGGGGAAAAACTTGGCCAGATGGATATGGTGATTCTTCCGGGCAGTAAAAATACGATTTTTGACCTGAAGTGGCTTAAAGATAGCGGGCTTTCTGATGAAATTCTTGATTTTGCGGACCGGGGCGGGGTGCTTTTTGGCATTTGCGGCGGTTTTCAGATGCTTGGAAAGAGGGTGAGCGACCCTGACGGAGTTGAAAGCGGTGATTATGCTGGCAGGGGGGCTGACCGGGTAGAAGGGCTGGGGCTTTTTGAGCTTAATACGCTTCTGGAAAAGGATAAAACAAGGCGGCAGGTCAGCCTTTTGTGGGAAAATGACCTTTCAGGTGGATTTTTCAGCTTTTTGAAGGGAAAAAATGTTTGCGGTTATGAAATCCATATGGGACGTACGGAGAGGGTAAGCGGGGGTTCGGTGGATTCCGGTAGTCGTTCGCCTGTTCTTGAGGACTTTCCGGGCGGTTTTTGCCTGAAAAATATTGCCGGTTCTTATATTCACGGCTTTTTTGACAATGAAGATATAGCCTTCTGCACCTTAAAAGCGCTTGCAGAGAGAAGAAATATAAAGATCCCGGAGAGGGTGGATTTAAGTAGTCGTTCTTTCGACAGCTTTAAAGAAGAACAGTATGATTATCTGGCAGAAACGCTTAGAAAGCATCTGGATATGAAAAAAATCTATCAGATAATGGGGATTAAGACCAGGTAAGGCGGGCAGGAAAATATAATGGAAGCTTCTGTTTACAGTCAGATAAAGAAAAATTGGGATTGTGTCGCTAAGCCTCTGGACAGTATGGGGCGATTTGAAGAGCTTACTGCGAAAATTGGTGTGATTCAGAATTCTGTCTACCCAAAACTGGATAAAGTTGCCCTTCTTGTGTTTTGTGCTGATAACGGAATTGTTGAAGAGGGCGTAAGTCAGTCCGGAATGGAAGTTACGGCTGCCTGTGCAAAAAATATAGCTGGCGGGAAATCCAGTGCGGCTGTTATGGCGAAAGACCTTGGTCTTGATTTGATTACGGTAGATATAGGGATTGCCTGTGAAAGTGAAATTGATGGAGTAATCAATCGGAAAATCCGGGCTGGAAGCAGAAATTTCTTAAAAGAGCCGGCCCTGACAGAGGATGAGCTCCAAAAGGCTGTTGCTGCAGGGAAAGAGCTTGCCCGGGATGCAAAGAAAAGGGGATATGACGCTGTCTGCATCGGGGAAATGGGAATCGGGAATACGACAACCTGTGCGGCGGCAGGGGCTTGTCTGCTGGGACTGCCGGTGGATTTGTGCGTCGGCAGGGGAGCGGGACTTTCTGACCAGGGACTTGTGAGAAAAAAGCAGGTAATTGAAGCCGCAATCAAAAAATATGATTTATATAATGCGGATGTGAAGAAGATTTTGCAGTGTGTTGGCGGTTATGACCTTGCGGGAATGACAGGACTTTTTCTCGGCGCAAAGCAATGCGGCCTTCCTGTGATTTTAGACGGAGTTGTAAGCCTTGTGGCAGCACTTGCCGCAGCCAGAATTGAAAAAGATATAGGGGAATTTTTGATTCCTTCCCATAAAAGCCGGGAGCCTGTGGCTGTAAAGGCCCTTGAAGAGCTTGGCCTGACTCCGGTGATTGATGCTGATATGGCCCTGGGCGAGGGAAGCGGGGCAGTTATGATGACAGGTCTTTTACGGACTGCCCTTTGTGTTTACGACAAGGCGGTGCGCTTCGAAGCTTCCGGGGTTCAACAGTATGAACGGGAGTCAAAGTGATTTATCTTGTTTACGGTGGCAGCGGCAGCGGAAAATCAGAATTTGCAGAAGCTCTTGCGGTGGACTTAGCGGGGGCAGACGGGCGGAAAATTTACCTTGCTACTATGCAAGCTGATGGCGGTGAGGCCCAAAATAGGATTGAAAGACATAAAAAGCTTAGGGCAGGAAAGGGCTTTGAAACAATCGAACAGAGCCGGAATATTGAAGAGGCCGTCGAGGGGGAAGAAAATACTGTCATTCTTCTTGAATGTATGTCAAATCTTCTGGCAAATGAAATGTTTTGCCCGGAAGCCAAGTCTGCGGAGGTGGAAAAATCAGCTTTCCCAGTTGCAGAAAAGATCCTTTGGGGCATAAAAAGGCTTTCTTCCGCCTGCAAAAGCCTTATAATAGTAAGTAATAATATCTTTGATGATGGAATTGACTACGATTTGATGACAAAAAAATATATGACAGGGCTTTCTTTTATAAACTGTCAGCTTGCAAAGCAGGCAGACAAGCTTTATGAAGTTGTCTGCGGAATCCCGCTGGAGGTAAAATGAATTTTTTCAGGCAGTTTTTTAAGGCTTTCAGCGTTGCATTTTCAATTTACTCAAAAATTCCCGTCCCACGTTTTGCCTGGAAGTCTGACGATATGAAGTATCACCTGTGTTTCTTTCCTTCTGTGGGGGCCTTTATTGCCGGCCTGGAAGTCCTCTGGTGTATTTTTTCTGTAAAATACCGCCTGAACGAGCTCTTCTTTTCAACTTTTGCCATCTGTATCCCTGTTTTGATTACCGGAGGCTTCCACCTTGACGGTTTTATGGACACAATGGATGCCCTTCATTCCTACGGAGACCGGGCAAAAAAGCTTGAAATCCTCAAAGATCCTCATATCGGGGCCTTTTCTGTAATCAACCTGCTGGTATTAATCCTCCTTTCCCTTGGTTTTCTGCCGTCAGCGGAAAAAACTGCCCTTTTATATGTACTGCCATTTTCTTTTGTGATATCCAGATGCCTGAGCGGTCTTAGCGTTCTCCTTTTTCCCAAGGCAAAAAAAGATGGTATGGCTCTTACGGAAAGCCTGACAAAAAGCGGAAGGACTGTCGTTATTATCCTGATAATCGAGCTGGCCGCTGGTCTGGGCTTATGTTTCTATCTGGCTTTAATAAAGGGCCTGCTAATCTTTTTTGCTGCCCAGACTTCCGCTGTATTTTTCTGCTTTTTATACTACTTTTTTATGAGTAAAAAACATTTTGGCGGCATAACAGGCGATTTATGCGGATTTTTTGTCTGTATAAGCGAGTTTTTTTCACTTTTTTCTGTGACGCTTGCCAGCCTTGCCTTAAGGATTTTGGGAGACTGATATGGAATTATTCATCGGGGGCTTTGCCCAGAACAAATTAGAATACGTAAAATCCCTTTATCCTCAGCTGGAAAGTAAGGAAGACAGTAAAAATTTCCGGCTGATAAATGATTTACATCTCTTTGTCCGTGAGCGCTTAAAATCCGGCAAATGCCAGGAGGAAATTGCGGCCGAGATTGAAAAGATAATTGATGATGAAGAGGCCTGCGGGAAAAAACTATTGATAATTAGTGATGAAATAGGCTCGGGCCTTGTTCCCCTTGAAAAAGATGACAGAGCCTGGCGAGAAGTGACAGGAAGACTTTTATGCCTCCTTGCAAAAAAAGCAGAAAGAGTTACAAGAATAGTCTGCGGAATCGGGCAGGTGATAAAAGGATGATTTTTCTGCTTCATATTGCCGCCTTTGCGGCCGGATTTATTCTTGATTTGATTTTCGGAGATCCTCAATATCCTTTTCACCCGGTAAGATTAATCGGTTTATTGATTGAAAAATTAGAAAAACTGCTGAACAGGGAAGCTTCTCCTGCCTCAAAAAAACGGCGGGGATTTCTTACAGTCTGCCTGGTTTCTGCTTTGCCCGTAATTTTATCAGCCGCACTTTTATTTTTCCTATATAAAATCCATTTTATCCTCTTTTTTATTGCTGAAAGTTTAATGACCTGGCAGCTGATTGCGATAAAATCTCTCAGAATTGAAAGCATGAAGGTTTATTATGCCCTAAAAAATGAGGGACTTGGTCAGGCAAGAAAGGCTCTTTCTATGATTGTCGGCCGTGATACTCAGAATCTAAGTCAGGAGCAGATTTGCAAGGCTTGTGTTGAGACAATTGCGGAAAGCACCTGCGACGGAATAATTGAGCCCCTATTTTATTGTGCACTGGGAGGCCCTGTACTGGGCTTTTTCAGCAAGGCTTCGAACACAATGGACTCGATGATTGCCTACAAAAATGAACGTTTTATTGATTTTGGCCGGGCAGCCGCTAAGCTTGATGATTTTTTGAATTTTATTCCGGCCCGTCTGGCGGCTGCTTTTATGATAGCAGGCTGTTTTTTCTTAGGAAAAAGTTTTTCTGCCGGGGATGCGGTAAAAATCTTTCTTCGAGACCGCTTTAATCACCAGAGCCCCAATTCTGCCCAGACAGAGAGTGTCTGCGCCGGTGCTCTTGGCTTAAAGCTTGCTGGCCCCGCTTATTATGAGGGAAAGCTTGAAGACAAACCCTTTATAGGAGATGAAAAACGCATGGCAAAGGCTGATGATATAAGGCTTGCAAACCGCCTTATGTATACAGCTTCGATTTTATTTGAGCTTTTTTGTCTTGCTATAATGATGTCTCTTTATTTTACTTTCTGGAGGGGTATCTGATGCACGGAGGAGATATTTATTCAGAAAAGATAAAATATGATTTTTCTATCAGCGTAAATCCGCTGGGATTTCCGTCCTGGGCAAAAGGTGCCCTTAAAAATTCAATTAAAAAGATCTCTTTCTATCCTGATGCCTCCTGCCGCACTTTGCTCCACCGGCTTTCGGCTTTTACAGGCCTTGCGCCGGAAAATCTTCTTCTGGGAAACGGCGCTTCAGAGCTGATTTCAGCCATAATCCGGGCATCAGGTGTGCATAAGGCCCTTCTTTTTTCTCCCTGCTTTACCGGCTATAAGGCAGCGCTTGAGGGGGCGGGGGCCGGCATTTTTTATTTACCCAAAGCCTTAGGTTTACCCCTGCAGGAAGACTCTCTTCCGGACCAGGACTGGCTCAAAAAAAATAAAATCGACCTTGTAATTGTTACAAATCCCAATAATCCGGATGGCGCGTCTGCCGGAAAAGCAGCCTTAGAAAAGCTTTCTGTCATCTGCCGGAATGCCGGAGCCTTTCTTCTTATTGACCAATGTTTTATGGCGCTTTCAGATAATCCTGAAAATCATTTTGAAATTCCTCCTGAAAATACAATCATCCTCCGGGCTTTTACAAAAACCTTTGCAATGCCGGGCCTGCGTCTTGGCTGGGCTTATGCGGACGCTGGGCTTTGCAGAAAAATCAAAAATCAGCTTCCTGAATGGAATGTTTCTCTCCCGGCTCAGGAGGCGGCCAGCGCACTTTTATCTGACAAAAAGAAGCTGGAAAAATATCTTGAAAAAGCGCGCAGGCTTATAAAAAAAGAAAGAGATTATCTTTCTTCCGGGTTGGAGCGGCTGGGATTTAGGGTTTTTGAATCCACTGGCAATTTTATTTTGTTTAAGGCTGCTCAGGGGGCACTTGCGGGGGAAGGAGATCTTTCATCCGGGAAGTCGTCGCTATACCATCAGCTTAAGGCAAAATACAAAATCCTTATCCGTCAATGCGGTGATTTTGAAGGCTTATCGACTGAATATTATCGGGTCTGTATAAAAAATCATAGGGAAAACAGACATTTACTTCATTGCATTAAGAAAAATCTTGAAAATCAGGATAAATCCGGGGGTAAAAATGGCAGAAATTGAGATTGTAAAACCTGAAGATATAGAAAAGAAAAGCTTTGAACTTATTGAAAAAGAACTTGCCTCGATGAATATTTCTCTCCCGGAGCAAAATGCCCCTGCAATAAAGCGGGTCATTCATACTACCGCTGATTTTGATTTTGCTTCGACCCTTCGTTTTTCACCTGACGCGGTAAAAATTGCCCGCCGTCTTATAAAAAACGGCGCCGATATCATCACCGATACCAATATGGCAAAGGCCGGCATAAGTAAATCTTCGCTTGCCCGTTTTGGAGGGCAGATTCACTGTTTTATGGCAGATGAAGATGTAGCGCGCGAAGCCAAGGAAAGGGGAGTTACCAGGGCCCTTGTCAGCATGGAAAGGGCGGCAGGTCTTGGAAAAAAGCTGATTTTTGCCCTGGGCAATGCCCCTACAGCCCTTATTTCTCTTTACGAAATGATGAAGGCGGGAAAATACAGCCCTGATTTTGTAATCGGAGTGCCTGTTGGCTTTGTAAATGTGGTTGCCGCAAAGGAGCTTTTCCTGGGCGGCCAGGTTCCTTATATCATAAATGAAGGACGAAAGGGCGGAAGTACGGTTGCGGCCGCAATCTGTAATGCACTTTTATACGGGATTGAAGAATGAGATTTGGATTTACAACCGGAAGCTGTGCGGCGGCGGCTGCAAAAGCGGCAGTCTATATGCTTTTGACAGGCAAACTCAAGGAAGAAATCAGGATAAGTACTCCAAAAGGCATTGATTTTAATGCTCAAATAGTTGATATAGACAGAAGCGAACGTTCAGTTTCCTGCGCCGTCATAAAGGACGGGGGAGACGACCCTGATATTACCACAGGCTGCCACGTGGTCGCTAAGGTAAGCATTGGCGGTGCCGGAGGGGCAGGAGGTCCTGCCGGGGAAGAAGACGCTGGCGTTGAAGGTGCTCCTGCCGCTGTTAAGGCCCATTTTTCTGGCATTCAGCCCTCTGTTCATATTTCAGGCGGAAAGGGAGTCGGCCTTGTCACAAAGCCTGGACTGGACCAGGAGCCCGGGAATGCCGCCATCAATTCTGTTCCCCGACAGATGATTCAGAAGGAAGTGCTGGAAGTCTGCGAACTGTGTGATTACAAAGGCGCTCTTGAGGTGGAGATTTCCGTTCCGGAAGGCGAAGCACTTGCCCTCAAAACCTTTAACCCCCGCCTTGGCATTGAAGGGGGCATTTCGATTCTGGGAACAAGCGGGATTGTTGAACCTATGAGCAGTCAGGCCCTGCTTGATACGATTAAGGTTGAACTGCGCCAGAAGCGGGCTCTGGGCTGTAAGATTGCCGTGGTTGCGCCCGGAAATTACGGCCTTGATTTTATGAAAAATTCTTTCAGCTTCGACCTTGACCGCGCCGTAAAATGCTCGAACTTTATCGGAGATTCTCTTGAAATGGCAGTTGAGCTGGGTTTTGAAAAATATCTTCTTGTCGGTCATATCGGAAAACTGATTAAACTTTCCGGCGGCATTATGAACACCCATTCAAAAATAGCAGACTGCCGTATGGAACTTTTAGCCGCTGCCGCCATTCAGGCAGGTGCCTCTTCAGAGCTGGCGGTCAAAATTCTTTCTTCAATTTCAACCGAAGAGGGCTGTAAGCTCATAAAAGATGAAAACGGTGGGCTTTTTGTAAAAACAATGAAGATAATTATGGAAAAAATTCTATTTTATCTTAACAAAAAAGCTCAAAATGGGATTAAAATAGAGTGTATTACTTTTTGTAACAGCCTGGGGCTTCTTGCAGAAAGTGACGGAGCCGAAAAGCTTCTTGAAGAAGCAAAGAAAGAGGGATGCCAATGATTTATTTTGTCGGTGCCGGTCCTGGCGCAGAAGATTTAATCACTGTTCGCGGAATGCGCCTTTTACAGCAGGCAGACCTGATTATTTATGCAGGCTCTCTTGTAAACCCAAAGCTTTTGGATTATGCAAAAAAGGATTGCCAGATTTATAACAGCGCCCAGATGACTCTTGAAGAAATCATTGAAGTTATGAAGGAGTCTGAAGTTCAAGGAAGAAGTCTTGTCCGTCTTCATACCGGAGAGCCCAGTCTTTATGGTGCAGTGCACGAACAGATGTATGAGCTTGATAAGCTTGGAATAAAATATGAAAGCTGTCCCGGGGTTTCAGCCTGCTTCGGTGCAGCAGCCAGCCTGAATCTTGAATATACGCTTCCGGAAGTAAGCCAGTCCCTTATCATCACACGAATGGAAGGAAAAACAAAGGTTCCGGCAGAAGAAAGTATAGAAAGCCTTGCGGCCCATCATGCATCCATGGCAATTTACCTTTCAAGCGGTATGACAGACCAGCTTTCCCAGCGCCTGCTTAAGGGCGGTTATAAGGAAGATACCCCGGCCGCTATCGTTTATAAGGCGACCTGGCCGGAAGAAAAGAAAATCATCTGCACGGTTGGAACTATGGCCGCCGAAGCAGAAAAAAATGCCATAAAAAAGACGGCAATTATCCTGGTTGGAGATGTAATAAATAGTATAAATTGGAAAAAGTCCCGCCTCTATGCAGCGGATTTTGAAACAGAATACCGGAAAGCCAGAAGGCCTGTTAATACGGAGGAAAAATGATTATTTGCGTCTGCTCATTTTCTGAAAGCGGAAAAGAATGGGAAAAAGTTCTGAAATTTCAGATACCTGATGTTAACTGGCTTGTAAAAGCTGAAGGCGAATCGGTCTCGAAATGGACAAAAGAACAGTTTGAAAAACGTCTTCCAATTCTTTTTGTCGGGTCGGCAGGAATTGCGGTAAGAAAAATTGCTCCTCTTGTAAATGATAAGTTTACAGACAGCCCTGTTATGGTGATGGATGAGGGGGGACGTCATCTGATTCCGATTTTAAGCGGCCATATGGGCGGTGCAAATGAGCTCGCAGTGATGATTGCGGGAAAAATAGGCGCAATTCCTGTAATCACGACTTCGACTGACGTTCATAATGTTTTTTCAGTTGATGTATTTGCAAAGAAAAATTCCCTCAGAATTATAAACAGGGAAGTTGTCAAAAAAGTAGCAGAAAAATTGATTTCAAATAAGGAAATCTGTATAAAAATTCCAAAGGGCTTTGATATTGGCGAGGAAATCCTTCCTGAATCCATCATAATCGCAGATTCAGATGAAGATGTTGCCGCAGATGTTGAAATTTTCCTTACAGCCGGCGAGGCAGCTAAAGCCTGTGAAAATCAAAAGACGGAGGGAAATACGCTTTTTCTTGTGCCAAGAAATTATTGCCTGGGAATCGGCTGTAAAAAAGGCAAAAGCTTTGAAGAGCTTAACGAATTTTTAAAATCCTCGTTAAAGAATGAATATATCGATAATATTGCGGCTTTTGCTTCGGTTGATTTGAAAAAGGGCGAAATGGGAATTATGAACCTTGCCCAGTATTATCATGTTGATTTTAAAACCTTTACCAGCGAAGAGCTTGAAAAAATCAGTCTGGAAAATGGCGAAGAATTTTCTTCTTCAGATTTTGTAAAGGATGTGACCGGTGTGGATAATGTCTGCGAGCGGGCTGCGGTAGCCTGTGCAGAAGCGATGGGGCAAAAGCAAAAACCCTGCCTTGTAGTGAAAAAGATTGCAAAAGACGGAATGACCCTGGCTCTTGCAGAAAGAATCCCTAAAATCTGCACCTGGGAAACAAAACAGGCGGGCTTATGATTTACATAGTAGGAACGGGGCCCGGAAAAATCTCGGGGATGACGCTTGAAGCAAAGGCGGCGCTTGATGCCAGCCAGGTCATTGTGGGTTACAAGGTCTATGTTGATTTATTGAAGGCTGATTTTCCCGACAAAGAATTTGCCTGGACCGGTATGGGGAAGGAAATTGAACGCTGTAAGCTCTGTTTTGATTATGCTCTTGAAGGAAAAAACGTATCTCTTGTCTGCAGCGGAGATGCCGGAGTTTACGGTATGGCAGAGCCGCTTTTTCGCCTGCAAAAGGAAAATTCTGTCTACCAGGAGGTGGAAATTACAGTTATTCCCGGTGTTACGGCGGCCTTAAGCGGGGCGGCTCTTTTAGGTGCCCCCTTAAATCACGACTTTTGCGTTATCAGTCTGAGCGACCTGCTTATCCCCTGGGAGATTATAGAACGCCGCCTGCGCGCTGCAGTCCACGGAGATTTTGCTCTTGCAGTCTACAATCCGCAGAGTCACCACCGTAAGGACTACCTGGACAAGGCCTGTAAAATCCTAATAGAAGAGGGTGCGGCTCCTGACCGGGCCTGCGGCTTTGTAAAAAATATCGGCCGCGAGGGGCAGAAGGCAGCTTTTTGCAGACTCTCTGAGCTTGCCAGTCAGGACATTGATATGTTTACAACTGTTTTTATAGGAAATTCCCAGTCAGATTTTTTTGAATCAGACAAGGGAACAAAGCTTCTTACAAAACGCGGATATAAATTATGAGTAAAGTATTGATTTTTGGCGGAACTTCGGAAGGAAGGCTTATTGCAGAAAGGCTTTCGGAAAGCAAAATCGGCTGCGATGTCTGCGTTGCAACTGAATATGGAAAAAATCTCCTGGCTCCCGGTGATTATGTTAATGTGCTTGAAGGCCGGCTTTCTGAAGAAGAAATGAAGGCCCTTTATAAGAGCTCTTCCTATTCTGTGATTATTGATGCAACTCATCCCTACGCAAAAGAGGTTTCAGAAAATATCAGAAAGAGCCTGGCCGCTTTTAATGCCGGCACAGTAGGGGTAAAAATAAAGCTTCTTCGATTCGAGCGTGATACAAAATCTCAGTTTTCTGGAGCAGGGCTCCGCTATTTTGATGATGCCGCCCGGTGTGCCGCGGAATTGAAAAGTGCACTTTTGAATGATGATAAAAATGTCCTTCTTACCACAGGTTCAAAAGAGCTTCCTCTCTTTTGCCGGGACGAAAGTGTGAGAAAGCGGATTGTCGCAAGAGTGATTCCAAGTATGGAAAGCCTTGAAATCTGCCAGAAATGCGGGCTAGAAGGAAGGCAGATTATTGCAATGCAGGGGCCTTTTTCTCAGGCGGCCAATCTGGCCCAGATAAGTGATTTTAATGCGGGCCTTCTTATCACAAAGGAGAGCGGTGCCGCAGGCGGTTTTGATTCCAAAATTGAGGCGGCGGAGGAAGCGGGCATTGAATGTTGGGTGATTAAAAAGCCGAAAGCAGAGCCTGCCGGCGGAAAGGTGGACTGCAGTCTGGAAGGCGCTCCAAAAGACGGCTCTTTTGAAGTTTTTTCTGATTTTGACCCGCTTTTTGCACGCGTAAGGGAGCTTTTACACCTCGGGCAGGAAAAAGATAAGGTCATTCTTGCGGGAATCGGAATGGGAAGCTGTGACGGATTAACTCTAGAAGTTCAGAAGGCGATAAAAAATGCATCATATTTGTTCGGAGCAGAGCGAATTCTGTCAACCGCGAAGAAGGTAAATCCGGCAGCGAAAAGTTTTCCTTACTATCTTGCAAAGGATATAATTCCGGTCATTCAAAAGGCAGAGGCCGGGAAGGAAGATAAAGCAAAGCTTTCTTTTGTGATTTTATTTTCCGGAGATACGGGTTTTTTCAGCGGGGCGGAAAAGCTGCTGACTGAACTGAAAAAGCTTGAAAATATCAGCCTTGATGTTCTGCCGGGTATTTCTTCCATGCAGTATCTTTTTGCGAAAGCAGGTTTGAGCTGGCAGAATACGACAGTTTTGAATCTGCACGGGGTGCAGAAAGATGACTGGGTTGATAAATTATCTAAAATTGTCTACAAAAATAAACAAATTTTCTTTATAACTTCATCTTTTTCTGATGTTCAGGAGCTTGGAAGTGAGCTTGAGCGCCTTGTTTCTTATGGAAAGATTGAAATTAAGGTGATTTTGGGCTATCAGCTGTCTTATCCGGAAGAAAAAATCCGGATCTTGAGCCCGAAAGAATTACAGGGAGTTTATAGACCCGGATTATATTCAGGCATAATCCAGGTCTGCCAGGCAACAACTTCAGGCTAATCTTTTTGCAGGACTAGAAAAGCTTGTGTTCTGCAAAAAATTCCATACTTCCGCTTCTTTTTCCTTCAGTTTCAAAAACAATAAGCTCGTTTTTGCCATTTTTAAGAAGTGGAGCCGGAACGTAAAGACGCTTCTGAGGTCCGATTTCCCAGAAACGGCCCAGATTAAAGCCGTTTAAGAAGATGCAGCCTTTTCCCCAGCCTGTAAAGTCCAGGTAGGTGTCGCAGGCTTCACTTACATCGAAGGTAAAGCGGGTAAACGTTGGCGACGAGGCTTTGTCCATACCTGCGAGGCCGCTATCATCCTTACCTGAAAGCTTATCCCAGTTTATTTTTGAAAGCTGAGCTGAGTCCAGATTCAGGTTGTAGTAATTCCAGCCCGAAAGAGCATTTCCATCCGCGAGTACTTTTCCCTTGATTCCCTTGCGCTGGAAAGGAATTTTGTTTGCAAAGTTTACGCGGCCTAGGTTTTCAACCAGGAGGGAAAGCCTGTCTCCGGCAGTAAAATCAACCTTCTGAAGGTCAGCTGTTTCCTTATCAAAGGCAGTGAAAATTCCCTTTTGATTTTTATAAGCGTTGATTCTGTCCTGTCCGTCTTCAATTTTAAGGCTACTGTAAGGGGCAGAAGCAGTGTTTTCATACAAAATGTAGCCGTAATCCTGGCCTGTTTCTTCCATACCCGGCAGCTTGTCACCTTCCACCGCATGTGCCTGGGCAATCTGCGGAAGAATATCGAAAAGACTGACAGTTTTTTCTGCCTTTATCACGCCGTAAGCCTTCTGCTTAATCTGGGTGGATAATGGTAGTTCTTCGAAATCCCGGTATTTTTTGATGACTTCCTGGAAGGCGCGGTATTTTTCCGTGATTTTTCCGTCCTCAGAAAGTGGAGCATCGTAGTCGTAACTTGTCGTATCCGGAGTCAGCTTTGCGTAGTAGTTTGAGCCGTTCATAAAGCCGAAATTTGTGCCGCCGTGGAACATATAAAAGTTCACGTTACCTTTTTTCAGCATATAGTGCAAATCCTTGATATTGCGCTTGAGCTTTGATTTTTTGTGCTCGCTGTTTCCCCAGGCGTCAAACCAGCCGATCCAGAATTCCATGCACATAAGAGGGCCGCGGTTTCCGGTTTTCTTCATCATGCGTTTCATGTTTGCAAAAAGCGGGCGGGCGTGAGAACCGAAGTTTCCGGTTGGAAGGGCGCCGTTACACTGTCCGTTGATGAACATTTTTCCCCATGGGCCGTCGCTGGTTACAAAAGGAACAGTAATTCCTCCTTCCCGCATAAGGCCTTCAAGGAACTGCATATAACTCATATCCTTTCCGTAGTAGCCGTACTCGTTTTCAATCTGCATAAGAATTATGTTTCCGCCCTTATCAATCTGATGATTTACCAGGCGGGGAAGCAGCACCTTGTAATAGTCGCGTACATTCTGGTAGTATGGCTCGTTTTTGCAGCGCACTTCAAGGCCCGGAACGTTGAGCAGCCAGGATGGAAGACCTCCTAATTCCCATTCAGCGCAGATATATGGGGAAGGGCGCACAATTGCGTAGAGTCCCAGTTTCTGGGCAAGGTCGAGGAATTTTTCAAAATCACAAAGTCCGTCAAAATGAAATTCTCCCTTGCGAGGCTCTGTAATGTTCCAGGGGATGTAGGTTTCTACGGTGTTACAGCCCATATTCTTGAGCTTTTCCAGTCTGTCCTGCCAGTATTGGGGAACAACGCGGAAATAATGAATCGAACCGGAAATAATCTGAAAAGGCTTTCCGTCCAGCAAAAATGTGTCTTTAATTTCGAATGTACTCATAGTCCTATTTTACAATACTTTCTGTAATAGTGATAGTATTACTATCACAAAAACTGTGGATTTTTATTGATTTTAACCAATTCTGTGATATCATTTTAAATGGTATGCCTATTATAACAAAAATCCGCGAAGTTCTTCTGGACTTCAAATATGCAAAAATATTTCAGATAATCGCAGTATACTTTGCCCTGTTTTATCATGCCTCCTTCCTCCTGGCATTCGGTCTGATGAAAGTATACCCGATGTTTCTCTATAACATTTACAGCGTACTTCTTTTTTCTATTCTGGCGGTTCTTGTTTTTTCTAAGCATTCATTCGAAATTCAATTTATTTTCTTCTATATAGAAGTTGTTGTTCATCAGCTGCTTGCGGATTATTTTCTTGGCGGCATGACCTCCTTCCACTTTTTTATTTTCCTTGTAGGTATTCTCCCGCTTCTTACCTTCAGAAAGCATTTCAAACTTGCGGCTTTTTACAGCCTTTTCTCGGCAATTCTCTTTACTATTCTGGAAGTCCGTTCGCCCTATATTCTGCCAAGATATGAGCTTTCGGAACATGCCGTAATTATTATAAAGACAATTAATATTGCTTCTGATGTAATTGTAAATATGGTCGGACTTCTTATGTACTCATATCTCGTTCTTCTTGTAGAAAAGAAGCTCCGTACCCAGGTGGAAATCAAAACTTATGAAGCTCAGGCAAAAACAGAAAAGCTTCTTAAGATTCAAAATTATGTAATTAACAGTCTTGCAAACCTTGTTGATAACCGCGATTTTGATACCGGTGAGCATATCCAGCGTACAAGTGCTTACGTTGAACTTATTGCGAAAAAAGCCTTGGAGAAGGGGCTGTTTAAGGAAGAAATTGACAGTAATTTTGTTGAATATATTAAGCGTGCGGCTCCTCTGCACGATGTAGGAAAAATTGTTGTTTCTGATGTTATCCTTAAAAAGCCTGGCAGACTGACTGCTGAAGAATATAATGAAATGAAGCTGCACGCAAAGGAAGGCGGCCGTGTTATCCGCGAAGTTTTTGCCATGAGTGATGATAAGGCTTTTATTCAGATTGCTGCTGACGTTGCTTCTTTTCACCACGAAAAATGGGATGGCTCTGGCTATCCAAAGGGCTTGCGTGAGACTCAGATTCCGCTTTGTGCCCGCATTATGGCGGTAGCTGATGTTTTTGATGCTCTGGTTTCGCGACGCTGTTACAAGGAAGCATACCCTGTAGAAACAGCTTATAAAATCATTGAGGAAAGTGCAGGAGCGCATTTTGACCCCGCTGTTGTTGAACTTTTCCTTTCGGAGAAAGAGGAAATCGAAAAGGTTATGAGTAAATTTACGAGGTAATCCGGGTTACCAGAATCATATGATTTGCAAGGGCAATCGAGGCAATAAGGCTTTTGTTGGAAATTCCTTGACAGCAGGGAACAGTTAGTTTATCGTTATACTTATATGAATAATAAATATTTTGGTACCTGGAAGTTTTATAAAAGAGCGCTGGCAATTGCTATCCCGATTATGCTTCAGCTTTTTATTCAGAATTTAGTTTCCCTTATTGATAATTTTATGGTTGCCGGCCTTGGCGACGTAAAAATGAGCGGTGTAAATGTTGCAGGACAGATTATCTTTCTGTTTATGATCCTTATTAACACCCTCTGTATGTCAGGCGGCATTTTTATGTCGCAGTTCAAGGGAGCGGGGGATAAGAGAGGAATGCAGCAGACCTTCCGCTTCAAGCTTTTCCTGACGGGCTTTTTCGGCATTGCCTTCGGCATTCTCTGTCTGATTGCGCCAAAGGGAATGTTTGCGCTGCTCCTTCACAATAATACTGATGCAACTGCCATTATCGAGCAGTCAGTGCGCTATTCCAAGGCTGTTGCGGCTTCCTGGATTTTGATGTGCCTTTCTCAGTCGATTGCATCCTCCCTCCGCGAAGTCGAGATTGTCCGCCCGCCGCTTGTAATCAGCATTATCGCGACTTTAGTCAACACTTTTTTCAACTACGTCCTGATTTACGGTCATTTTGGCGCTCCTCGGCTTGAGGTTGCTGGTGCAGGCTACGCTACAGTGATTGCGCGCGCGGTAGAGCTGCTTTTGTTCCTGATTTACGTAAATTACAAAAAACCGGACTTCCTCTTCCGAATCTTTACGCTCTTTAATATTGATGTAGCGCTGGGAGTCAAAATACTCAGAAAATCGGTTCTGATTCTTCTTTCTGAGCTTTTGTGGGCCTTTTCTGAAACTGTTGCGACTGCCCTTTACAATACTCTTGGCGGTGCCGAAGTTGTTTCCGGTATGGCTGGCGGCTTTGCAATTTGTAATCTTTTCTTTATCTGTTTCAGCGGTATTGTTACGGCAACGACGGTTATTGTTGGGCAGGAGCTTGGAGCTGGACATCTTGATGTTGCAAGACAGCAGAAAAACTGGGTTCTGACAGGTTCTGTTATTTTCGGCTGCATTTTCCTTGTGATTGGATTTTTGACGACTCTGCTTGTGCCGGTGGTCTTTGCAAGTCTTACTGTTGAGGCTAGGGCGATTGCACGCGGGGTTATTATGGTTGGTGCCTTCTATCTGCCGCTTTGGGCTTTCCTGAATGCTCAGTACGCAATTTCGCGGGCCGGAGGGGACGTAAAAATGGGTGCTATCTGCGACGTTGTAGCAAATATTGCTTATATCGGAATGATGTTCGCCCTTGTTTTACTGACAAGTCTTGGGCCTATTGCGATTTATTTCTATACAAAGGTAACTGATTTTCTTAAAGCAGGAATTGCCCACTGGTGGCTGAAAAAAGAAAAGTGGGTAGTTAATCTAGCAAGCGTTGAAAATCAAAACTAAAAGTGGAAGTTCCTCTAACGCTTGCTACGAGTTTTGCTTTGCAAAACTCGTGGTAAAAATTAGGTTAACTTGTTCAGGTTAAAAAAAAAAGAAGCCGGGGGTTTCCCGGCCTGTAAAGTGCTCACAGTCAATCTAATGACTGGCACCATAATATTTCCAGTTGTAAAGTCACTGGCAACTTCGAAATGTCTAGCGTATTATACAGCCTCGACCAGGCGTGCTGTCTTTGTCGGAAATTGCATATTGCCTCCTTCCCAAGTAACCGGTCTACGTCCTCATCTCGTTCCTTGCTACATTTATTATATTAACACACATCTGGCAGAATGCAAGAAAAATTTTCATTTTTCCTGCATTTTTTTTATTCGAAAGTCTTTATAAGGGTAATAAGTGTAACTTCAGGGTAGTGCATCTTAATGATGCGCGGTAAGTCTGTATTACCGCCCAGCATCATAGGAATAACATACTGTACGACTAAAGTATAAAGAGAAGAACTTGTATTCATAGGATTTACAGACTGATACAATACGCCCAGATGAGTTTTAAGAGTTGCTTCGTCATCAATAGTAATTCCGCAGCCTCTAAGCAAGCCAATAGCATAGGTACAGAATGAATCTTCGTTAGAGAGATTACCCAATAAGTTGAAAACATCTTCTTTGAGTTTGCTTATAACGTTTGAAAAATTAGTACTGTTATTCATATAGAAAGTAATAAGATACTGCACTGTAGCCTGGGCAGTTGATACGAATTCTTCGCGGGTTTTAAATTTTGCGCCGGTTTTATCAGAACCAGTTGCATCTAAGATCATTTTCATAAAGAATTCAATGCATTCTTTTTCAGTTGTATATTTATTACCCGGGAAATCTGCTTCTGGCGCTCTTCCGTCATTGTATATATTACAGTTATGGGTACAGAAATTTGGAAGGTCAATTTCGCTGCTAAAGCTTTTCAGCCAGCTGTCAACAAGTGATGTATACCAGATTTTATATTTTGTATAATTGCTGTAAACAGTCTGAGCGTCTTTATGTTCTGTGTACTGACTTTTATCGCTTTTAAACAAGATTTTATCCTGTCCACAGCGGTAAAAGCCATATTGTTCCGGAGCAACGTAGGTAACTATATCTGCATTGGAAATATGGTTGAAAACATTTTGATATGGTTTTGCGTGTTCAGCCGTTAATGCACGAGGAGTTGCAAAGGTATAGGTGAAAACTTTTGTTTCATCGATGTCTAATTTTGGATAATTTGTATCACCTGTAAGAATATAGTAGGAAAGGACATCAGAAACTGCTGCGGAACGTGAATAACCTGTAATCCAGAGTTTAAGCTTTTTATTTGCATAGGCTTCCGGGAAGTTTCTGTCAATATAGGATTTCAGACCTGTATAAACTATTTGCGCTGCTTTTGCAAAGCCGTTATGGTCTCCTTCTGTACCTATATCAAAATTGCTTTTCCATTCTGCAGTATAACTTACACCTCGGATTGCGACAGATATAACTTCATTATTATCAGAAGGGTCTGTTATGTGGGCTAAACCATAGGAAATAGAATCCGGATTATCTTTTTTATCATAGTCATCCGATACTCCATTATAAGCTTCAATCTTGTCAAAGCCAAAATCGGTAAAAAATTCCGATAAGGTCTTTTTGTCTTCGCCCGCAACTGTCATACATAGACTTGAAATAGCAAGTATTTCGTTATATTTGCAGGCGTTTTCAAATGAGCTGGTATAAAGCTCAGCCTTTTCTGTAATTTTGCCACCATCCGGATCCGCCTTGGAAGGAAATACAACATTTGCACTTGCGGTAGGTGTTTCTTTTTTACCTGAATCATCGCCACCCATCGAACAGGCTGAAAATAAAACCGGAATAAGAATAAAGAGGGTTATAGAGAATAGTGTCAGATATCGCTTTAATTTATTCATAAAAGCCTCCAGAAAAAAAATAAAGTCTTGTTATATTAATTATACAACAGGAATGATATAGGTCAAATTTTATATGAAGAAGAGTTTTTTTTGAAAAAAAGTTTAAAAATATGCTATAATGCATATTTGAGGTTTGTATGAGCGATAAGAAAATTCAGGGAAAATTAACATTTGACGTAATTCAGGGAAAATTCTGGGTAACCGGAAGTGAAGGGGAGCCTTTAACTTCAATTGATTTTGGCGACACTTTTGAAGTTCTTGAAAATGACGAGTGGAAAGAAACTTCCTTAAAAATTATTAACGGCGATAACGGCGACCTGGTTTTTCAGCTTGCGGGCACTTCTTACTATGGCGTTCTTGATGATCTTGAAGTCAGAATCTAGTTGGAAGGCGGACTGAATGGCAAATATTTTATGTGCAGGAAACGTTTCTCTTGATATTAAGGCTTACTCGGCTGAGGTTGATGAAACTGAGGCTTACCGCGAGGGTTCGATTGAACTGGTTGCGGGCGGAGTAGGGCGCGGAATGGCAATCAACCTTAAGCACCTGGGAATGACTACCTATATCCACTCAGTAATCGGAAAGGATATTTTCGGTGAATATCTGCGAAAGGATTTGACAGCAGAGCAGGTTGATACTTCACTTTTAGGCGAAAGTGACGAGCGTAAGACAGCTTTGTTTTCTGTTATGGCCAGCCGCGGAAAGAGCGCAACCTGCGTTTATTCAACCCACATCCTTAAAGAAATCATCTTTGACAAGAAAATCGAAGATTTTATTGCAGAAAAGAAAATCGATACTATTGTGATGGATTCAAATCTTTCGGAAGAAACTCTTGAAGGCTATTACAATTATAAAAAAGCTCATCCGGAAGTTTTTGTTTTTCAGAATGCCACAGCGCCGGATATTGCACGAAAAACCATAAAATACGCCCCGCTGATTGATTTATACGGCTGTAATGAATTTGAAGCAGCCGCAATTCTTGGCGAAACTGCTTATCCGGATCTGGCTACGGCAGAAAAATTCCAGACACTTGGCTATAAGAATTTTATCATCACTTTCGGCGGCCAGGGCGTTATGGTTCGTATTGGAAATGAAACCTGGAACGAGCCGCCTTACAATCCACATGAAATTGTAGATACTATCGGTGCCGGCGACGCTTTCGCATCCGGATTTTTGATGGGATTTCTTGAAAAAGCAACTGTAAAGCGCTGTATTCACTACGGACTTACCTGTGCAAAAGAAACTCTTATGACCCGTCAGACAGTCAGCAGTAAACTTTCTAAAAGTTTTTTGGAAAGCATTTAAAAAGCGGGTGGGACCACCCCTCCTTAAAAAGTAAGCGTCAAACCTGCACCCCCTACGAATAAAAAATTGCATGCCATATAATCTTCTTGATTTTTAAGATCAAGGAGATTTTTTATGGTATTTCCAGTCAAAAGAGTCAAAGAAGAACTCATCAACGAGTTTGCAGTTTCAAACATGGATATTGAAACCTTCAGTCAGATGCACAGCATCCAGCCGGATGCGTTAAAAAGCTGGATAGATGAAGTAATGCATCCAGCACCTGCGAAAAACGAAGTCTTTTCAACGACAGATTTTGTTGAACTTGATATTCCAAAAGTTTCAAAACAAGGAATAACTCTTTCAAAGAATCGAAAAGATTTAATTACAGTAAGAGCCGGAGGAATCGAAATTGACATTCCTATAGAAACCTGCGAAACCAATCTATTTAAAATCCTTCAAACGGCGGCAAGTATATGAGATTAGATTTTTCACATACAAGAATAATTACCAGACCAGGAACTACAAATATGCTTGCATCAAAGGATCAACTTCTTGAAATTATAAAGGGAATAATGAAAGATGATCCTTTTAGCGGAGCCGTATTTCTATTCTGT
>ONPD01000012.1 GCA_900319625.1 uncultured Treponema sp. | reverse complement strand
ACAAAAACGCGTGACATCATCATCACATTCAACTGTAAAAGTATTGTTAGTTCCCGCAAGTACTGTTCCCTGCATTCAAATCCTCAAAAAAGTGATGAACTATTTTATCATATTATCTGCAACGCCGCAAATCCAGTCTTCAAGCGTTTCACTGCCCCGCCCGGTCCTGTCAGAAAGTTCTGCGCAGAAATGATAGCGGTTTTCGTACTCAACATAACGGGAATTCTTGCACCAGCGGCTGCAGATTTTCGCAGTTTTCACCCCCTGCTCATAAATCCCCTTGTCATTCTTAGAAAGTGCAAAATAAAAATTAACATCAAGCACATCAAGAAGTTCAGAAAGCTTAATTTCATAAAATCCGCTGGAAGAAACAACCCCTTTAAGAAGCTTAGGCTGGGCGCAGGCAAGCTCCACCGCAAACTTGGCCCCCTGAGAAAATCCAAAGGCAATAATGTCCGACTTATCAATACAGCGGTTTTTAAGGCAGACATTCTGAATCAAAAGACTCATACTGTAAGGGTCAGAAAAAAAATCCATGCGCGACATAGGAACAAGAACCGCACAACCCTGGGAATTTATCTTTTTCTGAAAATCAGGACTGATAAAACGCTTACCCACACGGCTTATAGCCGCCCCTTTTTCATAGGAACCGTGAAAAGCAACAATCAGTGGAAGCCGGGCCTCCTCATTATCCTTATCATTTCTGTATTTTTCCGGAAGATAAAGATAGTAATTATGCCCGGTAACAAGCTCAACATAAGTCCACTCGTCCATCTGTACGGACTTTTTAGGCCAGGAATAAGCGGCATCCGAAGTAAAAGTCATGGGCCGCCTTGAGTAAAGAGAATTAATATAAGAAATAAGGACTGCCGCAATCAGAAAAAACAGAACAAAGAGCGTAATTTTCTGTGTCTTTGAAAAAACAATCTTCTTCATCTGATATTATTCTACAGGGCAATCCTTAAATCGGCAATAAATTTAGTTCGCTGCGCCTACCAGACACATCAGCCGCGCAAGCGCGTCTGGTGTTGCAAGGAAATTATTAACGTCCGTCGGACTGCGCTATTGCGCAGATCCGACTAGACACATCCATTCAGCCTCTGCACATAGTGTTTCACCTACGTAGAGTTTGCCGGCCTGTTTGATCATTTTCGGGCTGTTGCGCAGGAAAGTGATTTCCATTCTGGCTTTGTCGCCCGGGCGAACCTGGTTGCGGAACTTTACTTTGTCCAGTGTGGCAAAGAAGAAAAGTCCGTCAGCAGGAACAATGTTCAAATAGCGGAGGGCTGCTCCGCCGGCCTGTGCCATAGTTTCGCAGAGGATAACGCCTGGTACTACAGGGTATTCAGGAAAGTGGCCCTTAAAAAAGAATTCATTTTCTGTAAATGTATGCTCGCAAACGCAGCCTTTTTCATCTGCGCTGACAATTTCGTCAACAAAGAGGAAAGGCTCGCGGTGTGGAAGCAGTGATTTAATATCTGTTGTTAATGACATATTACTTCACCTTACGTACGATAATTGCACCATTATGTCCGCCAAAACCGAATGTTGCAGACATTGCAGCGTCGATGTTCATTTCGATACCCTTGTTTGGAACGTAATCGAGGTCGCAGCCGCCTTCTACGTCAACGTTGTCAAGGTTCTTTGTGCAAGGAACAAAGCTGTCCTGGATTGCCTTAACGCAAACCATAGCTTCAATAGCGCCAGTTGCACCAAGACAGTGACCGTGCATAGATTTTGTAGAAGAAATCTTAAGCTTACGGGCATTTTCTTCGCCGAAGGCAATCTTAATCATATTTGTTTCGCTTGAATCGTTCTTCATTGTAGAAGTTCCGTGAGCGTTGTAGTACTGGATTTCGCTTGGATCCATTCCGGCATCCTTGAGGGCTCGGGTCATACATTTTGAACCGCAGATTCCGTCAGGATTTGGAGCTGTAAGGTGGTAACCGTCGCAGCTTGCACCGTAACCGGCAATTTCTGCATAAATCTTAGCACCGCGGGCCTTAGCGTGCTCATACTCTTCAAGAACCAGAATAGCTGAACCTTCACCCATTACAAATCCGTTGCGGTCTTTGTCAAAAGGACGGCTGGCCTTTGTCGGATCATCATCAAAACCAGTAGAAAGAGCGTGCAAAACTTCAAAGCCTACAACACCGAACTGACAGATTGTGCTTTCTGCACCACCGCTCAAACAGCAGTCAAGACGGCCAGAGCGAACCATATCAAAAGCAGCACCAAGAGCGTCTGTACCAGAAGAACATGCTGTTGCGATTGATTCAACAGGACCGTGAACGCCGAACTGAATTGCGATGTTTCCGCCAACTTCGTTTGGAATAAGCTTTGGAATAGCCATAGGATTTGTCTTTACACCGCCCATTCTTGACATACCAAGAACGTCAGCTTCAGTTTCTTCAAGACCGCCGATTCCAACACCAAGAATAATTCCTGTTTCGTCAAGAACAGCTTCGTTTCCCATAAGACCAGAATCTTCAAGTGCCATCTTAGCAGCTGCAACACCAAGCTGAGTAAAGCGGGCCATTTTGCGGGCATCCTTTGAATCCATATACTGAGCAGGGTCAAAGTTCTTTACTTCTGCCGCGTAGTGAACCTTGTTTACCGATGCATCAAAAAGTGTGATCGGGCCGATTCCGCTTTTTCCGGCTTTAATTCCAGCCCAAGTTTCGTCTACTGAGTTTCCGAGCGGAGTAATCGCTCCCATTCCTGTAATTACAACACGTCTTTTTTCCATTTTCAAAATCCTTCTATATTATTTATGAAGGAGGGGAAAGCCTTCCCCTCGCTCGCACTGCGTTGCTCGCTACCCCTTCTAGCGGGGGTACCCCGCAACGCCCCGTTTTAACGGATTCACTATTTTAGGCACCCATTCCCCCATCAACACCCAGTACCTGGCCGGTAATGTAAGTTGACATATCGCTTGCCAGGAAGAGGGCCGCATTTGCGATGTCTTCTGTCTGGCCGGCTCTTTTAAGAGGAACAGCGTCTATCATTGATTTTTTCAAATCTTCTTTGAGAACGGCTGTCATGTCTGTTTCAATAAAGCCCGGTGCAATGCAGTTTACGCGGATTCCGCGGCTGCCGACTTCTTTTGCAAGAGACTTTGAGTAGGCAATAAGTCCGCCCTTAGAAGCAGCGTAGTTTACCTGGCCGCCCTGGCCGTGAACGCCTACAATCGAGCTCATATTGATGATTGAACCGCCGCGTTTTGCCTTGAGCATTGCGTTTGAAACAATCTGTGTGATTACAAAGGCACCTGTAAGGTTTACGTTCAAAACATTCTGCCAGTCTTCCATCTTCATACGGAAAGAAAGACCGTCGCGGGTGATTCCGGCGTTATTTACAAGTACGTCAAAGCTGCCGGCTTCTGTTACAGCGGCTGTTACAACTTCTGTAAGCTGAGCTGCATCGCCAACATTTGCACAGATTTCGTGAAAGCTTGTTCCGTTTGCTTTTGCAATTTCTTCGAGTTCAGCTTTAGCGGCAGAAGGCTTAGAGCAGAGTCCCCAAACCTCAGCACCGTTTTTAAGGAATTCTTCAACAATTTTACGTCCGATTCCGCGGCTTGAACCTGTAACAAGTGCTTTTTTGTTATTTAAAAGTCCCATTATTTCCACCTTATGCGTTCAAAGCATCAAGAGTTTCAACCGAGTTTACCGGTGCGCAGGTATATTTTTCTGCGTAGTCAGTTTTTGCCCAGAGGCCTGCAAGAACTTTACCAACACCAGGTTCAATCAAAGTCCATTCGTTATCTTTGTCTGCTTCCATCATGTCAAAGAGAACTTTTTCTTCGTCTGTCCAGCGAACTGGGTTTGTAAGATGAAGAACGGCATTCTTTTTGATTTCTGCACCGTCTGTAGCTTCCTTACCAGTAACGTTGCTGAAAAGTTTTTTAGAAGGTGAGTTGAAAGTAACGTCTGCAATTGCCTTTTCAAAATTATCAGCAGCTTCCTGCATAAGTGGGCTGTGGAAAGGTCCAGCAACCTGAAGGCGGAGGGCACGGCGGGCACCAGCTTCCTTTGCGGCAACTTCAACAGCTGTAAGGGCATCAAAAGTTCCGCTTACTACAGTCTGAACAGAAGAGTTGAGGTTTGCAGCATAAGCGTCAGGGATTTTCTTTGCAATTTCAGCAACCTGTTCCTGGCTGAGTCCGATAACGGCTGTCATTCCAGGAGCATGGCCTTCGTTTGCCTTTGCAATATTTTCGCAGGTTTCCTGCATGATAAGTCCGCGCTGGCGAACAACTTTAATTACATCTTCAAAGCTGAGTACGCCTGCGGCATACAAAGCCGGGAATTCGCCAAGGCTGAAGCCCATAGCGGCAGAAGGCTCAATTCCCTTTGTTTTAAGAACTTCCATAACGGCAAGGGAAGCTGTTGTGATTGCAAGCTGAGAGTTATCGCTGCGGCTGAGTTCAGCCTGTTCAGATTCCCAGAGGAGTTTTGGCATATCTACGCCTGTGATTTTTGTAACTTCGTCTACAACCTTGCGTGCTTCAGGATAAGCGTCGCAAAGATCTTTAATCATACCTGGAACCTGTGCACCCTGTCCCGGAAACAAAAAAGCATATTTCTTCATATATATCCCCCATAATGTACTAAATCAAAATGACACTTTTTATAAAAATGTCATTAAGAGAATAGACAAAATTGTAAAAAGTGTCAACCACAAGAATTTAATTCATTTATCACAAATCCAATGTTATACTTGACCTATGCAGATTCCTTCTATTAAAGACGCTGTTCACGACGCCTTCATCGGCGTAATTATTGCGCTGGTTTCCATTCCAATCAGTATGGGATATGCTTCGGTGGCGGGACTGCCGGTAGTTTACGGACTCTACGGCTCCCTGCTTCCAATTTTGATTTTTGCTTTTGTAAGTACCAGCCCCCGCTTTGTATTCGGAGTTGACGCGGCGCCCGCTGCCATTGTCGGCGGAATGATTGCCACACTAGGGATAGGCTTCGAATCTGCCGCGGCAAGCCATATCATTCCTCTTCTTACCCTGCTTGTTTCACTCTGGCTTCTGCTTTTTTATTTTATCCGGGCGGATAGAATCATCACTTTTATTTCGCAGGCGGTGATGGGAGGTTTTATCAGCGGAATTTCTACGACAATTATTCTGATGCAGGTACCAAAGCTTTTTGGGGGCAGAGCGGCTCACGGCGAAGTGATTGAACTTTTGCGACATATTTTTGAAGAAGGAAAATTTATGAATCTTCCATCGCTGGCTCTGGGCCTTGGAACGATTACCCTGCTGATTGTCTGCCGAAAATTCTGTCCTAAAATTCCAATGCAGGCCCTTTTGATGTTTGCGGGGGCAGCAGTTTTCTGCAAGTGGGAAGACAAACTTCGCCCGCTTGGAATTGCGACCCTGCCGGCGGTAAAGGCCGGGCTTCCTTCGCTTGCGCTGCCGGATGTAAATTATATAGAAGAAAAGCATATTGCTGAAATTTTCATTACTTCCCTTACCCTTGCTCTTGTGATTTTATCGGAAACGCTTCTTGCAACAACAAACCTTTCCAGAAAATACGGAGAAAAAATCAATTCCCGCCGGGAAGTTCTTGCCTACGCTTTGGGAAATCTTTCTGCGGGACTGACAGGCTGCTGCCCGATAAACGGAAGCATTTCAAGAAGCGGAATCGCAGACCAGTTTGGCGTAAAAAGTCAGCTTATGTCCGTGACCGCCAGCCTTACCATGGCTTTGATTCTGCTTTTCGGGACAGGCTTTATTTCCTATCTGCCCCTGCCGGTTTTAACAGGCATTGTAATTTCCGCCCTTACAGGAACGCTTGAATTTTCCCTGGCCCACCGCTTAAAAAAATTCGACCGCATGGAATTTCTGATTTTTTACGCCGCCTTTTTTGCAGTTTTATTTTTGGGAACAATTTACGGCGTAATTGTGGGCTTTCTGCTTTCAACAGTGACTTTTATCTTCCGCCTTTCAAAACCCGCAACTGATTTTCTTGGAATTGTTCCGGGAATTAAGGGCTATTATTCTTTGACAAGGAGAAACAGCCAGGCCCAGGCCTTGAAAGGACTCGTCCTCTATAGATTTTCAGCCCCGCTTTTTTATGCAAACATCGAACAGTTCTGCGAGGATATATTAAAATCCCTGGAGGCAGACTGGCGCACAGAGCCTGTAGACACCGTTATTGTTGATTCAAGCGGAATTATCAGCGTAGATGCAAGCGCCGCAGAAAGACTTCTTTCTTTATACGAAAAGCTTTGCGCCCGGGACGTGAAGTTTTTCCTGGCAGGACACGCTTCCCACGTAAATGACCAGCTGCGTACTCTTGGCGCCCGTAAACTGATAGAAGAAAAAGCCGTCCGCCCCCGCATCCTTTATGCCCTCCGCGATTCAGGCTTCCGCCCGCCCTACAGCGCCGACGATGTTGAAAGCAGAAAAGAAGAAATCAAGCACAAAATTGAAGAAACTCTTTATAATCCTGATTTTTCCACCTACGAAAAAAACGAATACACCGAGCACATTGCCGAAATTGAATGGACCTACGGTGCAGAAAGCGAAGCCATACTTGCCAATCTGGCAAAAATAATGCCCCAGTCCGAACAGATGGAACTGGAGCAGGAAATCTACTTCGAAGAACTTGCCATGCTGAACCCGGAAATGGCTAAGCAGGTGGCAGAAATAATAAGTGAAATGGAAAAGGCCTCAAAAACTATTTAAGGTGCTCAACAACAAGTTTACCCATCTCTTTAGTGCCGACAAGCTTTCCGGCAGCTTTAACTGCGTCGCGGTCAGCACCGGCAATGTCGCCAGTTCTGTAGCCTTCATTCAAAACTTCCTGAACGGCATTTTCAATTGATTTTGCTTCTTCTTCAAGCTTAAAGTCATAGCGGAGCATCATTGCAGCAGAAAGAATTGTTGCAAGAGGATTAGCCAGGTTCTTGCCTGCAATATCAGGAGCGGAACCGTGAATTGGCTCGTAAAGTCCAGGTCCCTTTCCGTTACCCAAAGAAGCAGAAGCCAGCATACCGATAGAACCTGTAATCTGCGAAGCTTCATCAGAAAGGATATCACCGAACATATTTGAAGTTGCAATAACGTCAAACTGTTTAGGATTGCGAACAAGCTGCATAGCGGCATTGTCGATGTAAAGGTAGTTGAGTTCTACATCAGGGTATTCAGGTTTTACGCTTTCTGCAACTGAACGCCAGAGGCGGCTTGTGTTCAAAATGTTAGCCTTATCAACAACAGTCAGAATCTTGCGGCGGCCTTTTGCAGCTTCAAAACCAAGGCGGACAATGCGCTCAATTTCTTCCCATGAATATTTTTCTGTATCGTAAGCAGAACGACCGTCAGAAGCAAATCCGCGCTCCCCAAAGTAAATACCACCAGTAAGCTCGCGAACAATCAAAATATCCAGACCGTCACCAACGATTTCATCTTTAAGAGGACATGCAGCCTTAAGCTGAGGGAACATAACAGCAGGGCGAAGGTTAGCATAAACTTTCATACCACCGCGAAGTCCAAGCAGGGCTTTTTCAGGGCGGATAGAAGGATCAACGTTATCCCATTTTGGACCGCCAACAGCACCAAGCAAAACAGAGTCAGCGCGCAGACAAATATCAAGCTGATCTTTTGGAAGAGGATTTTTGAACATATCGATAGCGCGGCCACCGGCAATTACATCCTTGTAAATCCAGGTATGATTATATTTTTTTGCAATAGCGTTAAGAACGTTTACAGCCTCAGCTACAACGTCCGGTCCAATTCCATCACCAGGAATAAGGGCAATAGTCTTTTCCATAAGTACAACTCCCACTCTGCAAGCCTCTGACCGCCCGCAAAGTTTAATAATATTTAATTCTCTTTAGTTATACTTAAGATTTTAAGTTTGGTCAAGCATATAAAAAAAAGGGGGAAGTCTCCCCCTCGCTTCAGCCAGCAAGCTGTCTTACGCTACCCTCTCTGCGGGCTCAAACGCCGCCCGCAACGCCCGCTAACTCAATCTTTTATATCTCTTCTCAATATCCCGAATCAGTTTGTACTCAAAAGAATCGCTGAGGGCAATCCAGCAGGCTTCAATCAAGTCGCCCGAAACGCCAACAGTTGTCCAGCTGGCTTCGCCGTCGGTACTTTCGATGATTACGCGAACCTTAGATGCGGTTGCAGACTTTCCGTCCAGAACGCGAACCTTAAAGTCCACAAGGCGGATGCGGCTTACAGCAGGATAGAAGCGTTCCAGAGCCTTACGAAGGGCAATATCCAGAGCGTTTACAGGACCGTCGCCCTCGCCCGCTGTAATTTCAATCTGGCCGTCAACTTCAACCTTTATCTGAGCGCAGGATGCAACGCCTTCTTCCGGCCTTGGGTTAGAACCGTTAGTCTGATAGTAGTGAAGCTTAAAGAATGGCTGATACTGGGCCAGCATTTTTCGAACCATAAGTTCAAAAGAGCCGTCCGCACCTTCAAACTGATAGCCGTTCATTTCAAGCTCTTTCATCTTTGCGATGATGTCTTTTACAATCGGGTCAGATTTCTGCACGTGAGGCGCAAACTTCTGAATCTTTTCGATGATTGTACTGCGGCCCGCAACCTCGCTCATAAGGAAGACGCGGCTGTTACCGACAGTTTCCGGTGAAATATGCTCGTAAGCCGATGGATTTTTAAGAACCGCGTCGATGTGCATGCCGGCCTTGTGGGCAAAAGCGCTGGCCCCAACATAAGGAAGCTGGGAATTCAGGCTGACGTTTGTAATTTCACTTACCCGCTTACAAATCGAAGTAAGATTTTTGATATTTTCTTCCGGAATACATTCGTATCCCATCTTAAGCTGTAAATCAGGAATAATAGTAGAAAGATTTGCGTTACCAGTGCGTTCACCAAAGCCAAGAAGAACGCCCTGAACATGAACTGCACCTTCAGTTACGGCAACAAGGCTGTTTGCAACTGCAAGTCCCGAATCATTATGAGTGTGAATACCGATTTTTACCCTACTTCCAAAGGTCTTTACAACGTCTTTTACAGCCTCGCGAAGTTCATCAATCATAAAGCCGCCCTTGGTTTCGCAAAGGCAGAGAACTTCAGCACCGCCGTCAACGGCCGCCTGCAAAGTCTTAAAAGCGTAGTCATGGCACTGCTGGTAAGCTGTAAAGAAATGCTCAGCGTCATAGAAAACCCTGCGTCCGTTTTCGCGCAGGAACTCGCAGGTTTCGCGAATCATATTAAGATTTTCTTCGAGCGTAGTTTTGATAATATCGGTAACCTGAAAATCCCAGGTCTTACCGAAAATTACAACGTAATCAGTTCCCGCAGCAAGCAGGCTCTGCAAGTTAGAATCTTCCGCACACTTAATATCCTTGCGGCGGGTCGAACCAAAGGCGCAAAGCTTTGCAGTCTTAAGCTCTATCTTCTTCATTTCCTGGAAAAATTCCATGTCTTTAGGGTTACTTCCAGGATTTCCGGCCTCAATATAGCCGATTCCCAGCTCGTCCAGAGTCTGACAGATGTGGATTTTATCCTGAACCGAATAACTAATGCCCTCGCCCTGCGCACCATCACGCAAAGTCGAATCAAGAATCTCAATTTTTTTCATCAAATGCATACTAAACAGAAAAGCGATTTTTTTCAATTCCCCCGCTTCGCCTGAACTCCGCCGGCGTCACCTTATAAAATTCCTTAAATACTGCGCTGAACTTGCTCTGACTTTCGTAGCCCACACTCTGAGCAATGTCGTTTATATTCTTGTCAGTTTCCTTCAAAAGCCGGGCAGCTTCTTCCATTCTATGCATTTTGATGTGAGCCGCAAGCGAAGTTCCGTAAACATCCTTAAAAACAGTTTTCAGAGTGGTCGTGTTCATGGCAAACTGATGTGCAAGGTCTTCTATAGTAATGCGGCGGGAGATATTTCTCAGCAAATAATCGTGAACGCCTTTTATCGTTTCAACCTGATTTTCAAGATATTCGGACTTTTCGTTTATCGATTCGTGCTCAATCTTAAAATCCGGGCAGGTCATTACCATAAGCTTTTCAATTATTCCGTGAAGGATTTTCCCCCTTTCATTTTCAACTGCCGTGTAAAAAACTTCCTTTCCGTCGCGGTAACATTCAATAAGACCGCTGTCTTTCAAGAGCCTAAGATGATGAGAAACCGCCGGCATGGTCATTTTCATAACCCGGGCAATATTAAGCACACATTCCTTTGAGTGGCACAAAAGCCAGAAGATTTTCAGGCGGGTAGAATCTGCAAGCAGGGCAAAAATATCAGAAACAACAGCAAACTCCTTATCCTTTGAAAGCTCGGAACACAAAAAATCCAGCTTAAAATACTCGTCGTGACTGTGAATCAGATTTTCCATAAAAACCATCCCAAACAGAAATAATAATATTCCAAAAAGAAATTTCTTGCGGCAAAAACTTGCGGATTTACACTTTGAATTATATTCTTTTTATAAAGATTAAACAAATGTTTAAATTAGGAGATAGAAATATGACAAAAAAATATTCAATCGAAGTTGACTGCGCTAACTGTGCCGCAAAAATGGAAGAAGCTGCAAAAAAGACAGAGGGCGTTACTTCGGCTACAGTAAACTACATGACCCAGAAAATGGAAGTTGAGTTTGCAGACGGCGCCAACGAAAAATCAGTTATGAAGTCCGTTCTTAAAGCCTGCCGCAAGGTAGAGCCGGATTGTGAGATTGAATTCTAAAAACTGCCCGCTCTGACCGGCGGGCTTACACAGGAGGCAATTATGACAAAGAAACAGAAAAAAATGACATGGCGGATTATCACAACATTTTCTTCACTTGTGATTTTACATTTTATTCCCTTTGAATCAAAAATTGCTTCCCTTGTAAAACTTGCCCTTTATTTTGCAGCCTACCTATTAATAAGCGGTGACATTCTCAGAAAGGCCGGGCGGGGCATTCTCAACCGTCAGGTATTTGATGAAAACTTTCTGATGGCAATCGCTTCGCTGGGAGCCTTTGCCCTGGCCCTTTATACAAAAAGCGGCGACTACGTAGAAGCCGTTGCCGTTATGCTTTTTTATCAGGTTGGAGAGCTTTTTGAAAACATTGCCGTTGGAAAAAGCCGCAAGAATATTTCAAACCTTATGGATATCCGCCCCGATTACGCAAATATTGAAAAAGACGGAAAGCTTGAAAAAGTTTCCCCAGACCAGGTTGAGCTTGGTTCTATAATCATCGTTCAGCCGGGTGAAAAGATTCCGCTGGACGGAATCGTAACAGAAGGCAACTCGTCACTTAATACTACAGCCCTCACAGGCGAAAGTCTTCCCCGCGACGTTTCAAAAGATGACGAAGTTATCAGCGGCTGTATAAATCTTACAGGCGTACTAAAGATCCGCACTACAAAAGAATTTTCAGAATCAACAGTTTCAAAAATCCTGGAGTTGGTTGAAAATTCAACTTCAAGAAAATCAAAATCAGAAGCCTTTATTTCAAAGTTCGCCCGCGTTTACACCCCTCTCGTATGCTACAGCGCCCTGGCAATCGCAATTTTACCGCCGGTAATCCGCGTCTTTTTACTGGGCACTGCTCCCCTCTGGCAGACCTGGCTTTACCGCGCCCTCACCTTCCTTGTAATCAGCTGTCCCTGCGCCCTTGTAATCAGCATTCCGCTAACCTTCTTTGCAGGAATCGGAGGAGCCAGCCGCAACGGAATCCTTGTAAAAGGCTCTAACTACCTTGAAACTCTTTCTAAAGTAACAACAGTAGTTTTTGATAAGACAGGAACCCTGACCCACGGAACCTTTGAAGTAAGCGGTATTCATCACTCAAAAATAGAAGACGAAAAACTTCTTGAATACGCAGCCCTTGCAGAATGTGCATCAAGCCATCCTATCAGTAAAAGCCTTCAAAATGCCCATAACAAGGAAGTGGACAGAAAGCGCGTAAAAGACATTCAGGAGCTTTCCGGCATGGGAATCATTGCAAGCGTAGACGGAAAATCTGTTGCTGCCGGAAACAAAAAGCTGATGGAGCATCTGAATATTGAATATAAAGAATGTCATAAAAGCGGGACCATCATCCACCTTGCAATTGACAGCGAATATGCAGGGCATATCGTAATTTCAGATAAAATCAAGAAAAACTCTAAGGAAGCCATCAGCCAGCTGAAAAAGGCCGGCGTTTCAAAAACCGTAATGCTGACAGGTGATGAAAAACGAACGGCAGAAAGCGTTGCAGAAGAAATCGGAATAGACAACGTTTACTCTGAGCTTTTGCCGTCTGACAAGGTTTCAAAAATAGAAGAAATCATAGAAGAGCAGAAAGCGCTGAAAAATGGAGGCTATACCGCCTTCTGCGGAGACGGAATCAACGATGCTCCTGTAATTTCCCGTTCTGATGTAGGAATTGCAATGGGTGCCATAGGAAGTGACGCCGCAATCGAGGCTGCCGACATTGTAATTATGGATGACGATCCCCTCAAGATTGCAAAGGCAATTAAGATTTCAAAACACAGTCTTAGAATTGTACGTCAGAATATCACCTTTTCTATCGGCGTAAAATCAGCCTGCCTTCTTTTAGGCGCCCTGGGAATTGCAAATATGTGGATTGCGATTTTTGCCGATGTAGGCGTAATGATTCTTGCGGTTTTGAATGCAATCAGAGCGCTGAAAGTAAGCTGAGACTTCTATGCTTTTTCTGAAAGTTTTGTAAATACAATCTTTGTAAAAAAGAGATACAAAAGCACGCAGCCAACGTAAATGCCACTTGTAAGAAATACCAGAAAAAGATTAGATGAAAGAAAATAAAGGCTTTCGATAACCGACGGCCCTGCCAGAAATACCAGAGCCACTAAAGACAAAAGCACAGCCTTCTTCACATCTTTATCAAAAAAAGCGGTAAAAAGGCTGGATGTCAAAAATCCAAGAAGAACCAGCATAGAACCGTAAAGGGCCGGCTTCAAAAGAATCTCAAAACCTGAATAAACCGATTCAGTTTCACTTATCACAATGTATGGCAGAAAAATAGCATAGAAAGTAAAGATAAGCGGAACAAAGGCATCGGTTTTATAAGCAAGTTCATCGTGCGAAATTGCAAAAAAGAGTCCATATAATACTACAATTGGCACCAGAGTCTGACTCAGGAACAAAGAAAAGAATGTTCTCGCAAAAGAATAATAAATAATTCTGTGAGAGAACATAAAAAATCCGTTAAATCCGCAGAAAAGAATTCCGCAGGCAAAGCCTATGAAAATCAGAGGAAAAACCGTTCTCAAAGGCTTTTTATAAAGGAATAAAATCAGAGTCAGTGGCATCAAAAGTAATAAGAATAAGAGCATAAGTAAAATTTACTGTTTATTTATCTTTCTTGCAATATAGATAAATGGTGTATCAAGCAAAGATGTGAAAACATAAATCACGTAGCATGAAAGAGTGATGCTAACCAGAGTCTTCATATCGTAAATTGCCCAGAATGCACCGAAGTTGAAAATAAAGATATTGATAAACTGAGAAATCAAAGTTGAACCGTTATTTCTGATCCAGAGGAAGCCAAGGTGATTTCCAGATTTCTTTTCTGTCAATTCCCAGATTTTGTGGTAAAGATGTACGTCGATACATTCAGAAACAGCAAAACCAAGAAGACTTGCAAGAAGCATACGTGGAGTATTTCCAAAAAGACCTTTTACAAAAGGCATAGCCCAGTCGTTTTCTGACGGAGTATAAATCTGCCAGAAGAAAGAGAAGAACAAAAATACAAGAAGAACCATAATTCCGATGAAGGCACCCTTCTGAGAATCTTTTTTACCGTAAACTTCACTAAGGATGTCTGTTGCAAGGAAGGTTGAAGCAAAAAGAGTGTTACCAAGAGTCTGTTCCATTCCGAAACCAACTACAAGAATCGTTACTTCGATGTTTGCAAGGATTGTAGAGATTCCAAGCCAGACATAAATACCTGATTTTCCAAAAAGCTTGAAAAATCCTAAAAGAAGGCTGTAAGACACAACCAGAGAAGTGATGAGCAGTAACTCATTAGGCATAATATAACCTCGAAAAAATATAAAGAATTGACCTGGTTTTAATTAACGACTGGAAGGACCACGAACAGTCGCAAAGCCGGCGGGAATTGCCGGCTTCGGAAGTGATATTATAGTGATTTTAAAAGACAGTGAAAAGAGCCTGATTTTCAGCTTTATTTTGCCCGGATTTTCAGGATTTGAGCCTTACCTTCAATAGTGATTTTCTCACCAGGGGCAACAGCATAAATCTCTTCTGCGCTGATTGTTTTTGAAGTCTTATCTCCGGCATTGCGGATTACAGCTTTTTCCGAAGAAAGCACATACAAGAGCATCACATCAGACGGATTTGATTTATCACCCGAGCAGAAACCAGACCAGCCGCCCTTTATATCAATCTTTTCTATAGAAAAATATTCGCACTCAAAAGGAGACTTAAAAGGACCAGCAGGCTCGTTTTTATTATCCTTTATAACTGCAAGGGCCTTGTCCACGTGGATTTCGCGGCCGCGCCCCCAGTCATAAAAACGGTAAGTCAAATCACAGGACTGCTGAACTTCCATAAGACGGAGGCCGCCGCCGATTGCGTGAACAGTACCCGCAGGAATGAAGACAAAATCCCCCTGCTTAACATTTACAAAGCTCAGGTATTTTTCAAGTTCGTTCTTTTCGATTGACTGGCGGAGCTCATCGCGAGAAACACCCTCTTTCAATCCGTAAACGAGCTTTGCATCCGGCGCAGCATCAAGAACATACCAGCATTCAGTTTTTCCGCGGTTGCCTTCACCTTCAAGCTGCACTGCAAAATCATCATCCGGGTGAATCTGAACAGAAAGAGTATCATCCGCCTGAATCACCTTAACTAAAAGAGGATAGTCAGCGCCGCAGAAGGACTTAAAATCCTCCTGACAGCCGTTAGGGTGCGTAGATGCAATCCAGAGCTCGTAGCCCCAAATCTTGTCCGATTTTATAGGATTAAGCTTAAGCATTCCACAAAGTCTCCGGATAATAACCAGACTTAATCTTTGCGGCAATTTCGTCTTTTACAAGCTGACGGTCTTCCGGATATGTCATACCAAACCAGCTTTCTTCTGAAGTAAAGAATTTTACAATTCCCTTACCGTGAGCAATGATGTCACTTGTGGCAACAGGAAGAAGGGCTTCTTTTTTAGGCTCCTTAGAATTTTTGCTCATAAAGTCATCCCAGTAAGTATGGAATTCTTCAAAAGCCTTGAGACTGAAACCAAAGAGATTCATGCTTACCCACTCTTTTCCAGTCATAATTTTCTTTCCGCCGTCAATTTCAGAAATGATTTTATCGCCTTCATAGTAAATCTTAAGGTTTTCTACGATAGAAACAAGTTTATCATCTTTAACGGTACATACACCGCGGGAAACAGAACCGTTACGGCTCATTGTATTTCCAAGAACATAACCTACAATTGCGTGTTCTGTTGAATCAGCAGGAATTCCAGAAAGATATTTTCCAAGAACTTCAAATGCCTGACGACCATAATAGTCATCCGAGTTAATTACGGCAAAAGGAGTTTTCACAGCTTTTTCTGCACACAAAACAGCGTGAGCAGTTCCCCATGGCTTTTCACGGCCTGTAGAATCTGCAATCTGCTGGGGTGTCAAAAGGCTTTCGTGCTGCTGGAAAACATATTCAGCATCAAAGTTTTTTGCAATTCTGTCAAAAAGACGGCTTCTGAAGTCAGCTTCAATATCTTTACGGATAATAAATACAACCTTACCAAAGCCACTTTTTTTGGCGTCGAAAGTTGCAAAATCAAGGAGGCATTCGTCGTGAAGGCCTACTCCATCAATCTGTTTAACTCCACCGTAACGGCTTCCCATTCCGGCTGCAAGAACTAACAATGTTGGTTTCATAGTTTTTTTCCTTTTTTATTATGCAATTATAGTATCAAGCGCAAGAATCATCATTTCTTTAAAAGAATTCTGTCTTTCTTCCGCTGTAGTTTCTTTTTCATCACTTACCATACTGTCGCTTATAGTACAGATTGTAAGAGCCTTGCGGTTGAACTGAGCCGCAAGAGTATAAAGCTCGGCAGCTTCCATTTCAATTCCGATAGCTCCGTACTGAGCCATAAGCTTCCAGGTCGCCTTATCATCATAAAAACGGTCAGATGAAAAAAGAGGACCTACATGAACCTTCATACCAGAATCCTTTGCCCGGTGATATGCCTTATCCAGAAGCTGAAAATCAGGAACCGGAGCAAAGCGGACACTTCCAAAGCGAGCTTCCTGCAAAGAAGAATTAGTGCAGGCAGCACTTCCCAAAACAATGTCGCGGACATGAACATCTTTATTCATAGAACCACAGGTTCCAATTCGAATAGCCTTCTGAACATTATAAAACTGAAAGAGTTCGTGAGCATAAATAGAAAGTGACGGCTGTCCCATTCCGGTTCCCTGAACAGAAACCTTAACTCCTTTATAAGTTCCGGTAAATCCAAACATTCCGCGAACTTCATTATAGCACTTTGCGTCTTCCAAAAAATTTTCAGCAATAAACTTTGCACGCAAGGGATCTCCAGGTAACAATACCTTATCTGCGATTGCACCTTCAGGTGCGTTAATATGTGTACTCATAAATTTAATTCTATCACAAAAACAATAAAACTACAAAAATATAATTCCAAAAAGGGCGCCTGCAATAATCACAAAAATAGGATGAGGCTTAAAACGGAAAAAGATAAAAGTAAAAATGGCATAAGCCGCAATATTTATCCAGTTAAAAAGTGCAAGAAAACTTTCCTGCGAAGAAAATGCCTCTCGTAATCCTGAAAATCCGCTGCCCGGCAGATTTAAAAGTGCAAATACAAAAATCTGCAAAAATGGCAGAAGTACAAGTCCCGTACTCACCGGCCGCAAAAAAGCCAGCGTTCCTTTCACATAAATATTATCGCTGAACTTTTTCAAAAAGTGCGCAATTATGATAATGCAGATTAAAGATGGCAGAACCTCGCCAGCCGTTGCAATAATCCCGCCCGGCACTCCATACAAATTGTATCCTATGTATGTCGCCATATTGATTCCAAGAGGCCCCGGCGTAGATTCAGAAATTGCCACCATATTATAAAAGGTCTGAGAATCAATAATTCCCCTGTCAACAATCGTCTGCTGCATAAGGGTAAGGGCAACTACCCCACCGCCAATCGTAAAAAGGCCTATATAAAAAAAAGTACAGAAAAGTGCAAAAATACTCATTCTTCTTCCTCTTTTTTTTCAGGATGATTATGATTCTTAAGCTGCCTTGCACGGACAAAGACTCCACAAGATGCAATAGCTATGGCTCCCAAGATGACAATGTAAGAAGGCAGCTTAAGCAGGCCAACGCATAGGAAAGAAATCATCATAAAAATAAAGCTTACCGGCGTTTTGATTGTCTTTTTTGAAAAGCTGTATACAACATGGGTAAGCAAAGCTGCAACAGCAACGTTAATTCCCTTCAAAGCCTTTTGTGCCACAGGATGATCTGAAACAGAATTTATAAACTGAGCCAGCAGCATAATAATCACAAAAGAAGGAGTTACCATTCCAAGAGTTCCGATAATTCCACCGATTAATCCAGCTCTCTTATATCCAACGAAAGTTGAAACATTAACAGCAATAATTCCGGGCGTACTCTGACCTACCGCATAATAATCAATAAGCTCATCTTCCGTAATCCAGCCCCGGGAATCAATCAGTTCCCTTTTCAGCATAGGCATCATTGCAAGTCCGCCGCCAATAGTAAATGTCCCGATTTTTACAAATGCAAAATATAAATCTAATAATTCAAGAATAATATTCTTTTTCATTGATATAATTCTACAACTTTTTTTTGTTTTAGTTTATCATTCAGACAGAAATTATGAATATCTTTATCTGTTCAACACAACCAGATGTTTTCCGCTTTTTGGCCTACAGGATTGAAAAAAAAGGTCATAACTGTATTCTATTTTCAACCTACACATCCTACCTGAACACCTTGTACAATTCAAAATGTCCCCCAGATTTAGCAATTCTTGATTATACTTTAGAAAATCACCTTATTAGTAAAAGTCCATACGAATCGCTTTATGAACAAAAGATTTTTATGCCTGTGATTTATTATAACGATCCTTGTATAGGCGAAGGGGCCAGATTAAATGTCTGGGAAGCCTTTATCAATTATGATGAGACAAAAAAATTTATAGCAGATGAGCAGCGTTATATTCCGCCATTTGAAGAAATCCAGAAAATTTTAGTTCTTGTAAATGATTTTATAGAGTCAGCTGAATTTAAGCCTTATATAAAACTTATGCAGCCTCCAAAGCCATTTCCAAAGCAATTATGCACAGATTACATTTCTGAAAATCTTCTATCCGCAGGATCTTTTTCTGATTCAATATTTAATTTACAAGATGAACTGAAACTTCCTGACAATCTTTATGTACTTTTGAAAATTCTATATGAACACAAAAACAAGATCTTATCTGCGGCCCAAATTCAAAAATATTATTCAGAAGAAAAAGCTGAAATTTCGGAAGCAAGTCTTTCTGTACTTATTTCGAAGCTTCGTTCATCAATAAAAAAATCATCCGTCTGCAACTATCGTATTTCAAAAGTTCCAGACGGATATAAATTAGAGACCGAATAAACTAAAAACCGGCTTTTTACCACCGGCTTTAATACAGTCTTAAGAACTAAGACAGAACCTTAGAGATTCTTTCAAGAACCTTTTTGCGATCCAAAGGCTTGATAATATAGCTCTTTGCACCAACCATCAAGGATTTCTTTACAAGTTCCTCTTTACCAAGAGCGCTGACCATTACTACCTTTGCATTTTTATCAAAAGCAACAATCTGCTCAAGAGCTGTAATACCATCCATCTTAGGCATAGTGATATCCATTGTTACGAGGTCAACATTCGGGCAAAGTTCCTTATATTTATTAACGCCATCCTGTCCATCACCTGCAGTTGCAACAACTTCATAACCTTCACTGGTAAGAATCTGTCCAAGCTGCTTTGCAACGAACATAGAGTCGTCAACAATCAGAACTCTGTATGATGTTCCGTCATCTTTACGGCCCTCAGGAGGACGCTCATTAATTGTAGGATAATCTTGTGTTGTTTTCATATTTTACTCCTCGTGCTAATTTATGCGCGTTCCCTGATAGAAACGTTTACTTCAATCTTACCGCAGTGTGAAATTAAAGGAACAATAAGAGCTTCTACACTGTCTGTTGTTCCTCCCAATGCCGCAATCTCCATCTTCTGACCGATGAACAAAGCCGGCGGAGTCAAGTCGAACTTAAATCCAAGTTCATGCAGTTTTGTTACAGCCTGTGCAGTGATAAGATTTGCCAGCTCACTGATTGTAGCTTTTGCCAAATCATCAAATTGTGCCAAAGTTTCGCCGTTCATCGCAGAAGCAATGTTCAATGCTGTTTCCATTGTCATGTCAAAAAGAACACGACCTTCAACATCGCCTGCAAGACCAACTAAAGCTGCAACACCCATAACTGGCATTGCGGTTGATTTTAAATATAAATCGCCTCGCTTTACTTCTGCACCACCCAAAACTTCCTGTAAAATACGAAAAGAAGTCTCGACAAACGGATTAATATACTCAACTCGCATTTCTATCTCCTTAATCTTTATTGTATGCTACAAGCGCACCAACTGTATTCTCACCAAATCTAAAGGATTCCGGCATAGCTTCATTTTCTCCAATAATGGCAATTCCGTTTCCTTTCAACTTCTCCTGGAAATCTGTAACTACAGTATTCTGGGAAGCCTCATCAAGCAATGAAAGAATATCTCTTGCAAATACAATGTCTATCATTGGAAGGGCATTTGTATTCTTACAGTCATGATACTCAAACATAATGCTGTCTTTTATGTCCTGATTAAAAGTATATTCCCCATTTGCTTTTTTTGTCAAATAAGAACTATACCAATCGTCAGCTAATTCCGCAGGAATATTCATCATTGCTGCATTTGAAACTGTCAGCAGGTCAACATCCTGTGCATAAACGCGGATTTTGCTTTTTGGATACCTGTGATGAAGAATACAGGCAAGAGAATAAGATTCCATACCCTTTCCACAACCAGGATTCCATACAATAATCTGCTTTGCAGAGTTATCCGGAAGAAGTTTTTCAACAGAATCTGCAAATTCTTTTGTCCACCACTTTCCGGTACAGGTTGACCAGAAAGATGTAAGAAACTGTTCTGCTTCAAGGTCATTCTGAATCTGAGATTTGCCAGCCTTCTTCCATTCAGAAAAGCGGTGACGAACCCATGATTCATTAACTGATGTAACATAGAATTTCTTATAATTTGCAAGAGATTCAACGATGAATTTAAATTCTTTTTCGTCTGTCTCACTCTGTTTCTTTTCTTCAGCTTTTGCAGCAGTTTTTGTTTCACCGCCAGCTTCTGCCTTCTTTTCTACAGGCTTTGGATTTCTTTCCGGAGGAATATATGTCGGCTTTGGACGCTGAACATTTTCCAAAGCCTCTTTTCCGGAAAAAATACGGGTAATATCAAGAAGTACATAAAGATGATTATTTGCTTCTACAACACCATCAATATACTTAACGTTAATATCACCGAATAAAGGATGAGGCGGCTGGATTGTACTCTTCTGGATTCCAACAACCTTATCAATTTTATCAACAATAACACCAAATTTCTGATCTTCTACAGACAGAATGATGATATTCTCAAGTTTCTTACCGCTTCTGTCAGAAACATCAATTCCGAAGAATATTCGCAAATCAAGAATCGGAATAATTTCACCACGAAGATTGTATACACCGCGCACAAATGGCAATGTATTCGGAACAAAGGTAAACCTGTCCGCCTTTACAATCTCCTTGACGTGCATAATATCAAGAGAATAATCCCTGTCAGCAAGAGAGAATGTTACCATCTTAAAATCTATGACAGTAGCATTATCTTTCTGCTCTTTTTCTGCAACCTGAACCTGAGTCTGACTAACTACCTGCTCTTCTGCTTCCATATCCGACTCCTTCTATGCACTCTGTTCCTGAGCCATCTGCTCCTGCTTTACGCCAAGGTCAAGCAGTGCGCTTACATCAATAATCAAAGAAACAGATCCATCTCCCAAAATTGATGCTCCGGCAATTCCCGGAGAATTTGTGAACTGGTCTTTAAGAGGTTTGATTACAACATCCTCTTCACCAACAAGGGCATCAACCATTACACCAATCTTTTTATCCTGATTTCCTACAATGACGATATAACATTCTTCCTTCTGCTCTGCTTCCGGCATACCAAAAAGACGCGCAAGGCGAAGAACAGTAATAACCTCATTTCGGACATTCATTACTTCATAGTTATCAATATGATTAATATCCTTAATATTTACACACTGACTTTCAATTACGTTGGCAATAGGAATTGAATAAACCTCAGAACCAACACGAACCAGAAGTCCCTGAATAATTGCAAGAGTAAGAGGAAGTTTGATTACAAAACTTGTTCCCTTTCCCTTTGCAGAATTAACAGTGATTGTACCCTTAAGGTTATTAATCATTGTCTTTACTACGTCAAGACCTACACCACGACCAGAGATATTAGAAATCTTTGCCGCTGTAGAAAATCCTGGCATCATAATGAGCTGGAAAGCTTCCTGCTCAGTAATCTGCTTATCCGGATGGATAAGACCTTTTTCAATAGCCTTTGCCTTTACCTTTTCTACATCAACACCGGCACCATCATCTTTAATTTCAATGACAATCTGGTTACCTTCGTTTGAAGCTTTAAGGAGAACTGTACCAGTTTCCGGCTTTCCGGCTGCCTTACGAACATCCGGCATTTCAATACCGTGGTCAACTGAGTTTCGTACACAGTGCATAATCGGATCAAGCAAATCCTCTACTACCGATTTATCAAGTTCTGTATCCTCACCTTCAATTACCAGGTCAATTTTCTTGTTCAAGTCACGCTGCAAGTCACGTACTACGCGAGGGAAGCGGCTGAAAATCTGATTGATAGGAACCATTCGGATTTTCATTACGCCTTCCTGAAGTTCGCTGGCAATAGTACCAAGGTTCTGGGTTGTTGAACGGAAACGGCCTGTAATTCCTTTTGTTTCTGCCTCGTATGATTCAAAAACAGAACTTAAATCACCGTACTCTGCAACAATTTCCTTTTTAACTTCAGCAGGATTTTCTCCACTCTTTACGCGCTCCATATAATCTGTAAGGTGATCAAAGAGTGTATGAAGTTTTTCCTTATAATCGCTCTGCAAAGCCTGGAAACGATTTAATTCGTTTGAAGTCTGGGCAGCAAGCTGATTGAAAGAAGCCTTTGTAATTACAGCTTCTGACACAAGGTTCAAAAGATTATCAATTCGGCGTGAATCTACACGGAGAATTGAGCCCTGCTGAGCCGCATGAGCAGCACCTGCCGCTGGTTTTGCCTCAGCTTTCTTTTCTTCTGACTTAGGAGCGGCAGCAGGAGCTGGAGCCGCAGGGGCAGCTGGTTTTGGCTCAGGCTTAAGAACATTATCATTAAGAATATCGTTCAAAAGATCATTCTGAGCCGCACTTATTTCTCCTGCAGGCATTTCTGAAGAAGGAGATACAGGGGCGCTTGCCACAGGAGCCGGGGCAGGCGCAGCCTGAGGTGCAGGAGCAGCTTGTGGAGCTGCGGCAGCCTGAGGTGCAGCAGCCGGAGCGGCAGAAGCCCCCCCCTTGTAATTTGCATCAGTTATCTGATGAGCATCTGTTACTAAAGTTACGTCACTTAAGAAAGCAGTATCTTCAATTGCAGAGCCTTCAGCATCTGTTGCTACATAATAATAAACCCATTCATAGAACTGGTCTTCATAAAGGGCGTCAAAATCAGGACTAGTCTTAAGGACATTTCCAATTGCCTTAAGAGCTGCAAATACCTGAATGCCACCTACCGAGTTCATAGGGTTACTTTCATCAAATCTAACGGCAATACACCAGAGCTTCTGATTACCTTCGCAAGTCTGTTTAAGTTCGTTGTATTCATCCTCTGTAAGTTCAGGAAGAACAACTCCACTTGCGCCACCTCCAGCTGCAGGTGCCTGTTCAGCAGCCTGAGGCGCAGGTTCTGGAGCAGGAGCCGGTGCAGGCGCTGCCTGAGGTGCAGGTGCGGCTTTTGCGACAGGCTTTCCTTTTTCATCCTTTTCCGGAATATATGCCTTAAGTTTTGCTACGATATCATCTGTATTTTCTGCATAAACAGTACCATTCTGACGAGCTTCCAGCATTGCTTTTATAACATCTATAGAAGAAAGCAGAATATCAACGATTGATTCATCGACTTTTACTCGGTCAGAACGAACTTCGTCAAGAACATCTTCAACTGTGTGAGTGAAATGAGTAATTTCTGTCATTTCTACAGTTGCAGAACCGCCTTTTAAGGTATGAGCAGCGCGGAAAATTTCATCAATAGCCTCGTGATTGTTAGGATCACTTTCGATTACGAGAATATTACTTTCCAGCTGTTCAACCTGTTGCTCAGCTTCAGCAAAGAAGTCTTTTAAGAGTTCTTCGTTATTTGGGTCAAGATAATCGCTCATAGGAAATATTATATCCCGAAAACACTAGATTTCAAGAAAAATATTCACTCCTTTTAACAAAATTTTATACTTTAAGAATATTTTAAAGTTTCTGTGCAAAATTACCGATATTTGAAACGGTATATTTTAAATATTTTCTGGGGCGTTTATGAAAAAGAGAATTCTTAGCTGTATTACGGTCTTATTTATACTGATTTCCAACTTTTATGCTGTTACTGCTTTCACAGGATTGGCTGGTGCAAAACTTAATTACAGTGCAGACCAGCAGGCGTCAGATTATGAACCTCAGCTAAAACTGCAGGCATTTTTTGCAGGCCAGTTCAATTTTGCTCCTAAAATCTGGAGTCATCTCGAATTTTCACTTGATACCGATAACTTTTTTACAGATGATATTTTTAAGAAAACACCTGCCCGTTTCAGACTTGATGAACTCTCAATTACAGCAAAACAGACTTTTGCAACTACAATCAACTATATAAGTGCCTTTGTAGGAGCTTACGAGCCTATTGGTTCTGACATTCTCTTACGCCGTTATTTTGGAATTGAACCGATTGCATCAAAAATTACAGACAGCTGGCTGGGAACAGGAAACTCAACACTCTACCCTCATTTTGGTATCGGACTTGCAGACATTCTTCAGTCACATCAGTTTCCTGCCCTTGGTGGAATATATATTTACATAAACAGAGAAGATCAGGATTACAAGGTAATGAACTTCGATTTAAGAGGCGCTGTATGCCTTCATTACTTTACAATTGATGCTGCTGCAGGAATCGGGGCACCTCTTGCAAATAAAAGTCAGGGTAAAGATGTTATTCTTACTATAAATAAACTATACTGGCACGCAGGAAGTACAATGCTTATCGGAAATAATTATACTTCTGCATCTTTCTTTGCCCAGTTTGGTATTAACAACGCATCCATAAAGCCAAAAGATAACTCAACGACAATTACTCCAAGTACCTGCTATTTTCTGCTGGAACCAAGATTATATAGTCAGAGCTCTCATTTCCACATAACATTATATAGTCTCCCTTCCGAAACAGTTGAAGATCTTATGATTGTGGATAACAACCTTGGTCTTAATCTTAACCTTTTCAGAAGTGTAGAAACAAAAAATAATATCCTTACAATCGGAGCGCATTTAAACGCAGGATTCAAGGATATTTATTTTGACGTTATAAAAGATATAAATCAGATTTCTCTTTCTGATATCGATGTAAATTTTATTCCATATTTATCTATGCCGATTCTTTCGGGAACGCTGAACACTTCACTTAAGATTAAGTTCTCTAAATTTGCAGATGGAAGCCCTGCTAAAGCTTTCTCTGCTGACGTTGGATATAAGTGTAAGTTATAATCGTAACACAAAAAAAAATGCTCCCTCGCGGGAGCATTTTTTTTAGAATTTTGTCTTACACTTATAAAGCTAACCCAGACAGGCGTTTGCAGGCTTCCTCAACGTCAGCGTGATGACCGAAGGCACTGATTCGGATAAATGATTCTCCGGCAGGGCCAAAGCCGCTTCCCGGGGTTGTAACTACACGGCATTTATCAAGCAATGTATCGAAAACATCCCAACTTTTCTTTCCAGGGAATTTTACCCAGATATATGGAGAGTTTCCGGTAAAGAAAACCTGAGCGCCGGCCTTTTTAAAGTTTTCTCCTTCAAATGTCTTCTTTATAAGGGCAGCGTTTTCAAGATAGTAATCGATTACTTCTTTCATTGCCTTAAGACCTTCCGGCTCAAGACAGGCAAGACCGCCGGCCTGAACTACGTTTGAAGCACCGTTAAACAAGGTTGTCATTACGCGGTTCCAGTCGCGGTTTACGCTTGTGCCGTCTGCAAATTTCAAATCATTCGGGACAATTGACCAGCCAAGACGAACGCCTGTAAAGCCTGCAGGTTTTGAGAAAGAGTTGATTTCAATAGCACAGGTACGGGCACCTTCAATTTCAAAAATTGTTTTTGGAAGCTCAGGATCGCGGATAAACTCGCGGTAAGCGCCGTCAAAAATGATGATACAACCGTTTTTATTTGCAAAGTCAACGAGCTTTTTAAGCTGCTCTTTTGTTGCAACTGCTCCAGTAGGGTTATTTGGAGAGCAGAAATAAATCAATGAGTTTGGTTCAACTACAGAAAGATCCGGGAAAAAGTCATTTTCCGGTGTACAAGGCATATAGGTTACGCCTTCATAGCCGCTTCCGTTATTTTTACCAGCGGCTCCTACAATTACAGAACCATCAACATAAACTGGATAAGCAGGATCCTGAACGGCGATTTTTACATTACGGCCGAAGAGAGTCTGAATGCGGGCAATATCACATTTTGCACCATCAGAAATAAATACTTCTGATTCATCTGCCAGGCCCTTGTACCATACTTCTGCAATCTTCTTGCGGAGTTCTGTATTACCCTGCTCGTCTCCGTAACCTGAATAGCCTTCAGGAGTAGCAAGACCAAGAGAGTAATCTGCCATTGCTTTGGCGATGAATTTTGGAAGAGGCTCTGTTGTGTTACCAATTCCAAGGCTGATGATTTTTGCATCCGGGTGGGCGGCTGCATATTCGCGGCGGCGGCGGGCAACTTCCGGGAAGAGGTAGCCGGCGGTTAAGTTTGCAAATCCTTCGTTACGTGTAATCATAGTTTTAAATCCTTTTTTAGCGTTTCTAATTAATTAAACAAGTCGTCCCAGCCGTAAAGCTTGCCTTTTGACAGCTTGCCGTTTTTTACAGCAGATGAGAGTTTTTCCAGGGCTTTTACTGAACCTACGGCAAAACCTTCGCGGCTTCTTGCTGTATGGGTAAGTTCGATTGTGTCGGCAGTTCCATCAAAGAAAACCTTGTGGGTTCCCGGAATGTTTCCGCAGCGGGTTGAGCTTACGTGAAGCTGATTAGCCTTAGGGCGTTCGTGGAAGGCATCGGTTACGATTTCTGTTTTTGTTTTGTTTCCAAGCATTACGCGGCGGGCAACTTCAAGGGCTGTTCCAGAAGGACTGTCTGCCTTCTGATTGTGGTGAGCTTCCCAGGTTGCAACATCGTAGTCTGAATATTCAGCCATAATGCGGGCAGCTTCTTCAACAATCTTATAGAACATATTTACGCCGATAGAAAAGTTAGCAGAAGTCATGATAACTCCGCCGCAATCAGCTGCAAGCTTGTTTACTTCTTCGTGTTTGTCGTTCCAGCCGGTTGTTCCAACTACAAGAGGAAGTCCAAGAGGGAGCAGAGCCTTAATGTTATCCATTACGGCTGTAGGATGAGAGAATTCAATTATTCCCTCTGCCCCGCTTGATTTTACGGCGCGTTTCAAAGCTTCTGCATCACCGGCAGGGATTTTATTTGTAGCATCTTCTGCCATTACGTCGATTGTTGCTACAACCTCGTGTCCAGCCTTTTTAGCACACACTTCAATCATGTGGCCCATTTTTCCATATCCAACAAGTGCGATTTTCATATATAACCTCCATTATGACAGGGCGTCAGAATAATATTCCTGCTCGCCGACGGCAAAACACAGTTTTGCCGAGCCTTTTTTCCGATGAGCCTAAAATAACCCTTACGGTTTATTTTTTAACGGCTCTTCGATTTTCGGCAGGGAAGGCTTTCCCCTTCTCTTTAGCTAAAAAATGCCTTATGCAGAATCTGAACGGTTTTGTCGGCTTCGTTGTCGTCAACAATCATACTGATATTAACCTTGCTGGCGCCCTGGCTTATCATCTGAACGTTGATACCTTCGTCAGAAAGTGCACCAAAACCGCTGGCAAGAATTGCAGAAGAATGAGCCGCATCGCAAACAATTGTTACGATTGCCTTTCCGTTGTGAACTGTAACTTCACTGGCCTGCTCAAGATCGGAAACAAGGCCGGAAAGATCAGCTTTTGTGTTTACTGTAAGGGAAACTGAAACTTCGGAAGTTGCGATAACGTCTATGCTTACGTTCCACTTAAGGAAGTTGTTGAAAACGTGGGCAAGGAAGCCGGCAGCCCCCAGCATACGTGAAGAAACGATATCGATAAGGGTGATGTGTTTTACAGTTGTGATTGCGCAAACCGGAGGAACTTTTCCAGAGTGCTTTTCGACAATAATTGACCCCGGGCTCTTAATGTTGTAAGAGTTTTTTACGCGGACAGGAGTTCCTGTTTTGCGGCAAGGCACCATTGAACGGGGATGAAGAACCTGAGCACCGAACATTGCAAGTTCCTGGGCTTCTTCGTAGGTAACTTCAGGGACAGGTTTTGCTTCCTTACAGATACGAGGGTCTGTTGTAAGAATACCGTCAACATCCTTCCAGGTCTGAATTTCTTCGGCTCCCATTGAAGAACCGATGATAGTTGCGGTAAGGTCTGAACCACCGCGTCCAAGTGTTGTAATATTTCCTTTTTTATCTTTTGCGATAAAGCCGGTTACGATTGGAATCTGATTGTCATCACCATTTTTATAGGCGGTAAGATAGCGGGGAATGTTATCCCATACTTCATCAAGAAGCTCAGCGGACATAAAGCAGGAGTCGCTGACAATTCCAATGTCCCAGGCGTCATAAAAGCGGGCCGGGATTCCCTCTTTTTTAAGATATGCTGCCATAATGCGTACAGAAAGACGCTCACCAAAAGAAACAAGATAGTCGCGGGTACGTTTGGTAAGTTCTTTAAGCATGGAAATTCCAGTCAAAAGCTGCTGGAGTTCTGCAAGAAGCTCTTCTGTTGCTGAACCGTCAAGGTCAAGTTCTGCGATTGTATCACGATGGAGTTTTGCAACGCGTTCAATATCAACTTTGCCGTTTACTGCATCGTCACTAGCCTCTAAAAGATGATCTGTTGTATCTCCCATTGCCGAAAGGACAACTGCAGGTCTTCTCTGCTGGTATGCCTTTATAATGGAAGCAACATGTTTAATTCTTTCTGCATTTGCGACACTGGAGCCGCCGAATTTCATTACTATCATAGAGGGAATTATAGCGATTTACTCTCTTTAGTAAAAGTACAGTTTTTAATTATTTTTAAATTGAAGAGAATGTGATTTGATTATAAAATAAAAGAAAGAGGTAATTTACGATGAAAACAGCAGCAGTATTTCTGGCAGATGGATTTGAAGAAGTTGAAGCTCTTACGCCGGTTGATTATTTGAGAAGAGCCGGAGTTGAAGTTGTTACGGTTGCAATTCCTTCTCCTACAACAAAAAAAGAAAACCTTGTTACAGGCTCACATAAAATTCCTGTAATTGCAGATACAACGCTAAAAGAATATTTGAGTAAGGCAGCTTCAGAAAAACCGGATCTGCTTTTCTGTCCGGGCGGTGGAAAAGGCGCTGAGAATCTTTCTAACTGCGCTGAACTCCTTGAGCACCTTGAAGAATGCTTTGACAAGGGAAAATATATCAGCGCTATCTGCGCAAGTCCTGCCGTAGTTCTGGGAAAGACAAAGATTCCTGACGGCAAAAAATGGACCTGCTACCCGGGAATGAGCACAGAAAGCAACGAAGCCTATCAGCTTAATTACGAAGACAAGGTTTTTGTAACTGACGGGACCTTGATTACTTCCCGTGCTGCAGGTGCCGCCGAAGAATTTTCGATTGAACTTATCCGCCTTTTGTGCGGTGCAGAGACTGCAAAGAAAGTTCACGACGGAACTGTTCAGAGATAAAGAATAAAAAACCGTTAGGCGCCTCTGCCTTATTGCAATAAAAATCAAATCTTGCAATAATAGGCGCCATAAAGGGGAGCCTGGTTCAACCAAGCTGAGAGTAGACTATTGTGTCTTGACCCATAACCTGATTTGGATAATGCCAACGTAGGGAAACCAGTCTAATTTGCCGTCTCCCGGCAGCATATTCAAACAGGCAACTTAAAATTTTAAGAGGCTTGTCATGTTTTCAAAAATCATTTCAAACGTACGGGAAAAATGCCCGCTAATCCACAACATCACAAATTATGTAACTGTAAACGATGTTGCTAACATTCTTCTTGCCTGTGGCGGCAGTCCTATTATGAGCGACGACGAAGGTGAAGTTGAAGAAATCACTTCTATCTGCGGCGGACTCAATATCAATATCGGAACTCTGAACAAAAACACAATTCCTTCAATGTTCCTGGCAGGACAGAAAGCTAATCAGCTTGGTCACAAGGTTCTGCTTGACCCGGTTGGAGCAGGGGCTTCAAAACTTAGAACTGACACTGCAATTGATCTGCTTAAAAAAGTAAAATTTGACGTAATCCGTGGAAATATTTCGGAAATAAAAACCCTTGCTTTGGGAAGCGGAACCACAAAGGGCGTTGATGCCGATGTAAGCGACGCCGTAACCGAAGAAAATCTTGAAAAATCTATCAGTTTTGCAAAAGATTTTGCGGGCAAAATGAATAGTGTTGTGGCAATCACTGGAAAAATTGACCTGGTTGCGGATGCTGATACCTGTTATGTAATCAGAAACGGCCGGGCTGAGATGGGAAAAATCACAGGGACAGGCTGCCAGCTTAGCGGAATGACAGCTGCCTTTATTACAGCTAACCCTGATAATGTGCTGGAAGCCGCTGCTGCCGCCGTATGCGCAATGGGTCTTGCCGGCGAAATTGCCTGGTCAAAAATGCAGGAAGGTGACGGAAACTCAACCTACAGAAACAGAATTATTGATGCCATTTACAATATGGACGGAAAACAGCTGGAAGACGGTGCAAAATATGAAATCAGATAAGGATTTTGATTTACGAAAAAGCCTGCTTTTGTATGCCGTTACCGACCGCCACTGGACGGGAGAAAAAACTCTTTACCAGCAGACAGAAGAAGCAATTCTGGGCGGAACAACTTTTCTTCAAATCCGCGAAAAAGAGCTGAATGAAGCTGATTTTGAAAAAGAGGCTCTTGAACTTCAGGCTCTTTGCAAAAAATACAAGATTCCTTTCATCGTGAACGACAACGTTGAGCTTGCAAAAAAAATTGATGCAGACGGAGTTCACGTTGGGCAGGAAGATATGAATGCCTGCAAAGTACGCGAACTTCTTGGCCCGGATAAAATTCTTGGAGTAAGCGCCCAGACTGTAGAAGAAGCAATCCTTGCAGAAAAACAGGGGGCAGATTACCTGGGAGTTGGAGCCGTTTTTCCTACGGGAAGTAAATCAGACGCAATTGATGTATCGCATGAGACTCTAAAAGCAATCTGCAAGGCTGTAAAAATCCCTGTTGTTGCAATCGGAGGCATTACAAAAGACAATCTTTGCCAGCTAAAAGGAAGCGGAATTGCAGGGATTTCTGTAATCAGTGCGATTTTTGCCCAGAAGGATATAAAGGCAGCAGCCCAGGAACTAAAAAAAAGAACTCTGGAGATATTGTGATCGATTTTACTGCTGCCATTTTTGATCTGGACGGAACTCTCTTGGATTCCATGCCGCTATGGCTTAACTGTGCAGAAAGATATATTTCTTCTCTTGGGCTTGAACCTGAAAAAGATTTAGGAAAAAAACTTTTTTCTATGAATATGAATGAAGGTGCAGATTATCTGAAGAAAAATTATAATCTGAACTTTTCTGAAGAGAAAATCTGCAATGGCGTGAACCAGGTGATTGCAAACGCCTACAGGGATGAAGTTCAGTTTAAGGATGGCGCAGAAGATTTTTTGCAAAAGCTTTGTGACAGTGGAATAAAAATTGCCCTTTGTACCAATACAGACAGAGCAATTTTTACCCCTGCCCTTTCGCGTCTGAATGCCCAAAAGTATTTTGATTTTATTTTTACGGCATCAGAAATGGGAATGACAAAAAGCCAGCCGGAAACCTTTTTTAAAGTTTGCCAGGAAATGGGAGCCAGCGCAGAAGAAAGCTGGATTTTTGAAGATTCACTTTACGCCCTGCAGACCGCCCGCCGCGCAGGAATAAAAGCTTGCGCAATTTATGATAAAACATCACAGGATGCTATGACAGAAAGTGATATAGAAGAATTAAAAAAAATAAGCAGTCTTTACTGCAATAATTATAAAGAAGTCCAAAATTATTTTTTTGGCCAATAAAACAGCAATCTTCTTGAGGGCACCGCCTGAAGATTTAATACATATCTATAAGAGGTATATTTATGAAAACCGCATTAACAATCGCCGGAAGCGATTCAAGCGGAGGCGCCGGAATTCAAGCTGACATTAAGACCATGACCTGCAACGGCATTTATGCCATGAGCGCAATCACGGCACTTACAGCACAGAATACTACCGGCGTATCCGCAATCATGGAAGTAAAGCCTGAATTCCTAAAAGAACAGATTAAGGCTGTAGTTACGGATATTTTTCCGGACGCAGTAAAAACAGGAATGGTATCTTCTTCCGCCCTTATTAAAGTGATTTCGGATTCAATCAAAGAATACGGACTCAAAAACATTGTTGTAGACCCTGTTATGGTTGCAACAAGCGGGGCAAAACTCATTACAGATGAGGCAATCGAAACTCTAAAAAAAGAACTTCTTCCGCTGGCAACTGTCATCACGCCAAATATCCCGGAAGCCGAAGTTCTTACCGCTTCAAAAATCACAAGCGAAAAGGATATGGAAAAGGCCGCAAAAGAAATCAGCTCAAAATTTGACTGCGCAGTTTTGCTTAAAGGCGGCCACAGTCTGAATGATGCAAACGACTACCTTTTTGATGCAAAAAGCGGCAATGACGGTATATGGTTCTATGGCAAAAAAATCAACAATCCAAACACCCACGGAACAGGCTGTACCCTTTCCTCCGCAATTGCCGCAAACCTTGCAAAAGGACAAAAGCTTTCTGATGCAGTAAGAAATGCAAAGACATACATCAGCGGAGCCCTTGAAGCAATGCTTGATTTAGGAAAAGGCTCTGGCCCGCTTGCCCATAACTGGAATCTAAAATAAAAAACTAAAAGAAAAACAAGGAAAATCTCATGGAAAATAATAGAAAAAAAGGTACAGGCGTATTTTCTAATTCGCTCATCTGGTTTGGCGCTGCAGTTTCTATTGCAGAAATTCTTACAGGAACATTTTTTGCCCCTCTGGGCTTTTTTAAAGGAAGTCTTGCAATTGTAATAGGACACCTGATTGGCTGTGCCCTTCTCTTTTTTGCAGGCTACATCGGATCTCTTTCTAGAAAATCCGCAATGGAATCAACACAGATGTCTTTCGGCATTCTGGGAGGAAAGTTTTTTGCACTTTTGAACGTAATTCAGCTGGTCGGCTGGACTGGAATTATGATTTACGACAGTACCCTTTCTTTGAACGGCATCTTTAGCACTCAAAAATGGATCTGGTCAATCATCACAGGACTTTTGATTATCCTCTGGATTGTGGCGGGAATTAAAAACATTGGAAAACTAAGCCTTGCTGCAATGATTGCTCTTTTTGCACTCACAATCGTAATGTGTAAGGTTATTTTCTTTTCTGAAGGCAGTAATTTTTCTGCAGAAGCACTGGAAGCCCTTTCTTTCGGGCAGGCAATTGAACTTGCAGTTGCAATGCCTCTTTCCTGGCTCCCGCTTATCAGCGATTATACTAAAGAGGCCGAAAAACCATTTGCAGCGACCTTTGCTTCAAGCGCAACCTACTGCGTAGTTTCCTGCTGGATGTACATAATCGGAATGGGCGCCGCAATCCTTACAAACGAAGGCGACATCGCACAGATTATGCTCAAAGCAGGCCTTGGAAACGCAGCCCTTGTAGTAATCATTCTTTCTACAGTAACAACAACCTTCCTTGATGCATGGAGTGCTTCAATTTCCTTCAGAACAATTTACAAAAAGGCATCAGAAAAATGGACAGCCGTTATTGTTACTGTAATCGGGGCAGTCTGCGCTATCCTCTTCCCAATGGATAACATCACAAACTTCCTCTACTTCATCGGTTCGGTATTCGCCCCTATGATTGCAATTCTTCTGGCAGATTATTTTATATTGAAAAGTGATTTTTCGTCACAGAAGGTAAAAATTTCCCGTCTTGCAGTCTGGCTGGCAGGCTTTATTGCCTACCGCCTTTTGATGAACACCGATTTAATTACCGGCTGCACAATCCCGGACATGATTTTTACATTTGTCGTAACAATCCTTGTGGGATTGCTGAAGTTCTAATTTGAAGCTTCTTCCTTGCCGTTATCCAGCAGGTCAGATTTTTCCTTAATCTGATTTGAAAGAGTCTTAATTTCTTCAAGAATAGACTCCACTTCGATAGCGGCAGCTTCAGGAAGCTCAATTTTTTTATCGGTGATAAAGCCGTAAAGTTTTTCACCAAGATTCTGATATTTTGTATTGCGCTTCATTTCAAGCTGTTTCTTTTCTATCTTTACAACGCTTTCATCTGAAAATTTCTGAACCTTGTCCCCTGCTTTTTCGATTGCAGTTTTTGCATCTGCTGCACCCTTAGTAAGGATTGATTTTACCTTGCTGATAATTTCGTCTGTATTCATATTGCACCTCTAGCAAAAGTTTCTTTTTATACTATAATACGGCTTTATAAATTTATCAAAGTCTTTTTATTGCAAGAAGGGTAAGGTCATCTGACTGCTCGTCTTCCTGAACAATATTGTAATCAACATAGTTAGATTCCGGCTGCAGGTCTTCCCTGTTGGCAGCATAGAAACCATAAAGACTGAAATGTTCCCGCAAAAATTCATCAATACGGCGGTCAACCTTTATGTAATCATTTGCCGCAACCTGATGAGATTTGTACATACGGAAGACCTTTTCCAGAGCTGCAAGGGCTATAATTGAATCCTCAATTTTTTCGCTGCAGTCTTCAAAATTAAAGATAAGATGCTCATCAATTCTAGGATTATCCCGTTTTGTAAGCTCAAAAGCCTGTCCGTTCAAAACAGCCTCGATAATATTTATTATTCGCTCTGCTCCGAATTCTTCCTTTTCATCATCAATTTTGCCGTTTACCTCAGCAGATTTGACGGCAAAGCTGTCATCACGAACACGTCTTGTAGATTCCTCAATACCGTCAGTGTAAAGATAAAGAATATCCCCCCGGTTGAGGGTAAGTTTTTCCACGGCAAAGCCTCCCCTCATCTTAAGAAGGTCATTAGGGAAAACACCGGCAGTCGGCGCAGACTTAAGGTTCACAGTCTTAAGCTTCTTTGTGGCGGCTTCAAAAATGTGAATGATACTGTCGCCCGCATTACAGGTATAAAGCTCACCGGTTTTAAGATTTATAAGGCAGATAATAAGAGTTGCAAACTTTCCCTTTAATCCAAGCTTTTCGATAAAGTCATTAATCTGGTCTACAACACGGTTGATATTTGAACCGTCATGCTTGTAGGTCCAGTGGTCAAAATAGCGGCGGAAAATTGTAGCAACTACAGTCATAATGATTGCCGCAGGAATTCCGTGCCCCGAAGCGTCACACTTAATTGCGACAAACCAGTCTTTATCAAGGCGGCGGAAGTCAAAATAGTCACCGGAAACGCCGGATTCACCCTCGTAGTAACCAAAACATTCAACCCTGTCATCCTTGAACTGAGCCGTCGTTTTTTTGTTATTGTGCTCATCACTTGTAAGAGGCAGGAAGGCATTCTGAACGGCCTTACCGTCCATTGTAAGCGATTCCTCCTCAGCAACAGAAACAAGCTCGTGGGTCATATTATTCACGGCCAGGCCAAGACGACCTATTTCATCCTTTGAACGGATTTTTATATCCTTTCCTTTGAGGTTGAGTTTGTTTTTGGTACGTCCAATCATTTCTACATGGCTTTCCAGGCGCTTAATCGGATGAACGATTACCATAGCAAAAATCGAAGCACCTATAATTCCGATAATCAGAGCCATAACAGAAATAACCGAACCAAAAATCAAAATTCTGCTTGTTTCAGCAATTACAGAATCAACAAGAGACTGTGTAGAAAGCTTCATAAGGACGACAGCGTGCACATAATTGTTAGAAGTGCCCCGTCTGTATAAAACAGGCCTGTAAAAAATATAATCAGTATTTTTATAATCAAGATTTGAAGAATCAAAATGAGGATATGAATCTGTTGCGTTCTGAGCAATTCCAAGTAAATCCGCATCCAGCTGATTTCTTAGTGTTACCAGAGTTTCAGAAGTAAATTCCGCCTGAGAATAAGCATCATCAGAAGCGGAGGCATAAAGCTGCTCTGCCTGACGTGTAAGAGCTTCAATTTTATCTGAAAGAACCTGTTCATTCTGGCTTACCCAGCTGTCTACAGGAGAAAGCTCCTCAAGAATTTGAAGATACCCTTCATCTGTAATCTGAGACTGTCCGTAAATCAATTCAGCAGTATCAATTTTTGAAAGAATTTCAGGGTCATTTGTTGCCCAAACATACCTTAAATTCTCGCTCGAAGTGGAATTCATTGGCTGTCCGATAATTGTAACGTATTCAACCTCGCTCATTGCATCCTTCTGGCGGGGAAGAGCCGAAAGTTCCAGAAGGTTATTCGACGGGAAGAAGTTTTTTACACCGGTTCCAAGGCTTTCCAGAAGTACGGAGGTTCGGTTTTCAAGTCCTTCTGAAAGGGTCTTTTCCTGAAGACTTATAACCCGCTGACCATTGGTAAGGGAAACTCCCATTACGACAATAATAATCAGGGCAAAAGTAAAGCCAACAAGTTTTTTTCTGAGGGATGGCTTAAAGGAAATGATTTTGGAAAGAAGTTTCATGCGAAGTTTTCCTCCGTAAAGCAGTTTTTTTACCAGAATATTAGTTTCAGCTTCTTCATATACAGAAAGAGTAATTTTTCCAAAGGCAGTCATTGCGACAAGAACAATGAAAATTAAAAGTAAGGCAGAAAGGATAAAATATATCGTCAGGGTGTATTTTGAATCCGTAAAACGGAAGAAGCGCTGAGGCCTTGTATACTGACCTTCAATTTTAATGGTTCCGTTCTGCTGAATAGTCAGAATTGGAGAAGAAAAATAAAGGCCACGGTCAGTGTGATAAAGTCCGATTTTATATTTTCCTTCATCAAGCTCAGTTTCTGCGCGGCCGAGGATGATTTTGTTCAAAAGTCTGTCGTTTACTACGCGGTACTGATTGTTTTTCAGATAGAGGGTCAGGTCGTAAGGTTCCTTGCCATCGCGGTCAATAATCACTTTTGAAATACTTCCGTCAAAGGTAAAACCGCGGCCGTGAATTATTACTTCACTCTGGCCAAAGTCGGAGTTCTTCTGCTCTATATAATCAATTACAGTTGAAGGCTTATATTTATTAAGGATAACAAAGCTTTGGGAAGGCTGGCTTATATTTCCAACCTCGTCTACCGCAGATACGCTTAATACATAAACTCCGTTAGAAAGATTCTGGAATTTTTTAGAATGTAAAAGAGATGTAGAATCAGCTCCCTTCATGCTTCTTTTTTTAGAAAGCTGGGCTGCATACTGTTTTTCCAGGGCCAGAAGAGTCTGGTTTACATTCTGCTGGGAAAGCTTAAGGGAATGCCCCGGCGAAGCATAAAGCTTTTCGGGAATATCGCCAATATAGTCCAGTCTGTAAAGGTAGGAACGTCCGTCATCTTCCTCCTCCCAGTCCAGCGTAAAGGTATTGGAAGGAAGGAAACCGAATTTATCAAGCTTTGGCGGATTCAGCTTTGGCGGCAAAGGAGGCGTAGTATCAAGATTGTATACAAGTTTTACCGGCTCCGACCAGTTTCCGGCATAGTCTGCAGCGGCAAGGGTCAAATAATATTCACCATCCCCCTCGCCCGCAGTCAGGTTGATTTTTGTTTCTTTTGGAAAGTGTTCAATCTGTTTTGGAGGCAGGGCAAGAGGATCCCGGCTCCAGACATAAGAATAACCTGCAATATTTGAAGAATCTTTTGGAAGCGTCACCTGCACCGAAAGCTTTACCTTTGAAGATTTTTTGCCCTTCTTAAAGGTAAGAGGAGTCAGAAGAGGGCTTCCTACACTGCGGTCAGGAGCCAGAAATACAATTGAGTTTCTTTTGTTTTTCCCGGTCTGCTGCCAGACGTAAGTCAAAACCTTTGAAGCAAGAGAATCTGAATCATTTAATACAAGAGGGCTTACAAACTGATTTACATTTTCGTTTTCGGCAAGAGTATATTCTTCCCAGAAGCTTCCGTCTTTTCCAGCCATATAGGCACTTTCGCGGCCTCGTCTTGTATCAAACCAGGAAAGCCAGAGTTTATCTTCATATTCAAAGAAAATGGCCCGGCTGGCATCTCCGCCTGAGCTGATTGCTTCTGCACTGAAGGGCTCCATTCCGTTTGCACTGAGGGAGGCAACCCAGATTGAGGCAGCTTTTTTCAGGGAACGTTCCCAGGCAAGATAAATCTTTCCTTCAAAAGAAAATAATACCGGACGCTGGTTCTGGTAGGCATAAAAATCATTTGTATCGCGAAGGGAAAGTGAAGACTTATCTGTAATTAAGACAGCTTCCGTCCAGGGACGCATAGGAGAAGGCCTGCTTGTCATATAAAGCTGGTAGGAAATTCTGTTTGTAAGGGGATTTACATACTGGGCCTGAAAAACGACAGTTTCCACTCCGTCCTGGCAAATCAGGTATGGCAGGAAGGGATTTCGCAGGTTAGAGGAAGGTTTAAATGCCTCCAGGGAAGTCCAGCTTGAACCGTCAGAAGATTCGCTTGTATAAATCGAAAAAGATGCTTCATCGCCGGAAGAAATGAAAAGCTTAAAGCGGTTTCCCAGAGAAAATATTCGGGGAGCAACCATAATTCCCGAAGTTTTTATTGAAGAAGCTTTCCAGCTTTTGCCGTAATCTGAAGAAGTAAAAACCTTGATTTCTCCGCTTGAAGAAAGTGCCGCAACCGCAAGCAGGCCGTTTTCCAGGGCAGAGGCAGTATAAATCGACGGAACCTCATCTCCGGAATAGGAAAAAGGCCCCGCAAAGTTCAAATTTGAAGTAAAGCGTTTAAGGGAGGTATAATCCCTGCAGGAAAGGTAAATCTCTTTTTTTGAAGTATCAACTGTCTGCCAGAAAACCATTCCGTGTTCTCCGCTGTTTACAGTCACAGGGAATCTTGAATCTTCATTTGTAATGGAAAGTGGATTTTCCCAGTAAAAGTCCCTGGCAAAGAAAGGCTGGGCTAAGAAGGCCAGCATAAAGGCAAAAAGAGGAAGCAGATATTTTTTTATCAGCCGGTAAGACTTTTTTAACAACAAAATCATGAGCGTGCGTCTATTTTTACTTTCAAATCCTTAATTTTCTGAGAATTCATATTCTGCGATTTTTGCAAAAGCTTTGTAACAATTGCATCGGCTCCAGCAATATTATTGTTCTGAAGACGCTGAATTGCAAGCTGATACAATCTTTCATCCTCGGTAGAAAGAACCGTCGGGGCGCTTCCTCCGATTTTTGTCGTAATCTGGTCCTTAAGCTTCATTGAGTCCTTATCATCAGAATTCAAGGCAAGACTCTGATTGATTTTTGCAAGGGCTGCTTCAAGCTTTTTTCTGTCACTCTTTGCTTCAGAATACATTTTTTTAGCCTCATCATAAAGACTGCGGGCCTTTTTACCTGAAGAATTATCAAGAGGCTTTTTTCTGATTCCGATTTCAATTTCAGTCTGATAAATCAGATTTTTTAAGCCCGGATAATCAGGTTCAATCTGTGCATAATCAAGAAGATTTGCATAACCTTCCCTTCTTGTGTCAGCCCCCTTACACATAAACTTTGCCGCTTCAATTTTCTGACTGAATTCCTCACGGAATTTTTCCGGATCCTTCAGTTTATTTATTTTAAGAGTGAGAATTGAAGCTTCCTGGTTCAAAGGGTAAACATACTGAAGCTTCTGGATGCTCTGCAAAGCCTTGTTCAAATCAGCATTCCCCTCTTTTTTGTTTCCGGCTTCATATTTTTCCTTTCCAGAATTGTAATACTGATAGGACATATCAAGCAGCTGGGACATTTCAGGATACTGAGGGTAACTTGGAAGAATTTCGCGTCCCGTATTCATGGAAACAGCGGTATTTACAAAGCTCATAAGATTTGTGATTTCTTCATCTTCCGTTACGTTGGTATCAGCCCAGCGGCTTTTTGCCTGATTAAGATATTTTTCCGCATCATCAAAGCGGCCGTTAAAATAAGCATCCTTGGCAAGAGTTTTAAGATTTCGCACCTCAACAACAACAAACTCGTTTTCTTCGCGGGTAATCCGCTCTCCAAGCGCCAGAAGCTTTTTATCAACTTCTGCGCGCAGCTCTTCATCATTCTGGTTATCGAGCGACTCATCATACTTTGAAAGGGCATCCTGCAGTTTTTTTCTTGCCAGCTTGTAATCCTTTTTCTTAAGGGCGGCCTGAGCCTCCTCATAACGAATGTCTCCCTCGTTTTTCAACATAGTTGCCTGAAAGCTTTTTGCCTTTGCGGAAGCAATTTCAGATTCAGAAAGCCTTTGTATATCAAGCAGAATATCCTTATTGATCTTCAGGTAAATATCATTCTCCCTGACAATATTTGAAATTGCTTCATTTTGAAGCCAGTTTTCGTTTTTCTGCCAGGAAGAAGAAATAAAAGCCTGGATTTCATTAAGATTAGCAAGGTATCCTGTAATATTTTCTGAATTATAGGCAAAAATATTCTGCGCAATAACAGGATAACGGAAATAAAGGCCCAGTTCGCGGGCTGTATCAATATCCTGCTGAGAAGGCTGATAAGAGGCAGCGTAATCGACAGCAAAGCTTCTGTTCTTTTTTATTTTTGAATAATCAGCTTCTTCGATTTTTGTACAGAAGCCCTCAAAATATATCTTTCCAGCTTCATCAGCCCGCCTTGCCTGGCTGACATAAAAATCAGACTGTCTCATATAAGAGCGGGAAACCGCCTGCCAGCTTTCAGTCTCCAGAGCTTCAATCTGAAGGAAAACGTCATCAACAAGACTGCTGTAGAGTTCTGAAATTTCGCTCCATTGGTTAGAAGCCAGATTATTATAGGAAAGGGCCCAGTCGGCGGTAGAAAGCATATGAGCTGATTTTTGTCCGCCGGAAGCCTCAATTTTTTCTATAAGGGCAAAAAGTTCGTTTACAGCTTTTTCACTTCCGCTTACAGAAGCTCCAAGACTTTCTATGAGTGCATTCTGGCTTGCCTTAAATTCTACAAGCTGATTTTTAAGCTTTTTGAAATCTTCAGTTCCCCGGATAACCTTAATCAGGTAATCACAAAGGATTTTATATTCTTCAAGGGGATTTTCAAAGCTGATTTCCTTGCCGTTTCTGAGGAAAGCGCCGCCCCGGATATTGTAAAGGGCAATAACCTTGTTTTCCAGACCGGCATAATTAATTACAGGCTGAAAAGCGGGAGCTGCAGAAAGGGCGTCAGGCTGATAATTTTTGTAAGCCTTAGCAACCTGATTGAAAAGTGCCCGGTTCATTTTTGAAAGCAGAGCATCCCAAAAGCCGTCCAGAGTTCCCAAAAGTCCGCTTTTTTCTACAGAGGCAATTCCGTCCACAAAATGAATCATAAAAGGGAGGTAGGAGGCGTCCGTATCATCTGCTCCGAACTTTTTGGTATTTTCAAAAATAGCCGCAAAATCCCGGCTGTCCTTTTCAATTTTAAGGCGGAGCTTATTCAAATCCATAAACTGACGCTGAAGGTCAGTAAAAGTAAGTTCCGCTTCCTTGAACATATCTGAGTTAACCTGGCTTATAAATTTCTGAACCGTATCGCTGATTTTCTGAACGTAATCCCGGCTTTCAAACTGGGCAATATTTTTTTCCAGATCCGAAAGAACCCCTTCACTGGCTTTTATAAATTCCGGATTCTTTTCCCAGTGCTCATAAAAATCATCTTTGTAAAGCCAGAAGCCTTCCCGGATTTTTTCCATTGAGGCGGCATACTGTTCTTTTGCAGTCAGCTCCGCCGCCTGATTCTGAATGTCCATAAATACCGCACGGAAATAGTTAAACTCTGCGGATTTTTTTACATCAGCGATGAACTGGAGATTTGCGTCGGAAGGATGACGCTCAAATTTTTCCATCTGAGCAATAATTTCATAAATTTCCTTGCTGTTTTCAGGCTCGTTTACAATCATCTGAATGAGCTTGTCTGCAAGATCTGCATATTGAAGTCTCTGATTCAGGATATTTTTTATGCGGCGCTGGGCATTATCAAAATTTTCAGGATTAGCAGCAATATAAATATTCAAAAGCCGCAAAGCTTCATCGTATTCAGTTTTTTTTATAAGCTGATCAATTTCAGTCAGCGTCACATTGGAATTCAAAATATAATTTTTTGAATCTGCAAAAGTCCGGAAGGAAATGAGGAAAAATATAAATGTCAGAAGTGCTGTTTTTTTAATCAAATTTCTTCACTCTACCATACACTCTACAATGCATATTATAGCAGACTTTTCTCTTTATATTTTCGGAATTTATACTTATATAATGAAATAAAAAAACCGAGAAATGATGTGATATTTTAAAAAAATATTATATAATATCTGAGGTTACCAGTAATCAAAAAAGGAAAATGAAAAGAATTTTAAGACTGATTTCTACCTTCAGCTTTCTCATTTCTCTTCCATTTTCCAGAATGGAAGCCATTGATTATTCCTCCGTCACCTCCGCTCTCTCAGACATCTTTCATTCGCAGGTGGATTCTAACGAGGGTACTACAACCTTCCGCTCACTCTTAATTCCCTTTGGAGGGCGCACAGAAAGCCTGGGCTGCGCCTATACGGGGCTCTGCGACGACGTAAGCTTTCTTCAGTTCAACCCGGCGGCCTCTTCAATTCAAAAGGAGACCCAGCTTTCCCTTTTCCACAACCAGTGGATTGCAGATTCAAAAATGGAGACTGCGGCCTTTACAACCAGAAACAAGAATCTGGGAATCGGAGCCTATATAAGCTGTTTCTACCTTCCCTTCACTGAATATAACCTCTTCGGCGAACGCGCAGCCGGAAGCTACTACACAGAAACTACGGGCGGCTTTAATGTTTCCTATAATTTTCTGGCGGGCTATAATTTTAAGGGAATAGCGCTTGGTGCAACAATTAAAGGCGGCTGGAGGGGTATGCCGGATTACACCGACAACAACACAAATGCAATAATTGCAAACTCAGGTCTTGAACAGAGCGGTCTTGCCTTAATGGCCGATTTTGGCGCTATGCTGCAGTTTAACTTCCTCAAATTCTATTCATCCCGGGATGCAAACCTGAGGGTCGGACTTGCCCTGCAGAATCTTGGAGCTGCCTTCACCGGCTTTGGAAGCTCTTCCGGCCTGAAAATGGATGACGCCCTTCCGACTATGATTTCTTCAGGTCTTTCATTTAAAATCATAAAGCCCCTTACAATTACAATGGACTTTAAAATTCCTCTAAATCTCCTTAATGGAAGGATTTACAAGCCATACGAGGGAGTTGGACTACAGATTCAGTTTACCTCTTTCCTTTCCTTCCTTGCAGGCTTTCAGATCAAAGGCGCGAACCCGGCCTTCTCATCCGGCTTTGAATTTGAGTTTTACAAGGTCCGCATGAACTTTAATTACACACTGGATTTTACATCTTCATTCAATCCTTTCAACCGTGTCAGTCTTTCGGCCAAGCTTCTTTTGGGCGACAGGGGCCGGGGAAAAATTCAGGATCAGATTGATGAAATTTATCAGGAAGGCTTAAAGCTTTACGCTCAGGGAAAATGGACTCAGGCTATTGAAAAATGGCAGGAGGTTTTAAAAATCGACAGCCGTTTCGACCCCGCAAAACTGGGAATAGAAACGGCCACAAGACAGATAGAAATGTACGAAAAAATCAAGGAAAGCCTGAAGTTTGAGTAATGCTCCCCCGGCCCATTGCCACACAAACCTTTTGCGAAGCAAAAGTTTGAGGTTCCGTGACGTGCATTGCAAATTTGTAAAATCCCCTTACGCTCATTGCCACACAAACCTTTCGCAAAGCGAAAGTTTGAGGTTGTCGTAGGTTCACTGCAAATTTGCAGGGGATTTTTTACGACAACCTACTTCTTTTTAGAGAATATTCTGTAATTCATCCAGGGGAAGAAGCTGTCCTTCAGTTCAAGAGTTGTAAGCCATTCTGTACTTACTGTATTTGAACCAAGCGAATCAAAAACAATTGTAAAGGCCTCAATTGAATCCTTAAAGCGTTTGATTGCAAAATCAGCGTTATCTTCGTTTTCAATCATTTTTGCCAGGTTAAGGCTCTGGGCCAGCATAAGCTCCTTAGCGCCAAGATTCAAAAGACGGGTTTTAAGTCCCGTATCATTAGGGAAACGGTCGGAAAGATCTACAATTCTTTCACAGGCCTTTCTGATATAACGCATCATCCAGCTGTTTCTGTTAGAAAGAAGGTTCTCTCCATAACCGGTTCCGTTTCCTGCAGAAAAGTAAGGAGAGATTTTTTCAAGTTCATACTGTTTTTCAAGAAGCTCCTTACAGAAGGCAAGCCTTACCTCCGAAGCAGAGAATTTTCTTAACACTTTTTCAAGCCAGATTAAAGACTCATTCCAGCTTCTTAAATCATCAGAATTAAAGCAGCAGACAAGACTTACAAAATCTGAATCAGGAATTGAAGCCGCAGCGGAAGACAGAAGCTCCTCTCGCTTCTGAACAAAAGAAGCCGCATCCTTTTCAGCCTGTTCACCAGCCTCTGACACAGAGTAATAATTTAAATTATCATCACCCTTTACAAAGTTTCTGTTCCAGTATTTAAATCCTGTCTCAAAACGGACTTCATTCTGGTCCATAAGGGGAGAAAGCTTTTCGATCGGAAGTTCAAAACCAATATCACGTTTTTCGTTTCTGTAAGCACTCTGATTTACAAAGCCTTCCTCGCTGTCAAAAACATCATCATAGCAGTCAGGGTCATTTGCAAAAAGAGCAAGTGAATTTTCAGTTCTGACAGGATAAAAAATTCCTTTTTCGGGAAGCTTTTCTGAAAGAAGGAGGGAACGTGCATCAGCAATTGTGTAGGAAAATCCGTAGGCTTTGATAAGCTTTTCCACACCCGGTGTATAGCCGAAATCCGGAAGCCAGAAGCCCTCAGGAATATTTCCAAAGAACTGACGGTAAGAATGAAGTCCGCTTTCCACCTGAGCAGAAATAATTTCGCGCATATCTGCATAGTGAGGGAAGAAAATATCAGTTCCTGATGTTCCGAGAAGCTCTACAAAGCCTTTTTTTGCAAAATCAGCAAAAGACTTAACTAAATCCCGTGAAAATACATTTGTAAAAAGATTTTTCAGCTCAGAATTTCTTTCAATTTCAGCTTTTACGATTGAAGTGATTTTTTCGTTATCCTTGTTGCGGTCAAGCTCTGCAATTCCAAGACTATTTTTTTCTTCAAGCCAGCCAAGATACAAATCTTTTACAGAATCATCACTAAGGAGGTTACACAAAATTGGAGGAAGGACAAGCCCGATTTTTACCTGGAGTCCCTCTCTTTCAAATTTTCCAAGCATTTCCAGAAGGGGAATATAAACCTTGGAAATTGACTCAAAGAAAGTATTTAAAATCGGCTTACTTTTCTTTACGTCAGCTTCAGTATGCCTTACAAAATCCTGATTCGCTTTGATTATAATTGCTATATTTTTTTTCATTTTTATGCCCGCTGATTAAGAAAAGGAATGTCTGTAATTTTTATATTGATTTTTCAAAATTTTTCTTATGCCCGAAAGCTTGATGATTTCAGAATAATTATCCTCATCACGGCCAAGCTGAAGGTCATTGATTACCGGTGCCCCCTGAGGAATTGAAACCACCGGAGAAAAAGCCAGAACTTTTCCTGTAGTTGGTGTGATATAAACAAGTTCAATCCTGATATATTTTTTTCCGGTTGGAAGGAGGACAAACTGCTCCTGAGATTCCGTTACAGTCTGAATTTCAAAGGCCTCTTCCGGAACAGGATCCTTTGGATTTTCAAGGGAACAGACACGCAGCTTAAGTGAATAAGTGCCAAGACCTTTCAGCATATGAAGGTCAGACTCTCCCAGGTTCCAGAAAACAAAAAGCCAGGCTGGATTTGCAAGCACGCAGGAAACCTGTGTTTCATTATAATTTTTAGGAAGTTTAAATTCTTTTTCTTCAGAATCAGCCTTAGGAGATACAATCATTTCTTCCTGTGACTGATTCAGTTCTTCATTTATTTCTAAAAGCTCAGCTATTAAAAAGCGACGGTCCAGATCCAGAGGAACATCAATTCCAAAACGATCTGCCAGCGCACTCAAATCAGAAAACGAAAGTGTTTCCAAGTAAGCTCGACTAATCTGTTTTTCGTCCATAATGGAGTTAATAATCTAAAAAAAAACGTTATATGTCAACTGCAAAGCAGCGAAAAATTTTTTATTTTTTTTTCAAAAAATACTAAAGTCAAAAAGCTAATCCCCGATAATAAAATTAATGGGGATGAACTTCGGGTGGGCAAGACATCCAGACACCTGATTTGCCTTTATTCCTTTTTGTTTACTTATATGAAGACTGGAAAGCGTGTGAGGTTTTCCAGTCTTTTTTTTGTTTTTTAAGAATTGATTAGTTTACTTTTTTAAACATTCTGCCGATAATATATAGTGGAGATAAATAAAAAAATATGGAAACAGTAACACTTGATTCTTTAAGAACAGGCATCTCTTTTACCGGTGACATTCTTCTAGACAGCACCTTTATTCTGCTTCCAAAATCCGCCGAAGTTACAGATTCTCTCATAAAAGCCCTTAATACCTGGAAATTTGAAAGTTTCCTATGTGACGGAAATGTTTCACTGGAAGGTGATATTGAAATTACAGAAGATGATGTTTTTGAGCAGCCCCAGGAAAAAGTCCAGGAAGAAATCGGCGTAAACATTAAAAAAGCTATTGAAAATTCAAAACAGCATTTATTTGATAACAGCGACCGCTCACGTATGGAAGCGGTTCAGAACGTTTACAACGAATATATGAATTATATAGAACAGCTGTTCAACCGTTACACAACCCACAATGAAATCAATAAAGAAACTCTTTCTGATACAGTTCAGCAGCTTTGTGTTTTTATTAAGGAAAACAGACGATATATTCTAAGAGTCACCCCTAATACTGATTTAAGTCCTAAAAACTATATTGTCAGCCATGCAATGCGTTCTACCGTTCTTGCAATTGCAATTGCCCTGCAGCTGCGTATGCCTCTTTCCAAAATGATAGACCTTGGAGTTACCTGTATTCTTCATGAAATCGGAATGCTCCGTCTGCCGCCTCAGCTTTACAATACCACAAAAAAGCTTACACCGGGACAGAGGGCCCACATCGCAAAACACACGGTTTTTGGCTATACAATTCTCAAGGATCTTAACTTTCCGACTCCAATTCAGCTTGGCGTTCTTGAACACCACGAAAAGGAAAACGGACTTGGTTATCCACGCCGTCTTCCCAGCGAAAAGATTGAACCAATTGCAAAAATTATTTCCGTAGCCTGTTCTTACGAGGCAATCTCTTCTCCACGAACTTACCGCGACGAAAGAACAACTTTTGACGCCCTTCTGGAAATGATACAGAACAAAGAGCACGCTTATGATGATTCTGTTTTAAAGGCACTTTTATATACGGTTTCACTCTACCCTATCGGTACCTACGTTTACCTTTCCAACAGAAAAATTGCTGTTGTAGTGGATTCAAATCACGCAAATCCAAAATGTCCTGTAGTTCAGCTGCTTTCAGAAAAAGAAGCTGATGGTTCTCCAAAAACAATTCAGACAGATGAAAATCTGAATATCCTGCGCGTTCTTTCAAAGAAAGAAAAAGAAGATATCATTAAAGTAATTGAACAGAAAGAAAATGCAATGGAAGAAGCAAAAAACATTGCAGAAAACAATAATATTTCTGATAAAAAAGAAGAAGCTGCACCTGCCGTACAAAAGGCAATTCCTATTGCCCAGCTGAAAAAAGAAGCTGTGAAAAAGTCAGCTGACGGTACAGAGGAAGTTGATATCAGTTTCTTTAATTAAAGAAATTACGGATTCTTTCTACATCCTGGTTGAATTTTTCATCAATTACCGGCGGATGCTCGTAAAAATATAAAATCTGTTCCAGTTCTTCCTGAGTCTGAATGCCCCAGATAGGAATAACGCTTTCATACTGATGAAGGAAGCCAAAGGCCAGAGGAATATTCTGAATGATTCCTCCGCCAAGCGGCTGCATTGCAATAAAGCCCACATCATGCTCTTCGCAGAGCTTTACAATTTCTACAGATTCATCAGGACTTACCATGCTGAAAGGAAACTGAATAGTATCGTAAAGGTCAGATTCTACGGCTTTTTTTGCAAGGTCAAAGTTTGTGGTAACAATTCCAATGCTTTTTGCCTTGTTTTCGGCCTTGAAGTTCATAAAAAGCTTGTAGATACCGTCTTCCCCGTCCGGCAAAGGAAGAAATTCCTCTGTTTCAAACTGATAAAGGTCAACGGTATCGCAGTGGAGGGTCATAAGACTTGTTTCCAAATCTTCTTTAATTTCTTCAGCGCTGGTAGAAGCTGTAGCTGTAGAAAGGAATACGTTTTTTCTGATGTCGTAAAGGGCATCCCCCAGAAGTTTTTCTGTTTCCGGAGTTTTACGAGAAGTATCAAAAAAATTAATTCCTGCATCGTAGGCCTTTCGGACAATGGCACCGGCGTTGTTTTCGCCTTCGCTGTCTAAAAGACGCATTGCGCCAAAGGCCACACGGGAAATTAAAGCGTTTGTTTTACCAAGTCTTATGTAGTCCAAAATCAATTCTCCGAAAGAATTGCCACACGGATTCGGAATTACTAACGTAATTCCATATTATTTTTATATGATTTTGCGTTAGCAAAATCGAATCCGTGTGATCATCGATATTATTTTTCTACCGGTCTATAGTTTTTAATAGCTTTCTGGATGAAGAATACAAGGTCATCAAGGGAAACGCGTTCCTGTTCCATGCTGTCGCGGAAGCGGACTGTAACAGTGTTGAAAAGCTCGTTCTTTGAACCGTCTTCTTTTGTTTCCTGAATTGTATCGTAGTCTACAGTTACACAGAAAGGAGTACCAACTTCGTCCTGGCGGCGGTAGCGTTTTCCTACAGTTCCGGAAGTATCGTAGTCAGTTACAAAGTCTTCTTTAAGAAGGTGCTGGATTTCCTTTGCTTTTTCTGCAAGACCGTCTTTCTTCATCAAAGGCAATACTGCAACAGTGATTGGTGCAAGACGTGGATCAAGGTGAAGAACTGTACGGTAATCATCTTTTCCGTCTGTACCAACGTTCTGCTCTTCGTAAGCTTCGCAGAGGAACATAAGGAAGTTGCGGTTAAGACCAGCAGAAGTTTCGATTACGTATGGAACATAGCGTTTGTTTCCGTCTTCCTGGTCGATATAAGACATATCCTTCTTTGAGTATTCCATATGCTGGCTGAGGTCAAAGTCAGTACGGCTGTGAATACCTTCGATTTCTTCAAATCCGATCGGGAAGTTGTATGTAATATCGTAAGCGTCTTTAGCATAGTGAGCAAGCTTGTCGTGGTGGTGCCACTTAAGCTGTTTTTCAGGGATACCGTACTTGAGGTAGAAGGCCCAGCGGTCTTTTCTCCAGCGCTCGAATGTTTCGTCTTCTGTACCAGGTTTACAGAAATATTCCATTTCCATCTGCTCGAATTCGCAGGTACGGAAAATAAAGTTCTTGAAAATGATTTCGTTACGGAAAGATTTACCAACCTGAGCAACACCAAATGGTACTTTCATGCGGTTAGACTGAACAATGTTCTTGAAGTCTGTAAAAATGCCCTGACATGTTTCTGGTCGAAGGTAAATAAGGTGAGATTCATCAGCAATTGGTCCCTGATATGTTTTGAACATAAGGTTGAATTCGCGGACTGCTGTATATTTGCGTTCCTTGCTGCCACATGTAGGACAGTTGATGTTTGCGTCAATGTACTCTTTCATTTCTTCGTGAGTCATTGTATCAACAGGTTTTCCAGGATTTTTGTCCGGGTTAGCGGCAACAAAGTCTTCGATAAGTTTATCTGCGCGGTGACGAGCCTGACACTCCAGACAGTCAATCATAGGGTCAGAAAAGTGATCTACGTGTCCAGAAGCCTTCCATGTTGTGTGGTGCTGGAAAATTGCTGAATCAAGTCCAACAACATCATCATGAAGCTGAGTCATGTAATGCCACCATTCGTTCTGGATGTTTCTTTTGAATTCTACGCCAAGAGGACCGTAATCCCAGGCGCCGGCCTGACCGCCGTAAATTTCTGAAGCCTGATATACAAAACCACGTCTCTTACAAAGACTGATGATTTTGTCCAACGTACATGCATGTGTGTCTTTTGTGTCTGCCATTTTTTATTCCTTTTGCGACGCCGGTTTGCGCCGCGTGAATTAATTTATTTGACAAACCATAGCATATTATGCTGAATTTGAAAATAGCATCCAATACCAACTTTCGCGCAGCGAAAGCTGGCAGCAAGGTTAGGTGCATCCGGAAGTTGGCAGGCGTAATTGCGACCTTGCTTATATTTCCTCGACACTTTCCAGATTTCCGAAATCCGAGTCACCGTCAAAATTAATCTGGGCATTGCGGGCATCCTTAGCCATTGCAACAGCCCCCATATCAATTTCATCACGGTATTTTGTGAAATCCATAGAATAATTTCTGAGCTTTAATTCAAAAGTTTTAATGAGAACCGACTGAACAAAACGCCTGATAGCTTCCTTGTAGGAAAGCGGCATTGCCGGAGTAAAGAGGAATACTGCCGTATTATCCATAATTCGGAAAACTACAGAAGGACAGACAATCGTGTTTCGTCCGAATGTAAATGAAATATTATTGAAAACGGCATTTTCCTTAAAATACTTTGCGCTTTTTTCATCAAAGGTACAGGCAAAGCCTACCGAAGAAATGTTCTGAATAAATACCTCAAAAAGCTTATTTTCCTGAACAAAGCAGGCAGAAACAACCTTTGTATTTTTACAGTCCAGACGAATATACTTTCGGTTTCCCTTGGCTCCGTTCAACTCGAAAATTTTGCGGAAGTTATCAAGAAGAACTGCGTATGTAGTTGTACCTACAATCTGAAAGCCGCAGGGAAGAGGAAGATTTTCAAGGAAGAGAGACTGATCCGAAGAAGTTGCGCGTTCTGAAACTATACCCACATAAATTGTTGCAAGAGTAGGATTATCCTTAAAAGAAAAAATATAATTGAACCACTGCTTAAAAGTAAGGGTATGATCAATATTAATGAAAACCATGGCATCCTGATTTTCCATAAGGATAGCTTTTAGAATTTTATAGTCTTCAACCACGTAAATTTCATATTCATCATCGCGCAATGGTTCTATGATTGACTTATTTAGAGTCATAGGAGGATCTAAAAAAAATACTTTTCGTCCAAAGCGCGGATTTTCACGAGATGGTGTCTGAGCTGGCTGTTCATTCATAAGCTATACCAATAAAAAATATAATAACACAGTTTGTTATAATTGACAAAGAATTTTTCGCTGCCCGGATTTTTAAATAAATCTAACTACTTCGTCAGGGCACCTGATAAAAAAATCTTCTATGCGGGCACGGAGGTCGGCATTGTCGCAGGCATTCAGAAACTGTGTCTGGGCATAATGGGCAAACTTGAAATTCTGGCAGAAGTAAGTAAAAAATCTCTGCAGGCGGGTTTTCCAGAACTCAGGCGGCTGGTATTTTTCAACATCATCAATATAGGAAAGGGCCAGGTCTTTCATGTTGATGGATAATTTTTCTTCCACCGCCGGCTCCCCTTCCAGCGAAAGTCCCCCTTCCAGCGCGCTGCTCAGCTCCCTGAAAATCCAGGGCTTCTGCACGCAGGCGCGGGAAATCATTACGCCTTTTACATCAGGGGCCGAAGCAAGGGCATTTTTAAGGCTGGCAGCATCCTTTACGTTTCCATTCAGGTAAACCGGAATCTTTGGATAACGTTCGCACAGCTTCTGGCAGTAAGAATATCGGGCCGGCCGGGTCAGTTTTTCTTTTTTCGTTCGCGGATGCAAAGTCAGAAGTTCAACTCCGTTAGAAAGGAGCATATCGCAGAAAGAGAAAAACTGCTCATCTGTAAAATTATCATCCCCAAGGCGCAGCTTTACGGAAAATCGCTTTTTTCCAATAACAGCCTTACCTACCCGCTTTACCATTTCCTCAGTTTCTTCACGGGCTTTCAGCATCCAGGCAATGCCGGCTCCATAGCGGTAAATATCAGGAGCAGAACAGCCCATATTAATGTCCACACCAAGCCCCGGAAGGTCGCATAAAACCCGGGCAGCCTCTTCCATATGCTCAGCATCGTGTCCGGTAAGCTGCCAGACAACTTTTTCCGGCACAGGAGCCGGGTCTATATAATATTTTTCAAACTGACCGCCGGTAAGCAGGGTGCCGGCATTTATCATTTCCGTAAAATATTCGTCGCAGGCTCCAAACTTTTCTATTAAAATTCTGAATGCCGGATGCGAAATAGTCGCCATCGGACCGCTTATCAATTTCATACTTATATTGTATATTTTTTTTATGAATTATGAAATTGAATTAAAGGCCCACGTTTACGACCGCACCCACGTAACTGCCAGTTTGAACAAAATCGGCACTTACCTTGGACATACCCAGAAATCAGATGATTACTATCACTTTCCGCTTGCAGCAGGCATCTCTGCTCCTGACGGCCGCAATTTTCTTTCTGCAAGAATCCGCGAAGAAAAAACGACAAACGGCAGGCTGATTACAGACTCGTTTTTATTCACTTATAAAAAGAAAGAAGTTCTTAAAAATGAAGACGGAACTCAAATAGAAGTAAATGATGAAAACGAGTCTGTAATCACTGATGCAAAGGCTTTCAGAACATTTTTTGAAGACCTGGGAGCCACAATCGACCTTCACAAGGAAAAATCAGTTGACGGCTGGAATGTTGAAATTGACGGCGTGACAGCCCACGCAGAGTTATGCGAAGTTCCGCCTCTTGGAGACTTCCTTGAAATTGAAATCATCAAAGAAAAGAATGACGAAGAAACCGTAAAAAAAATGAAAGACATCATAATGAAAATTTTTGAAGAGTGCGGCATTAAAAAAGAAGATATTGAAAGCCGCTACTACCGCGATATGCTAAAAAAGTTGTAAAAAATTCAGAAATAACGTTACAATAAATTCAGAGGTTTATATGCTATTTGATAGAAAAAAATACAAAGTTTTTGCACGACAGCAGCTCAGCGGAAGATGGACAGTTCCGGTTATCATTACAATCATTTCAGGTTTGATTCTGATTGTTTTTTCAATTCCACAGGCAGTTGAAATGGTACGTTCCTTTCCTGAAAATTTGACAGTAGATTTTTCTGACCCGCATTCCGTTTCGATTTTTATTAATACAGTAACGGAAGGCTCTTCTTCTACCCTTCTTTCCTATATTCAGCTTGCAGTTGAAGCCATTCTCTACGTAGCAGGCATTAACGTTTACTTAAAAATGAGCCGTTCTCCGGAACCGGTCAGCCTTTCTGATTTTTTTGAAGGCATGAACAACTGGTTCAGGGCCATTCTTGCCGCAATCTGGAAATACATCTGGCTTCTTTTGTGGTTTATGCTTTTTATTATTCCGGGAATCATTAAATTTTTCGCCTACTCTCAGATTTTCTTTATCGTAGCTGAGTACAAAAAGGTTTCGATTCCCCGCGCCCTCAACATTTCCAAAATCATAACTCAGGGACACAAAATGGACCTCTTTGTTATGTGTCTGAGCTTTCTGGGCTGGGCTATTCTTGCCTCAATTCCGGCAGGTCTTGGCTTTATCTGGCTGCGACCTTATATGCACATGAGCTTTGTAAACGCTTATCACGCAATGCTTAAGGAAGCCCTGGAGCTTGGAAAAATCAAACCGGAGGATTTACAGTAATGAATAAGGAAGCTAAATCTGGAATTATTGTTTTTGCGGTTTTACTTGTATTGATTGCGGGAGTTACAGCTGTCAGCATTTTCGGCGGAAAAAAGGGAGGAACTTCTGTAAAAATCAGCAGCGGGAGCAAATCAAATCAGATTGTTCTTGATAAAGAATATGACTCAGAAACTATAAAAACTTATAAAGATGAATATGTTGCAGCCCTTTACATTGAAGGCGTAATTGAAGAAGAAAATCAGAATTACAACCAGAAATGGCTTATTTCAAAAATCAGGGAATTAAAGGCTGACAAGAAAAACCAGGGCCTTGTGATTTTCATTCAGACTCCGGGTGGAGCTGTTTACCAGGCTGATGAGGTTTACCTGGCACTTCAGGATTACAAAACGACCGGAAAAAAAGTTTTTGTTTACATGGGAACTATGGCAGCTTCCGGCGGCTATTATATAGCCTGTGCCGCAAATGAAATCTGGGCAAACCGCAATACCCTCACCGGTTCAATCGGCGTAATTTCTGCCCAGTTTGTTGATATTTCAAAGCTTTTGAATGATAAAGGAATACGTACAAACATCGTTCATTCCGGGAAAAACAAGGCTATGGGGCATATGACAGAAGCCTTCACACAGGAGCAGGTTGATATTATGCAGGCAATCTGTGATGAATGTTACGAGCAGTTTGTTCACGTTGTTACAAACGGAAGAAAAATGGCAAAGGCTGATGTTACGGCTCTTGCTGACGGCCGTATTTACACAGCACGCCAGGCTCTGAACAACAAGCTGATTGACCGCATTGATACCTGGGAGCACTGCCTTTCACATTTTACGGAAAACGTGATTGAAAAACCGGGAATCAGAATTGAAACCTTCAAAAAAGAAAAGAAAACAAACTTCCGTGATTATCTGACCGGTCAGATTTCAGATTTCTTTACAAAGCAGACCGCCGCTCAGCTGGGCATTCCGGCAGGCGCACTAAAAGAGCTGGAAGGCTTTAACTCTTATCCGGCCTATTTATACGTGAAGTAAATACAAAGAAGCCTTCTTGCCGTTTATCAGGGTATGAAGGCTTTTTTCTATTTTAAGGCATTTTTCTGCGGCGCTTATTTCCAGTTCTTCCTTCCGCGCACTCAAAATCACAATTTTACCGTCAGTCTTAACCACGCGCAAAAGAGAATCAAACATCTTATTATAGAAAGTTTTGATGTCACCTATATCTTCGTAAAAGCCCCATGGCGGGTCTGTAATCACACAGTCTACAGAATGGTCTTCTATGTGATTAAGCACAAAGGCATCAGCCACCCGAAGATCAACTCTCTCATCTGCCATCTGCTTTTTTGTGCGGATTATTTCCACCTGCTCTGAACTAATGTCACTTACATAAAGCTTTGCCGGCCTAAACTTCTTTATAAGCTGAACAGGAATTGAACCGTAGCCCGCAAAAGGGTCAGCCAGTACAAAATCAGGCTGTAGATCAGCAAAAACGCCCATAAAATAAGCAATTTCAGGACGCAACTGGCCCTTATTAAGATTTTTTTCCGTAAATTCCCGCTTAGAAATCAGCTGCCCGCAAAAGCCAAAACCGTCACGGCGGATTGAATACCAGACTTCGGTGGAAGGACTTACCCGGTCAATGGAAAGCTTAGAATTTGCAAGAACAGATTCCTCCGCCCGGCGCGCCAGCGCCTTATCAACCTTTGCAAACTGATTTTCCTGAACAAAACGAACGCGGAAGCTTCCTTTATTTATCAGATAATAATTTTTCTGTCCCGCTACCGCATTTACCATCATTTTAAAATTTGCACCGCTTTTAAATGATTTAAGCAGGAAAAATGTATTGTTGAAATAAATTACTTTTTCAAGGTCGCGGGAATTGCCGTCAAAGCGGTAGTGTACAAAACCGTCGTAAACATTTATTATTTTTACACCTTTAATAAGGCGGGGAAAATCCTCTTTTACAAGCTCCTGAAAGCCCGTGGTAAAGCTGGAAATGAATTCTGCCATACATCAAATGTAGCAAAATCCGCTCATTGAATCTAGACACAGAGGGCTAAAATCATATATATTATTAGAATACGTTATATGTAAAAAGTGTTTTAAAAACATAGGGGCGCGTGGCGTTTTTATGTGGCAACACCCAGGAGGACAATTGGCATACGTAAATGCAAACAACAACAATAAGGGGCAGAGAATCAATGAAATGATTCGTGTCCGTGAGGTACGACTTATCGATGATGAGGGCAATCAGCTCGGAATCGTTCCGACAAATCAGGCTCTCAATATGGCTAGGGATAAAGACCTTGACCTTGTTGAAGTTTCACCGAATGCTAACCCGCCGGTTTGCAAAATACTTGATTATGGCAAATACCGTTTTGAACAGGAAAAAAAGCTCCGTGATTCCAAGAAAAATCAAAAGGTATTGAAGCTGAAGGAAATCCGTATGCAGCCTAAAATCGGCTCAGGAGATCTGGATACTAAAGCCAAGCATATTCAGGAGTTCCTTGACGAGGGCGATAAAGTAAAGGTTACAATCCGTTTCCGCGGACGTGAACTTGCACATACCGAACTCGGCTTTGAAGTCATGAACGAGGTGTTAAAGCGACTTACCTCAGCGTACACCATTGAAAAGCCTGCCGCTATGGATGGCAGAAACATGTCAATGACAATTTCAGCAAAAGCCGCAAAATAAAGGGGTTTAGAAATGCCTAAAATGAAGACAAAGAAGTCAGCTGCTAAACGTTATTCTTTAACAGGCACTGGCAAAGTAAAGCACAAGAAGCAGAACCTTCGTCATATCTTGACAAAGCGTTCACAGAAACGTAAGAGAAATCTTAGAGCAGCAGGTTATGTTGCAGAAGCAGATGCAAAGAAAATCAGAAAGCAGATGCTTCCATACGCTTAATCGAGGTAGAAAATGTCAAGAGCAATAGACGGAACAAAAAGAAAGAATCGCCGTGCAAAGATTTTGAAACTTGCTAAAGGTTTCATCGGCGACAGAAAATCAAACTACAAGGCTGCTAAAGATGCTGTAACAAAAGCATTGAATCACGCTTATGTAGACCGCCGTGATAAGAAACATGAATTCCGCGCTTTGTGGATTGCACGTATTAACGCAGCAGTTCGTGAAGAAGGTATGTCATACTCACGTTTTATTGATGGATGCAACAAAGCTGGTATTAAATTGAACCGCAAGGCTCTTTCTAATATGGCTATTGAAGATCCAGCAGCTTTCAAAGCAGTTGTAGAAGCTGCTAAAAAAGCATTGAACTAGTATTTTATACCAGTTCTAAGGACTAAATATGATTTCACTTGATCAGGTAATTCTTCTTGAACAAAAGATAGAGAGTGCTGTTGAAAAGATTCAGCAGCTGCAGGCTGAAAACGATGCTCTGCGCAAGAAATGTTCAGAGCTCACAAATGCGCTTTCCAGCAAGTCGGAGCAACTCACTTCTTTTGAGACAGATCAGAGCCAGATTGAAAGTGGAATCTTAAAAGCGCTTGACCGGCTTAATCAGATTGAAAATTCAGTTCTGAAAGTAGCTGGTCAGGCTGCTTCAACTCCTGTTGTAAACATTCAGCAGACCGCAGAACCTGTAAAAATGCAGGCTCAGCCAGCTCAGGTAAATCCTGCCAGCACAACAAATGCTACACCTGCTCCTGTAACAGAAAAGAAAGCACCTGTACAGACACAAACTCAGTTTTCAGCACCTATTCAGAATTCAAATCCTGTACATACACAGCCACAGGGCTTAAACTCACAGTTCATTCAGACTTCTTCTCAGAATAACTTCTTCACAATGAATGATCTTCCTTCCCAGTCTCCAGATGCAGATTTTTCTGAGCCGGAAATGGAAGCCGAAGAAGAAAATTCAGATAATTTAGGGTTCGACATTTTCTAATGGGTAAGCTTCATATCGATACATTAGGAACCTCCTTTACCATTCAGGCAAACGGAGATGATGAATACCTCAAAAAGCTCCTTTCTTATTACAATAAAGTTGCAGAAGAAGCTCAGAAAATCACTTCATTAAAAACTCCCTTGCAGACAGCAATTCTTGCAGGCATTATGCTTTGTGACGAAGTTTACAAGGATAAACAGAATAAAATCGCAATGGAAGCGGGCCAGATTGATCCGGATGTAATTCTTGAAAGCAACGAAATTGAACGCCACACTCTGGATATGATAGAAAAAATCGGAAAGGTTCTTTAATTGAAAGAAGTTCGAATCTGGATTGACGCAGACTCCTGCCCCGTTCCCGTAAGAAATCACACAGTAAAAACTGCCGCAAAACTCGGCCTTCAAATCTTTTTTGTAGCAAACAAACAGATTCCCTGCGAATACTCCCCTTTTGAAATGATTATATGTACAAACGAAAAAGACGCCGCCGACACATATATTCTTGAACACGCAGGCGAAAATGACCTTGTAATTACCCGCGATATTGTATTTGCGGACAGACTTGTAGAAAAAAATATCCCTGCCATAAATGACAGGGGCACAGCTTTTACAAAGGAAAACATAAAGAATCTTTTATCTGACCGCGATTTTGACTTTGCCCTTTTTCAGGCAGGCGTTGTAAAACGCACAAAAGACGGCTACGACAAAAAAGATTTTGAAAAATTCGCCAACTGCTTTGACCGCCAGCTGACTAAGCTTATTCAGAATCAGGAATAGCATCCAGAATCGAACAGATACGGTCTTTAATCTGCATAAAGGCTTCAACAACACCAGGATCAAAATGACTTCCGGAACAGTTTTCAATCTCCTTAAATGAATCATCAAGAGACCAGGAATCTTTATAGCAGCGCTTGTGACTTAAAGCGTCAAATACATCTGCAACGGCAACAATACGAGCCGCAAGAGGAATCTCTTCGCCGGCAAGAGGTTCAGTCTTAGGAACAAGACCGTCTCGGATATCAAAATCAGAAAGCTTAATTTTTCCAGGATAACCGGAATCACCTCCGTCCCAGCGGTCGTGGTGATGCAGGGCAATATCCTGACAGATTGTATCAAGCTCGCTCTCAGGCGGCTCAAAAAGCTGGGCACCAATGCAGGTATGCCCCTTCATTATAGAACGCTCTTCATCAGTAAAGCGGGGGTAAACCTTTTTAAGGATAATATCAGAAATTCCAACCTTTCCTACATCGTGGAACTTAGCACCGATTTTCAGATAATCGCGGTATTTTTCCTGCAGCTCTTCAGAAAAGCCGTGATTAAAGGCATAGCGGTCATAAATTTCAAGGGCAAAGGAAGAAACGCGCTCAACGTGAGGGAAGGTTTCTTTAGGATCGCGGAACTCTGCCATCTTAAGCATACGCTTTACCATGCTGCTGGTAAGATAAGCCCGCTGCAAGGCCTGAACGGCACTTGAGGCAAAGTGGTTTATGAGAAGTTCAGCCTCCTGAGAGAAAGAAACAATATTTCCTTCTTCATCCATGGCATTGATAATCTGAATTACGCCAAGGATTTCGCCGCCTTTTATTTTAAGAGGAAAAGTGTAAATCGAACGGGTTCTGTAGTCCGTTGTGATGTCAGTTTCCATATTAAAATGATAAGGCTTGCCTTCAGGGATTTTATAGGCATCCTCAATATTCAGAGGACAGCCGGTTTTTGCTACATAACCTGAAATCGAAGATTCATCAATCGGGAAAGAAAAATATGTATATGGAAGCTTTTCACCGGGAGCAAGTAGTTTAAGCTGAGTATCATTCTGACCATATTTGATTCTAAGATTGTTTCCTTCAACAATGTAAATTGAACCCGCATCCGCATTTACAATTTTACGGGTTTCGGTAAGGATTCGCTCAAGAAGGATATCAATATCCTGAATTTCTGAGAGGCTCTGGGCAATCTCTACAATCTGTTCCAGGCGCTTATTGAATCTTGCGTTTACAACCTTTTTATTAAAACCAAACACTTTTTTCTCCCTAAATCCCCTAATTATACAAAGAATTATAGATATTTTAAAGGTTCATAACAAAGTATTATTCTTTTTAATTATAGAAAAGTAAATAGGCCCGGCGCCATTAGCGGTGTCGGGAAGAATCTGATAGCCGAACTCTGTTTTTTCATATTGGGGAAGAGTGATTTTTGTAAAGCCTTCAATTTCAGAAAGCTCCGGAGAAGGCGGCAAAAGCTCAAAGGCAGAGCCGTCTTTGTTAAATTTTTTGTAAAGGCGGGAAATCATTCCGTCATTTTCTTCAGGACAGAGAGCGCAGGTTGAATACAAAAGGATTCCGCCCGGCTGCAACAGACGGTAAGCAGAAGATAAAAGAGCCCACTGCTCAGTAGTAACGGTTTTTATTCGGGAAAGAGACCAGTCTTTCAGGTACTTTGGGTCAAGATAAACGTGGCGCTCGGAAGAACAGGGAGCATCAAGAAGTATTCTGTCAAAACATTCTGACTGACGGGTACACCAGGTTGAGCCGTCAGAGCAGGAGGTTTTTACGCGGGCGCTGATTTCCAGCGGCAGGCAAGTTTCCACAACGACAGCAAGGCGGTGCTTACGCTCCGGGGAACGTTCGTTAGAAGAAAGAAGAGCTTCCGGATCCATACGGCTTGCAAGAACCAGAGTTTTTCCTCCTGGAGCCGCGCATAAATCCAAAATGCGTTCAGCCCCCTTCAATGGAAGACAGAGAGCCGCAAGAACACTGGCAGAATCCAGAAAATAAGATTTTTCAGCCCCAGGGATTTTATATTCCACAGGCTGATTCTCCCTGGCAAAAGTCTCTTTTAAGCCTTCCCAGCGGGGCCCGTAAATGCTTTCATAATACTGATTAAAGCCTTCTTCTCCACTCAGTTTTTTAGGCTTTTCAGCAGATTTTTTTCCCATAAATCAGTCCGCCTCCCCTTCAGCTGGCAGCTGGAAAAGTCCCGCTTTAATTTTATATTCAAGGATTCTTTTCAAGCTTTGATCTATACGTTTTTCAAAGGCAGAATCTTCCAGGGCCTTCTGATACAAAAGACGGGCCTGTTTTGCAAAACGCTTTTCAGAGGTCATAATACAGTCGACGCCGGCTTCAATGGCAAGGACAGCCGCTTTTTCAGGAGGGAAACCGTTACTTGCAAGGGCGCCCATAAAAATATCATCAGAAAAAATAATTCCCTGATAGCTATAGCGGTCACGAAGAATATCGCTTACCCAGACCTTTGAAAGACAGGCCGGAGTATTTGCGTCCAAGGCCGAAGTTCTGGCGTGGCTCATAAGAACGCCGGCAGGAGCATGTGAACACACATCATAAAAGGGCTCTAAAAGTTTTTCCAGCTGATCTTTTGGCAGAGTGATTTCAGGAAGTCCTGTATGGGGATCTGTATTTGTATTTCCGGGAAAGTGCTTTATTACCGTTGCAATTCCCTTGTTTTCATAGGCATTTACGCAGGCAATTCCGTAAGAAGATGTCTGAGCAGAATCTCCAAAACTACGGCCGTCAAGAAAGTCACGGTTATCATCAGTACAGACTTCAATTACGGGAGCCAGGTTCATATTAAATCCGATTTGCGCCATTTTTTCAGCCTGAATAGAATACAAATCATAAGAGCCTGGAATATCATAATTTTTTGCAACATCTTCCTGAGACGGAAGCTTTCCAGTAAGCTTTTTAAGACGGTTTACCCAGCCACCCTCCTGATCAATTGCCAGAAAAGGCTGAATCTGCCTGTTTTTTTCAGTATAAGAGCGGATTGTTTCTATATAAGAAGCAGTTTCTTCAACTGTATCTGAAAGGTTATATGAAAAGAAAAGATAGCCGCCGGCAATAATAGGAGTATGGTCAGTCTTTCCTGTCATGTCACCAAAAGTTTCGTAAGAGCGGAAAGTTTTGTTTCCTTCAAGATTTTCTATAAATAGCTGGGCAATCTTGCGTTCCAGAGGAAGTTCTTTTATATATTTTTCCAGAGCAAGCTGATTGGTCTTAGTTTTAGGAAATACATAATCCTTGTAAAGAGCCGCCGCATTCTGATGGGTCAGCTTTTCTTTTTTTGACTGAAGTTTTTCAGCTTTAGATGTACAGGAAATCAAAAAAACAGAAAGTATGATAAGCGGAAGAGATTGAGCTAATTTCATAAAATAATTATATCGTATTTTCTGCAAAAATAATATAATAGAAGAATGAAGAAAATCGGAATTATAACAGGAGCCAGTTCCGGTATGGGCGCTGAATTTGCCCGCCAGCTGGCTAAGACAAATCTTTGTGACCAGATCTGGATCATTGAAAGAAGAAATTAAAGCTTTTTCACAAGTTGAAATTGTCCCCGTAACAATGGATTTGACAGGCGTAAAAGGTGCCGAAAACTTCCGTGACTATCTTTCAAAGCAGACTGATTTTGAAATAAAAATTCTTGTAAACAATGCAGGCTTTGGGACCTACGGCCCTTTTGAAGAAACTCCCGTAGAGCGCGAAATGCAGATGCTGGATTTAAACTGCACATCCCTCACAGGAATCTGCGGCTACGCCCTTCCCTACATGAAAAAAGAGAGCATTATAATCAATACGGCAAGTCTTGCTGCCTTCATGCCGCTTGGCAACTTTGCCGTTTACGCCGCAAGTAAAGCCTATGTTTTAAGCTTCAGTCTGGCCCTGGCTGCAGAGCTGAAAGCAAGGGGAATAAGCGTAACCGCTCTCTGTCCTGGAAGTGTAAGCACAGAATTTGCAAATGTTGCTTCAAACGGAGTCCGCAAAGAAGTAAAAGGGGGCCTTTCCTGCGAAAAAACTGTGGCCCACTGCATAAAACGCGCTCTGGCCCGCCGCCACACTGCCCTTGCCTTTGCTAAATGGCGTATCACGGCCTTTATGAGCCGTTTTGTGGGAAGATATCTGGTTGCAGACTTCACATATAAGTTCAACAAACGTCCCCATTAGTGGAGAAAGTCTAATTTAGAGTCGGCTCGCTAGTCTCGCCTCTGAGCGTTTTTCCCGATGAACCTAAAACGAGTCACTGTCGTAACTCGTTTTTTAACGGTTCTTCGATTTTACGCTTGATTTTTCTTAATAAAGTCCAGCTTCAAATCCTTGAGTTTTTCTGTAATAGAAACCTTGTAGATATGCGGATTCAAGATACGCTTGAATGAAGCATCAAGGGTTTCAAGCTGACTCTGCATTGTTGTGCGGCTGAGGTTGAGCTGCTCAGAATCAGGAAGACGAGGTGTAAGGCGCTTTCCGTTTTCAATGCGCTTTTTCAAAAGAGGCTCAACCTTTGAAGCCTTAAAGGTGAACTGTCTGTAATCAACCATAGGATGATAGAAGCGGTATTCTTTGCCAGCCTCAAGACTTTCATCTTCAAGAGCAAGAATATCAGCAGAAGCCATTCCGTTTTCATCATAAAGACGATAGATGTTCTTAATACCAGGGTTTGTTGTCTTAGCAGGATTATCGCTGAACTTCATTGCCGGAATCATGCTGTCATCTGCATTATTGTGACGGGCACAAAGCTTGTAAACGCCAGTGAAGGAAGATTCATTACCGCCGGTAACCATGTGAGTACCAACACCCCATGAGTTGATTGGAGCACCGCGGGCAACCAGAGTCGAAATGATTTCCTCTGTAAGTTCATTTGAAACGCTGATTTTTGCCTGTGGATAGCCTGCGCGGTCAAGTTCCTTGCGTACTTCGCGGGTAAGGTAATCGATATCACCTGAGTCAAGGCGGACACCAAAGTTATATCCCTTTTCTACAAGTTCACCACCGGCGATAATTGCGTTTTTAATTCCGCTCTTAAGGGTATCGTAAGTATCAATAAGGAAAACAGAGTTCTGAGGATAGATTTTTGCATATTCACGGAAGGCTTCAAGCTCAGAAGAGTGGCTCATAATCCAAGAGTGAGCCATAGTTCCCATTACAGGAATGCCGTAAAGCTTTCCGGCCAATGTGTTTGAAGTTCCGGCAGCACCACCAATGTAAGAAGCACGGGTTGCGCTCATTGCTCCGTCCGGGCCCTGGGCACGGCGAAGACCAAATTCCATAATCGGTGCTTTTTTTGAAGCAAGCCAGATGCGGGCAGTTTTTGTTGCAATAAGGCTCTGGAAGTTTACGTGATTCAAAACGAGGCCTTCAATAATCTGGGCTTCAATAAGGTTTGCGTGAATGCGTACAAGCGGCTCCTGAGGGAAAATTACAGTTCCTTCATCCATTGTGTAAAGGTCGCCTGTAAAGCGGAAGTCCTTAAGATAATCCAAAAATCCTTCTTCAAAAATCTTCTGGCTGCGAAGATATTCAATATCTGATTCGCTGAATCTGAAAGATGTAAGGGCGTCCATCAAAGTTTCGTTTCCGGCAAGAACTGAAAATCCGCCGTTGAAAGGGTTTCTGCGGAAGAACATATCAAATACAACCTGCTGATTCATGTTCCCCTTCCAGTAGCCCTGAGCCATTGTGAGCTCATAAAAGTCTGTGAAAAGCGCACTGTTAATTGTGCTGTTTTCAATTGGTTCGTTCATAAAAAAATCTCCATAAAAAATTGTCGCGGGATTTTTTTCGAGTCAGCGTCCAGCATCTGTCCGCAGTCTGCAGGTCCCATAATTTCTATATAATACCGTATTTTAAAAAAAAATGCACTCCCAGTCGGAAGTGCATTTTTTCTTAGCTTAAGCTAATCTTAGAATGAACCAGCTACGGCAACAGCGCACGCAACAGTGCATCCTACCATAGGGTTGTTACCCATTCCCATGAAGCCCATCATTTCTACGTGTGCTGGAACTGATGAAGATCCTGCGAACTGAGCGTCTGAGTGCATACGACCCAAAGTATCAGTAAATCCGTAAGAAGCTGGACCTGCAGCCATGTTATCCGGGTGAAGTGTACGACCTGTACCACCACCAGAAGCTACAGAGAAGTATTTCTTACCAGCAAGGAGTCTTTCCTTCTTGTAAGTACCTGCAACCGGGTGCTGGAAGCGAGTAGGGTTTGTAGAGTTTCCTGTGATTGAAACATCAACATCTTCGTGCCACATGATTGCAACACCTTCGCGTACATCGTCAGCACCGTAACACTTTACGATAAGGCGGTCAGGGTTTGAACCATAAGGAACTTCTTTAACAACTGTAAGAGCCTTGTCTGTACCTTCACCATTAAAGTAGTCGAACTTTGTCTGAACGTATGTAAAGCCGTTGATACGAGAAATAATCTGAGCAGCGTCTTTTCCAAGACCGTTCAAGATAACGCGAAGCTTGTTCTTGCGAACTTTGTTAGCGTTAGCAGCAATCTTAATAGCACCTTCAGCAGCAGCGAAAGATTCGTGACCTGCGAGGAATGCGAAGCACTGTGTTTCTTCTGAAAGAAGACGTGCACCAAGGTTTCCGTGTCCAAGACCAACTTTACGGTCATCAGCTACAGAACCTGGAAGACAGAATGCCTGGAGTCCTTTACCGATGTTTGCTGCAGCTGTAGAACCAGTTTTGTCACCAGTTTTTTCTGCTTCTTTGATTGCGATTGCAGATCCGAGTACGTATGCCCATTTAGCATCCTCGAAACAAATCTGCTGTGTAGACTGACAGATTTCGTATGGATCGAAACCACGAGTTTTACAAAGATCGCGTGCTTCGTTCAAACCAGCCTCACCTTCTTTAAAACCATATTCTTTAAGAGCCTTATTCACCTGAGGAATGCGGCCTTCAAAATCTTCAAACAATGCCATAATAACTATTCCTCCTAAATACTACTCTTTGCGTGGGTCGATAAGTTTTACCATACCCTGATCAGCTGTTACACGACCATAGTGTGTACGTGCACCTGCGATAGCTTCTTCTGCTGGTTTTCCAGCTTTGAGAGCGTCCATAAGTTTACCAAAGTTGATACAGTTGTAACCGATAATCTGGTTGTCTTTATCGATAGCACATGTTTCAACGTAACCTTCTGTCATTTCGAGGTAGCGAGGACCAGTTTTGCGAGTAGCAAACATAGTACCAACCTGAGAGCGGAGGTTCTTTCCGAGGTCTTCCAAAGAAGCACCAACTTTAAGACCGTCTTTAGAGTAAGCTGACTGTGAACGACCGTAAACAATCTGCATAAAGAGTTCGCGCATAGCTGTGTTGATAGCATCGCAAACAAGGTCAGTATTCAAAGCTTCAAGAACAGTTTTTCCGATAAGGATTTCAGAAGCCATAGCAGCTGAGTGAGTCATACCTGAACAACCGATTGTCTCAACCAAAGCTTCTTCGATAATTCCGTTCTTTACGTTCAAAGAAAGTTTGCAGGCACCCTGCTGTGGTGCACACCAACCGATACCGTGTGTGAATCCGGAAATATCTTCAATCTTCTTTACCTGTACCCACTCTCCCTCTTCTGGGATTGGTGCAGGTCCATGATATGCGCCTTTTGCCAAAGGACACATATGCTCCACTTCTGCAGTGTATGTCATATTAGCTCCTATAAAAAATAAAAATATGCAGTTAAAAAAATACCATTAAATAGAGGATTTATCAATAATAAAATTTATCATCCAAGCACTACATCAAAAACCATCATAAGCACAAAAAAATCCCGGTTACCGTGGGGTAATCGGGAATAGAACAATTGCGCCTCGCTAGTCTCGGCGCTTGAGGCATTTTATCGATGAACCTAAAACGACCCGCTGTCGCAGCTCGTTTTTTTAACGGTTCTTCGATTGTAGCCTTACTCTGTAGGTCTCTTCTTCAAATTCTTGCTTTCAATAATAGCCTGGCCTTCACCTACGCTCTGCTCCATCATAGCGCGAACTTTTAATGGAAGTCCGAACAAGGTGATAAAGCCTTCTGCGTCCTTGTGGTTGTAGAGTTCACCAGTTGTGAAAGATGCAATTGATTCGTTGTAGAGGCTGTATTTTGAACCAGAACCTGCACCGCGGATAGCACCCTTAATCAGCTTAACTTTTGCCCAGCCGGTAACAGTTTCTTCTGTTTTGTCTACGAAAGCCATAAGGCTGTCGAACAAAGTTGTGAACCATTTTCCGTCGTAAATGAGTTCGCCGATTTTAATTGCAATCTGCTGCTTGTAGTGGTAAGTATCGCGGTCAAGACAGATATGATCCATCATGCGGTGAGCAAAGTAAAGGATTGCTCCACCCGGTGTTTCGTAAACACCGCGGCTCTTCATACCGACACAGCGGTTTTCACAGATATCAACAAGGCCGACACCGTTGCGACCGCCGATTACGTTGAGTTCGTTCAAAAGGTCAAGGGCATTCATTTTTTTGCCGTTGAGTGCAACTGGGATTCCTTTTTCGAATTCGATTGTTACGTATTCACCGTCAGCTGGAGCTTCTTCAGGCACAACTGTGTTTTTAAGCATGTGCTTGTAGTTAGGCTCGTTTTCTGTCTTTTCAAGTTCAAGACCTTCGTGAGAAAGGTGCCAGATATTCTCATCGCGAGAGTATGACTGGTCTTTCTTCATTGGAACTTCAAGTCCGCGGTCTTCAAGATATTTGATTTCAGCTTCGCGGCTGTCCATATTCCATTTGTCATCACGCCATGCAGCGATTACTTTCAAATCTGGAGCAAAAGCCTTGATTGCAAGTTCAAAACGAACCTGGTCATTTCCTTTACCTGTAGCACCATGACAGATTGCAACAGCTTTTTCCTGACGTGCATATTCTACAAGGATTTTTCCGATAAGAGGACGTGCAGTAGAAGTTCCCAAAAGATATTCATCTTCGTAAACTGCATTAGCCTTTACAGCAGGCCAGATATATTCTTCGATGTATTCCTGGCGGGCATCAACAACGTAGCAGGCAGAAGCACCAGTTTTAAGTGCGCGAGCCTTGATTGCTGCCCAGTCATCGCCCTGACCAACGTCAATACAAACGGCGATTACATCATAATCATAATTTTCTTTAAGCCAAGGGATGATAACAGTTGTATCAAGTCCGCCCGAATAAGCCAAAACTACTTTGTCTTTTGCCATAAAAGTCCTCCTAAGGCGGTAAGTATCCCTGCCGTCTCAAATTGTATATTTATGCAAAAATAGTAGCGTTTTTTGTAATTTTATGCAACAACCTTTAGGAGGATTTTAAATTTGTGTCGCCCCAATCTGACCTTCTGGCTTAAAACTTTCCGGAAGGATTTCATCCATTGTCATAAGCTTATATTCAGTTTTGCTTTTTGCAAGGATGAAGAGAAAATCTTTTTCACAGAATTCTCGGAGGGTCTGACGGCAGACACCGCAGGGAGAACAGATATCATTTACTTTTTTCTGAGGGCCACCGACAATCGCAATCGCGGTAAAGTCCTTTACTCCCTCGCTGACTGCCTTGAAAAGCGCGGTACGCTCAGCGCAGTTAGAAGGTCCAAAAGAAGCATTTTCTATATTACAGCCTGTATAGATATTTCCGTTTTTTGCAAGCAGAGCCGCCCCCACAGTAAAGCGGGAATAAGGCACGTAAGAAAAGTTCAGCATATCAAAGGCTTTTGAGATTAAAGTCTGGATTGTAGATTCGTCTAAAGTTTTCATAAGTGAATTTTACGCCGAATTAAAATAAAAAACAACTTCTAATTGCTCAAAAGGGAATTTTTAGATATGATTATGAAGTCTTTTGGTCCTGTAGCTCAGCTGGATAGAGCGACTGCCTCCTAAGCAGTAGGTCGTGCGTTCGACTCGCATTAGGGCCAAAAAAAGGCTTCGGATTTTCCGAAGCCTTTTTACTTTAACCTAGTTTCTATAGAAATTAATCAAACAACCAGCCAGAATAATCTTGCGCTCGTCGTCGGTCAAATCCCCAACGCTAAGTTCAAACTCGTTTACCTTACCGTCAGCCTTTACTGCGTAAGCTTTAATTGAAGGAAGCTTTTCTTCAATCATCTTCTTTACGCCAGGAATGAAAACGTAATCGCCGTTGGCAAAAGGAAGATTTTTGTCGCCCTCTTTATAAACAAATGGAAGCATACCCCAGTTGATAAGATTAGAGCGGTAGCGTTTTGTTGCATATTCATTTGCAATGTTTGCAGAAGCGCCAAGTACGCGCTGGCAGCTTGCAGCCTGTTCACGGGCAGAACCATCACCAGGTTTTACTGCAAAGATTGTAGAACCAGTTCCAGCTTTTGCGGCACGGCCTGCAAGTTCAGGTTTTGCCTTGTCGATTGCAGAAGCGGCTGCGGCAAGTTCCTTTTTAACATCATCAGACAAATCACGGACAGCCTTTGCACGGCCAACGTAAGCAGGATCCTTGCGGCTCAAAGTAAACTCAGCAAGACCAAGAGGATTTGAGCGGAAGGATGAAGTTTCACCTGAAGGAATAAGTTCATCAGTTGTTGTAACTGGGTCGTGGATTTCTGAAACAACCTTAATCAAAATATCGTCTGCCAAAGCCTTCTGCTCCGGCCAGTCTTTAATGTTAGGACCAAACTGGATTTCAACTTCCGGATGAGCCACTCCCTTTGAATCGTAAACGCGTTTTTCGTAGATTGCCTTGTCAAAGAAGTATTTCTTTCCGCTGAATTCTGTATCGTATTCTGTAGCTGGAGTAAGGAAGCCTTTGTTTGCGGCAGTTGCGGCAATAGAGCGGGCATCCATAAGGGCAACAGAAGAAAGCTGACCGCTCTGGATTTTTGAACCTTCGCGGTTAGGGAAGTTACGGGTTGAATGACGGATAGAGAAGGCTCCGTTTGCAGGAGTATCTCCGGCACCAAAACAAGGTCCGCAGAAGGCAGTCTTAACGATAGCACCCGCATCAATCAAAGCTCCAAAGGCACCGTTCTTCATAAGTTCCATATAAACCGGCATAGAAGCAGGATAAACGTTCAAAAGGAATTTTCCGTTACCGGAGTCCTTTCCTTTCAAAATGTCGGCTGCGGCACAGATGTTTTCAAATCCACCACCGGCACAACCGGCAATTACACCCTGATCAACGTAAAGCTTTCCGTCGATTACCTTGTTTTTAAGAGTGAAGTTTACTTTATCACCAAATGAAACCTTTGCGCGTTTTTCTGTAGCGTCAAGAATATCCATAAGATTCTTGTTTACTTCATCAATTGTGTAAGCGCAAGAAGGATGGAAAGGCATGGCAATCATTGGGCGGATTTCGCTCAAGTCAATTTCGATTGCGCCGTCATAGTAAGCGCCTTCTCCAGGATTTAATTCCTTGTAGTCCCCTGCTCGACCGTGAACTGCATACCACTCTTCAACCTTTGAATCAGTTTTCCAGATAGAAGAAAGACAGGTAGTTTCTGTTGTCATAACGTCAACGCCGATACGAAAATCAGCAGAAAGATTTGCAACGCCAGGACCAACAAATTCCATTACCTTATTTTTTACATAGCCGTTATCAAAAACAGCCTTGATGATTGCAAGGGCAACGTCCTGAGGGCCAACTCCCGGTACCGGAGTACCAGTCAAATAAACAGCAACAACTCCAGGATAAGCTACATCATAAGTTTTGTTCAAAAGCTGCTTTGCAAGTTCTCCGCCGCCTTCACCGATTGCCATTGTACCAAGGGCACCGTAACGTGTATGGCTGTCTGAACCAAGAATCATGTCGCCGCAGCGGGCAAGCATTTCACGGGCAAACTGATGGATAACTGCCATATGAGGAGGCACGTAGATTCCGCCGTACTTCTGGGCACAGGTAAGACCGAACATATGATCATCTTCGTTGATTGTTCCCCCTACCGCACAAAGCGAGTTGTGGCAGTTTGTAAGAACGTATGGAAGCGGAAATTTTTCCAGTCCCGAAGCGCGGGCAGTCTGAATGATTCCGACGTAAGTAATATCGTGAGAAGTAATTTTGTCGAACTTGATTTTTAATTTTGCATCATCACCCGAAGTATTGTGACCAGTTAAAATTGAGTATGCAATTGTCTTTTTTGCGCCTTCAGCATCCTTTGATGCCGCAGCAGTAAGTTTTCCGTCTTTATAAACTGCACCAGTTTCCCAAAGTTTCATTTAGAGAACCTCCTTCTCAAGTCTTTCTCTAATAGCCGCAATGTATTCCCAGCTGTTAAGCACTTTCTTAGCGGCAGGTTCTGCGATGCGGGCGATGTCGCCTGTCATGTAGCCCTCTTCGATTGTTCCGAGTGTTGCTTTTTCAAGCTTCTTTGCAAAGTCTACCAGCTCTGGAGTTCCGTCCATTTCGCCGCGTTTTGCAAGAGCTCCCGTCCAGGCAAAAATTGTCGCTACAGGGTTTGTAGAAGTTTTTTCTCCCTTAAGGTAGCGGTAATAGTGCTTCTGAACAGTTCCGTGCGAAGCTTCATATTCAAAGTTTCCGTCCGGGCTAACAAGAACTGATGTCATCATGGCCAGGCTTCCGCAGGCTGAAGCAATCATGTCGGACATAACGTCGCCATCATAGTTCTTTGTGGCCCACATGAAACCGCCTTCGCTTCTCATAACGCGTGCTACTGCATCGTCAATCAGAGTGTAGAAGTATTCGATTCCGGCAGCTTCAAACTTAGCCTTGAATTCTTCTTCGTAAACGCGGTTGAAGATTGCCTTGAAATTTCCGTCGTAAGTTTTTGAAATTGTGTCTTTTGCGCCAAACCAAACGCTGATTTTGCGGTCAAGGGCGTATGTAAGGCAGCAGCGGGCAAAGCTTTCGATTGAGTCATCAAGGTTGTGGATTCCCTGAATGATTCCAGGTCCCGGCATATCTTTAATCAGCTTGCGGATTTCTTTTCCGTCTGCACCTGTAAATACAAGTTCAGCCTTTCCTGCGCAAGGAGTTTTTATTTCTGTATTTTTGTAAACGTCGCCGTATGCGTGACGGCCAAGAACAATAGGCTTTTTCCAGCAGCTTACAGTTCCGTGAACATTGCTGACAAAAATCGGCTCGCGAAAAACAGTTCCGTCAAGTTCAGCGCGGATAATTCCGTTTGGAGACGGAGTGAGCTGTTTAAGATGATATTCTTCTACGCGTGCCTGATTAGATGTGATTGTGGCACATTTTACTCCGACATGAAGACGTTTGATTGCGGCGGCAGCTTCGTAAGTAATTTTGTCGTCCGAATCATCGCGGCTTTTGAGTCCCAGATCGTAGTATTCTGTCTTTAAGTCAACAAAGGGATTAAGAAGTTCATCCTTAATCACTTTCCATAAAACACGAGTCATTTCGTCGCCATCGAGCTCTGCGATGGCATTTTTCATCTGAATTTTTGCCATGACGGCATTATACATAAAATTGCAGGGAGTTACAATCTTTAGTGTAACTTAATTTTGTGAAGTGCCACTGTATTTTTTCATACCTTCCACCACGCGGTCGTGAACAATCCGGGCAATCTGAATGGAAGTCATACCCTTATAATCCTCGTAGTAAAAAGGCTCAAGAAAAACAACCTTAGTTTTTACAGGAGCAAGAGAGTTGATTTCAAAAGGCTTGTAAGAATCAATCACAACAACCGGCACAATAGGGCTTTTTGACTTAGTTGCGATTTTAAATGCCCCCGGCTTAAAGTCCGAAATATTATTGTGATTGTGGTTGTAGCCGCCCTCAGGAAAAACGATATATTTTCGTCCCGCCTTAACCTCGTCCGCAACCTTATTAATAGTAGCAATCTGCTTTTTAATGTTGGAAGAATCCAGTCCCTTTCCGCGGATAATGGTCAAAAATTCCTTCATAATAGGAAGCTTTGACCGTTTTTTATCCATCAGAATTGTGCAGGGAGATTCGTGGCCGTAGATAATACCTACGGCATCGTATTTGCCCTGGTGGTTTGAATACATAACGTAACCGCCCTCTGCCGGAAGATTTTCCTTTCCGATAACCTCGGTAGAAATTCTACCCCGCTTCATGATTTTGAGCAGAGTCCTCTTGGCAATCTTATAGCAGAATTTTTCAGAAAGGATTTTTCTGAAAACGCGGATTACCCAGCTGATGAAGACAAAGCTGAAAATTGAAGGTAATGAAACAATTACGATAAACCACAGTCTAAGCATAAATCAAAAAAAACAAAAACTCCTTACAAAAATAAAAAAAATGCTCCCGCAGAGAACCGAACTTTGCTCTGCGGTGAACGCTCGCCGCAGGCTTACGCCTGCTCTGAATGCGCCGTACTTAATTCCTTTATCGCGTTCAATGCGTCGCAAAGTCCGAACCTCTGCTCCGCATTTTTCCTTACTTATGACAGATTTTTGTCTGGCACTCTTTATAGATAGCGCTTGTTTTTTCGGCAACGTCGGCAGGGATTTCCTTAATATTAGGGTCTCCAGCCAAATTGTTAGCCTTGAGCCAGTCGCGGACAAACTGCTTGTCGTAGCTAGCTGGGCTTCCACCAACCTCGTATTTGCTCAAATCCCAGAAGCGGCTGCTGTCCGGTGTAAGAACTTCGTCAGCAAGAACAAGCTCGCCGTTTTCGTCCAAACCAAACTCAAACTTAGTATCAGCGATGATGATTCCGTTTTTGTAAGCGTGCTCATAGCATTTTTTGTAAACGGCAATTGCAGTCTTTTCGATTTTAGAACCAAGCTCTTCGCCAAGGTCATCCTTCATGTACTGGCAGGTAACGTTGATATCGTGACCTTCCTTAGCCTTTGTAGAAGGGGTACAGATAGGTTCAGCCAGCTTTTCAGCCTCTTTATATTCCTTATCAAACTTGTGACCAAGAAAAGGCTCGCCCTTCTTGTAAGCCTCGTACATAGAACCGAACATATAACCGCGGACAATAACCTCGTAAGGAATCATCTTGAGCTTCTTTACAAGAATAGTGCGTCCTTCGTATTCAGGCTTCTGGAATTCAGCAGGCATATCCTTCAAATCAGAAGAAATCATGTGATTTTTTACGATGTCGCCGGTGTAATCAAACCAAAAGTTCGAAAGAGCATTCAAAACCTTACCCTTGTCCTTAATCAAAGTAGGCAGAATTACATCAAATGCACTAAGACGGTCAGTAGTAACAATAACCATGCGTCCGTCTTCCAGATCATAAACTTCGCGAACTTTACCAGAAATAATTTTTTTCATAATTTCTTCCCTTTTACGTTATATAATATTTTTGAACACAAGTCCAAAACGTTTACAGATTACATCATACTCTTTTTCATCTTTTTTTTCAGTAAAACCGGTGATATAGAGTTCAGAAGAGGGGAAAGTCTTCCCCTCGCTCCCAAGTCCTCGCTGCGCTGCGGTCTTGTCCGCTACCCCTTCGCCTAGGGGCTCCGCCCCTAAAACCCCGGAAATCTCCAGAGCATGATTCACCACACCTTCCTTAGAGTCCACAACCCTAATGTCAGTGCCGCAAACCTCCTGAATCTCAGAGGCAATATTTAAAAAATGAGTACAGCCTAAAATAATAACGTCACAGTCTTCCTTTCGGAAAAAATCAACCGCAGGAGCGACCGCTGCCAGAATCTGCTTTTTATCAGCAGTAAAGCTTTCGTGTTCAATAAAGGAAATTAAATCCGCATCGCCGCGGCAAATAAGCTGACAGTCAGATGCAAAATCTTCTTTTAACTTCTTATTATATGGATGATTTACAGTTGAATTTGTGGCAAGAAGTCCTATGCGGCGTTTTTTAGAAATACCGGCCGCAAGTTTTATGGCAGGCACAGTGCCCACAAAATTAACGCCGGGAAAAGCCTTTCTTACCGCATCTAGGGCATTAACGCTCATAGTGTTACAGGCAATTACAATAGTCTTTGGTTCAAAGCGCTTTATAATCTTTCCACAGATGGAAATAACGCAGTCTGTTATCTGGGCAGCAGATTTCTGGCCGTAGGGAAAATTCTTTGTGTCGGCAACATAGACACAATCCGCCCCCGGACACTTCTGCTTCAAATAATTCATGTAAGGAATCCCTCCGGTTCCTGAATCAAGAAAGGCAAAATCAACAGACATAGGCATATAATAACGAAAATCCAGATAAATTGCAAAACGACGCTGACCGCATTATAATAATCTTATGTTCACAATCAACAAGTGCCTTGTAAACATCTGCAAAAATAATGCTCTTTCATCCTTTGACGAAAACGGAAACCTTATCAATGGAAAGGGCTACTGTCTTGACCACGCCCCAGATCCGGGACTTGCCCAGTCTGCAATCCTTAATTACATCAGAAACAATGAAAAAATCATCGGACTGAATGCCCGCGGAATGATTTTTAAAGACATAGACTTTTCAAACAAGAAATTCTTCGGCTGTGATTTTTCCCACTGCACCTTCCAGAACATCAAATGGGAAAATACCCTCTTCAGAATCTCAGTTTTTGACTTTGCCTTTTTCAACGACTGCAATTTCATTCAAAATAACAGCATTTTTACCACCTTTTCCTGCTGCACCTTCACTCATACCCTTTTTAATGCCAGCGATATGCTTCAGTGCAACTTCAACGGCGCCAAGGCCTTCCAGTGTTCTTTTGATAACTCAGACTTTTTCTCCACCCGCTTTATCAATGCAACCCTGGTAGATACCTCCTTCAGAAACTGCAACCTGAAAAAGACAGTTTTTTCCGGCGCATCCAGAGAAAACGTTTCCTTCAAAATGTCCAACACAAGAGAGGCAGTTTTCGGAAGTGCTAAGGATCCGCTGCACGCGGAACAGGCAGATACCCTTGCCTTTGGAAATTCAATCGTAGACGGAGATATAAAATGAAAGTTTACTATCATCATAATCCCGGCGGATTTTCAAACTGCTATATCGTTGTAAATGAAGCGGTAAAAGAAGCAATCATCATTGATCCGGGAAAGGTCTCTGCCGAAATCATCTCTCAAATAGAAGACAACGAACTTACAATTTCGGGAATCCTCATTACCCACAATCACGGAAGCCATGTTCACGGGCTCACGACCCTGAGAAAAATCTACTCGCCTAAAATCTACGCGGCCGACTGGGAGGTTGCCAAGGACGACACCACGGTAATTTCGCGGGACGGAAGCGTGAAGATTGCAAAGCTCACGGTGGACTATATGACAGTTCCGGGCCACACCTCAGATTCAATCGTATATAAAATAGAAAATCTTTTGTTTACAGGGGATGTACTTGGAGCGGGAACAATAGGTTCAACAAACTCCAGCTATTCAAAGTTCATTCTGGAATCAAATATCAGAAATAAGATTTTTTCTATGGATGAAAGAATGGTCATTTTACCGGGACACGGCCCCCTTTCAACGCTGGGTGCGCTGAAAGAAGTAATGAAAGACAGCCTTTAATTCAGTCTTATCGCGAAACAATCGAAATGTTTCCGCAGACAATTCCGTAGCGGTCAAAAACAAAATCGTTCATCATACCGGCCGCATCCTCAAAGGCACGGGCCTCGTTCTGTCGGATGTAGGCGCAGAGGTAAGGAGTTGCCGCCATCACCGTTCCCCGGCTTGCAAGGTGGACAAAATATTTAGAAACCTCGCTTATAGGCTGCTGCATGATGTAGGCCATAAACTCGTTGTGCATAAGATATTCGTCGCCGGTATCGTAGCCAAGAGAAGGCTGAGAGCGGAAATAATCAATCAAGAACTGGCGGGAATCATAATCGATTGTGCCGTAAACCGCCGCAACAAAGTTTCTGAATTCTTCATCGCGGAAGAAAATTGTGTGCCAGCCTTCGTGAGCCAGGAGATTTTTGCGGCTCCAGTCAGGAGTTTCGCGGGAAATGGAAACAAGACCGCCCTCGTTGGCGCGGACATAGTCCCCTTCCACTTCAAAAAATCCATTTACAATCAGAATCTTTTTTAGAAGTTCCTCTTCCGTGTTCAGGCGGAAGTGTAAATCTACAGCCGCATTAAAAAACTTTGCCATGCTTTCTGCGCTGTAATCGTGGGCATTGTAGCCGTGCATTCCCTTAAGCTGCTCGTTGGAAAGCAGACTTCCCTTGTAGCCGGCCTTTTCTACAAAATATGCAAGGCGGGTAAAAAATCTGTCCTGAACGTCATAATTTTTTGTATCAAAAAAGAGAATGCGGGAAAATCTGTCCCATTCAAAAATCTCATAGTCAGAAGCCCGCCACTTTGTCTGGTCATAATCAAGGATAAAGCCCGGATCTGTGGAAACCGGAATCAAAACTTCACCGGAAGCCGGACGGATGTCGTTAGCCACAATAAAAGAAGCCTTATTAAAGGCGGAAGGAGAAACCTTCATATAAAGGGCAGAAACGCACATTTTATTGGAAGAAAAAGCCGCCATGCTGAAAGGATTTTTTACTCCGCCAAGAGGCAGCACTACCCGGCCTGCAGAAGAAACGTTGTTTATAAAAAAGCGCTGGCCGCCAATATTGAGCTCTACATTTACCTTTTCTTCCAGAGTCGAGCGGTAATTTGGAACATTATAAAGGCCCACGCTGAGTTCCGGCAGAGGAAGAGACATAGAACGCTGATTAAAAACAGTAGCCGCCCCGGAAAAATCAAAGGATTTTGCAGTAAAATCAATTTTTCCGCCGTTATAGGCAAAGCCGAATTTTGGAATTTCAGAAGAAAGGTCAAAGCCCAGCATTGCGTCCGTCACACAGGCCGCTACAATGCGGGTTCGCAGGGTAGAAAAAACGAAAAAGCCCTTTGGAAACCTGCCGCTCAAAAAATCATCTTTATTAAGGGCAATAGAAATATCAAGAATTTCAGAGGCGTTTTTCATATTGCCCTGAACAATCAGGCGGTTACCCGAGCCAAAGGACTGGTGGATAAACTTTCCCTTTTCCGTAAAATCAGACGCTTCAAGAAAGCCAAACTGCAGGGGCAGGTCTACTGCATTTTCAAAAAGCTTTTTCTGCTTAGAAGTCGGAAGAAACTTTACGCGCACAGCAAGGGCAGCGCTTCCGCAGGCATCAAAAGACTGCATGATTTTTTCAAGCTGCTCGCCGGAAAACTTAAAGCTGGCGTAATCAGCCTGCTTAATCAGGCCCTTGTGGGCAGGAGAATCCAGGGCAAAAAGTTCAGTTGCAGTTCGGTCAGCGGTAAACTCAAGCTTTACAGGACTTGTGCTTCCGTACATAAAAAAGTGCCAGAGCAGGTAAAGGTCAAAAAGAATAAAGGCGCATAAGCCCACGGTAAAATATCTCATCGGCTTTTTAAGCTGGCGGAACCAGCGCGCTGTCTTTTTTACAGGAATATAAACGCTTTTGAATGCAGATTTGAAAATATTTTTTCCACCCATAAAGCTAGTTTAACAGAAATCAAAAAAAGATTATACTATCCCTATGCTCGTTCTTATCCCCAACCCGAATCAGACAGCCCTGCTCGTAAAGCTGCAGAAGGCCTTTATAGGCTCCCACCAGGGCTTTTATCAGCAGGCCCCGCTCTGGATTTTCCTTAAGGACGAAACTTTTTCCAGCCGCGATTTTAATAAGGATGAGCTAAAGCAATTTTCTGCAGAAATAACAAAAGTAGAATTGGAACAGCCAGAAGTTTATTTTTCTGACAGCCTGCAGCGGGTAGTTTTAGGCTCCGGGGTAAGTGTCTGCACGGTCTCGGGCGTCTGCAGGGCAGAATTAATAATCTGCGGCAGTTTAAAAGAGTGGGAAGGTTCTTCAATTAAAGTAACGGGAACTCCAACTTCCGAATCTGTCGGACTGCAGCTTCCCTCACCCTTAAAAATCTTCCGGGTGGCAAATGCAGTCCGCCTAGACCAGCACAGCCTTGCAGTCAGCGACTTTGTGTGGAAGAAAATCAATAAGGAAGGGTAACCGAAACCTGAGTTCCCTCACCTTCAGCGGTATAATAATTTACTTCGCCGCCAAGGCCTTCCACGCGGGTCTGAATATTTTTCAGGCCGAAATGCTTTTTCTTTTTGAAGGCTTCCTTCAAATCAAAGCCCTTACCACCATCAGAAACAATAATCTTAAATCTTAAGTCATCAAAGGTTCTTACCAGCAGGCTTATGCATTCAGCCCCGGAATGTTTTACAGCATTTGTAAGGATTTCCTGCACAATACGGTAAATATTCAGATTCTTATCCTTGGAAAAAGCCTTAAAAGCCTGATTATTTTTAATCTCATCCTGCACGCTGAAGATAATTTCAAGGCCACTCTGCTTTTTCAAAACCGAACAGAGGGAAATCAAAGCTTCAAAAAGACCTTCACCCAGATCACTTGGCGTAAGTGCATAACAGGTGTTGCGGACATCAGAAGCAATCTTTTTGCAAAGGGTAACAGATTCTTCATCTTCAAGCTGAAACTGCAGGACACGCAAATCCTGGCATACAGTATCGTGAAGCTCATTGGAAATACGCTCGCGCTCCGCTTCCTGAGCCTTAATCATCTGAACAGTAAAGGCCCTGCTTTCCTTACGGCTTTTAGAAGTTACAAGATAGAGAATTAAAAAGACCAGCGACATGAGTACGGTCACAACAATTACAAAAATCAAAAGTCTGTACGAATAATAAACCTGCTCAAGCTGCAGCTCTGCAAGATTTTTCTGAAGGATTTCCCAGCGGCCGACATTTTCTGCAATTTTCTGCTTATCACCCTTTATGATTCCGTTAACCAGATTATCATGAATTACTTTTGCTTCCGGAAAATAATAAATTATAGTATCAGAGGGCTGGGCCTTCTTTATTTCAATCGCAAGTTCTTCAAGCCTGTTCTGGGCATCCTCCTCACCTGCCGCCTCCCATTCCAGCCACTTTTGAGTAATAGCTTCGGGCATAAGTTTTTCCGTCTGCTTCTGAGCCTTATGACAGAAGCCTGAAAAACATAAAAATCCAAATATTAAAAACGCAAAAATCTTTTTCATCACTAAAAATATAACACATTCTTCTATATAAATGATATAATAAAGTATGAGTTTTCCATTGGATTTTTCAAATCGGAAGAGAGTTTTATTTTTTATTCTCAGCATTCTCTGCGGCTTTTTAGATTACATCATCTGCGACTTTGTAGCCTGGGTAAACCATCTGCCTCTTTTTTGTGACACAATTTTTATTATGGCGCTGAGTTTTCTTGCCGGGCCCTGGTGGGGAGTTCTTGCGGGCTTTTTCTATCATCTGATTGATTTTTGCCTAAACAGAACTTTAGAGCTGGGCCACTGGTTTATGCTCTGCCATTTTCTTGCGGCCCTTACTGCCGGATATTTTAAAATATGGTTTATCAAAAAAACAGACTCAAGCCGGGCACTTTTTATAAAGCTGATTATTCTTAGCCTTGTCCTCTGCCTGGTAATGAGCATTTCCGGCGGAATTATAGGCTACATTTTAAACAACATAGAAGCCTACAAGGCCGCCAGCAGCCAGACAGATTTTCTTACCTTCTTATGGGATAACAAATTCCATTCAAAGCTCCTACTGCAGATTGCAGTCCGCATTCCTGTAAACATTGCAGACCGCTTTATCTGCACCTTCGCCGCCTGGGGAGTTTTTCTGCTTGCCAGCAGACTTCCTTTTTACAAATAGCGGCCCAGCTCGTAGCGGTTCTTTACGTTGAACTTGTCGAAGATGCGGGAAACTTAGTTTTCGACACTGCGTTTGGAAAGGCCCAGGCGTTCAGCAATTATTTCGTTAGGAAGATGTTCGGCTATTAAATCTAAAAGCTGGCGCTCTTTTTTTGTCAGGGTGACAAGGATTCCGCTTACGTACATCATGTCGGAAAGCAAATCCTTCTGGATGTAGGTGTCGCCGCGGAAAACAGTACGGATTGCTTCCATAATTTCAGCCTTGTCGGCATTTTTTGTAATAAAGCCCTTGATTTTGTGCTCCATCGTTTTCACAATAAAGCCCACGTTGGAAAATGACGAATACATAAGGCATTTAATTCCGTGCTCAATAAGATAGTCAGCAGCATCAAAGCCGCTTTCGCCTTCCAGCTTGATATCGACCATAGCAATCATATCTTTTAGTTCTTCTGGAGTTTTTGACTCTATAAAAGGTACAAGTCCTGCCTTTGTCTTGCAGGAGTGGCAGAGGCTGATGTCTTTTGTCTCTGAAAATAATTTTTCCAGCCCCAGACTTATCATTTCGTGGTCGTCTATACTGATTACGCTAATCATACTTTTATTTTACTTCATCATTCAGCAGAAATATATAGAGTTAACTCACTAAAATACACGCAGCAGGTCCAGAAGATTTTATTTCTATCGGGCAAACCTTGTTCTTTCGGGCAAGCAGGAAATCAATTTCAAAATTGTGACGGGATTTCTCATCAAGGAATGTGTAATAAAAAAGAGAGTTTCCGTTTGCCTTAAGAATCTGGGCGACAATATTTTCATAAAGATATCCAAGATTTACAGAAAGCTTATCGCTGAGCAGCTTTTCATAAATGACATTTTCCGTAAAATCCTTATCCATAAAAAGCATGGTTGTAAAAAGTCCTGTATCACAGACAAAAAGCTTGAAGTTTTCCAAATCCTTTGTTCGCGTGAGTCCGGCATTCGGGTCATCAGATTTGTAAGAGACAAGAACGGTCCTGGAACTTTCCATTTCCGAAATGAGTTCAAGAACTGTAGAATTACGCTGGCGGCTGATATTTTTCAAAAGATTCCCGCAGAAGCTTTACAGTAACAGTGTCTCCCAAAGCCCATTTAAATTCTTCATAATCCATCGGGTACATTTGAACCGGGCGTTCCTCGCTTGGAATAAGAATGTCCTTTACATTCTTGCACCTTCTACAAGCAAAGCAGTTTTGCCATAAGAATTTCTTTTCCATTCCAGAAAAGTATCATAAATTTTGCGCCTAAATGTCATAAAACCCCAAAATCGTTAATTTTACAATGCAATATAACCACAAAATCGTTAAATTTACAAGTCCAACTTTCCTCAAAATCGTTAATTTTAAGATTTACTCTGTATTTATGAGTTAACTCACTAAAATAAAGTGAGTTTTCACTGACTACAGGGAAAAATTGCGGTGTTATACTGATATTACAGTTATTTTTCTAAGGAGATAAATAAATGAAAAAACTTACAAAATATGCGCTTTTGCTGGCGGCTCTGGCAATGGGATTTGCCTTTACTTCCTGCCAGCAGGATTCAGGAGATGACACACCGGCAGTAAAATATTACACCGTAAGCTTCAATTCAAATGGCGGAACAGAAGTTACCAGTCAGAAGATTGAAAGCGGCAAGAAGGCTACAAAGCCGGCTGACCCTACAAAGCAGGAGACTGCAACAGAGGCTTTTGCCTTTGACAACTGGTACACTTCCACAGATGGCGGTGCAACACTTTCTGATACAACTTTTGACTTTAATACTGCAGTTAAAGCCGACATTACTCTTTATGCAAAGTGGAAGGAGGCTGATTATATTATCTTAAAAGATTGTTCTGTAATACACACAATGTTTGAAACTCTGTGTGAATATAGTAATTACAAATTCAACAAAACTATTACCCGTTTTGCAAAGGCTGAGGCAAGACCTGCTTCTGCAGAATACTATCTTGATGCGGCAGGAAACCGGATTCCTTTATGGTATGATGAAGCTGCAACAACCCTTTATTATTACCTTGAACCTGGCAAAAAAATGAGTCTCAGGACATCAGACAATAAAAACAGCCTTTTCGCATACATGAAAGGAATAACCTCCATAGACACCAGCGATTTTGACACAAGTAAGGTTACTTGTATGAATAATATGTTCAGCAGCTGTAATAAACTTACAAGTCTGGATGTGAGCAAGTTTGACACCAGCAAGGTTACTAATATGGGCTTTATGTTCCAAAGCTGCCAGGCATTGACATCACTGGATGTGAGCAAGTTTGACACCAGCAAGGTTACTGATATGTACTTTATGTTCAATCAGTGCAATGCATTGACATCACTGGATGTGAGCAAGTTTGACACCAGCAAGGTTACTAATATGTCTAAGATGTTTGCCTTTTGTTATTCACTTACATCACTGGATGTAAGCAAGTTTGACACCAGCAATGTTACTAGTATGGAAAGTATGTTCTATTACTGCTTGGCATTGACATCACTGGATGTGAGCAACTTTGACACTAGCAATGTTACCAATATGAGCAAGATGTTCCGCCAGTGTCTTGAGCTTACAACAATCTTTGCTTCTGATAAATTTGTTACGAATGCAGTTACAGATTCAACAGAAATGTTCACAGTTTGCACTAATTTGAAGGGTGGTGCCGGAACAGTATATGACGAAAATCATATTAACAAGGAATATGCCCGCATAGACGGCGGCACAGAAACCCCAGGCTACTTTACGGCAAAACAGTAAGGTATGTATTAAAATGCGTTAGGGCATGGAGCGGTGCGAAGCAGTCTGCGTCAGCAGACCGGCCGCCAGGCAAGCCGCGTAACGCCCGCCCCCGCCGCCCCGCGGCGGGGAACGCCCAGAAAGATTTATTTCTCCTGATGATAATGAGTTCCACACTGAACTATATAAAGTTTATCGCCTTCAACTTTATAGACAAGTCGATTTGCCCTGTCAATTCTTCGGCTCCAATATTCTGAAAGTTCATATTTCAATTGTTCAGGTTGTCCACGGCCCTTATCTACACCATTTCGCTCGATATCCTTTATAAGCTCATGCACCATTTTGATTAGTTTTTGCTGGTGAAGTTCAAAGAAATTGCAATAATCATCCCAAGCTACATCTGCCCAGATTTTTATCATTACGACAACTCCTTCAATTCATGAACCTGCCCTTTTCCGCCTTCAACTTGTGCAATTGCCTGGCGAAGATATTTGAGGTTTTCGTCTGAATAAATATAAGGATCGTTTTTTACTTTCAACTCAAATGGAAGTCCATTTTCGCGGATGACGGCTTTTACAAAGGCTGTTATTGCAGTCGTAACATTCAATCCAATTGAAGAGATTATATTTTCGAATGAATCTTTATCAGAATCATCTATTTTTGCAGAAATTGTAGTCATATTACCTACCTCCGACTAAAATATACTACCAAGGATTAAATATGTCAAATTTATGATTATTATTTCAAGATTTTTGTAAATAACAGCGTGAGGGATTGTAGGTGCAGCCCGTAAGGGCTGTTCCGAAGCGGCGGTGTTTTACCACCAGAGCGCAGGAATGAAGGCGAAAGCCGGAACACCGAAAAGCCCGACCGCTTGCGAAACAAAGTGAAGCAAGCGGGCACGCCCGAATAATTTTTTTTACTTTTTTTTCATTTTTTTTCAAAAACATTGCCGGAATTTCAATTTTATTTGAATTATATAGATACGAGATAAAAAATTTAGAGGTATCTATATGGGAAAAACAATTCAGGACAAGGAAACTTTGCGTCCATCACCTACAGCGCTTTTGAATCCGAGAATGGATCCGATTTTTAAGGCAATTTTTACACAGGAGACAAAAGAATCTTATGCAGCTCTGGAATCTTTCATCTCAAGTGTCCTGGGGCGTAAAATCAAAAATCTTAAACTAACTGCAAATGAACCGCCAGTTGACAATACAACTGAATCACAAATGACTTTTGACGTAAGTGTTACTTTTGATAACGACGAAAAGGCTTCAATCGAAATGCAGGGACGAAATCGTGATTACACTTACGAAGCCAGAAGCGAAATACAGGTTGCAAGGCTTTTGAATATCAATGCTAAAAAAGGTGATAAATGGAAGGCAGAGAAAGTTTATCAGATTTCTGTTCTGAACTTTCATCTTCCCAAAGATGACATCTGTGAAATGTCGTGGTATACTATGAAAAGTCAAAAGGGACATGGGCTTTCAGGACATCTGAATGTTATTTACATTGATCTTCTTGTTCTAAAAGAACTTGCAGGAAAGCCCATAGAAAATCTAACCCCGCTTCAAAAATGGGGACTGTATCTGGCATATGCTGATTCTGAAGAAATGTCAGATTACATAGCGGAAATTGCAAAGAGTGAGAAAGGAATTATGGAAGCAAAGAGGATTATAAGAAGAATGAGCCAGGATGACTCTAACTGGTTTATCCAGAATTCGTATGATACAGCTATGCGCGACTATAATGACGGACTCTACAATTCTGAACAGAGAGGCCTTGAAAAAGGTCTTCGACAAGGCCGTCAGGAAGGTGCCCAGCAGAAAGCCATTGAAGCCGCGACCAACCTCCTGAAAATGAAACTTCTCACTGTGGAACAAATCGCACAAGCCCAGGGACTTACTGTTGAAAAAGTTCTTGAACTTAAAGCGCAGATTGAGGCTGGGAAGTAAGAAGGCCTTACGACCTTTGCGGCATTACATTATTGTAGAGCCGCGGTCCATTGCAGTAAGACCGGTCTTTACGTATTCCAGGATTCCGTAAGGTTCAAGAAGGCGTACCAGGCTGTCGATTTTGTCTTCGCTACCGGTAGCCTCTACGATTACAGAATCAATTCCAACGTCTACAATGTGGGCGCGGAAGATTTCGCAGGTTTCGATGATAACGGCGCGGTTTGTGCCTTCGGCCTTTACCTTAATCAAAGCCATTTCGCGCTGGGTAGAAGAAGATTTTTCACATTTTTTGATGGAAATAACTTCTACAAGTTTTGCCAGCTGCTTCTGAATCTGCTCAAGAATGTATTCATCGCCGTTTACAACGATAGTCATGCGGGACTGGCCCGGCTTGTTTGTCTCACAAACTGTAAGGGAATCGATATTATATCCACGGCGGCTGAAAAGTCCTGAAACACGGCTCAAAACACCGGCGTGGTTTTCTACTAGTACAGATAAAACAAATTTATTCATTTAAATCCTCCTTTGGGGGTTTTAGGGGGCAAGCCCCCTAGGCGAAGGGGTAGCGACCAACGAAGTGGGCGCGCAGGGGAAGGCTTTCCCCTCCTACTATCCCCTATTCCCTATTTACTATTTCCTATCTTTCCGGGTTAAAACTGACAGTGCGCAGGATGTCACCGAATACACCGGCAGCTGTTACACCGGCACCGGCACCGTATCCGCGGACTGTAAGAGGAATCGGCTGATAGCGCTCTGTGTAGAATACAAAGGCGTTTTCACCGCCGCGTACTCCGTACAGAGGATCGTCCTGGCCGACTTCCATCATTCCAACGCTTGCTTTTCCATCTTTTATTGTAGCACCCATTCGCAGAACTTTGCCAGCTTTTTTCAAGTCCGCAATCTTTTTTGCAAAGTAATCGTCAACTTCAGGAAGATTTTTGAGGAACTCATCTACAGTTCCGGTTGAATCAAAGCTGTCAGGGAAAACCTTGTACAAAGTGATGTCGTCAAGCTCGATGTCATAGCCGGATTCGCGGGCAATAATAAGCGCTTTTCGGGCTACGTCCATTCCGTTCAAGTCATCACGAGGATCCGGTTCTGTGTAGCGAAGTTCGCGGGCTTCGCAAACAGCCTTGCTGAAAGGAACGCCTTCATCCAGTTTTCCAAAAATATAGGAAAGGGAGCCGGACATAATTCCGTTAAAGCTTGAAAGCTTATCGCCAGATTTATAGAGGTTCTGCAAAGTATCGATGATTGGAAGTCCTGCACCAACGTTTGTTTCGTAGAGGAATCGGCGGTGCATCTTGTTTGCTGTGCGGCGAAGCTCGTGGTAGAACTCGATGTTCTTAGAGTTTGCACGCTTGTTTGGTGTTGCAATGCTCATTCCGGCATTGAGAATATCAAGGTAGCGGTCCGGCAGATCGTAAGAAGCCGTACAGTCAACAAAAACAGGATTGAGAGGCTTCTTTTCCTTTACAAAGCTGATAATCTGGTCAACGTTTGCATCAGAATTGAAAGGGAATTCCGGATTTTTCATCTGGTCGCGCCAGTTTGAAAGGTCAATTCCGTCCTCGTTCAAAATCATGCCGTCAATAGTTGTGATTGCAAGAACCTTGATGTCTACGTTTTCGCTCAAAAGCTTGTCGTGCTGCTGGTAAATCTGGTCGATTAAAGTACCGCCGATTGTTCCCGCACCAAAGGCAAAAACTTCAATGCTCTGGGCTGTGTGGAAGAAGAAGCGGTGAACGGCCTTAACGGCTGTGTCTGTAAACTCACCCGAAATTACGGCAGAAATACAGCGCTCGCTTGAGCCCTGAGCCAGAGCGATAATGTTGATATCCTGAGAAGAAAGGGCGTTTGTAAATTTTGAAGCAACGCCGCGGTTTTTAATCATACCGTCGCCGACAACGCTTACAATAGAACAGTCTTTGATAACTTCAATTTCATCGATGATGCGCTCGCGGATTTCAAGCTCGAACTCCTTTGCAACTGCGTCACGAACTGTATCAACTTCGCTGTCGCGTACGCAGAAGGAAATTGTATATTCAGAAGAAGACTGGGTAATCAAAAGGATGGAAGAACCTGCAGAAGATACCGCATTGAAAACGCGGCTTGCCATTCCTGTGCGGCCCCTCATTGCAGTTCCGCCCACGCTTACCATAGAAACGTGTTTCAAAGAAGAAATTCCGCAGATGCTGAACTTTTTGCGGCTTTCAAAAGGACCTTTTCCGATTCGTGTACCGCGGGCAGAAGGATTGTGGCTGTTCAAAGACCAGGCTTCAATTCCCTTTGCCTGTAAAGGTGCCAGTGTTTTAGGGTGAAGAACCTTAGAACCAAAGAAAGAAAGCTCCATTGCCTCTTCGTAAGACATATCATCAACAAGAATTGCGTCTTTTACAACGCGAGGGTCAGCAGTGTAAACACCGTCAACATCAGTCCAGAACTCAACCCTCTTTACGCCAAAACAGGTTCCGATAATTGCGGCAGAAAAGTCTGAACCGTTGCGGCCCAGAAGTCCCATTACAGGAGAAGCTCCAGTTCCCTTAATCCATGAGCAGATAAAGCCCGGGAACAAAAGGATTCGTGTCTGGCTGTTTGATTCGCCGTCGCGGAAAGGTCTGCAGGCTTCGGCAGAACGGCCGTAATCAGCCTCACCTTCCTTCTGGTTGCCGTTTGTAAATACGTATTTGCGGGAATCCAGAAGCATTACGCTCTGATCTTTTGCACGCAAAACTGCTTCCATAATCGGAGCAGAACAAAGCTCACCCATACCCATAATGCGGCAGTGAACAGTATCAGGACACTCACCGAACGAGCCTACACCCGCAAGCAGCTTTTCAAGTTCATCAAAATTAGGCTGAATTGCAGCCATTACCTTTTCTGCATCAAAGCCCTTAAGCTTAGACTGAAGCTCAAAACAAATTTCTTCGTGGATTTTCTTAATGTCAAAAACGAATGTCCCGGCAGGGGTCCCGGTGGTACAACCGTCAATTGCAGCCTGAAGTGCGTTAGAAACTCCGGCTGCGGCACTGACAACAACGCTGAGTCTGTCTTCTTTTGCGCGACCAATAATAATGTCCGCAGACGAAAGGATGCGGCGGGCATTTGCCATAGATGTTCCGCCAAATTTCAATGTAATCATATTGTACCCCTGTTTTCGTTCCAGCTTTAGTGAGACGAAAGTTCTTAAATATTTTTGTAATTATAGTTAAAATTGTATGCTTTTACAATCGGGCGTGCAATGGTCGCAACACATACTCCAACTTCCAAATTTACCGAACCATTGCTTAACTTCAGCAAGCTGAAGTTCTTGGGCGCAAATCAATACACCCAGTCGCATTTCGGGCTCCCCTTTTGCAAAAACTTCCTCAAAGAGGAAGTTAAGCGATGGTTAGGTTCATTGCAAATTGGAACTCGCATTACGACCATCGCAATTCTCGGGCGCAGTGCCCCTAGCCCAGCATCTGCTCCAGCTGCCCAAGCGTCATAACTTCCAGCCCGCGCTTTTTAATTTTTTCCACCAGGTGCTCATTCAGCTCGTCCGCGCTTTCAACGTCAAACACCACCGCTCCGCTTCCGGTGCAGTGCTCGTGACTGATTCCGCCGTTATCGTAAATGCGCTTAACAAGCTCAAAGGCGTAATCCACATCCTTAAGGATTTTTCCGTCCAGTTCAATGTGCTTTCCAAGCAGGCCCTTGTGACGCGGAATCGGATTTTTCTTATTGTATAGCCGCTTGATTTTTTCCAGCATTTCCTTGCGGTAAGCCCGCTCTTCGGCCGCCTGCAGCATCTGTTCGCTGGAAATAAAAAATTCCTTGTTTTCCTGCATAACCTGCTCGCAGTTCTTACCGCTTTCCATGCAGAACTTTTTAAGGCAGAGCATAGTCATCATGGCATCATCAACTGATTTGTGACTCTGAAATTTAGCTACGTTCACACCAAAGAATTCCGCCCATTCAGTCAGCTTTTTCTTTGTCTCGTAATGCTTATTCAAAAGCTTTTCAAGGTCAAAGGCACGGAAGTTAATATATGGAAGATTATAGCGTTCGTTTGCGCTGTTCACAAAACCAATGTCGTTTCCAACCGCAAAGCCCCCGATAAAACGATTGCCGGTAGTAAAAAGCTTTTTGATATCCTTATAATAGGCTTCGTAATTAGGTTTAGCACGGAAATAATCCTTTGAATAAGCCAGCTGGCAGCCACCCTTTCCGGAAAAGAGATACCAGTCAAAATCACACTCAGGATTCATTACAACATCTTCGCTTTCAATCACGTTCAAATCATCATCTGTAATCACATAACCAAGGGAACAGATTTTTCCAACTCCCTCAAAAGTATTTGCACATTCACAGTCAAAAAAAACAAATTGCTTATGATTCATAAAAAAAGTGTAGCATATATATAGAAAAAAATCTCGTTAAAATCCTTTCGTAATTCTTTTGCAAAATTGTGATTTAAGATATAAAATTCAGTTATGAATATGAAAAACAAAAGAACACTAATTTTAGTAATCAGCTTTGTAATGGTTTCTGCTTTTTGCTTTGGAGGAAGCAGAAAAAACGCACTTTCACTCTGGACAGACAAAGCTCCGGCAAAGAAGGCCCTTATCGAATATGTTGATTCGGTAACAAACAAAAAATCTGCCGATTTTATTCCGGTTGAAAACCGTATCGCAATTTTTGATTTTGACGGCACCCTCTTTCTGGAAACAGATCCAACCTATTTTGACTGGATGCTTTTTGAACACCGCGTTCTTGATGATAAAAGCTTTACACCTTCTGCCGAACAGCTGGAAGCCGCAAAGCTTTCCCGCGAGCAGAAAAAATTCCCTGGCCTCAGTGCCAGCCGCGAAAGAATGGTCTCAGAAGCCTACAAAGACCTTACCCTTGATGACTTTTATGCCTACGTCCGCGCCTTTATGAAGGAGGATCAGCCGGGCTTTACAAACCTTAAGCGCGGCGATGCTTGGTACAAACCTATGGTGCAGGTAGTAAGCTTTTTAATAGAAAACAATTTCACAGTTTACGTAAGCAGCGGAACCGACCGCCTTACAGTCCGTCCTCTTGTTATGGACACCCTGCCCCTTCCGGCCAAACAGATAATCGGTTCTGACAGCACAATCGTAACAGAAATGCAGGGCGACAAGGACGGCCTCGAATACACCTACACTCAGGCCGATCAGCTGGTACTTGGCGGAAGGAACCTGGTAAAAAATCTCCAGATGAACAAGGTTTCTTCGATTGTCCGCGAAATCGGTTTGAAACCGGTACTTGCCTTCGGAAACAGCTCAACCGACGCCAGCATGCTCAACTATTCAATTCAGAACAACAAATACAAGGCCCTTGCCTTTATGCTCTGCTGCGACGATCTTGAACGCGAATACGGCAACCTGAAAAAAGCCGACTCCATGAAAGAAGCCAGCGCTCAAAACGGCTGGATTCCGGTTTCCATGAAGGACGACTGGAAAACCATTTACGGAGAAGATGTGAAAAGAAAATAAAAAGAGGTAAATTCAAATTGAAAGAATTTGCTGAGAATGATAATCTGTTTTTATGCCGTTTAATCTTACTGAAGCAGAAAGTAAAGTTTTGCAATTCTTAAAATCGCAGCCAGAATATAAAAGTTTAAAAACAGATGTTTTCAAATCTGTCCCTTTGAATGACGATATAATAAACAGGGCAATAGAAGGCTGTATTGCAAAAGAGTTTGTAATACAGTCTGATGCTTATTTTTGTCTTTCCCCATCAGGAAAAGAACAGCTTTAGCTAATACAAGGCGTTATACTGCGAAGCAATACCTTTCCAGCTATACAATCTTTTCCCCGCTTCCTTCATTGTATTACCTACGTCCTGTAACCGCTGATTAAGTTTGCTTAAATCTTCGGTCTGTTCAACAATATCATCACTTGTTTTCCAGTAAAAACATTTCTCTTCCGTAGTTGCACGATTGTACACACAGTCAAAAGCCATAACCGGAAGCCCAAAATTCATTGCTTCAACAAGGCTTGGATTTGTACCACCCGCAGAGTGACCGTGAATATACATAGAAGAATTTGAACGAATCCAGTTAATTGTGTGGGGCTCATAAATCGGTTCAAGCAGATGTATATTTTGATAAGCGGAGTATTTTTCTTTAAGGGCCTTTCCGTACTCAGACTTCTGCCAGTTTCCCACAATCACAAGCTGTTTTCCCGGCAGATTGGTGAACGCTTCCAAAATAATATGAACATTGTTTTCCGGTTCTATTCTACAAACCGTACAGGCATAAGGTTCCCGACAGAAAGAATATTTTTCATAAAGAGAATCATCTTCCACGCGCGAAACCTGGTCGCCACCATAGGCAATCAGCTCAAGGCGTTTTTTTGAAACGATTTTCGCATATTCAGAATGAACGTAATCCGTAATGCCCTTGTTGTCGCCAATTACGACATCTGAATACTTCACAGCCTGCTTTTCACTGAACTTCAAAAGCCATTTAGCATAGGACTTCCATTTATCACGCTTCCATTCCAAGCCGTCGATGTTCGTGATGATTTTGCCCTTGAACTGGCGGCGGATACGAGGCAGAAAGATACAGCCCGAAACTCCCAGAATCAGCATAATATCTGCCTTTTCTTTTACAGCAATTTTCATTGATTCATAATCATAAAGGATGCTGTCCTTGCCGTTCGCATCGCGGTCAAGGTAAATAAGATGAGCACCTTTGTAGGAATCTAGTTTTTTCTCGTATTTTTTTGCAGTACAGAACACTGTATATTCCACATCAGCAGGCGTGTAGTCGAGCAGGTTGTCCACAAGAGACTCAAAACCGCCATAACAGGCAGGAACTCCTACAGTACCAATGATGTAGATTCGTTTTTTATTTTCTAGCATAATGCCTCCGTTTACAAAATCATTTTGTTCAGAGACATTTCTATTTTTGGGGAAAATCTAGAGGCACATAACCATATAAGGAGGAATACACACAATTCCATTTTTTTCTATTAGATTTCTTGGATGAATTATGTATGCTCCACCTATACGATTTTTGAATTTTTCTATAAATCGCTCAAGCGATGCTGTTGTATAATTCTTACCAGACTTTACCTCTAGCGGAAAAAGCTTAAATTTTAGCTTGCTGTTATTAGAAAGTAAAAAATCTATTTCTATATCATTACGATGTTTTTCTTCGTTGTATGAAGTATAAAAAAACAGTTTATGCCCGTTAGCAGAGAGCATTTGGGCTATAATATTTTCATAGAACATACCTTCATTCAAACCAAGCTTATCATCAAAAATCTGTTTATAGATTTCTTCTTCCATTAGTTCGTTTTCATCAAATGCATGACTGAACAGAAGCCCAGTATCACAAAGATAACACTTTATGTACCCACGATCTTCATTTACAGAAAGTCCAACATTCGGGTCATTACACAAAAAACACTCATTTGAAATCATCGAATTAGAAAGCCAGAAAAAAGTTTCTTCATACTGCTCTGCATAAGAATTTGTTGCAATTTCATTAAAAACAACACGTTTTTCATGACGAGAAAGAAGCCCCGGAATCTGATCAAACAAGGCAAGAACCTTACTTCTATACCGAGCCTTGATTTTCATAATGTCATCACGATAGAGATTTAGGATATCCCTTTTTGCACTGTCTGCCTTTTCAAAACTTTTACCATTCTTCAAAAAAGCAAGCACACTCTGCGGCATTCCACCAACAAGCATATACTGTTTAAAAACAAGCATTGCTTCATTATGCAAGGATCTTTCAAGAGGCTCTTTCTTTGAAAAACACAGTTTTATGTAATCAACAAGATTCTGCTTTCCCAAAGCAATACAGAATTCTTCAAAATTTAGCGGGAACATCTTAAAATGACGTTCTTCAGAAGGAATAACAATATCTTTTACATTCTCTTTTATTGAAATAAGCGAACCAGTTTCAATATAGTCGTAGCGACCATCAGCAACAAGATATTTTATAGCTTCCCTTGCCCTTGGAAATTTCTGAACTTCATCAAAAATAATCACAGACTCACGCTCATAAAGGGTAACACTAAAAATAGTCTGTAAAAGCATAAAAAAAGTATCCAGCTCATTAAGATGATTAAAAAACAAGTCCTTTACTTTCTTTGTAACAAGCGCAAAATCTATAAGGATATAACTCTTGTATTCATTTTTTGCAAATTCTTCACACAAGGTAGATTTTCCAATACGTCTGGCACCTTCTACAAGGGCTGCAGTAGAACCATTACTTTCATTCTTCCAGGACAGAAGTTTTTCATAAAAATTTCGCTTAAATATGATTTTTTCTTCCATAAATAAAAGTATATATTAAAGTCTGATAGTGCGCAATATTAGAATATACGAATAACTCTGATTATGCGCAGTATTAACAAGGTGGTCAAACTCTGATTATACGCAATATTACAACTCTTACCAAAAATAGAAATGTCAAAGAACGTGGTCTTAATTGACCTATATTTTTACTGCACATGGCAGAATTTATTTTCTTTTAGTTTTGTGATTACTAATCGCAATCTGATAGCATTTTTCAAAGAACTCAGTTCTCTTTTCTGCCGTGTACTGTTTTGAATCTTCACGCAGATTTATTGCCCATTTTTTTAGCAGTTCAGAATTCTCGCACACTTCATCCAATGCGGTTGCAAAAGAACTACACATAGGTTCATAATCTGTGACAGGAATCTTTCTGCCGGTTACACCATCTTTTACCAAATCAGCCATACCAAAATGATCAAAAACAAAACTTGGCACACATTCTTCCATAGCTTCAAACATCACAGTAGTATTTGCTTCATAAGCAGAAGTAAGAATATGAAGATGTGTTTTTTCAAAATATGCCCTTACCTGCTCACGTGGAAGCTGACCGCAAAGAGTTATACTTTCACTAAGATTTCTGCGTTCAATTTCTGAGCCTACATTTTCTTCAAGATAACCACCGCCAACCATATTTATATGAATCCAAGCTTTATTTTTCATCTGCGACACAATATCAAGCAACATCAAAGGCATCTTTCTGTCATATATTGAGCCACACCAGATACATTCAATTTTCTTTCCGCTTAAATCTCCGTATTTTTTAGAGACTGCTAATTCAGTCTTTATATCTTTTTCCGTAATTCGCATGGAATTTTCTGGAAAATAAACAAGTTCACGAGTCTTATAATGTTTTCTTATGAATTGCTCTGTATCAGATGTATTCGCAATTACAAGGTCATAACTCTTCATTGCCAATTTCAAATGGTGGGAAGTAAAAGCAGAAAAACTATTGGAAATATTTTTGAGAGCAATCTTACGCCAGTCATTCTTATAATGCTTATAGAACTCAGGGCGGCAATTGGTGAATCCGCCAACAGGTCCCCAGACACAAGGTTTTCTGAGTTTGTATAAATAGCCGATTTCGTGCCAGCCAACAGGGGAAAGAAAATGTATTACATCAATTTTTGAAAGCAATGATTTATCTTTTTTTAATGTATGGTAAATCTTCTTATTCCAGAAATAATATGCAATGTAACGAGTCCAGGCTCCTGCAAAATGCAGAAATGAGTGGTACATACGATTTACAATCTTGAAAGCTCGACCTGTATCTGGAAAAATAAAATCAACATTCACAATCGAAACATTCTGTAACGCTGAATAATTCCCCAAATCTTCTGTAGTTGAACCGACAAGCACATAAAGATGATGATATTTTGACATTTCAAGAACATAATTCCAGGAAACAGAAAACTCTGAACCTTTATTTGGATTTATATAGCAGGCATGAACTAAAACATTCATTTTGACACCTCAGCTAACATAACTTTCCGCAACACATCAGCACTTGATTTCCAAGAGTATTGATTTTCAATTTTTGCTTTTATTTCTTCGAATGGATAATTTTCATCAATCAATACAGCAGATATCTTTTCCTCAAGTTCAGATTGTGAATACGGAGAAAATGAGTATTTTTTGAAAAAGGAAAAATCTGACATTGCGGTTGCATTACTACAAACAACTTTACAATTTGCTAAAGCCGCTTCTAAAGGCGGGATGCCAAATCCTTCGGCTATCGACGGATAAACAAACAAATCCGAGTTCTGATAATACGTAATAAGTTCTTCATCAGAAATCGAAGATATAAAATTAATACTATTTTTTATTTCTATCGGAAGTTTTGCATAATAGGCATATAAAAGGGTATTCTTGGAGCTGTTTTTACCAACAAAAACTAAATTATATTTTTCATAAAAATGTTTCTCTACAAACACTTTTAAAAGCAAAAGATGATTTTTTCTTTCTTCAATACGAGATACAAACAAAAAATATGGTTTAGAAATCGGGGAGATTTTTTTTTCTTTTGAAAAAAAGATATTCTTAACTGCATTAGGTGTAATAAATATTTTCCCTTCATCGATTTTGAACCATTTTGTTATTCGCTCTTTTGAATAATCGGAAACAGTACATACAATATCACTTTTCTTTGCAGCTCGACCAAACAAGAAAAAAACTTTTAATTGGTATGCAATTGAATAAAGATTCGGAAAATCGATAGGAATTATGTCATGAATAGTAGTTATATATTTTACCTTTCGACTCAAGAAAAAAGGTAAAATATACTGAAAATGTGCAAATTGATATTTACCTGAACGTAACAGTCTTGGAAAGAAAATTAATAACCTATAAAGAAAATTTTCGTAAGGAATCATTATAACCTTTGTTTCTTGCCCCAAAATTGTTTTTATTTTTCCTATATTATGACAAGCAAAAGTAATATCTAAATCAGAGTCTTTTAATAACTCAGAATAAATTCCCTGAATATATGAAACTATACCTTGTCCGCTCCCGTCAAAACAGTGTGCGTCAACTAAAACTGTCTTTTCCGCCATTCTGCGCCTCCAACACGCAATAATTTATGGCGTTCTAAAACATTTCTATTTTTAGGTATTTCCCTAATGTTATACAAATTCGGAATCAAATTCCGAATTTGTATAACATTAGCATTCAAGAGCATAAGTAATCTATCAAATTACTTTCTTCCCTCAAAAACAGAAATGTAAAAGAACAAGTTATATTTCAGAAAACAATTATTCTGAAATACGTTTTTTTATAATCTTTGCGGGTACACCGCCTATTACAACGTTGTCAGGAAAGCTTTTTGTGACAACCGCCCCAGCAGCAATTACACAACCACTCCCTATATGAACTCCGTCCAAAATCGTTGCTTTAGCACCAATCCAGCAGTTATCACCAATCACAATTCCTTTATGATTTACCCCCTGCAAACGGATTGGAACATCCTTATCAGAAAAATTATGATTCTCTGAATGGAATGAAACAAAATTCCCGACAATGACATTGTTACCAAGTATAATTCCGCCAGCCGCACCATAAAAAGCATTCGTTCCAAGTCCGCAGTGGTCACCACAGGTAAACCCTTCCCCTAAATAAGAAAGAGAACCTGTGCATTCGATACGTGTAAAGCAACCGATTGAAACATAGCTGCCAAACTGCACCCCCTTGCGACTGAGTGCGTCAATATAAACATGTCGCTGAATATTGAGCCATGGTTTTATTTTTATTAGACGTCTGCATTTAAATGTACAGTGTTTTTCAACGCACACTTTGAATCTGCCGAGTTTTGCAAAACCACGCAGCATACTGAAAGTTTTGCTGAACAGATAACTGTAAACAACAGTGCAGGGAATGGAGGAATCTAAAGTCATGCCAGTGAGTTTTTGCCAAATTCTTTTTACCATCTTTTTTTCTCATTAAATTTAAGAAACGATAACCTTAATTTTTTATCTTTCTTTTGAAAATTAAATAAAATTTCAGAACAGAGTTATAAAATTATAGTTAATAGTTAGCCATACATTTTCTGTAATAAGACCAAGAAAAACTGTAAATAATAAAATCGTAAGAGGGTAATCATTTTCAGAAAGTGCATTTTGTAACTTCTTAAAATAAATATAGAAAAATATAACAAAGTAAATAAATCCAAACTGTAATATCAATCTTGCGTATCCCATATCCAATAAAGGAGTTCCAGGTTGATAATTTATTAACTTGTCAAGTTTTGCTCCAAATAAATGCAGGCCATATTCAAAAAGGTAAAATTGAGCTTGAATCATTCTGCCAGAAAGAATCGTATTAAGTTTTGAAAATAACGCTACTGAAGAGCAAAACCACACTCCAGCAAAACAACAAGATGGAATTATAATGACACATATATATAACTTCTGTTTTAATAACTTTTTTAATTTCCGTGAATATCGAAAACATAAATATAAAAGAAGAATTATTATATTTAAAAGGAGCCCGGTCCTGCTTTTTGTACAATAATACATGAAAGAAACAACAAGGAAGAACAAGTACAATTCTGGAACTGAAAGTTTATTAAATCTAAAATAAATCCAATATAAAACTATAATAGTTGTTTCAAACGCAACGGTATTTGGATTATTAAAACCAAGTGATGAACTTCCATCTTCCATAACATTTGTATCAATTAATCCATAGAAATAAGACAATATTACAAGACATGTTGAAAAGATAATTCCAGCAAAATTCCATTTTAGAATCTTTTTTATATTCGTATTTTTTACAGCAATAAGATATAGCATTGTAAAAAATGGAGATAAAAGCGAAGATTTATAATAAATCAGAAAAACTAATAAAAACAAAAGAACTATTCGAATAATTTGAGAAAAAGTATAATTATTCAACAAAATCACAAAACAAACTGTTGACCATATGAATATTGTAATATATGTAAAAAAAACATTTTGATAAAAATTACTAAAGCCTATTACACTTCTGAATGCAAGTAAAAAAGCATCAAGGCACAAAATTAATTCATTGAAGTCATTTAATCTGCGTTCATTTTTTTTCATAGACAAACTTTTTTATAAATATTTATATAGAATTTTCTAGAAATCCCCATTACTAAAGTTTTACATAAATCCTTAAAATCGAAGAAATTTTTTAATAAAAAGATATAATTCATTCCTACAGGATAAAATGTATTTTTAAGTTCAAGATTTCCAACCATTACAAGATAAATATTTGATATCCATCGGCATAATATTTTCTTGAGTTTTTTATCTTCTTCATCTAAAACTATAGAAAATAAATGATTAAGAACAATTTCAGCGCTAAATTGTTTCTTCATTAAATTTCCACCAGTTGTTATGGAATTTTCCCGTTTTTCATAATTATAGAAAGCGTAATTTGTATAACAGACTTTATCAGCTTTTAGAAAAATTCTTGGAATTAAATCCAAATCTTCAAAGTAAATATCATTAAAAAATTTAAAATTATTTATTCTAAAAAAATCTGTACGATATAAGTTTACGCATGCGGGAACAAAAAACTGCTTACATTTTATTGATTTTTTTACATATTCCTTGGCACTATATATTGTATTTTTAAGGATATTAGTATGGGTTTGATAAGAAATACCTCCATCAATAGATATTTCTCGAATATCGCCTACCACTATATCAACTTTTTCATTAACAACATCCAAGGTATTCAAAAAAAATTCAACTGCATTAACTTCCAAATAGTCATCAGAATCGACAAACAGCAAATAATCGCCAATAGCCTTGGAAATACCAGCATTGCGAGCATCACTTAGGCCACCATTTTTTTTATGAATTACAGATATTCGTGAATCCTTATTTGCAAAATCATCACATATCTTAGGACAAGAATCAGGAGAACCATCATCTACAAGAATTATTTGTAAATTATTATAAGTTTGATTTACAAGTGACAGAACACAACGTTCTATATATTTTTCAACATTGTAAACAGGAACAATTATTGAAACTAATAATTTATGCATTTGATCTCCTGATATACTTTTCAAAATAATATTTAAGGGTATTTTTTAGTCCTTTAGACAAAATTTTAATTTTAAGTCTGATAATGAAAAAAATAATTTTAGCAATTAAAGGATTTCCTATACTTGTAAATATTTTCTGTTTAGCTAAAGCAATTTCTTTATCTTCTTCATCAAGCCAGCTTGCATCATAATGATGAATTGAATATGTATTATCCGTTATATTTAATTCTCCAGTTATATACTCTTTAGGACAAAAATAATCACTTGGATATATAAATGTATCCGCAACAAACTGCATAGTGTCTGATGCGAAAAATCCGTGTTTCGCATAATTTCAGAAACTCGTTCGCAAACTGTTTTCAGATTAAGCGAACCATCATCTTTTACAAATTGCTCTGTCTGATAAGAATCAAGAATTTCTTTATAGACTGTACTCGCTGCTGGACTTGCAATACCAAGTCCAGCAGCGAGAAAGGGATTTGTCCCCTTCTCAATGCCAATAAATGCACCTTTTTCTATAACAGGTCTTAAATCTTTTATAACCTCAACATCAGTATCAAAATATACACCGCCAAATTGGTATAGAATATCGAACCGCGCATAATCACTAACAAAGGCATATTTTTTTAAATCATAAGCCTGGGCAATATAAGGAATCTTTCGCACATCATAATTATCCTCATTCCATTCCTTTATTTCATAATCTGGCAGATATTTTTTCCAGGAAGCAATACACTTTTTTGCCAATTCTGGAAGAAGATTTCTACCGAACCAGCAATAATTAATAACTTTTGGAATCATATTTCAATTTTTCCTTTTTTTTATTGTTTTATAATTTTTTATTAACCAATATAGAGTTTTTAAAACTAATTTTGGATGTAAATAAAAATATTGAATGGTAAAAAACAAACTATAATATAGAAAATATCCTTTTGGATTCTTTTCCATTATTTTTTCATAATTTGCAGTAAGCCCATCCTCTAAATACCGACCTTTATATATTGCTTCATCTATACAATAAAGCTGATTAATTTTCCCTTTAGCCATTCGTAACCAACATACCCCTTCTGTACAAAACTTTTCTCCGTCAATTTCTGGAAAAGGATATTTTTTCAATATGTCTGTTCTAAAAATTTCAGCTTTATCAAAATTTAAGTTATATTTAAACTGCATTTGTATTGACGATGCATAAAATTCATGCTTTGGAAATTCCCATCCAATAACCTCATTAGTAACATAATCAATACGTCGAAAACATAATCCTAAACAATCAGATTTACGTTTTTTCCAGTAGAATAATATTTTTTCAATTGCGTTTTCACAGAGAAAATCATCACTATCAACAATAAAGAATAAATCCCCAACAGCCAGTTTTACTCCATTATTTATAGCTCTATGTTTTCCACCGTTTTCCTGTTTTATATATTTTATTGTAAATAATTTTGTTATAAATGATTTACAAAGTTCTTGTGTATTATCTGTACTTCCATCATCTACAATGATCCATTCGAAATTATATGATGTTTGATTTAACAAACTGTCATAAAGTCTTTTTAAGGTATAAGCACGATTATAGGCAGGTGTAAAAATAGTAACAAAAGTATTAGAGCTATCCATCTTTTCAATTTTTGCTTTTTTATTACCAATATTTACGAAAAAAAATCTGAATAAGTTTTTTAAAAGAATATAAACAGCAAATATAAAACCAAAAGCAACTGTATATAACACTCCCATAAAAATCCATTGCATATAAGAAACAGGAATGTAGTGAACCTTTCGAAAATAATAATCTAGAATTATATATAAGAAAATAAACAGCAAATTTTTCAGTAAAGAATAAAAGATCATTCTTGATGAATGCAAAAGTCTTGTTGCTACATAAATAATAGAATCTAAATCTCGATAAATACTTGAACTTATAGCCCCTATTAAAACACCTTTGAATCCAAATAACAAAACACCAAAAGCACTAAAAGTAATATTAATTGCAGCTTCTAATAAACTTCTCCATTGAGTTTTTTTAAAATGCCCTGCTGCACTAATTAATTGAATATGAGGACTTCTCATATTAGTTAATAATCCAACACAGATTAATAATAATGCTAAATCAGGCTGAACATACTCAGCATCAATCATAGATTTTGTATAAATACGCATAAAAGGCATTATTAAAAGATAGGTCATGGCATAAAACCAACCATTAATTAAAAGAAAATATGTTTCATATGTACTAAAAATTCGCCTTGTTTCTTCAACAGATTCCCTTACTAATGACTCTCCTAAAAATGATTGCATTCCATTACTGAAAGAACCAAGAAGCAAAGTAACGGCGTTAAAAACCATAGCATAAACAGCATATACACTGGCATCTTTTAAGGAACAAAAAACTGTGTTAGAGCTCGCCGATTTCAGCCACACCTAAGTCCAGCGGAAATCGCCAAAAATAAGTTCAATTAAAAAAGCCATTATCAAATCAAATAAAACTCTC
>ONPD01000013.1 GCA_900319625.1 uncultured Treponema sp. | reverse complement strand
TTTAATTTCATCTTTTATTAAAGCAGCTGACTTCAACGAAGTATCAATTGTTGCTTACGTAAATTTATACGAGGGACTTTAGAAAAGGGCTAAAAAAAAATGAAAAAAAATTCGAATATTTTTAAAAAGCGTTAGGGATTTTTTTCACTTCATTGAAGCATCCCCTTCCCCTATGCTAAACTAGCCCTATGAGTGTAGAAACAACAAACAAATACCTTCGTGCAAATGACGCTTACAACGAAATGTTCGACGCATTGGAAGCCCTGAACGTAGAAGACGAACTCAAAATGCCTCTAAACGCGGCTTTAGTTACCATCAGCAACATTCTCGATTACTGGAAAGAAAACAACGACGTTCATACAAAGCCCCGCGCCTCTGCCGAAGCAGAAGATACAAATGCAGCCAGCAAGGCTAATTCCGGCAAAAAAGACTTCGGCGGATTCTCACTGGTAGAATAATTTTCAATCACATTCTGCTTATAACCTATTGACTAAGTAGGTTATACATAATATATTTTACCTACTTACTTACTAGGGAATACCCATAAAGAGGTACTGCCTCCGGCACACTTCCCTTAAAGGAGCAGATGTGAACAAAAAACTTAAACTTTACCTTACAACATCGCTTCCGTTCTTAGCGGCAGCCCTTTCGCTGGTGCTCTATTTTGCAATCCCGGAAAGCGGAAAGCAAAAGCAGATGCCTCATCCCTACTACATCTCCTTTCTTCTTGCAGCGGTAATCGCGCTGGCAGTCTGTCTTATTGCAGGCATTTTTGCAAAGGACTTTGGCGCAAAATTAAAGGGAAAGCTGCCCCTCTACGCAGGACTTTTCTTCTTTCTTGCAATCCTAAACACACTGGTAAGCAAAACCCGCCTTCTTCCGGTGCTTTATTTTCCTTCACTGGACAGAGTCTGCGGCCTCATCTGGACTCAGAAAGTCTTTCTTCTCAAAAACCTGGTCTTCTCACTTGGACTTTTGATTCAGGGATTTTTGTTCGGCCTGGTAATCGGATTTTTTACAGGACTTGCCCTGGGCTATAACCGCCACGTAGGCTACTGGCTCAATCCGGTCACAAAATTCTTAGGCCCAGTTCCAACCACCGCCTGGATTCCTCTGGCACTCAGCGTTTTCCCAACCACTCACGGTGCAAACGTATTCCTAATCGCCTTTGCAGTCTGGTTCCCGGTAACCCTGATGACGGCAAGCGGCATTCAGAGCGTAAACAAAACCTTTTTTGAAGTCAGCGAAACTCTGGGAGCCCGCACCTTCTTCAAGGTTTTCCGCGTAGCAGTTCCGGCAAGTCTTCCGCAGATTTTTCTCGGCCTCTTCTATGGAATTGTTTCCTCTTTTGCAACCCTCATGGCAGTCGAAATGAACGGAAACTCCCAGGGAATCGGCTGGTACATCAACTGGCAGAAGTCGGTAATGATGTACGACGGCGTTTACGCAGGACTGATAATAATCGCAGTTTTATGTTCGCTTGTTTTGACCTTGCTTTTTAAGGTGCGCGATAAAATCATGGTTTGGCAGAAGGGGGTAATCCGATGGTAAATGTTGGAAACATCAAAATAAATAACGTTAATAAAAGCTTTGACGAGGTAAAAGTCCTCAATAATTTTTCACTCAATATCGAGCCGGGAAGCTTTGTCTCGCTGATTGGCCCTTCGGGCTGTGGAAAATCAACCCTGCTTCGCATCATTGGCGGCCTTGAAAAATCATATCAGGGGGAAGTTTTTCTGGACGGCGAACGCATTAAAAAAGCCGGCAGCGACCGCGGCTTTGCCTTCCAGGGCTCAAACCTCTTTCCCTGGCTCACAGTTGAAGGAAACGTAGCCTTCGGACTCAAAGCCCGCAAAATCTTTAAGGAAAAGAAAAACGACGTTCAGGATATCATCGAGCTGGTCGGCCTTAAAGGCTTTGAAAACTCCTACCCACACCAGATTTCCGGCGGTATGCAGCAGAGAGCAAGCCTTGCCCGCGCCCTGGTCGGCCACCCAAAAGTTCTTCTTCTGGACGAACCCCTTGGCGCTCTGGATGCCTTTACCCGCATGAACCTGCAGGACGAAATCCTGCGAATTAAAAACGAAAACAACATGACAATGCTCATGGTCACCCACGACGTAGACGAAGCCATCTATATGAGCGATAAAGTCGTAGTAATGAGCGCCCGCCCCAGCCGCGTAGAAGCCGTAATAGACATCGACCTGCCGCGCCCCCGCATCCGCGTTCAGGACACCTTCACCCTCTACCGCAACCGCATTCTGGAAGTACTGAACTTCGGCGGCCAGCTGCACGAGGCAGAGTATAATATTTAGATTCGGGCGCTCCCGTCCGCCTTCGGCGGACGGACGGGCTATTCGCGGTTCCGCCTTTCGGCTTCATCCCTGCAAACGTCGTAATATTCACTACAACTTCCAGATAAACCTTACGTTTGCTTAACTTTTGCAAGCAAAAGTTCATGGGATAAGTCTGTTTGCAGGGACGGTTCCCGCCGCTACTATCCCTAGCGCATCTACAATCGAATAACTTCACTACAAGCCTTCAGCGCTTCCTGATCATGGCTTACCATAATTACAGTCTTTCCGCTCTCAGCCAGCTTCTTAAAAATCTCAATAACGGCATCGGCCTGTTCGCGGTCAAGAGAAGCGGTCGGTTCATCAGCAAGAATTATGGAAGGGTCATTCATAAGGGCTCTTGCAATCAAAATCCTGTGATTTTCACCGCCTGAAAGCTCGCCCGGGTAGCAGTCAGCAAGACCTGAGATTCCAAGACTTTCCAGCAGTTCTTTTGCACGTGCAATGCTCTCCTCTTCTCCAACAGTGCCACCAATACTTGCTGGCAGCCTCACATTATCAAGCACAGTCAGATTTGCCAGAAAGCTCTGTTCCTGTGACACAAAGCCTATATTCTGATTTCTGAAGGCACTGCGTTTTTTATCATCGAGCTTAAAAATATCAGTTTCTTCTATTAATATACGTCCGCTGTCAGGCTCCTGCAGTCCCGCGATAATCGAAAGAAGGGTGCTTTTTCCAGCCCCGCTCTTTCCGGCAATTCCAAAAAACTGGCCGTCTTTTACAAGTGCGCTAAAATCATTAAGAACCTTCAGTTCTCCCCTTGCCGATTTAAAGGATTTCGAAATCTTTTCTATTTTAGTCATATTTTCCGCCTTAGAGACCTACTTACTTTCCCTGTAAACTTCAAGCTTTAAAATACGCCCGATAATACTCTGAGCACTCGCAAGAACAGCCCCTGCCATAAGAAAAATAGTTCCAAGGGCAAAAAGAGTAAACTTCAAAAAAGAAGGCAGGCTGAATGGCAGTCCCAGCTTCTGTGAAATCAAATAATTAAAAGGAAGTATGATTACAGAAGAAATAAATACGCCGCAGACTGCTCCGCCGCCTCCTAAAATCAAGGCTTCCCATAAAATAATTCCGCTGATGTGAACTCTAGAAGCACCAAGGCTCCTTAAAATCGAAAATTCCCGTCTTCTTTCATAAAAAATCAGGGAGAAAACAAGGGCAAGGGCAATCACAGTCACAATCAGAAACAAAATGCACATTACATAAAGGAAAAAGGTAAAGGACGAGGCTTTTTCGGCAAGAGTTTTGATAAACCTTCCCTGCTGAATAATCTGAACTTCGCCTGCTGCCTTTTTTATTTCCCTTACGATTTTTTCTTTACTCACACCCTGGCCAAGGCGTATAAAAACCGCACTCACCTTCTGCTCAGCATTTCCGTCAGACCAGAAGCTGAAACCTTTGGCTCTTGCATCATCATAAATGCCGCGGACCGTATCAAAATCAGCAAAAACAGCGTTATCCATGCCGCTTCCGCTTTTGGAAAGCCGGGCCGTAACCTGATGTTTCTTTGAATAAAAAGTAACCTGCCCCTTCTGGTCGTGAACATTATTGCCGCAAAAAAGCGCACCGGAAGGAGCCCCTTTGCCAGCACCAGAACTTTTTTCCACCCAGGAAGTAATCAGAAAATCAGATTCAGGTTCAAATCCTATAATCTGAACGGGAAAATCACAGCAGCTTTCTGAAGCAGAGGCAAGATAAAACTGACTGGTAACGGCTTCAATGCCTTCTATAGCACGAAGCTGGTCTTCAATTGACCTGTCCATATAGAAAAAACTCGGTTCACCGAACAAAAGAACGTTTTCAAAACCACGTTCATAACCTTCCGGAACAATCATCAGATCTGCGCCAACGCGCTCCTTCATCCCGGAAAGACCAGATTTTAAGCTTGAAGCAATAATAAAACTCCCGAAAAGAACCGCCGCACACACGCCCACCAGCGAGGCAAGGGCAAAAGTTCTCCGGGAGTTTTGAATAAGATTATTTGCCGCAAGGTTTTTAAAAGATAAAGACCTCAGCATAACTTTCCTTATAAATTAGTTTTTCTTAAAAGAGCGGCCGGCAAAATCAGCAGCAGCAATCACTAAAATCAAAATCCCAAAAACAATCAGAGTTGGCTGAGCAACTGCATGACAGTGCATTTTTTTCATTCCGCAGACGCCAATCAAAAGAGTCGGATAAAGAATTACGCCAAGCCCATTAAAAATAATGGCCAGGTCAAGGCCAAGAGCAAAGCCGTCAGCCTTGACAAAAAGGCTAAGCAAAGCAAAAAGAGCAATTCCAAGACCTGTAAAAAGCTCAGCGCGGGCTGTCCAGTGGCACTTCATGATTTTTTCACCAAGTTCGCACACGTGAGCAAAGCTGTAAGGAGCAATTGCGACAAGAAGACCAAGCAAAAGCAGCAGAAGAGAAAGAATAAGATTTTTGTTTTTCATAAAGATACCCTCAAAAATAAATTACCTATTGATTCACTAGGTATTTAATGTTATATTATATTTAACCTATTTAATCAATAGGTTAAATATTGCGGGCTCTGAATGGTCCGCTGACACAGGAGGTACAGCAACATATGTATAAAATCTCTACGCGCGGTCAGTATGCGCTTTTAATTATGGAAGATTTGGCAGAAAACGGTACAGAAAATTTTGTTCCTCTCAGGCTTCTTTCTCACAGACGTAATCTTTCGGTCAAATATCTTGAGCAGATTCTTTCAAAGCTTGTCGGGGCAGGACTTGTAGAAGGTTCACGCGGAATTAACGGCGGCTACCGCCTTACCCGTTCATCGCAGACTTACACAGTCGGAGAAATTCTTCGCGTAATGGAAGGAGACCTTTCACCACGCAACGAAAATGAAGGAAACACAATCAAATCGCCGGGAACAGAAGATTTCTGGACAAAATTCGGAAACACCGTAAACGGCTTTGTGGACAGCGTAACGCTTAAAAGCATTGCAGAAAAAACCCAGGCTTTTTCTGGCTACGAATACTGTATTTAAACACAAAAGATTAAGGAATTAAAAATATGTCACTCAGCTTAGAAAGTAAATGTTTACATCTTGAAGAATCTTCATCTGCGGCAGGCGGCAGTGCACTTCCACCAGGCGGCACCAGCGTGCCAAGTCCCTGTAATCACTACGGTTCTGTAAGCTTTCCTATTTATCAGACGGCAACTTACGCCCACCCTGGAGTCGGACAGAGTACAGGTTTTGATTACAGCCGTCTGCAGAACCCTACCCGCGAGCAGCTTGAGAAGGTAGTCTGCCAGCTGGAAGGGGGCATCGACGCCTTTGCACTTTCAAGCGGAATGGCAGCAATCAGCCTTTTAATGGAGATTTTTAAGCCGGGTGACCACCTGATTGCGGACAGCGACCTTTACGGCGGCTCAATCCGCCTTTTTGATAACGTTTCTGCCAAAAACGGAATCACCTTCACCCGCGAAAACATTTCCAAGCTGAGCGAAGAGGCTCTGGAAGCCCTTATTACTCCTCAAACCCGGGCAATCTACATAGAAACACCGACAAACCCAATGATGAACGTTACGGACATTGCTGCAACCGCCCGCATTGCCAAAAAGCATAACCTTCTTCTGATTGTAGACAACACCTTTATGTCGCCTTACTTCCAGAATCCGCTGGCCCTGGGAGCAGACGTCGTAATTCATTCGGGAACAAAATATCTGGCCGGCCACAACGACACCCTTGCAGGCTTTATAATTACAAACCGGCCTGACCTTCAGGAAAAACTCCGCTTCTTAATCAAAACTACAGGAGCGGGACTGGCACCTTTTGACAGCTGGCTTGTCCTTCGCGGAATCAAAACCCTTGCCCTGCGCATGGAAAAAGCACAGGAAAACGCAAAAAAAATCGTTGAATGGCTGAAAAATCAAAAGGAAGTTACCCGCGTCCTCTATCCCGGCCTCCCGGAGCATCCCGGTCACAAAATACAGCTCAAGCAGGCCCGCGGTTTTGGCGCAATGGTCACCTTTAATGTCACAAGCGAAGAAAAGGCAAAATCCATCCTCAACAGAGTCAACCTTATTCAGTTTGCAGAAAGTCTTGGCGGTACAGAGACCTTAATCACCTACCCCGTCACCCAGACCCACGCCGATGTCCCTGAGGAAATCCGCCTGAAAAACGGCATTACTCCGCAGACTTTACGGCTTTCAGTGGGCATTGAAAATGCAGAAGACCTTATTGCAGATTTAAGGGAAGCGTTAAAATAAAAAGTGGGGGAAGTCTCCCCCTACGGGCGCACTTCGTTGCGCCCTACCCTCTCTGCGGGGAGTTCCCCCGCAACGCCCCCCCTTACTTCTTTGCAAATTCCCCTGCAATTCTCTTAAGCGCCTCCTCCAGAATCACGCGGGGAGTCGCCACATTAATGCGCTGGAACTTTTCGCCTTCATCGCCGAACATGCGGCCGTAATCAAGCCAGACCTTAGCCTTTCTTAAAATGCGCTCGCTGATTTCGCGGTCTGTCAACTCTGTAAACTCGTGAAAATCAAGCCATACAAGATAGCTTCCCTCCGGCTTTACCACGCGAATTTTTGGACAGTGCTCAGAAAGATATTTTTCTGTAAAAAGAACGTTATCCCAGATATAGGCTTTTGCGGCGTCAAACCACTCTGCCCCTTCCGAATAGGCCGCCGTAGATGCCGCAAGTCCCATAAGGCTTGGCTCATCGTAGCCGGTGCGGTCAATTTCAGTCTGCAAGGCTGCCCGAAGCTTATCATTTTTTACAATGATATTCGAAAACTGAAGGCCTGCAAGGTTGAAGGTTTTACTTGGCGAAGTACAGATAATAGAATTATCAGCCGCTTCTTCCGAAAGACTTGCATAAACCGTGTGATGACTTTCCCCAAAAGTGATGTCCGAATGAATTTCATCAGATACCACAAGAACCTTGTGACGAAGACAAATCTCACTGATCTTTTTTATTTCCTCCGGCTTCCACACACGGCCTCCCGGATTATGAGGCGAACAGAAAATAAAAAGCTTTACCTTTTCATCTATAATCTTCTTTTCAAAATCATCGAAATCAATTTTGTAGCGGCCATTTTTGAAAACAAGGGAATTGTTCACAACCCGGCGGTTATTAACGGCAATGGTATTTGCAAAAGGATAGTAAACCGGCTTTTGAATCAGAACCCCATCCCCTTCTTTTGTAAAAGCGCGGATTGCAGCAGCAATTGCAAATACAACACCGGGCGTATTCAAAATCCACTGGTCCTGAATATCAAAATTGTGGTGGCTTTTAAACCAGCCTTTTACTGCGGTATAATAGCGGTCATCCGGCCGGCTGTAGCCAAAAATCCCGTGACGAGCTCTTTCTTCCAGAGCATTTTGAATGCAAGGAGCAGTCGGAAAATCCATATCTGCCACCCAAAGACTTACTGCATCCACAGGCTTATTGCGTTTTTCAGCCAGATCATATTTTGCCGCAAAAGTGTTTTTTCTATTAGTAACGCTGTCAAAATCAAATTTCATAAATATCCCCCTTTTTATATACCTACTTAACTACTAGGTTATTTATAAAGGGAAAATGATATGTTGTCAAGGGAAAAAAGCACTTGGCTACTAATTTTCCACGATAACCGATTCAAAGCCCAGGGCATACATCATCTGAGTGACAGCCTTTTTTGCCTCGCTGTCAGCCTCATCTAAAAGGCCCTCGCCTACCACTTCCTCGGCAATCGAATTGCGAACAGAATCAATTTCATCAAAAATTTCCTGAACTGTAATCGGAACAAAAACGCTGCGCTTTTCATCAAAAACAGACTGAGCCACAATTTCATTTCCAAGAACCTTTGCGTGAGGAAGATTCAGCGTAATTGCTGTTTTATCAGATGAAATCTTATATTTAATAGAAGAAAGGTCTTCAATTCCCGCCCGGATAATGCCGGTGAACTTTACGATGCTGTAGCTTTTAGAAAATCCCAGAGATTTTTTCAGCGTAATTATATCGCTATAACGATACTTCTGGGTAATCAGCTCCTGAACAGAAAGCAGCTGCTGGGTAACCATAGCCTCGTGGATTTCCTTTTTCTCAGTAAAAAATGTTTTCTTTATGTGGGTTGATAAAATTACAAAAACAAGGGTCGCAATAAGGGCAAGAGTGATGATAGTTGTAAGGCGAAGGGCAACCTTAGTCAGAATAGGATGAGATTTTTCTTTTTTATTTTCCATACCAAAGATTATAACAGATTTTTAAAAGTTTTATATTGTTTTTTATCTATATATTAGATATTTTTAAAGTATTAATTCTGGAGGTCTTTTGATGGCTGATGAAAAAATCATAAAGGTAAAAAAGCACAAATCTTTTGGAAAGAGCTTTCTGGGAACCCTGATATTCTTAGGAATCCTGGCTCTTGCAGGGCTTACAAGTTTTTATGTAGTAGACGAAACCGAGCAGGCTGTAATCACACGACTCGGACGCTATTCTTACACGACGGGAGCCGGACTTCACACAAAGCTTCCTTTTGGAATTGAAAGAAACTACAACGTGCCGGTAAAGGTTGTTCAGACAGAACAGTTCGGCTTCAAAACCGTAAAGGCCGGCCGCAACAACGAATACAAAAACAACATTTCAACCGAAAGCACAATGCTCACAGGCGACCTTAACATCGTTGACGTTGAATGGATTATTCAGTACCGAATTGTTGATCCTAAGCAGTGGCTTTTTGGTGTAAGCGAAAAACGCCAGACAATCCGCGATATCTCCCGTAGCGCAATCAACACTCTGGTTGGTGACCGCGCAATTCTTTCCGTAATGGGTAGTGAACGTTCCAACATCGAAAATCTTGCCCAGGAAATGATGAATGAAAATTTCACCTCTCTTGGTCTTGGAATCAGCGTAATTGCCGTAAAGCTTCAGAACATCGTACCTCCTAGCGGAGTTCAGGATGCCTTTGAAGACGTAAACAAGGCCATTCAGGATATGAACCGCTTTATCAATGAAGGAAAGGAAGCCTACAACGCAGAAATCCCTAAGGCTCAGGGTGAAGCAGACAGAATGCTTCAGGTTGCAGAAGGTTATGCCGCAGAACGCGTAAACATGGCAAAGGGTGATGTTGCCCGCTTCAACGCCGTTTACGACGAATACAGAAAATCGCCAAAGGTAACCCGCGAGCGAATCTACCTTGAAACAATGGATGAAATTTTTGGAGCTGACACAAAGCCTGAACTTATTGACGGAAAACTTCAGAACCTTGTGCCTGTAAAGACATTCCAGGACAAGAAAAACTAAGGCGACGTAAGGAGGTATTCAAATGGCAAAATCATCTACAAAATTTTTTACAGGATTTTTTACAATCCTCGTTCTTGCAGTAATCTTTCTCTTTATGGGACCTTTTTACATCATAAACGAAGGTCAGCAGGTTGTTGTTACCCGCTTCGGTTCTATTGTTGATACCCACCGCGATGCAGGACTCTACTTTAAGATTCCTTTGCTGGACCAGGTGACAACCTATTCAAAGCTGGTGCTTTCTCTTGACGGCGATGAGCAGCGCATTCCTACAAAGGAAAATCAGTTTATCATCGTTGATACAACTTCCCGCTGGCGCATTTCTGACCCGACAAAATTCTATCAGAGCTTTACAAGCATGGACAGCGCCTACAACCGTCTTTCAGACATCATCGATTCTTCTACCCGCACGGTAATCACCCAGAACAGACTTTCGGAAATCGTTCGTTCTTCAAACGGAATCAACGAGGAAAAAGCCGCTGAAGTTCAGCCGGATGATGAAGATACAAAGGAAATTGAAGCTCTGGTAAACACAAACGTAGAAAACGAGCTGATTACAAAGGGCCGCAGCGTTTTGTGTAAGGAAATGCTAGCCGAAGCAAACAAGCTGGTTCCAGAATACGGAATTGAGCTGATTGATATTCTTCCCCGCCAGATTAAATATTCCGACGAGCTTACAGAATCAGTTTTCAACCGAATGATTAAGGACCGAAATCAGGTTGCCCAGGCCTACCGTTCCCGCGGTGAAGGTAAAAAAGCTGAATGGCTGGGCCGCCTTGAAAGTGACAAGCGCTCAATTTCTTCTGAAGCCTACAAAAAATCAGAGGAAATCAAGGGTAACGCCGACGCTCAGGCAGCCGCAATTTACGCCAGCGCCTACAACAAGGATGCTGAATTCTACAACTTCTGGAAGAGCATGGAATCTTACAAAAACAATCTTAAGAATTACAATGCTACTTACAGCACAAACATGGACTACTTTAAATATTTGTACAACGCTGAGGGACGCCGCTAAATGAATTTGATTGAAATTGAAGAAAAGAAGATAAAACTTTGCACTGCGCTAAGTGAAGCAGAATTTTCCAAAACCCGCTATTCTTCACTTCTTGGGGAAAAGGGGCTGCTTGCAATATGTGAAAACGCCTCTTCCGGCAGCCAGTTTTCTTTTTCCGACTGGAGTTTTTCTTCAATTCAATCAGATCAGACAGAAGATAAGGTTTATTTTACAGGAGGGCTTGCTCAAACTGATTTTACCCCCCTCTTCAAGAGTCAAATCAACATAAAAACTGCAGAACTTCTTCTTACCGCCCTCAATCAGGCTGAAAAGCAGGGACTTAAGGTGCCTGCAAGTATTGGAGCCGCCCTTCTCTGCCAGAAGGATGATAAAATCACACTTCTCTTTTTGCCACAGGAATTATTTTACAACTGCGCATCAGCTTTTGGAGGTCAGGATTTTATATCTTCTTATCTGATGTGGGAAAATCCTCTTCTTGACGGCCGTGCTGCCCAGTCTTTTACACAGGCTGTTCTCTGCTATAAAGCCCTCACAGGGAACTTCCCCTACCCAAATCAAAACAAAGACGAGCGGACAAAGGACATCCTCGATAAAAAATATCTTCCGCTGGAATATGCAGTCAACGGAATTGACGCTAAGGCAGCCGGCATAATAAACCGCGCTCTCACTATTACAAAAGACAGCCAGAATACTCTTCCAAAAGATTTTTCTACCCAGATTTTGAGCGCTTTTGACTCAGCAAAAAATGCCGCAGGTCAGAAGACAGTAAGCCCGGAAGCTTTTACAAAACAGAAAGAAGAATATCTTACTTCTCTGAATGCAAAAATCGAACGCAAAAGAAAAATCAGAAGGAATTCTACAAAAATTATTGTGGCGGCAGCAGTATTTGCAGGACTTTTACTGCTTCTTTCCGGGGCCATCAAAAATCACGCCGAGCAGCCGACAACACAGGGACTTTCCCCAACCCAGGTTACTGAATGCTTTTTCCAATCCATCAACGAAAAAGACGTTCAGATTATGTACGCCGTCGCAAAAGGAAAAGCCTTTAAACCTTATATTACAGCCGCAACAAATATGCACGTAGCAAACGCCGCATCCCAGGCCTACACCTTCAGCAGCATAAACGTTGCCCCGGAAAAATGGTTCTTCTATCAGGCAAACGAAAAGCCCGGCCGGGAAGTCAGCATTTACGGAATTTCAAACCTTGTGATTGACGGCTATAAATCCCTGCTTGACGCAAAAACAAACAAAAACAAAGATAAGCCGACGCCGGACACAAGTGCCACAGGCCAAAGCATCAGACAAGACATCTCTTACTATATTGTGCAGACAAACGGCGAGACCGGAGAAATCGAAGTTGAATACGCAAGCGGAAATGTCACTCTCACCTGGCAGAAAAAGTGCTGGCTTTTAACAGACATTGACGTTACTGTCCAGCCTCTGAACTTCAGCACACAGGAACTCAAGGAAGATTTCAATTCATCCCTGAAAAAAAATAACGGCGACGTTATTTCCGCCGCCGTAAGTCTTAGTCTGCGCTACCCCTGGATTCCATCGCGCGAACTTTTAGAGTCCGAAGAAGCAAAACTCAAAGAAGGTATTTTTTAGACTACATAACCCTGCTTTCTTCTTATTTCTTTCTTTTCTCTTTCTTTCGCAATATCATCTTTTAAAAGTATATTTTGGGTCTCAATTTGATCCCACTGATTGTATGTTGCTCCATAATCAGCATGTCCGCCTTTCCAGCGTTTTGCAGAGTGTTTTGCAGAAACAGCTAATCCTCCCACAACTGAATCAAGTTCTTCATCAGAAAGTCTCATACCTGCTGTTTTTGTCTCTTCTGTAGCTTTCATTCCCTTACCTCCGTTTTTTTTATATACACTTACACTTTATTTATAAAGCCAAAAATTAATAAAATCAACTAAAAAAGGGCTGCACTTTACAAATACAGTCCCTTATTTATTGATATTTCGTACCACGCATTTACATAGCCGAAAAGTTTGTTCCAGATTTTCTTATCAGTATCTTTAATAGTGTCTACTGCATCCTCAACACCCCAGTATTTGTAATTTTTCTCCTATATTAATAGTTAATTTTCAAAATTAATAAAATAACCTATTACAGCACATCAAAAGATGCCATTTTCAACTTTATAAATATGATAATCCTAATGTACAATATTTATATATGAAAAAGATTATTAAGTTTTTATTTCTATTAGCTCTTTCCTTTATTTTTATGTCCTGCGTGGACTATGTTCAGGTTATCTCATATAAAAATGAAGCCTATCAGTTTTATTATAAAATTACTCTTTCTAAAGCCCTTTTTGAACTTGCTGATTCAAACTCTGAAGAAATGTTTGATGAATTTGATAAAGAAGCATTAAAATATCTTCCTTCAAATGTATATGCTAAACAAGTAAATACAGACTTAGAAGTTGGATCAGAATTCTCTGTAAGGGTAAATCCAAGAACTGCAGATTCAACTGAAAAAGCTTTATTACCAACAGTAGCTGGAAATAAATGTTTTATTCCTTTTCTGTTAGGAAACAAAAATAATAAAATGGTAGATGGATTCAAATCTGAAAACGACGAAGCAGAAACAATTACAATTTGAAAGGATTGTTGTGATTAAGAAATAAAAATGATGATAAGCCCCAAAATGAACCTAAAAAATATTTTTGTATCCTGCAAAATTATTTATAATATATTAATATAAAAAAGAGGATTATATGAAAAAAAGATTTGCTTTTATTTTTGCTTTATTATTCTATATTTCAGGTATTTTTAGTGAGACAGTGTACCTTATTCATGAAGGGCGTTTAAATGATAAAGGATTAGAAAATAACTTAGCCTTTTTAGACTTATCAGATATATATTCATCTGAAGTTAAATTTTATATTTATTATAGTAACGACTCTGATATATTTTATTTTAAGAGATCCGATGATTGGATTGATTTAACACATGATGATATGTCAAAACTGTGCAGAACTTTAAAAAAGTTTTTAGATTGGGAAAAAATTGCTGTTGAAAAAGAATTTGAAGTAAACAAAGAAATACCAGATTCAACAATTACAACTAATGTTAGTTTCAAACAATCAGATAAACAATATTATGCAAAAAACCTGACTTTAAAGTTTAATTTCATTTCAAAAAATACAAAAAAGCATCAGCTTTGTATAAGTGCAGATAAAATTGAAGGTGGTGAGTACGGATATGAAATTGTAGGTTATTATTTTGATAAATATGAAATTCAGCAGTTATATAATGCAATTATTAAAGATAATTTAAACAAGAAAGTTTTAGAAATTAAAGATAAAATTAATGAAAAAAATAAAATGAACGAGGAAATTGACAGCTTATTAAATTAGGCTACCGACATCGCTATAAATGGCATAATTCACCCTAATAAAGAGTACTATAAATTTCTTTAAATAAATCTTTTAACAGATGAAGATGATTTATATTGCTTAAAACAATTAAAGGCGTTGAATTTACAATTACTCTAGGCATTTTTCAACTCGTCAAGGAATTCTTTCTTATCTTCGAAATGGAAAATTGAGATATTATTTTCTCCAAGATATTTTATAAAATCTTCTTCGGTTGTATCTGCAATCTGAGCACAATAGCCAAGAGAAACATGGAAATGAAGGTAATAATGCATGGCGATAATTTTTTTTGCCATTTTCTCTGATTGTAATTCAGTCATATGAGTGTCATACAAAACTGCTTCTGGTATTTCTACTGCTAACTGGCACATATTAACCTCCAATAGATACTAGCATTGTAACATAGATTTTCTAAAAATTGTAAGTATTTATTTGCGGATAACAATCGGGGTTTTTAAGGGGCGGCAGCCCCTTAGGCGAAGGGGTAGCGGACAAGACCGGAGCGAGCTTTGCGAGTGAGGACTTGGGAGCGAGGGGGAGACTTCCCCCACCCCTATGTGCATTATTTTCTTTGACATTTCTTTATTTTTTGTCATATTGACACTTATTCGGATTGTGTAATATTATAAGAGCACGAGGTAATAAATGGAATACAATATTGAAAAACAGCATCAGAAGGGTAAACTTCATGCTATTGAACGCATTAATGCGCTTTGTGATAAAGATACTTTTGTTGAGATTTATTCCGGCGTGCGCCACAACTGTACTAGCTTTGGAATGGAAAAAAAGGACATTCCTTATGATGGCGTAATTACAGGTTTTGGAAAAATTAACGGACGTAAGGTTGCCGTTTATGCTCAGGATTTTACTGTTCAGGGTGGTTCGCTTGGTCTTATGCACGGTGAAAAAATCGCTGAACTTATCGACAAGGCTATTCAGAGCCGCTGCCCTGTAATCGGAATTAACGATTCGGGTGGAGCCCGCATTCAGGAAGGTGTTGACGCCCTCTGCGGTTACGGCGATTTGTTCTATCAGAACGTTCGTGCTTCAGGTTCGGTTCCTCAGATTTCTATTATTGCTGGTCCTTGTGCCGGTGGTGCGGTTTACAGCCCTGGAATTACTGACTTTATTTTTGCTGTTGATAAGATTTCTCAGCTTTTTATTACTGGTCCTAAGGTTGTAAAATCTGTAATGTTCCTTGATATTACTGCTGAGGATTTGGGTGGTGCTTCCATTCACTCTCAGAAATCCGGTGTTGCTCACTTCCGCTGTGAAACAGAACAGAACTGCTACGAGCAGGTTCGCAAGCTTCTGGACTACATTCCTCACTACTACGGTGATGAAATTGTTCAGGCTGCAAAAATCAAATTTGATGAAAAGAAAAAGGCTAAACGCATTCAGGAGATTCTGCCGGAAAATCCACGTCAGGGCTACGATATCCGTCAGGTTATTGACTGCGTAACTGATGATGATTCATTCTTTGAAACTTCCGCTGAATTTGCAAAGAACTGTGTAACCGCTTTTGCAAAGGTTGACGGCCGCTCGGTTGGTATTGTTGCTAACAATCCTTCTGGAATGGGTGGTGTTCTTGACTGTGATGCTTCTGATAAGATTGCCCGCCACGTCCGCTACTGCGACGCTTACAATATTCCTCTTTTGACTTTTGTTGATGTTCCAGGCTTTATTCCAGGTCCTCAGGAAGAGCAGAAAGGTATTATCCGCCACGGTGCTAAGGTAATTTACGCTTACTCTGAGTCTACTGTGCCTAAGGTAACTGTAATTACCCGCAAGGCTTACGGTGGAGCGTACATTGCAATGTGTTCTAAACACCTTGGTGCTGACTTTGTTTACGCTTGGCCTGCATCAGAAATCGCCGTTATGGGTGCTGAAGGTGCTATCGGTATTTTGTATGCAAAGGAGCTTGCTGATCCAAACAAGGCTCAGGAAGTTGCTCAGAAGTCTGAAGAATACAAGAACGAGATTATGACTCCAAAAATTGCGGCTAAACGCGGATATATTTCTGAAGTTATTAATCCGGAAGATACACGTAAATATATCGTAAAGAGCTTTGATTTCCTTCTTGATAAGGCTAACATGGATAAACCGCTGAAAAAGCACGGAAATATTCCACTCTAGTAAAAACACCAATTGTTAAAAAATGAGTCTGCGGGTCCCAGCGACGGCGAAAATCAGGGTACCACCCCCTCGCGGGTTCCCCCCTAATTTCCGCCTGCGTCCCACAGCCTCATTTTTCAACAAAGTTCTCCCTGACGCAGGAATATTTTCTGCCCTTTCAACAATAAATGACAAACACTTCCAAAGGCATTATTTTCCTTATTCTCTCGGCTTTTTCTTTTGCGGCTATGGCGCTTTTTGTGCGGCTGGCGGGGGATATTAATTTTATTCAGAAGGCTTTCTTTCGTAATGCGGTTTCACTGGTTATTGCGCTGGGCTTTCTGATTCAGGAAGGTCGGGAAAAGGACTGGGATTCTGTTGCTATTCCTAAGGGTGCGCTGATTTTTCTTTTTATCCGCGCTACAGCGGGCTCTATTGGAATCTTTGGTAACTTCTATGCAATTGACCGGCTTGTGCTTTCGGATGCGGCAATTCTGAATAAGATGTCGCCGTTTTTTGCCGTATTTTTCAGCATTTTTTTGATGAAGGAAAAAGTTCGCCTTGTTCCTATGCTTGCGATTACAGGGGCATTTTTAGGTGCTATGCTGGTTGTAAAGCCAAGTTTTGATTTTTCTGCCACTCTTCCTACCCTTGCAGGCTTTATCGGCGGTGTAGGTGCCGGCCTTGCCTATGCCTGCGTTCGAAAACTCAGTTCGCTTAAATGTAACGGTAAGGTTATAGTTCTCTTTTTCTCTGTTTATTCCTGTCTGCTTTCTCTTCCCCACATGATTTTCCACTGGGAAGCTATGACAAGTCTTCAGTTGACTTTTCTTATTCTTGCCGGAATCTGGGCTGCCTGCGGTCAGTTTTCAATTACTGCCGCCTACTTCCACGCCCCCGCCCGCGAAATCAGCATTTACGATTATTCTCAGATTATTTTCTCCGCAAGCTTCGGCTTCTTTGTTTTTGGTATGATTCCGGACTGGATGAGCCTTACAGGTTATGCGGTGATTATTGGGATGGCGGTGTTGAATTTTATATATAATAAAAAAAATCACAGCCAACCACAAAACGCCGCTTGAACAGTAAAATTGTTGCCGTGGTAATCCTAACACCAGCGATAGTTTAGCTAACGGCAACATCAGCATTCTGCTTCGCAGTATGCTGACATTTATATCCACCCTATAAACGCACCTTGTACAGTAAAGCACTTTCCTAATTCATCTTTCGTTGCATTCGGATTCTTCAAAAGGAAATCTGCTGTTTCGCGGCGGTTGGAGCCTAGAAGTTCGTTGCAGCAGGTGCAGTCGTTACAAACGGCGATATTTTCTTCGCGGACGCCGGCACGAGCCAGTACATTAAGATTCGCTTTTTCCAGGCTGAGGCGGTAGAGTTTTCCGCTGCCGTTATTCCAGGTTACAGAAAGGCCCCGACCGCCGGCATAGCATTTTCCGCCTTCTTCAAGTGGACTTACACAGTCTGAGCCAAAATTATCTGTAAAATATTTTGCGCGTTCTTCGTCAACAATATAGCAGCAATTTCGGATATGAGGGCCAATTACAATGCTGAAATCCTCTGCCCTAGCGCCGTAACTGCTCTTTGCAAGCTCCAGAGCCTGGCCCACAATGCCGGTTCCTTTCCAGCCCGAATGAACAACGCCAAAGACGCCTGTCACGCTGTCATAAAGATAAAGGGGCATACAGTCGGCAACGGTAACCACAGGCATCAAGGCGGAATTACGGGTAATCATACCGTCCCCCTGAAGCCCGTAAGTTTCATTGCCATCACGCAAATCATAAACTGTTTTTGAATGGATAAGTTCGAGGGGAACGGGGGTAAGGTGACCTTGCGTAGTGGTTAGCTGCCCCTGCCCGCCGGCAACCTGCCCTGCAATCTGGGAAAGACACTGCGCCCTCTGTGGATTTTCCTCATTCCATCGGAATCTCATAGAGCCCGCCGCCCTCACAGTCATTCCACAAAGCGGCGCACCGGTAGGAGGCATATTGTCGCCGGTAGGAGGCACATGCGCACTGGCAGGAGCCCCATCAGCCCCTTTAAGAGGCACATTATCCCTATAAAAAGGAAAAGTCACATATTTTTGGTTTTCAGAAAGTTCAAGGGAAAATCGGATCATAAAACTACAGTCTTAAATCAATCGGCTCGAATTCAGAAAGATAGTAAACAACCTTTGCAAGTCCCTTGTTCAACTTTTCAAGTTCATCGCGCCAGGCCTGATTTCCACGCCCTTTAATCATAGTAAAATTCTGCAAAAGTTCAGTTGAACGCTTTGGCTCAGAAGTAAAGAACTTCGAAATAAACTTACACAAAGAAGAAGAGCTTCCCTTAAAATCGCGGATGATTTCTGCAATTTCTGAATCAATTTTGCCCATAACGGTAGAAATCTGATTCTGCATCTGAATTGTTCCGGAAGGATATTTGGCCCATTCAGCAAATTTTACACCATAATCACCACCGGGAGAAAGGCGTTCCATAAGCTCTGTCATTCTGTGATTTGCTGTCTTAAAAAGATTAAAGGCATCTGTAAAGGTTGCCCGCTTGTCATTTCCGTTAAAGACTCCCTCAATCATAATATCATTGAGGTAGATAAGATAATTCGGGAACATTTTTTTTGCGAACCAGGAAAGAAAGCCCGCACAAAGCTCATAGGTAAAATTAATCTGAGACCAGAGCGCCGTCCAGGGATGATATTCAACTTCAGGAAAATAAGAAAGTCCGAAATCTGCATGAAGAGAAGAAGCAATTGAATTCTTTTTGCGTTCCTTTACCCACTCAATCCAACGGACATCAAGAATAGCCCGCCACTGTGCACGGAATTTAGGGAACCAGCCTTCAACTCCGGACATATTTCCCGGCTGCCAGTCGAAGTTTTCGTTTATAATCCTTCCGATTTTTGCAACAGGCACAGAACTGATGAACATCTGGACCGCAGAAAGATTTGAGGTGGCATTTGCAAGAAATTCCTTTACAGAACGCTCAAGTTCCATACTTTTTGGATTTTCAGAAAATTCCTTTTTGTGAGAAAAAAGAAATAAAGCTTCCAGGACTTCACCTTCAATAGCCCGCAAATTAGTAAAAACCGGCGCAAAAATTTCAAAATCCGTTACGGCATTTTTATAAGGACAGGTATAAAGGTCTCCCGTAACACTTGTGAACTGGGCCATAAAATGAAGGAAAGGAAGAACAGAAAATTTCTTAAGCCAGTTCAAAGAAGAAATTGCATTATAAAGATTTGCTTTAAGAGTCTGATCAAGATTATTCAGGACATCATCAAGATTCTTGAAAATCTCACTTTTATGCTCGTTAGTAGGTTCAACTTCAAAAGAAAAGGAAAAAGGATCTACCTCTGAATTGATTTTTTCTGAAATTCCAGGCGCAATAAATGAACTTAAAAAAACGTAAAATTCACCGGGACGCTCATCAACAGGAACAAAATAAGGCTTAAAAAAATCAGCCGCATCCTTAAGAGTTTTAAGCTGTTGAAAAAAGATTGTATCCAGAACCTTCAGCTTATGAGAAACCAGTCCGGGATGCATTCTGTTTATCTTTCTTGCAAGCTCTGCCAGCATATCATCATTAAAAATTCTTTCAGAGCTTTTTCCCTGAAACATTGCACGAAACCAAAGAATGAATTTATAGAAAAAAGAAAGGGACTGGAATTTTATATGAAGGGAAACATTTTTTTCAGGTATTTCGTCGTCAGTTTCTACAAGATTTACACTGTTTGAACCGGAAGCGTTAAGCCTTTGAAGCATATCCATTCTATCCTGAGCACTCAACCCAGCGACGAGATTATCGAATGCATTACGGTTCTTGTCAGGTATCATAGGCCTATCAAAAAAATGCAGGAAAATTAGCCACTACGGGAGTCGAACCCGTCTCTCCGCCTTGAGAGGGCGGCGAACTAAACCGATATTCGAAGCGGCCGATTTACAGTAGGCGAAAAATCAATTTCGCTAAAAAAAAGCTGAACTTACCCAGTTCAGCTTTAGTTCCCCAAGGAGGATTCGAACCCCCACAGTCAGAACCAGAATCTGAAGTGCTACCATTACACAATCGGGGAATGAGTATGTATAATATATAGAACTGAACAAAAAAGGTCAATAGGTAAAAGGCCAAATTTATAAAAAAAGTGCAGATTTTTTTTCAAACCTGCACTTTTTTTTCACAGCTTATTTAGCAGCTTTCTTTGTTGTCTTTTTTGGAGTTCCGGCTTTTGAAGTTGGCTTCTTTGCTGTTTTTGGAGACTTTGGAACTGTAGTATCAACTACAGAGTTGTCATCATTTGCCATCTCTGAGCGTACATACTTATCAGCTTTCCAGTCATTAATCCATGTATTTCCATCAAGGCAATATCTGAACTGATATTCTTTATTTGTATCAAGCTGCAATTTTACAGAGAAAGATCCATCAGGACTTTTTTTCATAGGTTTTGCAGTTGCATTCCAGCTGTTGAATTCGCCAACCAAATATACTTTTTCGGCACCGTTAGCGGCAGTAGGATTTACTGTAAAAACAACAGTACAAGTTTTTCCATCACTAGAAAATGTTTTTTTCAAAGACATAAAATCCCCCTAAGATTTTTTGAATATCTTATATTAACTTTTATATTAAGAAATTGCAAGAAAATCATTACAAAGGCTGACAATTACAGGATATTCAATCATTTCAATTGCCTCTTCCATTTTTTTGATAAGCCCTTCCTCTTTTTCCCCAAAAGAATATTTTTTAAGGCTTGCAAACTGAGTTTCAACAGCATCAAGATCACAGGAATCACAGCTTTGCTTAATCGAAGAAAGAAGTTCCTTTACCGCAGCCTGGTCATAAGCCACTGCTTCAACTTTTTCTGATGCTTCATAAAATTCGACAAGAGGACGAAGATCCCTCATATAGAAGGTATAAAGCGCAATAAGCTCCGTTGACCTTTCATGAATTTCAGTCATCCTGGCTTCAATCTGCTTTGCCTGCAGAGCCGGCTTTTCTTCCATAAGCTTCTTACAGAAAAGCTCCAGATATTCTGATTTTTTGGAAAGTTCATTTGCCCCGATAATTCTTGCGGCACTTTTCAGGGCGTGAACAAGAATTGTATAGTTCTTTATATCCTCTGAAATCAGACAGCGGCCAATTTCCCCGGCATTTTTTTCAATTGAATGGTAGAAGGTTCTGACGGTCTTCATATAATTTTCATAACCGCCGCAATTATTCATCGCATTAAGTAAATCAAGTCTTTCTTCATTCCATAACGGGAAGCCCTTAGGAATTGAAAGCGTCTCCTCACCCTCTTCAGCAATTTCTTCTATAATATCTGCCGGCAGCCACTCTTTCAGGCACTTTGCAAAATCCTTACCCTGAACAGGCTTTCCCAAAAAGTCATCAAAACCTTTGGAAATAAACATTTCCCTGGCCCCGTTGATTGCATTTGCACTCAGGGCAATAACAATTCTATGCTTTTCCGCCTGCCCCTTTTCAGAAAGCACCCTTTCCTTTTCACGGATTTTTTCCAGGGTTTCAATTCCGTCCATTCCCGGCATCTGATGATCCATAAAAATGATGTCATAAGGCTTTTCAAAGACCATATCCAAAGCTTCATAACCGCTTTTTACACTGTCCGCAATCACTCCAAGCTTTTTCAAAAGTCCTTCTGCAATCTGAATATTTACCTCGTTATCATCGACCACAAGGATTTTTGCCCTGCTGGCCTTAAAGGAAACAGATTCTGATTTTTCCACAAAAAGACCTGCAAACTCAGGTCGGTTTAACAAAGACATAACAGGCAGCACCGCAATAAGGGCATTTTCTTCATCCCGGGAAGCCGCATCAAAAAGAGGCTTGTATTTTTTTGAACAGGGAGTTGTATCAACGATTTTTTGCGGAAGATTAATGTAAAAGCAGGAGCCCTTGCCGTATTCGGAAGTTACGCCTATACTGCCGCCCATAAGCTCCATAAGCCGCTTTGAAATATTAAGTCCCAGTCCGGTTCCTCCCTTACTGCGGTTGGTATTCATATCGACCTGCTGGAAGGCCCCGAAAAGCTTCTGTAAATCCTCCTCCCTGATTCCCAGCCCTGAATCAATCACGCTGATACGAAGTCCTTCGCGATTTTCGTAATTTTTAAGGTCTTCAATCCTGATTTTTATAAAGCCTTTTTCAGTGAATTTTGCCGCATTACCCGCAAGATTAATCAAAATCTGCCGGATTCTCATATCATCGCCGTGGTAAATTGACGGAAGATTTTCCTCAATTTCAATAAAAAGCCCTACAGTCTTTCCTTCAAGACGCACTTTACTTATGTCAGCAATATCCTTCATAAGCTTTACAAGATCGTAATCCGCCGGAACAATCTCCATCTTTCCCGATTCAATTTTAGAAAAGTCCAGAATATCATTGATGATTCCCACAAGATTCACGCCGGCACTTCTTATCTGGCGGATGGCATTTTTTTCACTGTCATTCAGATTAAAATCCAGGGCAAGTTCACTCATTCCGACTATCGCATTCATAGGGGTACGGATTTCGTGACTCATATTTGCAAGAAACTGAGATTTCAGTTCGTTTTCGTGCACAGCCTGGTCGTGAAGCTTCTTGATAACCTTATTTTTCCGGATTAAAAGCAGCATCTGTCTGGCTCTGATAAAGGAAACAGAAACCGTAATAAAGATGATAAAAATCGGATAAGGGGCGTAAGTATGATGGGCTGAATATGGAGTAATATGAGTAAATAACTCAAATCCAAAGAACAAAAGGAGAACTGAACTCATCACAATCAGCGAGTTCACGTAAAAAACGCAGGAAACCAGCATAATGCAGATAAAAAACATAGTCAGATTTTCCCGTCCGCTGGAAACAGTTCCCGTAACCGCATCAAAAACGGCACAAATAAGGATTACTGCGCTGTAAATGTCAAGTGCAATGCGGAAAATATTAAAGCGTTCTTCCACAGCCCTGTTTGCCCAGATAGTCACACCAACTATGATTAAAGAAACAGCAGCCATAACCGTGTTCATAATCCGGTAAGCCCACTGAACGGCAGAATAGGCTTCACTCTGATTTATCGTATCAAAAACCAGAAGAAAAAGCTCAAAAACTGCGATAATGCTTACATAAATAAAAACTCGCCTTATATCGACAAGCGTACATTCCAGCCTGAATTGTCTTTTCTCCTCCGGATCAGAAAATTTAAGAAAAATGCTTTTCACAAGACCTCTCCCTTTGTTTTTACCCTATAACTTCCTTAATTTTGGCAATAAGAGCAAGCTTTGAAATATTTTTGAGGACATAGCCCTGAGGCTTGAGTTTTACAGCATCCTTTACCATTGAAGAATCAGTAACGCCGGTAAGGAAAATCACCGGAATATTCTGATACTGGGGCTTTGAACGGATTTTTTCCAGGGTTTTTGCTCCGTCCATAACCGGCATTTCATAATCAAGAAGAATTAAATCTGGCAGTTCTTTTGAAAGGAAGTCGATTGCGTCACGACCGCTTTTTACAACTGAAACACTAAAGTCCTGCTTGAGCCAGTTCATCATCGTTCTAAGATAAATCGGATCATCATCAACAACAAGAAGGTGCTGCTTTACACTTTCAGGAAGCAGCAGCGGAATATCATCCTCAAGCGATTCTTTTTTCTCTTCTTCGCCCGCCCCTCCCTGCAGAATATTTGAGAAGGCACTCACAAAGTCTGGCAAAGTAAACGGAAAGAAAATACAATGACGTTTGTAACGGCTGGATTTTTCATAATAATATTTGCAGGATTCCCGGCGCCCTATCAGGATGAAGGAGGCATTAACATCCGCATCAAAAAGAAAAAGAAGCTCCTTTTCTGAATTTACGGACATAGAATCAAGGTAGACAGCAATATAATCCATAGGATGATTTCTTAGAAATATTGTCACATTCCGGCTTTCAAAATACATAACTTCAGCGCCAAACTGAGCTTTTACAGTTTCCACGACAGGAATTTTTTCCAGCTGTTTTTCACATAAAAATAGAACATTTGCCATAAATAAATTATATTACAAAAAGCAAAATACACAAATTTTCTGTATTGTCTTCCTTAATAAACACCTTTCTAATCTCCCCCTTTCAAAATTTCGATTTTTCCTTTAAAATATATTTCTGGTGGGAAAATGGCATACGTAAAAAATTTATTCGATTCAAACTTCATTCAGTACGCGAGCTATGTAATTCGCGACCGTGCAATTCCAGAAATTACAGACGGACTCAAACCGGTTCAGCGCCGAATCTTGCACACACTTTTAAAAACTGATGACGGACGTTTTACAAAGGTTGCAAACGTTGTGGGAAAGGTAATGGCTTACCACCCTCACGGAGACGCTTCAATTTATACAGCCCTGGTAAACCTTGCAAACAAGGAGCTTTTTATCGACAAGCAGGGAAACTTTGGAAACATGCTGACAGGCGACGGCGCTTCGGCTCCCCGATACATTGAATGCCGCCTCAAGCCAATTACAAAGGACATTCTGTATAATCCAAAAATCACAAATTACATTCCAACCTACGACGGCCGCGACGAAGAGCCGGTGACCTTCCGGGCCAAGCTGCCCCTCTGCCTTATTCTTGGCGCAGAAGGTATTGCCGTTGGTATGAGTACTTCAATTTTAAGCCACAACATTCACGAGGTAATCGATGCAGAAAGAAAATGTCTGAGGGGCGAGCCTTTCCAGCTTTACCCTGACTTCCCTACCGGCGGTCTGATTGACGTTTCAGACTATCAGGATGGCCTTGGAAAAATCGTTACCCGTGCAAAGCTGGACCTTAGCGACGAAAAGAAAATTGTAATCACAGAGCTTCCTTACGGTTCGACAACCGAAAGCCTTACCGACTCCATTGAAAAGGCAGCAAAAAACGGAAAAATCAAAATTGCCTCTATTCAGGACTATACTTCTGATAAGGTAAACATCGAAATCCGTCTGCAGCGCGGAGTTTACACCAAGGACGTCGTGGATGCCCTCTACGCCTTTACCGACTGCGAACAGACTGTTTACTGCAATCTTCTTGTAATCAAGGACAACATGCCGGTTCAGATGACCTGTACTCAGGTAATCGAGTACCATTCAAAGCAGCTGATTGGCGTTCTCAAGGACGAGCTGGAACTTGAAAAACGCGAGCTTACTGAAAAGCTTCACCTGCGAACAATCGAACGCATTTTTGTTGAAGAGCGCATTTATAAGAAAATCGAAACTCAGAAAACAGAGGAAGGCGTTCTCAAGGCTGTAAAAGACGGCTTCAAGCCTTTTGCGGCAGAACTTATCCGCCCGCTCACAGACGAAGACGTAGACCACCTGCTTAAAATCCCAATCCGCCGCATCTCTCTTTACGACATGAACAAAAACCGACAGGAAGTTAAGGCAATCAACGACCGCATTAAGGAAATCAACCGCCTTCTCAAGCACCTGGTAGATTACGCCATCAGCTGGCTGGACGGAATTGAAGCAAAGCTGGACGCCGCCACAACAAAACGCCGCACCCACCTTACAAACATCAAGACCGTGGATGTAAAAAAAGTCGTTAAGCGCGATATGTCCCTTCACTACGACGAAAAATCAGGCTATCTTGGCGTGGAAGTTTCCGGCGGCAGTGAAATGCTCAAGGTTACCCCTTACGACAAGGTTCTCTACGTGCGAAAAAGCGGCATTTACTCAGTCAGCGAGTGCCCTAAAAAGATTTTCGTTGGTCCTGGCATGGCCTACTGCGGACTTGCCGACAAAGAAAGCCTTTCAAAAGTTCTCTTTACAATTTTGTACCGCGACCCGGAAACTCAGTACGTTTACATCAAGCGCTGTAAGATTCCGTCCTACATCATGAACCGCGACTACTTTTTCGCCCCCGACGGCATGGAAGTCCTCCACATCGACACCCGCAAAACCTTCGCCTTCCAGCTTAATTACGTTAAGAAGCCAAAGGTTAAGATTTTGTCCGAAAAGTTCAAGGCCGGCGATTACGAGGAAAAATCTCTTAAAGCCAAGGGAGTCCGCGTCGCCGCAAAGGAAGTGCAGAATATTGAGGTGCAGGAGTAGCGGTTAGCTATTAGCTATAAGCAGCTAGCAGGAGGGGGAAGTCTCCCCCTCGGGCGCACTTCGTTGCGCCCTACCCCTTCTAACGGGGGACACCCCCGTAACGCCCCCGGTTTAATTTATGGATATATTGGAAAAACACGTAACTTACGAAGAAACAATAAAAGGTTCCCGCTTTCTTTCAGAGCTGATTCCTTGCAGCTCGCAGGCAGAAGCACGTGAAATTCTTAAATCCCAGAAAGCAAAATATGCAGACGCAACTCACGTGGTGCACGCTTTTATTACGGGAAAGGGAGCGGAAGTAAAGGGCATGAGCGATGACGGGGAGCCAAGTGGTACTGCAGGCCGCCCTGCCCTGGACGTACTTTCCGGCCGCAATTGCACAAACGTAATTCTTACTATTACCCGCTGGTTTGGAGGAACGCTGCTTGGAACAGGTGGCCTTGTAAAAGCCTACGGAAACGGTGCAAAGGGTGTAATTGCAGCTGCAAATGAAGAAGGCGCCTTCCAGCCCCTGGTCGCAAAAAAGGACTTCACCTTCAGCACAGACTATTCCCTCTTAAAGCCTATAAAAAACATCATCTCATCCGGAGCCTTCCATTTCTGGGATATCAAAGAAGATTTCGGAACTGAAGTCACCCTTTCCGGCCAAATCCAGTCAGACGAATACGAAGCCTTTGCTTCAAAATTAAAAGACCTTTCCAACGGTAAAATTTTACTATAATTTTTATAAAGCTGTGTTATAATATTGTAGAATAGTTTTAAAAACCGAAAAAAAGGGGCTGCCATGTATTATGCCAGTATAGGAATACTTGCATTTATTATTCACGTTATAATAAATTACGATGTCCTCATAAAAACTTCCGTTTCAGAATCCGTACCGGCACGACGCTCTTACAGGCATTTTCTTTTCAGCGTTCTTCTTTATTATTTTATGGATGCATTCTGGGAAGTCCTTGATTATTTTGAACTTACGGAACTTGTCTTTTTCGAAACAGAAGTTTACTACATCGTAATGGCCTTCTGTGTTTTTTTCTGGACTCAGTATGTTATCGATTATCTGAACAAAAAAAACTGGTTTGCAAATGCCTTAAAATACACCGGCTGGGCTTTCCTTATACTTCAGATCCTCATATTGATTCTGAACCTCTTCATTCCAATTGCCTTCTGGTTTGATGCGGAAGGAGAATATCACACAGAAGCTGCAAGAACCCTGAACATGCTTTTCCAGTTCATAATGTTCCTGGCAACAACCATTTATATGGGATTTGCAACAATCAAAACGGAAGGCAGGGCAAAACACCGTCACCGGGCTTTTGAAATGTTCGGAATTACAATGACAGTTTTCATCATTCTGCACACGGCTTACCCGTTGCTTCCTTACTACGCAATCGGATTTTTAATCGGAACCTGTATTATCCATACCTTCGTTCTTGAAGATGAAAAAATGGACCGCCAGGAAGAGCTTGAACGTCGTCTCCAGATTGAACAGATTCAGGAAGCCGAAATCTCTTCTGCCCGTCAAATGGCCTTCAAAGATCCTCTAACAGGCGTAAAAAGCAAGGCTGCCTACCAGGAAGATGCCCTGGGAATTGATAACCGCAAGGAAAAGGGACTTTTGGATAATTTCGGAGTAATTGTTTTTGACGTAAATGACCTTAAAAAGACAAATGATACAAAAGGTCATGATGCGGGAGATAAAATCATTCAGGCCGCCTCAAAAATTATCTGCCAGACCTTTAAGCACAGCCCGGTTTACAGAATCGGAGGAGATGAATTTGCAGCCTTTCTGATGGGCGAGGATTACAAAAACAGAGTATCGCTTATTACTTCTTTCAACCAGCAGATTGAAAAGAATAAGGAAAAAGGTCAGGTTGTGGTTTCCTGCGGACTGGCAGATTTAAATGAAGAAAAATCTGAAAATTATGCAGGGCTTTTTGCCATTGCAGACAGCAGGATGTACCAGAGAAAAAAGCAGCTTAAGGGCCTTTTATAAAACCGCTTTAACTTCTTCCAGACTCTTACAGATTTTCCAGCAGAGTTTTTTCAGACTTTCATCCGGCTGAATTTTATCAGGCACCATAATTACCCTCATTCCGGCAGCATAAGCACTTTTAATTCCGTTAGGGCTGTCTTCCACCGCAATGCAATTTTCAGGCTTTATTCCTATGCTTTCTGCCGCTTTAAGGTATATTTCCGGCTCAGGCTTAGAGTGCTTTACCATATCGCCTGTTGTAAGAGTCTCAAAAAAATCAATAAGTCCGCCGGCCTTCATCTGGCGGCGGACAGATTCCCCCCGTGTAGACGAAGCCAGTGCCAGCTTATATTTTGGCTTAAGGTATTCAAGAATTTCTTTTGCATAGTGCATTAAAGGAATGCCCTTTGTATTTTCAATTTCGTGAAAAAGCTGGCTTGTTCTTTCAAGGAAAGCATGAGAATCAAAGTCCTGTCCGTAAAATTCCTTGAGTTTAAGCTCAATATCATGGCGGTTACTGCCCCGACATGCCTGCAGGGCATCATAATTCAATTCAAAACCCCACTCTTTTGCCGCCATCTCCCAGGTAATATCACTTATTGTCTCGGAATCCTGAAGAACTCCGTCCATGTCAAAAATTACGGCTTTAATTTCGCCTGCCATAGATGTACTCCCCTTACCGCTATTTTATGCCCAGCGCAGCAGCCAAAACCTCGTGCACATCGCTTACAGGAATAAATTTGATTCCCTTCTTTACGTTTTCTGGAATTTCTTCCAGGTCGCGCTCGTTTGCCTTTGGAATAATGATTATCTTTATCTTATTTCTCTTTGCGGCAACTGTCTTTTCGCGAAGTCCGCCGATTGGCAGAACCTGACCTGTCAAAGAAAGCTCACCTGTCATTGCCAGGTTTGGCTTAATTTTTTTGTTCATAAAGAGAGAAACAAAAGTTGTTGCCATTGTAATTCCGGCAGAAGGACCGTCCTTTGGAGTTGCCCCCTCCGGAATATGAAGGTGAATTATGTTTTTATCAAACCAGTCTGCTTTTTTAGCCTTGCGGTCAAGGACAAACTTTCGCGCCCAGTTAAAGGCAATCTGGCTTGATTCCTTCATTACATCACCCATCTGACCAGTAAGGACAAGACCGCCCTTTCCCGCAAAATACGTTGATTCAATCAAAAGGGTGTCGCCGCCCATGCTCGTCCAGGCAAGACCTATTGCAGTTCCCGGCACTTTTGCGGCCTTAATTTCGCTTTCATCAAAAACAGGCTTTCCAAGATACTTGAACAAATCACCTGAATCAATTGTGTAAGGAGTATCAAGAACAGTCTGAACAGCAGCATCCCGCTCAGCTGTCAGCCTTGCCTTTTCCTCTTCCGGCAAATCTTCCCCAATCTCAAATTCACTCTTTTTAAGCTCGCTCTGAGTAATCAGCTCGGTAACAATCTTACGGTGAATCTTATCAAGACTCTTTTCGTAGTTTCGAACTCCCGATTCACGGGCATACTCTTCTGCAATTGTCAAAAGGGCATCTTTTGTGTATTTCACCTGATTCTTTTTCAAGCCGTTTTTAGAAAGGTTTTTCGGAATCAGATATTTTTTTGCAATTTCAAGCTTTTCCTGGTCGATATAGCCGGAAAGCTGAATTACTTCTGCACGGTCAAGAAGCGGCCCCGGAATGGAATCAAGGGTATTTGCGGTCAAAATAAAGAATACGTTAGAAACGTCAAAAGGCAGATCCAGGTAATTATCGCGGAAGTTTACGTTCTGCTCAGGGTCAAGAACCTCAAGCAAAGCAGAAGCCGGGTCTCCGTTATGGCTTGAGCCCATCTTATCAACTTCATCAATCAAAAAGACTGGAGAAGCGGATTTTGTAATTTTGAGTCCCTGAATGATTTTTCCAGGCATAGCGCCGATGTAAGTACGGCGGTGTCCTTTAATTTCAGCTTCATCGCGCATACCGCCCACACTAAAGCGGTAAAAAGGCTTGTTCATCGCGTTTGCAATCGACTTTCCAACGGAAGTTTTACCAACTCCCGGAGGTCCCACAAGCAGCATAATAGAGCCCTTAGCGTCCTTCTTCATTTTGCGAACGGCAAGATATTCAAGGATTCGTTTTTTTACGTCATCAAGGCCAAAGTGGTCGTTTTCAAGAATTTTCTTTGCGCGGCCCAGGTCATAATCTTCCTTAATTTCTTCGTGCCAGGGAAGATTTACAACAAGCTCAAGGAAGTTACGGGTTCCGATAAACTCGCTGGAATTAGGATCCATAAGCTTAAACTTTTCAAGCTCGCTTTCAACAGTTTCCTTAATTTCGCCTTCAAACTTAAGCTCGTCAATCTTAGTCTTAAACTTCTGATAGTCAGTTGCGTTACCCTCAGCCGTCTCGCCAAGCTCATCCTGAATTGCCTTAAGCTCTTCGCGCAAAAAGTATTCACGCTGATTTTTGTCTACACGCTCGTTGATATCCTGAGAAATCTTTTTCTGAACACGAAGCAGCTCCTGTTCCCGCTTAATGAAAACAAGCACCTGTTCCATTCGCTGGCGCACGTTCACAGTTTCAAGGATTTTCTGCTGATCGTCCTTATCTGTATTCAAAATTGAAGCAATAAAGTCCGCAATTTTTCCGGGATTATCGATATTCACCATGTTAAGACGCATTTCGTCGCTGAAAAGAGGATTATTTTCACTAACCTCCTTCATTTCGCTGATAAGAGCGCGGGTAAGAGCCTTAACTTCAAAGGTGTCGTTTTCTTCTTCCTCTAGATATTCAACGGCAGCAGCCATTGGAGCCTGAGAATGAAGAGTTTTTCTGATTTTAAATCGCTTGATTGTCGAAACAAAAATATTTATTCCGCCGTCGGGCAGGTTGATTTTCTTTATGATACGGGCAACCGTTCCCACGCGGTGCAGGTCTGCCACCGTCGGATTTTCTGCATCATTTTTGAGCATGACAATTCCAACAAATCCGTCTTTTTCAAAAGCGGATTCAGCAACCTTAACGTCGTCATTTGAACTTATCATAAGAGGGGTAAAAATGCCCGGAAAAACCGGCCGCCCCTGCAAAGGAATCAAAGTAAGTTTATTTGGTAAAATCTGATCTGTTGGTATGATTGAATTATCTTCTTTGTTTGCCATATAATGAATATACTAAGAAAATGCCGAAAAGGCAAAAAAAATAAGAGGCACATTATGGAAGTAATTCAGAGTTTCACTATCGATCACACAAAATTAAAGCCAGGCATCTACGTTTCCCGCGAAGACAAGGGCTTTACCACCTACGACCTTCGCATTACAGAGCCAAACAAGGAGCCTGCAGTAGCCCCTGCCGCAATCCACAGCCTTGAACACCTTATGGCAACCTGGTTCCGTAATTCCCGGGTAAAGGATGATGTTGTTTACGTTGGACCGATGGGTTGCCTTACCGGCATGTATATAATCATGACTGGAAAATACAGCGTTGAAGATATGAGAAAACTCACAATTGAATGTCTTGAATGGATTCTTACCCAGGATAAGGTGCCTGCAACTGAACCTGAATCATGCGGAAACTATCTTCTTCACGATCTTCCTATGTGCAAGTGGGAAAGTGCCCGCTACCTTGACCGCCTCAAAAATGATTTCCACTGCGAGTATTCTAAACTCAAAATCACTTTGGACGACGGCAAAGTATTTGCAGATGCCTAATCAGCTCTTCGCAGGGCCGCACTTACAATCAAATCATCCTGATACCAGTCGATAAGAAGTGAATAGGTTTCTTCAGAATAACCTTCTGCGAAAACCTTGATTTTCCATACAGCGGCAGAGCGCAGGGCTGTTTCCGGAATTTTTTCCAGTGCAGTCCACTTTCCTTTGTAAGAAAGCAGAACTACAGGTGAAGGGATTTTTTCTGCAGTCACGCTGTCGTAGGCATCCACGCGGATTTTCAAATTTCGAGTAGTATTTTTAAGGAAGTCACACTTAATCGAAACATTTTCGTCAGCCACGCTGAAGCTCTTCCACCATACGTAAGGGCCAACTACCACCTTGAGGCGGTAATCTGCATTCTTGCGCACAAAAACGTCTTTCATAACGTAAAGCTGATTTTTAGCGGCCGGCCGGTCAACCTTCAGTTTTCCAAAACGGGTCTTCAGCCTGTTCAAAAATCTTTCTTCTTCCTTTATAAAAATACGGCGGCTTCCCTTAATTTCCGGAATGTCGGCATTATCATTTTCAAAGAAAACAGCCTGGCTTGGTAAATCCATTACGTTTAAGAGAGACTTTGGCATTTCCATCTGAACGCTTACAGCCGCATACCAAGGGCTCAAAATAGAACGGTGAACAGCTCCTGCCCGCCAGCTGAATGTAAAGGCTGCCCCTGCACAGACCGCTGCCAGCACAATTCGCGTAACAAGGCGGCGCACCTTATCTTTAGGTTCAATTGCCGGAAAGTCATAAGTTTTTGAAGTATAAACCGATTTTGCAATCTGAACGCGAAGCTCATGAGTATCATAATGACTTAAATAAGACTTTACGTGGCGAAGCACTCCGTCAATTGACTGGAAGCGTGAATTAGCTTTAGGTCTTATCATTTTGTGAATAAGGCGGCATACAGAAAGCGGGATTGTCTTATCAAGAGCTCGGGGGCTGATATATTTTCCCTTTTTGATTGTATTCAGAGTTTCAACAGAAAAAGTTCCCGGGTAAGGCTTTGTTCCAGTAATCATTTCGTAAAGCATAATACCAAGGGCATAAATATCGGCACGGCGGTCAACACTTGCAGTGTCCTCAAACTGCTCAGGCGGCATATAGGCAGGAGTTCCAAGGGCAACTCCGCTCTGGGTAATCGTATCCCCGTCCGCGTCACTTGCGATTCCAAAATCCGCAAGCTTTATCTCGCCGCGCTTAGAAATCAGAATGTTTCCAGGCTTAATATCGCGGTGAACGATATCTTTTGAATGGGCAAATTTCAGGGCATAGCAGGCATCCTGCATTATAAGCATGGCAACCGGAACAGGAAGAGCAGTCTGCTTTTCAATCAGCTTATCAAGGGCAGCTCCGTCTACCAGTTCTTCAACCATATAACGGTATCCGCCCTCAGTAAAATAGTCAAAAAGATGAACGATATAAGGACTCTGCATATCAAGAAGAATCTGAGCTTCCTTTTTAAAGCGCTCGCCGTTCCCGGAAGCAGATTTTCCCCTTGCAGTCATTTTCTTAATAACAACATAACGCTTGAGCGAAGGGTGAATTGCCTTATAAACAACTCCCATTCCGCCTTTTGCGATAATGCCTGTTACCTTGTATTTTCCAATCATCGGGGGAAATTCATCACTCATTTTCTGCCTCTATTTAAATCTCTTTTTCAACGCTTACTATATCAGTTTCCGGATTAAAAATCTTGTCAGGACGCACAAGCGCAATATTCTGAAAGCGCGGATTATGAATCTGAATGTACCTTCCACCCTGTCGAAGGGCATAATTTCCTTTTACAGGACGATGCCCTCCAAGATATACGTATTTATCAGGAAGCTGGTCAGGAGAACAAAGCTCTTCTATAATTCCGCTTACACTTCCCTGCTCTGCAATGTCATTATCAGTCCAGGTAAGTCCTTCCACAACGCAGGGTTCCATACGGGCATTTATCAGCTGGTCTTTTCTGAAGGCATATCTGGGTTCCGCATGAGAAATTACACAGTTATTTGTTACCGCAATCAAAGGCATGGCGGCTTCTACACAGGAAAGAATATAAAGAACGTCATCGCCATAATATTCAGCAATGAACTCCCTTACCATACGGCCCTCATCAGCAAATTTTCTGAAGCCGTAATCCCCGTCTTCTGTCTTATTCAAAATATTTTCATGATTTCCCTTTAAAAAATGAAAGTTATGCGGATAAATTTCCTTCATTTTCATAAGGGCACAGATTACCGCAAGACCATCCTTCATTTCCGCTGAAATTGCAGGCCCCGTATAAAGGTTCTGGGCAAACTCTATTTCTGCCGCAATCCAGCGTTCCTTTGTTCCAACCTCGGTATGAAGGGCATCCCCCACGCAAATCAAGCGGACAAGACCATAACGTAAGGCCTCGTGCACAGAACGCGGCTGGGCTCCAAGAAAATCCTCCGGCAAGATATAATCCAGAATATTTTCCAGAAAAAAAGGACGGGCGTGAATGTCAGGAACAACAATAAGAGGAAGAGGAGATTTTTGAAAATCCAGAAGGCTGCCCGGCTTTCCGTTCTCACTGACCTGCCTGTAATCCGTAATTTCTGTTTCCATCAGAGTGGAAGCGCATTCGGCAAGGCCAAAAATAAAGTCGTGTCCCGGAAGATCAGGCGCCTCAAGGATTTTTTTTATTTTAGAAATCATCAGAAACTAGGATACCACCAGGCTCATATTTCCGATTGTGATTTTGTCACCGGGATTTAGCTTTACATATTTATCATTAGGAATACGAACCCCGTTAATAAAGGTTCCGTTAGTAGACCCCATATCCTTGATAAAATATGCATTTTTTATCTTCTGAATCATCGCATGGTGACGGCTTGCAAGCTTATTATCTACAACAACAGTGTTATCACTTTCACGTCCGATTGTAATCTGCGCTACAAGGTCGATTTTCTGTTTGTTGAACATAAGATAAGAAGCCGGCTTTGCATCACCAAAGGATTCAAGATGCTTTCCAACAGGACTATTTGTTACAATTGTTTTATCACTCATACTCTAATTATAGTATGTAAAATGACGCGGTGCAATTGAATTATTCAGCCCATTTGCGGATAAAAAGCGGCCAGACTGCAATCACAAAAATCCACAGGACAAAAGATTTCAGAAGGTTTCCCCAGAGATTTCCAAAGGCAAAAACAACTATTGCTTTTGCAAGAAATTCCTTCCAGGCAAGGGCAATCATAAAGCCTGCCGCAGTTAAAAGCGGAAGATTTTTTGCACCGTAAGGAATTTCATAATGAATAAAGTGACGTTCAATATAGCTTCCCAAAATAAAGCCAAGCACCATTCCACAAGCGCTAAAGCAATCCTTCTGCATTTTTACAGGATCAACAAGCAGCTTTCCATTAACATAATCCATAGGATAGGATTTCTGAGTGATATAAATCAAAGTGCCTGTAACTGCAATAATTCCAAGAATAGAAAGAATATGAAGTTTTTTTTCATCGCCGTCAATCTTCTTCTGAACAGCACCAATAATTGCAATCAGAATGATAGATTCTACAAGGCCGACAAGAACATCCTGAGGTGTATGTACGCCCAGAAAATTTCGCGAAAAACCTGTAAGGGCAATCATTACACAGCAGAAAATTGCAAACCACTTTCGTTTTTCCCTCTGCCAAACAAAAAGACTTCCGTACATAGTAGTTGCGCACATAGTATGTCCGCTTGGAAAAGAATAACCGGTAGCCGCAACTTTTGAATCTCCGGCAGGATGAATCAATTCAGATCGGATCCATGGACGATATGCACAGACAGTCAGTTTAATAAGACCGTTTACGACCTCACCGATTCCAAGTGTTGCTAATAAACGATAGCCCCATTTTTTATCGGCGCACCAGTAAATGATAAAAGGCACAAAGGGCATAATATCAACCGCAATCTTTGAAATTGCATTAAAAAACTCATCAAAGATTCCACCAGTTGCAAGACGAAGCCCCTGTAAAAAGAGCAGATACTGAATATCCATATAATATTCCTCCTGGGAAAATTATACACCTGGATTTATTATAAAGAGAGATTTTTTTTTAGTTTCCTTTATTCAAAAGGCGTAAAAGAGGAATTTCGGCACGGACTACATCAGAAAGCTCGTGAATGGAATTGAAAATTGCATCCCGCATCTCTTTATCCATTTTTCCAAGCTTTTTAATCATACGGGCAGAGGCTGAAAGGCCATTTTTTGCAATTGCAGAAAAACGGTCATATTCAGCCGCTTTTATAACGTCAAAAAGAGAAGAAATAAATTTTTCCTTTTCTTCTATCGACATAGTTTCAATCCAGTGATTGAGGGATTTATGAAAGAATTTACTTTCGCGGCAGATGTCATTGGCTTTTTCAAAATCAGCGCCAAGAACATGCCAGTTGAAAGGATCGTGCTGATAAACGGCAAAGCTTTCGCTTTTAATGACTTCAAAGTGGCTGGGACGATGAAAAATCATTCCGACGATACTCTGCTCTGGGTAAATAACGTAAAGCCGGTCTTTGATTTCAAGAAACTCAGGCTTCTGGTAAAAGTCGCTGGAAAATCCGGGGCCGTCAAAATCATAAACTGCAGAAATATTTTTTCTGATTTTTGGGTCAGCAAAAACCGCTGTATGAAGGGCAAGATTTCCGCCCTTTGAGTGGCCTGCAAGAATAAGTTTTGTTTTAAGGGCTTTATAAGCCTCGCTAACGTAATCGAGCGCCTGAACCTGGGAAGGAATCTCCGGCATATAGCCAAGATTAAAGTTTTCCCGCCAGCCAATAACTGTATCATCCGTTCCTCGGAAGGCAATAACACAAGTCTTGTCTGGCAGTACAAAGCTTACTGCAGCAAACTGTTCGTTTTTCTGTCTGTCAAAAAGCTCAGAATAAGCGCAAGCCTTTACTCCGGCAAATCTTGCAGAACGCGAAATTCTCTCCAGAAGCTCCGGCGTGTGAGTGCTTACCATAGGGCCCATATCGCAGCGGACAGTAAAGTCTCTGGCAGATTTAAGGGATTCCCAGAGGCGCGGTATTTCAATCTGACTCTTAAAATCAGGCGAAACAAGCCCCGTGTAATTTATATAAATTACCTGAGCCAGTATAATTCCATCAATTTTACAGAAGGGAGCCTGTTCAAAAGTCAAATCACCCCGCCAGTCAAGGTAATCAAATAAATCTGCCATAAAGTCACCTTATTGAGCAGGTTCTTCCGGTGTTTTTGGAAGAATAATATTAAGAACAATACCAACGATTGTTGCAAGGGCAACACCGCCAAGGCTGAACTTAAAGTCACTTCCGATATTAAGCTGGAATACACCGCCGCCAATACCAATTACCATAATTACAGAAGAAATTGTAAGGTTTCTCTTGTCCTGGTAATCAACGCCGGCATCAACTATTGTGCGAAGACCGCTAGAAGCAATCAAACCGTAAAGAAGAGTACAGATACCACCAAGAACCGGAGTTGGAATTGTCTGAATCAAAGCACCGAATTTCTGGCAGAAAGACAAAATTACAGCGATTACGGCAGCTCCACCGATTACCCAAACCGAGTAAACCTTTGTGATTGCCATAACACCGATGTTTTCACCGTAAGTTGTGTTCGGAGGTCCGCCCCATACAGCTGCCCAGGCAGTTGCAAATCCGTCACCTACCAGTGTTCTGTGCAAACCAGGATCCTTATAGAAATCCTTACCTACAACCTTTGAGGTTGTAAGAGTATCACCAAGATGTTCACAGATTGTAGAAATAGAAACGATTACGAAGGTAAGGCTGGCAACCAGATTGAATTTAGGAGCCATCCAGAAAAGTGAACCGTCAGCATTTTCTTTCAGGAAAGGAATTGCGAACCACTTTGCAGCCTGAACTCCGCTGAAATCAATCAAGCGGTAAGCCGGGAAAAAGATTCCCATAATCAGAGTGAAAAGATAACCTGCAACAAGACCAATCAGAATTGAAAGGGTATTAAAGAAGTTCTTAAAGAAAATTGTCGCGATTATAGCAAAAAGCAATGTGACTGCCGCAATGGAAAGTGCAACAAGGGAATATTCATTATTAATATAGAAGGCTTCATTGATTGCGGTTGGAGCAAGACAAAGACCAATTACAATGATTACAGAACCGATTACAACAGGAGGAAGAGCCCGGTCAATCCAGCTTTTTCCTGTAAAACGGATAATCACGGCAATAATGCAGTAGAAAATACCTGCACAAATCGCACCACCCATTGCATAAGGAACTCCGTATGCATGACCAATTCCGATCAAAGCCGGAATGAAGGCAAAAGAGGAACCAAGGAAGGCTGGAACTTTTGCTTTAGTGATAAGAATGTAGAAGAGAGTACCAGTTCCCGCAGTAAAAAGTGCTGTAGAAGTGCTTAATCCTGTAAGAAGAGGAACCAGAACTGTTGCGCCGAACATGGCGAACACGTGCTGAAAACTGAGCGGAATCCACTTTTTAAGCGGTGGCCTTTCGCTCGGTCCGTAGAATTGTGCAGACATTTTTAACTCCTGTGTAAGGCGGTCTGTAAAAACCGCCGGTGTTTTTATTATTTTATCACTTAACAGAAGTTCTTTCTATAAACTAAGCCAATTTTACAGGCCAGTTTCAAGGAGAGCTGCAATTTCAGGTCGTTTCCAGCGGATTGCAAGAGTATAAGGAGTGTCACCTGAAATATTTGTAATCTTCTTATCAAGACCGAAAGAAAGCAGCTGCTTTACAATTTCTTCAGGGCTTGTCTTTGCCGCATAATGAAGGATTGAGTTACCCTGAATATCACAGAGGCTTCCCGCATATTTTGCAATCAGGTTCAGCATCTTAGTATCCTTTGTATCAAGGGCGATAGTTACACCATTACGTCCTTTTTTGTCTATCATAAGGAAAGGATCTGCGCCGTTCTGTAAAAGCACTGCAGCCGAATTATAATCTTTTTTATCGATAGCATAATTCAAGGCTGTAAAGCCGTCAGAATCCTTTGAATCAATCGGATAGCCAAGGTCAAGCAGAGTCTGCAAAAGACCGACTGATTTTTTTGCCTTCACAACAATGTGAATCGGAGTATTTCCGTCACTGTCTGTGATTGTGTAAGAGGTTCCAAGAACATCACGAATCAAAGACGGATTTTTGTTCATTACGATAGAGAAAGGAGTATTGTCCCTCTTATCGCGTGCAAGAGGATTTCCACCAACATTGCGGATAAGAACGATAACTTCTTTATCTCCAAGATAAGCTGCTTCATGAAAGGCATTCTGTCCATTAACCTGCTGCAGGTTTGGATTTGCATTGTAAACCAGAAGAAGCTTAATCATATCTTTATTATTGATTCTGATTGCGTCAATCAAAGGAGTTACGCCGTTTGTATCAGAACAGTTTGGATTTGCACCTGCTTCAAGAAGCTTTTTTGCCAGCAGGTACTTACTTGAAACAACAGCTTCCGCAAGAGGAGTTTTTCCGCTTGAGTTCTGAGCATTGATATTTGCGCCAAGAAGGACAAGTTTATCAATTGAATCAGGAGCATCCCAGCGGACTGCTACGTGAATTGCTGTACTTCCAAGGTTATCACGGGCAAGAACATCTCCTCCACAATCAACAACAGTCTGAATTACAGCCGGATTGTTTGTCTTTGCCGCAGAGAAAAGACAGGTTTCGCCGTTTCCGTTTTTTGCAGAAATATCAGCGCCCTTTACAACAAGGCTTGAAATTGAATCAATATACTGCCATTCAGCGGCGTAATGTAAAACTGTATTTCCGCTTCCGTCAGTTTCCTTGATTGTCTTAGAAGTAATCAGCCATTCCTGAATTGCAGGATAGCGGAGGGCTAAGCGGAGAGGTGAATTATTATTATTGTTTGTAGAGAAAATATCAGCATTCTTTGCAAGAAGCAGCTCCCCTACCTTGCGGCGGTTTTTAATTACAGCAAGGAAGAGTGCCGAATTACCGTCACGGTTTCGGATATTAACATCACTTGTAAGGCTGATAATATACTGAATCTTTGAAAGAGGAGCATCATTAATTAAAGCAATATGAAGAGCTGTGTTTCCGTCAGAATCAACAGCCATTGCATTCTTTTCGATTACAACAGCCTCCAGCATCTGCTGAGAACCTGCAAGAGCCATTACAAGAGAAGATTTTCCTTTTGCATCCAGAGTGTGAATATCAGCTCCGTTTTCTGTAAGGAGCTTTGCAACTTCAACATTATCCTTCTGAACTGCAATATGAAGAGGAGTTACGCCTTCCTTGTTTCTTGTGTTGATGTCAGCACCGTTATTTGTAAGAATTGCCACAGTTTCAGCATCAGAGTTCACCATAATTGCGTTATGAAGAACTGTATCGCCGAACATATCCTTTTCATTCAAATCTGCACGGTAGCTGATTAAAAGCTTATAGATTTCCTGAGATTTTTCTCTTGGAGAAATAATCATAACTGGAGTTTTTCCAAGATTATCCTTTGCATTTACCTTTGCGCCGGAATCAAGAAGAGCCTTGATGACATCAATATTTCCGTAGCGGACAGCTTCATGAAGGGCTGTAGAACCGGAACTATCCTGAACAGAATGATCAGCTTCATTTACAAGAAGATATTTTTCAATTGCTACGTGATTGCAGATTGCAGCAATATGAAGGGGAGTCTGACCGTCTTCAAAACGCTCGTTTAAATTGCGGTTAGATACGGCAGTCTCAAAATAAGCATATTCCGCATTGTTAGATTCACCGCCGCCAAGAATAAGGGCTGCGGCACAGTTTACAGAATCTTCATCAGTAAGATTTTCGTATGCAATTTCAAGGGCAGTTTTTCCCTCAGCATTTTTTGCATTTACATCAAGATTGAGGGCTGTAGCGATTTCTATTGCCTTAACATTTTTTGCCTGAACAAAATAATGAAGGATTGTATTATCTTCGCTGTCCTTAGATTTTACGGTTTTATCATTAATCATAACACCGTAGTAAGAAGGACTTGTTTCAAGACCAAGAGTAAGAGCAGGAATACCGTTTCCGTCCCGCGCAAAAATGCAGGCCTGATTCTGCGAAACAATCGTTTCCGCGCTTTCAAGGCAGCCTTTTTTGATTGCCAGGTGCAGAGGTGTATCGCCGTTGTAATTCTTAAGCTCAGGATCTGCGCCTTTTATAAGGAAAAAGAGGCACAAATCAGAATCATTTGCAGCGGCTGCAAGATGAAGGATAGTATTTCCCTCTTCATCAATTCCGTTAATATCATCTGCAAATTCGAATCTGCTTCTTACTTCGTCGATTTTATTTTCTTTAAACAGTTTGAAAATAGGATTTTTTTCGCGTTCTTTTTCAACCGGGTCTACCGTAGTTGATTTACAGGCTGTAAATCCTAAGCACAAAAATGAAACTGCAAATAAAATTTTCTTGTTCATAGATTCCCCTTCTATATCTTCTTTATCGGAATTTCAGAAAAACAGTTTAGTGAAAAAAAACGCTATTAAAATTCCGGCTTTTCTTCTATAATATTTTATTATGGATATGTTAAGACTTTTTATTATTGGAATCTGTATCGGAATGGCAAACGTAATTCCAGGAGTTTCAGGCGGTACTCTTGCAGTTGTTTTTGGTATTTATGACCGTTTTATTAACGCCATCACCTACAATGTAAAAAAACTCTGGGCTAATAAGCGTTTTGTAGGCCCTCTTTTAAGCGGCATGGCCCTGGGAGTCCTTCTTTTCAGTAAGCTGATTACAGTTCTGTACGAAAACTTCCCTGTTCAGACAAACTTTTTCTTTACAGGCCTGATTATCGGAAGCCTTCCTATGATTCTTGCAAGCAGCTTTAAGCACGAAAAAGGCGAAAAGCTGGGAATCGGAAAATCCATCGGAGTTATAATCTGTATTATTGCGGGTCTTGCTGCCCTTCTTTTCTTCTCTTACCTTGAAGGAACTGTAGACGGCACAACTCCTGATATGTCTTCTGCCCTTCCAGAATTTACATTCAAGCTTGCAATGCGTATTTTTATTGCGGGATATATCGGAGCCATTGCAATGGTAATTCCTGGCATTTCAGGCTCACTTTTAATGCTGATTCTGGGGGTTTATACAATCGTTATGAAGAGTATTCCTTCACTCTTTATTCCAAGTGAATTCTTCCACGCCCTTTTCCTTCTTCTGCCAAACGGAATCGGTGTTTTAATCGGATTGATTTGCGGTGCAAAGCTTGTAGCCTGGCTTTTGAAAAAAGCGCCTAACCACACTTACGGTGTAATTGCAGGCCTTTTGTTCGGTTCAGCAGTAAATCTTTTCCCGGGCTTTGGCGCAATTCAGAATGCGGGACAGGCAATCGCCTGCATTTTATGTGTGATTGTCGGAGCCGCCATGGCCTACCTCAGCGGCAAGCTGGCTCCTGAGGATAAGGGAAACGCGTAAGCGTTTCTTGATTGATAGCAGACCGTTAAGAAAATTGCGCACAGCAATTTTTGGTCTACCTATCTTCCTGTGCCTTCTGAATATCAAGAAGCTTTCTGAAGGCAGAGTCAGCCTTTGCAAGCTCGCGGGACCCTCTCGTTATCTTGCAAAGAGACATTCCATATTTTTTAGCGATTTCCCTCTGAGTAGTTCCCTTATCCAGCTCTTTTACTAAAAGCCAGCGGTTAGCAAAATCCTTAAGCTCAGGCGGGGTAAAAAGACATTTGAAAAAATCATAGATAAAATTTTCATCATCCGATTTTTTAAGAATCCGGCATAATTCACGGATTGTCTGATCAATAACTTCGTCGTTATTTTCTTTAGTTTCGTTACTATTCACAAGAACAATTATATAACGAAAAAATAAAAAAACAAGATATCACACGGATTAAGGATTCCTACGGAATCCAACTAACGCAAAATCATTTTAAAGTTGAAATGACGTTAGTCATTTCGAATCCGTGTGACAATCTGTATTTTAGTCCTGCATTGCCTTGTATTTTTCAAAATCAGCTATCATCTGCGCATCTTTTTTGCTGTCAATAAGACTTACGATAACTGTAACTACAAGACATACAACAAAGGCCGGTACAATTTCGTAAAGGTCGAAGATTCCGCCTTTCATATAGTGCCATACAACATCAGTTACACCACCAAGAACCATACCGCAGATAGCGCCTTTTGCAGTTGTTCCTCTCCAGTAAAGGGCAAGAAGAACAAGAGGACCAAAGGTTCCACCGAATCCAGACCAGGCAAATGATACAAGACCGAAAATCGAAGAATTAGGATTCAAAGAAAGGAAGAGAGCAATCAAAGCGATTACAAATACTGTAAAGCGGCTGATGTTCAAAACTTCTTTTTCTTCAGCATCCTTTTTGATAAGCCCCTTGAAAATATCCTGGCTTACAGCACTTGAAGCGGCAAGAAGCTGAGAGTCAGCGGTAGACATAGAAGCAGCAAGAATTGCACAAAGGAAGATACCGGCAATAAATGCAGGGTACATATTCTGCATTGTCGCACTGAATACAGTCTCTGCATCACCATACTGAGAAACACCGGCAACAGCAGCGCTGGCATCAACACCAAGCAGAGTTCCGTGGTTCAAAAGATAAGCAGTTCCCAAAGTACCGATTAAGAAAGTTCCCACATAAGAAATAATCATCCATACAGTTCCGATGCGGCGGGCTTTTTTTACCTCGGTATTCGAACGGATTCCCATAAAGCGAACGATGATGTGAGGCATTCCAAAATATCCAAGTCCCCAGGCAAGGGCAGAAACAATCGATTTAAGGGAGAAAGAAGCGTTTGCTGTAAAGGCAGTCTTAAGCTTATCACCAAAGTTACCGGCAAGAGCCTGTGCATCAAAGTTCTGAACAGAAGACAATGCCGAAGCAGGGCCTCCCAAAGCTACAACCGCAATCACGCTTGAAACAACAAAGGCAACAAAAATCAAAGTTCCCTGAATAAAGTCAGTTGTACAAACAGCAGTGTAACCACCTGTAATTGTATAGCACAAAATTACAATCAATCCGATTGCAAGACCGGCATGGTAAGGAATATCAAAAACAGAATTGAAAAGCTTTGCGCAGGCAACAAATCCAGAAGCTGTATAAATAGTAAAGAAAAGCACAATAAAGAAAACCGAAACAACCGAAAGGATGTGGCTTCTGTCCTTAAAACGGTTAGAAAAGAATTCCGGAATTGTAATAGAATCACCAAAGGCAATCGAACACTTGCGGAGGGGTTTTGCAACAAAAAGCCAGTTCAAATAAGTTCCCACAATCAAACCAAGGGCAGTCCAGAAGGTTTCCTTTACACCACCAAGATAGCAGAGTCCAGGAAGTCCCATCAAAAGCCAGGCAGAGGAATCCGAAGCCTCGGCGCTCAAAGCTGTTACCCATGGGCCTACCTTTCTTCCGCCCAGGAAGAAGTCAGATGTGTTGGAGTTTTTGTTTGCGTAACGCAATCCGATGATAATCATCAGACCAAGATAAAGAATGAAGGCAAGATTTTTTGCAATAAATTGTGCTGTCATTTTTATACACCTTTTTTTCAGAAAATTTTGCCTTATTATATAGAATTTAGTATATTTATAAAAGAATATTTTATGAGGTTTTTATATGAGCGAATGCAATCATGACTGCGGTTCCTGCGGAGAAAAATGCGAAAAACGCGATTTTCACGTAAATCTTCACAAGGACAGCAAGGTTAAAAAAGTAATCGGAATTGTGAGTGGAAAAGGCGGTGTCGGAAAATCACTGGTAACAAGTCTTCTGGCAAGCCGCGTAAATAAAGACGGATTCAAGGCCGCAATCCTTGATGCTGATATTACAGGCCCTTCAATTCCAGAAAGCTTTGGCGTTGGTGATAAGAGAGCCGAGGCAGTTGAAGGTCAGGATGCCCTCCACCCTGTTGTAACTGATTCCGGCATTCAGCTGATGTCAATGAACTTCCTTCTTGCAAACGAAACAGATCCTGTAATCTGGCGCGGTCCTGTAATTGCGGGCGCAGTAAAACAGTTCTGGACAGACGTAATCTGGAAAGACGTTGATTTTATGTTCGTAGATATGCCACCGGGAACCGGTGATGTACCTCTTACAGTTTTCCAGTCCCTTCCAATTGACGGAATCATCGTAGTTTCTTCACCTCAGCAGCTTGTTCGTGTAATCGTAGAAAAAGCAGTTAATATGGCAAATATGATGAATATTCCTATTCTGGGCTTAGTAGAAAACATGAGCTACGTAAAATGCCCTGACTGCGGAAAAGAAATTACAATTTTTGGTAAGTCAAATCTTGATAAGATTGCCGCCGACTTTAATCTGCCTGTTCTTGCCCGCCTTCCAATAGAAGAACGAGTTTCCCAGGCCGTAGACGCCGGCGACATCGAAAGCATTGAAGTTACAGAAATTCAGAATGCAGCCGCCGCCGTTGAGGGTCTGTTGCGGTCGTAAGGCAGGCTCCAACTTCCGGATGCACGTAACCGCAACTCAAACTGCGCTTATTGCGCAGTTTGCATTGGATTTCTACTGGAAGTCTTTTACGCCGCCCAAGTCTAATGTGGCGAACAAATCATCTACTGTTTCGCGGCGGCGGATTTCTTTGAAAGTTCCGTCTGGACGCATAAGAACTTCGCCGCAGCGCAGTTTTCCGTTATAGTTAAAGCCCATTGCACGGCCGTGGGCACCGGCATCGTGAATAATCACGTGGTCACCGATATCAATCTGAGGCAGCTGACGCTGTACCGCAAACTTATCGCAGTTTTCACACAAAGAACCCACAACATCATAAACTTCAGTTTTTGCCGCATTTTCCTTACCGCTTACAGTAACCTCGTGGTAAGCGCCGTACATACCAGGGCGCATTAAATCAGCCATACAGGCATCCACAGCAACATACTCGCGGTAAATGTGTTTTTTGTGAATTGCAGTTGTAATAAGCCAGCCGTAAGGCCCTGTAATAGGACGGCCGCATTCCCAGTAAATTGCAAGAGGATCAAGACCAGCAGGAACTACAACCCGGTCATATTCAGCACGGATTCCCTTTGCAACCTCATCATAATCAACAGCCTTCTGCTCAGGCTTGTAAGGAATACCAAGTCCGCCGCCAAGATCAACAAATTCAATTCTAACGCCAGTCTTTTCCTTAATTTCTGCCGCAAGTTCAAAAACAAGCTTAGCAGTATCTACAAAGAAGGCAGGATTAAGTTCATTTGATGCAACCATTGTATGAAGGCCAAAGTGCTTTACGCCAAGGTCGCGGCATTTTGCATAGGCTTCAATAATCTGGGTGCGGGTAAGACCGTATTTTGCTTCCTCCGGCTTTCCGATAATCGAGTTACAGCCCTGTTTTTCATTTCCCGGATTATAACGGAAGCAGATTGTCTCTGGAAATTCTCCGCCCAGGGCATTTTTCAAAAAATCAATATGGGTAATATCATCAAGATTGATGATGTTTCCGTGCTCATAGGCAAATTTATATTCGCTGGCAGGAGTTTCGTTTGAAGTAAAGATAACTTTTTCGTTCTGAATGCCGGCGAGATGAGAAAGCATAAGTTCCGGTAAAGATGAACAGTCACTTCCACAGCCTTCTTCAGCTAAAATCTTCAATATATAAGGATTTGGACAAGCTTTTACAGCAAAATGTTCGCGGAATGAAGGAAAAATGCTGAATGCTTTTGTAAAGCGTTTCATATTCTCGCGGATTGCTTTTTCATCATAAAGATAAAAAGGTGTCGGAAAATCCTGAATAAGATTATCAAGCTGCGCCTGTGTCAATGGAAAATTAGAACTCATACTAGCTCCTCTCTTTTTAGATATTTTTATTAAAAAAATTATGACAAAATCAAAAAAAATCTTCAATAAAAATTTAAAAAACAATTAAAAAAAATTTGTTCTTTTTAAAAGTATGTTATACTTATAAGTAAGTGGAAGGAAAAAAAAGTTTGGATGAGAAATGAAACTTATAAAAGACAACAAGCGCTATAACCCTGATAAAATTAATCTGATTTTTTCACTTATAATTTCACTTATTTTTACCCTGATTGTAGTTGTGGTAAGTTCAAAAATCACTGGTAAAATAATCAATGACTCTCGAAAAGAATTTGACGATTACTGCGAAGACTTATCTTCCGGTTATGCCCAGTCCGTTCAGCTTAAAATCGAAAGTTATTTTTTTGCCCTACAGTGCTATATAAATACAAACTATGCCCAGAATCATACCGATGAAGAAACTCAAAAATTCATAAATTCAATACGAAACGTCAATCATCCTGATTTTATGAATATGTCCTTTGTAAATACAAGGGGCGTAGGCTACAGACAGAATATGACTCTTTCTGATGTCACCGACCGTGTATACTTTCATAAAATCGTAAAGGAAGGCTATGATCATTATGTAAGCTCCCCTATCCGCTCTCATATGAATGATGAGCCTGTTATCATTTTTGCTTCAGCGGTCAAAAAAGCAGATGGCAGCCTGCGGGGATTTTTTTCAGCATCTGTAAAGCTTTCAACATTAAACAAGGAGGTTTCAGGTTATCTTCTTGATAAAGACGAATGGCTTTTTATTTTAGGAGAGCAGGGAAAATTCATCTGTCATCCTGATGAAAAAATGCTTTTGAAGACCTACGAGCCCGTAGCAACAGATAACCATCTTCTTACTTCAAGCCAGCTTACAAGAATAGGAAAAGGTCATTATAAAACAATAAGTACAAGAGGAACTCCGGTAACAATATTCCTTCAAAAAATCCCTTCAACCAACTGGACTTTGGGACTATCAGTTCCAGATACATTTTTCAGTGTTTTCAAGAAGAAGGAAATGAACTTCCGAATCTTAATATTAATTCTTGGAATTATAACGATGACAGTTTTTTCATTCCTGGAATTTTTTATAATTCATCTTCTGCATAAGCACCAGCATATCGAAACAATTTATGATCCCCTGACAACCCTTTCAACAAGAAAATACTTTGAAAGCGAAGCTTCTAAAGCATTAAAAAGAAATCCAAATTCAAAGTTCATATTCATTGAATGTGACATCAGGGACTTCCGTTTTACCTACCAAAATTATGGAGAAGAAGCCTCAGACAATATGATTTTCTTCTTTTCCCGAATTCTGAATAAGCTTTCCCTTCATTATAACGCTTATATCGGACGTGGCTTTGCAGATCATTTTTACATTCTGGCAAAAATCTCTTCAGTAAGAAAGGCTATGTCTGTTTTCAAGCAGGAGCTTGCAGTTGTAAATAAGAAAACAAAAGAATATGCAATTCCATTTACGGCAAAATTCGGAATTTCCTTTTTAATGCCTGATAACAAGGAACGCACGAAAACCATCCAGGATTTAATTGGACAGGCAGCCTTTGCAAAGACCAGTATTCAGGGAAGTCCCCTCACCCAATATTCAATTTACAACTCAAAGCTTCTGAGCAGAATAAAAAGAGAGCGATTTATTGAAAGCCATATGGAAGAGGCTCTTAAAAACAATGAGTTCTACGTAATGTATCAGCCAAAAATTTCACTCTCGACGGAAAAAATTGTCGGAGCAGAAGCCCTTGTAAGATGGAGGAGCCCAAAACTCGGCCAGATGCTGCCGGACAGCTTTATTCCCCTGTTTGAAAAAAATGGTTTTATTACAAAGCTTGATTTTTATGTTTATGAGCAGGTATTTAAATTTCTTGAAGGTCAGATAGCAAAAGGAAATCCTATAGTGCCCGTTTCTGTAAATATGAGCCGGGCTCACAGTAAGGCTGATAAGTTTATGCACGACTTTCTTGAAGTTTTCAAGCGCTACTCCATTCCGCCGGAATTAATTCAGATTGAAATTCTTGAACGTTCAGTAATGAATGACCTGACCCTCAAGGAAATTACGGATAAGCTTCATAAGGAAGGCTTTTCCGTTGCAATGGATGATTTTGGAAGCGGACAGAGCTCTCTGAATATGCTCACAAAAATTCCGATTGACGTTCTGAAATTTGACAGGGAATTTCTTTCTTCTTCTACAAAGGAAAACGGCCAGATGGACGAATCTTCTGCTGAGTTTATAGAAATTCTTATTGAAATGAGTAAGGTTTTGAATAAGAGTACAGTATTTGAGGGAGTTGAAACAGCAACTCAGAGAGATTTCCTGCGCTCCATCAAGTGTGACGTAGCGCAGGGATATTTCTACTCAAAACCCCTGAGTGAACAGGACTTTGTAGAATTTATTAAAACTCACAATTAAAGTGCAGCCAGATGCTGGTAGCGGATAAAAATCTAAACGCAAACTTTTATGCAGTTATCCGCTACCTCGCATTTTCTTTCAGAAAATGCGATTTATAATGTTGCCAGATGTTTATTTAAAAGCTCAGTTGCCTGTTTAGGATTTGCCTTGCCCTTAGACATCTTCATTACCTGTCCCATCAGCCAGCCGACTACGTTTGTTTTTCCACCCTTATAGTCTTCTACAGCCTTAGGATTTGCGGCAATTACATCCTGCACAATCTTTTCAATTTCGCCGGCGTCGCTTACAACTTCCATACCCTTCTCTTTGATGATATCCAAAGGCATTTTGTTAGAAGAGAGCATTTCGGCAAAGACTTCCTTACCCTGCTTAGAAGTAATTTTTCCGTCTTCCAAAGCATCAGCAAGCTGGGCAATATGAGCCGGTGTGATTTTTATATCGTTAATAGTCTCTTTATTTTCGTTTACAACAGCAAGGAGCTCTGCAAGAATAAGGTTTGCAACCTTCTTAGGGCTCTTTGACTTTGTTGCGGCTTCTTCAAACCACATTGCAAGGTCTTTTGTAGAAGTCATAGTTTCTACGTCAAAGTCTGTCATACCGTATTCTTTCTTGTAACGCTGACGCTTAGCTTCAGGAAGCTCGCCTACCTTTGCAAGGGCTGTCGCAATCAGTTCTTCGCTTACGCTGAAAGGCTTGATATCAGGTTCTACAACAAAGCGGTAGTCAACGAATGAGTTCTTTGTACGCTGAACTACAGTTTGACCTTTTTCTTCGTCCCAGCCCATTGTTACTTTAAAGCCAGGGTTGAATTCCTGACGGTCTTCCTGGAATTCCTTAAGCTGACGCTGAGCTTCGTATGTACATGCTTCGCGAATAGCCTTGAAAGAGTTCAGGTTCTTAATTTCAGAAATTGGAGTATGATAAAGTTTTCCGTCTTCCCATACGTTCAGGTTGATGTTTGCGTCACAGCGCATGTTACCTTCTTCAAGGTTACCGTTAGTAACTTTTACGTAGCGAAGGATTTCCTGAACAGTCTGCATAAAGAGAGCAGCTTCTTCTGGTGAAGACATATCCGGTTTTGTTACAATTTCAATAAGAGGAGTTCCGCAGCGGTTATAGTCAATGTAAGAGTGAGTCAATGTAAGAGTGAGCGCCCTGCAAGTGTAAAGACTTACCTACGTCTTCCTCAAGGTGGATACGCTCTACGCGAACGCGGCGGTATTTATTTCCTTCATTTTCAATAATGCAGTTTTCCCCGATAAAGTTCTTGTCGCGGCATTTTGCCCCGCCCGGCTGCTCATCCTTTGGAAAACTTCTGAAAGGCAGGTCAACATATCCGTTTGTACAAAGAGGAATATCGTACTGGGTAATCTGATAGCCCTTTGCAAGGTCAGGATAAAAATAGTGCTTGCGGTCAAATTTTGTAAAGCGCGCAATATGGCAGTTCAAAGCCTGTCCCGCAACAGCTCCAAGTTCAACATAGCCCTTGGAAATGCGGGGCATAGCTCCAGGAAGTCCCAGACAAACCGGGCAAACACGAGTATCAGGCATTCCGCCGTATCTATGTATCAGGCATTCCGCCGTATCTATTTTCGCAGGCACAAAAAGCCTTAGTTTTTGTCAAAAGCTGAGTATGAATCTCACATCCGATTACGATTTCCCACTTATCAATAGCCATAATAAAACTCCAGAAAGAGTACAAATAATTTTATCGTTTTATTTTATCAAATTTCAGAAAGAAGAGGTAGTAGGTTTAAAGAAATTCCAGACCCTATCCAGAAAATCAGGAGCTTCATCGTAGGCAGAGTGTCCGTAGTTAGGATAGATATATTCTTCTGCTCCTGTTTTTTCTGCAATTTCATCTGCAAGCTCTGTGGTAAAAATAAGATCTTGAGCACCGGCAACTACAAAAAGAGGCGCTTTAATTTTTCCCAATTCAGAAGAAATATCAAAATTAAGGATTGCATTTGTGCAGATTATAAAGCGGCGGATTTCTGACCCGCTGGCACCTGCAAAGCTTTCAATAATGGAATCTTTATAGGATTCATAAAAGCCCGGGGTATAAATCGTTTCTCCAAGCATCTGGGCAAGTTCCTTCTGCTGATTAGCTTCCGCAAGTCTTTTCCATTCTCCTATTACTTTAAGGCTCTTTTCGTTCATACGCGGTGTTGTCGAGCAGACAGCAAGCTTTTTTACAAGGTCACTTCGCTCTACTGCAATCGTCTGGGCAATCATACCGCCCATAGAAACGCCAAGCACACAGGCGTCCTTGATTTTAAGTTCCTCTATGGCAGAAATTGTGTCTTTTGCCATATCGCGGATTGAGTAAGCTTCCGGCGGATTTGAAATACGGTCAAACATATAAATGGTAAAGGAATCTAAAAACTTTCCGTACTGTTTTGCAACCGCCGGGGCAAAAGGCATAAGGCTTTTTGAATGTAAGCCTGGAAGCAGGACAAAAACTTCCTTTCCGTGACCGAATTTCGCATAAGAAAGTTCAGATCCGGAGGCCTTTACAGAGCCGTAAGTTACTTCTTCATTTTCCATTATTTTTTCCAGCCGTCGTATTTTTCACACTCAAGAATGGCACGGGCATTTTCTACTCGTTCTTTTGTAGGACTTTCTGTATCTTTCAGGATGTAATCAATTCCCATTTCCTTATATTTTGCGGCACCCAGTCCATGGTAAGGAAGAATTTCAACCCGCTGAACATTGTGCAAAGTGCGGATAAAATCACGGGTCTTTGTAAGATACTCGTCGTTATCAGTAATACCGGGAACCAGAACGTGACGAATCCAGATTGGTTTATTGATTTTATCAAGATATTCAAACATCTGGCGGACATTTTCTCGGGTCTGGCCGGTAAGTTCAACATGTTCTTTTTCATCAATATGCTTGATATCAACAAGAAGGATATCTGTTACAGCCATAAGCTTTTCAAACTTTTTGAACCAATCGCCTTCCATTGTGAAAGGGCCGCCCGCAGTATCAATACAGGTATTAATTCCCTTTTCCTTTGCCTTTTCAAAAAGCTCTGTCAGAAAATCAATCTGTATGAGAGGCTCACCGCCGCTTACAGTAATTCCTCCCTTTTTACCCCAGTAGGCACGGCAGCTTAAAGCCTCTGAAATAAGCTGGTCGGCAGTGTATTTTTTCCCGTCAGTCATCTTCCAGGTATCGGGATTATGACAGTATTTACAGCGGTAGCCGCAGCCCGAAAAAAAGATGATAAAACGGCTTCCAGGACCGTCTGCACAGCCAAAACTCTCTAACTGGTGGATATATCCTTCCATACTTTACTCCTATATGATGATGCTAAAATCTATCTACGCCCCTCCAGCGCTTCCTCTAGCATATGTTTATGTTTGTAATACTCTGATTTATATTTGTACATTTCTTCGTCTGCGGCTTTTTGAAGCTCAGAAACAGTAAAGCCCGGATACTTTTTTTTATTTGCAACACCGTAAGACATAGAAATTGACTGAATGTATTTCCCGTTCCAGTTTTCTGCATAGGCAAGGAAGCGATTCATACGTTTTACAAGAACATCATCTCTTTCTTTTACGATGATAAAGAACTCATCACCACCCATTCTACATAAAAGCTCCGCATCAGGGAAGGCTTCCGTCATACACACAGCAGCGCCTATCAGCAGCTCATCGCCGGCATCGTGACCAAGAGTATCATTTACGGTTTTAAGTCCGTTTACATCAATCATAATGAAGTTAATATCATCTTCAATTCCCAAGCCTTCAAGTTTTGCAACCTTTCTGTAATAAAGGCGGCGGTTTCCAAGATTTGTAAGCTGATCCTTGTAGGAATTGCGTTCAGATTCAAGGAGGCGCTGGTGTTCTTTAAGGGATGTCATCAGGCGAAGAAGACTTGTTGCCATATGCATTCCAAAGAGGAGGAAAAATCCCAGCGTAATCAAAAGCATATAATTCATATCCCTTCCAAAAATGAAGAGAACCATACTTACAACGGCAAAGAGGGCAAATATCGCACTTCCAAGACACAAAACCTTCTGCTCAAGGGTATATTTCTTAATAGAAGAAAAATCAAAGACAACACTCAGCGTCATAAAAATCGCAGCTGCATCCACTATATGAGTCAGAAAAAGAAGCTGGGTAAAATCTGCCAGGCCTATAAGGAAAAGTATAAACTGAAGTAAAAGGTTAAATTCTGCGGCCAGCTGCAGGCCCCTGAGCATTCTGCTGTGATTCTTGTTTATTGAATGAAGAAAGGCTGCAAAGAAAATCGGCATTGAAGTAAAAGCAAGATAATTAAGGATTCCAACAAAGGCTGTATTTCCGACAAGGACACCCAGAACATCAAAATTTGTAATAATCCAGACTACAATTGCAAGCGAAACCAAAAAAGTTTCTACAGAAATGTCAAAATCAATTGCGGCCCGTTTTTTCTGATAAAGGAAGCTGAAAATATATGCATTCAGAGAAAAAAGCGCACAAATAAAAAGCAGAAAAGAAAGAATATACGAAGGCAGACATTTTGAAAGATTCGAGGCTATATAAGCCGGAATTGTATTTATGCAGGTTTTTGTAATACTTGCCCCATAAGGATTTTTCTGAAGTGAAATATGAAGGGCAAGGGTTTTTCCGCTGCAATGAGAATTCAGAGGAATAAAACAGGCATTGCGTCCGGCATATGTTTTTATTCCCATAAAATGCGGCATTTCAGATGCAAAGAAATTGATTCCTTCCAAATCTGCTGTAAGTGAACGGTATTTTCCTTCAAGCTGAACAACAGAATCGTCTTTTACCTCAGGAACATGAGCATAAACAGTAAAAATATGAGGAGACTTACTATTATTAAAGGGCAGCTCTACAGGAATTGTTAATTCTTCATCAAAATATAATTTAAGAGGAATTTCAGAAGGTGTCTTTCTTATACGGATTGTGTCTGAATCATCAAAGATAAAGGCTGCAACTATATAGAAGATAATAACAGCGAAAGTTATTAAAAAAGTAAATTTATCGAACTTATTTTTAAATAAAAAGTTTTTCATTTTTACAGAAAGAGTTTTATTCCACCTTTAATCAAAATTACGAACTTTTTTAACACAATAATATAACCATTATACCACACAAAAAGTAACTCTAAAAGCAAATTTTTTACTTTTAAAAGTATAAAAAGCAAAAAAAAGCCGCCCCGGAAGACCGAAGCGGCTTTTGTACTCCCCTGTCAGGCAGGAGAGTTACCTTAATTAAAGACTAAGCATACGTCGCACAGTCCGCAAACGGTCTGTGCTTAATCATGCAAGTCTAAAGACTTGCATGACAGGTACGAGCAATAACGTCGTCCTGCTGTTCCTTTGTAAGGTTGATGAAGCGTACAGCGTATCCAGATACACGAACTGTGAAGTTAGCATACTCAGGTTTTTCTGGGTGTGCCTGGCAGTCCTTAAGTTTTTCAACACCGAATACGTTTACGTTCAAGTGGTGAGCACCTGTGTGTCCTGAATCTGGACCCATATCAAAGTAACCGTCAAGAACGTTTACAAGGTTTTCAACCTGTTCAGCCTTATCGTGTCCAAGAGCTGAAGGGTTGATTGTCTGAGTATTTGAAATACCGTCCAAAGCGTAGTGGTATGGAAGCTTTGCAACAGAGTTCAAAGACTTGATAAGACCCTTTGTTTCTGCACCGTAAGATGGGTTAGCACCTGGTGAGAATGGAGCGCCAGCTGGGCGGCCGTTAGGAAGAGCACCTGTAGCCTTACCGTATACAACGTTAGAAGTAATTGTAAGGATAGATGTTGTAGGCTCAGAGTTGCGGTATGTTGGGTGACGTTTAATCATTCCAACGAATGTCTTCAAAAGCCATACAGCGATTTCGTCAGCGCGGTCATCATCCTGACCATAGCGTGGGAAGTCACCTTCAACTGTGAAGTCTTTTACAAGTGTTACGTGATCAATTACGTTTCCAGCCTTGTCTTTAACTTCTACCTGTTCACGGTTAACCTTAACTTTTGCATATTTCATAGCAGAAAGTGAGTCAACTACGTGAGAGAAGCCTGCGATACCAGTAGCGAATGTACGTTTGATATCTGTATCTTCCAAAGCAAGTTCAGCTGCTTCATAGTAGTATTTATCGTGCATGTAGTGGATTGCGTTCAAAACGTTTACATAAACGTCAGCAAGCCATTCGAGCATTGCAAGGTATTTCTTTTCAACTTCTTTGTAGTTAGAAGCATCAATAACATCTGCTGTGATTGGAGCATATTCTGGACCAATCTGCATACCCTTCTTAAGACCTTCATCTTTACCACCGTTGAAAGCGTAAAGCAAAGCTTTTGCAAGGTTAGCGCGGGCACCGAAGAACTGCATTTCCTTACCAGTCTGTGTAGCTGATACACAGCAGCAGATTGAGTAGTCATCACCCCAGATTGGGCGCATAACATCATCATTTTCGTACTGAACTGAAGATGTATCGATAGAAATCTTAGCACAGTATTTGCGGAATGATTCTGGCAGTCTCTTTGAGTAAAGGATTGTCAGGTTAGGCTCTGGAGAAGGTCCCATGTTTTCCAGTGTGTGGAGGAAGCGGAAGTCGTTCTTTGTAACCTGTGAGCGGCCATCCTGTCCAAGTCCACCAACTTCAAGAGTAGCCCAGATTGGGTCACCAGAGAAGAGCTGGTTGTAAGATTCGATACGAGCAAAGCGTACCATGCGGAGCTTCATTACCAAGTGGTCAATGAGTTCCTGTGCTTCTTCTTCTGTAAGTTTTCCGGCAGCCATATCGCGGCTGATGTAGATGTCGAGGAATGTTGATACACGACCAACAGACATAGCAGCACCGTTCTGAGTTTTGATAGCTGCAAGGTAACCGAAGTAGAGCCACTGTACAGCTTCGCGTGCGTTAGAAGCAGGTTTAGAAATATCATAACCGTAAGCAGCAGCCATTTCTTTCATGCCTTTAAGAGCATTAATCTGGTCTGTTACTTCTTCACGGAGACGGCAAACGTCTTCGCTCATTGTGCCATCACCGATGTTAGCAAAGTCTTCCTGCTTGTATTTGATAAGCTGGTCAATACCGTAAAGAGCTACACGGCGGTAGTCACCAACGATACGTCCACGACCGTATGTATCAGGCAAACCTGTCAAAATGTGAGCAGAGCGAACTGCGCGGTGCTCTGGAGTGTAGATATCAAATACACCCTGGTTATGTGTTTTGTGATATTCTGTGAAAATCTTTTTAAGTTCTGGATCTACTTCATAACCGTACATCTCGCAAGACTGTACAGCCATGTTAATTCCACCGTAAGGCATGAAAGCACGTTTCAAAGGTTTATCAGTCTGAAGACCTACTACCTTTTCAAGTTCTTTTCCTTCCGGACAAATATATGCAGCACCGTAAGCTGTAAGACCTGTTACAACTTTTGTTTCAAGGTCAAGAACACCAGTTCTCTTCTTTCCATCTTTACCGATAGAAACCTTGTTGTGTTCTTCTTTCTGAAGTTTCTGAAGTTCATCAAAAAGTTTTTCTGTAGCCTTTGTAGGGCCTGCCAGGAATTTTTCATCACCATCATAAGGTGTGTAGTTATTCTGAATAAAGTCACGAACGTTTACTTCTTCTGTCCAAAGACGTCCCTTGAATCCTTCCCATTCTGGTCTTAAAGTCATATAAACCTCTTTTCACCGGTAACTTTACCGGAAGATATATTTACAAACTGGCGCCCAATTTTATACTTTCCCGTGAAAATACAAAATACGCGGAAAAACTTTCCCTAGCGTCATTCGTATTCATAATAATACTTTTAACACTAGATGTAAACACCAAAAATAGACACACCTGCAAAAATTATCTAACTTCCGGTCGCGTCAGATAATTTTTATAAAATATTCCTTTACATCTACAGTTTATAAAACTCTTTTTCTTTCACAATTTCCACGTTCGGGAAGCCGTTTTCGTGCAGGTGATTTTTGAAGAAGACCTGGGCTTCTTTTTCACCGTGAACAAGGAAGATTTTCTTAAGGCGGCTGCTATCGATTTCTTTCAGCCAGGTTGTCATTTCACCGTAATCGGCATGGGCAGAGAAGGCGTTCATAAGCTCAACCTTTGCTTCAACCTTGTACTTGTCGCCAAGAATCATAACCTCTTCTGCTCCGTCTCGGATTTTTCGACCCAGGGTATTTTCTGCCATATAGCCGACAATCATGATTGTGTTGCGGGGATTTGTAATGTCATTTGCAAGGTGATAAAGAACGCGGCCCGCTTCACACATACCGTCCGCAGAAATGATAATCATCGGGCCTTCTTTTTTGTTCAGAGCCTTTGATTCTTCAACACTGGTAACATAAGTCAAAGCCCCGAAACCGAAAGGATTTTTATGATGCTTAAGGAAGGCTTCGTTTACACTTTCATCATAACATTCCGGATGAACTCGGAATACCGAAGTTGCATTAACCGCCATAGGAGAATCTACGTAAATAGGAACAACAGGGATTTTTTTCTGGTCAGTAAGAAGATGTAAATAGAAGACAAGCTCCTGGGCACGTTCAATCGCAAAAGACGGAATGATGATTTTTCCCTTACGCTGGCAGGCTTCCCTGACAACGCGGATAAGCTCCTTCATGGCAAGGTCATGATCCTGATGAAGCTTATTTCCGTAAGTAGTTTCCATAAAAATATAGTCAGGAGCCGGCATATCCACAGCAGGATTTCTGATAATCGGCTTACACTTTCGTCCTATGTCACCGGTATATAAAATGCGGGTTTCTTTTTCAGGCTTTTTAGGATTCGGATGAATTGTAATGTTTGCAAAAGCCGAGCCCAGAATATGTCCCGCATCAAAAAATTCCAGCTGAACATCAGGGGCAATAAACATTTTTCTATTATAAGAAAGGCCTATAATCTGATTTGCAACCGCAACACAATCCTCTTCTGTGTAAAGTGGTTTCCATTTGAATTTTTCGCCCTTTTTGCTGGCCTGCTTTGCAAGGAACTCAGCATCGCGGGCCTGAATACGGGCGCTGTCCATCATTACAAGATTGGCAATATCACGGGTAGCGGGAGTTGCATATACATTTCCCTGATAGCCCTTTTTTGCAATCACCGGGAGAAGTCCGCAGTGGTCAAAATGCCCGTGAGTCAAAACAACGGCATCAAGGCTTTCCATATCAAAATCAAAATTGCGGTTCTTTTCGTCCGATTCCTTACGTTTACCCTGAAAGGCTCCGCAGTCCACCATTATAAAGCGGTCATCAATCTGCAGAATATGTTTAGAACCAGTAACTTCTTCTGCCGCTCCAAGCGAAAAGGATTTTATGCTCATAAGAAACCTCCGGAAAACAAGCTGTTATCTTCTATTATTGTAAGTCCGAAATGCACATAGGGCAAATTATTTATCAAAAATAGCGATTATGCTAATATCTTCCTATGAATAAAATCAGTGAAAATAAGGAATATAGTAAGCGACTTTTAGACCGCTTTGTAAAATATGTAAAAATCTGGAGCGAAAGTGATGGAAATGCTGCGGATAATGGAGTTTTTCCTTCTACGGAACGCCAGTGGGATATGGCGAAAGTTCTTGAAAGTGATATGAAAGAGCTGGGACTTGAAGATGTTCAGGTTACTGACAAATGTTATGTTTATGGCCGCATTCCGTCAAACTGTAGTGGAGATGCCGCAAAGGAGAGCATTCTTTTTCTTGCCCATATGGATACAGTTGATGAGGTTACAGGAAGGGACGTAAAGCCTCAGATTTTTGAAAACTACGATGGGCAGGAAATCAGGCTTAAAAACGGAGTTGTTCACAGCCCGACAGATGACCAGGCCCTTGCAGAAGCAGCAAAAAATCACGAAACAATCATAACAACAGACGGCACTACCCTGCTTGGCGGCGATGACAAGGCGGGAGTTTCTGCAATTATGACTATGGCTGAATATTTTCACGACCACCCGGAAGAAAAACACTGTAATATAGAAGTAATTTTTTCTCCGGATGAAGAAACGGGCCACGGAATGGATTTTGTTCCTATGGAAATGATTAAATCTAAGTGCGCCTACACGGTAGACGGCGGAAATATCGGGGAACTTGAAAGCGAATGCTTTAATGCCTGGGCGGCAGAGGTAAACTTTATAGGAAAAGCCTGCCATACCGGCGACGCTAAAAAAGGAAAGATGGTAAATGCAGTAAGCATGGCAGGAAAATTTTTGAGCCTTCTTCCCCACACTATGACGCCGGAAACCACAGAAAATTACGAAGGTTTTATTGCCCCTATGGAAGTGGCAGGAAGCATTGACTCTTGTAAAGTGCAGCTGCTTCTGCGCTCATTTTCATCTTTGGAAATTGAATTAGAAAAAAAGATAGTCTCTGACTGTGCAGAAGCAGCTGCCATCAGCTTTAATGGAAAGGCTGAGGTAAACTTCCGCGAGCAGTACAAGAATATGAAGGAAAAGATGACAGAACACCCGGAAGTTCTTGAAAAACTGAGGGCGGCTTACAGGGCAGCGGGCGTTGCCATTGTGGAAAAGCCGATCCGCGGGGGAACGGATGGTTCGCGGCTTACAGAAATGGGCCTTCCATGTCCTAACATTTTTACCGGCGGGCACAAGTATCATTCCCGCTGCGAGTGGGTTTCTCTAAACCAGATGGCAAAAGCTGCCGATATACTGATTAATATAGTTAGAGAGTAAACTCCGCCCAGGCGGATAATTAAGGATTTTAACATGCACGAATATGTAATTGAGGGTGGATTTCCGATTCAGGGGACAATTACAGCAAGCGGCAACAAAAACGCAGCACTGCCTTGTATTGCAGCCTGTCTATTGACATCGGAAACAGTAATTTTAAATAACATTCCTGAGATTCAGGATACAAACGTAATGCTTCAGATTCTTGAAGCACTTGGCGCAAAGGTTGAAAAAATCACAAAGCACAACTGGAAGATTCACTGCGAAAAAATTGCACAAAAGGAGCTTCCACGCGATTTGACCAAAAAAGTTCGCGGTTCAATTGTATTTGCAGGCCCTCTTCTGGCACGTAACGGAAAGTGTGAGATGATGCCTCCCGGAGGTGACGTTATCGGCCGCCGCCGCGTGGATACCCACTTCCTTGCATTAAAGGAGCTTGGCGCAAACATCGTTGTAAACGGACACTTCCAGCTGACAGCCAACAAGCTTAAGGGAGCAGATATTTTCCTGGACGAAGCTTCGGTTACAGCAACAGAAAATGCCGTTATGGCAGCAAGCCTTGCAGAGGGAGAAACCATCATCCAGAATGCGGCAAGCGAGCCTCACGTTCAGGACCTCTGCAACATGATTAATAAAATGGGCGGCCAGATTAGCGGAATTGGAAGCAATATTCTCCGCATTCAGGGCGTAAAACAGCTGCACGGCTGCGAATTTACAATCGGCCCTGACACTATTGAAATCGGTTCCTTCATCGGAATGGCGGCTGCAACCCGGGGTAAAATTACTATTAAGGGAATCCGCCCTCAGGAAATGCGCCCGCTTAAAAACAGCTTTGCAAAGCTTGGAATTTCCTGGCGTCTTGACGGGGACGAACTTACAGTGCCTAACACCCAGGAATTAAAGGTAAACAACGACCTTGGAAACGCAATTCCTAAAATTGATGATATGCCTTGGCCGGGATTCCCAGCCGACCTTACTTCCATTATGACGGTGGTTGCGACACAGGTAGAAGGCACAGTTTTGATTTTTGAAAAGATGTTCGAAAGCCGAATGTTCTTTGTTGATAAGCTGATTTCTATGGGCGCAAAAATTACCCTCTGCGACCCTCACCGCGCGGTTGTTTCGGGCCCCAGCATGCTGCACGGCGACCACCTTGTTTCACCGGACATTCGTGCCGGTATGGCTATGGTAATTGCCGCTATGTGTGCCCACGGAGAAAGCCGAATCAGTAACGTTTACCAGATTGAACGCGGCTACGAAGATTTAGTCGGCCGCCTTCAGGCCCTGGGAGCACACATAAAAACGATAGATGTAGACTAAATTATAACAAGTCCCGATCCCCGGAGTTTTTCTACTTCCGGGGATTTTTTTATCTGCGCCAGAAACTTTTTGTAAAGATTTTCTTCTGTTTCGGGACGCAGCTTCCATAAAAGCTCTGCAAGGCTTTCTTCAAGTTCCAAAGAGAATTCTTCCTGCATATAAATCCAGGAATACTTTCTCAAGCCTTTTTTATTTACCTTACCGCAGGCCACAGGCTTACTTCCAAGCCAGAAAATCTCCCTCTTTTCAATATCCCTTACCGGTGCCGACTTGCGCTCTTCATAGCGGTCGATTGCTTTTTCAATCAAATCCTTTGGCACCGTCGGGGTGGGAACATCAAAATCAAACCATTTGCGAACCGGCATTTCAAGCTTTTTACCGTGCATCCAGGCGGTAAGGGCGTTATCAAGGGCAGTTCCCCACTTTGAAAAACGCTTTTCTCCTTCAAAATGAAGGCAGTTTCTTGCAAAAATACTTTTTTCTTCCGGGAAAATCGGTTTAAGCTCCGGGTGCAGGCCTTTCTCCCACTCTTCCATAACGCGGGAATTTTTTGTGAGGATAAACTTATGCCAGAAAGCAGAATCCAGAAGGCCGGCGGCAAAGAACTGACGCAGAGTTTCCATCGAATTGATGATATTCTGAGCCGTATCGTTCCAGAAGCCGTAAATCATATAGGCATGAACAAGAATGCCGTTTTCCTTAAAAGCAGCACAGGCAGAAACAATTGAATCTATGTCGGTGCCCTTGTTGATATTTTTAAGCCCGTCGCCGGTAGCAACTTCAAGCCCGGCACTGACCCCGCCAAGACCGCCATAAGAAAGCAGGGCCGCAAGATCATAGGTAAAGGATTTTTCAAAGCGGACGTTGCCCCAGTAGTAAAGAGGCTTACTGCCGCCCAGGTTTACAGCCCTCGAATTCAAAAGGGCAAAAGACTTAAGGGCCAGAGGAGGCATGGCTTCATCAACAAAATGAACTCCATAAACGCCCTTATCACAGGCAGTTCTGTAAAGGCTTTTAAAAAGGCAGTCAACATCTGTCATCTCATAGCCGCATACATAATCAAGCTGAGTGTCGCAGAAAGCGCATTTATGCCAGTAGCAGCCGTGGGCAAGATAAGCCTTTATCCAACTTCCATCCGACCAGAGCCGCTGCATAGGATTTTTATCATCACAAAGCCGGGGGTAAACAGAAAAATCAATATCTGAAAAATCCGGGAAGGTTCCGCGGGTAGCACTGCTTTCAATAAAAGTAATGTGCTCATCCCCCTTCCAGTCAGGCGCAATCACACCGTTTTTTGTAAATTTCCTGAATTTATAAATGGGGGTGGAATCAAAAGCCATTCCACCACCGGAAGACTCCGTTTTTTTAATGAAATCATAAAAGCCGCCATAGCCCCGGTCATAGGAAAGGGCATCAATATATTTTCCAAGCGCCATATCGTCAGCTTCACGAAGTTCAGTATTTACAAAACCACCGCCCATAACGACATAGGCCTGTGAACCATATTTTTCTTTAATATAACGCGCCGTGTAAAGAGCCGGCATAAAAGTCCCTGCAAAAGGAACTGTAATTCCCACTAAAAAATCCGTTCCATAATCATCCTGGTCAAGAACATCTTCCAGAAGTTTCCTGTAAAATTCCGTCATCACAGGAGAGTCCAGTCTTTTTTCTATTTCAGAAAAGCTTGATTCATCAACCGTAAGGCTTTCTGCATAGCGTACAAGAGAAAAATTGGAATCAAAAACAGCTGTAATATAGTCAGCAAGGTCTGCAAGGGCATAAGAGGCAAGAAAACGAACATCATCAACGGAAGGCTCGCGTCCAAGCCCATCCAGAAAGTTTTCCATACGGCTTCCGCGGGGCGCCTTAGGAGAAAATAAAAGTTCATGCTCTTTTTCGCGGGCCTGCCCACGTAAAATTGCAGTAATTACATCAATCCAGCGGCACCAGGAATCTGCCGTACTCACATAGCGGCGGAGATTAAAAGCAGTAGCCCCATCCCCTTCCCGCTCAGCCTTGTCTGCCATTTCAAGAGCCCGTTTTTCAGTCAATTCAAAAATGCGGGTCAACCCGGGACGTGAAAATATTTTGTAAAAAAGGGAAATGCTCAAGTCTAAAAAACAAACCTCGCACTTCATCGTTCTGAAAAAAGATGCAAGATAAGCTCCGGCAGGATAAGGGGAATTAAGCTGAACAAGAGGCGGCTGAATTAAAAGAACTTTCATATAAAAAAAGCGGGGTTCTGGCCCCGCTATCAACTCCACAAATTAGAATCGAAGGTTTACAACGGTAATGTCATCCGGAAGCATAGCGTGCTGCTTCCAGCGCTCAACCGTGCGGCCTGTGAATTTTTCCATTTCGGAAACATCTTTATTATACAAATCTATAAAGAATTTTTTAGTATTTTCGTCATCAAAACGAACACCGTCGTCATCCTGCATATCCGGAAGACCATCTGAATACATATCAATCTGAAGGCCGGATGCGAGGGCAAGTCTGTAACCGGCTTTTCCGGAAGATTTTAATGCATCTGCAACAGCCCCCATACCAAAAGGCGGCAAAGTCGGCTTCAGGGTAGCAACCTGAACCTCGTCAGACACATTTTTCTTGCAGGCATAAACATCAGTGTGGCCGCAATTCAGAATCTCAATCTGATTTTCAAGCGCATCAATATAACAGATTGCACCGGTAATAAAGTTGCCTACAGGAACAACCGTTGCAAGAAAGCGGTCAAGCATAGTTGCAATCTGAACCGCAGAAAGTGTCGAATGAACAAGCTGCTTTAAAGTTGCAAAATAAGAACCGATTGTAACAGTAAGCAGGGCCGCAGAAACGTTTTTACCGGAAACATCAAAACTTCCGATAACAAAGGAGGTCTGAGAAACGCGCTGTGCAATGTAAAAGTCACCGCCAACCGCATTTGCCATCTGATTATAAATTGCAACGTGGAAAGGAAAATCTTTTGTAGAATCATCATCCGGAAGCAGGTGCTGCTGAATCACCTTTGCCTTTTCCAAATCGTGAACGCGGACAGCGCGAATCTGGCGGCGGACATCATCAGCAGAAACAATTCCAAGATAACTTCGGTTATTAAGAAGAACAACAAAATTCTGAACGCCGGTAGCCTTTACAGCCTCATCAACCTTATCAACGACAAGCTCGCAGAAGTCACGGGCATTCAAGGAAAGCTTTGCATCAACAACATAATCAATACAGTTTTTTGCAACAAAGCGCTTAAGGGCAGTATTTGTAGCGGCCTCAACAGTCTTACGTTCAATAACGCCAATTACAGAACCAGTCTCCTCAACAGGAACCGCCTCCAGATCTGCCTGATTTTTGAACATTTCAACTACAATATCAAGGGAACTCTGACCGCTGACAGGCTCAATAGCTTTTGTGATAGAACCGACCTGTCGTTCAGTGTAAGTGTTTTCAAGACCAGTTTTCTGAAGCTCAATATCCGGCGCAGCATTCCCCGAATCCTCAATAAAAAATGACTCGTCAACAACTTCTTCTTCCATTTTTTTTACTCCCGATTTTTAAATCAATATTTTATTTTAAATCCGGAAATCGCAATTGTCAAATTTTGTTTTACATACGATTTTTTGGGCGCAAAAGCCCCTGCCCAGTCGCAACTACGGGTTCGCTAACCGCTCATTCCTCCGCTACGCTCCGGAACGGCTTCGCCGCCCTCCGTTTCTCCGGCGCGGTTTTACTTTACAATAGAATCGTTACATTCCAAAATTTAAACTACTTCTTTTCTTGATTCCAATACAAGGTTATAGTATCTTTTAAAAGCACCCGTGACATGGGCGGCCTTGTCCCCAAAACTTACTCGACCAGTTACAAAACTGGAATTTCAACACAAGGGGGCAGCTATGAGTTCGTATGAGCTACTCGATTTGGTGCTTCGCACCATTCAGTTTATCATCGACATTATTTCACGCCTTCTCCGCAGACGGAACAGGAACAACGAGGAATAAAAAAATAGCCCGCTCTGTCTCGACCACAGAACGGGCAAACGCCTGAGAAATTAGGCAGCTATTTGTGGGGCAAGACGCTTGTTGCGGGTGCCCTTTATTTTTACTATAACTCAGTTTATCCTAACCGTCAAGATAATATACCATATTTCATAACAGGGCGCAAAAGCCCCTATCCAGTCGCAACTGAACTGAACCCAATTTTTTGGACAGTTTTTATGCTACCAGTTTTTCATTACGAACTTCAACAGGTGTCCGATAATTAAGGACACCTGAATCTCTTTCA
>ONPD01000014.1 GCA_900319625.1 uncultured Treponema sp. | reverse complement strand
TGTCTCAAATACATCTGAACTACAGACAATTTGAAATTTACATCAAATTTTCTTTGCATTTTTCCTCCAAAAGTGTCCAACTTTTGGGGTTCAGTTCAAACTACGGGTTCGCTAACCGCTCATTCCTCCGCTACGCTCTGGAACGGCTTCGCCGCCCTCCGTTTCTCCGGCGCGGTTTTACTTTACAGATGGAAAAAGTCTGGAATCTACAGGGATTTTGGAATAAAAAGATAACGGACATCCGCAAAAGAGTCTCTTCATTTTTTTTAGCGAAGCGTAGGCGGTAGGTGTCACACGGATTCGAAACGGCTAACGCCGTTTCAAGTTAGAATTTCAGGATGATATAGCGCGATGCCACTAATCATCACTACAATGAACCGTAATAGTTGATGCATAAGTAAGATTTCGTAGCCAGGTTTCCTTTTTAGCATCCCATTGGCTTCTTGTTCCAAGATAGTTAATAGTTGTTATACCCGAACAATTATGAATAATAGGATAATTTCCCAAATCTGCTGGCAAAGTTAGAATTTTAAGAGTATTACAATCAGCAATTACTGCAGAACCAGAAAAATGTCCTTTTGATACAATAAGTTCGCTTATTTTCCAGCCACCAAAGATTCTGTTCTGATAAGTAGTAGCATCATTATCAGGCAGAGTATAGCTTGTAATTCCACTACAACCGTCAAATGATGAATTACCTAAAAGGGTTACAGAATCAGGGATTTTAATGCTGGTAAGCCCTGTACAGCCTTCGAAGGCATAATCTTTTATCTCCTCCAGAGTAGAAGGAAATGTTATTCCACTAAGATGTGTACATCCCTTAAAGGCATTGCTAGTTAATATTGTAAGTCCTGTAACTTCGCTTAAATCCAAATCGACATTAACTCCACTACCGAGATTACTAATAGCTTCTTTCAATGAACTGATATTGGCAGTTGTAATTGCCCCTGCCACAGCAATTGTTCCGCTTGATGTCATTGCAGATATAGCGGTAATTGCTTCACTAGCAGATAAAGCCTTATTAATCTTCACAGTAAAGCTTGCGCTGTAAGTTCTATCTTTGTAGCTTGCAGTTACACTTACGGTGTAGTTGCCGGCTGGCAGCTTATCCTCAAGTGTAAGATTATTTCCACTCAATGAGTAATAAGTATCATCAGAAGGAACAGTTTCACCGTGGCTGGTAATGGCGGCAATTGAAAGCCCTACCTTTCCCGTGCCGATTCCAATTTCAAGTGAGGTCTCATTACCATCGCTGTCCTTGCCTCTTGCAGAGAATTTAATAACCTTAGATGCAGCAGCTTTTGAGAATGAAGTCTTATCCGCAGAGATTGTAATATCCTCGTAAATCGGCTCGATAATTAAAGAACCTCCGCTTTGGGCAAGGCGAGCTTCCTTTTCATCGCTGTCAAATGTTACTCCATAACTGCTCGTGTCGGACTGGAAATATTTACCAGGATTTACAGAGTTATATTTACTGTAATCTTTTGTAACAGTAATTGGCGCAACAAGAGTTGGGTTTTTCTTACTTGTAATACCGATTTTAGCTGTCTTTGAGCTGTCACTGCTGTTTACAAGAGCTCCTGTGACAGTAATCGTTCTGCTATCAGACTGATTATCCAGATATACGTTAGCCGAATTTGGAGTTTCCGCTTCATCTATGTTACCAAAAATTTCGACGTTACCCCTTACTTTAAGGCCGGAAGAGTTACAGTAAATACCACCACCATACCTTGCCTTATTTTCTGTAATAATAACATCATCTCCAAGAGAAAGACTTCCGCTGTTTAAATAAATTCCACCGGCCTTAACACCAGTATTATTGTTTATTTTTGCTCCAGTGATTGTAGCATCAGCACTTTCTGTAATATAAATACCAGCAGCATCATCATTTCCATTACTACTATAATTGTATTCAATACTTCCTCCTGTCATTTTTAGAGAACCATCTGAACCTAGAGAAATGGCTGTGCCCCAGTTATAGGAAATTGTACCGCTTGCAATTATAACAGAACCATTTGAGCCTATTCCGCCAGCATGAGAAGTAGAAGCAGAGCCTGCATAATTTCGGCATATTTTACCTGTAAATTCAGCAGGAGTATTATCATTTTCGCTTTCATATGAACTGTAGCCTAAAATAACACTTCCGCCGTGGTTACAATAAATTCCACCAGAATAATCGTGAGCCTTATTTCCATAAGAAGTATCCGTTGGAAGCTCTGCGACATCTTCTCCAATAAAACTGTTTCCATATATTAAAAGTTTTGCGCCTTCCCCTGTTAAATAAATTCCACCGCCAGAACCTTGGTAAAAACCTGATTTATAAATCTCTGCAACATTTTTATTAATAATTCCACCGCTCATCGTAAGCTTAGCCTTGTAAAGGTAAATACCGGCACCATCGCAAGCTGTATTTTGAATTACTTTAGTTCCTTCAGAAATATGAACATCTGCATTTTCATCAATATATATACCGCCACCTTTTCCATCTGAATATCCGCCTGTAATAGTAAGGTCTTTTATCGTAACCTTCTGTGGTGTAGAAATTGTTAATGTAGTTCCTTTGTTGCCACTGTCAAATCTGCCATCAAGCTTTGCATCACTTCCAACACCGCAAAGGGTTAATGTTTTTACCGTGTCAGCATTAAGTGTGATAGGATATTCTGGGTCACTTGTATCACTTGCCGGGATAGTCTGGGCGCCAGTAAGAGTTCCTATAATATTGATAGTATAATCTTCTGCAGACTCCTGGCCTGTAATACGCTTAAGGGCATTTGCAATTGTTTTATAAGCGCTTTCTTCAGTTTTTCCAAGATTATCATCACTACCATCTGCACTTACATAGAAGCTTGTTATAGTTTCTGAATAACCTGTCAGGCCGGTAGCTTTAATATTAACGAAGCTTTCGTTTACAAGAGCGAATTTTTCATATTCATCAGCAAGACTTGTTGCCGGACTTGGACTTGAAACGAGTTCAAGAACTTTTGTTTTCAGTTTATAGGCTGAGTCCGGCAGATTAATTCTTATCTTGTCTGTGCTGCTATGTCTTGAAAGAGCTCCTCCAATTTTTACAGTCTTTTCTGTATCAAGATAAATATCATTGCATCCAGCCCCCGTATAACCTATTCCAGAAGGATCTCTAAAACCATAAGGGATATATACAGAATCGCTGATTGTTATGCTGCTTCCAGAGCCAACAAAAACGCCCCCCCCCTTTCCAGCAGCCCCCAGAGCCCTATTATTCGCTATCGTAGCAGAATCTTTTACAATAAGGGTCGAACCACTAAGAAGAGCTATACCGCCGCCAGAGTTATTAGCAGTGTTTCCTGTTACCAGAACATTATCACCAAGAGTAAGTTTTGATCCGCTGGAAAGATAAATACCTCCACCCTGATCCTCCAAACCACCGGTAATTTTAAGGCATTCAATAGTTACAGGAATTAAATTTGTAGTAAATGTTAATCCTCTGTCTCTATGGGTATCATCTGCCTGTCCGTTGATAATATCTTTTGGCTCGCCAGTTGTATTGAGACCATTTGCACCTTTAATAGTCAGAGAGTGTATTGGCATATCAGAATTAATCTTCTGTCCGATAGCAGCTTCATCAGGGTCATTTAAGGTCGCTTTAAGTTCACCATCAATTAAAATCGTATAGTCAGTACTTGCTGCATCATCTAAATTTGCAATTGCAGCGACAGCTTTATCAATTGTGTCAAAAGGATTTCCCTGAGAACCATCACCGCTTGCGCTTCCTGCACTACTACAAATTGTAGGATTCTGACCAGCAACATAAATCGGAGAATCAAGCATAAGTTTTGTCTTATCATCCGAAAGCTTTGTTGTCCAGCCAGCCACTTTAAAGGCAAAATAATCCTGATAAGCTGAAAGGTCAGTAACAGGACTGGCAGCTTCAAAAATTGCCCTTCCTCGTACATATGAACCAGGATGAAGTGTTGCAATAGGTTTTGAAACAGGAGTGTCCAGCTCGCCTGTAATTTTAATTACTTTACCATTGGAAATTTCAACGTCATTTTGATTATTGTCACTATCATAAGGAATATAAATAGAACCGCTCATCTCAAAGACAGTAGGATTTCCACCCATAGCTACAGCACTACCATTGCCCCTTGCTGCCTTATTATTTTTTATAAGGCCGCCATATAAATAAACTTTACAAGTTTCGCCTACAAAAACTATACCGCCATGTTCAAATTTTGCTTCATTATCAGAAATTTCAGCATCATTTCTCATTGTAAAGCTTCCGCCATCCATAAAAATGGCAGCTCCGTTTGGGGCCCAGTTTGAAGCTGTACCAGATTGAACGTTATTAGAAATTTTTCCACCGTACATTTCAAAGCTGGTATTATCTGTATGCATCATAACGCCACCGCCCCAACCGATTGTTTCGTTATGACTTATTTCACCACTATACATTGTAAGGCTGGCAGAAGAAGAACCTTTCGCAATATCTATTCCACCGCCACGTGTTGTAGTTTTATTATAAGAAATGACTGCACCATCTATAGATATACTTCCACCAGAACATTTAATACCGCCGCCGCCCTGACCGCCGTTATAACTGCTAGAACCATCATAGTTGTGGCAAACCTTAGATCCGCTATTTAAAACAAGATTACCGCCTTCATTACAAATACCGCCACCACCACCAGAAGATGCCTTATTACCATAGTCAGATGAAGTGGCAACTTCTTGCTTCTCATCACCAATAAGAGCTCCGCTATCAAGCGTTACGTTAGTTCCGGATCCCATATAGATACCGCCGCCCTTTGAGCCGCTTCCGCCATAAATCTTAAGATTCTGGATTATAACAGGAACAGTAGTTGAGATAGTAAGAACAGTACCTGTCTTTTTTCCATAAAGGCTGTTCTCAGGAACTCCGGCCGCATCAAGGCCTGTATTTCCTTTTATAGTAACTGAAGTGGCTATAGCATCAGTTAAACCTGTAGGAAGACTTTGATTTCCATCTACCTGGCCACAGACTTTTATAATAAAGTCGTTAGCAGTTCCACTTAAAGTCTTAAACTCCTTCATTACATCAAAGGCCGCTGAAAAATTGCCAACTGCATTATCAGGTGACTCTCCGCTTCCGGTCGCACCCTGCTTAACGAAAATTTTTGTACTTACCCATTTTGCATAAAGAGTAACAGAAGAAGATTCATTTGCCGGATTAAATTCTGTAATTGAACTTCCTTCAAAGGCAGCATTGTCATACCAGCCGGCAAAGTAATAACCGGATTTTTTGTATTTTGGCAGTTCAAAAGAAGCGCTTTTTCTAGAGAAGGATTTTATTGCTATGCCGGAAGCAGCCGCAGGATCAGGAACAGCATCACCGACATTCTCATAAGTAATATTATAAACTTCATTCAGATTAAAGCCCGTCACCTCTGCAGAAGAAAGCAGGCCCGGCTCAATGCGGACTAAAGCCTGCCAGGTGTTTTGATTTACCTTTGAATCCTCTAGAGGCCGCTCTGTTCCGTCATATGAATAAAATTCAATTTCCAGATCATAGGTATCTTTATCAAGATTTTCCGCAGTAAAGGTAAATGTGCCGCCGGCGCTTACATCATCTTCTTTAGCGGCCTTTTCAACACCACCAAGCTTAAGGCTTGCCCTAGCCTTGTTAGCAGAAATTACATCACTTGAAAGTGTAAGGGAAATGCTCACCGCACCCTCTGTAATTTCAGTTCCATTTGAATCACGCGGCTTTAAGTCAAAATTAACGGTTACGGGATTTCCTGTCAGCGTAACATTTTGTGTATCAGAATAAGATTTTACGCTTGATAAAACAGAAGTTCCTGTCATATCAGCAGACAGAGTAAAAGACCAGACTCCGGGGTCAAGTTCAATTTCCTTTGTCTTCATCTCCTCTTTCGTATCGGCTGTGGCAAGGACTACACTTGCGCCGCCGGCAAGACTACCCTTCAAAACATAATTGCCGAGCTGAACCTTTGGCAAAACCGTTCGGGCCGAATTATCATCTGCAAAGTCGATTTTTAATATTGCTTTTTGAGGAATAGCTTCATTGGAAACCGGAAGTTCGGAAGAAGAAGATATTGATGACGATGATGATGTTGAATTTTCTATTGACTGAAAAGATGTATCGGGTTCGTCACAGTCTATAATGCAGGAAGTAAAAATAAAGAAACTTACAAGAAAAAGGGACAGAAGGGGCTTTAGGATTTTACGCCCCTTCCCAATCATTTTATTACTTAATGAAAAAATAAACTTTCCCGACACTTTTTATTACCTGCTTTAAGTATAATAAATAATTATAGCATAAAGCATTAAATCGTGTCACCTTTCACGGAAGGCTTATGCCTGTTCGCGGAAAGCCTTTCCCAGCAAAACAGGCACTATCATTGAAGAAACGATAATCAGAAGAATTACCGGCGCAAAGTATTTTGAATCAACCATGCCTACGCTCAGTCCCTTCTGGGCAACAATCAGGGCAACCTCGCCGCGAACCATCATTCCAAGTCCGATTCTGTAACTGTCCTTCCAGTCAAAGCCCAAAAGACGGCTGATTCCCGAACATCCGATAATTTTTGAAATACAGCCGACAATTACAAAGGCAATGGCAAACCACAAAAGGCTCATATCCATGCCGGAAAGGTCAGTTTTTAAACCAATGCTTGCAAAGAAAATCGGGCTGAAAATCATATAAGAGTTGATGTCGATTTTCTGTTCCATGTAAGGAGCGTCTGTAAGGCTGCAGAAAACAACGCCTGCAATGTAGGCACCGGTAATATCAGCAATGCCAAAAAATTTTTCTGCGGCAAAAGCGTAGATAAAGGCAATTCCAAGTCCGTAAATAGGGATTCTTCGGGAATGAGGATGCTTTGTATCATACCAGCGGAAAACCCGGAAAATAATATAGCCGAAAACAATGGCACAGATAAAAAAGAGGATGGTTTTAAGAATAACGCTTGTATAACCGCCGCTTCCTGTACTTACGCCAAGCACAACTGTCAGAACGACAATTCCGATTACATCATCAATAATTGCCGCACTTACAATTGCCTGTCCTACATCAGTTTTGATTTTTCCAAGCTCTTTTAAAGTTGCAACGCTTATACTTACCGAGGTTGCTGTCAGAATAGTTCCGATGAACATTGCCTGGTAGAATTTTGCAGTTCCAAAGCCGTCAAAGCCCCAGAAGCAAAGGGCCATTACAGCGCCCATAAAAAGAGGTACAAAAACTCCGCAGCAGGCAATAAGGGTTGCCTTAAAGCCGGATTTTATAAGGGATTTAAGATTAGTTCCAAGACCAGCGGAATACATAATCAGAATTACACCGATTTCCGACATATATGTAATAAACTGATTTGCTTCGCGGTAAATGATGCTGGACTCACCGCCGCCAAAATTCTGAAAAAAAGGAAGAAAACGCAAAAGAAGACCGGCAACAATCTGCCCGGCAACAACCGGAAAGCCGATTTTTTTTACCTGAGTTCCAAGGAACTTAGCCGCAATAACAATAATTCCAACGGAAAGCAGAATCTGAAGGATAATTTCCGTATTGGGTAAAGAAGACATACAAAAGCCTCTGAGTTAAATAAAGAATACAGCACACCGGCCTGGTGTGCTGTGAATTAAAGAAAATATAGACTAAAAGTAAAAGTTAGACAACTATTTTGTAATCAAAAGCTTTTACAATATTTCCAGACTCTGGATCTGTCCAGTCTTTGTCAGAATTATTTACCCAGACGGTAATTTTTTCTTCAGGCGAAACGCGTTCGTAGCACAAAACCTTATCGTTACCAGTTTCAATGAAGTTAACAGCCCCGCTTCGCAGAGCCTTGTGAGCCTTACGAAGGGCAATCAGCTCTTTGTAAAAGGCAGTCATATCACTTGGGCGGCAGGCAACATAGTCGCAGTCCTTACCATCATCATCCCAGACAAAGGCACGGCGGTATTCGTCTTCACTGATTCCCTGCATGGCACGCTCATCACCCGCAAAAATACCGGGCATTCCAGGCAGTGTCATCTGAACGACGGCGGCCAGCTTCAATAGCTCCGGCTTTTCACCGCACAAAGAAATAAAACGGGAAACATCGTGGCTGTCCAGCAGATTCATCTGGGCATAACTTACAGGACGCGGATAGCGCATAAGGCTTTCATTGAAAGTCTCGCCAAACTCTTCTGCTGTAATTGTGCGGCCCGCAAAAAAGTCCCGGCAGAGGTTTACAAAGCGGTAGTTCATTGCAGAATCAAATTCGTCGTAAACCTGCCAGTTCTGGGCGTCTTCCCAGACTTCTGCCAGCATAATTGCATCCTTTTTTACGCTGCGGATTGCCTTTTTATATTCGCGCCAGAAGTTCTTGTCAATTTCGTTTGCAACATCAAGACGCCAGCCGTCAATATCAAATTTTTCAATCCAGTATTTGCCCACCTCGCAGAAATAACGGCAAACTTCTGGATTTCCCGTATTCAGTTTTGGCATCTGTTTTACATAAGAAAAGCAGGCATAATCAGATTTCATATCAGGAAGAAGAGGAAGCGGCATATCGTAGTACCAGTCGCGGTAAGGAGATTTTTCCTGATTTTTCAAAATATCCTGATAGGCAAAAAAGCGTCTTCCCGTATGATTATAAACGCCGTCCAGCACCACGCGGATTCCATTTTTATGAAGAAGGCCAACTAATTCTGCAAACTCTTCGTCACTGCCAAAATCCGGGTCGATATGCTTGTAATCAATTGTGTCGTATTTGTGATAAGAATGGGCAACAAAAACCGGATTCAGATACAAAACATTGATTCCCAAATCCACAAGATAATCAATATTTTCTATTATACCGCGGATATTTCCGCCAAGCTTAGATTTTAGGGTAAAGCCTTCCCACTCGGCAGTCTTTGCCGTCTTATCGTGAACCCGGTGTCCGGTTGCAAAGCTGTCCGGGAAAATCTGATACATTACGGCGTCTTCCGCCCAGGCAGGAACATTATAAACTTCCTCCCGCCTCATATATGGCATCTGGAAGAAACAGAACCAGTTTTCAGGGAGGTCTTTTCGGATTGAGCCCTGGTAGTAGAAGTATTTTTCGCCGGCGGATGCACCTTCCCCGGCCCCCTCCAGTTCAAAATAATAAAATACACGGCGGAAGCCCGGCTTAATCGTAACCTCGAAGTAATCATGATAAAGCCCCTGACAAACCTTTTCCATTTTGACTGTATGACGAACCGCCGGCTGCGGCCATTCAAAGCGGTTTCCGTAGACTACATTAGCCCCCTTCAAATCGCCCTTAGCGGCCCTCAGTCTCAAAACCAGAGTTTTGTCATCAAGAAGATAGCAGTATTCGCTGTCCACTCTATGAAAAATTGCGGCTTTATTCATAAATAATATCGCTCCTGCCGTTTATAACAAAGTTTATCGATAAACTCCAAATACATAAAAAAAGCACAGGACAAATCTGTCCTGCGCTCTCTCAGCAAAAATCAATTATTTTGCTCTTTCAAGGAATGAACCGTCGCGTGTATCGATAACGATTTTGTCATCTGTGTTGATGAACAATGGAACGCGAACTTCGATTCCTGTATCAAGTGTAGCTGGTTTCATAGATTTTCCAGAAGTATCACCTTTAACACCTGGTTCACAGTATGTTACAACGCGAGTAACGCGAACTGGCAAATCAATACCTACTGGTTTTCCTTCGTAGAATGTCAAAGCTACTTCAAGATCATCATCCGGAGTAATGTAGCCGGCATAGTCGCCCAAGTCTTCTTTTGGAAGCTCAAACTGCTCGTATGTATCCTGATCCATGAATACGTATGTATCACCGTCGATGTAAGAAAGTTTTGTGTTGTGTGATTCAAGGTCTACATCATCAAATTTTTCACCTGCATCCAATCCCAAATCCATAGTTGAGTTTGTAACAAGGTTCTTTACGCGGAGGTTTGTAACCATTCCGGCACGACCTGAACGCTGACCAAGCATCTTCTGAACGATAAGGGCGTTTCCCTCATACATGAAAGCAGTTCCAACTTTCAACTGTGATGTCATTAACATAAAAAATACCTCTATTTTCTAAAAGGGCAGACGCCCCAAGTTTCAAATTTCCCTATATTATACAAATTTCTTCAATAAAAGTCATCAGGTTTTCTCCCAAGTCTCCGTTTTTCCTCAAATCGAAAGCGAAGTCCCGGAAGCCCTTTACAAGATGATTCTGCATGGCAAGCATGGTCGAAACGCTTTCTTCCAGGCAGCGGTCATTTTCACCACTTTCGGGCGAATTAAAGGCTTGCCACGCAGCGGCCACCTCCGAAAACTCCGCAGAATCAAAATATGGCCTCATGCGCTCAAGAAGGGCATTTACCTTTACCAGCTGGTACTCATCGCTCTGGGGATATGCGTGCCAGATAAAAGGAGTGCCGGAAAGACAGGCCCGGCTCAAAGTCTCCTCACCGCGTATAAAAAGGAAGGAAGCATTTTTCATCATTTTATCCCAGTCAGTCTGGTTCATAAAAGGAAGTATTTCTAATGTGCCCCCTGCCCCGGCGCCGGCATTCTTCTTCCAGGCTTTTACAAAGCTTTCCTGCCCTGCCCCCGCCGCACAGAGAATTTTCTTTCCGCCGCAATTTTTCTTTATCGCGCGTACAACGCCGCTCCAGTCCCGGGCGTAGGTAAAAAATAAAATATCGCCGTCCGACTTTCGCTCCGGCACTTCTTCCCAGCCCTCATCAATAATCAGGCCGCCTGTTTTTGCCGTAAAGCCCGGCATAAAGTTCACTTTTTTTACCTTTCCCCGCCGGGTCAAAGACTGCAGCTTATGAAAGCTTTCTGCATAATCTTCCGCGCTAAGATAATCAATCATAATTATCTGAACAGTGTGATTTAATTCGTCGTCAAAAAGGATTTTTTCCATCCAGTCAGGACGGCCGCACTGAAAGCATTCCAGAATAACCTGAAGACGGGCATTATTTTCTCCGGAAAAGTGACCATAACAGAAATCGTATGCATTCCAGTCATACACATCAATATCGCAAACAGTCTGCAGGGGTAAATCAATATTCACCTGGTCACAAATCTTTTTAAACGATGAAAGATTGTCACAGATGAGGTTAATTTTATTTTCTGGATTTATTCTTTTGAGTTTTTTTGCAAGGCGCCAGTTTACCCCGATATCACCGAAGTTATCTACAACCTTGCAAAGAATAGTAATTTCCATGGATTTAGTTTACTTTGCTGTAAAGGGCGCTGTATTCTTCACGCCAGTCAGATTTTTTATCGCGTTCTTCCCATTCAATTACTTTTTTGATTGTAAAATGACGCTGATCACGGATATTTTCGTAAGAAAGAACAGCAAATCGTCCCTGTCCAATATAAGCAACTTTTTCGTTTTCTGCAGTTGGTTCTGCGCTCTTTACTTTTTCAAGGGCACATTCAAAATGAACAGGCTTACCGCTGGCTTTATCAGCAAGACTTGAAGGCAAGTCTAAAATAGGCTGGTTACACATTGGACAGATGTTTTCCCGCTTTTTCAGCTGGTCAATAGCTTCAAGCCTCTGTTTGTCGGCTTCGGCGTTTTCGTATGCAGTTTTATTGAATTGAAAAACTTCTTTTTTTTCTTTTTCAAAACCTTTATTCTGATTATTTTTCCAGTTCTTCTGAAATTTTTTATTACGACGTCTGTCCATAAAAGCTCCGGTCGGAATCCGGTTATTCCTTCCGGATTCTCAATTCCTCGGAATTTTCCATAAGCTTATTACTTATGACCTGAGCAATGCGCATAATGGCACTGTCAATATATTCCGAGTTCTTTATTTTTTTACGCAATTCAAGAATGCGGGGCGACAATTCTTCCTCCTCAGTTTTTTCCAAAACGAGGGTGCTTGCCGCAGAAACTCTAGCACCAATCATAAAAGCTTTACTACTCCATGAAAGCATTTTCAATATGATAAACAGGAGGCAAATCCTGCATATCAAGAACAATCACATCAAATCTGACGTAACTGTTACTATATTGTCGATGTTTTAACATAAAGTGTTTAGCAGTTTTTACAATCCTTTTCTGTTTTTGTTTACCTAAAACAGAAGAAAGCATATCAGGTGTGGCATTGGGGAGAGTTTTTACCTCCACAAATACCAGAGTTTCATCCTTTTTTACTATTATATCAAGTTCTCCGCTTTTTGTATTCCAGTTTTTCTCAATAATTTCATATCCTTTCGATAAAAGATATTGGCAGGCTCTTTTTTCGCCTTCATTCCCGATTTCCTTAGTGTTCATAAGCTTACCTGTCAGCCCCCGCTTTTCCTTCTCTCTCAAGAACAAATGCAAAAATTAAGGCAAGCGCTTCAAAAGCTTCTTCCGGAACGGCGTCATTTACTTCCTGAACCGAAAGTAAATCCACTAAAGGCGCGTTTTCTTCTATATAAATATCATTATCACGGGCCACTTCTATGATTTTTTCCGCAAGCTGTCCCTTTCCCTTGGCCGTAATAAATGGAAGATCAGCTCCCTGGGGGTATTTAAGGGCGACAGCTGACTTTTGAGTTTTAATTTCCATTATCGGGGCCTTTTTATCAGTCAGATTAAAATGATTTTTCACACTCTGCCTCCGACTTCAAAAAATTCTTCACTTTCGCAGCCGGAACCTTCCAGCTCTGATTTCTCTGCAAAGATTATTTGAGGCGCTCCACAGCCCAGAAGCTTTTTTCCAAGAGCTTCAAGAGTCTTTTCTACTTCGCTTTCTTTTACAGGGAAGTTACAGCGGATTTTTTTACACTTCTTATTTTCAAAATCAAGATTAAAAAGATATTCGTTATTATTTATTAAAAGATTAAAATTCAGTTTTGAAAGCTTTTTATCATCACCGATTAAAAGACGGATTATTCCCCTTCCAAGAAGAGAAGATTCATTTTCAGAGGGCGTATTTCCCGGCGCATTTACAATTTCGTATGGAAGAAAAATCCAGCCGCTTTTATGATTTATTATTTTAAGGGCAGGACTTTCAGCCTCTTCTCCACCGTCAGCTTCCTTTTCCAGCAGATTCAAAAGTTCCAGCAGCTGAGTCTGAGAAAGTTCGATTCCCTTATCTTTAAGGATTGTTAAAAGTTCCGCTGCCTTCTTTTCCTTTCCCGCAAAACGTATGCTCAAGGCATGAAGCTTTCTTATAGCTTCAGCATCCAGCTTCATTCCAAGCTGCTTCATCTGAAGGGCTATATGGGAATTAATTTCGTCCGGAGGAAGTCCGATTTCTGCAAGAAGATTCTGCAGCTGACTCTGGCCTTGCGCTTCAACAAAAACCTTGTCAGCTAAAAAAGAGATTCCGCTTTCTGCCTTAGGCGTGATTTCAATTTTTTCGTTATTGAGATTTACAGTCGCAGTAAAAGTATCACCTGGCTTAAGGGGATTTTTTGAACGCAGGTTTACCCTTACACCGGCAACGCTGCCTTCATACTGACCGCCGCCCTTATCTGCAATTACCCTTACAAGCACAGAAGAGCCCTGCTGTAAAACTTTTACATTCTGAGAAGCTTTTATCTGACTGCGGGCATTCACATAAAGGGGATTCATGATTTTAAGTTAATAAAAAAAAGCGAAGATTTCAAGAAAGAAATCTTCGCTTTTTTTTAAGCTATGAAAAACTTATTTTGCAGCAGGCTTGTTAGCAGCAGCTTCTGCTCTTTCTGCCTTGATACGTGCTTCCTCAGCAGCAGCAAATGCTTCTGCACGAGCGTTACGTGCGTTAAGTTCTTCAGTGATTTTTGCACCAACCAAAGCCTTAACTTTAGCAGCCTTACCAACCTTATCGCGCAGGTAGTAGAGCTTAGCACGGCGTACTTTACCAGGACGAACGATATCAACCTTTACGATACGAGGGCTGTTATATGGGAATACACGCTCAACACCAACGCCGTAAGAAATCTTACGAACAGTGAAAGTCTCGCTTGCTCCTGAGTTTTTCTTGCAAAGAACGATTCCTTCATAAACCTGAATACGTTCTGTTTTACCTTCAATAATCTTGAAGTAAACTTTTACTGTATCACCAACATTGAAGCCCTGAGCTCCAACACGTTTCTGTGATTCTTCAATAGTCTTAATGATATCCATAATAGTCTCCTATTCGGTCTGAGTTTTCTGCTTTTTTCTCTTCTTTTTAGGTTGAGTTTTGGCAAAAAACTGCTCGTTTATTTCCTCAATCATCTTTTCGGCTTCTAAAGAAAGCTTTCCGTTTTTTCTTGCTTCCCAGATTAAATCAGGACGGTTTGCAAGAGTTTTCATCAAGCGCTTTTTAAGCCGCCACTTCCGGATTTCCTCATGATTACCGCTCAAAAGAACAGGCGGAACTTTCATACCATTCCATTCTTCCGGGTGAGTATACTGGGGATACTCCAAAAGTCCATCGCAATAAGATTCTTCTTCCAGCGATTCATGATTAATTACGCCGTCTACCAGGCGGTAAACTGTATCAATCACAACTGTTGCTGCAACTTCTCCTGATGACATTACATAGTCTCCGATGGAAACTTCCATGTCAACGTAAGAATCGATTATCCTCTGGTCAATACCTTCGTACCGGCCGCAGATAAAAACAAGTTCATCTTTGCGACTAAGTTCCTGGGCAAGATTCTGTGTAAGAGGCTTTCCGCTTGGTGTAACATAAATTACAAACTTGCGTTTTGCCCCGACACTATCAAGTGCCCTGCTCAGAGGTTCAGGAAGCATTAACTGTCCTGCTCCACCTCCATACGTTCCGTCATCACAAGTTCGGTGCTTATCTAGAGCAAAATCTCTGATGTTCACCAAATCGTAGGCAATAATTTCCTTTTCTACTGCTTTGGCCATGATTGAGTTTTCAAAAAAAGCCTTAACAATATCTGGAAATAAGGTCAGCACTGTAAATTTCATGGAATTACTCCAGAATCCAGAGGTGCATCAATTGTACCGTACCGTTTTCAACATCAACTTTACCAACGTGTTCATTATTGAATGGAATCAGAACCTTTCTAGGCTTACCTGATGCCGTAAACTTAATGTCGTCGCTAATACAAGTGCAACTCTCGGAGAGAGAAACTTCTAACAAGTAACCTGCTCCGCCTTCCAATACGTCTGTGATTGTTCCTACAACTTCTTCAGCTGCAGGCGCATCCAACGCTGCCGGATCGGCGTTCCACACAAGGGAACAATTTTGTAAATCGGTTATGTACCACTCGTCTTTTTTCAAAGGCTTAGCGTACTTTCTTGGAACCACAATTTCCCAACGATTATATTTTTTAATTTCCTCGTCAGAATTGATTCCAGCAAATTTAACGTACACAGTTTCATGTGCCAAAGAAGCCGATTCAACCTTCACTTCTTTAGTCTGGTCTCCGTGACGCAAAGTAGCCTCTTTGAGTTTTGCAATATGCTCATACTCGCCGGAGCTGCTCTCAACTTTACATTCACCCTCGTAACCGTGAGGCCCGCGGATAAATCCAACAACCAGTTGTTCTTTTAACATCGGCTACTACCCTGATTAGTCCAGAATATCAAGACTGTAACGTTTACCGTCTTTTACAGCAGATGCGCTCAAAACTGTTCTCATTGCCTTGGCAATACGGCCATATTTTCCGATTACCTTACCAATGTCGTTTTCAGCAACTTTGAGCTGAAGAACCATGCCTTTCTCGCCTTCAGTTTCATTTACAGATACAGCTGACGGATCATCGACCAATGATTTTGCGATGTATTCAATCAGGTCTTTTTCCATTTTCGGCTCCTCTGTAAATTAGTTAGCCTTAGCCTGGCGGTTCAAAAGCTTCTTAACGATGTCAGTTGGCTGAGCACCAACGCTGATCCAGTACTTTGCACGATCTGCATTGATAGAAACCTGAGCGTCTTCCTTAGCGATTGGCTGGAAAGTTCCGATTTCTTCGATACAAGCTCCGTCGCGTGGCTCACGTGAGTCCTGAACAACTACACGGTAGCATGGGCGCTTTTTAGTACCAAATCTCTTAAGTCTGATTTTGACCATTTATTCCTCCATTGGTGACATAAAGACACCAAATTTAATCATAGTTTGAGAAGTTATAATATTACAAATTAAAGATAGTTTCAATAGATGAAAGCTTCAAATATCTCAATTTGAAGCTAGGCATTGAATCTTGAAAGGAAGTTTCTTGTTCTTTCTTCCTTAGGATGATTGATTACATCCTCCGGCTTACCCTGCTCTACGATTACGCCGCCGTCCATAAAGATAATCTCTGTGGAAATATCGCGGGCAAAAGACATTTCGTGAGTAACTACGACCATAGTCATTTTTTCAGCTGCAAGCTCTTTGATAACGGCTAAGATTTCGCCGGTAAGCTCAGGGTCAAGGGCTGATGTAGGCTCATCAAAAAGAAGAACTTCAGGATTTAATGCAAGGGCCCGGGCAATAGAAACTCGCTGCTGCTGACCGCCGGAAAGTTCGCAGGGATAATTTTTCATGCGCTCGCCAAGCCCGATTCTCTTCAAAAGCTCTTCTGCCTTAGCTCTAGCTTCTTCGCGGGATTTTCTTAAAACGCGAACCTGAGGCTCAACAACATTCTGCAAAACTGAATAATGCGGAAAAAGATTGAAGTTCTGAAAAACAAGTCCGCTTTTGAGTGTGATTTCGTGGCGGAGATTTTTATCTGAATATACGCCGTCCTTTACAAGAGGAAGCCCACAGATTTCAATACTGCCGCCGCTCACGCTTTCAAGCTGAGAAACACAGCGGAGTATTGTAGACTTACCGCTGCCAGAAGGACCAATTATAGAAAGAACTTCGCCTTTTTTTACAGAAAAAGAAATATCCTTTAAGACTTCTGTCTGACCAAAGGATTTTTTTAAGTTCTTTACGCTGATAATTTCATTATTTTCGCTCATTTCTGCACCCTCTCATCAATGATAATAACTAAGCTTTTTTTCAAGCTGTGCAAAAACAATCGAAACAAACCAGTTCATCACAAAGTAAAAGACACCGGCAATAAAAAGAGGTGCAAAGCTGAAAAGTGCCCCCTGCCTCTCTTTAGCCACCATCAGAAGCTCGCTGACTCCGATTACACTGACAAGAGCAGTATCCTTTACCAGAGTGATAACCTCATTTCCCATCGCAGGAACAATGCGCTTTATTACCTGCGGCAGGATGATTCTGAAAAAGGTCTGATATCTTTTATAGCCAAGAACCTGGCAGGCCTCATACTGACCTTTTGGAATAGATTCAATTCCGCCGCGGTAGATTTCTGCAAAGTAGGCGGCATAGTTTACGCTGAGGGCGATAATTGCGGCTGTAAAGCGGTCCCACTTGAAGCTTACGTCAAAGCCCTTAGAAACAAGCCAGCGCACAAAAAGTCCCGGACCAAAGTAAACAACCAGCAGCTGCAGCATAAGAGGAGTTCCGCGGATTATCAGAAGAAAGACATTCGTAAGCCAGGCCAGAACCTTATCTTTACCCATTCTTCCAAGTGCAATCGGAAGAGCCAGAGGAATTGAAAAAATCAGTGTGAGGAAAAATACTTCCAGCGAAGTGATTGAACCATCAAACATCGCAGAAAGCATTTTCAAATATTTAGGAGACATCAGACCAACCAGAAACTTTATTTGATTACAGAAATGTTTTTACCAAACCATTTGTTAGAAATAGCAGAAACAGTACCGTCTGCTGTCATTTCTTTCAAAATCTTCCATACCTCGTCGCGGAGTTCAGGTTCGTTCTTTCTGAAACCGATTCCGTAAGCTTCATTTGCAAGAGCTTCTTCAACTACAGCAAAAGGCTTTTTAGTCTGAGTGATAGAATAGTTAGCAACAACACTGTCCATTACAACAGCATCAACACCACCAATATCAAGATCATTCAAAGCTGTGATATTGTCCTTGAAGTAAATTGTTTTTCCGATTGTTGAAGCAAAAGCCTGGTTTTCATCAACAGCTTCCTGAGCACTTGAACCGCTCTGAAGACCGATTGTCTTTCCTTTCATATCAAAAAGCTTTTTGATTCCGCTGTTTGCGCGAACTACAAGAACCTGCTCGTTGTTGAGGTAAGCTTCTGTAAAGCTCAAGGCAGCCTTGCGGTCCTCTGTGATTGTAAAGCCGTTCCAGATACAGTCAATTTTACCTGTTTCAAGCTCCATCTCTTTAGCATCCCAGTCGATAGGCTGAGCCTTAAACTGAACGCCAAGACGTTTTGCAACTTCTTTTGCAAGGTCAATGTCATAACCTGTAATTTCGTTTGTATCGTTATCGCGGAAGCCAAGCGGAGGGAAAGAGTCATCAAGACCAAGAACAAAAGTTCCGCGAGCCTTCAAAGCGTCTACAGCATTTCCACTAGAAACTTTCTTTTTACATCCTGCAAGGCTGAGTACAGCTGCACATGCAAGTACAAGACCAGTAATTTTTTTCATAAATCCACCTCTATTTTTTTTCGCGTTTTCACGCTTATTTTACGTTTTTAATAAAGTCTTTAAGTTCAGCTATCTGCTCGTCTACACGCTCAGGGCTAGGACCGCCGGTAGTTTTTCTGGCTTCAACACAGGCCTTAGAAGTGATGAAGGAATAAATATCTTCATCAATCAGATCCGAGCACTCTTTGAAGGTTGCGAGCTCCAGGTCTTCCAGACGGCAGTTTTTCTCAATCGCAATACGGACAGCCTTAGCACTTACACCGTGGGCAGTTCTGAAAGGCATTCCCTTGCGGACAAGATAGTCTGCAACATCAGTTGCGTTCAAAAATCCGCCTTCGCAAGCACCTTCCATAATTTTTGTATTCCACTTTGCAGTAGAAATCATATAGGTAAAGATTTTTACGCAGGAAAGAACTGTGTCGATTGCATCAAAAAGAGGCTCCTTATCTTCCTGCATGTCGCGGTCATAAGCAAGCGGAAGGGCTTTCATCATTGTCATAAGGGCAAAAAGGTCACCGTAAACCTTTCCGGTACGTCCGCGAATCAATTCAGCAAAGTCAGGATTTTTTTTCTGAGGCATGATAGAAGAGCCGGTTGACCATTTTTCGCTCAAATCAATAAAACCAAACTCAACGGTAGACCAGAGAACAACTTCCTCACAGAAGCGGCTCAGGTGCATCTGAATCATAGAAAGGTTTGAAGCAGTTTCGATGCAGTAATCGCGGTCAGAAACTGAATCTAGGGAGTTTTTAGTTACGCTTTCAAACCCAAGCTGACCGGCTTCGAACTCTCGGTCAAGAGGAAGTCCGCTGCCGGCCAAAGCACATGAACCAATCGGCGAAATGCAGATTCTTTTAAGGGAATCTTCCAACCTCTGCCAGTCACGAACCAGCATCCAGGACCAGGCGCAAACGTGATGAGCAAGAGTTACCGGCTGGGCATGCTGCATGTGGGTAAAGCCCGGAATCAAAGAATTTTTATGCAAAGAAGCAATCTGTGTCAGAGCGTCAATCAAAGTAAGCAGGGCATTCTGAAGCTCAGGGATTGTGCGGCGCAGATAAAGGCGTTCGTCCAGGGCAATCTGGTCGTTACGGCTGCGCCCTGTGTGAACTTTTTTTCCGGCCTCGCCAATGCGGTCTGTCAAAGTTGCTTCTATAAACGAATGAATATCTTCTGCCGAATAGTCAATGGCAAGCTTTCCGCTTTCAAGGTCAGCTTTAATTCCTTCAAGCCCTTCTATAATCTGCTTTGCTTCCCCGTCCGAAATCAGTTTTACATGAGCAAGCATTTTTGCATGGGCAATACTTCCCGCAATATCATCAAAAGCCATTCTTTCATCAACATGAATGGAAGTCTCAAAAGCCACCGCTTCTGCGTCCGGCCCCTCTTCAAAACGACCATGCCACAAAGCCGCATGGTTATCCTTAGTCATTGTTCCGTGCTGAGTCATATGAATGAATTATAGTGAAAATACGGCTTTAATAAAAGTGAATATCTTAAATTATAATAAAAAAGGAGGGGAAAGCCTTCCCCTCGCTCCAAAGTCCTCGTTGCACTCCGGTCTTTTCCGCTACCCCTTCGCCTAAGGGGGCTACACCCCCTTAAAATCCCCCGTATAATTGTTCTTTATCTGTTACTCATATGACAAAACGATAGCGTCCGTGCCAATGATTGAGCACACTAAAGATGGTAAATATAAACTTCGCAATGCACATTTTCGTTTTAATTGGCTTAGAATTTTCTTCCTCGCTGAAGTTCTTCAACGCCGCATTCATCTACACTGTTTACTGTGGCAGTAATATTCTTTACCCACTCTGTTCCAGGTGTTTCATGTTTTTCAGGTCTGTATTTTATCCTGATTGGCTTAAGATTTTCTATTGAACCACCAGAAATCTGATTCAATTCTTCTTTTTCAATTTCCTTCTTATTCATAATAAAGCCTCCTAATTATTATCAATAATTACATTATATTATACGGCGGACTTTTAAAAAGGGCTAAAAAAAAGTGAAAATTGAAAATATAAAAGAAGAACTCTTATCTTGCTTCAACGAAGATATTACTAAGATTCTGAATAATCAAATTTAACAATCTTCATTTGAAATCTCAAAACATTGTGTTACAATAAATAAAGAAATAAGGAGCCTTCATTGTACACAATTGAAGATTTTCGAAAAATCAACAAGAGTAAAAATATCATTGCATTAGCAAAGAAACAGATGCAGCAGCTTTCTGTTATTGATTTTGCCTCTTCTAAAAGTGCGGCATAAGATGAATATAGATATCTCTAAGCTAAACGCGCAGGACAAGTCAATTTTTTCAGATTATCTTAAAAATCACTTTCAGAATTATAATCCGACTCCGGGAGATGATTTATCTTTCCTTGATTTCTGGAGGGGGGTTGTTTCTGAAGTGAATAAGGCCGGCGCAGAAACGGCAATAAACACAATGCTGGTGCCTCGTCTTCCGGTTGATTTTAAAGATGCAGAAAACATATCGGCTGAGATTTACAATTCCTGTGCAGGAGAAATCCCTGTCATCAAAATTAAAAATACTGATGACTTTGAAAATCTTGTTACAAATCTTATTCACAAGGGCCTTCGTCCGCAAAATCTTTCTTCAACAGGGGCGGCCTTTGTTTTTGGAAAGACAACACGCTTTATAATTCTTTCTGCAAAGCCCTACAGCAACGTTACAGCAAAAACTCTGGGACTTTCGGAGGACGACTGGCAGGCAAAATCCATGACAATCCGCCTGGAACACGAATGTACCCACTATTATACAAAAAGATTTTTCGGCTGCTCGCAGAATCACCTTCACGACGAGCTGATTGCTGACTTCTTCGGGCTTTATGCCGCCTTCGGCGAATACAAGGCTGAGTTTTTTGAATATTTTATGGGAGTTAAAGGGACAGAGGGAACCCGTCTGGCCTGCTATATCCCGGACTGTTCGCCGGAGCTTTTAGAAGTGCTGAAAAAGACAGCTTCTGCCGCCGCTGCCTACTTTGAAAAATGGTCAAAAAGTCAAGACTTCAAGAAGATGAACCACGAAGAGCGCATAAAATATTTATGCGGATTAAATCTTGCTGAGATAATATAAAAAAAAAGCTGTCCCCGAGAGGACAGCCTTCATATTAATTTAGTCTAGCGCAAATTACATTCCGTATGTCGAAATGAATACACCTGCCGCAATTGCGGTTCCGATTACGCCGGAAACGTTTGGTCCCATAGCGTGCATCAAAAGGAAGTTTGTCGGATCTTCTGACATACCAACCTTGTTTGCAACGCGGGCTGCCATTGGAACTGCTGATACACCAGCCGAACCGATAAGCGGATTGATTTTCTCTTTGAGGAAGAGGTTCATAATCTTTGCCATAATAAGACCGCCCATTGTAGCGATACAGAAAGCAAGAAGACCAAGAACGATAATACCCAGAGAGTTAGCGTGCATAATCTTTTCTGGAGTCATCTGTGAACCAACACCCAGTGACAGAAGAATAGAAACGATGTTCATAAGTTCATTTTCAACAGTCTTAGAAAGACGCTGAACACAGCCGATTTCCTTAATGAAGTTACCGAATGCAAGCATACCGATAAGAGGAGCTGCAGGTGGCAAGAGAAGGATTGTTACAACGAGCAAAAGAAGTGGGAATAAAATGCGTTCTGTCTTAGATACAGGACGAAGCTGTTTCATCTTGATTGTACGCTCTTTCTTAGAAGTCAAAAGCTTCATAATAGGAGGCTGAATCATAGGAACAAGAGCCATGTAAGAGTAAGCGGCAACGGCAATTACAGCCATCATTTCTGGAGCAAGTTTACCAGAAACGTAGATTGATGTAGGACCGTCTGCACCACCGATGATAGCGATAGCACAAGCCTGCTTCATGTTGTAGTCGATTCCAGGAATGAAGTTCATAGAAGCAACACCGAACAAGGTAGCAAATACACCAAGCTGAGCAGCACCACCAAGAAGGGCTGTTTTAGGGTTAGCGATAAGAGGACCGAAGTCTGTCATAGCACCAATTCCCATAAAGATAAGCATAGGGAAGAATTCGTTTCCTACACCTGCAGAATAGATGATATGAAGCATACCGTCCGGGCCATCACCCATACCGGCACCCGGAATATTTACAAGAATTGTACCAAATCCGATTGGAATAAGAAGAAGAGGTTCAAATCCTTTTGCGGCTCCAAGGTAAACAATAAGGAAGCCGATTGCAAGCATAACAAGGCGCTGCCATCCCTTTACAGGATGAGAAGCCAGGTCAGCTGCGGCCTGAGCCATCTGTTCTTCTTTTACAATTTCCATCTGCTCTTTAGAAGCTTTTTCTTCAGCAGCTTCTTCAGGAGTTGGAGTATGAATCATCTTGTAGATTCCGGTATTCTTTGCAACGTTTCCGAAGAAAGATTTTACTGAAATAGGTTTGATATTCTCTGAACCTTTTACGATTGTTGTAGAAGCATAGTTTCCAGAAGAACCTGAGCCTTTACCGCAACCTACAAAAGAAAGTGAAAGGGCAATAAGACAAACAATAGCACTTGCCCTAAACACCTTGTATTTATTATTTTTGTTCAAAACTGTTTCCATCTAAATTTCCTTTCAGTTCACTTACTGAATTTCAGCAATTGTTGCGCCCTGAGCAATCTGTGAGCCTGTAGCTGCTACAAAGTGAACTTTACCTGCAGCACCAGCTTTGATTTCCAATTCCATTTTCATTGACTCAACGATGATTACTGTTGTGTCAGCCTGAACTGCAGCACCTTCAGCTACAGCATAGCGGAGCAATGTACCTGCAACCGGCGCTTTTACAGGTTTTCCATTGCCAGCTGCGCTAGCAGCTGGTGCTGAGGTTACGGGTGCTGGAGTTGGTGTTGAAGTTACGGCCGAAGCAGGTGCAGGAGCGGCAACAGCTACTCCACCGAGTGTTCCAAGAACCTGACCAGCCTGAATCTGTGTTCCCGGCTGAACAGAGAAGCTTACAGTTCCAGCTTCTGGAGCCTTAACTTCAAGTTCCATCTTCATAGATTCAACGATGATAACAGTATCACCCTTATTTACTTTTGTTCCGGCAGCAACTGCGTGACGGAGGAGAGTTCCTGCTACAGGCGCTTTAATTTCAACGCCACCAGTAACCTGTGCGGCAGGGGCTGCTGCGGCTGCTGCAGGAGCAGCACCGGCAGCGCCGAATGTTACGTTATAAGCAGTTCCGTTTACGTTTACGCTCATAGAGTCGCCTGCAGGGCCTGTTGTAACATTGTAAGCAGTTCCGTTTACGTTTACAGTGTAAGAACCACCCTTGTTTTCCTTAGCGGCAGCAGGAGCAACCTCTTTCTTAGCAAATGTGCTTGCAGCATCAACCGGGCCTTTTGCACGTTCAGCAAAGAATTTTGGAGCAACATTAGGGAACATAGCGTAAGTAAGAACATCTTCGTCAGATCCGTTACCACCAGCTTTCTTTGATTCTTCAACCATTTTGTCCCATTCAGGTTCAATAAGGTCAGCTGGACGACATGTAACAACTGCATCCATATGATTCTGCTCAAGAGCCTTCTTAACAAGCTCTGGATCAGCATCTGTTGGGAGTTTACCGAACTTACCAGTAATAAGGTTACGGAAGTCCTGAGTCATTACTTTATATGGTCCCATAAGAACGTTCATAACAGCCTGTGTACCAACAATCTGAGATGTTGGAGTTACAAGAGGAACGTAACCTGCAGCCTTGTGAACCTTTGGAAGTTCAGCAAGTACAGCGTCCATCTTGTCGCCTGCGTTCTGCTGTTTGAGCTGTGATTCCAGGTTAGAAAGCATTCCGCCTGGTACCTGAGAAAGAAGAATACGTGTATCAGCACCAAGGAAAGCAGATTCAAGAGATGAATAGTGCTTGCGAACTTCGCGGAAGTAAGCAGCAATCTCAAGAAGAAGTTTTGTATCAAGGCCAGTATCCATATCTGTGCCCTTGAGCATTTCTACTACAGTCTCTGTTGGAGAGTGAGAAGTACCCATAGACATAGAAGAAATTGCTGTATCAAGCCAGTCTGCACCAGCTTCTGCAGCCTTCAAAAGTGTTGCAACAGAAAGACCTGTTGTAGCGTGTGAGTGGATTTCTACAGGAAGATCAACCTTAGCCTTGATTTTCTGTACGAGGTCATAAGCCTCATATGGCTTAAGAAGACCAGACATATCCTTAATACAGATAGAATCTGCACCAAAGTCTGCATAAGTCTTAGCAAGCTCTGCATATTTTTCATTTGTGTGGAATGGAGTTACGGCATAAGAAATAGCCATCTGAACATCAACTCCAGATTTTTTAGCTGCCTTTGTAGCACATTCCATGTTACGAGGATCGTTGCAGGCATCAAAAATACGGAAACAACCAATACCGTTTTTAGCAGCAGTTTCAACGAACTTCTCTACTACATCATCAGCATAGTGCTTGTAACCAAGAAGGTTCTGAGCACGAAGAAGCATCATGATTTTGTTGTTTGGAAGTGCTGCATGGAGCTTTCTGAGGCGCTCCCATGGATCTTCGTTGAGGAAGCGGATACAAGAGTCATAAGTTGCTCCACCCCAACCTTCAATATATTTATAACCAACTTTATCAAGTTTGTCGCAGATTGGCAGCATATCAGCTGTTGTCATACGAGTTGCGTGAAGACTCTGGTGAGCATCACGGATTGCAAGTTCAGAAATTCCTACTTTAGACATATTTTTTACCCCTTTAGTTTACACAGATAGTTTTTCGCGGACAGCAGCCGCAATAGCAGCAACAACAGCCCCATCATCTTTAGCCGCAGCTGGAGCCGCAGCACTTCCAGTTGATTCAACAGGTGCTTCTTTATCAAGCTTAAGAGCATGAACCACAGCCTTAAGGGCTGTCATACAGATAATAAGAATAATAATGAAGCTGAATACAACACACATACCAAGCAAAGTCAAAAGTCCACCCTGACCAAGCATTTCTGTAATTGTCATAAAAAGTTACTCCTAAAAAAAATCGAAAAATTGACCCGATTTTAATACGCAAAATTATATTGGAATATTATTTTTTTTTAAAGGGGGTGAGAATTGGCAAAACAACAAATGCTGTGATATATTTTTGTTATGAACTATTTTATCTGGATTTTTCTTGCGCTTTTTGTAATTATTCTGACTCTTTACATTATTTTCTATATAAAAAATCTGGGCATTCCAAAAACAGTCTTTTCATTTCTGCTGATTCCTTTTGCATCCGCATTTTTTACAAGCATTCTCTTTGAAAGATACCCTGATTCCCTGAGAATCATTCAGACACAGATTCTGGCAGCCTTTTTTTCCGAAGCGGCAATGCTCCTTCAGCTCAAAAACGAAAAATCACTTCGCCCGCTCGCTCTGCTTTCCTACCTTCTGATACTTGCTGTATGGGTCAACCTTTACCGCCCCGTAATCTATTTAATCCGCATTCCTTCCTGGTTCCCGGTAATCTTCACGATTCTTATGACCGCATTATTTGCAGCCTTCTGCATTTTTACAAAAACAAAAAAGTTTTTAACCTTAATTTTCCTGGCCCTTTCATTTTTCACAGGCAGTTATCTGCTGTTTACAGCCCTTGTTGAACTGCTCTTTAATCACAGACTTTACTCGCTTCTCCTTACAATCGGAAGCATAACCACCCTGCTGCAGCTGCTTATTTACGCCTCAGACCTTCATCTTGTTGCAGAAAAATACTCCCAGCTGATTTACGAAAGCGCCTACACAATGTCTTTTGCAGTCATTTCTGCAGCCGGCCTTCTGATGATTATTTAGAGGAAGCTTTAAGTATCATAAAACTTAAAGCTTTTATCGTCACAGTTATTTTTCCGTCTTCACAAAAATCTGGAATCTTTTCTTCCACAGCCCCGGAAGTTATATCAACTTCAAATTGATAGCCCTCAACAGTCTCTGTAAAATCAAAAGCCGAGGCATTAAAAATAATTCCAAAATTCCCGGTCTGGTAAAAAACAAGGCCTTCCTTCAAAACCTGAGCAGAAGCGTTTTCATTATGTCCAAAAGCCTCCGGATTTTGCCTTCTAAGGGCAAAAAGTCCCTTGTAAACATTAAAGACATCAGCATTTTTTTCCTTAAAAGAAAAATCAATCTGATTTATTTCATCAGAAGAAATATAGCTGTTTTCGTCCCCCATCTTTGTGCGCATAAATTCCTGACCGCCGTTTATAAAAGGAATTCCCTGGGCAAGACTCACATAAGCCGCACTCAGCATATCCTGTTTTTTTACAGTTTCAAGTCCGGCCTCTCCGATTTCCTTATATAAATCACCAGAAAACTCAGTTCTGTTCAGCCAGGAAAGAGAGAGCTTATCAAAAAGGGTAAAATTATCGTGACATTCCACATAGTTTATTGTGCGGTTAGAATTCACTGTAAAACCGCCATTTTTTTTAAGTGAACCGGTAAGCCCCCTGCAGATTGCAGCGTCATTAAAGATCCCCTGAACTTCGCCCTTCTTAAAACCTGAAAACTCAGCGCCCTTAATTGCATCGCGGAAGTCATCATTAAAGCAGGCTACACCTTCGCACTCATCTATAACAGGTTTTGCACAGCCGTTTTTTACACCGCATTCGCCGCCGCACCAGGGTTCGCCGTAAACAAGAACATTGGAATCAATTTTTTTCAGTTCTTCATAAATTTCTTTCATCGTAGAAGTTTCAAAAACTCCCATAAGGTCAAAGCGGAAGCCGTTGATGTGAAAATCTGTCATCCAGTGCTTCAGGGAATCGATAATAAAAGCCCGCACCATATCCTGATTGCTGGCAATTTCGTTTCCGCAGCCGGAGCCGTTGTAATATTCAAGCTGCCCTTTCTCACTGGTCTTTGTACGGTAAAAATAGTAAGGCTCAGTCATATCATAAATCGAGTCTTTTCCCGTTCCAAAAGTGTGATTGTAAACTACATCCATATTCACGGCGATACCCTTGTCATGGAAGGCCTGAATCATCTGTCTGAAATCCCTAACGCTTTCTACGCCGTCAGTAAAGCCCTCCCGGGTATAGCGGCTGCAAGGAATGTTAAAATTGAAAGGGTCATAGCCCCAGTTATAGGATTTATCCTCGCAGGAGTTTGCATATTCAAAGGCAGGCAAAATCTGAACGTGGGTAACACCCAACTCCTTAAGATGATCCATCAGTTTTTCATTGCAGGCAATTTCCGTAAACTTTCCGCAGCTGTCCCTTACGTAAGTCCGCGACCAGTCCCTTACGTGCATTTCAAAAATAACAGCGTCAGTAAAGCATTTTCTTTCACTGCCGGTTTTTCCAAAAGGATTATAATAATTCTGCCTGAACTTTTCCGGAAAAGAAGCCTTTTCACTTTTTATGTCGCATAACCGCGAAGCAAGAGACTCTTTTGAAGCGCATTTGGCCCAGATATCGCAGACTTCATATTCGGCATTCTCAAAAGTAAAGCGGTATTTATAATACAAAAAAGAAGATAGCTCAGAGTCAGAAAAAGCCCTGGACTTCCAGACGCCCCCATCATCAGCTTTAAGCTCAAATTCCAGAACTGGAACAGCTGCTTTTACATCTTCAAAGGATTTATATAAAAGAAGAGATACTTTCTTTGCAGAAGGTGACCATGTGGTAAAAAATCCCTTCTTAAATCCAAAATTACTTACATCAGTTTTTAGTTTATCGCTAAAGTTCATATAAACAGAATATAGCACAAAGGATACTTTTGCAAGTTTTACTCAGCTACAAATTCACGTTTTTTATCGCCGTTAAGAATTACGTTCAGAACCCGGGCAAGCTTTTCTGACGAAACAGGCTTTGAAATAAAGGCATCCATTCCACAGTCAAATGCCTTCTTTTTATCCTCCTGGAAGGCATTTGCAGAAAGCGCAACAATAGGAATTTTTCTAAGACGTTCATTCTGGAAAGAACGTATGATTCTTGTAGCCTCATAACCATCCATCATCGGCATCTGAATGTCCATAAGAATCAAATCGTAATAGCCTTCCCCAGACAAATTTACCATATCAACAGCAAAGGTACCATCGCGGGCTTCTTCCACCTGGCAGCCGGCAGTCTGCAGCATATCCTTTACAATCTCGCGGTTCAAGGAATTATCTTCCGCAACAAGGATTCTCTTTCCCTTAATGAGGATTTCATCAGGATTTGCTTCATCAGTAATTTCTGTAAGAGTCTGAATTGTAAATGGAATAGTAATAAGAACTTCAGTTCCTTTACCTTCCTTACTTTTAATTTCAATCTTTCCGTTCATCAGCTGTACGAGCTTTCTTGTAATTGAAAGACCAAGTCCAATTCCGGCAACCTCAGTTTTGCCGGAAAGCCTTTCCCTTTCAAACGGATCAAAAATCTTCTGAAGGAATTTTGAATTTATACCGCAGCCTTCATCACGCACAAGAATCTGGGTTCTTGCAATTCCCTGCTCATTATCAATAGCCGGCTGGGAAACAGAAATATAAATCGGCTTATTGTCATAAGAATATTGAACTGCATTTGAAAGCACATTTTGTATAATCTGAATAAGACGTGGCTTATCACAGATAATTGCATCTTCCCAAAGCTGGGAATAATCAATTTGGAGATTTATATTCTTTGCTATAATTTCCTTATCAAGAATTTCCGTAACGTCATTTATTACGCTCTGAAGGGAACATTCTGTTTCGACCAGCTTTATTGATCCCGCTTCAATTTGAGACATATCAAGAATGCCGTTAATCAGATTCAAAAGCTGCTCACTAGCGATGTTTATTTTAGAAAAGCAATCCATCAGCTTCTTTCTGTCATCACAATTCTGCAGGGCAATTTCGGAATAGCCTACAATTGCGTTCATAGGAGTTCTTATATCATGCGAAATATTTGAAAGAAATTCTGATTTTATAAGGTTTGCCTCATCAGCTCTCCTCATTGCATCAATTATCTTTCTCTGCTGCTTTTCATAGGTTTTGGCTTCAAACTTAAACACAAAACCAATTGCAAGAGTAACAAGACAAAGAGCAACAAGCATATCTAAGGTAGCCGTAACCTTATTAGGCATTGGAACAAAAACCTCAGGATGCATAAGACCATAAACAATCGTCAAAATCTGAACCAGCAGATTCATTGTAAACACAATAATACAGGTTCTTTTTTTCAAAAGAAGAATAGTTGCTTCAAGGCCAAGCAGCATCCACAGAGGCATACCGCCGTTCATTCCATCTGATATATAATACAAAATAGGAAAGCAGGCATCGTTTACAAAAACAACAAGGAGAATATTAGCAAAGGTCTGAAGATTCAGTTTTATAGCTATAAACAAAGACAAGAGGGCTGTAAGTATAATGAAAATAGAAAAGACCATTGCACTTACACCCAGATGCATAACAACAGCAGAAACTGATGTAAATATTCCGGCAACAAGAGCCGTTGCTGTCATAAGATTAAATAAGTTTCTATTTATAGAATATGAATCATTAATAATCAGATTGCTCAATTTTGAGAAAATATTCTTTATATTCTTTTTTTCGTATTTTTCTTTCATAGTATTCTAAGATTATAAGACATTTGAGAATATTTGGCAAAATTTTATTTTCAGCTTGATTTCTTTTTTTTCAAACTCCTATTGACAAGAAGGGCAGTAAAATTTACAGTTCTATAGTCCGAGAGTAGCTAAAACAATCTTTTTAAAAGCCCGGGGTTATCTATGTCCTATTTCGATTCCGAAGAATTCGCTGATTTTCAGATGTCATTTTCCTATGATGATGATTTTTCTGATTACGAGGATGATTTTGAAGACGATTTTGAAGAAGATGAAGACGATTCAGATGAAGCATTAGATGAATTTGATGACGATGCAGATCTTTACTATGATGATGTTTTCAGGGAAGAAGAAGATATAGATGAGCCATATGATGATGTAGAACCGGAAGACGGCTATCAGAATTACCGTCCTGATCCATCAGACGAACTTATAAATGAAGATGATTACGATCTTTAATTAATATCATATAAATAAAAAAGACCGCTTTTTTGAAAGGCGGTCTTTTTTATTTAACAAGATTTCTTTATTTACTCAGCAGAATTAAAATCGATTTTCTCACCGGCGTGCCAGAGTTTTTCAAGATCATAGAAGGCACGGGCATTTTCAGACATAAGATGAATTACAATCGGACCAAGGTCAATAAGGTTCCAGTCATCTCCGTCCGGACTCTTTTTGTTTGTAAGGTGAATTTCAAGGTCATTATCCTTAATATAATTCTTTACATCCTTAAAAAGTCCCTGCCAGTGTGTAGAGCTGTTTACAGTTACGATTACAAAATAATCTGTCCAGCTGTTCAGCTCGCTTATGTTCAGAAGAACTACATTCTTACCCTTTCCGTCTTCCATAAGCTTTGCAATTTCAATTGCCTTTTCTCTTAAAGTTTTCATAATTCCCTTATTTTCTCCTTTTAATTACATATTGACCGTTGAAGTCCTTACCAAGAATAATGGTAAAGTCAACCTCAGCAGAGTGGGTAACATCATTATCACCAGGGCGGATAATATTATCACAGTGAATAAATTCCCCGATTGATTTTGCTGCCTGCTCGTTTCCAAGTCTGTCTATAATCACAGTCTCTTCGTAATCGTTACGGTCAGCATTTACCGCACTCAAAACATCATAGCTTGCATTCTGGAAAAGAATGGAAGTATTTCGTGCAAGTCCCTGAATTGTAGTTCCGTTTTGAATTTCAAGAACATATACACGGCTGGTATAGCTTCCATCAGCCGAAACAAGCATATTTGAAACCTGTCTTACATTGTTTCTGACATTTTCTCCGTTATTAAGAGGGAAAAGAAGGTTTTTTCCGTCAACCGTACGGAAAGATCCTGTAATCGTCTGCTTAATAATGGACTCAGCATCCACATCAGAAATAATTTTAAACAGCTCTTCTTTTTCATTATCCTTCAGGTTTGTCCTGAAGCAATCCTTGTAATTAACAAAGTTATTTCCATGGAATACAAGGAATTTTTTATCACTAAGACCTGTTATAAAAGCCGACATTGCATTCTGATATCTGTCCTGCAAGTCAGTTTCATTTTCATTATCCAGTCTGTAATGAAGATAAGAATAAACCTTATCTCCGTCAAGATTAACAGAACCCGATGGCAAAAGGTATTTAACCCCATCCTCAGAAGTATAATCAATCGGCTCTGAAATAAAAACGCGAAGACCGCCAAAATAATCAGCAAGACGGCTGAAATTTTCCATAGTAATAATACAATAAAAAGGAACCGAAATACCAATAAGCTTTCTTACTTCTTCACGATAACTTTCAATTCCGCTTTCTTCATAAACCTTTTTAAGCTGGTCAGCACGGTTCAGGCTGGAATAAATAGCTCCTGTATAGCCCGGAAGGTTGATTAGGGCCGCTTTCTGAGAAGAAGGATAATAAATAAGAACACTTGCAAACAAAAGAGTTTTATCAGAATCTTCAACACCAATAAGAAGATTAATGTTTTTATTTGCCTTAAGGGTATCTTCTACCACGTCAGTTTTAAGAGATGTAGAAAAAATGGCCATTGCAACGCCAATGATAAAAAGAATTAAAATAATAAAGATAATTCCTTTCTGCTCATCCTTCATTTTTCTCATTTTCCCACCCTCTTACTCTTTGTAGTCCTGCAAAAGCTCTTCCGAACCAGGAAAAACTTCATATCCTTTTTTATTCAGATATTCAAAATTTTCTTTAAGAACAGAATAAAGCATTCCGTTCAGCGAAAGTTGAAATTTTTCTTCTATATATTTAGGGGTCGCCTGAGGTCTTCCAGGCTCAATTTTATCTGCAATAAACAGGGCCTTTGTAAGGTCTCTCATTCCGCGTTTTCCCGAGGTATGCCAGGCAACCGCTTCCAGAATATCCTCGTCATCAATCAAAAAACTTTCCTTCATCATAACACTTGCGGCACGGCCGTGAAGGAGCGAAGGCTTTTGACGTTCAATTTCAATAATCGGATTTCCGTCCTTTGACGCAAGCTCAATCAGCTTGTCATCAGGAAAATCCTTGCACATATCATGACCAATACCCGCAAGGTAGCCCTTGTCAGCATCAAGACCATAATAGCGGCAGATTCTGGCGCACATCTGTGCAACGCGGACCGAATGCTCATAACGTGATTTTTTCACGTGTCCTTCCGTAAAAAGTCTTATTTTTTCTGTAAGCTCAATGTAGTTCATCTGTATAATTTTTCTTCTTCTATATATTCGTAAATAACCTTTGGAACAAGATATTTATAACTCCTGTTAGAAGCAACCCTGGCCCTGATTTCGGTCGATGAAACCGTCAGAATAGGAATTTCAAGATAACGATGGGGATACTTAAACTTAGCCCTGTTAAAAACAGCCTTAAAATCACCGCAATAATCGCCCTTCGGAATATTTTTACCTTCAGAAGAAGCCTTTCCGTAAAAATCCGGATAGCGGGGAACAATTATCAAATCTGATTTTTCTGCAACAACTTCGGGCTGCTTCCATTTAGAAAACTCAGCCGCAATCTCCTCACCCATCAAAAGCGCAGGCTTTCCTTCCAGCTGCCCCTTATACTTATCAATAATATAATTCAGCGTATCAACCGAATAAGAAATTCCACCCCGGTCAACCTCGCAGGTATCCAGCTCAAACTGTCCGCCGCCAACCGACTCGCAGAAGCGCCTTACCATCTCGACCCGCTGCTCTGTTCTGATTTTTGCAGTAATCTCCTTGTGAGGAGGATTAAAGGTCGGAATAAAAAGCACCTTGTCATACATAAGTTCGCGGACAATAACATCCGCAAGCATAGCATGACCAATATGAAGAGGATTAAAGCTTCCGCCAAGAATTGCAAGTTTCATCTATTTAGTTTTCACTTCCCGGATACTGAACATTCTCGTCATCATCATCGTCCAGAAGGGCTCTTGTAGCCATAAAATCTGAACCAAATGATGATTCCTTGTCAGTATTATTTTCTTCGTTATTCTGTCTTTTTTCAAGCAGATTAACCAGAGAAATTATCTGCTGACGGGCATCTTTCATTCCATTGCCGGTAAGAACACTCACAGGCACAACCGGGATATCCTTTTCAGTCTCGTGAATCTTATGAGCAATCTCTACAGCCCTGTCATAAGCACCCTCGACATCAATTTTATTGCACAAAACAATACGGGGCTTTTCCATAAGAATATCAGAATAATTAGCAAGCTCTCCGCAAAGTGTTTCATAAGCCGAAAGATAATTATCATCCGAACAGTCAATCATAAAAATAAGGGCCGCCGTACGGGTGATATGCTTAAGGAAGGTGTCGCCAAGACCAAGACCTTCTGAAGCGCCTTCTATAATTCCAGGAATATCCGCTATGATAATATCATTTTCATCATCAATACGAAGAACACCAAGATTAGGAATAATCGTAGTAAAAGGATAAGGCGCAATCTTTGGACGGGCATTTGTAAAGGCCGTAAGCAAAGAAGACTTTCCGGCATTAGGAAAACCAACAAGGCCAAGATCAGCCATAATACTGAGTTCCAGCTTTAAAAAACGTGTTTCGCCCCTCTGGCCTGGATTAGCGTGCTTAGGCGCCTGATTTGTAGAAGATTTAAAATGTACGTTTCCCCAGCCGCCGTTTCCGCCTTTGAGGAAGGTAAAAGTCTCGTTTTCAGCCTTACCGGTAAAATCGTAGATAACCTCACCTGTTTCAGCATCACGAATAGTAGTTCCGGGAGGAACAGGAATTACACAGTCCTCACCGTCAGCACCAAAGCGGTTCCAGCCCTGACCGTCACCGCCGTTTTTAGCCTTAAAGCAGTGTTTTTGACGAAGTTTTCCAAGAGTACGGAGATTTCGCTTTACACAAAAAATAACGTCGCCGCCCTTACCGCCGTCACCGCCGTTCGGACCACCGTGAGGAATATATTTTTCCCTGCGGAAAGCAACACAGCCGTTACCGCCGTTACCTGAGCGAACTTCTATCAAAGCTTCATCAGCAAAATTAATCATATTATTTTATATCCTTAAACAAAAAAAGCCCGGCGTCTTAACAAACCGGGCTTCGCAAAAAAGTAAATGTAAAACTACTCAGCAGCTTTTACAGAAACGTATTTGTGATTCATACGCTCGTGGTAAACAACTGTACCGTCTGCTACAGCAAACAAACTGTCGTTTCCAGCTTTCTTTACATTATCTCCAGGATAGAATTTTGTTCCGCGCTGAGTCAAAATAATTGAACCTGCTGTAACAAATTCACCTGCATATTTCTTTACACCCAATGATTTTGGATTTGAATCGCGGCCGTTCTTGGCACCGCTTCCGCCTCTAGTTCTTCCCATTGTAGTCTCCTATATTATGCAATTACGATATCTTCAACACGTACCTGTGTGTACTGCTGTCTGTGACCGATAGTACGGTGATAATCTTTCTTTGACTTGTATTTGAAAACCAAAACTTTCTTATCGCGGAAAGAATCTTCAACAACAACCTTTACTTTTGCACCCTTTACATAAGGAGCACCAACACTGATTTTATCTCCATCGCTTACAAGAAGAACTGTATCGATGTCAATTGCTGTACCTTTTTCTGCGTCAAGCTTATCAACTGTAAGTACAACACCTTTTTCTGCTTTGTACTGTTTTCCTTTAAATTCAATAGTTGCGTACATGTAATACCTCAATTAATGATTACAAAAATATTCACCGAATGTAGCAGACCTAAGGAAACTGAAATCTGTCTTACACCGACTGACATAAACCGAAGTCCCTGGACATAAAACGGGGATTAAAGGCCCAAAGCATTCTAGCTTACGTGTAGCAAAAATATTATCAAAAATATTAATTTTATTCAATAGAAAGAATTATAGTCAGGCGATTTTTTTTAGAAAATATTTTTTTTGGCCAGGTGCAGCCTACCTACTCGCCTTCCTGGCTCCCCTACGGTCGGTGCTTCGCACGCGCTGACGCGCCCATCCAGGCTCGGAGGCGAGAGTGCCGTACGGTGAAAGGGACACATTCCCATGCGATAATCTGGCACTCCCGCAAGCTCTACCAAAAGTGATGGTGCAGCCTACCAGCGGGCAGCTACCTACTTTCCTACGTAAATGCTACGCATTTACTAACCAAGTCTTTTTGCCTTGCAAAAAGACTTGGCCGCTCGCTACGCCTATCGGCTCC
>ONPD01000015.1 GCA_900319625.1 uncultured Treponema sp. | reverse complement strand
TTGTCTCAAATACATCTGAACTACAGACAATTTGAAATTTACATCAAATTTTCTTTGCATTTTTCCTCCAAAAGTGTCCAACTTTTGGGGTTCAGTTCACTTCCGGGCTCCACTACGTTCGGTGCTTCGCACGCGCTCCGCGCCCCTCCACGCTCGGCACGGTTGCCCCCTACACCCGCCCGCTCTGCTTAAGAAATTCCAGCATTGCTGCGCAGCCGGCGGTTATGTCTGCCCAGGTTTCGTCAAAATTGCCGGTGTACCAGGGGTCTGCAACTTCGTCAGTACAGCCGCAGTATTCAAGTAAGAGATGAACCTTACCTTCCGGGTCGCCATTCCAGCGTCTTTTCATATAAAAAAGATTTTCTTCGTCCATACCGATTAAGTAGTCGTATTTTTCGTAATCGGCAGCAGTAATCTGACGGGCACGGTGGTCCGTAAAGGTAATTCCGTTTTCGCGCAGCTTCTGCAGGGTTCCGCGGTGCATTCCGTTCCCGATTTCTTCGGTGCTGGTAGCGGCGGAATCAATATAAAAATCTTCTTGAAGGCCTGCTTTATGCACAAAATCCTTCATTACAAATTCTGCCATGGGGCTTCTGCAAATATTTCCGTGGCAGACAAATAAAATTCTTATCATAAAATCCTCTTAAAACTCCCCGGTCATTATTGTAGTTCGCCACTTGCCGAACTTATATCTCCACACGCAGACAACTGCCGTTACAGTCCATGTAAATGAATTTGTCAGCCAGACGCCCCAGTAACTGATTGGGAAAGTATGACCCAACACGGTAATGCTTGCAATACTTGCCAGAATGTGGGCAAAAAGGATTCGGCAGACAACTTCTACAAGACCGTTCATCATAGCAAAGTTTGCATCGCCGCAGCCGTTCAAGCTGGCACGAGGGATGTAAATCATTCCAAGCGGGAAGTAGAAAAAGCAGGTCAGTTTAAGGGCAACATAACCCATTTCGATTACATCCTGATCTTTTACAAAGAAGGCAATCATTGTTCGTCCAAAAACAAAGACTACCGGAACCAGCAGCAGGCTTAAGGCGGCAACCAGGAAAATACCCCGGTGCATTCCCTTACGAACCCTATCAATATTCTGCGCCCCGTAATTCTGTCCTGCATAGGTTGTTATAGCAGCAGCAAGTGACTGAAAAGGCATATGAATCAGCTGCTCAAGACGGCTTGCTACAGTAAAGGTTGCCATTACAATTTCACCAAAGGAGTTTACAACTCCCTGAAGCATAATGCAGGAAATTGCAATCAGAGAACTTTGAAGGGCAACAGGAATTCCGATTCTGAAGGATTTTGCAACAATCGTAGTGTCAGGCCTTAAATCCTTTCTGGAAAAACGGAAATAAGGAACCTTTGCAAAGGCATAAATAAGGCAGGCAACCGCACTTACCGCCTGAGAAATTACTGTCGCAAGGGCAACTCCCAGAACTGCCCAGCCGAAATAAACTACAAAGAGTAAATCAAGCACAACATTTACAAGGCTTGCAAGAATCAAAAAGTAAAGGGGCGTCTTTGAGTCGCCAAGTGCCCTTAATATAGAAGAAATACCGTTATAAAAAGCGATAAAAATAATTCCAAAGGTTGTAAGGCGCAGGTAAAGTGCCGCATCCGGCAGAATAGATTCCGGACAGCTGATTAAGCGAAGAATGGCCCTGCACAAAGAAACTCCGATAACCGTTACCGCAAAAGAAGAAACTGTAAGGATAAAAAAGGAATTTGCAATTGTGGCACGCAGAGCCCTTTCATTTTTTGCGCCAAAATACTGTGAAACAAGAATTCCAATACCGGTTGCAAGACCGCCTGCCAGAGAAAAAAAGAGAAATCCAAATGAGCCGCAGGTTCCTACCGCTGCCAGCGCCGCCGGCCCTACAAAGTTTCCGACAATAACCGAATCCACCATATTGTAAAACTGCTGGAAAACGTTCCCAATCAAAAGCGGCCAGGTAAAAGCCAGAAGATGCTTCATCGGCGAGCCCTGTGTCATATCGACAATCTTCGATTTCATAAGGATTAATGTAATTTGAAAAGATTCAAAAGGCAAGAAAAAAAAGAGGGATAACAATTATTTTTGTTATCCCTCTTTTTTGGAAATTAGAAATCTGCAGCGGTTAATAACTGCCATTAAAAATGTAAGTTCAACGAACCGCTGCTCACCTTACGCGCTGCGTAAGGTGCTTATAATGTTTCTAGAAATCTGCTAACTTTGGTGCACGTGGGTAAGGGATAACATCACGGATGTTTTCCATACCTGTTACGTAGCGGATAAGACGCTCGAAACCAAGACCAAATCCTGAGTGAGGAACAGTACCGAACTTGCGGAGGTCAAGATACCAGTCGTAAATGCTCTTATCCATGCCGCGGCGTTCAATTTCTGCACAAAGTTTTTCGTAAGATTCTTCGCGCTCTGAACCACCAATCAATTCACCAATTCCAGGAACCAGAACGTCAACTGCCTTTACTGTTTTTCCGTCATCATTCTGCTTCATATAGAAAGATTTGATTTCTTTCGGATAGTTGAAAACCATTACAGGGCAGCCGAAAATCTTTTCTGTAAGATAGCGTTCATGCTCTGTTGCAATATCACAGCCCCAGTAAGGCTTGAACTCAAACTTAGCACCGTTAGCCGCTGCTTCTTCCAGCTTTGCAATTGCGTCTGTATAAGAAATGCGGACAAACTTAGCATTTGCAACCTTTGTAAGGCTTTCAATAAGACCTGGCTGAATGCGCTTGTCAAAGAATTCAAGGTCTGAACGGCATTTTGTCAAAGCCCAGTTCAAAAGATATTTTACAAAATCTTCCTGAATATCCATATCGTCATCAAGGTCATAGAAGGCCATTTCAGGTTCAATCATCCAGAACTCAGCAAGGTGGCGTGGAGTATTTGAGTTTTCTGCACGGAAAGTAGGTCCGAAAGTGTAAACGCGGCTCAAAGCTGTTGCCATTGTTTCTGCCTCAAGCTGACCGGAAACTGTAAGGGAAGCTTTCTTTCCAAAGAAATCTTTTGAGTAGTCAACAATTTTGTGGGCATCTTCAATCTTCATTCCGCCCTGTCCTGCTTTTACACCAAGCTCAGCAATTTTTTCCATGCTCAAGGTTGTTACCTGGAACATTTCTCCGGCACCTTCACAGTCAGAACAGGTGATTTCCGGTGCATTGATGTAAACAAAGCCTCTTTCCTGGAAGAAAGAGTGAACGGCAAATGCCATCTGGTTACGAACGCGGAAAACAGCGCCGAATGTATTTGTTCTGGCACGAAGATGAGCGTTATCGCGGAGATATTCCATACTCATCTTGTTTTTCTGCAAAGGATATTCATCAGGATTACAGGTTCCGATGCAGGTAAGGTCTTCAAGAGTAACTTCAACAGACTGTCCGCTTGCAGGAGAAGGAATCAGAATACCTTCAGCGCGGATAGAAGCACCTGTATTGAGTTTTTTAAGTTCATTTTCAATATTATTTACATTAGCATTATTTGAAGGAGCATTGCGGTCAAAAGTAAGCTGAATATTTGCAAAGCAGCTTCCATCATTAACCTGAATAAAAACAAGATTTTTAGAGTCGCGAACAGTGCGAACCCAGCCCGAAACAGTAACTTTACGACCGTCCGGCGAAGATGTAAGTAAATCTTTGATAAGTGTTGGTACCATTTGTGTACGTCCTGTATAATAAAAATATAGAAGATATTTTAATGATTTGAGCGTTTTTTTACAATTACAATGCATTCATAATAAAATAGTAGCAATCTGATAAAAAAAATGTTTTAATGTTAACAGATGAAGAAAAATCCCTTTAATTTTTCAGAAAAGATCCTTCATTTTTCTCAATTTCTCTACCTGACCCTCTCAAACTTTGCCGCAAACAATCTTTGGGAAAGCGCCGCCGCCTGCTCTTTCGGCTTTGTATTTTCCTTCGTCCCTGTTTCGCTGATTATCCTTACGGTCCTTACAAGCATAATCCGCATTTTCCCGGAAATCGAAAATTATATTTTGAACTACACAGCCCAGTTCTATTCTGTAATTGATGTTGAACTTGCCCTATCCAACATCACAAAACTCCAGCACATTCACCTTTTTGATATTTTTCTGGCCCTTTGGGTTGTCTGGATGGCAAGAAAGCTTTTTGCTTCAATAATTTCTGCAATGAACAGGATTTTCCGTTCAATCTCCCACCGCAAAACTACAATCAACCAGCTGGTAAGCTTTATTTCGGAATTCGTCCTTGTAATCATAATTGCGGTTGTTATCCTTTCATCTTTTCTGATGAATAAGATTCTGGAGTTCTCATTTTTTGACACGATGAGGGGTCTTTTTCCCCGCCTTTTCAGCCAGAGCTCAAATCTTTTCTTCTCGGCAGTCGTTTACATCATGCTTTTTACCCTGACCCTTTACTACTTCCGTGTCGGTTCGGGAACAAAGCCCGCCTATAGAATCTGCATTTTTTATTCTATATTAAATACACTTGCTACCCTCATTTTGTCCCAGCTTTTGAACGGATTTCTAAACGTTTCCAACTACAACGTCATCTACGGCACAATCAGCACCCTTATCATTCTGATGCTTAAGGTCTATTTCTTCTTTGTAATCTTCCTTTTTATTGCCCAGATGATTTATGTTTCCCAGTTTTTCAACACTCTGATTTTGAATGAACTTTATCTTCTGCCAGATTTATTCGAAAACCGTTTTTTCAGAAAAGTCCGCCGGGTACTTTTTATAAATCCTGTCAGCAACGAGGCTTCAAAAAACACAATTTACTTTGAGGGCGGCGACATCATCTACGATGAAAATGACATAAGTGACTGCGTTTATTTTATCTGCCAGGGCTTTGTTACAATTGCAAACCCTGCCGAGCAGAGCGTAAAGCTGATAAATCAGGGAAGCTTTATCGGTGAGACTAACTGCATTTTAGGAAAACAGCGGGGAGTAAGGGCGATTGCGCAGACTCAGTGTAAGCTGATTAAGGTGATGAGGGAAGACTTCCTTAAAATTCTGAATACAAATACCAAGGCATCAAAAAAGGCAATGAAGAAAATTACCCGAGAAGTGTAAACTCGCTTCTTACATCGAATTTTAAGTCACCTTCCTCACAGGCCAACCGCGCGGCATGAAGATAAATGCGGTCTGCCCTGTCACCGCCGTAAAGTTGGTCACCCAGCAGGGGCATTCCCAGGCTGGCCAGGTGGACGCGGATCTGGTGGGTACGGCCGGTAAATAAATTGCATTCCACTACAAAATATGATTTTCCCCTGTAAGTGTAGTCGCCCCTAATCTTAAACTCAGTTTTAGAATATAAGCCCCCTTCCTTTTCGCTTAACCTTCCCCATTTTCCTGCTTCTGATTTTTTTGAAACGCGGTTCATATACATTTCCACTGTGAAAGAGTCACCAATCTTGCGGGCAGAAAAGTGACCCCTGCCAGCGCCAGCATCCCCTGCCAAGCCCCCCTCCGGCTTCTGACAGACGGCAATATAAGTTTTAGTAAAACTGTGACCTTCAAACATATCGTGAACAGCCTTATTGGCGCTTCTGTTTTTGGTAAACAAAATTACGCCGGAGGTTTCGCGGTCAAGGCGGTGCATAATGCCCACGTAAGGCGGATTACGCAGTCCTGGATTTCTCTTCCATAAATAATCAACCACCACATCATGAAGATTTTTGCGGTTACCGGTTATTGTCTGTTCAACCGGCAGAAAGGCAGGCTTATTTACAAAGATAAGATTTTCGTCTTCAAAGAGGACATCTGAATCAGTCATTACAAAATCGATGTCATCAGGCTGCTTTTCGTAAAAGAATTTCTCGCTCTCAAAGTTTACCGTAATTTTGGTAAGTCCTCGGATTTCAAAAGCAGGCCGGCGGCACTCGCGGCCGTTCACAAAAACACTGCCGCTCAAAATAAGCCTTCGGATTTTAGAATTGGAAAGCTGACCGGCCGCCCCGTCTACGTGATCCGGAAGTTCCCTTCTCAAAAATTCATCGAGGCGTTCTTTTTTTGTGGTGGAAAATTTCAGTTCCAAACTAATTCGCCGCCTTCAATCTTAAGCTTCAGGTGACTTGGTTCCATACAGACATTTTCTGCAAATGCGTTCAAATCAAAAACATCAGGGCTCAAAAGCTCGTCCGCAGAATAAGAAAGATCTATTTCGGCACTATCGCCTTCTTTTTCAAGACGGGAAATTGCACCATTCAGGCGGACAATATCAGCTGCAATTTCAAAAAGCGAATGCTGATTTTTTTCTTCGTATTTTTCCTGCAAAAATAAAAGCTGCATTTTTTCAATTGATTCGTGACTTTCCCCTTCCGGCAGGAAGCCGCTCTTAAAATCACAGTTATTGCAGCGCTGCCATTCAGCAAAATCGGCGAAAAAACGGGAAGGATAGATTTTCAAAGGACGCAGTACATTCAAAAACCAGGGAACAGCACGGCCGGCAGAATAAAAAGTCCGGCAGGCAAAACTCAAATCCCTAGCATAGCGGATATCCTTTGCGCTGAAAATACCACTTACCTTGGCAGAATCCCCGTTCAAAAGTCCATTTTTTCCTTCACTTTCAGTCTGGGGAAAATCAATATGATTAGGATACTGGTTTACAGCAAAATCCAGTCTGTCCATAAAAGCTTTAAGATTATCGCCTTCGCTTTCTGCATAAGTCAGCTGAAAACCAAATACGATTCCCGCTTCATTCAAAAGGTTAGCCTTGCCCGCATAAAATTTCTTGTCGAACAAAAGCTTTCCGTTTTTACAAATCCCCCGCAGAGGAATATCAATAGAACAGAAAAGATTTCCAAGGGCAGCAACTATTTCACGGTCAATAGCAGACGCATCAATATAGAAGGAAAAATAAATGTCAGGGGCTTTCTGAGCCGCAAGACGCATGATTTTCAAAAGGGAATTTTTATCACCAGCTAACTTCTGGTCATGAATGGAAAATTCAGTAATCCCCTTCTGGCTTAGAAGGGGAATCTGAGATTCAATCTGATTTGTGCTGAATTTATATTCTTTTTCTTTCACTCTAAATTAAAGCAATTTTATACCGCGTTTTTCGCAGTCTTTGATAATTTCGTCAGTCCAGATAGAAACCTGAGTTTCACCAATATGAGCCTTTCTCAAAAGGAACATACAAAGACGTGACTGACCGATACCACCACCCAGAGTCTGAGTAAGCTGACCGTTCAAAAGCTTTGAGTGGAAATCAAGCTTAGCGCGTTCCATCATTCCGCGTTCTTCAAGCTGAGCCTTCAAAGATTCAGGAGAAACACGGATACCCATAGAAGAAAGCTCGAATGCAGAATTCAAAACAGGGTTCCATACAAGAATATCACCGTTTAATCCGCGGTGGCCGTCACCACATTCAGTAATCCAGTCATCATAGTCAGGAGCACGACCGTCGTGAATAGAGCCGTCATCAAGCTTACCACCGATACCGGTAATGAAAACAGCACCGTATTTCTTTGCAACGATATCTTCGCGCTCTTTTGGAGTAAGCTGAGGGTATTCTCTCTGCAAATCATCTGCAAATACAATCTTAATGTCTTTTGGAAGAATTGGTTTGATTTCCGGATAGCGGTCATAAAGGAAGAATTCAGTTCGCTGAATACAGCGGTAAACCTTCTTTACGATTTCATGAAGGAAGAAAACTGTGCGGTCCTTTTCATCAATTGCCATTTCCCAGTCCCACTGGTCAACGTAAATAGAATGAATTGGATCAAGATCTTCATCCGGACGCAAAGCGTTCATATCTGTATAAATACCAAAATCAGGCTCAAGTCCAAGTTCTGTTACCTTAAGGCGCTTCCACTTAGCAAGCGACTGAACAATTTCCATTTTCTTTTCGTTCAAAGCCTTGAGAGGGAAAGAAACCGGACGCTCAACGCCGTTCAAATCATCGTTGATACCAACTCCGGCCGGTACAAAAAGCGGTGCTGTTACTCGTGTAAGGTTCAATTCTGTAGAAAGAGCAAGCTGGAAAAAATCTTTAATCGCAACAATGGCATGCTCTGTTTCCTTGTTGTTCAAAATGCTTTTGTAAGTAAGAGGAAGTGTAATCATTTTTTTGCCTTCTATTCGCCCTGGTAGTTGATAAGTGTTGTTACCTTGCAAGGAGCAAGTGCTTTTTCGTAGTTAAGTTCAGGAAGTCCGATAATTCCAAAGAATTCTGCAACTTCAGCTCCACCCTGTTCAATAAGGTTCTTAGCTGCGGCAAGAGTTCCGCCTGTTGCAATCAAATCATCAATTACAAGAATTTTCTGACCTTTTTTAATATCCTTCTTGTGAACTTCAACTTCTGCAACGCCATATTCAAGGGCATATTTACAGCTGTAAGTATCTCCTGGAAGCTTTCCCTTTTTGCGGATAAGAATAAGAGGAATGCCAAGTTTTTCTGCCAGTGGAGCTGCAAAAACAAAACCACGTGATTCAACACCGGCAACGGCATCAAGATTTGCATCTTTGTATAATTCCACCATTTTTTCAAGACAGAATTTGAATGCATCAGGGTTTACAAGAACGCCTGTAATATCATAAAAAAGAATTCCCGGTTTTGGGAAGTCGTGAACGCGGCGAACCGCACTGTCAAGTAATTCTAAACTCATAACAGTACGATTTTAATGCTTAACTTGATTAAGGGCAAGTAGAGATTTTGGAGCTAATTTTTGTCCTGGCTATTTCGAAGTATGTCTTGCCAGGAAATATACCGACATAGCCACAAGAATCAGGCTGTAAGCAATAAAGCCCGCAACAATCGAAAGCGCAGACGGAACAAGGCCAACAATTACGTAATTAAAGAGCTTAAAAATGTACAAAAGCCATTTGTTCATAATGTGGGTCAAAAAGATGATAAATGGGAAGCTGAATACCCAGGTCATCTTAAAATACTTATTAAAGCCGATTCTGTAATTCCAGGCTACCGATGCATAACCTATAAGCAGGATTACAATCCAGAATGGATAAAATATTCTATTTAATAGTGCTTCACAATAAACTTCTGAAGAAAATCCGTACTGACTTGCCTTTTTAATCAACTTGAAAAGATTACCAAATGGAATACGTTCCGGCTCGTTTGTCTGGGTTTCCAGCATTGTGAAATCCGAAAAATTCATAGGAAGCAGAATGTATTCAGGAAGGTGGGCAACTTCCCCCGACTCATACACGTAAAGAGGCTCAATTCTGATATCCGGACTGTTTCTTCCCACGGAGTTCAGCATAATATAAGGAATAATTGTAACTTCCTTTCCGATTCCCAAAAGTTCCTTTGTCTTATCATTAATTGATTTGATTGAAACCGGCAGAACCTTGGCATAAGGGACGGTCATAGTTCTGAAAAGGCTTCCGCTTTCATTCAGAGTCTGAATCGTAACGTCTCGCAGATACTGAACAGTTCTTCCTGTTTCCTTAACAGAAGTCATACCGCGGAAATAGATAATATCCTTTGATCCGTCGCTGTAAGAATAAGAAAAACATACATCATTTACGTTTTCAAAACTCTTAAGCTGGAATACTTCATCGTCAAAGAAGCAGCGCTCACCGATTCTTCTTGCCGCAATATCAAGATAGAAGATTACATCAGGGTCTGTAGAATAATCTCTTGAAGAAAGGAAGAGGTCGCGGAATATATAGTAGGCAGTCAAATCATCATTCTGAACAAGAGCAAGATAGCCCCGGAACTTTGCATCAAAAAACTTCTGATCCTCATCTTTAGAAAGGTCATGCTCGGTCGTAATTTTATTCCAGGCATCAGTTGCAATATTTTTCAGCTCCGCTACGTTAGGGTCCTTTGGAGTAGTAAGTTTTTTTCCTTCCATCGCATAATAATGAGCATTAATCCACTGGCCTTTTGCATAACATTCCTTAGCCTTGAGATAGCACTTATAAGCATCCGAAAGCTTCTCTTCATCAATATGAACTTCCGTTACATCTGCATGACTTTCCTTAGACGATCGATAAATCTCAAAACGAATATTTGAAGTATTTTCACGGTTGATTTCTACATCAGAGCGGTCTTTCAAATCGGCAGCCTGACGGGAATTAGGATCCAAAGCAAGCACAGCATCAGCATAAACATAACTTCTGTCATAATGTCCATCTGCAAAAAACTGTTCTCCGGCTTTAAGGTACTGATTAATCAGCTTCGGGCGGCTGATGATTGACACTTTTCCCCTTGTTGTAAGAGGATAAAAAACTTCCGTGCTGAGGGTAAGGACAAAGGCGCAGGAAACGGCAAAAATAATCACCATTTTAAAGCGTCCAAGCATTGCAGAAGAAAAACGAAGGATACTTCCCTCGCAGTTATTACCAAAATGAACACAGAAGCTTACTATATAACCGGAAGTAACTACGCAGGGAATGTAGCGCAGAAAATATCCCAAACCTACAAGAAATTTATATTTTCCGGCAGCGGCGGATGGAACCCCGGCTGGAATTTTTCCTATAAAGCCAAAAACCAGGCTTAAAATCAAGCCGGCACCTAAAAAGAAAGCCATTATACCGATAATCTTTTTCATCCCTAAAGCTCCTCTTTCTTTTCAGATTTCTTATGAACAAAAAATACAATAGAACCAAAAATGATGAATAACAAAGAAAGACCGCAGTTGGCAACAACAAGGAAGGAATTATCAATAAAACCGTTCAGAAAATTAAAAAGACTGATTTCATAAATATGATTTTTGAAGGACGCAAATGCGGAAGAAAAATACAGGGTATTAGCAGAAAGAATTCCCGCAGAAAACAAGGCGACGGCACACACACTCAGAAGTTTCCATTCAAAAAATGCTGTAATTCCATAAACGGTAAAAAGCGCCAGCGCAAGAGAAAGAAAACAGAGGTAGGAGATAACTCCCTTTTCGAGGGCTTCTTCACCAAAAGAAACAAGCTTCTGCAGGCTGATAAAATGCGGCATTGAAGAATCTTCGAAGGTACTTTTAATGATTACATCCCGGTACTGTTTTCCGGCAGTAAGAAGTTCAAAATCCTCATCAGCAAAAACAACGCCGTACTTTGAAGGAATATCTTCATCAGTATTAATTTCAATAACCTTTGTGGTTTTATCAAAATTGTAATCTTCAGCAAGGTAATAAATTTTTCCACCAACCTTTCTGAAGTATCCGCCGGTCAAAGCTTCCTTCGGCTGGGTACTTGAATAATTATTATTTACATATCTCTTAAGTCTTGCATTTGCAGGAAAAATAACAAACCAGGTCAGACAAAAAATTAATGTATAGGCACAGGTCTGAAGGATTCCATAGCTGTGACGGATTCTATAATACGAAAGAAAAGGACAGATTAAAAAACAGATACAGGCAGACACGTAAAAGAAGGATTTTATGATATCAGGCGTATTAAAAAGATTAAGGGGCTTTCCGGCTGTAAAGCCTGTAACATTCAGATAAAGAGAATACAGTACTGTAGAAAGCAGAGTTCCTGTAATAAGAAGAACAAGATAAATAAGAATAAATGATAATGCTTTTTTCATCCGCGAATTTCCTATATAAATTATCGGTTGATTTTTGAATAATGTTAAAACAATTTGACAGAAAATAGAATTGTTAGATATAATTGATGTTAGAATATTGTAATAGGTAAGGTTTTAGATGGACAGCAATAATTCAATTATTCCAGGTTTTGACAACGAAAAAGACGACAGTCTTTCTATTGCGCTTAAAAAGGCCGATGGCATCAACCGCGGAATTTTTATTTATTTGAACGGGTACATAGACACCTATAATTCCAGTTTCTTCCAGAAGCAGATTACAAAGGTCATTGAAGCAGGTTACATTAATCTGATTTTCAACTGTTCTGCATTGAACTATGTATCATCTACAGGTATTGGCTCTTTTACTGTTTTCCTTAAAATTGTAAAACCAAAGAACGGAGACGTTGTTCTTCTGGAAATCCAGCCAAAGGTTTATGAGGTATTCCAGCTTCTTGGTTTCTCTCAGTTCTTTAATATTAAAAATTCAGCAGATGAGGCCGTTGCTTACTTCAATGCAGGAGAAAGCTCAGGTGCCGCTTCATCATTCCCGCTGATTATTTCCTGCCCTGTATGCAACAAAAAGCTCCGTGCTACAAAAGCCGGCCGCTTCCGCTGTTCAGGCTGCCGTTCGATTCTTGCAATCAACGAAGCTGGTGAAGTTACACTGGGTTAGACATTAATTTGATTTATTTAAGGCGTTCTTCCAGACCGGAGGAACGCCTTTTTTTTATCCACATGCTCGTTTTTAAATGTGGATAACTTGTGGATAAATTGCTGAAAATGTTTCACAAATATAACATGTGAAACATAAAAATAACAAAGTTTACTGAATAAACTACTATACTAAGAATTTTATTAATCTTTTAATTCTAGATAATATATACATTTAGGTCATTTTTATAAATATTTTCATAACTTTCTGTAATTTTTTTTCAAATTCTATTGACACATTTTTTATCCACAGCGGCAACCGGTTATTGTGGATAACTTGTGGAAATTCCGTGAATAGATGTTAATAAAGTGTGAATAACTTCAAAAATTCGAGGATTTGTTTTTTTGTCAATTCTTTTATATAATTTAATTATGAATCAGGAACTTTTAAACAGGCTCACAAAAATAGAGGACTCACTTAACAAGGCTCTCAGTCTGGAATTTTCAAACGAATGGCAGAATGCCTCTTTCGGAACTCTTTATCAGGCAATCACAAAAAATTATATTCAAAACTTAATCACTCCAAATAAAAATCTTATTGACCTTGGCGGAAAACGCTGGCGCCCCCTTTTCTTGATTTTATGCTACGAAATTCAAAGTAAGCTAAATGGTACAAAGACACTTTCAGAAGAGCAGGCCTACGGACTAACTCCGCTGGTAGAGTTTGTTCATACCGCAAGCCTCATCCACGATGACATAGAAGACAGCGCCGACCTGCGACGGGGAAAGCCTGCAGCCCACATTACCTATGGACTGGACACAGCCCTCAATGCCGCAAGCTGGTTGTATTTTGAAGCTCCTGTATGCATTAACCAGCTGGATATCGATGACGAAAAAAAGCTTGAACTTTATAAGGTCTATACAAACGAACTACGCCGCCTTCACCTGGGTCAGGCAATGGATATTTTCTGGCACAGAACGCCTAGCCTTTTCCCAACAAAGGAAGAATATCAGGGTATGGTACGCTGTAAAACAGGAACCCTTGCAAGCATGGCTGCGAAAATCGGCTATCTGGCAGGAGGCGCAAGCCTGGAAGAAGCAGAAAAGGCCGGAGAAACCGCAGCTAACATAGGAATGGGCTTTCAGATTATTGATGATGTAATCAACCTCACAAGCGGAAACCCAGGCAAAAAGCGTGGGGATGACATTGTTGAAGGAAAAAAGAGCCTTCCGGTTCTTATTCACCTGGAAAAATGTCCGCAGGACGCAAAGGAAATTGCAGGGCTTATGGAGCAGGCAGCAAAAGAAGGAATTGATTCCCCTGCCGTAGAAAAATGCATTTCCCTTCTGGAAAAAAGCGGCTGCATAAAGGACGCCGCAGAAGAAGGCAGAAAAGTGATTTCAGAAAACCTGGTCTTCTTCAATTCTGATTTGATTTCAGAATTATTTACATCGATGATTCCAAAGGATTTCCGCTAATGCCAGCAATAGAACAGCCAGATAAGCTCAATAACGAAGCAATTCATCTCGCCTCTGACGGCCACTTCAACGAAGCTATAGCCTGCTATAAACGTGCCCTCACGATTGACCAGAACAACTATCTTCTCTGGTTTAATATGGGCGTCACCTACCGCGACATGGGCAACCTTAAATCAGCACTGGACTGCCTTGCCCGCGCCTACGCTATTGCTCCTCACAACGATGATGTAGCTGAAACCTACGCACAGATTGCCCTCACCGCTAAGCACTTCAATCTTGTACAGGAAATCTGTGAAGAAGAACTTGATTACAATCCCCTCGATACACATTTATGGAACCTGCTGGGAGTAAAATGCTTCCAGACAGAAGATTACGAATCAGCGGCAGAATTTTTTGAACAGGCTGTCTATATCAATCCTTATTATGAAGACGCCCTTTTTAATCTTAAAGACACCTACAACGTGCTCGGTAACGCCGCAGGAGAAGCAGAATGTTTAAAAAAACTGCAAGAATTGAACATAAAATAAAAGGCTTTATAATCGAGAAAAACCTGCACCGCACCTGGAAGCAGCGTTTAGGCCACACCCTCTGCCTGCTGCTGCCTATTGCGGCCGCCTTTGCGGGCTGGTACCTTGCGCCTTCCCTCTATTCAAAAATTAGTGATGAAGAAATAACGGAAACTGCAAAGTTCATTATCACCCTGATTTTCTTCGCTATCCCGACTCTTATTATTTTTGTCTTTTCCCGCGATACAAACCCGATTATGAAAATCATAGTAAAATCCCCGGAAGAAAACTCCCAGGCATAAAAAAAGCGGAGCCTTACGCCCCGCTTGTAAAATTAACAGTGCTCTCTTGCTAATTTTGAAATCTCATCAGCCATCTGCATCAAGCCAACCTGCTTCTGAACGCCGCCAAGCTCAAAGGCAACTTTAGGCATTCCGTAAACAATACTTGAAGCCTGATCCTGACCCAGAGTCCAGGCACCCTGCTTTCGCATTTCTGCAAGCTCTGCGGCACCATCGCGTCCCATACCGGTCATAATTACACCCAGAGCGTTATTCTGGTAAATCTTTGCAACCGATTCAAAAAGAACGTCAGCAGAAGGTCTGTGACCGTTTCTCTGCTCGTCCTGACTGAGTTTTACATAATTTCCGTCAGGGCGATGCTCTACGAACATATGATATCCGCCCGGAGCAATGTAAACGTGTCCGCCTTCAATCTTTTCGCCGTCCACACCCTCAGAAACTGCCAGCGGACAGATATTATTCAAGCTTGCCGCAAACTCTTTTGTAAAGCCTGCAGGCATATGCTGAACAACCATTACAGGCTGCTTTAAGCGCGGATCAATCATCTTGAATACATCACGAAGGGCATTTGGACCACCGGTAGAAATTCCGATTGCGATTAGTTCAATCTTGCCGCCGGAGCGGACTGGAGTAACAGTTACAGGTTCCTTAACCTTCGGCTTAGACCAGAGTGCAGAAGCAGGAAGATCTGTCTTTTGAATAGTGAAGTTCTTTGCAGCTTCTTCACCTTTCTTAAGAACAACCTGACGCTGAGCCTCACGCAGTTTTACCTGCTGAGTAAAATAATCAGCCTCAGGAATCTGCTTTCCGTGTGCACTTGCGTAAGCACCACCATAAGAAGCAATGTATTCAATGATTTCACTTGAAACGTCAGCAATTTTAAGGGTAACAGAAGATCCACCCGGCTTTGTAATAAAGTCCGAAGCACCAAGTTCAAGACACTGAATAGTTACCTTGGCCCCTTCTGTTGCAACACTTGAAAGAATAATTACAGGAACCTTAATTTTAAGTTCCTTTCTCTTCTTAAGGAATTCAACGCCGTTCATAACCGGCATTTCAATATCAAGAAGAATTACATCAGGATTGCACTGTGGAATTTTATCAAGCAAATCCTGTCCATTTTCTGCCTTTCCGCAAACTTTAAGACCAGTCGTTTCATCAACAATACGACCAATCAGGTTTCTCATAAGCGCGGAGTCATCACAAACCAATACCGAAATGTCATCCATTGCAGTTACCTCTCAGATAGTAGTTTTAGCTGATTAGAGCTTTATTGGACTTTTTTTAGTTAGCGAGCAGTTTGCGGTACAAACATGCCCACTGAGTCTTTAAGAATTCAAATTTAGTATTCATACCGAACAATGATTCTGAGTGTCCGATGTACAAATACGAATGTGCAGCCATTGAGTTCCAGAAGTTATCGATTACCTTGAGCTGAGCAGGTTCATCGAAGTAAATAAGAACGTTACGGCAGAAAACAACATCAAGGTTACGCGCACCAGAATCGTTTTTAAGGTTATGGTAGTCGAACTTGATTTTTGCCTGCAAATCCTTGTTTACCTGATAGCCGCCATCGACCTTGGTAAAATACTTCTGAAGATAGTTTTCAGGAATACCGTCAATCTTGTTGTCGGCATAGAAACCAGTCTGAGCAGTCATAAGACATTTGAGGGAAATATCCGAAGCCGTAATCTGGAAATCCCATCCCAAAGGACAGATTTCCTTCATAATCATAGCCAGGGTATAAGGCTCCTCACCGGTTGAACATCCTGCACTCCAGATTTTAATAGTCTTATCAAAAGAATTTTTACTCTTCTTATATTCGATAATCTGAGGAATTACGTAATTAATAAAAGCATCAAAATGAGGCTGGTTTCGGAAGAAGCGGGTAAGGTTTGTTGTAACCGCATCCAGCATCTCCTTCATTTCCTCGGTGCTCTTAGTAATCAAAGCATAATATTCCTGAGGAGTCGACATATTCTTCTTGCGAAGAAGCTCCTTTATTCGGCTATCGAGAATTGACCTGTTTGTTGCAGAAAAAGTAATTCCGCTTTCGTCGTAAATGACCTTTCGAAAAAGTTCGTAGTCTGCATCATTAAGTACTTCTAACATAAGTAAAATTATAAACCACTATTTTTTAATTGTAAAACTTTAAATTCAAAATGCAGGCAAATTTAGAACAATTTGTTGTAATATTTTAAGACCTAAGGGATTGAAAAGGCTATCTTTGAACGCGTCCGCCGACCTCTCCGCCTGCCAGAGCCATTACCTCATCTGCGCTGACCATATTAAAATCGCCTTCGATTGTATGCTTAAGACAGCCGGCCGCCACAGCAAAATCAAGCTGCTTCTGGGCAGGCATTTTGTTGAGCTCGCCGTAAATTATTCCCGCGGTAAAGGCATCCCCTGCCCCAACCCGGTCAACAATGTTGATTTCGTATTTTTTACTGATATAAAAGTCGCCGTCAGAGTCCAGCATAAGCCCGGCCCAGCCGTTAACGCTTGCCGATTTCGATTCCCGAAGTGTAATGCAGACCTTCTTAAAGCCAAAACGTGCCGCAAGCTGGCCCGCAACATCTCTGTAACCATCAAGATTCAGATTTTCAAAATCCTTCTGAGGCATTTTAATTCCAAAGAGCAGCGAAGCGTCTTCCTCGTTTGTAATGCAGATATCTACGTGGCGGCAGATTTTTTCCATAGTCCTGCCCGCTTCCTCTGCAGTCCAGAGCTTCTTACGGTAATTAAGGTCAAAAACGACGGTTATTCCTTTTTTCTGCGCAATCTCGCAGGCCTGAAGACAGATTTCCGAAAGGCTGCCGCTGAGTGCAGGGGTAATTCCAGACAGCATGAAAACCTGGCAGCCGTCAAAGATGCTGTCCCAGTCATAGTCCTTGCTACTGGAAAGTGATACGGCAGAACCGGCACGGTCATAAATCACCTTGGAAGCGCGGGTGCCGGCTCCCTTTTCCAGAAAATACAGGCCGGTTCTGCCGCTGCCCCTTACGATAAACTGCGTACCAACGCCAAAACGCCTTAAATAATTTACAGCACACTGGCCAATTTCGTTTTCTGCAAGTCTTGTGACAAAAGCAGTGTCAATTCCAAAATTTGCAAGGCTGACAGCAACATTAGCCTCTGCCCCGCTGTAGGTCGCACAAAAACGCTCTGCCTGAAGGAAACGCAGATATCCTTCCGGCGCAAGACGCAGCATAATTTCTCCGAATGTAACTACTTTTGGCATAAAGACCTCAAATTATAATTTTTTAATTGTGTACTGGAATTTTCCCATTGATGAATAATCAGCGCGCTCAAATCGCCACTTACCAACCAGCTGGGCCCGAATTTCAGACTGAACAAGAGGCGGCACAATCGAAGACGGATTAAAATCTACGCTGGTAACGTTTCCGCTGGGCTGAACTTCAATAAATATCGTAACATTGATTGTAGAGTCTATCAGGCTGGCAGCCTGCTCGCTCAGGTCGATTCTAGGATCTGCCGGCTCAAGAAGGCCTCGGGAAGAACCGTCTGTCATTGCAAACTGATTTTTTCCGCTTCCGTTAGAGACTCCGGCTGTCAGTTCCGAAGAATGGCTTGTTCCCGCATTTCCTATGAATTTTGCATTACGAACACCGCTGAGCTTTCCTGTAGTATTTGAAGAAGCCGTTTCGCTTACAGAGCCGTCCCTTTCCGTCTGGCTGACTACCCCGGTATCGGTAGACTGCGAAACTTTGGCAGCGGAACCGCCGGTGGTAGAAGCAGCGGCCACCTTCTGAGGCTGACTGACCGAAGAAGAAGCCCCATCATCAGAATCAGAAAAAGCGTCCCAGTTGAAATCAGAAGCTGACTTCTTTGTTGTGCTCATCTGCTCTGCCATCAAGTCTTCTACACTCTTTGCATACTCAACAGGCGCTTCAGGAGCCGGATTTTTTGCCGGAGCCGCAGCCTTTTTACTTTCCGCAGGCTTTGAAGGAGACTTATTGGCCGGCTTTTCAGGCGCTTTCTTAGGAGTTTCCGCAATCTTCTGAGTCTCAGTTTTAGGCTTGCTTTCAGTTTTCGTCTTACTTGCGGCTGCTTCCTCTTTTACAGTCTTCAGGTCCTGCTTTTCTATCTTCTTTTCTGTACTCTGGGCCTTCTGAGCAGCGGCAGAAGAAGCCGCACTTTCCTTTTTTTCGGTTTTTGCAACAGGAGTTGAAGAAAGCACAATCTGAACAGTCTTGAACTCAGGCTTTTTGGCAAAAGGCTTTGCAAAAATGAAGAATAAAAGCACAAGCAGCCAGAATAAGACAGTACCCGTAATCGCCACAAATTCGCTGGTGTTCTGCGGATTACTGTCCCTTCCAAAGACCGGAGTTCCTTTATATTGTATTTTCTGGATTTTAGTCCATAAATTTTCTGTCATTTTTTGGATGTCGTCCTCAAATTAATTACTGCGTATCCGCTTTCCCGGATTACGTCAAAAAGTTTTACGATTGTTCCGTTTTTTACCTCGGCATCAGCTTCCAGAGAAACCGGGAATTCTACCTTCTTTGTATCGCCTGTATCGTATTTTACAAGCTCGGCGCCCAGAGTCTTCATATTCACCTCTTTTTCATTGAAGTAAAGACTTCCGTTTGCCTCGGCTGTAATCGTAATGCCTTTCATCGAAGTTCCTTCGCTTGTCGTGCTTTCGGGAAGATTGAGTTTAATTCCCGGAAGAATGGCAAAAGTTGTAGAAACCAGGAAGAAGAGAATCAGCTGGAATACGATATCGATCATAGGGGTCATATCAACGTTCGAGGTGATTCTCTTTCGGTTTTTATTTAATCTCATCTAAATAACCTCCTTCGGCTGATTAAACTCGGCCGGTAAGGCGTACCAGAACTTCAGTTACCTTTGCTTCCATCTCTACAAGGCGGTGATTTACACGTGAAATAAAATAATTATGGAAAACAACAGAAGGAATTGAAACGATAAGGCCCGCAACAGTTGTTACCAGGGCTTCAGAAATTGCAGTTGCAAGAAGAGCAGGATCTCCCATTGTACCGCCGGCACCAAGAACACCAAAAGCCTTGATGTTACCGGTTACAGTTCCCAAAAGTCCAAGAAGAGTTGCGATATTTGCAATTGTTCCAAGAGGTGTCAGAAGGTGTTCAAGGCGGGGAACAACAAAATCCATTTCAGCTTCAACAACCTCGCGCAGATCACGCTCTTCGTAACGGCGGCAGTCAAAGGCCTTTTTCAAAACCTGGGCCATAGGAGTTCCCGCTTCTGTACAGGCAACCGCACAGGCATCAAAATTTTTAGAAGCAAGTGAACCACTCAAATCATTCAAAAGCTTTTCATCCCGCTTTTTAATATTCATAAAGTAAAAACAACGTTCAATAATAATAAAAGTTGCAATGATTCCGCACAAAATGATTGGAATCATCAAAACTCCGCCTGCTTTAATACTGTCTAACATTTCAAAAACCTCCGTTTTATCTTTTTTCTCTTTATTGTTTATTTTATGATTTAGAAGAAGAATTTAGCCATTACAGAAGCTGTTCCGCTTCTTGCAATGTAATCTCCTGCATAAGTTCTTGTTGTACCGCTTACAAGCTTTACTATATCTGTAATTTCAGCACCAATGCTTACAGCCTGGGTGATTTTTACAAATCCGTCAAGATTCAGAATCGGAACAATTGCCGAAGAATCATCATCAAGTCCAAAATCCGCGCTCAGGTTTGCTCCGTATTTTCCGTTTTCCTTTGCCAGTCCCAGACCAAAAGTTACAAGCTGATTGTATTCAAGAACAGGAATATCAATCCAGTTGGACTTTAAGCCCGCTTTAAGCGAAAGGATTTTATAGATATATGTAAGCTCAAGAGTCGAGCTTAAAATGCTCATATCGTACATCCTGTAGCCGTAGAAGCCTTTATAAGAAGCAGTAGAATAGACTGGCTGCCACCAGCCGTTTCCAAAGGCCGTCTTTCTATAGGTTAAATTGGCATTTACAGTAAAGCCGCTTCCAACAGGAAGTGATGAATCAAACTGCACATACCAGTCTGTAACCTCCTGAGGCATAAAGGTAAGGCTGGTAAACTTATATTTCTTTTCAAGCTCGCTTACACGGCTTCTCTTTGCAGAAAGTCCACCTTCCAGCCCCACGCTTGCTTTCCTGCTGGAAAACTTTACCGGGAAAACAGCATTTCCACCGATTGCAAAAGGCGCCGTAATATAATTGTCGTTCATAGCATCACTAAGGACAGCCCCGACGTTTGCGTAGGCCTTGAAAATCTGATTTTTCCAGGAGAAGCCGGCCTTAAACTGACCGCGGTTAGCAACCTTTCTTGTATTTACTGAAATAGAATCATTTGTGTTTGAGTCCATCCAGTAGCCGCCCATAAAATCAATTGTAAAGGCGTTAAGATGAACTTTTCCAAAAACTTCAGGAGAAATTCCAAATACAGAAACATTTTTCAGATAATCTTCAAAGGAATCAGAACCTGTAATTGCAGAATAGCGGTTGTAAAACTCAGCATTCAGGGAAGCGCCCGCAGAAAAAATATCATTAAACTGCCAGGTAAAATCACCGCCGCCACTCACATCATTCTGGGTAATGTCACTCATGCCGTTTACTTTATTCTGAAGTCCGTTTACAAGAACCTGATAATCTCCCTTAAGGTTTACAAGGGCCCTGTTTTTCTGAATTGTCTTTTTCAGATTAATTCCGGTTGTACTGTCTTTATAGCCGTCTTTTAAGGAATGACCCGAATAGCCGGCCGCCGAATCATGGTCAAAGCCGATAAAGAAAGGATTTTGTCCGCTCAAACGGTAAACAGAAAAATCTCCATAGAATAAAGCCGGGTATCCGCCGCCAACCTTTCCTTCCGCAAAAACAGATTTTTCTTTTTTGCCGGCAGAGGCGTCTGCCACCGAAGGCTTTTCCTGAACTGTTACATCCGGCAGCTTTGGCACTATTGAACCGCTTCCACTGGGCTTTTCCACCACATCAGAAAAATCCGGCAGGGCATCTTCTTCCGCCACAAGGCTTCCCGACTTTATAACTGTAGTCAAATCATCAAGCTCAATGCTTTCTGCTTCCTGGGCCGACAGCCCTCCTGCAAAAATTGAAAATCCCATTACCACACAAAAAAGCAGCGATTTTTTACTGATATTTTTAATCTTTTTCATAAGCTAATTCCCTGTTATCCTGTCTACAGAAACCGCGTAATGGCTCTGAGGATACAATTCCTTAAGAGTTTTTGCAGTTTCGCGGGCATCTCCTTTTAATTTTGCAGCCATAAAAGCATCTGCGGCGCTGTAGAGGCTTTCTGCAGCCTTTTCTGCGTTTCCACAGGCTCTGTAGGCTGTTGCCGCCTCAATAAATTCCTGGGCAGCATCATTATTATTGTTATTTTTCCGATTATATTCGGCAAGCAGACTTGTATTCTGGGCATAAAGCTCTTTTTCATCATCACCTTTCTGAAGCGCCGCAATTTCTTTTGCAAGCTTAATTCCCTCTGCTTCTGTATCAGGGCTTCTGAGGTAAAGCTTAACAAGCTCTGAAGCGATTTTTCGTCCTTCCTTCGTTTTTACACCGCCTGCCTTATCAAATTCATTCTGCTTCTGGGCAATCTGCTTGTCTGCGCCTGAAACAAGACGCTTAAGCTCTGCAGCCTTTTTCCCGATTCCGTCACCTGCGGCCTGATCCGGGAAGTTAGCAAGAAGCTCCTGGGCAGCGGCAAGTGCATTTTCATAATCCTGCTCGTCGTTGTAAGAGTTCAAAAGAGTTGTATAAACACCGTAGGAATAAATGCTCTTGGGGAACTTTTTGATAAACATTTCGCAGAGCATAATTGCCTTTTCATAGGAAGAAAGACGGTAATTGCAGTCAGCACAGTAAAAAAGAGCCGCGTCGGCATATTTTCCGTCAGCGTATTTGTAAATATATTTATTAAAGCGGTTTTCTGCCGCAGAATATTCTTTTTTTGAGTAATAAATCTCGCCTCCATGGTAGCAGGCTTCTTCTGCATAAGAAGAACGAGGCGATTTTGAGATGATTTTTTCAAGATTTGCCTCTGCCAGCCCTGTCTGCCCCTGCTTTTCATAAATCTGGGCAATCTGATAAAGAGCCTGAAGGGCAAAATCTGATTTTTCAGCCGCATAAGGTTCAAGAGTTTCCACAGCCTTCTGAGGATTTCCCGAATCTGCATAAATCTGGGCATTCAAAAGAAGGGCTTCCTGCTTTTCTTCCTTCGTATCAGAGATTTTTACGAGTTTTTCCGCCTGCAGGGAGGCATTTTTAAGGTCTCCGTTCTGCAGGGCACTTTTTACTGCAAAATCATAAGACTGGCGGATATATTTTTTTAATTCCAGAGGAGCTTCACTTGTAAAGCGGACAAATGAAGCATAGGAATTTTTAAATTCTGCAAGATTATATTCCGCATAGCCTTTATAGAAGAAAGAAAGATAAAGAAAATCAGGCGCAGAAGAATCAGTTTTGATGTAGGCATTAAAACTGCCTCTTGCCTGGTTCCATTTTCTAAGATTTATAAGGCAAAGCCCGCAGATATAGGCAGCTTTTGCTTCCTTCAGATTTTTTGCCTTTTCATAAGCCGCAGAATAATGCTTAGTCAAAAACAAGGCCTTTGAATACTCAAGAGATGACTGTTCATCAAGGGCCCCTTCTTTTTCAAGCTCTGCATACAAAGCGCCAGCCTTCTGGGCATTATTAAGTTTGAGCCAGCAGGAAGCATTAAGTTTTTTACTTGCGCTGTCTGAAGCATATTTTTCAAGGATTTTCTGAGCGCCGGCATAATCTTTTTTATTGTAGAAAACAGTAGCGGCGTGGTAGGAGGCCTTTACATCAGGATTTTTAATCTGGGCAAAAACTGTCTGAACCTGCTCCCAGTTCTTCAAAAGAACATTAAACTGAAGCAAAGTTGAATAATAGGCATCCAGAATATCTTCTGTTTTTGATTTTTTAAAGAGATCCAAGCGCTTTTCAAACTCATTTTTTTCAAGAAGAAGGGTCTTGGCGTCTGTCTGGGTTTCCAGAACAATTTTTGCCCGGTAAAGCCAGATTAAAGCCTCGTCCCCTTTTACCCCCTGGTCCAGAAGATGCTCCGCATTCATAAGATATTCAAGGGAAAGCTCATAATTTTTTGCATTAAACTCGTCGATTCCAAGGCGAATCCAGAAATCAAGGACTAGCTCTTTCTGATTATCAAAGGAAGCGGTATTTCGGCTGAAAACCTCGCCGGGATTTACAGGAACCTTTTTCTGGTCAGCAAGCAGATATGCTTTTTTAAGGGCAATTACAGAAAGGCTTTCAATTTTTGCATCAATTACCTGACAGTAAAGGTCATAAGCCTTCTGATATTCTTTCAGGCTTTCATAGCCCTGCCCCGCATAAACGGCAGTTGTATAATAAAAGACGGGGTCAAAATCAGATTTGGAAAGATTTGAAAAAAGCTCAACCGATTTTTTACCCTGATTTGTTTCGTTGTAGGAAATGATAAGTTTCTGCAAAGCCTCATTAAAATCAGCCTGATTAAAACGATTGCCGTTTGTAACTACGTATTCAAAATTCGGAATGGCAGCCTTATAATCATCCGTATTAAAATAAATTCGTCCGGCATACAAAAGGCTCTGACCATAAAAAAGAGAATCATCCGAGCCGTCCGAGGCTGTTTTCATAAGTTTTGCAGATTTATAAAAGGAATTAAGGGCATTTTTATACATCCCTTTTTCATAATAAGCACGGCCCAGCAGAAAATAAGTTTCAGGAGACTCTTTAAGAGAAGCAAGAGTTTCAATTGCTGAATCATTCTGACCTGCCCGGACAAGGGCACGGGCTTTCTGCAGGCGCACATCATTTATGTAGGCAGATTCAGGATACTGCCTTTCAAAATCAGAAGCTTTTTCTATAACACCAGGAAGAAATCCGGTCGCATAAGCCGAATTAATTTCATTATAAAGAGAAGCTTCTGTCACATTCTGAGTCTGACAAAAAATACTGCCCGCAAAAGAAACAAGCATAAAGCAAATTGCAATGTTTTTTTTATTTATTTTCTTCATATTATATTCTTGTTCTGATTTCTAATTTTTTACCGGGAAAAACTGTTCACTGGCTTTTACTCTGGTCAAATAAACAAAACTGTCCTTATAAGTCTGAAGGAATGTATCAAGAGTCATTTTTCTGCCGTTCATAAAAACAAGACAGTCAAAAGCTCCGTTATCCATAAAATAAGGAAAGAAAGCCGCATTCTGATTGAAAACCGAAACCTCAGGGGTAACCGAGCGGTCTGTTTCGCGGATTGCGCCAAGGTAGAAGGTATCGGGATTAGTAGCTGCAAGCACATACAGAAGAGACTTCATTACCTCACTTCTATAACCGGTATTTTCAACAAAGGTTACAGTGCTTGAAATTCCGTCCTTTGTGATTGAGGCTGAAAAAGGATTGATTGTAACGTCAACTCCGGACTGATTAAACAGATAATTTTTATTTGCATAAACCGAAATAACAGCCGAAGCAAGATTTCTTATCCAGTTGAGACCAAAATATAAATCATACTTCTGACCAAGAACACCCTTTCGCCCGGTTCCTTTATCAGCAATTGTTTCTTTTACCAGAGGCTCGCGTTTTAAAAGGCTTCCGGCAATTGGTTCAACAAGGCCGTCACAAATCCATTTTAAGAAGCCTGCCGAAGACAGGAAGATTGATTTATTAACTTCAGTCTGTCCCAGCTCTTCATAAAGGAAGGGCCTTCCGTCACGAACGTGAATCATCTTACCGTCTTCATCATACATTGCATCGGCGCAGTACATAATTGAAGGCAGTGTTTCATCTATAAGAGTTGTCATCTGGCGGATTGCGTGATATTCATTCTGAGAGGTAAGAACATAAGACCAGGGAAGCTTGTTCTTTGTAACGCTCATCACATCTTCAATTGAAGCGGAATAGAAATAAGAAAATGGCAGTCCTGTTGCAACTCCGCGGGCAGCATAATTTTCAAAAATTACAAGATCTGCTAAAGCGGCTTTTCCGTAGGGAGTAAACTGAACATAAACGCCGGAGTCCTTTAAAAAGTAGTAACGGGCACAAAGGGGCTCTTCAGTCTTTTTATCGCGGATAAGTACAAAGCTTCCGGCAACATCCCCCGGATAATAATCCTGCTGTTCGGTATAAGTTTTCTTACTTGTAAAAACATTTACCGTAAGAGTTGTGTGAGGGGAAACAAAAATATAAAAATATTTGTCATCCTCTTCAAGCCGAACCTGAAATTCCTGGCCAATCTGATTACGTGTTTCAAAGGCATTATTTGTACGGACAAGAGACAGGGGGGCTTCAAACCAGGACTCTCGCAGGCTTACGCGAATTTCTGAAGAATCAGGGATTCCCAGGGAATTGTATGCGGCAAAAAGCCTGGTAAAAACGCTTAAAAATAAACACAAAAATGTTATAAAAACTTTCTTTGTCATTTTTTTTATCCTCCCTGGCCAATGGCGGACACTCCCGGCGCCCGCACATTCCCCCTACTTAGTCGAGCTTTCCTCTGCCGGATCCGTATCAGTAAAGCCGGTATTTCCTTCTGCGGCGCGAACTTCAGCTTTTACAAGGCTTCCATCCGGCATGCGGATCATGCCGTCATTTCCAACTTCGTCCGGATGGCGTCCTACCGGCGCATTAGAAAGAAGCAGCTTCAAGCGGTTAAGCTGGTTTACTTCCGAGCTGCCCGGGTCGTAGTCGATTGCAGAAATATTCGCATCCGGGAAGCGGCGGCGAAGCTCTTTTATCATACCCTTTCCAGTTACGTGGTTAGGCAGACAGGCAAAAGGCTGAACGCAGGCAATGCTTGGAGCTCCCTCGTTGATAAGCTCAACCATTTCGGCAGTTAAGAACCAGCCTTCACCGGTGATATTTCCAATCTGAACGATGTCGTCAACGCCCTTCATCATCTGGTAGATTGAGTTAGGCGCTTCAAAACGGCGGCTCTTATTCAGATATTTCTTCATCTTGCGGCGGTAAAGATCCAGTCCCCATACAAGAAGACGGGCATTGCGCTCAGTTTTCTTAGGGAAGGCCAGCTGCTGATGGCGGAAAATACCGGTTGCAAAGGTGTAGAAGAAGAAGTCCAGCAAATCAGGCATAACACACTCTGCACCCTCTTTTTCGATTGTATCAACAATCTGATTGTTTGCAGTCGGATGAAATTTAACAAGGATTTCTCCGACAACACCAACGCGAGGCTTTTTAATTGGCTTAAGCGGAAGGTTATCAAAATCCTTAATGATATTGCGAACAAGGCGGTTGAAGCGGGCAAAAGAAACATGCTTTTCAAACATTGCTTCTGCCTTGGCATTCCATTTTTCGTACATCTGGTTTGCGCTGCCCGGAACTTCCTCGTAAGGACGAACACGGTAGAGAACGCGCATAAGAACATCACCTACAACAAGAGCCTTGATAAGGTTATCAACAAGGCGCGGTGTAAGCTTAAAACCCGGATTCTTTTCAAAGCCCTGGGCACTCAAAGAAAGAACAGGAACCTGTCCCCATCCCGCGTCATTCAAGGCACGGCGGATAAATCCAATGTAGTTTGTTGCGCGGCAACCACCACCAGTCTGAGTAATAATCAGGGCAACCTTATCAATGTCATATTTTCCGCTTTCAAGGGCAGAAATCATCTGACCGGCAACAAGAAGCGACGGATAGCAGGCGTCGTTATTTACATAGCGGAGTCCTGCATCAATTGCCTTAGGATCTACAGCGTCCAGTACCACAAAATTGTAGCCGCCGCTGCGGAAGGCCTTCTGCAAAATGCGGAAGTGGATTGGCGACATCTGAGGGCCGATAATCGTGTGAGTGTACTTCATTTCTTTTGTGAATACAACGCGGTTATAGGCCGAAGTTTTTTCTTCAAGGTGACGGCGGTTTCTTCTGCGGGCCTTTACAGCCGCAATCAAAGAACGGATTCGGATTCGAACCGCCCCCAGGTTACTTCCCTCATCAATTTTGATAAGAGTGTACATGCGGTTTTTAGCGCGCAAAATTTCATCAACCTGATCGGCAGTTACGGCATCAAGACCGCAGCCGAATGAGGTAAGCTGAACAAGCTCAAGATTTGCCATCTCGCTTACAAACTGAGCGGCTCGGTAAAGTCTGTTATGGTAAACCCACTGGTCAATAATGCGCAATGGTCGTTCAATTTTTCCAAGGTGAGCAACAGAGTCTTCTGTAAGGACTGCAAGACCAAGACCGTTAATCAGTTCAGGAATTCCGTGGTTGATTTCCGGGTCAAGATGATAAGGACGGCCGGAAAGTACAATACCGCTTCCGCCCTTTGTGATGATTTCTTCAAGAGCATCTTCACCAGCCTTGCGTACGTCAGCGCGGAATTTTTCCTGCTCTGCCCAGGCCTTTTCTACGGCATCATAAATTGCTTCACGGGTAAGTTTCGGGAACTTTGGAAGCATTTCTTCACAGAGACGCTCCTGCAGACGAGGCTTGTCGTAAATCGGAAGGAACGGATCCATGTACAAAATAGAATCGTCCTGACGCAGTGCGTCTACGTTGTTGCGCAAAACTTCAGGATAGCTTGTTACAATCGGACAGTTATAGTGGTTTCCTGCCCCGGAATCTTCCTTAAGCTCATAAGGCGCACAAGGATAGAAAATAAATTTTACCCCCTGCTGCAAAAGGCTTTCCACATGACCGTGGCTGATTTTTCCAGGGTAACATACAGATTCAGAAGGGATAGTTTCAATTCCTTTTTCGTAAACCTTGCGGCTTGAACGCTGGCTAAGTCTTACACGGAAGCCAAGTTCATTAAAGAAGGTAAACCAGAGGGGATAATTTTCATACATATTGAGGACGCGCGGAATACCAACATCGCCCATCGGTGCATCTTCTGCCTTACGAGGCACATAGCTGAAAAGACGCTTATATTTCCAGTCAAAAAGATTTGGAAGCGGACCTGCATCATCATCAAGCGATTTATTTTTATCACTTGCGGCAAGAACCTGAACGCCTTCAATTTCGGCACCCTTTTCACAGCGGTTACCGGTAATAAAGGTACGGGTTGCAGATTCAGTTTTAAATGTATTAATAGTAAGAAGACAGTTGTTCTGACATTTTCCGCAGCGGCGGAGCTCCAGGTCAACGTGGAAGCTTTCAAGGTCAGCCAAAGTTGCAATGTTAGAATGAACCTCGTGAACAGTATCTTCCGGCTCGCCAGGCTGAGGGGCAGTCAAATCGCGCCACTGGTCGTAGGCAATCAAAGCCGAACCGTAGGCACCCATCAAACCTGCGACATCAGGACGGAATACATTTACACCCGAAATATTTTCAAAGGCACGCAGAACGGCATCATTATTGAAAGTACCGCCCTGAACTACAACCTTAGTTCCAATATCACTTGCCTTGCGGAGTTTAATTACCTTAAAGAGGGCATTTTTGATTACAGAATAAGAAAGACCTGCCGAAATATCAGCAACAGAAGAACCTTCCTTCTGAGCCTGCTTTACGCGGCTGTTCATAAATACAGTACAGCGGCTTCCCAAATCGACAGGCTTTTCTGCCATAAGGGCAATCTTACTGAAGTCCTTTACATCCATACCCATTGTGCGGGCAAAGTTATCAAGGAAGGAACCGCAGCCCGAAGAACAGGCCTCGTTCAGCTGAATTGAAGTAATCGCCCCGTCCTTCATACGGAGGCACTTCATATCCTGACCGCCGATATCCAGAAGGAACTCAACCCCGGGAACAAAGAAGTCAGCCGCACGGAAGTGAGTAATAGTTTCAACTTCTCCGGCATCAACATTAAAGGCCGACTGGAAAAGCACTTCACCATAACCCGTAGAAACCGCACGTCCAATATAAGCATCAGATGGCAGCTGGGCATAAAGCTCTTTCAAAACTTTAACGGCAAGTTCAACAGGATTTCCCTGATTGTGGGCATAAAAATCCCAGAGAATTGCACCTTCCTGGTCAATCAAAACAGCCTTGGTAGTTGTAGAACCCGCATCAAGACCAAGGAAAACCGGTTCCTTCACAGATTTCAAATCCCCGCGCTTAGCCTTTTCCTGGGCATGGCGGGCCTTAAACTCGTCAAGCTCAGCCTGATTTTTAAAAAGAGGAGGCAGACGCTGAACCTCGCTCAGTTCAGCCCCAACAAGATTTTTCAGACTCTCGCGGAACTCTTTAATTGTCGGAAAGTGGAAGTTTTCAGCAGAATCACCTGTAAACTTGCGCTCAGCACTGAAAGCCGAACCAGACGCAACAAAAAGCTGCGAATCCTCCGGCACAATAATTTCATCTTCTTTAAGCTTAAGGGTTTCAATAAAGCGGTAGCGCAGCTGGTCCATAAAGTGAAGAGGACCACCCAAAAATGCAACGTGACCGCGAATAGGCTTACCGCAGGCCAGCCCCGAAATAGTCTGATTTACAACCGCCTGATAAATAGAAGCCGCAATATCTTCCTTGCGGGCGCCCTCATTAATCAAAGGCTGAATATCAGTTTTAGCAAATACACCACAGCGGGCCGCAATCGGATAAATCTGCTTAGCGTTTTTAGAAAGCTCGTTCAAACCGTTAGCGTCAGTTTCCAGCAGAGCCGCCATCTGATCGATAAAAGCACCCGTACCACCCGCACAGGTACCGTTCATTCTCTGCTCAACGCCGCCTTTAAAATATGTAATCTTAGCGTCTTCACCGCCAAGCTCAATTACAACATCAGTCTGAGGAATAATTTTCTTAACAGCCGTAGTAGCCGCAATAACTTCCTGAATAAAAGGAATGTTCAGCCAGTGCGAAACAGAAAGACCACCCGAACCAGTAACCTTAACAGTCAAAGTCTGATTTTCGCCAGCCTCAAATTTCTTTTCTATATCGTCTAATGCCTGATTTACAACCTTAATAATCGTGCTTCGGATATCTGCACGATGACGCTGATAGTCGCCGTAGATGAGTTTATCATCGTGGTCAAGAATTGCTACTTTTACCGTAGTAGAACCAACGTCGATACCCATGCGCAATGGGATAATTTCATTATTTGCCATACCTTACTATTTTAATGGTAAAATGCAATGGTTTCAAGCAAGATATATTCCACTCCCCCGGGACAAAAATTCTCAAGATACTACTAAAAAATCTCAACATCCGACGGATATTTTTCAAAGACATTCTGTCTACCACCATCCAATTTAAACGGAGGATTTTTTCAAATGAAAAAAATCGTTGGAATTATTGCAGCTGCTGCACTCGCAACATCTGCATTCGCTGAAATCAATATTGGATCTTGGAACAGAGCTGTATTTGCTCCAGTTGCTTACAATGGAGATACATTAATCTCTGCTGAAGGTCCAAGCTGGGGTCTGACAGATGTAGGTGGAGTTCGTACAGGACTTTCATTCTCTGCTTCTTCAGAAAACGCCGGTATGGTATTTGATTTCCATGGAAATCCAGGTAAAGAAATTGCTATGGGTGATAATGCATACACATGGGTAAAACCAGTTGAAATGCTCACAATTAAATTTGGTAAGATGGATAACAACTGGGGTCGTCTTGATCACTGCTTCGGTACATGGAACTACTGGCGTTTCTCTAATGATTTGTCAGTTGGTGAAGGACTTGCTGGTGTAGTTCGCCAGAATGGTCTTGGTGCAGAAGTTACATTGCAGCCAGTTGAAGGTCTTGTAATTGACTATGAAGCAAACTTTAACAAAGATGAATCAAAGGGTCAAGACAACCATGCATACGATGTATTATGGGAATCTTCTTCTACAATGATTGGTTACAATGCTTCATTCGGTTTCATCCGTGCAATTATCAATGGTCAGCAGGCTACAACATACAAAGCAAAAGATACAGATACAAAACCAGCTGCAAAAATCTCTCTTGCTGCTGATATCACAGCTATTGAAAACCTTACATTGAAGATTGGTGCAACAATCCCTACTGTACTTACAAAGAAAGACTCTAACATTCAGTTTGGTGTTGGTGCTGATTACAATCTTGATGCATTGGCACTTCATGCAAATGTTACTGCTGCTATCCTTGCTAAGAAAATCAATTCTGATCTTGACTACGAACTCGGAGCATTTGGTGTTAAAGCTGGTGTAGGTATTGATTATGCATTTACTGATGCATGGAAACTTGTAACAGACGTTCGTTTTGCTTCTTGGTCTAAACAGAATCAGGATGGTGAAGATCTTAAATATGAAGATCCAAGATTCGGTGCTTACCTCGGATTGGAACAGAACCTCTCTAACGCTCAGTTTGCATTCGGTGCTATGTTCGGAAAACGTTCTATGAGCATCAACTATGCTGACGGTTGGGATGATTTCACATTCTCAGTTCCATTCACAATGACTGTAAGCTTCTAATTCCACCTTCTGGACTTAGAAACCTAGCTTAAAAGCAAAAAGCGGACTTCCCCGGAAGCCCGCTTTTTTTTACTTTAACTCTCCTATTTAGAAAATAAAATTATCTTGTAAACTATCTAAAAAGCATGTTATATTAATTATGAAGATTTATGAAGAATTATGAAAGTTTTCTAAAATTATGAAGATTTATGAAACTTATATAAATTATGAAGAATTATGAATATTTTAAATGGGAGCACACAATGAACAAAGAAAATCCATTTACTTTGACTTTTGGAATGGAACCAAATGAATGTATTACCAGATATGAGCTTCTGGAACAGATTACGGGAACTTTTGAATCAAAAAATCCAATAAGCCACGCATATCTTATAGAAGGCATCCGAGGCTCTGGTAAAACAGTACTTATGACTTCAATTTCTAAAAAGCTCGCCAGAAATAAAGACTGGATTGTGCTAGATTTGAACTCAACGCAAGATTTACTGGAAGATTTTGCAATGAGACTGGTAGATGCATGTAAAAAGTACTCTGATATCATAAAGAAGGGGTTTAATATTTCAATTGCAGGCTTTGGAGTTGGGGTAAATGGAGAAAACGCACGTCGTGACAGCGTAAGTATAATTGAAGAAATATTAAATGCCATCAAAAAGAAAAATAAAAAGATACTTATAACCATTGATGAAGTTATGAATGGTGAAAATATGCGTCACTTTGCCAGTGAGTTTCAGATATTTCTCCGAAAAGAATATCCTGTTTTTCTTTTGATGACAGGTTTATACGAAAATATTTATGCAATTCAAAATGATCCCGCCCTTACATTTTTACTCAGAACTCCCAAAATTAATCTGGAACCCTTGAGTCTTTTACAGATTTCAAAAGAATATCAGCATATTTTTGAAACGGATGAGGATACGGGCAGAGCCCTTGCAAAAATCACAAAAGGATATGCATTTGCATTTCAGGCTTTTGGACTTGTATATTTTGAGCATCATAATAAATTACCTCTGGAAAAAATTCTTTATAAATTTGATGATATGCTTGATGATTTTGTTTATAAAAAGATATGGACTGGGCTTTCTGAGCAGGACAAAAATGTAATCATTGCCATCGGAGATAATAAATCAAAAGTAAGTGAAGTTTGTGAAAGACTTAAAATGACAAGCTCAACCTTTTCAAAATATCGTGAACGTCTTTTAAACAGAGGTCTTATTCAGTCCACTGCCCATGGTTACGTTGAACTTTCGCTCCCAAGATTTGCAGCTGTAACCAAAGCGTATTTATGAAAAGTTACCATAATTCCATTCCCCTTTCTTTACAAAATGCCTCCGATATATATACCGGAGGTGTGCCTATGATTTATGGATATATCAGAGTCAGCACAGACAAACAGACAGTTCAAAATCAAAAATTTGAAATTATTCAGTATGCAAAGCGAAACCGACTGAAAATTGACAAATGGATAAGCGAAACTATCAGCGGGACAGTACTCCCTTCCAGACGCAACCTTGGAAGACTTTTGGAAAAAGTTCAGAAAGGCGACTTAATTATCTGTTCAGAGATTTCCCGGCTTGGCCGAAGTATGTTCATGATTATGTCAATTTTGAATCGTCTTATGACACAGGAAGTTCAGGTTTATACCGTAAAGGAAGATTATAAACTTGGAACTGATTTAACAAGCAAGGTTCTGGCCTTTGCCTTCAGCATTTCAGCAGAAATAGAGAGAACCTTAATTTCAGACCGCACAAAAGAAGCTTTAAAGCGTAAGAAAGCCGAAGGAATAAAATTAGGCCGCCCCAAAGGAAGTAAAAATACACATTACAAACTCTCAGATCATAAAGATGAAATAATTGAATTACTGCAAAAAGGCTACTCCAAAAAATATATCAGTATAAAACTGAATGTCAGTACACAGACCTTGTATAACTTCCTTAAGCATAATGGAATAGTATTTAGAAACAGATAAAAAAAATATCCAGGTCAAAGCCTTAAGCATTAGCAGGGCTTGACCTGGTGCGTTGCGACTACAGCTTACAAATCCGATAAATCAATTCGTGCCTTTTGTGGCAATTTAAGGTTATTTTCATTCAGAAACATTGTCATATAAATTGGAAGATAAGAAATCTTTTCTTCTTTTTTTACATTATACGATGTAAAAACCACTGCTTCTTCAATTCCATAATCTTTGTTGGAAAGAACGTTGTTCAGCGCGGAATGTTTTGTAAAATCCTTACCACTTTTTACTTCAATCGGCAGACATTTCCCTTCGTGTTCAATCAGAAAATCAAGTTCTCCCTGTGTTTTGCTTGCAAAATAATACAGTTCATATCCGTTAGCAGTAAGTTCCTGAGCAACAACATTTTCAAAAATTGCTCCGAAGTTTATTTCTTTGGCACGTTCAAGAATCTTTATCTGAGCAGCCCGTCCATATGAAGTAGTTAAAAGACCTGCATCGGACATAAAAAGCTTAAAAAGATTACTCTGCTTGTTGATTTTTAGTGGTATAACAGGCTCTGTCGTGTTAAAAACCGGAAGTGCGACTCCTGCATCCATTAACCAGTTAAAACTGTTTTCATAACGGTCAAATTTAAGATTCTTATCAAGATCCGTAAAGATGTAGCGCTTATTCTTCATATTTAATTCAGACGGAATTAAATCATAAATATTTATAAGACGGAGCTTCGATTTTTCCTCATAATGTGTAAAATCCTGCTTATATAAGGCGATTATATCTTTATGAATTTCACTGACCTTTCTAAAATCATTTTCATCAACATATGATTGCACTGCCTGAGGCATTCCGCCAACAACCAGATAAGTAAAAAATGCATCAATCAGCTTTTCATGAATAAAATCATCAACAGATATTCTTTCTGTGAAACAGTTGCCAACCAGTTCAAGGGTTTCTTTTTTAATTCCAAGTGCGGTGATAAATTCGCAAAAATCCATTGGAAACATTTCTATAACAGAAAGATAACCAACAGGAGCTGATTTTAAATCAGTTAGTTCAACACCAAGAAGAGAACCACTGAGAATAAATCTAAAAGAACCGTTATCCACAAGGAATTTTATTGCGGTAAGAATATCTTTGTAAACCTGACATTCATCTATAAAAATTATCGTTTTTTTCTTTTTCAATTCTTTGGCAGTTGCAACCGTTAAGCGTGAGAGAAATTTTTCCATGTCATTTGTTGCCGCACTTTCAAGAAGAGAAACTAGAGAAGGCTGTCTGATAAGATTAAATTCAACAAAATCACATTTGTTTTCTTTTAAGAGTTCCCTGATTAAATAAGTCTTTCCTGTCTGTCTGGCTCCTGTCAAAAGTAAGGCATTCTTTCCAGATTTTATCCATTCATTGATTTTTGATTCTGTTTTTCGTCTTAACATTATAATTTTGCCCCCTTTTCTATAGTTAAAAAGGTTAAAATTGCCCCGTTTTCTAATGCATTTTAGACGATGTTTGCCCCGTTTTCAATAGGCCTAAAAATAACTTTTGTACCAGTCAATAAAAGTAGACAAAAATAATTATTTTTTTAATGCTTCATTTACAAGAGTGGACAAATCAAAAACTTTGTTTTCATCTTCTTTGCTATAAGTAGACAAATCTGAACAAAATCCTTCGTTTTCATTTACAGAAGTAGACAGTTTTTTCTGAACAAACTTGGGTG
>ONPD01000018.1 GCA_900319625.1 uncultured Treponema sp. | reverse complement strand
GAGAGTTTTATTTGATTTGATAATGGCTTTTTTAATTGAACTTATTTTTGGCGATTTCCGCTGGACTTAGGTGTGGCTGAAATCGGCGAGCTCTAACAACGTTTTTCAGAAAAACCGCTATTGAAATCATCTGTAACATAATTTACGTCAAAATCTAAATCTTTCTTGTCAATCATAACTATTTCCCAGTACCTTGTTTATATGATAGCACTTTGGATGTAAAAGTCATTAAAGCATTACTTTAATGCAATCATATAAGCTTGACTTTATAATAAAGCTATTAAAAAATATGATTATGAGGGATAAAAATGGGCAGATTTGAAAACATTGCGGTTTTTGAAGATACCGTTTCCGTTTGTGAAAAATCTTCACGGTTGATTGAAAGCATAAAGGCTTCCCGAAATACTCAGATACTTATTGGAGAAAAAGAAAGTCTTTTGGATTCGAGCAAAACTAAGCGATTTGAAAAAGAAGCTGAAATCATAATCTCAAAGAAACGTACTTTTGAAGCGGCTCAGGACTATGCGAAGATTGGAGAAAAAGTTGCTGTTTTGAATTTTGCTTCAAGTACAAATCCTGGTGGTGGTGTAGTGAATGGAGCAGGGGCGCAGGAAGAATGTCTTTGCCGAATCTCAACACTTTATTTTACGCTGGACACGGACGAAAACTGGAAAAGATTCTACAATCCACACAGAAAGGCTCGAACTCCCTTACATAATGATGATATTCTTTACACAAAAAATATCACGGTCTTTAAAAGCGATACAACTTCTCCTAAATTACTTCCCGAAAATGAATGGTATGATGTAGATGTCATTACCTGTGCTGCTCCAAATCTTCGTGAGAATCCGAGCAATCGTTACAATTCAGGTGATGGCAATCAACGGCTCATTTTGAATAATGAAGAGCTTTATTCTCTGCACGAAAAGCGTGATTCTCGTATTTTTGATGCAGCGGCCGCCCAAAATGTTGATGTGCTTGTCCTTGGGGCATTTGGCTGCGGTGCTTTTATGAATGATCCGAAAGTAGTAGCAAAAGCAATGCTTAACCTTGCAAAAAAATATGCCCATTCATTCAAGACTATCGAATTTGCGGTTTATTGCCCTCCTTATGATGACTCAAACTATAGAGCGTTTATGGAAGAACAATCTGATAAAGAAGGTAACTAATGAACATCTACGTTGATTTTGATGACTGTCTCTGTGAGACAGCCCGTTATTTTTCTGGACTCGCAAAAGAAATGTTCGGACTGGATATTCCATATGAACAGATTCACTATTTTAATCTTCAGAAATCTTTTTCTTTGACGGATGAACAGTATGACCAGATGATGATTAAGGGACACAGGCCGGAGGTTCTTCTATCTTATGAAGAAACACCCGGCGCAATTCAAACAATCAACAGATGGATTGATAAAGGACATAACGTAAAGATAATCACAGGCCGTCCCTTCAGTGCTTTTGACGCCTCGCGCGAATGGCTTAATCGTCACGGACTTGAGCGAGTTGATTTGTACTGCCTTAATAAATACGGCCGCGACAATTTCATAAAAGGCAGCAGCTTTAATCTTGAGCTTGAAGATTACTACAAGATGCATTTTGACTTCGCGGTTGAAGATTCTCCTGCCGCCTTCAAATTTTTCGACCACCTGCCAGATTTGAAAGTGATGGTTTTCGACCGTCCATGGAATCAGGAATGTGACTTTCCAAATCAGAACTATAAAAGATGTTCTGACTGGAATATGATTAATAAGTTCCTGCTTTTATAGCATTTTATATTCGCCCTTTCCAATTTTCGTGATTATGCCTTCTTCTTCAAAGGTATTCAGAATACGCTGGAGCTGACGGGAGCTGCAGTGAAGGTAGAAGGTAATCAATCCTTAAAAACATTCAGGCTGGCGAGGGGGAGGCCGGCATCGGAAAACATTCCGTATTTCCAGCTTCCCAGGTACTCACCGCCCCAGGTAAAAAATCCTCTTGCGCCACTGGCCTTTGCTGTGTCACTTACAGCCTTTATTACTGCCGCCTGATTTTTTACCGAAGCAGTAACAAGGCCATTTTTTACTTCAATTCCTTCGTAAAATTTGCCGTTTTTATGGGTAAGGTTTGCAGTTGCGTTTACGAGGTCTGCAGATTTTGGATTATCAGTCATAAAAGGGTGGGCAGTTTCTGCAATCACAACTTCTTTGCCGTATGTTTTTCTAAAAATTTTTATATTTTCTGCAAGATTATCAATGCCGCCGTGACTTTTTTCAAAAGGATAGTAAGAAAGCCCTATGATGTCATAATCAAGACCGGCATCTTTATACATATCCAGAAGCCAGTTGATTTTTCCGCCACCCTCTGCAAGGTGAAGCATTATTTTTGCCTGCGGACAGCTTTTTCTTGCAGCATCTATTCCGCTTTGTAAATATTTTATATAATTTTCTGGTGAGCGTGAAGAACTTCCGGATACTACAGAAGAAAGAGGTTTTAATTTTCCACTTTCATAATGGCCTGTAAGTATGCCGGAATTTATTTCGTTTCCAATTTGAATCATATCTGGAGAGGCTTCTGCATCATGCAGGGCAGAAAGTACTTGAGAAGTCCATTCTGAAAGTTTTTTAGCCACCTGGTCAGAGGTCGTACACGAAAGCCAGGCCTGAGGTATTGCCTGTTTTCCCGGATCTGCCCAGTAATCGCTGTAGTGAAAATCAAGTAGAAAACCCAGGCCCAGGGCTTTTACGCGTTTTGCCTGCTTTACAAGGGTTTCCATATTAGAAAGCCCCGGTTCTTCCGGATTGTTTACATTTTTAGGGTCATTCCATACTCTAAGGCGGATATAATTTACCCCGTGATCTTTTAGGATTTCAAAAATGTCCTTTTTTTCGCCGTTTTCGTTTTTATATCGTCCCTTATTCCAGCTGTCGCTTTCGGCACTGGCATCAAATCCATAAAAGTAATTCATTTTTTTATCCTCTTTACAGCCTGTTAAAAGAAAACTGCAGCAGATTGCAGCGAAAAAAGCAAAAGGTGTAAAAATACCCGGAAATGATTTTCTTTTCATTAAAAGTAACTCCTGATTGATTATAAATCAACACGCGTCAATAAAAATTATATCATATAAATGAAAAAGAGGATATAAAATTTTCATATTTAGAGTAATCATCTGCGCAATCAGCGTGGGAGTTTTTAAAATTGCTGCTTTAGGAGTTGATCCTTTTCAGTCTCTTATGGCAGGACTTGATGTTTTGATTCCGCTCGATTTTGACCATTGCCGGAGCTGGAACAATCATAACCGCATTCTTTATGGGACCGCTAATAGAATTTTTTAATGTTCACATTGCGCGGCCTATTCTTTCTAAATAATATTATTAGTGAGTTTACTATTTCTTCCCGATCCTCTCAAGCGCCTGTTTTAAGTGGTCGACAAGGGGCAGCTGTTCGCTCTTCATAGTGAGCCAGAAGTGGAGCTTTTCTTTGTTTTCATCGTTTTTCTGGCGGATCTGCTGCTGAAGTTCTGTCAGGTGGATGATAATTTCGTTTTCGCGGGCGAAGCGGCGGATTCTTGTCATAATGCGGAGGGAATAACAGACGTCGATTGTGAAAACCCCGTAGAAAAATCCTACGACAAAGCTGAATTCAATGTGGTTTACGAACCAGTAGAGCCATTCAAGAATCTGCGGGTGGATGAAAAAGTAGTAGGTGGCACTCAAGAGCCACCAGTAAAAGGTGAACTGGGGGCAGATTATTCCTTTGATGTTGCCCCAGTTTTTAGAGTAGTCCCAGAGGCGGATTTTCATGCCGACAATAAAAATCATTCCGGCAATATATTCAAAAAGGGTGATGCAGAGTGCCATGAGACAAAAGAGCACAGCCTTCTGCAGGTATGGATTTTCTATAAAGCTTACATCAATAAAAGTAAGCAGAAAAAGAATTACCAGGGAAAAGCCGTAAAGAGGCAGGTAAGGACCTGTTAAAAAGCCTGGATTTATCCATTTGCGTTCCGGATTATTTTTTGAAAAAAAACGGCGGAAAACAAGTTCAATTCCCCAGCCAATAATGCTTCCTGCAAAAAAGAGAAATGTGATTACTAAAAAGAATTTCATAAATTAATTCTATAATGAAAAATGGCGATTTCCAATAAAATTTTGCAGAAAAGGCTTTCCCTACCCTTAAAAATCCTTTCTGAAATCTTAAATCATTTCCTCTATTGTTGACAGCAGGCGCTTTAAGAATGACACTAAGGGGCTGGAAGGCGGAAGTGTGGGAGAAGACCCGGCATGCGGACAGAAAATAAGGGTAGGGGAACTGGAACTTGATACAGAAACCTGTTCCCTTGTCGAACAGACTTTCTGATTAAAACAAATCCAGCATAGGATCCAGGTAGACAGCCTCCCGTACCTGAAGCTGGCTTTCCGGCTTTGTCATATAATATAGTAGGAATTCGAGTACAATGGCAGAGCCGAGGCCCCGGCCTTCAAGCTTGAAGTTCGTGAAGCCTATGGGTAAGTAAGTATTTTTAATATCCTGCAAACCGATGAAGGCTGGATTTTTCATTGCAAGGGAAAAGCGGTAGCCGCCTGCAGCATCTGGGGAGGAACACTTATGGTCGGCAACTTCCTGGCCAAGATTTTTCCGGCTTACATTTTCGTAGCAAAGTTTGCGCTTTTTACAATCAAAGTCACAGCATTCGTTGCAGAGAAATTCAACCTTATCTTTTTGTACCTGGGGAAGGGCAGCCAATTTGTCAAAAGCTTTGTTCAGTCTGAAGTCCGGAACAACGTAATCAAAGTCCGGCCGGCTCAATTCTGCCTGAAAATCATCAAAATTAGTAAGCACTTTTGTGGTAGATGAAACAAGATAAAGCTCGGGATATTTTGATTTGAGATAATCTGCAAGTAAATCTGAATGAACAATAACTCCGCTTTTTACGCTTGTATTCGAAAACTTCTTGCAAAGTTCATTACATCTTCTGTCAGAAAGATGCTCTTCCCGCAATAAGGAATTGCTGAAAGTCAGTCTGGCAGATATGCCGAATTCATTGGCAAGTTCAAGAACATCATCAACATCTGCATCAGAAAAGGCCGCCCTGCCTCCGCCCCAGAGACAATCAGAGGGCGCTCCATAAAGAGAAGCAATGTCACACCAGTCATAAAACCAGTCGCGGTGTTCCCGATACAAGGGCAGGAAGATTTTGTAGAGTTCGTAAAATTCAAAAAGGCCTGGCAGGTGGTAATGGGCGATATTCATACTTACATAATAGTTTTATAATGCTATTGTATCTAGGGAAAAAGAAGGGAATGGAGAATCCAAGTTGGAAAATAAGAAAGGCGGAGGCAAGAAAAGCCGGCGCGGAGGCCTTGTATATATCTGCCTGTTCTTCTGAGGAGACGATAGCATTTTACAGAGCCGTTCGATCGGCTTCCGGCGGAAGTATTTTGATTTTTACCGTAAGACCAAGCTTTTTTTAATTATCTTTGCTACCTGTTTTCTTCCAGAATTTTCAAGCATTCTTCAATTTCATACCCCAGAACTTCCTGAATTTTCTGGAAATTCTTTAATAGGCGATTTGGTCTACGCCTTTTTTTGCCTGCTGGCAGAGTTTGTTTTTAATTCGTCGCATTGCCTCCACGTGCATAATCCAGTGGCGGGAAAAAGGCATTTGAATTAATCCTTTTAAATTTTTGCCGCACCAGAAGTCAATCAGCCAGAAAGATGATTCTTCAGAGCTGACGCATTTGCTTGTGATAAGGCGTTCTTTGTCCTCCGTGGAAAACTTTCGCTTTAAGTCTGAAAATTGCAGGCGCTTCAAAAGCTCGTTTGTGGAATCCATCACGGTCTTGCAATATTCATAAAGAGCTTTGACGTTAAGCTTTTTTGAAAACTCAATCATCGCCTCACCATCAAGCTCATTTCCGGTTGTGATAATCGGGCTGTTTGTTTGAGCCTGCCAGCTGTTCTCAAAAAGAACCTGAGAGTCTTTCAAAATCAATGTATGCACAACAATGTCTTCGATGCGGAAAAGATGCCAGAGTGACCATACGAGAATGGCTCGTATAAAAATCTCAAATAGAAAGATTCATTCCTTCGCTATTGTCATTGAAGCCCAGGCTCTTGTAAAGCGGATGGCCCATTTGAGTTGCGTCCAGGCTGATTTCCGTTACGCCGCGGCTTTTTGCCTCATCAATCAAAAACTGAACCATCTGCCTTCCAACGCCACGTCTGCGGAAGGCTTCTCTTGTGTAAACGTTCATAAGGTGGGCGCGTTTTCCTGTGGGGTGGTCAAAAGTCGGCATTATTGTGATGTAGCTGAGCGTTGCGCAGCCTGCAATTTTATCGCCCTCCATCGCAAAAACCGTCGTCTGGTCGCCGTGCAAGAAATATTCGCGGCTGCATTCAATCAGCTTGTCGCTAAAGATCTCGCCGTCGTTCAGGTTGTTCACAACTCTGAGCATTTCGAGCCGGATTTCCATCAAGTTTTCAATGTCGTTTGGGGTTGTTTTTTTGATTTCCATTACTTTTTCTCCTTGTAAGCGTAGCCAAAGTTGATCGGGGGAGCGGTTACGGAAACGTAAATGAATTCTCCGTCGCCGTCATTTAAAAGTCCGTGAACGTCTTTGTCGGCGAAGCGCACCACGTCTCCCGCCTTGAATTCCTTTTCTTTATCATCTGCCAGAAGAAGTTTTCCGCTGCCTTTGATGGCGTACCATATTTGCTCCGACGCATCGTGAGTGTGGCGGGGCTGGCTTGCTCCTGGAACAAGGTGAACTTCTGTAATCGTCACGCGTTTGCTTGTTGAATTTTCCGGGTTCAAAAGCTGGCGTGAAACTACGCCCGGATTTGACAATTCTTTGATTTCACCTGCTGCAATAAATTCCATGTTCTATTCTCCTTGTTGAATATCATTATTTAAGCTTTTGTTGCGGTAATTCAGGTTTGTACGCAAAGTGTAACCCTGATTTTCCCAGAAAGCGTTGGCTGCGTCATTATCCTTAAATACAAGTCCAAAAATCTTATTGATTCCTTCTTTTTTCAGTGCTTCCTCGGCTTTTTGAACGAGCATTCGGGCAATTCCCTGTCTGCGGAAAGATGGATGAACACACATGTGGTGAATTATGCCCCGCCTGCCGTCATGACCAGTCAAAATTACGCCGACAACTTCAGGCGCGTCTCCAGAACCGTCCTTTGAAAGAGCAAGAAAACAAGTTGTAGGATTTCGCTTCAAATAACGCTCAATTCCTTCCCTGCTGTCATCAACAGGATTCAAGGCTCTTTTTGACTGTTCCGTGCTGTTCCATAGGGCAAAGATCTGGTCATAGTCTTCAATTGTTACAAGTCTGATTGATATACTCATTTTCCACCTTCCTTTCTCTTTTTTTTTCGTTTTTTATGATTCACTGCCAAAAAGCTTTTCGCCTTCATAAACATAATCGCAGGGATTTATGAAATTGAGTTCCTGCTGATTTTTTATCTGCCTGATTATTTCTTCCATACTATACTCCATTTACTCTGCTCGTAAATTTTTCTGTAAGTATATCATATCCACAAGCTGAACGCCCGCCTCAAAAATGGGATGATTGTAATTCTTTGTAAAGAATTCTTTTTCAACATGATGACGCTTAAAGCCGCATTTTTCGTAAAAGGGAATTGTAAGCGGGCTGTCTCCTGTTCCAACCTGAAGGGTAGTAAAATCTTTTTGAAATTCCCGGGCAACAAAATCAATC